>NZ_CP173040.1:0-952626 GCF_044784385.1 Microvirga sp. RSM25 | reverse complement strand
CGACCTCATGTCGAGATGTCCCGGCCGCGACGGCAACCATCGCGCGTGCCGCGTTCCCGCATGGCAGCCCCTATCTGCGCCTGCGTGACCACCTTGGGACGATCTTTACCGATGCCCAGTTCGCGTCCCTCTTTGCCCCTTGCGGGCAGCCGGCCGCATGCCCGTGGCGACTGGCGCTGGTGAGCTTGCTGCAGTTCGCTGAGAACCTCTCAGACTGACCCGCCCCCATGGAGTGGTCCGGTTGGAATGTTAATGGAGTGACGGCCTTTCCGCCAGTGCGGGCGGCGCTGCTGGCTGGGGTTGATCCGCCGCGGTCATTGCATCCAGCGGAAAAGTCAGGCGACAGGCGAAGTCCGTCTCGTCAATCAGCTGTTCGTTCTTGCTGCCTGACGAAACTACTGCGACAGTGCCCCACTAAACGCATGTCCTCACTCCATCCATTGCGTGGATGGGTGCCATACAAACATTCGATTTTACCAAACTTACGGAATATCGTCTTAAGGCACGCGAACATTCGCTTGAGGGCTAAGATGGGCTGCGAGAAGGATCATGAGACTATAGTGCAGGGAACGGTTACTGAGGCACTTCCCCATATCCGTACCTCTCGATCAGGCGATGCAGCCGGACTTTCGGCGTTCAAACTCGAACATTCGGTTCAAGGCGTGAACTGCAATGGCAATATCGGTTGCGTCACGCCGATCCGTGGACGCGCCGGGGTGTCAGGGCGGTTCTGATGCCGAGGCCGCATAGTGGGGCTGACCGCCGAGTGTGGTGCGGGTTCCGCCCACCGGGCGGCCATCGCCTCCCCAGAGAACCAGGCCGTGAGGCTGCCGCACTGCCGCAAGGCCAGATCGTACTCCGCCCCGTTCTTCACCCAGAGCCACTGCTTCGGGATGCGACGGCAGCGAGCGTCATTGGACTTGAACAGCATGGTGGAGATCTGAGATCAGGAGGACGCAGCTCCCCTATGCCATGGCTTGTTCACTCATCTCGCCCGGGCCACAAAGTCGACAGTGATGGGCTTAAGGATTTTGGCGTGGCTCAATAGGAGATGACATGCGAACACTGCTCATTGATCATCATGCCGATTTCGCGCGCGCGGCCCAAGGAGCGCTCTTCGATTGCGGCTTCGCCGTTGATGTGTCTCGTACGCTGGATGAGGCGTCGATTGCTTTCTCTTGCGCGAGCTATGCAATTCTTCTGCTCGAGTTGGTCCTCCCAGATGGAAATGGCTTGGACTGGCTACGTCAGTTGAGGCGCGAGGGGCATTCGATGCCTGCCATCATGATGAGCAGCCTCAACGATCTCGATACACGAATCGCGATTTTCAACGGTGGCGCGGACGATTTCCTGCCCAAGCCCGTCTCTACCAATGAACTCATTGCCAGGATGCGAGCCATTCTGCGCCGGCCAACACAGGTGGCCGGTCCGATCGTTACATTGGGTAATCTCACGTTCGATCCGATCGACCGGATAGTTTCCGTTGGTGATCGACCGCTCAAGATCGCGCGCCGCGAACTGTGCATTCTTGAGCATCTGCTCAACCGTGCAGGCCGCACTGTGCCGCGCGCGTTACTGGTGGATAACCTCTATGCGTTCGACAACGAGGTCTCGAAGAATGCGCTTGAAGCCGGAATCTATCGCTTAAGAGGTCACTTGTGTCGGTCCGGTGCGACGCTTCGGATTAAGACCGCGCACGGCATCGGCTACATCCTTGAACTAAATGACGCGACATCGGAAGCGTAGTCAGTCAAACTTGGAAGCAAAGACTCCTTGAAGGTCGTTTTTATTGAGAAGGCTTGGGTGATCTTGAACTGTGCCGGAGCCTGACTGGGCTATTCAATCCTATCCATGACTGCCGGTGGTTCAACTGGACCCAAGCCGGATCAATAATAATCGCTCTAGCAGTAATCGACGGTCAAACGCTGGTAATTCTCTGAGATCTATCATGCTTTCTTGTCTTCCCCACCTCCTCTGCGCGGTCATTCTGCTATTCCCCTGACTGTCGCAGCCCAGATGAACTGGGATGACAGACGGCGATTGCTGCGTACGGCTCCTGCCATCATCAGCGCCACGCGGGACCTTTCCTCTTCGCTGGGCAAGACAATTCATCTGCCCGCGCCGGCCGCAGGATCTTTGTTGCCGACCCAACGATCACGGATTATCAGGCACCCTCGAACCAAGACATCTTCGTCTTTGGCAAGAAATCCGGGTGGACCAGACTGTTCGTCTTGTTCGAAAACGGGGAGGCTCTCGCCGAAGGGCTCGTCGTCGTTAGGCAGCCCTTTGAGGATCTGCGTGCCGTGTTGAAGGCCCAGGTCGGCGACTATCCGATCCAAGTCAGTTACACGCCGCGCGGCGTGATCCTGAGCGGTACAGCGCCCAATGCCGAGGTCGTCGCCACCGCGATGAGAGTTACTGAGCCAGATCTCGGTGCCGGTGCGCTCGTCTTCAATAAGATCCAGATGGCCGGGTCGTTGCAGGTCAATCTGAGTGCGCACGTAGCAGAGGTCTCGTGCAGCGCCATGACGGAGCTCGTCATCCATCCCTCCGCTTTGGGTCGAATCGGCACTTTCAGTGTCGGCTTTTTACCGGAGGATTTTGACCCGGAGCTTTTCCCGGAAATCACCGGGGCATTTGGCGCGTCACAGGAAGTGCCCCATTAGGCGCGGCGGTACAGTGCCAATGTCCTCAACAGTCCCGTCGGAGCGAAACCTCGGGGCATCGATCGTTGACCAGACATATAACCAGCCACCGAGAGCGCCTCCGGCATCAGAGCACTGACCTACTCAAGAGCGCAGGCCACCAGTCGCAAAGCAGCTCCGGGCCGCCGCGGGGAAGGCCGGTTAGCGGATTCGGTTGGCCGCCATCTGCTCCTGGTTTTGCTCAAAGGTGCTCCAGTCAATGGAGGCCGGGCGAGCGTCCCGGTACAGCACCCTCCAGGCTTGCGGATCGCGGTTCAGTCTGGGTTTCCAATGGCCGAACGGCGCTTTGGCATACAGGCGCTGCCCTTTGGGACAGCGGCCACGCAGGCGAGCCATCTTGGTCGAGGTGCCGGTCTCATCGAGACCCGAAGGGCTGCGAAGCGAAACACGAGCCGATGCGGCTCTTGGCGCATGTGCGGCTGGCGCTTGCTGCGCCAGTGCTCGCGCGCCTGCCTCACGTCGGAGCGCCCTTCCTCATCCTGAGCTTGTCGAAAGATCGCTGGCCCGCAGTGTTTTTGACGCTGTAGCCCTGGCAGATGAACCAGCGTAGGATCGACGCGAGCCTGATCTTCGTGCCGAGGGCCGCCAATTCAGCAGCCAGTTGCGGCATGGTGATGTCGCCCTTTTCGGTCATGCGCCGGATCAGGAACGCGCGATGGGAGGCGAGCTTGGAGGAGCGCCAACCGCCCTCTGGTTTGGCGGCCAGGCGCCGGTGGCCCGATAGGCCGCCATCAGCCGCACCACAAAGGCGACCGAGACCGCGAAGTGACCTCGAAGTTGCGTGTTTCGCGTGATCGTGAGCAGCGATTTCGCGGCACCGTGAGCAACGATTTCAGAGGATCGTGAGCACCTTTTCGGAGGTGCCGGGAGCTTCGGCCGACAACTCAACCGGCTACGGGTGCCTCGTTCAACCCACGAGGAGGCCCGATGCCAACCCAGAGATTGTCGATGCGCCGGATCCGAGAAGTACTTCGTTTAAGACATGTCCAAGGCCTGACCGAGCGCGTCATCGCGCGCACGCTGGGGGTCAGCAATGGCGTCGTTCATGGCTACCTGCGCCGCGCCCGTCTGGCAGGGCTGAGCTGGCCGCTGCCGGACGGGCTCGATGACGACGCGCTCGAACTCCTGCTGTTTCCGGCACCATCCTCGGCTCAGACCGATCGGCGCCCGGTCCCCGACTGGGTTTATGTCGAGAAGGAACTGCGCCGCCGTGGCGTGACGCGCGTGCTGCTGTGGGAAGAGTATCGCGCCGCTCATCCCGACGGCTTTGGCTACACCTGGTTCTGCACCACCTACGAGGCCTGGAAGGGGCGCGTTCGCCCAACAATGCGCCAGACCCACAGGGGCGGCGAGAAGGTGTTTGTCGATTTTGCCGGCGACACCATCGACGTCTTCGATCCGCTGACCGGCCAAGCCCATCCCATGAAGCTGTTCGCCGCCGCCATGGGCGCCTCCAACTACACCTATGCCGAGGCCTGCGCGAGCGAGAGCCTGCCGGACTGGATTGCCGTGCACGCCAACCTGTTTGCCTTCCTGGGCGGGGTTCCGAAGTTCGTGATCTGCGACAACCTCAAGGCGGCGGTGACCAATCCCGACCGCTACGATCCCGGCCTCAACCGCACCTATGCCGAGATGGCCGGCCATTACGGCACCGCCATTCTCGCGGCGCGGCCGAGACGCCCGAAGGACAAGGCCAAAGTTGAGGTCGCGGTCCAAATCGCCCAGCGCTGGATCCTGGCCCGGCTGCGCAACCATCGCTTCTTCGCGCTCGCCGAGCTCAATCGCGCCATTCGCAGCCTGGTCGTCGAACTCAACGCCCGCCAGATGCGCGGCTTCGGCTCCAGCCGGGCCGAACTCTTTGCCGAGATCGACCGGCCCCGGCTGGGAGCGCTGCCAGACGAGCCCTACGTCTTCGCCCGCTGGAAGCGCTGCCGCGTCGCGCCGGACTACCATGTCGAGGTCGACGGCCACTGGTACTCCGTGCCCTACCGCCTGATCCGGGAACTCGTCGACGTGCGCCTTGCCGGTGCGACGGTCGAGATCTTCCACAAGGGCCAGCGGGTCGCCAGCCATGCCCGGGCGCCGAACCGGCGCGGCCACACCACCGTTGCCGAGCATATGCCGAGCGCCCATCGCCGCCACGGCCAGTGGACCCCACGAGGCCTGATCGCCGCCGGTGAACGGATTGGGCCCTCCGTCGCGGCTTTCTTCGAGGCGGTGATCGCCGACCGTCCACATCCCGAGCAGGGCTTCCGCACCTGCCTCGGCATCCTGTCGCTGGCCAGGAGCTATGGCGACACCCGCGTCGAGGCCGCCTGCCGGCGCGGCCTCCTCATCAAGGCACGCTCCGTCGCCTCGATCCGGTCGATTCTCAAGAATGGCCTCGACCGCGCCGTCGTTGACGAGACGCCCGACCACGAACCCCTGCGCCACGGCAACATCCGCGGCCAGGGTTACTTCCACTGAACCCAGGAGACCCAACCGATGCTGACCCATCCCACCCATGAGCGCCTGATCGCGCTTGGCCTGACCGGCATGGCCAAAGCCTTCGAGGAGCAGCGACGATTGCCCGATCTCGACGCTCTGTCCTTTGAGGAGCGCATCGGGCTGTTGGTCGACCGCGAAGCGGCCGAGCGCGACACCAAGCGTCTCACCGCGCGGCTCAAGTTCGCGGCGCTGCGCCAGAACGCCTGCGTCGAGGACGTCGATTGGCGAACCCCGCGCGGCATCGATCGCGCGGTCTTTGCCCGGCTGGTTGTTGGCGACTGGATCGACCGGCATGAGAATGTGCTGATTACAGGGGCGGCCGGCCTCGGCAAGAGCTGGATCGCCTGCGCGCTCGGCCACAAGGCCTGCCGGGATAACCGCTCGGTGCTCTACCACCGCGTGCCGCGCCTGTTCGAGGCATTGGCGCTCGCGCGCGGCGACGGGCGCTATGGCCGCCTGCTCAAGGCCCTCGGTCGCGTACAGGTGCTGATCCTCGATGATTGGGGCTTGTCAGTGCTCACCGGGTCCGAGCGGCGCGATCTCCTGGAAATCCTCGACGATCGTCACGGCCGCTCATCGACCATCGTCACGAGCCAGGTTCCCGTGGACGCATGGCATGACCTGATTGGGGATCCCACTCTCGGAGACGCAATCTTGGATCGTCTTGTTCACAATGCCCACCGCCTTCAACTCGCCGGAGAAAGCATGAGAAAGCAGAACGCCAGAGCCCGCCCTCTTGACGGCGACCAAATCTCCTGACTCCATCACCCCATCGGTCGACGCGACCGCTCATGATCGCGTGAAATGCCTGCTCACGATCCCACGAAATGAGCGCTCACGATCCGCGAGATGCGCACTCGAAGTGGCGGGCCCGCCGTGTGACAGGAATGGCCCGCCTCGACAAAGCGGGCCACCCGTTGGCGCAGATCCAGCGAGGAGGACTTGATCATCGCTTATCTCCTCCTAGGAAGAGGGTTGAGATAAGTGAGACACGAAGCCATCACGCCGCATAGCCTTCGATTCAGTCAGAAACGACGGTGCGCTAGTTGTTTGGTAGCGGAACGTTGTTGGGATCGGGTGCGTTGGGCGATTGAGGAGTATACCTGGCGCTTTGACGGCCTGCGACGCCGAGCTCCTCACCCAAGGAGGACGTGATGCTGTCCATCCACTAATGTTCTGTCACTGACGAGCGATTCCGAAATCTGGTCTGGCGTGCGATGTCACTCGGATGGGCAAGATCGAACGCATTGAGGTCCCCGCCGCTGATCGGGATCGCCTGGAGAGCTTGGTCCGCTACCGCAACACGCCCCAGAAGGTTGTCTGGCGGGCTCGGATTGTTTTGCTGGCGGGCGAGGGCCTGCGCGCCACCGTGGTGGCTGCTCGTGTTGGCACGAGCACTCTGACGGTGCGGCGCTGGCGCCGCCGCTATGCGCAGGCCGGCGTCGAAGGGCTTCTCAAGGACGCCACCCGCCCGCCCGGGGGCGTAAGCCCCTGACGGCAGCGGTGATCCAGCGGGTTGTCGACATGACCCTGCACGAGAAGCCGCCGCGAGCGACCCAGTGGAGCGTGCGCTCGATGGCCGCTGTCACAGGCCTGTCCCACACCAGCGTGCAGCGGATCTGGCACGCCCACGGCCTCAAGCCGCACCTGATCAAGACCTTCAAGCTCTCCACTGACAAGCACTTTGTCGAGAAGGTCCAGGACGTGGTCGGCCTCTATCTTGATCGACCGGACAAAGCCCTGGTTCTGGCGGTTGATGAAAAGTCTCAGATCCAGGCGCTCGACCGCACCCAGCCGGGCCTGCCGCTCAAGAAGGGCCGCGCCGGCACCATGACACACGACTATAAACGACATGGCACCACGACCCTGTTGCCGCTCTCAATGTGGTGACCGGCACGCTCCTGGGCACCTGCATGAAGCGGCGTCGCCATCAGAAGTTTGTGCGCTTCCTGCGCGAGATCAACCGGGCTACGCCAAGGCACCTCGACCTGCACCTGATTGTCGACAATGACGCCACCCACAAGCACCCGAAGGTGAAGGCTTGGCTCGAAAAGCATCCCCGGTTCCATCTGCACTTCACACCGACATCGGCCTCGTGGCTCAACCTGGTCGAGCGTTTCTTTGCCCTGATCACGCAGGAGCGCATCCGGCGCGGCGCCTTCACGAGCGTGCCCGACCTGGAGAGCGCGATCATGGCCTACCTGGAGCACCACAATGCCGATCCCAGACCCTTTGTCTGGACCGCCCCGGCCTCAGCTATCCTGGAAAAGGTCGCCCGTGCGAAACAAGCGTTAGAGTCACAACACTAAGGCCTGTGGACATTCATTTGAGGGCCATGAAGCTGGCGGCGAGATAGATCATGGCCTCAAAGCTCTGATCGGTCTTGTCGTAGCGCGTGGCGATGCGGCGGAACTGCTTCAAGGCGCAGAAGAAGTTCTCGATAGTCTGACTGCAAATGACAAAAGCGGGTAGCTTCGCCATTTGAGGTGGTTGGAATGGCATAGCGGATTTCAACGTCGCCATCGGTGACGATCACCCGCACCACCAGCCACTCGATGAGCTGCCGTTTCTGCTCCCACGTCGCCTGCTTATTGCGCGACGATCTGGAATGGAGGAGCGCGGCGATCAGGCTTGTAATTTGCTGTCGCGGCCGGACGATGATTGTCGCGCCACGACACAGATGCAAGCGCTTTGTTGATTGTCGCTGCGAGCGACAATCAGGATGAGGTCCTGATTGTTGCGCGCGTCGGCGGACGCCCCGGTCCGCGCTTACGCTCAAGGGCTTCTCTGCGGCGGTAGCTCTCCACATTCATCTCGAAGATCGTCGCGTGGTGCACCAAGCGATCCACCGCGGCGAGCGTCATCGCCTGATCCGGAAAGACCGAGTTCCAGGCTCCAAAGGGCTGATTGGCCGTAATCAGCAGCGAGCGACGCTCGTAGCGGGCGCCGATGAGTTCAAAGATCACGCTGGTTTCCGCCTGATCTTTGCTGACATAGGCGAGGTCATCCAGGATCAGCAGATGGTACTTGTCGAGTTTGGCAATCGCCGCCTCGAGCTGTAGATCCCGCCGCGCGCTCTGCAGCTTCTGCACCAGATCGGTGGTGCGGGTGAACAGCACCCGCCAGCCGTTCTCGACCAGGGCCAGGCCCAGCGCGGCCGCCAGGTGCGATTTGCCCCCGCCCGGCGGGCCGAACATCAACAGATTGGCGCCCTTCTCCAGCCAGCTGTCGCCGGCTGCCAGCGCCACCACCTGGGCCTTGCTGATCATCGGCACCGCGGAGAAGTCGAAGCTGTCGAGGGTCTTGCCGGGCGGCAGGCGCGCCTCGTCGAGATGGCGCTGGATGCGCCGGCTGGCGCGCTCGGCCATCTCGTATTCGGCCAGAGCCGCCAGGAAGCGGGCCGCCGGCCAGCCCTCCTTGTCGGCGCGGGCGGCGAAGTCCGGCCAGATCGTCTTGATCGCCGGCAGCCGCAGGTCGTTGAGCGCCAGGGTCAGGCGACCGGCATCAATATCGGGGCTCGTCATGCGACCTCTCCCTGATGGCCGCGGGTGAGTTCCTCGTAGGCGCTGAGCGGCGCATAGGAGACCGTGATGGCGGGCACGGCATCCGCATCCGGACTGAAGCGGGCGCGCAAGCTCTTGAGATCCGGCAGCCGGCCGGCCTTCAGATCCTCGTCGAGGCGCTCGGCAAGTTCGGCTTCGCAGGCGCGCTCATGCGCCAGGGCGAGCAGATCCACCATGGTGCGGCAGGCAACCCGGGCCGGCAGTTTGGCGCACATCGCCTCGAAGGCACGGGCGTAGGCTTGGCGGGGAAAGAGCTGATCGCGGTAGACCAGCCCCATCAGGGCCATGGGCTTGCGTCTGAGCGAGTGGATCACATGCCGGTAATCGACCACATGCCCGTGCCGGCCATTGGGATGAGCCCGCCCGCGCGGCAGCGTGAACTGGTGCGTGCCGCCGAGATAGACCTCGAGGCGATCGTCAAACAGCCTCACGCGCAGCCGGTGGCCGATCAGGCGCGAGGGCACGCTGTAGAACACCTTGCGCAGGACAAAGCCGCTGGTGGAGGTCACGGTGACGATGGCATCCTCGTAATCGGCGGTGCGCCGGTCCGGCAGTTCCTGGAGGACGGCGCGCTCGACCTCAATGCGCGGGATCAGCCGGGCATTGCGGCGTCCGATCACCTCGTCGATGAAGCGGCGGTAGGCACAAAGATCGGTGAAGTCGCGTGCGCCGCGCAGCAGCAGAGCGTCTTCGATTCCCTTCTTGAGGTGGCCGTGCACGCTCTCGATGGACCCGTTCTCGTGGGCGATGCCCGTGTTGTTGCGGCTCGGCTCCATGCCGTAATGGGCGCACAGGGCATCGTAGCGCCGGGTCAGGTCCTCACGGGCGTCGCGATCCAGGTTGCGGAAGGCAGCCGAGAGGCTGTCGCTGCGGTGCTCGCGGGGAGCACCACCCAGGGCCCAGAGGGCGTTCTGCAGCCCCTCGGCCAGCGCGACATAGCTCTCGCCGCCGAGCACCACGTGGGCATGCTCGAAGCCGGAATAGGCGAGCCGGAAGTGATAGAGCCGGTGATCGAGCGGCTGGCCGGCGATGGTGACGGAAAGATCGGCCATGTCGGTGAAATCGGACAGGCCCATGCGTCCGGGCTCATGCACCTGGCGGAAGATGACCTCCTGCTCGGGGCCGTGCAGGGCGCGCCAGGCACGGACGCGACGCTCGAGGGTGCGGCGGATGCCGGGGCCGAGCTCGGGATGGCGGCGGATGATCTCCTCGAAGAGAGCAACAGGGCGCAGGCTCGGGGCGGCTTGGAGCAGAGGAACGATCTCGCTGTCCCAGACGCTCGCGAGCGGGTCGGGACGCCGGCGCCCGCGCGGGGCTTTCTTCTGGGAGGGCAGACGCGGGTCTTTGGCGAGGCGGTAGCCGGTAGAGGGGCTGAAGCCGGCTTTGGCAGCGGCGATCGGGATGGTGTTGGTGTGACGGAGCGTCATGTACAGTCTCATTTGGCAGTCGGTGATGTGGCGGCCGGGCAAAGGCTGGGTTCCTCATTTGGTCGTGAAGAACTCCCATCCTTATCCGGTCGGCCGCGACGGCCAGACGGTGCGGTCCTGAGGATCGCACCGTCACCTCTGATCCTGATCGCCGCTCAACTTCCACCCTGATCGCCGCGCCTTAGCCTGCTCGAGCCCCTTCTGCACCCGACGGCAGAACTCGTCGATACTCAGGCTCACGCGTGCGATTTCGCTCTGATGGTCGACCTGCGCCTCCAGCTGCTGCCTCTGGGCCCCAAGACTGTGCGCCTTCTGCTCCAGGTCGTGACGACGGCGGCGATACTCCTCCAGGCCCACAACCTCGCTCAAATAAGCCTCGGTCAGTCGCTCGATCTGCTGCTCCACACGGACTTGCCCCCGCTTCAAGACATCGCGCCGGGCTTGCAGATCCTGAGGCAGCCAATGCCCGCCATGCGCCCGCTCCAGCGCATAGCTGATGGCCTCTGGATGGGTGAGCAAACGGCATAGATCCTCCCAGACCAGGCTCTCCATCGGCTCGGCCGGAATAAAGCGCGAGCGGCACTTCGTCTCCCGGTTGGAGTTGAGGTCCGACAGCTTGCCGCGACAGCAATAATAACGATACTGCGATTGCAAGCAGCGGCCGAAGCAGGCTAACCCGCACACGCCGCAGCTGACCAAGCCTCGCAACAGATAACTCTGAGCCGTGTTGTTGCGGCCTGCGAATTGCCGGTTCTGGGCGAGTTTGGCCTGCACGCGATCAAACTGCTCCTGGGTGACAATGGCCGGGACCGACGCTACGGCCATCCAGTCCTCCCGCGCTCGGATGCGTCGCGGCGTGGCCGTGGTCCCGGTCCGGCAGGCCTCCTGGAAACGCCCCGCATACACCTCGCCGGTGTAAACGGGATTGCTCAGGATCACCCGCAAGCCAGACACACTCCAGCGTGTCCGGCTCCGTGGTGGCCTCACGGCGTCCTGATGCAGCTTGTTGGCCAAGCCATACAAGCTGCGGCCCTCGTCAGCATACCAGGTGAACATCTCGGCCACCACGGCAGCCTCGGCTTCGTCCTGACGCACGCCGGCGGGATCGCGGGGGCGATCCGGATCGACGCGATAGCCGTACGGCACCCGGACCCACGGCAACAGGACGCCGGCCTGCAGCTTGCGCAGCCGCCCGCGCCGCATCCGCTCGGCAATCAGGCTGCGCTCGTATTCAGCCACGGCCCCACGGATTTGCAGCAGAAGCTGGTCGTGCGGATCCTGGCTCATCGGCCGGTCGAGGAAGTGGACCTGGCATCCGGTGGCTGTGATCTCCTCCAGCAGCAACACCTGATGCACATAGTTGCGGGCGAGCCGGTCGGGAGCGGTGATCAGGATGCCATCCAGGTCCCGCAGGGCCACACGGTCCCGCAGCCGCTCCAGTCCGGGCCGCTTGAGCGTGGCACCGCTGTAGCCGTCATCGCGGAAGACGTTCTCGGGCGCAACCGTCCATCCGTGCTGGCCTGCATGCGCCTGCAGACGCTCCAGTTGCTGGGCGAGGCCGTCCGCCTGGGCCTGGCGCTGGGTAGACACCCGTGCATAGATCCCGATCCTCATCGTTCCCCTCCTGTGCGGGAGGCGCGGGGTCGGCCGGGAGCGCGGCGCATCGTAGTTCGATGTGGGTCCAGGCCATCAGCTGCTGATAGGTCCGGTCCCAGTGCCGCTGCCCGTCCGGGTGGGGCTGCCACACGCGACGCACCCGCCAGTCCCGCATCGTCGCCTCCTGCTGCTGCAGATCTGCTCTGCGGCACAGGGCAACCCCCTGGCCCTGGTGAGCGCAAGCGCAATGGCAATCGCCACCAGTTCAGCTTGATCTGTCTGAAGCGGCTCAGGCAGAATTTGTCATTTGTGATTAGCACTACTTTGGCAGCTGTGAGGAACCGGGCGAGCCTTGCCGACGTCTCCCCTGAAGGATTGTCCGCGGGAGGTCGTCATGAGCACCTCAGTTGCGTGGGAACACGAACTTCAGTCCTGGCTCGAACCCTTCCTCACTCACCTGCATCACCCAGCCCGTCGGCGCATGTGCCCGCTCTATGTGGCCGGGCTGATCGGCCCCGGCGCGCGCAAGAGCCTGCAGCCCATCGCCGCTCGCGTGGCGCCGGCCGACTATGATCAGCTGCACCACTTTGTGGCGGTCGGCCCGTGGGACGAGGCGCCGCTCGAGGCTGAACTCCTGGCCCAGGCCAACCGGCTGGTCGGCGGGCCTGATGCCATCCTGGTGATTGACGACACGGCGCTGCTCAAGAAGGGCAGCCATTCGGTGGGTGTGGCCTCGCAATATGCCGGGACTGTGGGCAAGAACGCTAATTGCCAGACCCTGGTCTCGCTCACCCTGGCCAAGGATGAGGTGCCGATCCCAATTGTCTTGCGGCTGTTTCTGCCCGACACCTGGATCAAGGATCCCGAGCGCCTGCAGGACGCAGGCGTGCCTGAGACCTTTGGGTGGAGCGCTCCAAGCCGGAGATCGCGCTGGAGGAACTCAAGCGTCTGCTGCAAGCGGGCGTGAGCTTCGGGGCGGTGCTGGCGGATGCTGGCTACGGCATCAGCGCGCCCTTCCGTCAGGCGCTCTCGGCTCTGGGACTGCTCTGGGCGGTGGGTATCCCCCGCATTCAGAAGGTGTATCCAAGCGAGGTAAAGTTGGTCCCGCCACCCGTCACGCGCGGAGGGCCGCGCAAAACGCTCATCCCGGATCAGGAGGCAATCGCGGCCGAAGCCATGCTGGCCAAGGCGTCCTGGCACCGGATTACTTGGCGGCGGGGCACCAAGGGTCCGCTGCGGGCGAAGTTCGCTGCCGTGCGCGTGCGGGTGGCTGATGGGCCTGAGGTGCGTCTGCAGGGACGAACCGGTCAGCATCTGCCTGGGGATGAGGCCTGGCTGGTGGGCGAGCATCGCACCTCAGGCGAGCGCAAATATTATCTCTCCAGTCTGACGCCTGACACGACGCTGAAGCGGCTGGCGTCTCTGATCAAGGCGCGCTGGGTCTGCGAGCAGGCGCACCAGCAGCTCAAGGAAGAACTCGGGCTCGATCACTTCGAGGGCCGCTCCTGGCGCGGGCTGCACCGGCATGCGCTGCTGACGCTGATCGCCTATCTGTTCCTGCAGCATCTGCGTGTGCAGGCCGCCGCTGGGGGAAAAAGAAAACCCGGCGGACCACCGCCACAACCGACCCTGCCGGCCATTCGGCGCAGGTTGCTTGATCATCTGGCGCACACCATGCGTCTGCGATGTCCGAACTGCCGGGCTCGCTTCACCCTTGGCTCACTCATGAAAGTGCCAATGTAGTGTTAGAGTCTGACTCAGAACGACCGGTCTGATTTCAGGGCCTTACAAGCCTTCTGGTCAGTATCCGGATATGGGCGATGAAGACCCAGGCTACCGCGCTTTCAATGGAAGCTTCGAAGTCCTTGGCCAAGCGGCGGCAGCGTCCAAGCCAGCCGAATGTTCGCTCCACGACCCAGCGGCGCTTGAGCACCTGAAAGCCTTTGACCGCGTCGGAGCGCTTGATGATCTCGATCGTCCAGTGCCCGAGAGTGGCGATGGCGTCGCGCAACTTATCGCCCGCATAGCCGCCATCGGCAAAGACATGGCGCAGCCAGGGATAAAGGGCGCGGATCGAGGTCAGCACCTCCACGGCACCATCACGGTCCTGGATGTCGGCGGTGTGAACGCGCAGCCCGACGAGATGGCCCTGCGTGTCGGTGATGATGTGGCGCTTGCGCCCCTTGATCTTCTTGCCGGCATCAAAGCCGCGCGGGCCGCCGCTTTCCGTTGTCTTCACCGATTGGCTGTCGATCATGCCGGCCGAGGGGCTCGCCTCGCGTCCGGCCCTCGCACGCGAGGCGGCCACGAGAGCATGGTTGATCCGCTCAAAGGTGCCATCCCGCGACCAGGCATAGAAATAACCCTGAACGGTGGAGTACGGCGGGAACTCCTTGGGCAGCTGGCGCCACTGGCACCCGGTCGAGGCGAGATAGAGGATCGCCTCGACCACGGCCCGCAGACAGGTGGTGCGGGGACGGCCGATCCGCCGGGCATAAAGGGTTTGATCAGCGCCCATTCGGCATCGGTGAGATCGCTTGCATAACGCAGTCCGTCTCGCCGATACTGTCGGCGAGTGGCTTCGGTCCAAACCATCGTGAACTCCATCGAGATCTTCGCAAATCCGACGGAATCACAGGGGCTTGAGGCCACTCAACCTTTTTCAGTCAGCCTCTAAGCTCGACTTTGGCCAATCAAGCGGCGTGACAGAGTGCGTAAACCAAGCATTGCTGAAGGGCCCGTGAGGGTTTCGGCGTTTTGTGCCGGTGCCGGGATGTAAACAAACCTGTCTCGCGCCAAATCTGCCGTCGTACGGTTGCGAGCGCATCCGCAAAAGTCGGATGCGACTTGCGGTACCAGCTGTCGATGAGCACAGCTGTTCGGGTGCGCTGGTTGAGTTGGGCAGCCAGCAGGGTCACGATGGAGAACAGCCCGAACAGGCAAGGGGTGGTGCGGGCCACGGCACGATCCGACCATTGCCGTTGCGTCTCAACACCCAGATGGGCGCGGGCCTCCTGGAACGTGACCTCGACCTGCCAGCGCAGGATGAACCAGCGGATGATCTGCAAGGGAGCCTGCCTGGGATTGGTGCACAGCAAGGCCTGCGGCGAGAAGCGTCCAAGGGGATCGCGCAGCAACACCCAGCGGATTGGTACCACCGGCATGCCGCCGTGGCGCCACACGGCCGTTGCCGAGCAGAACTCGATCAGCCGATCCCCTTCGCCATACCAGCCCGGCACCGTAACGCGTTGCCAGCGCGTACTTGTCCGCGTCAGCACATCAGAAAGGGTTGGCAGGCGAGCTCCTTTGGTGCGGGGACGGCCGCATGTCCCTGGTTGACGCGGTGGAGCCGGCTCATAGAGGGCAGCATCCAGCCGAAGCCGGGTGATGCAGATCACATTCTGACGGGACAGGGCTGCGAGCAGTTCCAGGGCGGCAAAGCCCATGTCAGCCACCAGGATCAACTCGCGCGCGGGCAGCCAACGCCGCACCTGCAGCACCAGCTGGCGGGCCCAGTCGGTCAGCTTCTTATGCCGGTGTCCGCGCTCACGGCAGTAGCGCTCCGAGGGCGCCAAGGCGGTGAGGAACGGCAAGGCCCAGGTCCGGGCGGCCCACGGGATGGGCGCCAGGAGCATGAGACTGATCCAGCGCAGGCCTGATGCCTTGACGAAGTGAGCATCGGAGGAGCGCACCGGATCGCGATAAATGCCCTTGGCTTTGATGCGCCGGCCGCGCCGACGCTCGATGGTGTCATCAAGGCCGAGGATGATCGGACCAGTTGGTGCGAAGGCGTGGATGAGCAAACAAAGCAGCAGACGGGCGGCCTCACGTCCGCTCCAGCGAGCCCGGCTCAATACGCGATGGTAGTTGACGAAGTGAGCCTCGCGACTGAGGCCGGTGATGCGTAAGATGCTGGTCACAGTGCGCTTGCCGGGTGCCAGAATGGCCCCGACGAGCAGGACCTCGGCATGGCGCCAAGTTCGGTAGCGAAAGAGCGGGGCAAAGGCTAAAATGATCGCGGCGAAGCGGGCGGGCAGGTCTGGCATGGCCGTGTCTCTTGGCGGGGACACACCAACTTACCGCATCGTTCGCTTCGCCGCCTCTGCACTCCCAAACCACCTGCCAGAAATGGCCAAAGTCGAGCTTAGATCATGAAATAATCGCTCGGGTGAGCCTTAACGTCGGCAGCACTCACATTGTCGAGCGTGATCGTATTCCCATGTCCAAAGTCAATGACCGTGTTCTTGCCATCCTGATGGGCGAAACCGGCAAGTTGTTTAGCCGTGGCCTGCATCCCGGTGATCCACAGGCTGTCCAGCCCCGCCTGGAAGTCCGCCACGGTATCCTTGCCGCCGTCCTTGGCTGTGAAGACGAACACGTCGCCGCCCGCACCGCCGGACAGACTATCGTTGCCCGTGCCACCGTCGAGCCAGTCCTTACCCTCATCGCCATGCAAATCATCGTCGCCCTCAAGGCCGTAGAGGCGGTCATCGCCCACATCGCCGAACAGAGTATCGTTGCCCTCATTGCCCCACAGATGATCGTTGCCCTCATCGCCGTGCAATTTATCGTTGCCGTCATTGCCGGACAGATGATCGTCGCCCGCACCGCCGGACAGCGTATCGTTGCCGCCACCGCCGTACATCTCATCGTTGCCAGCACCGCCGTGCAAATCATCGTCGCCCTCGCCACCAAGGAGTAAGTCGCTGCCCCCACTACTACTACCGTAGAGCGGTTCATCGCCCTCATCGTCGCCGCCCAAATCATCGTCGCCCCCGCCACCATCGGGCGTGTCGTCCTCGAAGCTGCCCATACCATCAAAGAATCCGCTGCCCTCCGCACCGCCGGACAGAGTATCGTTGCCCTCAAGGCCCCACAGAGTATCGTGGCCCAAGGTACCACTGAGCAAGTCGTCCCAGGAGCTGCCCACACGATTGGCGACCCATTCGTCCCCGAGGCTGCTGGAGATCGGATCGTTTCCGTTCTGGCTGGCGAGGATCACGTCCCCATTGGGTGTCTGATGCAAGTGATCATTGAAGTCTCTGCCACTGACCAGTGCCATGTCTTTCTCCTGTGTTGTGTCTGCTAGACGGGCGGGCACGGAAGAGATCGCACCCTGGCTGCCGACCATACATGTCGGATCTGACGAAAACCTGACTTGCACACCCAGCCATACCGGAGGGTCCGCGCACCATCACAGCCGACAAGAACGCCGCCTATCCAATCGTGCCGGAGAACTCTGACGTTTCGCCAAACTCCGGTAGGTGAAATTTCTGAATAACATTGTCGAGCAGGATCACCGGCGCATCAAGCGATCGGTTCGACCTGGGCTGGGCTTCAAGAGCTTCATGACAGCCTTACGGATAGTTGCGGGCTACGAGGCCATGGCGATGATCCGCAAAGGACAGGTTGTCCGTGCACCAGCAAACGACATGAGGGCTCAGAGTACCCTCAATGCAGCTCTGTTCAGCGCCGCTGCCTGACTTCAGGCTTCACCCGGCCGTCGCTTGACCCGCGGCAAGGTTCGCAACCGAAACTTATTACTCAAGGGTTTCCGTGAGAGTGCAGCAGGACGCCAGGCCGAACACCACTGGATCACGTGTATCGCGGGCCCGACGAACCCGACAGGAGGTGTCGGGTGCCTGGCGTTTTCTCAGGAATGGCGAACAGGATCCTCCGTGGGGAAGTGGAACTCCCCCTCATTCAACTGCGTTCCGTGTTGTTGGATGCGGTTGCGAATGGGCGCTCAGCGTTTTGCCGGGTGACCCGGCTGGCCTTCTCCACCAGTTGCACAAAGGCGAACTTGCCGGTGCAGTCGATGGCCACGAACAGATAGCGCTCTCCCTCGGCGGCCTGCGCTTCGGCCATGTCGATGTGGAAGAAGCCAATGGGGTCGCTCTTGAACTTCTTCTCGGCCGGCTTGTCGCCATCGACATCCTTGCTCCTCCAGGACCTTCAACGACTGCTTTTCCGCGCGATCAGGTCCCCTCGCATGAATTGAAGGAGCGCACTCGCTACTGCATGAGATGAGCGTCCCATCGCGTTTGCCTTACTCCCCGGATGCATGAGAGCGAGAGCCGTCGAGCGATCAAACAGCACGCGCATGCGAGCGTTGTCGCATTTCTGCCTGCATCGTGACTCAACAGGGATCTCCAAGCTGAACAATAAGGAAGGAGCCACCATGATTGCTCAGTCCACGGACCTCGCCATTCCTAAGGCGTTCCTGGAGTATGAAGGGGTGACGGTCTACCGCACCTATCGGTTCGACGATCCGTCCACCTATCCACCCTCAGCTCACATCTTCACAACCTCTCCAGACGGGCGCTACGCCTCTGACCCCTTCCGCTTTGATATTCGCACTCTGACGGTCCCGGCGGCATCAGCTGGTGGAGACGGCGTGCGGATGGGAGACGAAGCCGCCGTTGCGGCAGTGTTGGAGCAGGCCATTGATCGCGGGATGATCACAATGCCAGGTACCAGCTCTGGGGCTCGACCGGTTCAGGTTTGTCGGCAAGCTTGGTGAGAACAAATCGGGCCGTTCGCCATGTTCGCGAATCAAGCAGGGACAATTTTCATCAGCGCGCGGGCGCCCTTATCGAGACGGCTTGGGTGATCTTGAACTATGCGAGAGCCTTGGCTGGCTATCCAGCTCGATCTATGATCGCCAATCTTTCAACTGCACCCAAGGCGTCTCAGTAATGCAAGAACGCCGCACAGGCTTGGTATTGAGCAATATGGGAGCTCTCTTGGCTTTGGCCTCCAGGAACGAAGACGGGTTCTGTTACAATTTCTGACGTCACTCATGTGACGACCGGACACGAGCTTAGGTTAGGCAGCAGCGTTGAACAGACCAGCAATGAAATCACTCCGGGCCTCCCTATCATTCGCTGGGACGCTGACGACTTGGCCTTTGCGGACCATCATCATGACGTCATAGCCGGCAATCGTCTGGACGGCCGTCACGAAGCTCTTGAAGCCCGGACTGGTCGAACCAGCCGCTTGATGCGCCGGTGACCCGTCTCGCCGATGTTGTTCAGGAACTTCGCCCACCGGAATTTGGCAATGCGCCAGCGCTGTCCAGGCTCTTCACCGCCTCCAAGCCATGGCGGCATGGAGAGCCGCGGCAGGTGCTGTGGCTTGACCAGCTATACTCTGTCCTCTAAGGCTCCTGGCGCCCAACGGCGGTTTACGAAACAAGCCCGTTTGCAGAGCCCTCACGACATCATAGGCTGCTTTCTGCCAGATGGGTGAGGCAACCATACCTTGATATGATTGCTGCGGCGCCTGGAGGCCGCATACATTCTGCCGTGCGAGATGGCAATGGACTCGCTGTCCCGCTCCCTTTGTGAGCGTTTCCTCCCTGAACTTGGGCTGCTGGCGCCAGCAGCCCCTTTTCCGGGCTCTAGCCGTGTTGGACGCGGACGATGATAGCGCATCTCAACTCGGCATCCTCGACCCTCCGTGATCGCATTCAGGACGCCGCCGCCGAGGAGCTGATTGGCACCAAAGGCGTCGGCAGCCTGACGTCGTATGCCATTTCTGAGCGCTGTCACATGAACGAGTTTTACCTACCTCTCCGGCGGATGACGAAGTGTGCGCTTTCAACGACTTCCTGCTCCAGATCCAAGGCGTCATTGCCGAGTACGAGCGCGCCCAGATCCTGGAGCGGGGACGACGGGGACGGCGCCATGCCGCGCGGATGGGTTCAGTCAGCGCTCTCGCAGGCGCACCTTACGGGTATCGCTACATCACCCGCGAGCGCGGAGGTGGGGTTGCTCGGCTCGAGATCGTGCCCGAGGAGGCGCGATGTGTCCGCCTGATCTTTGCCTGGATCGGGCTCGACCGCCTCAGCCTGCGCGAGGTCTGTCGCAAGCTCCAGCAGGCTGGATGCCGAACCCGTTCGGGCACGACACGGTGGTGGGCCTCCACCCTTCATGGCATGGTCGAGAATCCCGCCTACACCGGCACAGCCATGTATGGCCGCTTTCGCGCGATCGAGCCAAAGCCGCGGCTGCGTCCGATCCGCAATCACCCGACTCATTCCTCACGCCCGACCACACGCGTGCCGGTCCCAAGCGAGGATTGGGTGGCGGTGCCGGTGCCAGCCCTTGTCGATCCCGCGGTCGCCGAGGCCGCCAGAGCGCAGCTTGAGGAGAACCGACGGCGTAAGCGGGAGCAGAGCCGAGGGCCAGGGTGGCTGCTCCAGGGGCTGGTTGTGTGTCGGCGGTGTGGCTATGCCTATTACGGTAAAGCCACACCTGGGCTTGCTGAGTGTCATCGCCCCGATGCCTTCGGTTACGGCGCCTATCGCTGCATCGGCAGTGATGGACACCGGTTCGACGGAAAGGCGGTGTGCACCAACCGCCCGGTGCGCAGTGATCGTCTCGAGCGCGTCGTGTGGGCCCAGATCGAGGCGGTTCTCAATGATCCACAGCGGATCGCTCACGAGTACCGGCGCCGCCTCACGGACCTCGCATCGGAGAGTCAACCCGATGCCGACGTCGGGGAGGTTGAGCGCCGCATTGGCGCCCTGCGGCGCGGGGTCGGGCGGCTGATCGACGGGTATGCTGACGGCGTGATTGACCGTGTGGAGTTTGAGCCGCGGGTCGCCGACCTGAGGGCCCGGATCACCCAGTTGGAGGAGCATCGCAATGCCTTGGCAGCTGCCAGTGAGGCCAGACGCGACCTGACCCTGGTGATCGGTCGCTTAGAGGACTTCTCGATGACAGTCCGTGAGAACCTCGACCTGCTCGACTGGTCTGCCAGACGCGACATCATCCGGCTGATGGTCCGCCGCATCGAGATTGATGAAGGCCAAGTCGAGATTGTGTTCCGCATTCCACCTCCGCCATCAGGAGGCACGGGCGGAGATCCAAAGTTCAAATCCAAGCACCATTGTACAGGGGAGCGTGGAGCGCACGTTCGCGTGGCTCGTGCGCAACCGCCGCTTGGCCAAGGACTACGAACGCTTGGTCGAGACCGGCGAGATGTTGCTCTATCTCGCCATGAGCCGCCTCATGACGAAACGATTAGCCCATGCAGCAGCTTAACTTCCAGACACCCTCTAGCACTACTTTGGCAGGCATGAGGAACCAAGCGGGGCCTGTCGACGTCTTCTCCTGAAGGATTCTGCGAGAGGTTGTCATGAGCACCTCAGTGGCGTGGGAGCACGAACTCCAGTCCTGGCTTGAGCCCTTCCTCACCCCTCTTCATCATCCGGCTCGGCGGCGCATGTGCCCGCTCTATGTCGCCGGGCTGATCGGGCCTGGCGAGCGCAAGAGCCTGCAGCCGATGGCCGCGCGGGTGGCGCCTGCTGACTATGATCAACTGCATCACTTCGTGGCCGTCGGCCCCTGGGACGAGGCGCCGCTCGAGGCCGAACTCCTGGTCCAGGCCAACCGGCTGGTCGGTGGGCCTGACGCCATCCTGGTGATCGACGACACGGCGCTGCTCAAGAAAGGCACGCACTCCGTGGGCGTGGCCTCGCAATATGCCGGGGTGGTGGGCAAGCAGGCTAATACTACAAGCCGGGGCTTGCGTCGGCGTCGGGTGCGTTTGCGCCAGTGGCATTCGCGCGCCCGCTGCTGATGGCGCCGGCGCCACACCGACCAGTGCTCGACTGCCTCAACCGAAGGCGGCCGCTCCCACACCAGATGCCAGAGCAGACGGCGCACTTCCGGCACCGTGAACGGCAGCAGTCCCGCGGCCTGCCCGACGGGGGCCTCTCCCCCGATGGCGTGCTGGCGCACGATGGTCAAATACGCATGCGCCAGCATGGATAGGGTGATGTGCCGGTGCCAGCCCGTCCACGCGCGCACCTCGTACTCGTCCAGCCCGGTCTCGCCCTTGGCCTCCTCAAAGCAGCTCTCGATCCGCCAGCGCATCCCCGCAATCCGCACGAGCGTGGACAGGGGCGTGTCAACCGGTGCCCAGGTGAGATAGAACGTGAACTGATGCGGACGGCCCTTCTGGCGGCGGATCAGCAGGCCGGACTTCCAGCCTGTCGGCGGGATGCCGTAGGGCAGATAGGCCCAGTCATACAGCCGTGGCCCCTTGGCGCCTTCGCCGGCACTCAGCCGTGCCCAGCCCCGGGCCGGCACGTCCTCGAGCCAGTCCTCGACCGGCTTGAGCCCGAGCCGCTGGGCCGAGGTCACGGCCAGCACATAGCCGCGCCCATGCGCCTCGATCAGGCGCCGCGTCTGATGGTCGGCGCCATAGAGGCAGTCGCCCACCACCCAGGCGCACGGCACCCCGGCCGCAAAGGCGCGCTTCAACATCGCCTGCCCGAGCTTCGGCTTGGTGGTGAAGCACACCTCCTCCGGCACGCCTGCTTCCGCGCGGCGTCCGGCGTCAAAAGCCCAGGTATCGGGCAGGTAGAGGGCCCGGTCGATCAACGCATGCCCATGCCGGCTGGCATAGGCGAGAAACACCCCGATCTGGCTGTTCTCGATGCGCCCGGCGGTGCCGGAGTACTGGCGTTTGACGCCGCCCGACTTGTCCCCCTTCTTCACGAAGCCGGTCTCGTCGAGCACCAGCACGGCGTCAGGATCACCGAGATGCTCGACCACGTAGGCGCACAGATCATCCCGCACGGCATCCGCATCCCAGTGCATGCGGGCGAGGAAATCCTGCACGCCATCGGGGCTGGCATCGCCAGCGGCTTCGGCCAAATGCCAACCGTTCTTGCGCTCGAGCGGCGACAGCAGGCCCTGCAGGTAAGCCCGGGCGCGTCGGCGCGGCTCGACGCGGCTGAAGCGGGGAGCAATGCGGGCGACGAGATCATCCAGTTGATCGGCCCAGCCGTGGGCCTCACTTGCGTGCGTCATGGCGCGACACCTCCGTGTCTAAGACAACGCACAAGACCCGGCTGTAGTACTAATTGTCAGAGCCTGGTCTCGCTCACTCTGGCCAAGAATGAGGTGCCGATCCCGATCGTGCTGCGGCTGTTTCTGCCCGACACCTGGATCAAGAATCCCGAGCGCCTGCGGCAGGCGGGGTGCCCGCGCCATTCTGGACGCAGCGCTCCAAGCCGGAGATCGCACTAGCGGAACTGCGGCGGGTCATGCAGGCTGGGGTGAGCTTCGGGGCGGTGCTGGCCGATGCCGGCTATGGCATCAGCGGCCCCTTCCGGCAGGCCCTCTCGGCACTTGGACTGCTCTGGGCGGTGGGAACCGTGCGGATCCAGAAGGTCTATGCGGCGGATGTGCAGATGATCACGCCCCCGCCGTCCCGCGGCCGACCCCGCAAGACACTGGTTCCAGATCAGGAGGCGATCTCGGCCGAGGCCCTCCTGGCCACGGCCTCATGGCGTCAGGTCACCTGGCGGCGCGGCACCAAAGGCCCGCTGCGGGCGAAGTTCGCGGCCGTGCGGGTGCGGGTTGCCGACGGGCCAGCGGTTCGTCTGCACGGGCAGGCCGCCCAGCATCTGCCGGGCGATGAGGTGTGGCTGGTGGGCGAGCATCGCTCGTCGGGCGAGCACAAATACTATCTGTCCAACCTGCCGCCGGACACAGCGCTGAAGCAGCTGGCCTCTCTCATCAAAGCCCGATGGGTGTGCGAGCAGGCGCATCAGCAGCTCAAGGAAGAGCTCGGGCTCGATCACTTCGAGGGCCGCTCGTGGCGCGGGTTGCACCGGCATGCCTTGCTGACACTGATCGCGTATTTGTTCTTGCAGCATCTGCGGCTGCGGGCCGCCACAGGGGGAAAAAAGAAAAGGCAGCGGACCACCACCGCAACCCAGCTTGCCGGCCATCCGGCGCCGGCTGCTTGATCACATCACACACGCCATGCGCCTGCGATGTCCGCTCTGCCGGGCCCACTTCACCCTTGGATCAATGATAAAAGTGCCAAAGGAGTGCTAGCCCATTTTATGCATGAGGCGGATTGGCGAGTGTAGCTTAAGCACTTGTAGCAGCGTAGGATTTGGTTGCTAAAGCCGATCCTGCACTCGTTCCAAGGCTGCCACACTCGCCATGCCGGACCATACAACTGCGACCTTCCCGTTTCCAGCCATTGGCCGCAAGAAGATCACCGCCGCTTTCGACGGTGGACGCCTCTCCTCAGACGGCGGCGTCATGCTCCTGGCTCAAGCCGAGCGCCGGCTTGGCATCGCCGAGCGGCTGGCGCGCTTCATTCCAGATCGGCGCGATCCAGAGCGGGTCAAGCATGCCATTCCGGACATGATCCGCGCCCGCATCTTCGCGATTGCCTGCGGCTACGAGGACTGCAACGACTTCGGCCCGCTGCGCTCGGATCCGGCATTCAAGCTCGCCTGCGGACACTTGCCGGAGACGGGCACTGACCTGGCGTCCCAGCCCACCCTCTCACGTCTGGAGAATGCCCCGAGTCTGCGCGATGCGATCCGGCTGACCTATGCACGGGTCGATCCGTGGATGGAAAGCTACGCCAGCGTGCCGGATAGCGTCGTGCTGGATATCGATGACACCTGCGATGTCGTGCATGGGCATCAGCAGTTATCCCTGTTCAACGCCCACTCTGACGAGCGTTGCTTTCTGCCCATCCATGTCTACGACAGCGCCACGGGTCGGCCTGTCGCCATCGTACTGCGGCCGGGCAAAACACCCTCGGGTGTGGAGGTGCGGGCGCATCTGCGACGCCTCGTGCGCCGGATCCGCACGCGTTGGCCGACGACGCGCATCACCATCCGGGGTGACAGCCATTACGCCCGTCCCGAGGCCATGGACTTCTGCGAGACAAACGGCATCAGCTACCTCTTTGGACTGGCCGGGACCCGGCCGCTCACCGCCAAAGTTCAGGATGTGGCGGATGCGGTGCGCACCCACAGGGCACTGGAGGATCGCGAGGTCGTTCGCGGCTTTGCCGAGACGATGCACCGGGCCAAAAGCTGGTCGTGCGAGCGACGGGTGGTGGCCCGCATTGAGGCGACCCGCCTCGGGCTCGACATCCGCTTTGTGGTCACCAACCTGATCAGAACCAGCCCGCGAGTCATCTACGAGAGCCTGTACTGTGCCCGCGGTCAGGCGGAGAACTGGATCAAGTTCCACAAGGCACAGCTTGCCTCCGACCGGACCTCGTGCCGGCGCGCGGTGGCCAATCAGGTTCGCCTGGTGCTGCACACGGCCGCCTACTGGCTGATGCTGCAGGTGCGGGAGGCCATCCCAGCCCTGCGCGATCTCGCCCGAGCAGAATTCGCCACGTTGCGCCTTCGCCTGCTCAAGATCGCCGTGCGGGTGCAGGAAACGGCAAGCCGCATCCGCTTGGCCTACGCGTCCTGCTGTCCCGAAGCCGACCTCGTCCGCACATTGGCTGCCGCTCTCATGCCAAGCCCGAGGGCGGCGTCGCCCTAAGCGAGGGGGCTGCCATCGCCCCGATCACCCCATCCCGTTCCCGCCAACGCGTTCCCTCTGTTCCAACCCTCGCAGCGGTGAAACAGACGCAGCGGATCAGCACGTCCTGGGCGCAAATCACATCATTGCAACAAGCTCTGGTGAATGCGATGGGCTAGCACTACTTTGGCAGGTATGAGGAACCGGGGGAGCCCCACCGGTTTTTCCGCTGAAGGATTTTCCGCGGGAGGTCGTCATGAGCACCTCAGTTGCGTGGGAGCACGAACTTCAGTCCTGGCTCGAACCCTTCCTCAGCCATCTGCATCACCCAGCCCGTCGGCGCATGTGCCCGCTCTATGTGGCAGGCCTGATTGGCCCCGGTGAGCGCAAAAGCCTGCAGCCCATCGCGGCTCGGCTTGCTCCTGTCGGCTACGACCAACTGCATCACTTCGTGTCCGTGGGGCCGTGGGATGAGGCTCCGCTGGAGGCTGAACTGCTGGCGCAGGCCAATCGGCTTGTGGGTGGCCCTGAGGCTGTCCTGGTGATCGATGACACCGCTCTGCCGAAGAAAGGCACCCACTCGGTGGGTGTTGGTCCGCAGTATTGAACCGCGCCGGGATTCCCGGAGGCTCCAACTCCTGAGAGGATGGAGCCATGACAAAGCGAACACCCCCTATTCACCAGAGGTCCGCGAGCGCGCGGTCCGGATGGTTTTCGAGCATCGGGACGAGTACACCTCCCAGTATGAGGCGATCCTGTCGATTGCGGCCAAGATCGGCTGCTCGCGCGAGACGCTGCGCCATTGGGTGCGACAGGCCGAGCGCGACCAGGGCCTCCGCCCCGGGCCAACGAGCACAGACCAGGAGCGGATCAAGGCGCTCGAGCGTGAGGTGCGTGAACTGCGCCAGGCCAACGAGATCCTGCGCAAGGCCAGCGCCTATTTTGCCCAGGCGGAGCTCGACCGCCGCTTCAAGCCATGAAGTCGTTCATCGACGAGCATCGTGAGACCTACGGGGTCGAGCCGATCTGCCGTGTGCTGCCGATCGCCCCGTCAACCTACTACGAGCATGCCGCCCGCAAGGCCGATCCCCACCGCAGATCGGCCCGCGAGCGCCGGGACGACGACCTCAGCCAGGAGATCCGCCGGGTCTTTGCGGAAAACTTCGGCGTCTATGGGGTGCGCAAGGTCTGGCGCCAGTTGCAACGCGAGGGGGTCGATGTTGCGCGCTGCACGGTCGCCCGGCTGATGCGGCAGATGAGCCTGAAGGGTGTGGTTCGCGGCAGAAGCATCAGGACGACGGTCAGTGATGCCGCGGCCCCTTGTCCACGTGACCGGGTCAACCGGCAGTTCACGGCGCCGCGGCCGAACGCCTTGTGGGTCAGCGACTTCACCTATGTGGCGACCTGGTCGGGCTTCGTCTATGTGGCCTTCGTGATCGATGCCTTCGCCCGCCGGATCGTGGGTTGGCGGGTGTCGCGCTCGGCCCGGGCCGAGTTCGTGCTCGATGCCCTGGAGCAGGCTCTCCACGAGCGGCAGCCTCTGCGGCGCGCCAACCTTATCCACCATTCCGACAGAGGGGTTCAATACGTGTCGATCAAGTACACTGAGCGCCTCGTCGAGGCGGGGATTGAGCCGTCGGTCGGCAGTGTTGGGGACTCGTACGACAATGCGCTGGCGGAAACCGTGATCGGGCTCTTCAAGACCGAGGTGATCCATCGGCGCGGTCCATGGCGCTCCTTTGAGAGCGTCGAGTTCGCCACCCTCGAATGGGTCAATTGGTACAACAATCGGCGCCTGCTCGAGTCCATCGGCAACGTCCCGCCCGCCGAGGCGGAAGCCGCCTACCACGTTCAGCTTGAGGTCACGCCGATGGCCGCGTAAAATCCAAGCCAACCAGCCTCCGGAAAACTCGGCGCGGTTCAGTATGCCGGGGTGGTGGGCAAGAAGGCGAACTGCCAGGTGCTGGTTTCCCTCACGCTTGCCAAGGATGAGGTGCCGATCCCAGTCGCCTTGCGCCTGTTCCTGCCTGACACCTGGATCAAGGATCCCGGGCGCCTGCAGCGCGCCGGTGTGCCCGAGCCTTTCTGGACGGAGTGCTCGAAGCCGCAGATCGCCCTCACTGAGCTCCAGCGTGTCATGCAGGCTGGCGTGAGCTTCGGGGCGGTGCTGGCCGATGCCGGCTATGGCATCAGCGCACCCTTCCGGCAGGCGCTCTCGGCTCTGGGGTTGCGCTGGGCTGTGGGCACCGTGCGCATTCAGAAGGTTTATCCGGCCGATGTGCAGATGGTGGCCTCCACCACCACGCGCGGACGACCCCGCAAGACGCTGATTCCGGATGTCGAAGCGGTTTCGGCCGAGGCTATGCTGGCTAAGGTGTCATGGCGCCGGGTCACCTGGCGGCGTGGCACCAAAGGCCCGTTGCAGGCGAGGTTTGCCACTACGCGTGTGCGGGTGGCTGATGGACCGGCGGTTCAGTTGCGCGGGCATGCCGCCCAGCACCTGCCAGGCGACGAGATGTGGTTGGTGGGTGAGCATCGCTCGTCGGGGGAGCGCAAGTACTACCTGTCCAACCTGCCGCCCGACACGCCATTGAAGCAATTAGCGTCTCTCATCAAGGCGCGCTGGGTGTGCGAGCAGGCGCATCAGCAGTTGAAAGAGGAGCTTGGGCTCGATCACTTCGAGGGCCGCTCTTGGCAGGGTCTCCATCGGCATGCGCTGCTGACGCTGATCGCCTATCTGTTCCTGCAGCATCTGCGGCTGCGGGCAGCCAAAGGGGGAAAAAGAAAAGCCAGCGGACCACCGCCGCAACCCAGCCTGCCGGCCATTCGGCGCCTGCTGCTTGATCATCTGGCACACGCCATGCGCCTGCGATGTCCGTTCTGTCGGGCGCGCTTCACCCTCGGCTCACTGATGAAAGTGCCAAAGTAGTGCTTCTGTAATGGGCCGTTGAGTGTCAATCCCCTGAGTGACTGTCCTGTCGCCGAAGTCTTGCTTCTGTTCGGGGTCGGCGCGCGGCCGCCCCACCATGCCATCAGAGAGGATGCGGTCAGCCCATCTAAGACGCGTGTTCCACCTCGATCAGGTGCTCACGGCACTACTTACGGCTTGACCGCCTCCATCGTCCCGGCGACGGGACCTCAGGGGAACAGGACGAGAGCCGCCCCGTTCCGAACGCTTGCTCCTCCTATGCAGCAACACCCTCCCGGCTCCAGTGGAAGGTGGTGCCGTCGATCCACATGCGATGGAGAATGACCGCAAGTTTCCGGGCCAGCGCCACCTTGGCCCGCCGCATGCCGCGCCGCTTGGCCACCTCCAGCGCCCAGCGTTTGAGCGCCGAGAAGCGCACCGCCCGGGTCAGCAGGATGTGAGCTCCTTCATACAGGGCCGTGCGCACCATCGGATCGCCCACCCGGCTCACCGCTCCGGTGATGTCGGTCTCGCCCGACTGGTACTTCTTCGGCGTGAGGCCAAAGTGCGCCCCCACGGCTCGTGAGCGGGCGAAGCGCTCGGGATCGTCCACCGCGGACGTGAAGGTGACCGCAATCAGCGCTCCCACACCTGGCACGCTCATCAGCCGCCGGCAGACCTCGCTCTCCCGGGCGATTGCCAGCATCGCCCGGTGCAACTGGGCGAACTCCGTCTGCAGAGCCTCGCGAGCGCGCAGCATCGCCTCGGCAATCTTCTCCAACATCGCATGGCCTGCCGTGAGGGTCCGCACCCGCGTGGCGAACTGGCCCTTGCTGATCTCGCCCACCTTCAGGCCGAAGCCGCGCAACAGCCCACGCAGGCTGAGTTCGATATCCCGCATCTTGGCCTGCAGCTGCTTGCGGGCCATGAGCAGGGCCCGCACCTCTTGCGCCGGCGGCGACTTGCAGTGGACGGGGCGGAACCAGCCCATGCGGCAGGAGTTGGGCGATGCCACGCGCATCGCGCCGATCAGTTTTGACGATCATGGCCGAGAGCGCCGCCTTCACATGGCGCGTCTCCAGGAGCACCACCTCGAACCCGGCCTGCCCAAGGCCGGCATGCAGCCACTGCGACAGAGGACCAGCCTCCAGGCCGACGCGGGTAAGCGGCAGGTTCAGGCCGGCGAGGAAGGTGGCAAGCGCCTCAGGCTCGCTGGCGACCTTCGCCTCGCGAATGATCTGCCCTGAGGCATCGAGGATGCAGACGCTGCTGAGTTCCAAAGACACATCGATTCCGGCATAGTAGTCCATGGCTGTCCCTCATGATGCTTGGGGCCGATCCGCTCGGACCCCGGTTCAACACCATCACTCTGAGGGACAGCCACCCTGCTTCGCTACTCCGTGAGCGGCAGGCCCATTACGGCATCTAGAGTTCAAGCAATCCATCCTTGACCATATCACGCGGGCCTTGCGGGGCGTTGGGTCTGGCATGTTCGCCCAGCCCCCGCTTTACCATCATGCTCTTGTCCCTTGAGGCTTTCGCCATCAGGTCAGATGGTTGACCCGGAAGCATCTCTCCCGGCTTCCCCCGCCTAAGGCGGGGATTCGACTCGCCGTTTTCACGGCGCACCCATTAGGAGCACCCGGCTCTCCAGTGCCCTCCACGACCGCTGATAGTCTTCGCCTGCCGCGGTTGTGGATGATTCCCAAGTCGGTTTCGGCGTTTCGCATCTCGCGTACCTCGCCGTTCAAGTTTCAGGACACCTGCCACCCCTCCCCATGTGGACGGCTTTCCCGTCCTCGGAGTACTACGGTGGCTCCGTCGCCCTGCGCCTCGCGGCGCGGCGGGCGATCCCATATTCCCTTGATGCTGGACGTCTCGAGCGCGACGTAGGTGCCTCGTCTGTCTCCTTGAATGGGGTTATTCCCCATCGCCCATCGCATGGAAGGTTCGAGCGACGACGACTTTATCGCTCTATCGCGATGGCCTCGACCTCAGACGCTGTGTCGAGGGATGTACATTTGCATCACTGGAGGCTGAGGTTCGAGCAATGCGGCTCTCACCTTATCGCGCGGGCCTTGCAGACCATGGCCGTAAGCGTCTTCGGACCATGTCTGCTTTATCGGCATGCTACTGTCCCCTTTGGCTTTCGCCGCCAGGTAAGCCGTTGGCCCAAGGGTCATTTCTTCCAAACCCCTCCTTTCTGGAAAAGGGATCCAGCGCCAGGTGATATGGCGCACGCCGTCGATGTAACCCCAATTGCATCCTTGGCCTCGGCTCGCGTCTGGAAGACGGTGCCAGCGAGAAGCAGGTAGTGCGCACAGGTTTCGGCAAGATCTCCACCAAACAGCCCAGCAGGGAGCGTGGAGCGCGACCAGGAGATTTAGATCAAGGCCCTTGAACCGCATGTTTCCCTTGGATCCATAACGTGGATAGCTGCCATCGAAACAATCGATTTTACCACTCTTGCGGAATGCTGCATTAGGACAGTGTCACTTGCCCGAACTCAAGGACGTCGGCGGCAGCATTTACGTACGGCGCAGGAAGGACGAGTGCTCTCCCGACGCGTTGAGACCGGGCGCTCACGCCGGTCGGCGCGACTAAATGGTCATGGCGCCATCTCGTTTGCTTGCAACGTTGCGTGAGCGCGGATCTGTAGTCCGCCCGCTTCCTCAACTTTGAACGAGGCGGCTAAGAGATGACCGCCAGGAGTCTTGTGCTGGGAGCCACCCGAACCGTCGCGATCGAGTTAGTTGGAAACACATGCAATGATCCACCCCACACCGCCGCCTGATCCATTTGCAATCGTTGCGATGCCAAGGACTGGCACACACTATTTGGAAGAGTTGCTGAACGACCATTCGAACCTGATGAGCAACGGTGAGTTGACGGTAACAACGTAACTACAGATCCCCGTGTTCCGGGTAGGCAGTGAACATCCGATTGTGCAGTGAACATCCGATTGTATTGAATAGGCGAAGATCATGACACAAAAGGTCGCTCTCATAACCGGCGCTACCGGTCAGGATGGTGCCTACCTGTCCGAACTGCTGCTCAACAAGGGCTACATCGTCCATGGAGCGAAGCGGCGCTCATCCTCCTTCAACACCGAACGGATTGATCACCTCTACCAAGACCCACATCAAGCAGGGGTGCGCTTCTTCTTACACTACGGCGATATGACGGACTCGACGAACCTCATACGTATCATTCAGGAGGTTCAGCCGGACGAGATCTACAATCTTGCGGCTCAAAGTCACGTGCAGGTGTCGTTCGAGACGCCCGAATATACCGCCAATGCCGACGCCATCGGAGCGTTGCGGGTGCTTGAGGCCATTCGGATACTCAAGCTCGAGGGTAGGACGCGCATTTATCAAGCTTCCACCTCGGAACTTTATGGCAAGGTTCAAGCCGTGCCCCAGACCGAGACTACGCCGTTCTACCCACGCTCGCCTTATGCAGCCGCCAAGCTCTACAGCTACTGGATCACTGTCAATTACCGCGAGGCGTATGGCATTCACGCCTCCAATGGCATTCTCTTCAATCACGAGAGTCCAATCCGGGGCGAGACTTTCGTCACTCGCAAGATTACCCGGGCAGTAGCCGCAATTCAACACGGTTTCCAACAGAAGCTCTACCTCGGGAATCTCGACGCCAAGCGCGACTGGGGGCATGCTCGCGACTACGTCGAGGGCATGTGGCGGATCGTGCAGCACTTCGAACCCGGCGATTATGTGCTCGCCACAGGCGAAACGCATTCGGTGCGTGAGTTTGTGGAGAAGGCGTTCACATGTGTCGGCAGAGCAATCGAGTGGAAGGGTTCGGGAGCCAGCGAAAAGGGTATTGACCAGCAATCCGGCGAGGTTCTGGTTGAAATTGACCCGCGGTATTTCCGACCGACCGAAGTCGATCTCCTGATTGGCAATCCATCAAAGGCGAAACAGGTCCTCGGGTGGCAGCATCGAACAAGCTTTGAGGATCTCGTCCGTGAGATGGTCGAGCAGGATCTCCAAACTGCTCTTAGGGAAGAAAATCGGCAAAACCGGCACGACTAAAATTGCGTCATGTTCCCAAAGCGACAGACGGCCTTTGAGCTCAACACCTACGAGTTCGCGCCGCTACTCCTTCTGAGACCTCCTGGCCTGCGTGTCTTGCCCATGCCGCTATGGTCGCCGATGGCAAGCCCTGTCGACCGAGTCGCGGACGGGTGGTCGCGTAGCGCCTGAACGAGTTCGAGGACGCGCCGGGCTCTCGTGAAACCCGCCCAGCGTTCCGTTCGGATGGCTCTGATGTTGCTGAGGAGAGCGTGCCAGAGCAAACCTCATGAAATAGGTGGCGGCCCGTTGGTGAGAGCTGGCTCGGGAAATTTGAACAGCGGGACAAGTGGAGTTTCTGCCTGAGAGCGGCCAGAATGGCTGCCGAACAGGAGAAACGATGAGCAAGAGACCCCGCCGCAATCACTCACCGGCTTTCAAGGCCAAAGTGGCCCTGGTCGCTTTGAGAGGCGAGAAGACCCTGGCCGAGTTGGCGCAACAGACCGTATGTTCGTTGCCAGCGGAGGTGGCTCGTCCACACTATGCGGCGAGCGAGGGTTGCGCCGGATGGGCCGGCGCCGAGCCTCCCGCACAGGGGACGAGCCATGCAGCAGAAGAGCAAAGTGTTTGTCGGTCTGGATACCTTCTTTATTCGGCTAGTTCCAGTCAAGCGTCTTTAAATCCATCGCGGCGTTCGGTGCAGTGGCCCCCTGCAGGCTCTCGCTTCTTTCCGGAATCGGCATCAAAGCCCTTCCATAATGGGATCAGAAGAATGAAGTGGAACAATCTCTAAAGCGTTCTCTCGCAACTTGCGAAGGAGACCAGGTATCCAGCGAACTCACTTCATTCGTCGTCCCGCGAGGGAGACCGCTCCGCCAGCCGGCGAAGTTCCGAGACTTTCTTGAATCGTGATCGTGTGTCAGGCGGCCGATGCCGCCTTCGCCCACCGGAACTCGGTTCCGTCGCTCCACACGCGATGCAGGATGACAGCCAGGCGCCGGGCCAGCGCAATGATTGCTTTTCTCGCTCCGCGCCGCTTGGCCACGTTCATCGCCCATGCTTTCAACCACGACCATCTCGTCACTCGCGTGAGCAGCGTCTGAGCGGCTTCAAACAGCAGCGTTCGCATCATGCCATCACCACACAGCGAAATCCTGCCAACCCGCTTGCTTTCGCCGGACTGATGCTGCACGGGCGTGAGGCCCAGAGCCGGCCCCACCGCTTTGGAATTCCGAAACCGGGCTGGGATGTCGATGGTGGCGACGAAGGCCAGAGCGACCACAGGCCCTACTCCAGGGACGGTCATGAGCCGGCGGCAGACCTCGTCGCCACGCACAATCTCCAGAAGCTTGCGATGCAGGCTGGCAAAGTGCTCGCGCAGGGTCCGGCGAGCATCCAGAAGCGGCTTGGTGATCTCGGCCAGGTCCGGCAGGCCAGCCACCAGTTCGTGAATACGCTCCTCGAACTTGAGCGCACCGACAACTCCGACCTTGAGGCCAAAGTTGCGGAGCAGACCGCGTAAATCATTCTCGATGGCAATGGCCTTTTCCTGCAGGAGCTTACGGGCGGTCAGCAGCGCACGGCGCTTCTGGCTCGCCAGCGTCTTGACGTGAACCGGTCGGAACAGGTTGACCCGCATCATCTGGGCGATGCCGCGGGCATCATTCCGGTCGGTCTTGTTGACCTGGGCCTTGAGGAAGGCCTTGGTGTGCCGGGTCTCGATACACACGACGGGCAAGCCTGCCCTGGCGAGCCCATCGAAGAGCCATTGGGAGAGCGGGCCCGCCTCAAGGCCGATCCGCTCCATCCGCCAGGCAGGATCTTGTAGGACCTGAAGAAGGTCCTCCGGATGGCTGGGAGCCTTCAACTCGCGACAGATCCTCCCTGTCTCATCGACAATGCACACCGATGTCTCCTTGACCGAAACATCCAGACCCACGTAGTGCTTCATGCTGCGCTTCCTCTACTAAGACCCGAAGTCGTTCTCAACTGCTCTCGTTGTATCATTGGCCTGACGCACTGCCCCCATCAACCAGTGGAGGGCTCCGCAGCCGGCCGAATATCCCATCTCGAAACTGAAGATCTCGGGCGCCGTGGCCGAGGACGGCCGTCAGGGCGAAGTCCGCTTTCTCGGCGAGATCGACAATACCCCCGAGGCGGTGCGGCGTCTGGTCCACAAGCTGGCGAGCCGACACAGCGAATTGTTGTTCTGCTATGAGGCGGGGCCGACCGGCTATGGCCTGCAGCGCCAGATCAGCGCGTTCGGATACGATTGTGCGGTCATCGCCCCGTCCCTGATCCCCAAACGCCCGGGCGAACGGGTCAAGACCAACCGGCGCGATGCCTTGACCCTGGCCCGGCTGCACCGGGCCGGCGAGCTGACCGCCATCTGGGTGCCGGATCCGGGGCATGAGGCGGTGCGGGCGCGCGAAGCGGCCATGGCGGATTTGCGCGAGAAGCGCCAGTACCTGCAATCCTTCCTCCTGCGCCATGGGCGGATCTTCTCCGGCCGCAAGCCTTGGACCCGGGCGCATGCCCGCTGGCTTGCGGAGCTCGTCTTCGAGCATCCGGCTCAGTACTTGGTCTTGGGCGAATACCGGCAGGCGATTGCGGATGCCGAGGCGCGGTTGGAGCGGCTGACCCAGCAAGTCGCCGAGATAGTCGCGACCTGGTCGATGGCGCCGGTGGTCGAGGCCTATCAGGCCCTGCGCGGGGTAGCGCTTCTGACTGCAGTAACCTTTGTGGCAGAGATTGGTGATGTGCGCCGCTTCGAGAGCCCACGGCAGCTGATGGCCTTTCTCGGCCTGGTGCCGTGTGAGAGCTCGACCGGTGAGCGGGTGCGGCGGGGCGGCATCACCAAGGCCGGTAACACAAGGGTCCGTCGGGTGCTGATCGAGGGGGCTTGGACCTATCGCTTTCCGGCCCGGATGAGCCGTTTCCTGCAGGAGCGCCAGGAGGGCTTACCAGCGATCGTGCGGGCGATTGCCTGGAAGGCGCAGGTGCGGCTGTGCGCGCGTTATCGCCGGCTGATGGCGGCCGGCAAGCGCCAGACCGTGGTAGTAACCGCGATTGCGCGGGAGATGGCGGCGTTCCTGTGGGCGATCGGGCGCGAGATCCAACCCCGTTTGGCCGCCTAAAGGTGCACAAAGACAAGATCTCACAAAGACCTGGATCACGTTCGCCTGACATCTGTGATTGCGCAGCACCGGAGGCAGGGCCTCGGTGGGGAACCCTCGTTCGAATTGTGTGGCCGATGGGACACCATTGACGCCCGTCAACAGATCGAGGCAGCCCCGGACGAACACACGGAAATGCGGTCACCAACCCGCGCATCAGAGTCTGCTCAACCGTCGTCTTGCGGCTCTGCCTCCGGCCCTGCGCAATTGCTTCATCCTTGTATGCCCTGATCGTTGCAGAGGAGCGCACACCCACGTCCGACATCATTGACAACGAACATCAGAGTTCGATGTCCATCCCAACCAGATCACCCAGTGGAAGGCGCAGCTCCTCGACGGAGCGGTCGGCGTGTTCGGGGCCGAGAAGGCAGCGACGCCACCTGTGGACGTGAAGACGCTGCATGCCAAGATCGGCGAGCTGACCCTGGCCAATGATTTTTAGAACACGCGCTCGCCAAAGTCGGAACGTGGCCGAGCGCAAAGCGATGATCGATCGCTCGCATGACCTGCCGCTGACCCGGCAAGCCGAGGAACTCGGGATCAGCCGGGGCAGCCTCTATTACCAGCCGCAGCCGGTCTCGGCGACTGATCTGGCCCTCATGCGGCGCATGGACGAACTGCATCTTGCCTATCCGTTCGCGGGCAGTCGGATGCTGCGCGATCTGCTGGTCGCGGAGGGCTTTACGGTCGGACGCCTGCATGTTTCCACGCTGATGAAGCGGATGGGCATGGAGGCGATCTACCGCAAGCCCAACACCTCCAAGCCAGCGTCCGGGCATCAGATCTATCCCTATCTGCTGCGCAAGCTGCCGATCACCCGCTCCAATCAGGTCTGGGCCATGGATATTACCTACATCCCCATGGCGCGCGGCTTCGTTTATCTGGCGGCGGTAGTCGACTGGTTCAGCCGGCGGGTTCTGGCCTGGCGGCTGTCGATCACCTTGGAGGCTGCGTTTTGCATTGAGGCCCTGGAGGAAGCGCTGGCCCGCTATGGCCGGCCGGGGATCTTCAACACGGATCAAGGAAGTCAGTTCACCAGCCACGACTTTACCAGCGTGCTGCTCAAGAACGAGATCGCGATCAGCATGGATGGCAAGGGCGCCTGGCGCGACAACGTCTTTGTCGAGCGGCTCTGGCGGTCCATCAAATACGAGGAGGTCTATCTGAAAGCCTACGACAGCGTATCCGAGGCCCGCGCCTCAATCGGCCGATATCTGACTTTTTACAACAGCCGGAGGCCTCATTCGAGCCTTGACCGGCAGACACCCGATCAGGCCTACTTTACCCCGCTGCCGCAACTCGTGGCAGCTTAACACGGCAGAGCCTCCACTTATCCGTCCGAAAACCCTGTTCAGACAAACCGAGCCTCCTCACCCTTGAGTGACATCAAGCTATTCTGTTCTCCACTTTCACTGCTCAAGGTGCTAATTTAATCGCGACCGTCTGGGTAGTTGGAGAGATGCCTCATGTCGCACCGTTCAGCTCCAGTGCCTGCGAACGCCGAAGAGCCGGTCATCTTTATCGTGGATGATGACGAAGCCCTTCGCGATGCACTCGGAAGCCTGTTTCGCTCTGTCGGGCTCAAAGTCGAGATGTTCGGCTCGGCGACCGAATTGCTGCAGTTTAGATTTCCGGACGTGCCGAGTTGTTTGGTGCTCGACATCCGATTGCCACGGCTGAGTGGCCTCGACTTTCAGGCCGAAATGGCCGAAGGGAACATCAAAACTCCTATCATTTTCATGACCGGTCACGGTGACATTCCAATGTCGGTCAAGGCCATGAAGGCTGGAGCGATCGATTTTCTGGCCAAGCCATTCCGCGATCAGGATATATTGGATGCGGTGGCTGTGGCGCTTGATCGTGACCGTCAGCGGCGACATACTGAGAAGCAATTGTCGAGCCTGCGGGCCAGCTTTGGCGCTCTCACGCGGCGCGAGCGAGAGGTGATGGGCCTCGTTGCCACCGGTTTGATGAACAAGCAAATCGCGGGGGAGCTAGGGGTCAGCGAAATTACCGTCAAGATTCATCGCGGCCATGTTATGCGGAAAATGGGAGCGCGGTCCCTCGCCGAGCTAGTGAGAATGGTTGAGATGCTCGGGGTCAACTCGTCATTGCCCAAGTAAGCTCGGTCTCAGTAAGCTCGCTGTCCACCGGATGCAGAGCAGGATCACCGTGCCGTCGAAATCACTGCCCTCGAACACGCCGCCCTCCGCTGCTGAGACTTCCGGCCGAGCCCCTGAAACTCTGAAACAAACGGTTCGCGACAGACAGAATCTGAAGGCGCACCTAACGACGAACGATGCTCCGCCGAGCCTCACCTCCGGCGAGGGGCCGGTCGGGGTTGCGATCGAACAGATGCGTTGTCGCTGGGCACTTTAACGTGAGATTCCAGATTTTTGAGAAGTCGTGGGCATTTTGACCTGGGACTCTGGGAGCGTGGAGTCTCACGTTGACTGCCCAAAGCCAACGAAAATCTCAGGTTATTGATCCGAGCCTCATTGTCTTGAAAGGGTCTTGGTTGGCTCCAGCTTGATCGGCATGAAGCACGTGGACATGCGCAAGCTGCCGGCCGCGGCTCAAGAGGAGCGCCGGCGGCAAGTCATCGGGCTCCGGCAGTGCGGGCTGACTGACCGGGCGATCGCGGCCCAGGTTGGGCTGTCGCCAACCGGGGTGTTCGACATTTGCCGGCGGTTTGCGACCGAGGGCGCGCCGGGGCTGGTGAGCAAGCCCCGCGGGCGCAAGCCGGATGAGCAGCGCCTGCTGGATGCCGCTCAGGAGGCCGAGATTCGGCGCCTGATCTGCCGGCACACCCCGGACGAACTGGACCTGCCGTTCGCCCTGTGGAGCCGAATGGCGGTGCGTGCGGTGATCTGGCAGCGCTGTGGGATTGCGCTGGCCGTGCGATCCGTGGGCAAGGATCTGGCGCGCTGGGACTTCACCGCGCAGAAGCCGCTCCGGCGTGCGTACGAGCAGAACCCGGCCGCGGTGCGGCACTGGCTGCGGCGGGAGTATCCGGCCATCGTCGCGGCGGCCCGGCAGGCGCGGGGCACCATCTTCTGGGGTGACGAAACCGGTCTGCGCGCGGACGATGTGCGCGGCCTCGGCTCTGCGCCCCGGGGCCGGACGCCGGTGATCCGGGTCTGCCACCGGCGCGCCGGGCTGAGCCTGATTGTGGCGGTGAGCAATCGCGGCGCATTGCGCTGGATGATTGTCGACGCGGCGGTGACCGCCGCAAGCTTGATCCGCTTCCTGCACCGCCTGATCCGCGATGCAAAGCGCAAGGGGCTCCTGATCCTGGACCGGCTGCGGGTGCATTGGGCGAAGATCGAGGTTTTCTACCTGCCCGCCTACAGTCCGGAACTGAACCCCGTGGAGGGCCTGAACGCCGACCTGAAGCAGGTTGTCACCCGCCAGTCGCCCGCGCGCAGCAAACAGCAGCTCAAGCGGGCAACTGTCCGCCACATGCGCCGACTGTCGAACACGCCCGCCCGCGTCCGAAGCTATTTCAGCCACAAGGCCGTCCGCTATGCCGCATGATCAAGTCAATGAAGACCGGATCAATAAATGCCCAAAGCCAACGAGAATCTCAGGTTAGGTGCCCAGACTTTCGTCTCAGAGCGCAGGCTAAGTCACTGAAATTATTAGATCGCTCGTCTCACGCCAAAGTGCTCAGTAACACCGTCCGCGTCGCCTAAACGAAAGGCATGGGGTGGGCTCAGTGCGCTCACCAACCGATCCGTGCAACATGTATGGACGCCCCAGGTGACGCAAGAGAAATCTTTGGGTTCCGGTGTAGGTGCCGTCCGGGAGGTGGTAGACTTTTGAGGGTGGCGTAGTCTCCGGGTGTTGCAACCCACACAGCGGGATTCGGGCGTTGGAGCGCTCCGGTCCCGTGGGAGACCACGCCATGACAGACCTTATCAGCAAGTCACATTCTGTGCATTCAACCGGGCAGCCTGAGGCCCGGCTTTTCGACGATTGGATCGACCCGATCGAGACGGGTGTGCGCGAGCGGGTGCGGGACTGGATCGAAGCCCTCATTCAGGCGGAACTCGAGACAGCTCTGGGCCGGCCGCGCTATGGCCGCAAGGGATCCCACGAACAACCCGCCCCCACTCACGGCTACCGTCATGGCAGTCGCTGCCGCAGCCTGACCGGCACCTTTGGTCAGACCGAGATTGCCGTGCCACGGGCCCGCCTGCACGCCGAGGATGGCACCGCCACCGAGTGGCGCAGCGGGGCGCTCCGGGCTTATCAGCGCCGCACCAAGGCGGCGGATGCGCTGATCGCGTCCGCTTATCTGTCGGGCACCAACACCCGGCGGGTGCGCCGGGCGCTTTCCGCCTTGTTCGGCGGAGCCGTCGGCAAGGACACGGTCAGCCGGGTCTGGCGCAAGGTGCAGGCTGGATTTGCTCCGCTTTTGATACTGCTGGCGAACGGGCGCGGATTTTCAATCCGCCTGTGGCGGGAGAAACAGGGCGCCCTATGATCGACCGTGGAGGGGAGCGGCCGATGTGAATGTGGTGGTCCCAACCCCGATGGCGAACATGGTCCACGGGCTGCTGCGCACTTGAGAGTGGTGACGCCCAGGCGATCCCGGTTAGGAATGTGATGATCTCGCACAGCCCCGCCCTCCGTTGATGTCTCGAGGAGGAGCCTGCCATGACGCGCAAGTCGCCATCCCGCCTGCAGCGGGATCTCGCCCCGGTCCACCCCCATGCGGCCGCCGTTGATATCGGCGCCCGGATGCATGTGGCGGCCGTCTTGCTCCGCTGTGATCCCGAGCCGGTGCGCACCTTCGGCACCTTCACGGGCGACCTGCAGCGCCTCGCCGACTGGTTTGAGCAATGCAGGGTCGCCACGGTGGCCCTGGAGTCGACCGGGGTCTCCTGGATCCCGCTCTATGAGATCCTCACCCAGCGCGGCTTCGCGGTGGTGGTGGTCAATGCCCGCGAGGTCAAGCAGGTGCCGGGCCGCAAGACGGACGTGTGCGACGCCCAGTGGCTGCAGCGTCTGCATGAGTACGGGCTTCTGCGGGCCAGCTTCCACCCGCAAGGCGAGATCGCCACGCTGCGCTCTTATCTGCGCCAGCGCGAGCGCCTCCTGGAAGCCGCCGCCGCCCACATCCAGCCCATGCAGAAGGCGCTGATCCAGATGAACCTGCAGCTCCAGCACGTGGTGGCTGACATCACTGGCCAGACGGGGCTGCGCATCATCCGGGCCCTTGTCGCCGGCGAGCGCGATCCGGACCGCCTGGCCGCCTTGCGCGACGGGCGCTGCAAGACCCCGCTTGCGACTCTGCGCGCCGCGCTGGTCGGCAACGATCGGGAGGAGCACGTCTTCGCCCTGGCCCAGGCGCTGGAGCTGTATGAGGTCTACCAGACCAAGGTGGCCGCCTGCGACGAGCGCATTGCGGCCGTACTGGAGCGCCTGCAAGCCCAGAACCCGCCTCCGGCGGCGGCGCTGCCGCTGCCCCGTCGCGCGCAGCCGCAGGCCAATGAGCCGGCCGTACCGGTGCGCGCGGCCCTGCATGCGATCCTCGGGGTCGACCTGACCCAGATCGATGGGATTGGACCCGACCTGGCGCTCAAGCTGGTCAGCGAGTGCGGCACGGATCTCGCGGCCTGGCCGAGCGCCCAGCACTTCACCTCCTGGCTCGGCCTCGCGCCGCACAACAAGATCTCCGGGGGCAAGGTGCTGTCGAGCCGCACGCGCCGCTCCGGCAGCCGGGTCGCGGCGCTGTTGCGGCTGGCCGCGGGCGCGGTCGGGCGCACCCAGACGGCGCTGGGCGCCTTCTACCGGCGGCTCGCCGCGCGGGTGGGCAAGGCCAAGGCGATCACCGCGACGGCGCGCAAGATCGCGGTGCTGGTCTACAACACGCTGAGCCACGGCATGACCTATGCCGATCCCGGGGCGTCCTACTACGAGGAACGCTACCGGCAGCGGGTGCTGAGCAATCTCCGCCGCCGCGCCAAGTCACTCGGCTATGTCCTGGAAAAGGCAGAGCCCGCCTCAACCGCAGTAGTTGTTTCTTAGGAATTCATCATGCTGGGATGGGAGCCATCATGAGCTTGGTAAAGGCGGATTGCCGGGTTCGTGCGAGCGGCGTGCCCGCAAACCAAGCCCCGAGTCGGATGAGGTTCATGGCGGCTGCCGTCAGCACGTGTTGAAGGTGCGTTTTGGCGAGACCGATATAGCGCGAGCGCCGCAGATGCATGACCCGGACGCCTGCCGAAATCGTTCCCTCGATGCCAGCGCGCCGTCGATACTCTTTTGAGAAGGCAAGCTGCCCCTCGCGCTGGCGAGCCGCCTCCAGCGTCTCGTGTTCCTCGCGTGGTCGTAGCGTGAGCAGTCGCCGCCCGCTTCGGGTACACTGTGTCTTCAGGGGACAAGGTCGACAATCTGTTGTCGAGAAACGAACCTTGAAGGCGGTCCGTCCCTGATGGTCGTCGGGACTCCAGCTCTTGCTCTGATGCCCGGCCGGGCAGGTCGCCACTTCCCGCTCCCAATCGAGGCGGAAGTCCTGCACCGTGAAGCCCTCGCCTGAACGGGCCTGCCACTGGTAGTCCTTGGGAGCCGGGCCTAACAGCGCGACACCCTTCCTCCGGCTGGCGACAAGCTGGTCGGCCGCAACATAACCGGCATCGGCCAGATGAGTACCGGGCAGCAGGCCCTTGGCTTCGAGCGCTGCATGGATGTCTTCGAGCGCGTCGCGATCAACGACAGGTGCCGGCGTAGTCTCCACATGCGTGATCAGGTGTGGTCCGCCCTCATCGCACGTCTCGGTCAGATGCACCTTGTAGCCGATCCAGATCGTGGACTGCTTCCTGGCGTAGTGCACCTCCGGATCGTAGGGCGAGGCGAGCATCAACAGCGAGGGTGGAAATCCCTCCTGTTCGGTCCGCCATCGCACCAGGGGAGTGGCCTTAGATCCGGCGGCCGGGACATCGCCAATGATGGAGAAATTCTGGAGCCAGGCCTGCCGCAGCAACTCAACGGCCGGGATCTGACGCAGCCATATCGGAGCGCCAGGAGCCATGATGGCCGCAAGCAACTGATGACCATCGCGGCCGATCTGCTCGGCATGAGCACGCCGCTTCGTCTCGCCTTGCGGCACGTCATGATCGCCAGCCCGCCGGTCATATCGCTCCAGCCAAGCAGGATCCGCCTCAGCGCGCAGCCACTCGGGGGCCGCTATCGCCAAGGCATTCAGGGCCGCGCGCAGGGTTTCGGTCACGCATTCGAGACGGTTCAGGGAACGGACGGTTCCGAGCACATGGGTCGAGTCGGTGCGCTGCCGGCCCCGGGCACTGAGCAGCTTCAGGTCACGGCACAGCGCCAACAGCGTGTCGAGCAGATGCTCCTCCGCGCCGCCGGCCACGAGACGGCCGCGGAACTCGCTCAGAACCGAAGCGTCGAAGCCAGGGTCGGTCAGCTCCAGGCCGAGCAGATACTTCCAGTCGATGCGACCGCGGACCGCATCGGCCGCGCGCCGGTCGGGCAGGTTCTCGGCGAACTGGAGCAGGGTCACCAGCGCCAGCCGCCACGGGCATTCCGCCGGTTGCCCGCAAGGGGCGAAGAGGGGTGCGAACTGGGCGTCGGTAAAAATCGTCCCGAGGTGGTCACGCAAGCGCAGATAGGGATTGCCACGGGGAAAGGCCGCACGGGCAACGGTTGCGGTTGACGCTGGGACATTCCCACTCAAAGTCGGGCGGAGCGACATGAGAACCCTCCAGGTCTGAACCCAAGCCCCCTACAGCCTGAACGCCGAGCCTGCCTCAATCGCTCCACCCCGTTCGCCAGCAGTATCTTAACCGAAGCAAATCCATGTTTCCCTTGGATCCATAGCGTGGATAGCTGCCATCGAAACAATCGATTTTACCACTCTTGCGGAATGCTGCATTAGGACAGTGTCACTTGCCCGAACTCAAGGACGTCGGCGGCAGCATTTACGTACGGCGCAGGAAGGGCAGGAAGCAGTGAGAGAGCCCATCAGCTCTGGAATGCGGCGCTACCAAGGTTATATCAGACCGCATGGCTAGCACCACGATCGCTGGCGACAACGTCTGACGTGCACCAATCGCGCCGCCTCGACCGTGTGATGCGTCCCTTAGATAACCGCAGGAAAGAGGAGGTCCTCACATGCGCTCTCAGGTGCGGTGGAGACTGTGTTGGGAAAATGAGCTGCAGCTCTCCGACCATATCGAACTCGCGAACGTCTTTTGAATTTGATCACTGAGCTTATTGAGCAGGATAGCTTACCTTCCGCAAAATCCGTTCCCTTCAAAGGAATCGATATGACAAAAGACGCAAAGCAATTTGTGGATCGGTGGATTGATGAAAACATCGATCCAACTGGGTATACCCCCGTAGCCGATGCCTCTGAAGCTGAACGGCTCGCCAGAGCTTGCTGGGTAGAGGCCGACAAAGCTGGAATCAGCAGAGACGCGATCGAGGATTCCGTTGGCAATCTCGTTGTTTACATAGAGCTAGTTCAGGAAATCTTGGCAGGGGGACTAAGCCTATGAGCCGATTGAGACCGGGCACTGACGCTGGTCTGCGCGACCAGACCGTCACAGCACTGTGCCGCATGATTCCATCATTGCATGAGCGCGGATTTGTAATCCGCTCGCTTCCTCGACATCACTGAGACAAGCAACATCCCATGAGTCTGCTCGATATCGCCAGCACAGCCGCCATCGCATCATATGCCCTGCTCTCGACTGCTTATAAAGGCATGCAGACCGTTTATGCTCTGCCGACAAACGTGTCATTGCGGTCGGAAGAGCTGGTCGGCTCCGACCTTCTGCCGAGCGTGGATGTCATCGTCCCGTGCTTTAACGAGGACCCGCGCACGCTCTCGGAGTGCCTGGCTTCCATTGCACAGCAAGAATACGCTGGAACACTGCGGGTCTATGTGGTTGATGACGGTTCTGGAAATCGCGACGCCGTCTCACCTGTACACGCCACCTATGCGCGTGATCCGAGATTCAACTTCATACTGCTCCGCGAGAATATTGGAAAGCGCAAGGCGCAGATTTCCGCGATACGCCGCTCCTCTGGAGATTTGGTGCTCAACGTTGACTCGGACACGACAATTTCGTCCGATGTTATCACCAAGCTTGCTCGGAAGATGAACAATCCAATGATCGGCGCGGCCATGGGCCAGTTGACGGCGAGCAACCGGAGCGACACTTGGTTGACCCGGTTGATCGACATGGAGTACTGGCTGGCTTGCAATGAGGAGCGCGCGGCGCAGGCTCGTTTCGGGGCCGTTATGTGCTGCTGCGGCCCATGTGCTATGTACCGCCGTTCCGCGCTCCTTCTGCTGCTTGATCAGTACGAGACGCAACTGTTCCGGGGAAGGCCGAGTGACTTCGGTGAGGATCGCCATCTCACGATCCTCATGCTGAAAGCAGGCTTCCGAACCGAGTACGTCCCGGACGCCATCGCGGCAACAGTTGTTCCGGACAAGCTGGACTCATATCTGCGCCAGCAACTCCGCTGGGCACGGAGCACTTTCCGGGACACGTTGCTTGCGCTGCGTCTGCTGCCGGGCCTCAATCACTATCTCACGTTGGACGTGATCGGCCAGAATCTTGGCCCGCTCTTACTCGCTCTGTCGGTGCTAACGGCGATCGCGCAGCTCGCCCTGACAGCCACAGTGCCTTGGTGGACAGGCCTGGTAGTTGCAGCCATGACCATCACTCGCTGCAGCGTGGCAGCGTTTCGGTCTCACCAACTGCGATTTGTCGGCTTTTCTCTGCACACACTCATCAACCTCTTTCTCTTACTCCCCGTCAAAGCCTATGCGTTGTGCACGTTGAGCAATAGCGATTGGCTGTCGCGCGGTTCTGTGGCCGATGTACCCAACACGGGTGGGAAACAAGCCGCATTCGAAGCCCGATCACTGGATCAGGCACCACAGGACCGTCAGCCATGCGACGGCGTTTCGCAGGCTCGTTCGCACGCGGAGTCTTCCCCGCTCGCGACGTCTGACAGCATTTGCAGCGCCGAGTGAACGTCACGAAACCTAGGTGGATGGCTTTGACGCAGGACAGGAAGTATCAGTTGTTGAATCGCGAACTGGCCGCCGACGATCCGTGGCGGCTCGATAGCAATCCGTTCGAGCAGGAGCGTCACACGCAAATCAACCAGAATTGTTCTCTCCTAGGCTCCAAGCCGACGCTGGCAATCGACTTTGTCGGCGTAAGGAAGTCATACGGTGGCAAGATCGTTGTCGACGGGCTGTCGTTCTCCGTCGCACCGGGAGAGTGCTTTGGCCTGCTGGGCCCGAACGGCGCGGGCAAGAGCACGATCGCACGAATGGTTCTCGGCATGACGTCGCCTGACGCGGGCAAGATCACGGTGCTCGGCATGCCAGTGCCGGCACGGGTTCGCTTAGCGCGCGCGCGCATCGGCGTGGTCCCACAGTTCGACAACCTGGATCTCCAGTTCACAGTGCGCGAGAACCTGCTGGTTTTCGGACGCTATTTCAGCATGAGCGCACGCGAGATCGAAGGGGCAATGCCGTCACTGCTCGAATTCACCGCGCTCGAGAACAAGGCAAATGCGCGCGTCTCCGAACTGTCTGGCGGCATGAGGCGGCGCCTAACGCTAGCGCGTGCGCTTATCAACGACCCGCAACTTCTGGTGATGGACGAGCCTACCACCGGCCTCGATCCGCGGTCGCGCCACCTAATCTGGGAGCGCATGCGCTCGCTTCTGGCGCGGGGCAAGACGATTCTGTTGACCACCCACTTCATGGAAGAGGCGGAGCGGCTATGTGACCGGTTGAGCGTGCTGGAAGAAGGGCGCAAGATCGTTGAAGGAGCGCCCCAAACGTTAATCGATGAGCAGATCGGCTGCCACGTGCTCGAGATCTATGGCAGCAATCCACACGAGCTGTCTGCGCTGATCAGGCCGTACGCGCGGCACATTGAGGTGCGCGGGGAGACACTCCTTTGCTATGCGCTAGATCCAGAGCAGATACGCGTGCAGCTGCGCGGGCACGCGGGTCTACGGGTTCTGCAGCGTCCCCCGAACCTCGAGGATGTCTTCTTACGGCTGACCGGGCGCGAGATGGAGCAATGAACGCGATGGGCCAGTACTTTGTGGCGGTTCTGCCCGCCAATAGTTGGAACTGGGTCGCAGTTTGGTGCCGAAACTATCTGGCATGGAAGAAAGTCGCGCTCGCATCAGTTCTCGGGAACCTTGCCGATCCGATGACCAACCTGTTTGGCCTTGGCTTTGGTCTCGGAATGGTCGTAGGTCGCGTCGATGGCACCTCATACATCGCGTTTTTGGCGGCTGGCATAGTCGCAACAAGCGCGATGACCGCCGCGAGCTTCGAAACCATTTATGCGGCCTTCGCCCGAATGGGTGCCCAGCGCACCTGGGAAGCAATGCTGTGCACAAAGCTCACGCTCGGCGACATCGTACTCGGTGAATTGGCGTGGGCCGCCACCAAAGCCCTTCTGGCCGGAACGGCAATTGCGTTTCTTGCCGCCGCGCTGGGCTACGCAGCGTGGCCACCCGTCTTCTACTCGCTGCCGGTCATCGCCCTCACTGGTCTTGCCTTTGCGAGTCTAGCGATGGTCGTCATGGCGCTCGCGCCCAGTTATGACTACTTCGTATTCTACCAGACGCTTGTTCTCACACCTATGGTTTTTCTGTCCGGCGTGGTCGTTCCGGTCAGTCAACTTCCCAGATCTTTTCAGCAAATAGCGTCCTACTTGCCACTGACACATTCACTCGACATCATTCGCCCGGCGATGCTTGGTCGCCCGGTCGACAGCATCGCCCTGCACATTTCTGCACTCTGCATCTACGCCGTCTTGCCGTTCTTGCTTTCAACCGCGGTGCTTCATCGACGCCTGATGCGTTGACGCAAGATTTCTTGATGTTGGTGACGCCCGACTGGCCTTCGCGGCTGCCTGTGACAATGCAACTTAGCTATGTGGAATGGTCTTGAGCCAGGGCAATAGTGCCGGCCTGTTACGATGGATGGAGAAAGAAATGCTGTGTCTAGGAATTAGCGGCGGAATTGACCAGGTTCATGAAAACCGATTCGAGCTTCCGAACGCCTTTATGCACGATGGCGCCGCAGTGCTCGTCCGAGACGGGCAGGTGATAGCCGCCGTAGAAGAGGAACGCCTCAATCGGATCAAACACTCCAACAAGTTCCCAAGTCACTCAATTCAATACTGTCTTTCAGCGGCGGGGGTTCAGCTCAGCGACCTTGATCGTGTCGCGGTCTACGCTAGCGAGCCCTATGCCAACGCTATGCTTGAAGGTATGTCAACTTCCTACCCGGACATTCGCTCCTTTCCGTCGGGTGCTAAAGCGCTGGTGCAGAACCTGTTAGCGCGTGAATTCGGTACTGAGTTAGACAGTTCGCGCATTTCATTTGTAAGTCATCATCAGGCGCACGCCGTGAGCGCTTTTGCAATGTCGGGCTTCGAGGAAAGTCTTATTCTGGCGATTGATGGCTGTGGTGATTTCCTGTCCGGCCTCGTGGCGGTAGGGTCTGGCACAGGAATTACCCAACTCGAGGCTTTTCCCGAGAACAATTCTCTTGGACTATTTTATCTCGAGACGATCCGGTATCTCGGCTACGGCCTGTTCGACGAGTATAAGGTAATGGGACTCGCCCCCTATGGGGATCCCGCTCGCTATCGCGAGCTCTTTGAGCAGTTCTACGAGCTCTCCGCCAGCGGCGGTGGCTACCGTGTTCACCTCGACCGCATCGGTCCGGCGTTGCTCCGCAACATCGAGGTCAGGCGAAAGGGAATGCCCTTCACCCAGCAGCATCGAGATGTGAGTGCGTCAGTGCAGGAAGCGCTTGAGCGGATCGTGTTCCACATTCTCCGGCATCACCGTGAGGCTGCCGGTATGAAGCGGTTGTGCCTGGCTGGGGGGGTTGCCCATAACTGCACGATGAACGGTAAGCTGTTGTATTCCGGGCTTTTTGAAGACATCTTCGTGCAACCCGCGTCTCATGACGCTGGCTGCGCGTTGGGCGCTGCGCTGATAGTGTCTAACGGGATGGGCCGCCGCGCGCCGCGTGAGCGATTGCAGCAGGTCTATTGGGGTCCTGATCTCGGCAACGCCCGCGCCGTGCAACAGGAACTGGATGCATGGGCCGGACATCTCGAGGTTGAGAGCTCTGACGACGTGGCAAGTAGTGCAGCCGACTGGATCGCTACCGGGGCCGTGATCGGCTGGGTGCAGGGTCGCTCGGAGTTCGGGCCACGCGCCCTTGGTAACCGCAGCATTCTTGCTGACCCGCGACCTGCTGCAAACAAGGACCGGATCAACGCGATGGTCAAAAAGCGCGAGGGCTATCGACCGTTCGCGCCGTCTGTGCTGGAGGAGGATGCGAGCGAATTCTTCGACCTCCCGGACGGTAGGCATGAATTTCCTTTCATGAATTTCGTCGTTCGCGTGCGTGACTCAAAGCGCGCCTTGCTCGGCGCCATTACGCACGTCGACGGTACGGCTCGCCTGCAAACTGTATCGCGCTACGCCAATCCCGTTTACTGGGAGGTCATCAATGCGTTCAAGAAGCGGACAGGCACCCCAATTCTGCTCAATACGTCCTTTAACAACAATGCCGAACCGATCGTGGATTCGGTTGCAGACGCGGTTGCTACATTTCTGACGACAGAACTGGATGGACTTGTGGTTGGGCCCTTCCTGGTTAAAAAAGCGGACTCCGACGCTTGAGGATTGGATTGCGCTCGCGATTTCATTGCCGCCTTACATATCGCTGCATCGAACCCGCGCATTCACAGCGTCAGATTGCCAAGAGACCGCCTGCGAGATCCGTGCTAACCACTCCAGCAGTGACAGTGTGCGAATTTCACACGACCTGTTTGATCTGCTGATGCGCATTGAGGGCGAAGCGGTGCTCAAGGAGCTCCTCGATACAAGTTCGTTTGATCAGGCTAGGCGTGAGGATCTCGTCAGTGAGTTGCGGGGATTGTGGGAGCAGCGCCACGTCCGGCTACATCCCCCGCACGCTGCTCGCTTGGGTCAAGAAGGGATCCACGATGCATAACAGGCACTCGTGAATATTGTCCTCCCCATATCTCCACATACGACAGGTAGCTGGGCACCTGACGCCGGCGTATCCGGCCGCCACGCTCGTGGATGTAGTCGTGAACAGGTGCCCAGCAGAAGCCGGCCCGCAGGACAACACGCCCCTGCACCAGAACTTTTGGTCAGCATAGTACATTATTGAGGAAATTAGGATGCCCTCCGACTGAAATCAAGCACGTCGACGGTAAACCTTCCGCGAGAAGAAGTAACGGCGTCGAGAGTCTATCACCTCCAGTGCGATGCAAAGAAGGTCTCACCAGTCCTTTGGCTAGGATCACGATCGCAAATGACAGCATCGGGTGAGGCCATAATAAGGTCTTCGTAACGTCATGACCCATGCGACTTCCCGGAACGAGGCAAGGAAAATGCTTTTTAGTGGCTTGATGAAGGATCGGTTCGTTGTTTCTCGACGGCGTACTGGTTTTGGTGATTGCCTGTGGTCGCTGGCAGCAGCTTGGAGTTACGCGCAGCGGACCGGGCGAGTGCTAGCCATCGATTGGCGTGGCTCCTGTTATCTCGATCAACCCTTCACGAACGCTTTTCCCGTTTTTTTCGAAAGAATTGAAGAAATCGCTGGCGTACCGGTCATCTGCGATGACTCGATCAACCAGATCTTATTCCCAGGTCCTTTCTTTCCGCCATGGTGGAATAAGCCATCCATCGACGGGATTTACCGCCCAGATGAGCAAGTTTTTCGTGAGCGTGATGACCTAAGTCTGCTCTTCCAAGCCGAAGGCGATAGTGAAGCCAACACCGTTGTGTGTGATGCATGTTTGATGTGGCGTTGCGATCAGGGTGCCGAGCGCCAGATATTTCGGAGCATCAAGCCGAAATCTGAAATTCAAGCTCAGATTGACGCCATCTATCGGGAGCACTTTAAGGGACACAGCGTAATCGGAGTTCATGTTCGGCATGGAAACGGCGAGGATATTATGGAGCACACGCCGTACTGGGCCCATCCGGAACTCGCCTTGCAACAGGTATGCGCCGCCATTCGTAAGGCTAAAGCGCTACCGCATCCGAGACCAGTGATGGTCTTCTTATGTACGGACAGCGCGCAGGTGCGTGATCATGTGGCGGGTGTGTTTCCGGACCTTTTGACAATCCCAAAGAGGTTCCAGGTGGATCAGGCCGGGCCGTTACATAGCGCAGCGCTCGGTATCGACGGCGGAGTTTCCGCTCTTATCGAGATGTATCTCCTTGGGCGTTGCGATACCGTAATCCGCTTCCCGCCGACTAGCGCCTTCACGCGCTACGCCCGCCTCTTCGTGCCGCGCATTATTGAGTTCGATTTGAAGGATCCAGGTCGATTGATTGTGATTGATGAGTACCCGCCTCTATGAAACTTGTAGCCCGCACCCTAGGCGAGCATATAGGCGGCGCTTGCATTCACGTAGCATCGCGGGACCAAGCGATGCAGAGGGTCATATTCACGGCGCCAGTTCGCAGTTGAAATTTGTGTGTGGGGTCGGTGATGTCTGAGTTGCTAACGTGCGGATGCGACAATGCGGCGTGCTGTCCTTTCTAACGTACTATTCTTGCTCCAAGAAGGCGCACGATTCGTCGGATTCCATCCGCCGGCTCACCCGGTTGTGCGGACCCAACTCGATCAGGAGAGGGTAAATTGGAATGAGGTGGGCTGTAGCTTGATTCTCTGCACGCGCGGATCGCTAAGCCGCAATAACTCCTTCCCCGCGCATTGATCGAACTACGACCAAGCTGAAAGAACTCGCATGTGGATCCGATGTTCCAAAGATGGCTGACGGACCTCCGTCCGACCGCACTTAAACATTTGCGACAAACCAGGGGCGCATTACGGCTGAGGCAGCTCGGTTTGTTTGAACAGCGTTTTCGGCTCGCTTAGTGGAGCGTCCGCTGGGGTTAGGGCTCGGACAGGTTTGAGCTCGGCTGTGACAATGGCGAGACGGTGCGGGGAGTGTTTGCCCTCGACGGTTGTGACCGCGAGGCCCTGGGCTATGTCGCCACCACAGAAGGGATCAACGGCGAGGATGTCTATGATCTGATCTCAGCGCGGTCGAGCATCGCTTCGGTCCGGTGAACCAGCTGCCGCATACGATCGAGTGGCTGACCGACAACGGAAGTTGCTATGGGGCGGGGCCAACCCAGTCGTTTGCCCGGGAGCTTGGACGGGAGCTACGCACCACGCCGCTGGGGGCCCGCAATCGAATGGCATGGCTGAGAGGCTGGTGAGCAATTTTATTGCTCGGGGAAAGCCGTTGATTCAGAATAGGTTCTACGCTGGGCCGCTGAAGCGGATGCGGGCTGTTTGAAGATCCAGGAGCCCCGCCATGGATGTCTGTTCCTACGCCAGCGATCTTACTGATGCCGAATGGGCGCTGCTCGCGCCGCTTGTCCCCCGCAGCCATCCGGCCGGGCGGCGGCAGACCTATCCGTTACGGCGTATCGTCGATGCGATCTTCTATCTGCTGCGCACCGGAGTCCAATGGCGGCTGCTGCCGCACGAGTATCCTCCGCGGTGCACCGTCTTCTACCACTACGCCCAGTGGCGCGAGGACGGCACCTGGGAGCACGTCACTCAGGTACTGCGCGAGAGCTACCGCCGCACAATGGGCCGTTCGCCCCAACCGACAGCGGCAATCATCGACAGCCAATCGGTCAAGACCACTGAGATGGGCGGACCACGCGGATACGGTGGCGGCAAGAAGATCAAGGGCCGCAAGCGCCATCTTCTCGTTGATACGCAAGGCAATCTGCTGAAGAACCGGGTGCATCCAGCGGACATCCATGATCGCGCCGGGGCCGAGTTTCTGCTGGAGGGTCTGCAGCATCTCTTTCCGGTGATCGAGCGGATGTGGGCTGACACGGCATATCGTGGGCTGAAGGACTGGTTGCGCAATGCGCTGGGCTGGCAATTGTCCATTCCGCAGCACTGGTGGAGCGGCGGCACCTGGATGCGGGCTGACGCAGAGCCGCCGACTCGCCCGAGTGGCTTTCAAGTGCTCGCGCGAAGGTGGGTGGTGCTCCCCCGTACAATCTTGCCAGTTTCGGCTTCGAGTGGTCAGCCGTGGTCGCTCGCGAGTCTCTGCCCAGGCCCCTCCGGAACACGGGCTCCTTGGCCCAGTTGAGGCAGCATCCACCACCCGGTCCCAGGACCGGCACCGGCGGAGATGCCCATGGTCCAGTCGACACAAAAGCCAATCGTGGTGGCGCGGATCTCCTTCGAGAGCACGAGGCTCAGCCCGCAGTGCGTGGCCGAGACATACGCCCGAATCGTCCCCATCACCCGCAAGGTCATCAGGGCCGGCGCCAGAGCCGCGCCAGAGGCCATCACCCGGCCGGCCGCAAAGAGGAGGGCTGAGCATGGCTGAATGTCGGGCTGCGTTCTACGCACGGGTGTCCAGCGAGGCTCAGGCCCGTGACAAGACCATTGCCAGCCAAGTCGCCGCCCTACGCGAGCGGATCGCGGCCGATGGCGTCACAATGCTCCCGGATGCCGCCTACATTGACGAGGGCCACAGCGGATCCTCTCTGGTGCGTCCGGCCTTGGAGCGTCTGCGCGATGCAGCGTTCGCCGGGGACATCGACCGTGTCTACGTCCTCGCACCCGACCGGCTCGCCAGGCGTCATGCGCACCAGGCCCTGCTGATGGAGGAGTTCCGGCGCGCCGGCGTTGAGGTCGCCTTCCTCAACCGGCCCATTGGCGCCAGCCCTGAGGACGACCTCCTGCTCCAGATCCAAGGCGTCATTGCCGAGTACGAGCGCGCCCAGATCCTGGAGCGGGGACGACGGGGACGGCGCCATGCCGCGCGGATGGGTTCAGTCAGCGCTCTCGCAGGCGCACCTTACGGGTATCGCTACATCACCCGCGAGCGAGGAGATGGGGTTGCTCGGCTCGAGATCGTGCCCGAGGAGGCGCGATTTGTCCGCCTGATCTTTGCCTGGATCGGGCTCGACCGCCTCAGCCTGCGCGAGGTCTGTCGCAGGCTCCAACAGGCGGGATGCCGAACCCGTTCGGGCACGACACGGTGGTGGGCCTCCACCCTTCATGGCATGGTCGAGAATCCCGCCTACACCGGCACAGCCATGTATGGCCGCTTTCGCGCGATCGAGCCAAAGCCGCGGCTGCGTCCGATCCGCAATCACCCGACTCATTCCTCACGCCCGACCACACGCGTGCCGGTCCCAAGCGAGGATTGGGTGGCGGTGCCGGTGCCAGCCCTTGTCGATCCCGCGGTCGCCGAGGCCGCCAGAGCGCAGCTTGAGGAGAACCGACGGCGTAAGCGGGAGCAGAGCCGAGGGCCAGGGTGGCTGCTCCAGGGGCTGGTTGTGTGTCGGCGGTGTGGCTATGCCTATTACGGTAAAGCCACACCTGGGCTTGCTGAGTGTCATCGCCCCGATGCCTTCGGTTACGGCGCCTATCGCTGCATCGGCAGTGATGGACACCGGTTCGACGGAAAGGCGGTGTGCACCAACCGCCCGGTGCGCAGTGATCGTCTCGAGCGCGTCGTGTGGGCCCAGATCGAGGCGGTTCTCAATGATCCACAGCGGATCGCTCACGAGTACCGGCGCCGCCTCACGGACCTCGCATCGGAGAGTCAACCCGATGCCGACGTCGGGGAGGTTGAGCGCCGCATTGGCGCCCTGCGGCGCGGGGTCGGGCGGCTGATCGACGGGTATGCTGACGGCGTGATTGACCGTGTGGAGTTTGAGCCGCGGGTCGCCGACCTGAGGGCCCGGATCACCCAGTTGGAGGAGCATCGCAATGCCTTGGCAGCTGCCAGTGAGGCCAGACGCGACCTGACCCTGGTGATCGGTCGCTTAGAGGACTTCTCGATGACAGTCCGTGAGAACCTCGACCTGCTCGACTGGTCTGCCAGACGCGACATCATCCGGCTGATGGTCCGCCGCATCGAGATTGATGAAGGCCAAGTCGAGATTGTGTTCCGCATTCCACCTCCGCCATCAGGAGGCACGGGCGGAGATCCAAAGTTCAAATCCAAGCACCATTGTACAGGGGAGCGTGGAGCGCACGTTCGCGTGGCTCGTGCGCAACCGCCGCTTGGCCAAGGACTACGAACGCTTGGTCGAGACCGGCGAGATGTTGCTCTATCTCGCCATGAGCCGCATCCTGCTGCGTCGCCTCACGCGAAAGGAAAGATAATTGCTCACCAGCCTCTGAGGCCTTCGTGCGTACGACCAAGCGCGATTACGCCCGCGTGAGTTCTGCCCGGATGCCAGATCCGTGATGGCCGCGCTGCCGGGCTGGGTTGCTCATGACAACCAGCTTCATCCGCACCGGGCTCGCGGCTATCGTTCACGCCGCGAGTTCATCGCAGCCCGTCAAACCAATGAAGCCATGTCCGCTCCTCAAGGGGCAACGACACTACTTCGCACCCGATGAGCCGGACGCCTGTTCCGGATAGGGGATCCTGTTTGACTGCTGCAGCTATGCCCCGTGCTTCCTTATTGCGCGTTCGAGACGATCGTGATCATGGTTTCCAGATGATCGTGATCATCCATTCCAGGGTGGCGTGATCATGGTTTCCAGAGGGCCGTGATCGCCCGTTCCAGCGATCGTGATCAGCCTTCTGAGATCGTGAAGAGGTGCTTGCCGCCGGCAGTCCGCAACCCACGGTAATCTTGGCTTTTGCTTTCCAGCCGAGGTCCAAGATGCCCACCGAGAGACTGTCGATGCGCCACATCCGTGAAGTCTTACGCCTGCACCACGGTGTCGGGCTCTCCCAGCGCGCCACCGCTGCCAGCCTGGGTCTGGCCCAGGGCACCATCAGCAAGTACATCAACCGCGCCCGACGCGCCGGCCTGACCTGGCCGCTGCCGCCCGAGTTCGATGATGATGTCCTGCTGGAGAACCGGCTTTATCCGCCCGCTTCTGACCTGCCCGCTGAGCAGCGCAGCCAGCCCGATTGGACCCTGGTCCATCGCGAACTGCGCCGGCCGGGCGTCACCCTCATGCTCCTGTGGGAGGAATACTGCGACAGCACGCCCGAGGCCTTCAGCTATTCCTGGTTCTGCGAGCACTACAAGGACTGGGCGGGCCGGCTCAAGCCCACCCTGCGGCAGGTCCACGTCGCCGGCGAGAGGCTGTTCGTCGACTATTCCGGCCACACCATGGAGGTGATCGACGGGCTCACCGGCGAGGTCCGCCCGGTCCAGATCTTCGTCGCCGTGCTCGGGGCCTCCAACTACACCTATGCCGAGGCCAGCTTCACCCAGAGCCTGCCGGACTGGATCGGCTCGCATGTGCGCACCTTCGCCTTCCTGGGCGGCGCCACCCGCCAGACGGTCAGCGACAATCTCAAGGCCGGGATCACCAAGGCGTGTTTCCACGAGCCGATGGTCAATCGCACCTATGCCGACGCGGCACGCCACTACGGCACCGCCATCGTGCCGGCCCGGCCCTACAAGCCGCGCGACAAGGCGAAGGTCGAGGTCGGCGTTCAGGTGGTCGGGCGCTGGATCCTGGCCCGCCTGCGCAACCGCCGCTTCTTCTCGCTGCCGGCGCTCAACGCGGCCATCCAGGATCTGCTGCGCGACCTGAATGAGCGGCCCTTGCGCGGCTGGGGCCGCAGCCGGCGCGAGCTGTTCGAGACGCTCGACCGCCCGGCGCTCCTGCCGCTGCCGGCCGAACCGTACGAGTATGCGGAATGGAAGCGCTGCCGCGTCGGTCTCGATTATCACATCGAGATCGCCAAGCATTACTACAGCGTGCCGCACAGCCTCGTTCGGCAGGAGGTCGAGGCGCGGATCACGGCGACCAGCGTCGAAGTCTTCTGGCGCGGCAAGCGCGTGGCCTCGCATGTGCGGTCCCATCGTCCGCATCGGCCGAGCACGGTGGCCGAGCACATGCCGAGTTCGCATCGGCGCTACCGCGACTGGACGCATGAGCGCATCCGCCGCGAGGCGGGCAAGGTCGGAGCCGACGCGGCCACCTTGATCGACGTCATCTTGCGCTCCCGGCCGCATCCCGAGCAGGGCTTCCGCTCGGCGATCGGCATTCTCGGGCTGGTCAAGCGCTATGGGGCCGAGCGGGTCGATGCGGCCTGCGCGCAGGCTCTGGCGATCAACACCCGGTCCTACACCTCGGTTGCCACCATTCTGAAGAGCGGCACGCCCAAGGCCTCTGAGCCGGCGCAGGACGCGCCGGTGCTCGTCCACGCCAACATCCGCGGCCCCGGCTACTATCACTGATCAGGAGATCCTCATGCTGCTTCATCCTACCGTCGAACGCCTGCGCGCCCTTGGCCTGAGCGCCATGGCCGACACGCTGCTCGAGTTGCAGACCAACCCCGACGCGGCCGCGATGCCCCATGCCGACTGGCTCGGTCTTCTCGTCGATCGGGAAGCGACGTTCCGCGACAACCGTCGTCTGGCACGCCGCCTGAGCGCGGCCAAACTGCGCCAGAGCGCCACTGTCGAAAATGTCGACTACCGCAGCTCGCGCGGCCTTGACCGGGCCTTGTTCCAGGCGCTGGCCACCAGCCAATGGGTGCGCGATCACAATCACCTGGCGATTGTCGGCCCGACCGGAACGGGGAAGAGCTGGCTCGCCTGTGCGCTCGGCCACAAGGCCTGCCGCGACGGTTTCTCGGTTCTGTATCGCCGGGCGCCGCGCCTGTTTGCTGATCTGGCCCAGGCCCGCGGCGAAGGCCGTCTGGCCCGGCTGATGAGCGCCCTGGAGCGCACGGATCTGCTCATCATCGACGACTGGGGCCCAGAGCCGCTCACCGCCGAGCAGCGCCGGGATCTGCTGGAGATCGCCGATGACCGCTACGACAAGGGCTCGCTGCTGATCACCAGTCAGGTTCCCGTGTCACACTGGCACGATGTGATTGGGGATCCGACTCTTGGAGATGCGATATTGGATCGCGTCATTCACAATGCGCATCGGATTGAACTCAAGGGCGACAGTCTGCGCCGCCGGGCCGGCGACAGGAGTGTGGCATGATCCGAGAGACCTTTGATGATTGGCGCCGGGCTTGACCTGACGCCTGTTTCCAGACCACCTTACAACTGCCAGCGGTACGGACCGCTTCACTCCGATCAGCGCACCGCCAGGTCAACGCTGACGGTGATCACGATCACCGGAATGAGTGATCACGATCGTGTCGAGCCACCGATCACCATCCCTGGAATGCGCACTTATCATGCCCGGATACGAATTTCGAGCACTCGAGGATGCCGTGGCTGATTAAGCGATCTGCATGCTCGACCCGCAGGACTACGTCACGACCTGGAACATGGGAGCCGAGCATATTACAGGTTGGCAGAAGGACGAGATCCTGGGGGCTGCGGGCACCAGCGGCTCCATCAGCGCCCATTCCGCATCCCTCAAATCGCTGGCGTAGAGATAGGCATCCATGGCGCGGGCTCCCAGATCCCGAGGCGGCCCGTATCCGCATCAGCTGCGTAGGGTACGACCATCCTGACGTTGGGCGACGGGTAGGTCTGAGCCCATGCAGGGCGGACAGCTGGGTACTGCTGAGGGATACGACGGATGCGCCGAGCGAAGCGTGCAGGAATGAGCGGCGGGTCAGGCGTGTCATGGCTTCCTCAGAATGAGCCGGTGTTCATGTGTTTGCCGATGACGGCTGCGAGGTTTGGGTCTCCGGAAGCCTGCGCTCCGGGGTGCCCTGGTAAGACCACAGCCATTCGCGTGGTAGCGGGCCCTTGTTGCGGTCCGGCCTTTGGGATTGCTCCCAGGCATGAGCGAGGATCCCGACCGAGCGCGACAGGACGAAGAGGCCGCGCGTCAGCGGGGGCGGGAAGCCGAGTTCCCCGTAGATGACGGCCGTGGCGCCATCGATGTTGAGCGGGATCCGCTTGCACTTGCGGCGCTCGACAGCCGCCTCGACCGCCTCCGCGATATGGGCAAAGCGTCCTGACACCGTGCCCTGGCGGGCAGCCTCGCGCACCAGCGCAAGCAGCCGTGGCGCACGGGGATCAATTGGATGGAATCGGTGGCCGAGGCCCGGCACATAGCCGTTCTCGGCAAAGAAGCGGTCGACCCGGTCCGCCACGGCGCCCTTCAGGGGCCGGCCCGCATCCGTCGCGGCGGCGATGTCACCGAAGAAGCCGAGCGCCTGCTCGCCGGCTCCGCCATGCACGTCCCCGAGCACGTTGATGGCGGACGCCATGGCGCTGTTGATGCCGACGCCGCAGGTCGCGGCCATGCGGGCGATCGCGATCGAGGGTGCTTGCGGACCATGATCGACGGCCGCCCCCAAAGCCGTGCCGAGGAGCTCGGCCTGAGCCTCGGTCGGCAGTTCCCCCCGGAGCATGAGCCAGATCATGGCCGGCAAGCTGACCCGGCCGATGAGATCCTCGATCGGGTAGCCCCGCAGCCGGATCATGCCGGGCTGCATTTCGATGATCTCCGTTGACCACCATTCCTCGCCGCGCTCGCGGCCTTCCTTGCGCGTCCGCTCGGTCATGCCTGCCTCCTCGTCTCTCGCTGCCGGCGGGCGTCCGCCAGGATGTCGTCCGTGTGCTCGCCGTGCTTCGGCGGTGGTTGAAGCGGCCGGGGCGCCTCGCCGTCGACGAGGAAGCCGCCGCGGATCACCGTCAGCGGACGGTCACCAGCGACGGACTCGAAGTGCGTCGTCATGTTCCGCGACGTCACCTGTGGCTCCTGGAGAACCTGCGGGATCGTCAGCACCCGTCCGGCCGGAACACCCGCCCGATTGAGCCGATCTTCCCAGACCGCCGCGGATTTCACGGTCAAGGCCAGGGCCTCCTCGATCAGCGTTTTCAGCTCGGCGCGATGGCGCTTGCGGGTTTCGCGCTCGCTGAAGCGAGGGTCGGTCGCCAACTCCGGCCGCCCGATGAGGCCGCACAGGGTGACGAACTGCTCCTGCTTGTTTGCTGCGATGTTAAGCAGCCCCTCGACCGTCTCGAAGGCGCCCGAGGGGGCGGCCGTCATGTTCTCGTTGCCCATGGGCCAGGGCTCGACGCCGGCCGTCAGATAGTTCGACACCGGCCAGCCCAACGCGCTGAGCGTGCACTCGAGCATCGAGACATCGAGGAAGGCGCCCTCGCCGGTGCGCGAGCGGCGCAGGAGCGCGGAAACCACCGCGAAGGCGCCGAAGAGGCCGCCGAGCGTGTCGCAGACCGGATAGCCGACCCGCAGCGGCGCAGTGTCCGGCGTGCCCGTGATGCTCATCACCCCGGACAGCCCCTGGATGATCTGGTCGTAGGCGGGATTGTCCCGCATCGGCCCGGTCTGGCCAAAGCCGGAAATCGCGCAGTAGACCAAGTCCCCGCGGACGCTCCGCAGCCGCTCGTAGCCGAGCCCGAGGCGGTCCATGACGCCGGGGCGGAAGTTCTCGACGAGGGCATCGGCCGTCGCAACCAGGTCGAGGAACTGTGCCTTGCCCTCGGCGCTCTTGAGATTGACGACGATGGATCGCTTGCCGGCGTTCTGGGCCAGGAACGACGTGCCCATGGCGGCCTTGTTGAGGTCGGGCGAGGCGCCGAGCTGGCGGGCAGGATCGCCGCCGTTCGGGGCCTCGAGCTTGATCACGTCCGCTCCGAGGAGCGCCAACTGGTAGCTGCAGTATGGCCCCGCAAGGATGTTGGTGAGATCAAGGACGCGAATGCCGTGAAGGAGTGGTGTCATTCGATTATCCTCTTTCTATGCATCGCCAGGGACGTGCTCCGGGCGCGGACCACGCCAGGACCGGATGAGGTCGTAGAGCCGCGGGCCGAACAGCGCGATGACGGAGAGGATCAGAAACCCGCCGGAGAGCGGGTGGGTGAACAGGATCGTCCAGTCGCCGTTGGAGATCGTCATCGCGCGGCGGAACTCAGTCTCGGCCATCGGCCCCAGGATCATCCCGATCACGACCGGCGCGGTCGGGAAGGCGAAGCGGTGCATGAGGAAGCCGACGCCGCCGAGGACATACAGTAGGATGAGGTCGATCGGCGATTGCGAGATGCCGTAGGTGCCGACTGTGGCGAACACGAGGATCCCGGCATAAAGTTGCGGGGCGGGAATCTTCAGGATCCGGACCCACAGTCCGACGAGCGGCAGATTCAGGACGACGAGCACCACGTTGGCGACGTAAAGACTCGCGATGAGGCCCCAGACCAGCGCGGGCTGGGTGTCCAGCAGCAGCGGCCCGGGCTGGATGCCGTAGCTCTGGAAAGCCGAGAGCATGATGGCAGCCGTGGCCGAGGTCGGCAGGCCCAGCGTCAGCATCGGTACGAGGACACCTGCCGCGGAGGCATTGTTGGCGGCCTCGGGTCCGGCAACCCCCTCGATGGCGCCCGTCGTGCCGAACTCCTCGGGTTTCCTCGACAGGCGCTTCTCGAGAACGTACGAGAGGAACGTCGGGATCTCGGCGCCGCCAGCCGGCATGGCTCCGATCGGGAACCCGATGGCCGTGCCCCGCAACCAGGGCTTCCAGGAGCGCGCCCATTCCTCCCCCGCCATGTAGAGCGACCCGCGCAGGGGAATGATCTCGTCCTTGCCCACGTAGCGACGGGCGGCCACGTAGAGCGTCTCTCCGACGGCAAACAGGCCGACTGCCACCACGATGACGTTGGTGCCGTCGAGCAGTTCGGTGAGGCCGAAGGTGAACCGCGGCTGCCCAGTCTGGAGATCGATGCCGATCATCCCGAGGTAGAAGCCTAAGTAGGTCGCCAAAAGTTCTGCAACAGCTTTCTGAGCCAGAAGTGTTTGGATGCCATGCCGGCCTTGCGACATGCCTGTTGCGGCGTCAGCGTCAGCACCCAGGCTGCGGCATTGGCGGCGAGGGCATCGATTGAGGCCGCCTGCCGATTGGCTGCAATCAGCCGCTTGAGGTCGCGCCAAAGCTGATCCATCGCGCTCAGTTCGGGCGTCTGCCGGGGCAGCCACACGAAGTGGATGCGCAACCGGGTCGCCAGCGCCTGGGTCTGCGGCGCGGTGTGGGCGCTCGCCCGATCAGTCAGCAGCCAGAGCCAGCCGGCGCCGCGGTAGCAGCGCCGCAGCGCACGCAGGAACGCCTGGGCATCGGCCTGACCGGCGTGGGAGCAGATCAGCACCACCCGGCGCGCGCTTTGCAGGTCGATCGCCCCAAACAGAACCCGCTTGGCATTGCGGCCGGTGACCGGCACGACCGCCTGAGTGCCCTTGAGCGCCCAGGTCGCCCGCAGCGGCGGGAACAGCCGCAACAGCGTCCAATCGAGGCACAGCAGCCGATCGCCTCTGTGCCAGCCCGCCTTCAGACGTCGGGTGATCCCCCTCATATGAGGCCTATCGCGTCAAGGGTGGTGCGCAGCGACGGGATCGCTTGCAGACGACATCAGGATCGGCCTCGCGGTCAGCTGTGGAGCAAAAGTCCACATCACCTCATATCCGGTCGGCTCACCAGGAGCCTGCACCCATATCCCGCATGCACGGGTCAGTCTGCGAGGCCAGGAGGGATGGAACCCATCTTTTTGACGGCATCAAAGCCCTGGGGGGCATACGGTCCACATCCATCCTGCTTCGTCGCGAGCAACGCTGGTCACTACGCGTCGAACTCTGAGCTAGCCCTTGATGACCGCTCCTTCCGGCACCAGCCCTTGCGTCACATACCGCCACAGGGCGACCATCAACTTGCGGGCCAGAGCTACGATCATTGTGCGGCGGATGCGCCCCTTGCCGGCGCCGACGCGCTCCTGGAACCAGCGGGCCAGATCGCTCTCGGGTTGGTGCCGCAGCCACAGCCAGGCCAGCTCAATCGCGGTGCGGCGCGCGCGGGGGTTGCCGGATCGCTGAAGGCCTTGATCGCGGCTGACCGCGCCGCTGTTCCAGGGGCTGGAGGCCAGGCCGAGATAACCGGCGATCTCGCGCCGGTTCTGAAAGCTGCGAAAGAAGACCTCGTCGGCCAGGATGCTGGCGCTGGTCAGGCCAATGCCGCGCAGCCGGCTTAGCTGGACGGCCCCGGTGGCCGCTTTCTCAGCGGCGTGAACCTGTTCGGCCTCAACCTCTGCAATCATGCCGATCACCTGCCACAAGCGGCGGCACTCCCGCTCGATCTCGGCCGTCAGGCAGGCGGCGAGAGCCCGCCCATCAGCCGTGCGCAGCTCTGCAAGCCGCTCGCGCCAATTGCGCCGCGTGGGCGCAAAGTCGCGGATGCCCTGGGTCATCAGCAATCCCTTGATCCGGCTCGCATGCTGACCCCGCTCGTTGACAAGCCGGGCTCGCTCCCGGCTGCGCCGGCGCTCATCCTCGTGCTCCGGACTGGGAACCCGCACCACGCGGCAGACCCGCGGCTCCCCGCGGTCGAGGGCCATCAGGGTGCGCAGCAGCGCCGCAGCATCGAGCCGATCTGTTTTGGCCCGGCGTGACCGGCGGTCGACCAGGATACTGGCCGCGTCCAGCACCCGGTTGTCGAGACCGGACGCGCACAAGAGACGATGCAGCCAGAACCCGTCATAGCCTGCCTCGTAGCACGACATCACGTGCACCGGACGCGCCAGGGCGGTTTGCGCCTGATCGCGCTTGCGGGCGATCAGCGTGAGCAACTCCTGCGTGTCGCCCCCAGCCAGGCGATGCAGGCTGACCTTGTCGGCCGCTGGCGAGTGGAGCGCGACAAGCCAAGTCGCCTTGCTCAATTCCAGGGCCACAAAAAGTGTGGCAGGCTTCTCGCTGACGGGCGGCAGAGCAACGGTTGAGAGGTCCATGAGGCGTCTCCAGGGTTCGGATGTCGGACCCCGAAACCCTACCCGAGTTCCGCTGTCCGTCGCCTCATAGGATCTTTTTTCTGCGGCAGATGAGCTGCGCGCTCGACATAGACATAGCGCGGCCGCTTCCAGCGATAGCCGGCCTCGTGCAGCCGCCGCCGCAGCGTCTGGGGGCTGACGGCGAGGCCCTTCGCGGCTAGGTCGTGCGCCAGCAGCGGCACCGTCCAGCTCGTAGCCTGGTAGCCGCAGCGGCGTAAGCCTCGGGTGACGGCGAGGCCGCCCGCTGCGTGGCCGGTCGATCAGTGCAGTGGCCTCATGCTCGGCCCGGTACTGCGCCAGCCAGCGATGCACGCTGGAGCGATTGACCCGGCAGCGGCGAGCCGCCTCGGCCATGGAATGCCCCTCGGCCACCAGCAGCAGCGCCTCGAGGCGGCGATAAACACGGGCCTCACGGGCGCCAGCAAGCGCTGCGGCAAGCCGCTTGCGATCCGCCTCGTCGAGCCACGTCTCGGGAGAGTGATCATGTCGTTGCATGCTCCCCAGGAAACACCCGCAGTGCTCGCGTTGCAAGACTTATGATGACCTACTTAGGAACAGGCTGGTAAGGCCACGCACGGCGGACGAGCCGAGCACGGCCGACACGGTGACGAAGGCAAGGACCATCAGCGAGAAGTATTCGGCAGGGCCGAACAGCAGGGCGAGGCTGACAACAATCGGGGCCAGGAACGTCACGCCTATAGTGCCGACCGTGCCCGCCACGAACGAGCCGATGGCCGAAGTCGCAAGAGCCGCGCCGGCCCGGCCGGAACGGGCCATCTTGTTCCCCTCAAGCGCCGTCACGATCGTGGCACTCTCGCCGGGCGTGTTGAGCAGGATCGACGTCGTCGAACCACCGTACATTGCGCCGTAGTAGATGCCGGCGAAGAGGATGAACGCGGCCTCCGGCGGCACCTGAAAGGTGATCGGCAGGAGAAGTGCGATGGTGAGTGCCGGCCCCAGGCCCGGCAGCACGCCGATGGCTGTGCCGAGCGTGGTTCCGACAAGGCACCAGAGCAGGTTGTACGGCGTGAAGGCAACGGCGAAGCCGTGCGCGAGCTGGGAGAGCGTTCCCATGGCTCAGTCTCCGAGCAGGTTTTCGATGACGCCCGCGCCGATATTGACGCCGAGTGCCTTGGCGAAGCCGACGTAGGCGGCGAGTGCGAGAACCAGTCCGATCGCGGCGTCCCGGAGCGGCCGTCGGCTGCCGAAGCCGTAGGCGACGAGCGCGAACATGATCGTCGACACGGCCGAGAAGCCGAGAGGTCCGATCAAGGCGACATTGGCGATGAGTCCAGCGGTGACAAAGACGACCGCTTTCCAATCCACGGCCACCTCCTTCTCGTCAGGCTGCTGCCAGCCGCCACGGGCGGCCGGCGCGAGGAGAAGGACGGCGAACACGGTGAGGCCGGCGGTCATGATGTAAGGGAAGACCGTCGGCCCAACTTGGTCGTACATGGGCGAGACCGGGATTGACAGCGTCTGCCAGAGGACAAGTCCGGCGAGGAGCAGAAGCCCGAGCCCGATCAGGGCTTCTGCCGGAGCGATACGCGCGAGCGATCGGTGCCGCGGATGAAGGTCATTCATCATGGATCTCCTTGAGCATGTTGACGGCTGGGACCTGGCGACGTCACGTCGCCAGGCCGAGATCCTTCAGGATCGCCTCGATGCGGGCCGTTTCCTCCTGGAGGAATCTGGCGTAGGCGTCGCCCGTGAGCAGGATGGGTGTCCACTCCCGCTTCTTCACCTCCTCGGCCCAGCCCGGGCTGTTGGCCATCTTCTCGTTCAGGGCGACCATCGCAGCGCGCTGATCATTGTTGATGTTGGGCGGAGCGAAGACCCCACGCCAGTTGAAAAGCTCGACGTCGATCCCCTGCTCCTTAAGCGTCGGCGCGTCGATGCCGGGATGACGCTTTTCGGCCGAGATGGCGAGGAGACGCAGCTTGCCGACCTTCACCTGCTCCGAGAACTCGCCATAGCCTGAGATGCCCGCCGCGACCTGGTTGCCGAGGAGCGAGGCCACCGCCTGGCCACCACCGGCATAGGGGACGTACGAGAGCTTGGTGGGTTCGACGCCCACGGACTTTGCGATCAGTCCCAGCAGGATGTGATCGGAGCCGCCAGCCGAGCCGCCGCTGACCGGGACCTTGGCCGGATCGGCCTTGAGGGCATCAACGAAGTCCTTCGTGGTCTTGAAGGGTGAGTTCGCCGGCACCACGAGAGCGAGGAACTCGCCCGTCAGGCGAGCCACGGGCGTGGTCTGGGTCAGTTTCACAGGCGCCTTGTTGGCGATGATGGCGCCGACCATGACCATGCCGGAGACCATCAGGGCCTTCGGACGGCCCTTCCATTGATTGATGAACTGCGGCAGGCCCACGGTGCCGCCGGCACCACCGACATTGGTAATCTGGGCGCTGGTGATGAGCTTCTCCGCCCGGAGCACCTGCTCCATGGTGCGGGCAGTCTGGTCCCACCCGCCGCCAGGCGCGGTCGGCACGAACATCTGAAGCGGGACAGCGGTCTGTGCGAAGGCCTTATCCAGCGGCCAATGCGACAGTGCAATGGCTCTAGCGGCAAGCGAACCTAACAAAACGGTACGGCGATCAAACATTGGTTTCCTCCGAGGGTTGGTGCCGAACCACCGGCACCTTCCATGGACAGGACCGGGGTCGCTTTGATTGTTTTTCTTCGTAGGGCTTGTCCGAGCACGCTCTTGCCAGTTTCTCATTGTTCTGTCAGGCAGAATGATATTCTGCCTGACAGAACAAACGGGACGAAGCGGCCCCAATCCGGTATCGATCTGGGGGTGACCAGGAGGATCAAGGTGGCACCCAAGACGAGCCAGGATCGCGAGACGTCCCTGCCAGCATCGTCGGATGGCGTTGCAGCGTTGGATCGGGCCATTGCGATCCTCAACGCCTTCAAGCCGCAGGATCGCTCGCTGTCCCTGGCTGAGATCTCGGCTAGAACAGGGCTCTACAAGAGCACCATTCTGCGATTGGCGGGTTCACTGATCCGCGGCCACCTGCTTGAGCGCCTGCCCGATGGCCTTTACCGGATCGGGTCAGGGGCCTTCCGGCTCGGGGCTATTTACCAGAGATCGGTCGCCACGGCCGACATCCTCCTGCCGATTATGTACGATCTGGCCGAGGAGAGCGGAGAGAGCGTTGCGTTCTATGCTCCGGCCGGGAACCTGCGGACCTGTCTCTACCGCATCGAGTCCAAGCACCCCATTCGCTATCATGTACGTGAGGGCGACGTGCTGCCGCTGCACGTAGGCTCGGGTGGACGTGTTCTCGCGGCCTTCTCGGGCAAGGCGGGCGAGCCTTACGAGACGATCCGGCGAAATTACTACTTCGTGTCCCTCGGGGACCGCGACCCCGATACGGCCGGACTGTCCGTGCCCGTGTTCGGCCCCGGCGCTGCCCTCGTGGGAGCAATCACGCTGGCGGGACCGCGGATGCGTATCAGCGACGACTTCATTGGACAGATGAAGCGCCCACTCCTGACGGCCGCGGCTCGGGCAACACGCGCCTTCGGTGGCGATCCATTGACCTTGGAGCGCGTAGCGTATCAGAACCAAGCATAAATCGAGAAGGACTCGAACATAAACACATGTGGCAGAAGCTTCGGTCTCCGCACAGCGAGTGGATCGTTACCTCGTGCCGCCTGAATGACAGCAACGGGTCGATACCGTTGAAAAACTCCGCTGGTTGAGGCGTTGGGCTCCTCAGCTCTCTGTTTTTGGCGGCTGGAGTGGACGTGGCCGGAAGCAGGGCCGCAGACCTCAGCTTGGCGGCCCGCTCAGACGAGCGCTGCCACTGCCAGCCGCGCCCTAGGTCTCAGTTTTGGGTAATCGCAGCTAAAGCGCTTTTGGGATCAGTGTAGGGCATAGCCGGCGTGCCTGATCCAGCCTCGGGCATCCTTTGCGGTGATGGTGTCGAGGGCTGGTTTGAGTTCCGCTTCCAAAGCTTCAAGAGTGCGAGGCGCTTTCGCCTTGAGCCGCTCTTTCATCTTGGCCCAGGCGGGCTCGATCGGGTTGAACTCGGGCGAGTAGCGCGGCAAGTACAAAAGCCCGATCCCGGCCTGCGCGAGCAGGTTTCGCACTTCTGTGGCCCGATGCGGGCGCAGGTTGTCCAACACCAGAATGGCATCGGGTTTCACCAGCCGGAGTTTCGGCACCAGCACCTGCTCGAGATAAGCCAGCAGCACGGAGGTCGAGGTCGACGCCTCGATGCTCATCGTGGCCACCAGGCCCTCACAGGCGAGTGCGCCTAAGACCGTCAGCCGCTGCCATGAGCCGAGCGGGATCGACCCATAGGCGCGTTGCCCGCGTGGAGCTCTTGCCTGGGTGCGAGCCATCTTGGTCGTCACGCCGCTTTCATCCAGGAACACCAAGCGTTCTACGGGCAGCTCGCTCATCTGCTGGCGGTAAGCCTCACGCTCGGCGGCAATCTCGGGCCGCTCCTGCTCGGCCGCCCGAAGGGTCTTTTTTCGGACGCAGCTTGAGGCGCTTGAGCGCCTCGCAGATCACCGCCAGACACACCGTCACGCCCGTTCTCTCGGCCAGGCGCTCGCGATACTCGCGCAGCAGCGCATCATTGTCCTCGGACACGAGCTGACGCAGCACCTCCAGAGCTGCTGCATCCAGGCGCGAGGGCACGCCGCCGCTGTGCGGCTTGGGGCAGCGTCGGCCGTCCTCACGCTCTTGGCGGCGCCAGTTTGACACGGTAGCGGGGCAGACCTGGAAGCGGCGGGCAATCTCAACCTGAGGAAGATCGCCCCGCTCGCAGGCGACCAGAACACGCTCACGCAGATCAGGAGAATAGGGCTGGGGCATGGCTTGCCTCCCGGGCCATATCCCAGTCAACGCACAGCCCACCCGAAGGGATTCAAGTCCAGATCAAAAGCGCTTTAGGTAGAGTTCGTCCCTGGCGCCAGTCAGCCCCGCAGGCGCATGCGCTCAAAACACATGGTGGTCTTGAGATGGGCGAACATCTCGACCTTCTTCGGCTCGTTGCGCGAGCACCCGAACTGCGGCGTTCCGGCAAGCTGTCGAGTGTGATCGCGAGCCTCCTCATGGACGCTGCGGGATAACATGTTCGGGCAGCATGAAAGCATGCACTTTAATGGTTATTGATCCGGTCTTCATTGACTTGATCATGCGGCATAGCGGACGGCCTTGTGGCTGAAATAGCTTCGGACGCGGGCGGGCGTGTTCGACAGTCGGCGCATGTGGCGGACAGTTGCCCGCTTGAGCTGCTGTTTGCTGCGCGCGGGCGACTGGCGGGTGACAACCTGCTTCAGGTCGGCGTTCAGGCCCTCCACGGGGTTCAGTTCCGGACTGTAGGCGGGCAGGTAGAAAACCTCGATCTTCGCCCAATGCACCCGCAGCCGGTCCAGGATCAGGAGCCCCTTGCGCTTTGCATCGCGGATCAGGCGGTGCAGGAAGCGGATCAAGCTTGCGGCGGTCACCGCCGCGTCGACAATCATCCAGCGCAATGCGCCGCGATTGCTCACCGCCACAATCAGGCTCAGCCCGGCGCGCCGGTGGCAGACCCGGATCACCGGCGTCCGGCCCCGGGGCGCAGAGCCGAGGCCGCGCACATCGTCCGCGCGCAGACCGGTTTCGTCACCCCAGAAGATGGTGCCCCGCGCCTGCCGGGCCGCCGCGACGATGGCCGGATACTCCCGCCGCAGCCAGTGCCGCACCGCGGCCGGGTTCTGCTCGTACGCACGCCGGAGCGGCTTCTGCGCGGTGAAGTCCCAGCGCGCCAGATCCTTGCCCACGGATCGCACGGCCAGCGCAATCCCACAGCGCTGCCAGATCACCGCACGCACCGCCATTCGGCTCCACAGGGCGAACGGCAGGTCCAGTTCGTCCGGGGTGTGCCGGCAGATCAGGCGCCGAATCTCGGCCTCCTGAGCGGCATCCAGCAGGCGCTGCTCATCCGGCTTGCGCCCGCGGGGCTTGCTCACCAGCCCCGGCGCGCCCTCGGTCGCAAACCGCCGGCAAATGTCGAACACCCCGGTTGGCGACAGCCCAACCTGGGCCGCGATCGCCCGGTCAGTCAGCCCGCACTGCCGGAGCCCGATGACTTGCCGCCGGCGCTCCTCTTGAGCCGCGGCCGGCAGCTTGCGCATGTCCACGTGCTTCATGCCGATCAAGCTGGAGCCAACCAAGACCCTTTCAAGACAATGAGGCTCGGATCAATAACCAACGGTTTCAAGCGGCTGAGGGGAACGATGCACTGAGGAGGCTCGGTTTGTCTGAACAGGGTTTTCGGACGGATAAGTGGAGGCTCTGCCGTGTTAAGCTGCCACGAGTTGCGGCAGCGGGGTAAAGTAGGCCTGATCGGGTGTCTGCCGGTCAAGGCTCGAATGAGGCCTCCGGCTGTTGTAAAAAGTCAGATATCGGCCGATTGAGGCGCGGGCCTCGGATACGCTGTCGTAGGCTTTCAGATAGACCTCCTCGTATTTGATGGACCGCCAGAGCCGCTCGACAAAGACGTTGTCGCGCCAGGCGCCCTTGCCATCCATGCTGATCGCGATCTCGTTCTTGAGCAGCACGCTGGTAAAGTCGTGGCTGGTGAACTGACTTCCTTGATCCGTGTTGAAGATCCCCGGCCGGCCATAGCGGGCCAGCGCTTCCTCCAGGGCCTCAATGCAAAACGCAGCCTCCAAGGTGATCGACAGCCGCCAGGCCAGAACCCGCCGGCTGAACCAGTCGACTACCGCCGCCAGATAAACGAAGCCGCGCGCCATGGGGATGTAGGTAATATCCATGGCCCAGACCTGATTGGAGCGGGTGATCGGCAGCTTGCGCAGCAGATAGGGATAGATCTGATGCCCGGACGCTGGCTTGGAGGTGTTGGGCTTGCGGTAGATCGCCTCCATGCCCATCCGCTTCATCAGCGTGGAAACATGCAGGCGTCCGACCGTAAAGCCCTCCGCGACCAGCAGATCGCGCAGCATCCGACTGCCCGCGAACGGATAGGCAAGATGCAGTTCGTCCATGCGCCGCATGAGGGCCAGATCAGTCGCCGAGACCGGCTGCGGCTGGTAATAGAGGCTGCCCCGGCTGATCCCGAGTTCCTCGGCTTGCCGGGTCAGCGGCAGGTCATGCGAGCGATCGATCATCGCTTTGCGCTCGGCCACGTTCCGACTTTGGCGAGCGCGTGTTCTAAAAAATCATTGGCCAGGGTCAGCTCGCCGATCTTGGCATGCAGCGTCTTCACGTCCACAGGTGGCGTCGCTGCCTTCTCGGCCCCGAACACGCCGACCGCTCCGTCGAGGAGCTGCGCCTTCCACTGGGTGATCTGGTTGGGATGGACATCGAACTCTGATGTTCGTTGTCAATGATGTCGGACGTGGGTGTGCGCTCCTCTGCAACGATCAGGGCATACAAGGATGAAGCAATTGCGCAGGGCCGGAGGCAGAGCCGCAAGACGACGGTTGAGCAGACTCTGATGCGCGGGTTGGTGACCGCATTTCCGTGTGTTCGTCCGGGGCTGCCTCGATCTGTTGACGGGCGTCAATGGTGTCCCATCGGCCACACAATTCGAACGAGGGTTCCCCACCGAGGCCCTGCCTCCGGTGCTGCGCAATCACAGATGTCAGGCGAACGTGATCCAGGTCTTTGTGAGATCTTGTCTTTGTGCACCTTTAGGCGGCCAAACGGGGTTGGATCTCGCGCCCGATCGCCCACAGGAACGCCGCCATCTCCCGCGCAATCGCGGTTACTACCACGGTCTGGCGCTTGCCGGCCGCCATCAGCCGGCGATAACGCGCGCACAGCCGCACCTGCGCCTTCCAGGCAATCGCCCGCACGATCGCTGGTAAGCCCTCCTGGCGCTCCTGCAGGAAACGGCTCATCCGGGCCGGAAAGCGATAGGTCCAAGCCCCCTCGATCAGCACCCGACGGACCCTTGTGTTACCGGCCTTGGTGATGCCGCCCCGCCGCACCCGCTCACCGGTCGAGCTCTCACACGGCACCAGGCCGAGAAAGGCCATCAGCTGCCGTGGGCTCTCGAAGCGGCGCACATCACCAATCTCTGCCACAAAGGTTACTGCAGTCAGAAGCGCTACCCCGCGCAGGGCCTGATAGGCCTCGACCACCGGCGCCATCGACCAGGTCGCGACTATCTCGGCGACTTGCTGGGTCAGCCGCTCCAACCGCGCCTCGGCATCCGCAATCGCCTGCCGGTATTCGCCCAAGACCAAGTACTGAGCCGGATGCTCGAAGACGAGCTCCGCAAGCCAGCGGGCATGCGCCCGGGTCCAAGGCTTGCGGCCGGAGAAGATCCGCCCATGGCGCAGGAGGAAGGATTGCAGGTACTGGCGCTTCTCGCGCAAATCCGCCATGGCCGCTTCGCGCGCCCGCACCGCCTCATGCCCCGGATCCGGCACCCAGATGGCGGTCAGCTCGCCGGCCCGGTGCAGCCGGGCCAGGGTCAAGGCATCGCGCCGGTTGGTCTTGACCCGTTCGCCCGGGCGTTTGGGGATCAGGGACGGGGCGATGACCGCACAATCGTATCCGAACGCGCTGATCTGGCGCTGCAGGCCATAGCCGGTCGGCCCCGCCTCATAGCAGAACAACAATTCGCTGTGTCGGCTCGCCAGCTTGTGGACCAGACGCCGCACCGCCTCGGGGGTATTGTCGATCTCGCCGAGAAAGCGGACTTCGCCCTGACGGCCGTCCTCGGCCACGGCGCCCGAGATCTTCAGTTTCGAGATGGGATATTCGGCCGGCTGCGGAGCCCTCCACTGGTTGATGGGGGCAGTGCGTCAGGCCAATGATACAACGAGAGCAGTTGAGAACGACTTCGGGTCTTAGTAGAGGAAGCGCAGCATGAAGCACTACGTGGGTCTGGATGTTTCGGTCAAGGAGACATCGGTGTGCATTGTCGATGAGACAGGGAGGATCTGTCGCGAGTTGAAGGCTCCCAGCCATCCGGAGGACCTTCTTCAGGTCCTACAAGATCCTGCCTGGCGGATGGAGCGGATCGGCCTTGAGGCGGGCCCGCTCTCCCAATGGCTCTTCGATGGGCTCGCCAGGGCAGGCTTGCCCGTCGTGTGTATCGAGACCCGGCACACCAAGGCCTTCCTCAAGGCCCAGGTCAACAAGACCGACCGGAATGATGCCCGCGGCATCGCCCAGATGATGCGGGTCAACCTGTTCCGACCGGTTCACGTCAAGACGCTGGCGAGCCAGAAGCGCCGTGCGCTGCTGACCGCCCGTAAGCTCCTGCAGGAAAAGGCCATTGCCATCGAGAATGATTTACGCGGTCTGCTCCGCAACTTTGGCCTCAAGGTCGGAGTTGTCGGTGCGCTCAAGTTCGAGGAGCGTATTCACGAACTGGTGGCTGGCCTGCCGGACCTGGCCGAGATCACCAAGCCGCTTCTGGATGCTCGCCGGACCCTGCGCGAGCACTTTGCCAGCCTGCATCGCAAGCTTCTGGAGATTGTGCGTGGCGACGAGGTCTGCCGCCGGCTCATGACCGTCCCTGGAGTAGGGCCTGTGGTCGCTCTGGCCTTCGTCGCCACCATCGACATCCCAGCCCGGTTTCGGAATTCCAAAGCGGTGGGGCCGGCTCTGGGCCTCACGCCCGTGCAGCATCAGTCCGGCGAAAGCAAGCGGGTTGGCAGGATTTCGCTGTGTGGTGATGGCATGATGCGAACGCTGCTGTTTGAAGCCGCTCAGACGCTGCTCACGCGAGTGACGAGATGGTCGTGGTTGAAAGCATGGGCGATGAACGTGGCCAAGCGGCGCGGAGCGAGAAAAGCAATCATTGCGCTGGCCCGGCGCCTGGCTGTCATCCTGCATCGCGTGTGGAGCGACGGAACCGAGTTCCGGTGGGCGAAGGCGGCATCGGCCGCCTGACACACGATCACGATTCAAGAAAGTCTCGGAACTTCGCCGGCTGGCGGAGCGGTCTCCCTCGCGGGACGACGAATGAAGTGAGTTCGCTGGATACCTGGTCTCCTTCGCAAGTTGCGAGAGAACGCTTTAGAGATTGTTCCACTTCATTCTTCTGATCCCATTATGGAAGGGCTTTGATGCCGATTCCGGAAAGAAGCGAGAGCCTGCAGGGGGCCACTGCACCGAACGCCGCGATGGATTTAAAGACGCTTGACTGGAACTAGCCGAATAAAGAGATGGGATATTCGGCCGGCTGCGGAGCCCTCCACTGGTTGATGGGGGCAGTGCGTCAGGCCAATGATACAACGAGAGCAGTTGAGAACGACTTCGGGTCTTAGTAGAGGAAGCGCAGCATGAAGCACTACGTGGGTCTGGATGTTTCGGTCAAGGAGACATCGGTGTGCATTGTCGATGAGACAGGGAGGATCTGTCGCGAGTTGAAGGCTCCCAGCCATCCGGAGGACCTTCTTCAGGTCCTACAAGATCCTGCCTGGCGGATGGAGCGGATCGGCCTTGAGGCGGGCCCGCTCTCCCAATGGCTCTTCGATGGGCTCGCCAGGGCAGGCTTGCCCGTCGTGTGTATCGAGACCCGGCACACCAAGGCCTTCCTCAAGGCCCAGGTCAACAAGACCGACCGGAATGATGCCCGCGGCATCGCCCAGATGATGCGGGTCAACCTGTTCCGACCGGTTCACGTCAAGACGCTGGCGAGCCAGAAGCGCCGTGCGCTGCTGACCGCCCGTAAGCTCCTGCAGGAAAAGGCCATTGCCATCGAGAATGATTTACGCGGTCTGCTCCGCAACTTTGGCCTCAAGGTCGGAGTTGTCGGTGCGCTCAAGTTCGAGGAGCGTATTCACGAACTGGTGGCTGGCCTGCCGGACCTGGCCGAGATCACCAAGCCGCTTCTGGATGCTCGCCGGACCCTGCGCGAGCACTTTGCCAGCCTGCATCGCAAGCTTCTGGAGATTGTGCGTGGCGACGAGGTCTGCCGCCGGCTCATGACCGTCCCTGGAGTAGGGCCTGTGGTCGCTCTGGCCTTCGTCGCCACCATCGACATCCCAGCCCGGTTTCGGAATTCCAAAGCGGTGGGGCCGGCTCTGGGCCTCACGCCCGTGCAGCATCAGTCCGGCGAAAGCAAGCGGGTTGGCAGGATTTCGCTGTGTGGTGATGGCATGATGCGAACGCTGCTGTTTGAAGCCGCTCAGACGCTGCTCACGCGAGTGACGAGATGGTCGTGGTTGAAAGCATGGGCGATGAACGTGGCCAAGCGGCGCGGAGCGAGAAAAGCAATCATTGCGCTGGCCCGGCGCCTGGCTGTCATCCTGCATCGCGTGTGGAGCGACGGAACCGAGTTCCGGTGGGCGAAGGCGGCATCGGCCGCCTGACACACGATCACGATTCAAGAAAGTCTCGGAACTTCGCCGGCTGGCGGAGCGGTCTCCCTCGCGGGACGACGAATGAAGTGAGTTCGCTGGATACCTGGTCTCCTTCGCAAGTTGCGAGAGAACGCTTTAGAGATTGTTCCACTTCATTCTTCTGATCCCATTATGGAAGGGCTTTGATGCCGATTCCGGAAAGAAGCGAGAGCCTGCAGGGGGCCACTGCACCGAACGCCGCGATGGATTTAAAGACGCTTGACTGGAACTAGCCGAATAAAGAAGGTATCCAGACCGACAAACACTTTGCTCTTCTGCTGCATGGCTCGTCCCCTGTGCGGGAGGCTCGGCGCCGGCCCATCCGGCGCAACCCTCGCTCGCCGCATAGTGTGGACGAGCCACCTCCGCTGGCAACGAACATACGGTCTGTTGCGCCAACTCGGCCAGGGTCTTCTCGCCTCTCAAAGCGACCAGGGCCACTTTGGCCTTGAAAGCCGGTGAGTGATTGCGGCGGGGTCTCTTGCTCATCGTTTCTCCTGTTCGGCAGCCATTCTGGCCGCTCTCAGGCAGAAACTCCACTTGTCCCGCTGTTCAAATTTCCCGAGCCAGCTCTGGGAATGCCCGTGGCCGGGGTATCCTGGCATAATTAAGCTCGGCTGTATCGTCAGCAAAATCGAACCGGGTAGCTGGCGATTCCGGCGGCGGAAACAATCGACCTTGGGTGGATAGTGGCTCGCCGCCTGGCTGAGCCTATCCATCCCTGTCCAGCCTATGTTTGGAACTGGCCCTCAGTAGCACTATCAGGTTTCTTTCAGAGCTCGATCAAGACAGTTAATCAAGACTTGTGGATCGAAAGGTTTGCTCAGGAAACAGATAGCTCCGGTATCCAGTGTACGCGCCCGGATTGGCTCCTCGGGGAAAGCCGTTATGAAAATGATGGGCGTGCGCTGACCTTTGCCTACCAAGTGGCGTTGCAGCTCGAATCCATTCATGCTCGGCATCTGAACATCCGTGATAAGACACGACGTGTCGTTCACACGAGGCGAGCCCAGGTAATCTTCGGCGGATGAAAATGTGTATGCCGTGTATCCAATCGCCCTTAGAAGCCACGCGATCGCGGCTCGGACGGATTCATCATCGTCAATGATTGTGATAATCGGGGATTTTTGCACGCGGCTCGTCCTTCTGCGTGTCCTTCTGCGTGCGAGAAACAAGAAACTTAGGATCATAGACCTCGCCAAGATAAATACGACTCGGTCACGAAGAAGGAAATCATACGTGAGTATGGCTGTGCATTAGCTCATCATGCCTAAAATGTGACCCTAGTTTTTCGTTGGCGTGGCCCTCCGGTTCACACAGAATGAGGTCCTTCGAGAAAGGAAGCACAGGTAGGATTCCAAAGGGGGGTCCACTGTCGGATCCGGCCTTAGTTCTGACACCTATCAGGAGATGAACTTAGCATTACAGTTGCGCCCTCCGCTTGCGATGTGAGGTTTGCGCCATCGCCTGATGCGCGCGTCGCCAAGCAGACCAGGCGATTACAAAGGCAGGCTCGATCCGGCGTTGCTGGAGGCGTGTGGCCACGCGGCGGATTTCCTGGACAGACCAGCGTACCAACGCTGCAGCCTGGCTTCGTCTCGACTTTTTTGGGGTGAGGTGAAGCTGTTGGCGCGCTCGCGCACCACCGCCATCATGGCAAAGGCCAGCATCACCAGCGACACATGCCGATGCCAGCCGTGCCACGAGCGGGTTTCGTTGTGGGTCAGCCCCAACTCCGTCTTGGCGGTCTCGAACGCATCCTCGATCGCCCAGCGCCGGCCTTCCACCCGCACCAGGGTGTCGATCGGCGTGCCGGCCGGGCACCAGGTCGAGAAGAACGCCAGGGCCCCATCAGAGAGGGTGCGGCGGATCAGCAGGCCGCGCGTCCACAGGCCGGTGAGCGCCTCGTTGTATTCCGCCGCCTCAAGATCGGCCAACGCGACATAGGCCCAGTCAGACAAGCGCGCTCCCTTGGTGCCGTCGCCCGCCGACAGGCGCTGCCAGGTCTCAGGCGCCAGAGCCTTGGCGATCTGCTCGGCCGTGCCGGCGACCTCGGGCTTATCGATCCAGGAGGTGAACCGGTCCGTGGCATGCGCGCCCAGCACGTAGCCCTTGCCGGCCCGGCGCAACTGCATCTCGATGGCTCCCACACCATAGATCGTGTCGGCAGCGACCCAGTCGAACGGCACGCCCGCTGCAAGAGCCCGTGCGATCATCTGTGCGGCGATCTCGGGTTTGGTAACGAAGTGAAGGCTGTCGGGCACATGAGCGGCGGTCCGACGCTCCGGCTTGTTCGTCCAGTCCTTCGGCAGATACAGCTGGCGGTCGATGAAGGCGCAGCCCTTGTCCGACACATAGGCCGCAAACACACCAATCTGGCAGCTGGTGATCTTGCCCGCTGATCCGGTGTACTGCCGACCGACGCCACACGAGTGCGTACCCTGCTTGAGAAAGCCGGTCTCGTCGAGGACGAGCACCGCACCGGGCGAGGCGAGCGTCTCGAGCGCATAGTCGCGCACCAGGTCCCGCAGGGCATCCGCGTCCCAGTGGCTGCGGCCGAGCACCGCCTGCTGGCGCCACGGCCCCGAGTCGCCAGCGGCCTCGGCCCGCATCCAGCCGGACTTGCGCCGCTCGGGCCCGAGCACCCCATCGAGGAAAGCCGCCGCCGAGGCGCCGACACTGGGATGAGCAAACAGGGATTGAAGATCGGCTTTGACCTGACGCAACTCCACACGCATTTCCTGCCGCATCTCAACCGCGATGCCGTCTACCGCATCCTCAAGGCCGAGGGGCTCGGCCGCCTGCCCCCGGCGCAGCAGCGCCAGCGCAAGAGCGGCACGTTCAAGGACTATGATCTCGGCTTCATCCACATCGACATCAAGCACCTGCCCAAGCTGCAGACTGCCGATGGCGAGCGCCGCAAGCGCTTCCTGTATGTGGCCATCGACCGCTGCTCGCGCTGGGTGCACCTGGCCGTCAAGGACGACGAGCTGGCCACCAGCGCGGTCGCCTTCCTCAAAGAGGCGGTGCGCGCCTTCCCCTTTAAGATCACGCACGTTCTGACGGAGAGAGGATCCTGCTTCACCGCCGATGGCTTTGAAGACGCCTGCCGCCAGCTGAAGCTGGAGCATCGAAAAACCAAGCCCTACACGCCACAGACGAATGGTCTCGTGGAGCGCTTCAACGGGCGGGTGCAACGCGAGGTGCTGGGCATCACGATCTACAGCCATCACGACCTCGAGACGCTGCTCAAGGGCTTCAATCAGGCTTACAACAGGAGGCGCCAGCGCGTGCTCAAGGGGCGATCCCCCGAGCAGGTCGTGCACAGCCGCCTGGCGGCCGAGCCCAAGCTCGCCAACCGCCGCTTCAAGCCGCCCGATGCAGACGCGTTGCCGCCAGCCCTCCAGGTCGTCGCTCGAGCCAAGGAGGTCTCGCATCCAGACACTTACCAACTGGCCCCAAGGGGGAGCGCGAGCCGTTTTGTCGGTTGCGTATGGACTCAACACGCTGTTCCAGTTGCCGAAGAGTGCCGGCAGATCTCGCCAGGGCGACCCAATTCGAGCCAGCCAGAGCACCGCTTCCACGAACAGCCTGCTATCGATCGCGGTGTTCAGGCCGCCTTGGCAGCCCCGGCTCAAAGATTTTCGACTGTGTAGATCTCGAAGGGAATGACACGTTGCACGATACTGCCGCCTTGGGTGCTGATCGTTGATTGCGCCATCGCCTCGACCAGCGTGGCGGCCAACAAACGCCTCGGATGCGACAGGACAACATTGATCACACCATCGACGAGGCCGGCAATGGTCTCAGTTATCAGTTCCCGTCCGATAACCACGAGGTTTCGGGATAAGGCGCTCGGGTCCTCACGCAAGGCTCGGATGACGCCGGTGATGCCGCCACCGGCGACGTAAATGCCAACCAGATCCGGTGCCCGCCGCAACAAATCCAGGGTGATTTCATAGGCATAGCGCGAGTCCTCGAGGGTTGCCACGGAATCGAGCAACTGAAACTCCGGCGCATGTTCGCGGAAGTACGAACGGAAGCGCATTTCGCTGACATCTTGGCTCAGGAAGCGATGGCTCCCCACATAGACGCCGATCTTTCCCGGCGTCCTGCACATGTTGGAGATGAACCAAGCCGCGGTGCCGCCGACCTTCCAGTTGTCCAGCCCTACATAGCCGGCACGGTTCGCGGCCGGGAGGTCGGAGATGAGCGCGAACACAGGCACGCCCTCCCCGTGCAGAGTGTCGATCGCCTGCGTCACCTTGGGGTGATCTGCGGCGACGACCGCCACGGCATCGCATTCCCGCCCAAGCTGGAGGAGGCGTTCCGCGGCGACCTCTGGCGTCAGGTCGTCCCGGAACCTCACCACCGCCCGGCCCCTGATGGTCGTCGAGGCATCCGTCGCCTCCTTCAGGTCCTGCCCGAGCATTTTGTAAAACGAGCGTTGCGGCTGCTGGAGGAGGAAGCCCAGGGAGCGGGCAGGCCGATCCTGTCCGAGGCGGTGACGGATCATCCCGGTACCATAAAAGCCAATGGCCTCCGCAGCACGTAGCACCTGTTGAGAGGTTGCCTCCCGCACGCGATGGCGGCCGCTCAGGACACGATCGACCGTTGACACGCTGACATTGGCGGCCTTGGCCACATCGGCGATGGTAGAGCGGCTCACCTGACCCTCCTTGACAGATTCTTTCATTCTTTCCCAGTGGAGTCATGAAAGTTCTTGAAAGAAAACTGTCAACTTTCGTTGCAAGATTTCTTTCATATTGGTAGCGATTTCAAACCTCGTCAATGAGGGTGCTCAAGAGCGCCCACGAAACAGAAGGAAGACCATGCGGCGGGATCGGGTCGATGACGTCGGACCTCGGAACACCCGGCCCGAACCACCCACCAAAACCATGCGCAAGGCGGAAATTTTGCTCAGCATTATTTACGAGATATCTGAGGTCCTGGCCACGCCTGCCCAGCTGGAGGCCACGCTTGCCAATGTCGTGAACATCCTCTCCCCGTTTCTGCAAGGAGGTCATGGAGCAATCGTCGTCCTGGACGCTGAAGGAGAGCCGCAGATTACCGCAAATGGCGGCAACACCCACCCACCTCAATCAGGCTTTCGCCGCGTCATCCCGCAAGCCGTGATCGACCAAATCGTCGCTGAAGGGACGCTCGTCATACCGGATATCAGCAAGTCCGAACTGTTTCAGGTTGACCTTCACACATCTTCGAGTAGCGGCACCATCCCAATTACCTTTGTTGGTGTCGCGGTCAAGGCTGAGCATCAAATCGTTGGAACATTGTCGATCGACCGCGTCGGGGACGATGCCGCCAGCTTCTGCTGCGACGAGGACGTACGCTTCCTGACCATGGTCGCCAACCTTGTCGGCCAGACCATCCGCCTCCATCGCATCCTGAGCATGGATGGTCAGTGGCCTATCGAGGAGCAACGGAGGCCGGAGAAAGTGCTCGACGAGGAGAGGACCGGCCCCGCCCGGCATCTGCATGCCAAAATCGATGGGATTGTCGGGGAAAGTCCCGCAGTCAAGCAGGTGCTCGAGACCATCGAGATCGTGGCACGGACGAATACCACCGTGCTTCTGCGGGGTGAAAGCGGCACCGGCAAGGAAGTCTTTGCACAGGCCATCCATAAGCTTTCACCCCGGAGCAAGAAGCCGTTCGTCAAATTGAACTGCGCCGCACTGCCTGAAAGCGTTCTCGAGTCAGAGCTGTTTGGGCATGAAAAGGGCGCCTTCACCGGGGCAATCGCGCAGCGCGCTGGCAGATTCGAATTGGCGAATGGCGGAACCCTGCTCCTTGATGAAATCGGCGAGATTTCGCCAAGCTTTCAAGCCAAGCTGTTGCGCGTCTTGCAGGAAGGCGAACTGGAGCGCGTCGGCGGCACCAGGACGCTAAAAGTCGACGTCCGGCTCGTATGCGCCACCAACAAGGACCTCGAGACGGCTGTCCTGAACGGGGAGTTCAGGGCCGACCTCTATTATCGCATCAGTGTGGTGCCAATTATCCTGCCCCCGCTCAGAGAACGACCTGGCGATATTCCACGCCTTGCGAAAGCCTTCCTCGACCGGTTCAACAGGGAGAACGAGCGCCAGTTCACCTTTGCGCCGTCGGCGCTTGATGTGCTCTCGCAATGCGACTTCCCTGGTAACGTCCGTGAGCTGGAAAACTGCGTGCGAAGGACGGCTACACTTGCGCGTTCAAGAATGATCGCTCCGTCGGATTTCGCCTGCAAGAACAGCCAGTGCCTTTCTTCTCTCCTCTGGAAAGGCGCCAACCGTTCGCATGGCGGCAATGCCACCGGCGAGCTCGCCCGGGGCAACATGATGCCGGTTGGATCGCCGCCGCCGGCCAGGCGCATCGGCGCCTCGGAAGGCACGGCATCGCCCGCCAAGGTCGGCGATCCGAACGAACCCGCTTGGCGCGCAATGGGCCCGCGTCTGACGGAACGCCACCGGCTGATCGACGCGATGGAGACAGCCGGCTGGGTTCAGGCCAAGGCGGCTCGTATCCTGGGCCTCACGCCGCGGCAGGTCGGCTATGCTCTGCGCCGCCATGGTATCAAGCTGAGAAAATTCTAAACGTCCTGAGGACATCAAACGTCAGGCTGGAGCTGCCCCTCGTCGCGCTCTGTGTGCCTGAGACGCGTCGCCTCTCGCGACGCAGTTCGTTTGACCATTGTCGGAAGCCTGACAAAATTGTGTCGGAGCAACCCGACAGAATCGGACACGAAAAGCCAACACATTGAATTGAACCGTTTTTTAGGGGTGGCATCGCTCTTGCGTTTTGAACTGCGACGCTCACCCAGCAATGGAGCCGCTCGATGTCCGAACCGATGATTTCGCTCGAGAGCCTGACCAGCACGAAATCCTTCGACCAGTTGCTGGCGACCGCGAAATCCGGTGGCTGCGCGTCTTCATCCTGCGGCTCGTCCGCAAAGCCGGACGACATGGACTCGGCTATCTGGGAGAAGATCAAGGATCACCCCTGCTTTTCAGAGGAAGCGCACCACTATTTTGCGCGCATGCACGTCGCGGTCGCCCCAGCCTGCAACATCCAGTGTAACTATTGCAATCGCAAATATGACTGCGCCAACGAAAGCCGACCTGGGGCTGTCTCGGAAAAGCTGACGCCCGAGCAGGCGCTGCGCAAGGTGATGGCGGTCGCCAACGAAGTGCCGCAGCTTTCCGTGCTCGGCATCGCCGGACCGGGCGATGCCTGTTACGACTGGAAGAAGACAAAGGCAACCTTCGAACAAGAACTTGAATCGAACACCAAGTCTATGACACCGTGAATGCCCCACAGCTGTCATGGCATCCGGCCGGGCAGGCGGGCGCGAACTCGGTCACCCGCCCTGGCGGTACAGATTCCGTAGAGGGCACTGGTACCGGTGCCGACCTCGGGATGAGAGTTGCAATCACTGTCCTGTGCCATAGCGACTGTGTTGACACCCACTCCGATGTAGTCCTTGATGCGCTGACGGGTGAGCGCATCAACAATGCCCCTCGCCGTCTGCCGCACATTCGTCGGCCCGTCAGCCGAACCGGTCGGAGCCTACCCGGTCAAAACAAGGAGCCCTGGTGAAATCCCTCGTCATCTGTTCCGGCGGATTGGCCTCCGTTACGCTCGTGCACAAGGTTGCCGGTGAGCAAACCCTCACGCGCCTTGTGTCCTTCGATTACGGTCAGCGCCACACGAAAGAATTGGACGCCGTACGCGCCTTTGCCACGCGCCTCGACATACCGCACGCCATCGTCGACATCTCCGCCGTCGGGCGCCTCCTGACTGGATCGGCGCTGACCAGCAGCCACCTGTCAGGCACAGGCTCACCAACGAGACCAGAATGACTTATGCAGTCAAAGAGATCTTCCTGACGCTTCAAGGCGAAGGTGCCCAGGCTGGCCGAACCGCCGTCTTTTGCCGCTTCGCCGGCTGCAACCTCTGGTCAGGACGGGAGAGTGACCGGGCCGCGGCGGCATGCCGGTTCTGCGACACGGACTTCGTGGGCACCGATGGCACCTTCGGCGGACGCTATGGCACCGCCGCCGACCTGTGCCACCGCATTGAGGAGCTTTGGGGACCCGGGACCGATCACCGGCTCGTCGTGCTGACGGGAGGTGAGCCGCTGCTCCAGGTCGATGCCGCTCTCATCGATGAGCTGCACCGCCGCTCCTTCTCGATTGCGGTCGAGACGAACGGCACGGTGGAGCCGCCGCCGGGCCTCGATTGGACCTGCGTCAGCCCAAAGGGCAGCACCGCGCTCAGGATCCGTGCCGGCCACGAGCTGAAACTCGTCTATCCGCAGGAGGATGCGCCGCCTGAGCGGTTTGCCTCCTTGCCATTCGAGCGGTTCTCGCTTCAGCCGATGGACGGGCCGGATCAGGTCGCGAACACGGCGCGGGCGGTCGAGTATTGCCTGGCTCAGCCACAATGGCGGCTGAGCCTCCAAACCCATAAGTATTCAGGGATCCGCTGATGTGGGAACTCACTAAGTCGTTTAACTTCGAAGCCGCCCATACACTGACTGGCACCACGCTCGGGCCAGCGAGCGAGGAGATCCATGGCCATTCCTTCCGGGCAGAGGTCGCCGTGCGCGGGCTGCCCGATCCCGAAACGGGCATGCTGATTGATCTTGGCCTGCTGGAATGCAAGCTTGCAGAGATGCGCCGGACGCTCGATCACAAGTTCCTCAACCGCATCGAGGGCCTGGAGCGGCCAACCTTGGAGAACATCACCCGGTTCATCTTCGATGGGGTCAAACATGTCGGGCCGATCGCCAGGGTGACGGTCTACCGCGGTAGCTGCGGCGAAACCTGCACCTACTCCGCGCCGGTCAACCATGAACGCCGCTGATTCCTCCGCTCTCGTGGTCTTCTCGGGCGGGCAGGACTCGACCACCTGTCTGGCTTGGGCGCTGTCGCGCTACGAGCGGGTTGAGACGATCGGATTCTCGTATGGTCAGCGCCACGCCGTCGAAATGGAGTGCCGGGAGCCAATCCCGCAGGCGCTTGCCAGTCTGTCACCGCTCTGGGCCAGCCGCCTCGGACCGGACCGGGTGATCCCGCTCGACGTGCTGGGCGAGGTGAGTGTGAGCGCGCTGACGGCGGACCTGCCGGTGGCCAGCAGCCGCACGGATGGGCTGCCGGCGACCTTCGTGCCCGGGCGCAATCTGGTGTTTCTCAGCTTTGCAGCGATCGTCGCTTTCCAACGCGGCCTCAAGCACGTGGTGACGGGCGTCTGCGAGACGGACTTCAGCGGTTATCCCGATTGCCGCGACGACACGATCAAGGCGCTCCAGGCCGCGCTCAACCTCGGCATGAATGCGCGGCTGGTGCTCGAGACGCCGCTGATGTGGACCGACAAGGCTGGAACCTGGGCCTTGGCCGAGACCTTGGGCGGGACCTCGCTTGTCGATATGATCGTGCAGGAGACGCACACCTGCTACAACGGGGATCGTCGCACCCGGCACGCCTGGGGTTTTGGCTGTGGTGAATGTGATGCCTGTCAGCTGCGGTCAGCCGGGTGGCAGCGTTACACCGAGGTGCGGAGCTGACGGGTTGGGAGCGCGATCATGGGTGGAGATTGTGGCGGAGGCAAGCTTGGTTGACCTCTGCGATCCTAGTGCGCCGCGCAGGGTTCCATCGTTTGATGCGTCGTTCAGGGCAAAACTCAAGGATCTGCTCATCTGGCGGCGCGACGTGCGGCGCTTCCGGCCTGACCCTTTGCCGGAAGGCTTGATCGAGCATCTGCTCGATCTTGCGTGTCTTGCCCCATCCGTCGGGCTCAGCCAGCCATGGCGGTTTGTCACTGTGAACAGTTTCGAGCGCCGGGCCAGAATCCGGGCCAATTTTGAACGTTGCAATGCCGAGGCCCTGGCGGCTCAGCCGCCAGAACGCGCGGGACAGTACGCCCGATTGAAATTGGCAGGACTCGACGAAGCACCCTGTCACATCGCCGTATTCGCGGATGGCTCGACGGCACAGGGGCATGGCTTGGGCCGGCGCACCATGCCTGCGACGATCGAGTACTCGACGGTGATGGCCGTCTACACACTCTGGCTCCTCGCCCGGGCTGAAGGTGTGGGCCTTGGATGGCTGTCAATTCTCGATCCAAAGGAAGTTGTTGCGGCCTTAGACGTGCCGGAAGCCTTGACCTTTGTTGGATACTTCTGTCTTGGATACCCAGAGAGTGAGCAGGATATGCCAGCTCTTGAACGAGCAGGCTGGGAGCGGAGGGTTATGTCGCGCGCGTGCCGCTTGGAACGCTGAGCATATGAACCGGCACGGCGCTTGACCCTCATTCAGCAGGCAACCATGCCCCCGGACGAAGATCTGAAAAGCGACCAAAGCATTGCGGCTTAGAGACGATCAGACATAGGGTGACGGGCGTTCCTCATCTCTCATGTGTGCCTCGGAACTATCGGGAATTTCGTGTGGGGCCATTACGATGATCATGAGGGAGACATCGCATGGCACGCCGCCAGGAATCCCCGGATACCTGACCATCTGCTCGATCAGCTGTTGGCTGGCGTTGACGCCCGATCTGTGTTCGCAAAGGACGGCCTTCTTGACGAGCTGAAGAAGGCTCTCGCGGAGATGGACCAGTATCTCGATCAGGACGGCGAGGCCGGCAATACCCGCAACGGCTATGGCCGCTGGAGCGTGCTCGCCGACACGGGCAAGATCGACCTAGTGGACTTGCATCGCGAAAGATACTGCTGGCGAACGGGCGCGGATTTTCAATCCGCCTGTGGCGGGAGAAACAGGGCGCCCTATGATCGACCGTGGAGGGGAGCGGCCGATGTGAATGTGGTGGTCCCAACCCCGATGGCGAACATGGTCCACGGGCTGCTGCGCACTTGAGAGTGGTGACGCCCAGGCGATCCCGGTTAGGAATGTGATGATCTCGCACAGCCCCGCCCTCCGTTGATGTCTCGAGGAGGAGCCTGCCATGACGCGCAAGTCGCCATCCCGCCTGCAGCGGGATCTCGCCCCGGTCCACCCCCATGCGGCCGCCGTTGATATCGGCGCCCGGATGCATGTGGCGGCCGTCTTGCTCCGCTGTGATCCCGAGCCGGTGCGCACCTTCGGCACATTCACGGGCGACCTGCAGCGCCTCGCCGACTGGTTTGAGCAATGCAGGGTCGCCACGGTGGCCCTGGAGTCGACCGGGGTCTCCTGGATCCCGCTCTACGAGATCCTCACCCAGCGCGGCTTTGCCGTGGTGGTGGTCAATGCCCGCGAGGTCAAGCAGGTGCCGGGCCGCAAGACGGACGTGTGCGACGCCCAGTGGCTGCAGCGTCTGCATGAGTACGGGCTTCTGCGGGCCAGCTTCCACCCGCAAGGCGAGATCGCCACGCTGCGCTCTTATCTGCGCCAGCGCGAGCGCCTCCTGGAAGCTGCCGCCGCCCACATCCAGCCCATGCAGAAGGCGCTGACCCAGATGAACCTGCAGCTCCAGCACGCCGTGGCCGACATCACCGGCCAGACGGGGCTGCGCATCATCCGGGCCCTTGTCGCCGGCGAGCGCGATCCCGACCGCCTGGCCGCCTTGCGCGACGGGCGCTGCAAGACCCCGCTTGCGACTCTGCGCGCCGCGCTGGTCGGCAACGATCGGGAGGAGCACGTCTTCGCCCTGGCCCAGGCGCTGGAGCTGTATGAGATCTACCAGACCAAGGTGGCCGCCTGCGACGAGCGCATTGCGGCCGTACTGGAGCGCCTGCAAGCCCAGAACCCGCCTCCGGCGGCGGCGCTGCCGCTGCCCCGTCGCGCGCAGCCGCAGGCCAATGAGCCGGCCGTACCGGTGCGCGCGGCCCTGCATGCGATCCTCGGGGTCGACCTGACCCAGATCGATGGGATTGGACCCGACCTGGCGCTCAAGCTGGTCAGCGAGTGCGGCACGGATCTCGCGGCCTGGCCGAGCGCCCAGCACTTCACCTCCTGGCTCGGCCTCGCGCCGCACAACAAGATCTCCGGGGGCAAGGTGCTGTCGAGCCGCACGCGCCGCTCCGGCAGCCGGGTCGCGGCGCTGTTGCGGCTGGCCGCGGGCGCGGTCGGGCGCACCCAGACGGCGCTGGGCGCCTTCTACCGGCGGCTCGCCGCGCGGGTGGGCAAGGCCAAGGCGATTACCGCGACGGCGCGCAAGATCGCGGTGCTGGTCTACAACACGCTGAGCCACGGCATGACCTATGCCGATCCCGGGGCGTCCTACTACGAGGAACGCTACCGGCAGCGGGTGCTGAGCAATCTCCGCCGCCGCGCCAAGTCACTCGGCTATGTCCTGGAAAAGGCAGAGCCCGCCTCAACCGCAGTAGTTGTTTCTTAGGAATTCATCATGCTGGGATGGGAGCCATCATGAGCTTGGTAAAGGCGGATTGCCGGGTTCGTGCGAGCGGCGTGCCCGCAAACCAAGCCCCGAGTCGGATGAGGTTCATGGCGGCCGCCGTCAGCACGTGTTGAAGGTGCGTTTTGGCGAGACCGATATAGCGGGAGCGCCGCAGATGCATGACCCGGACGCCTGCCGAAATCGTTCCCTCGATGCCAGCGCGCCGTCGATACTCTTTTGAGAAGGCAAGCTGCCCCTCGCGCTGGCGAGCCGCCTCCAGCGTCTCGTGTTCCTCGCGTGGTCGTAGCGTGAGCAGTCGCCGCCCGCTTCGGGTACACTGTGTCTTCAGGGGACAAGGTCGACAATCTGTTGTCGAGAAACGAACCTTGAAGGCGGTCCGTCCCTGATGGTCGTCGGGACTCCAGCTCTTGCTCTGATGCCCGGCCGGGCAGGTCGCCACTTCCCGCTCCCAATCGAGGCGGAAGTCCTGCACCGTGAAGCCCTCGCCTGAACGGGCCTGCCACTGGTAGTCCTTGGGAGCCGGGCCTAACAGCGCGACACCCTTCCTCCGGCTGGCGACAAGCTGGTCGGCCGCAACATAACCGGCATCGGCCAGATGAGTACCGGGCAGCAGGCCCTTGGCTTCGAGCGCTGCATGGATGTCTTCGGGAGCGTCGCGATCAACGACGGGCGCCGGCGTTGTCTCCACAAGAACCGAAGCGTCGAGGCCAGGATCGGTCAGTTCCAAACCCAGCAGATACTTCCAGTCGACGCGGCTGCGGACAGCATCGGCCGCCCGCCGGTCGGGCAGGTTCTCGGCGAACTGGGCGTCGGTGAAGATCGTTCCGAGCCGGTCGCGCAGGCACAGATAGGGATTACCATGGAGAAAGGCCGCGCGAGCAACGCTTGCGGTCGAAGCTGGGACATCCCCACTCAAAGTCGGGCGGAGCGACATGGAACCTTCCAGGATTGTGACAATTCCCACAAACCCAGAACGCTGACCTCGCCTCAAGGGCTCCAACCCGTTCGCCAGTAGTACCAAAACCGGAGCAAGACCAACGCCCTGCATGCACCCAAGGTGGAGTGTATCGGCGATGGCAAAGCCCGCACGCCGTATGAGTTTGGGTGCAAGGGGAGCGTCGTCACTCCGGCCACAAAGCCTAAGGGCGGCCAGCTCGTGCCGCAGGCCCGAGCCTTGCACGGCAATCCGTATGACGGTCACACGCTGGCAACCGATATCGCCGCAATGACCAGGGTTGAAGTCAAGCGCACGCATGTCGATAAAGGGTTATCACGGCCACGATCACCCAAACCTTTTCCAGGTCTGGATCTCGGGGTCTGGATCTCGGGCCAGGTGCGGCGCACGACAGCCCTGAGGCGCGGGATGAAGCGGCGAGCGAGCCGGTGGTCGGGTATCTGAAAGCCGAGCACCGCACGTGGCACAGTCATTCGAACGGACGTGACGGCGACCGCATCAACGTCCTCCTGATCGCCATCGGCTACAAACTCTCACTCTTGCTGCGCTGGTTGGCGGCACTATTGTGTGTTCTCGTCCCGATGCTGGTGGGCTATGGTCTATCGCCTCAACGGGCGTGACTCAAGCCGGAACAATATCTTCCGGACGACTACGTGTTGTGCCACCGTGTCGTAATCGGGCCGCACAGTGAATGGATGCCGCGCCTCCAACCGCTAATCCAGGATGGTGGCTATGGCTGCCGCGACGCTCATCCGCCCGCCTTCATTTTCTCGGTCAATTTTGGCACCGTATCCACAGCGTGGATGGGTGCCATTTAAACAATGGATTTTACCAGTTCCACCGAATGACGGATAGCAACCGTCAGCTTAGGGGAATAGAACTCGGGTATCAGGATGACTATCGATCTTTGCTCTGCCTCTGTGAAGAATTCTCAGCGAGACGCCAATCATCATCAGAGGCACATGTCTAATACGACCACTTTCTCCGGTCTGCCCAAACTGCATCGCGCCAGCTTGATACGACAAGGTAGCCTAAAGGGCCTAGGCGCTTGCTAACTATAAACCTTCGTATAGCTTTCTCACCCCTTTTTATATCGGCCGATTACCCCCGTATAATTGAGTCAACCTTCGACTTTGCCTTAGCTTCGTGAAGATTGGCAGGTCGCCGATCGCAGGCGCCAGATGCTCCCGGATACGGCCAAATGGCCTTATATCCATCGCAATGAAATCGAGCAGAAGGTGCAGGGAAGGCCAATGGTAGACCTCGTACGAATGGCACATGCACTCGATGTAATCTTGATCGTGGGCCACAATCAATCGGTCCGTGAGGCGTTGATGGACATGCTTTTCTCGGCGGCCTTCATCCCAGAACTGTATCAGACTGCAGACGGGTTCCTGGAACCCAGCCGCGTTCGGACCGCATCCTGCTCGATTGCGAACTACAGGTGCCCGGGGTGACGGGGCTCGATCTACACGAGCATCGGGTCGCATCCCGAAAGGCCGATCCCACGATTCTGCTCACCGGCCGACACGGCGACGGCCACCGGGCGCGGGTGCTGCGAGCCGGCGTGTCCTACTACCTGAGCATGCCATTCAGCGGCAGCGAGCTGCTCTCGTACATCAAATCTACTCCCAAATGCCGGCCGGCGCGGAGGAGGCCCCGATGAATATCGCGACATCAAGCGCTAGGGGAGTTCTCTCAAGGCGCTCTCAACTGCAGTGGAGGCTGTGCTGGGAGAATGAGTTGCAGCTGGCCGACCATCTCGAACTCGCCGACTTCTTTCGAAAGACCTATGAACCGACCGGCGCCTTTAATGGGCAGCTATTCGAAGGCAATCGAAGTTGGGCCAGAGCGAGGCCTGAGCTTCGTGCAATCGGCTACGATGCACGTGGTGTCGCTGCTCATTTGGGTTTACTGCGCCGTTTCATCAAAGTTGGCGGAGTCGATCTGCTGGTAGCTGAACTGGGACTGTACGGGGTACGCGCGGATCTCGAGGGGCTCGGAGTCAGCCACTCAATTCGCGTCATGTATCCAGTGCTGCAAGTGCTTGGCGTTCCATTCGCTTTCGGCACAGTTCGGCCCGCGCTCCAGAACCACATCGCAAGGTTGCTCGGGCGGCCGGCTCTCGCGACGATCGTGCCGGGGGTTCGCGTGCGCTCCACCCAGCCAGATGTGTATCTCGACCTGCCGCCCACGCACGTGGAGGACGTACTCGTTGTAGTTTTACCGATTTTGCGACCGATGAGCGATTGGCCGACAGGTACGATCATAGATCGGAACGGATCGGAGCTATGAAACACCTCAATTACATATCCAAGATGTCCTGTGAGTGCGCTGATGGTACCGGCAGTCGCAGCGTTCATTTAACTTTCGATGACGACCCCAATCCGATCTTCACACCGCAGATCCTCGATATGCTGGCGAAACACCGTGCGCCAGCGACCTTCTTCGTCATCGATGCCTACGCCGCAAAGAACCTCGAGCTAGTCCGTCGACTAATCGCAGAAATGCCTGCGGTAGGCAATCACACGATGACCTATCCCGTGCGCGGGTCCGTCCGAGTGCAACGTGAAATACTTGCGGCGGACGGGGCCATCGGGATGGCCTGCTCGCCGGCCTCGGTGCGCTATAGCCGCGCGCAGTATGGGACTTGGACCGAAGAAGTAGTCTCTGCGTCGACAATGGCGTCGACCATAGGTCTTTCGAAGGAGCTCGCCGCGTTCGATATGGTCGGGGAGCTGCAACTTTTCTCCAGAACAGCCACTACCGAACCTGAGAGCGCCGGCAAAAGCCTCCTCCCTCCTACCGTATCTAGAGGGACGCATCGAATCGTTCCGCAAGAGTGGAAAAAACGATCGTTTCGATGGCACCCATCCACGCTATGAATCCAGGGAAAACATGCGTTTCAAGGGCCTTGATCTAAATCTCCTCGTCGCGCTCGACGCTCTGATGACCAAGCGTAACCTCACGGCGGCGGCACGCAGCATCAACCTGAGCCAGCCGGCCATGAGCGCGGCCGTCGGCCGGTTACGGGCTTATTTCTGTGATGAGCTATTCACCATGGTAGGGCGCGAACTTGTCCTCACACCGCGTGCGGAAGGGCTCGCGTCCGCAGTCCGCGAGACTCTGCTGCATATCCAGCTCTCCATTATGTCCTGTGACCGGTTCAACCCAGCCCAATCGGATCGCCGCTTCCGGATCATCCTTTCCGACTTCATGACACTCGTATTTTTCAGAAAAGTCGTAGAGCGCATTGCCCAGCAAGCTCCCGCCGTCAGCCTCGAATTGTTGCCACTCGACGACGACCCCGATGAACTTCTCCGGCGCGGTGACATTGACTTTCTAATCCTTCCCGAATTGTTTATGTCGGACATGCATCCGAGAGAGGCACTGTTCGACGAGACACTCGTATGTGTAGGCTGCGGCATGAACAAGCAGCTCCCACGGCAGCTTACATTCGAGAAATACATGTCAATGGGGCACGTTGCGGTCAAGTTCGGACGGACGCGAAGGCCCTCTGTTGAGGATTGGTTTTTGCTCGAGCACGGTTTCAAGAGACGGCTCGAGATCATCGTAGACGCCTTCACCATGATCCCGCCCGTGCTATCAGGCACCGACCGTATAGCGACGATCCCGTTGCGCCTGGCCAAGCATTTCGCAAAGACGATGCCCCTACGGATCGTCGAATCTCCTTTGCCACTTCCCCCTTTTACCGAAGCCGTCCAATGGCCTGCCTTTCACAATACTGATCCAGCAAGCATCTGGATGCGCGAGGTGTTATTGCACCAGGCGTCGCTCATGGCCTCCTCGTGTGAACCCATTGAACACCTCAGGCGCTCCAATACTACCTCAGCATGATTGCCACTCCGCGTGATCTTGCGACGGAAGGCAATCTTCCCTTCGACATCGCAGCGCCTGTAGCAGCGATCCGAACCTATGCTGAAAGTGCTGTGCGCCTTCTTCAGAGCGACCGGACACAAGACACTGCTGGGAATTTGAGCTCGATCATCGCCATGACCGGAAGGATCGGGCCAATTGCAGCAACACTACATTCCTTCTCCCTCCGCGCAACCGGATCGATGGGGCCGATCCCAGCTGAAGAGGCGATCAATGGTGCTCTGTCGCTCCTTTCGGGCCGAATTTGTGATTCCGGGGTGATGATCGAACGAAAACGGAGCCACTCGTCTCCAACTGTAGTGGCAAGCCGCATCCGATTGGAGCAGATTCTCGTCAACCCTTTTTCAGAATGCACTCGACGCCTCGAAGGACCACCCGGAATCTCGGGTCGAAATCGCGCTTGCCGAGATGGGAGAAATGGTCGCCATTTCCGTTCGAGATAACGGTCCCCGCCTTGCCCCCGAAATTCGCCGGAACCTTTTCATGCCGTTTACCACCAATAAGGAAAAAGGCCTCGGTCTTAGCCTGATTATCTCAGAAGATATCTCATGGGAGCTCGGCGGGTCATTGCGGCTCGATATGATCCATGAGAAAGGGTCTTCCTTCACTATCGAGCTGAGACGTGCAGCATGAGTGCTGAAGAACGACCGGTTATATTTGTGGATAATGACGAAGATCTGCTACGGGCAACTAAGCAGATGCTGGAGCTTGCCCGCTTCTGTCCGATCCTCTTCCGCTCGGCCGAGACCGCGCTCTCCAGGATTGATAAGGATTTCGAGGGTCCCGTCGTGAGCAACATTCGCATGCCTGGAATGGACGGACTCCAGCTCTTCGAGCGAGTAAAGGCGATCGACCCAGATATTCCAGTCGTCCTCATCACCGGGCATGGTGACGTCGAGTTGGCCGTCGCCGCCATCCAGGGCGGTGCCTACGATTTCATCCCAAAGCCATATGCGACGGAGCGGCTTCTGGAGACGCTGCATCGTGCTTCGGGGAAACGGCGCTTGGCTCTGGAAAATAGACGTTTAAAGGACACGGTCACTCGTTCCGCTGGCGATTTGCCGCTCATCGGCGAGGCGCCAGCCATGATGCGGCTGCGCAAAACGCTCCGCCAAATCGCCGATACTAATGTGGACGTCCTCGTGGAAGGCGAAACTGGCACCGGCAAGGAGGTAGTCGCTGAGCTGCTGCACCAGTGGAGCAAGCGGCGCACGAAGCCCTTCGTTGCACTGAATTGCGGTGCGCTACCGGAAAGCCTCATCGAGAGCGAGCTTTTCGGACATGAGGCAGGCGCCTTCTCGGGAGCGCAGAGGCGCCGGATCGGGCGGATTGAGCATTCGAACGGTGGGACGCTCTTCCTCGACGAAATCGAGTCTATGCCGCCCCCGCTTCAGGTGAAGCTGCTGAGGGTGCTCGAAACCCGGCAGATCACGCCGCTCGGCACCAACGAAACCAGAAGCATCGACCTTCGTGTCGTCGCTGCGACGAAGGTCGATCTCGGTGATCCAACGATCCGCAGGGATTTCCGGGAAGACCTCTATTTCCGACTGAACGTAGTGACGCTACGCATCCCCCCCTTCGCGAGCGCCACGAAGACATTCCGGTACTTTTCGGCCATTTTCTGGAGCGGGCATCCAAACGCTTTGACCAGCCGGTGCAGGAATTGACCGCGGCCGTGCGCAACCATCTCATGAGCCACAAGTGGCCCGGCAATGTTCGCGAACTCATTCATTTTGCCGACCGCGTCGCCCTAGGGCTCGAACCGGTATTGGAAACTTCGGTTGCTTCGACTCAAAAATGCTGGGCTTCACCCAGCATAAGCCTTGCTGAAAAGGTGCGCCGTTATGAAGCAACTGTAATTCACGAAGCCTTGCAGGAACATTGCGGCGATGTCCAACAAGTAATAGAATCGCTTAGAATGCCCCGCAAGACCTTTTACGATAAGCTGAAACGTCACGGGATAAAATCGGCCGATTATCGAAAGGATCGCGACGCTTCGAAAGCTTCGTGAACTTTCGCATCGTGGAAGGACCGCGATGATGTGTTGGCGCCAGCGCTCGGAAGAGTTAGAGCACGCTTGTGCCGATTGCCACGCTTCTTTGCCCTAATCCGCATCGTGGTTGATCTCATGGACGACCCTGGCCGCGTTCTGCCCAAGAATAATCAGCCGGTTCGCCTACGCGAGTTCATCGCGCAGGCGATGGGCCCTGGCCTCGGCATTCTCGCGTTCGGCGATCTCGTCAGCGAGCACTTCGTTCTTGCGACGGAGATTCGCCGTACTCAGGTTGACGCGGTACTCGAGTTCGGCATTCTTGCGCGCAAGCGCTTCCTGGTCTTGCTTCGCTTAAGATACTGCTGGCGAACGGGGTGGAGCGATTGAGGCAGGCTCGGCGTTCAGGCTGTAGGGGGCTTGGGTTCAGACCTGGAGGGTTCTCATGTCGCTCCGCCCGACTTTGAGTGGGAATGTCCCAGCGTCAACCGCAACCGTTGCCCGTGCGGCCTTTCCCCGTGGCAATCCCTATCTGCGCTTGCGTGACCACCTCGGGACGATTTTTACCGACGCCCAGTTCGCACCCCTCTTCGCCCCTTGCGGGCAACCGGCGGAATGCCCGTGGCGGCTGGCGCTGGTGACCCTGCTCCAGTTCGCCGAGAACCTGCCCGACCGGCGCGCGGCCGATGCGGTCCGCGGTCGCATCGACTGGAAGTATCTGCTCGGCCTGGAGCTGACCGACCCTGGCTTCGACGCTTCGGTTCTGAGCGAGTTCCGCGGCCGTCTCGTGGCCGGCGGCGCGGAGGAGCATCTGCTCGACACGCTGTTGGCGCTGTGCCGTGACCTGAAGCTGCTCAGTGCCCGGGGCCGGCAGCGCACCGACTCGACCCATGTGCTCGGAACCGTCCGTTCCCTGAACCGTCTCGAATGCGTGACCGAAACCCTGCGCGCGGCCCTGAATGCCTTGGCGATAGCGGCCCCCGAGTGGCTGCGCGCTGAGGCGGATCCTGCTTGGCTGGAGCGATATGACCGGCGGGCTGGCGATCATGACGTGCCGCAAGGCGAGACGAAGCGGCGTGCTCATGCCGAGCAGATCGGCCGCGATGGTCATCAGTTGCTTGCGGCCATCATGGCTCCTGGCGCTCCGATATGGCTGCGTCAGATCCCGGCCGTTGAGTTGCTGCGGCAGGCCTGGCTCCAGAATTTCTCCATCATTGGCGATGTCCCGGCCGCCGGATCTAAGGCCACTCCCCTGGTGCGATGGCGGACCGAACAGGAGGGATTTCCACCCTCGCTGTTGATGCTCGCCTCGCCCTACGATCCGGAGGTGCACTACGCCAGGAAGCAGTCCACGATCTGGATCGGCTACAAGGTGCATCTGACCGAGACGTGCGATGAGGGCGGACCACACCTGATCACGCATGTGGAGACTACGCCGGCACCTGTCGTTGATCGCGACGCGCTCGAAGACATCCATGCAGCGCTCGAAGCCAAGGGCCTGCTGCCCGGTACTCATCTGGCCGATGCCGGTTATGTTGCGGCCGACCAGCTTGTCGCCAGCCGGAGGAAGGGTGTCGCGCTGTTAGGCCCGGCTCCCAAGGATGATCAATGGCAGGCCCGTTCAGGCGAGGGCTTCACGGTGCAGGACTTCCGCCTCGATTGGGAGCGGGAAGTGGCGACCTGCCCGGCCGGGCATCAGAGCAAGAGCTGGAGTCCCGACGACCATCAGGGACGGACCGCCTTCAAGGTTCGTTTCTCGACAACAGATTGTCGACCTTGTCCCCTGAAGACACAGTGTACCCGAAGCGGGCGGCGACTGCTCACGCTACGACCACGCGAGGAACACGAGACGCTGGAGGCGGCTCGCCAGCGCGAGGGGCAGCTTGCCTTCTCAAAAGAGTATCGACGGCGCGCTGGCATCGAGGGAACGATTTCGGCAGGCGTCCGGGTCATGCATCTGCGGCGCTCGCGCTATATCGGTCTCGCCAAAACGCACCTTCAACACGTGCTGACGGCGGCCGCCATGAACCTCATCCGACTCGGGGCTTGGTTTGCGGGCACGCCGCTCGCACGAACCCGGCAATCCGCCTTTACCAAGCTCATGATGGCTCCCATCCCAGCATGATCAATTCGCCAGCAGTATCCTTTTCGGAGCAAGTCCACCGGAGCGCTGCATCCATATCGGCGACCGCGAGAACGACATCTACGAATTCTTCTGCACGGCTCGCGCTCTGGGCACGCACTTTCTGGTCCGGACCTGTGTGGATCGGCCGGCGGGCGATGGCCAGCACACCATCGCGGACGAGATGCAGGAGGTGAGGGTCAAAGGGCTGCAGCAGGTTGAGGTTCGCGGCCCAAAAGGCCATGTGAGCCTTGCGACCGTGGAGCTCAAATACCGCCGGATCCACGTCCTGCTCCCGATCGGCAAGCGGAAGCGCTATCCGGCTCTCACCCTGACGGTCATCCACGCGCAGGAACGTGATAAGCCGCGCGATCGGGCGCAGATCGACTGGAAGTTGATCACAGATCTGCCGGTACAATCCCGCGCCGACGCGATCCAGATTCTCGACTGGTACGCCCTGCGCTGGAAGGTCGAGCTGTTCCACAAGATCCTCAAATCCGGGTGCCGGGCGGAGGAAAGCAAGCTCAGAACGGCTGAGTGGCTGGTGAACCTGCTCAGCATCTACTGCATCGTGAGCTGGCGGATCTTCTGGCTGGCGATGCTCAATCGTGTCGTTCCGGACGTGTCGCCACATCTGGCCTTGACGGGCCTGCTCGACGAGTTGGTGCGAGACAAGGGTCAGGTGTTGCTGCGGAGCAAGACGCTCTCCTACTACTTAACCAAGATCGCCTGCATGGGCTATCTCGCCCGTGGCCATGATCCTCCGCCAGGAAACACCGTCATGTGGAGAGGGCTCTCGCGCCTGATGGATATCGAACTCGGCGCTAGGATTGGAGCACAAATCTATGGGTAATTGAAAGCCGCGCCAAGCGCATACTGCGTGGCCCTGCCCTTCGCTATCGCCTCGGTGAAGTAGTGGCGGAAACGGTAGTCATTACCGACAAATCTGGTCCGCTCGCCGGCGTTGCTCGCGGCGACCGCTATGCCCCCTGTGTTGATGACATAGACCACGGAAGCCATGGCGTCCCGGGCAATACCACAAAGCTTGTCGTCGAGCCCAGAATCCTTGGCATGGTCCGGGCTGCGAAACATCTCCTGAACCGCACCATCGCGTGCCAAGATCAGCGGAATCAGTTTCTGCTTCTCGACGTTTCCTTCCAAAGCGTCGGCTGCGAGTGGGAGCGCGGCAAGAGCACGGTCCCGTAGGGCGTACTCCGCTCTGGTGCTGGCGATGCGGCCCTTTGCAAGGACGACAAACGAGAGTGCCGCACCAAGAAGTGCAAGCAAGACCGCAAGCCAGAAAGATCGGCCATTGGCCGATCTGCCCCGGAAGGTCCATGGCGTTTGCTGGAAGGTGCCTTTGTCGACGTCGTCTTCTGCTACCGCATTCTCCAGACTGATCATTGACGAATCTTAGTGCGGGATCCCGCCAGAGGGACGACCGCCAACGCGGCAATTCGCACAGGCTTGCTGCACAAAGGTTTCAAGATACCTGAAATCCGCGCGATTCGCCCGTTCTTGGTTTGGCATGATTCTTGCGATCAAGGTCGCAGTAGCATTCGACAGGAGCGACGTCCGGAGAAGCTCCAAGAGCGAGCAGGAGCCCGCCCCGATCCGGCCAAGGAGAGAAGCAAATGCTGACGCCACAAGCCCAAAGCGCAAACTTTGCGCCCCAAAAGCGCCTTTATGCCCAGCTTTACGTGCAGGTGCTTGCCGCAATTGCTCTCGGGGTCGCACTCGGCCATTTCTATCCGGAAATTGGTGAAAACCTGAAACCGCTAGGCGATGCCTTCATCAAGCTCGTCAAGATGATCATCGCGCCCGTTATATTTCTGACAGTTGCAACAGGGATTGCGGGCATGAGTGATCTGCAGAAGGTCGGCCGGGTCATCTGCAAGGCTATGGTCTATTTCCTTACCTTCTCGACGCTCGCCCTGATCGTCGGCCTCGTCGCCGCCAATGTCATTCAGCCGGGCGCAGGCCTCAACATCGATCCGACCTCGCTCGACTCTCACGCCGTGAATGCCTATGCCGCGCAGGTCCACAAGCAGTCCGTGACAGGATTCCTGATGGATATCATCCCGGTCACGATTGTCGGCGCATTTGCAGAAGGCGACATCCTGCAAGTGCTGTTCTTCTCCATCCTCTTCGGCGTCTCGCTCGCGCTGGTAGGGGAGAAAGGAAGGCCGGTCATTTGCTTTCTCGAGGCACTTACCGCCCCAATCTTCAAGCTGGTCAGCATCCTGATGAAGGCTGCGCCGATCGGCGCTTTCGGCGCGGTGGCCTTCACAATCGCCAGGTATGGCATTGGCACATTGATCAATCTCGCAATGTTGGTCGGGACGTTCTATATCACGGCCTCCCTCTTCGTGTTCGTGGTTCTCGGCGCGGTCTGCCGTTACAACGGCTTCTCGATCTTTTCTCTCATCCGCTACATCAAGGAAGAATTGCTGCTGGTCCTCGGAACGTCGTCCTCGGAGGCTGCGCTGCCCTCTCTTATGGAGAAAATGGAGAAGGCCGGCGCCAAGCGTTCGGTGGTGGGCCTTGTCATCCCGACTGGATATTCCTTCAATCTGGATGGCACCAACATCTACATGACGCTGGCGGCCCTGTTTATCGCGCAGGCGACAAATACGGATCTGTCGATTCACGATCAGGTCCTCCTGCTGCTCGTTGCGATGCTTTCGTCGAAAGGTGCAGCAGGCGTTACAGGGGCGGGCTTCATCACCCTGGCCGCCACGCTCTCTGTAGTCCCGAGTGTTCCCGTTGCCGGTATGGCTTTGATCCTTGGCATCGACCGCTTCATGTCAGAATGCCGGGCAATGACGAATTGCGTAGGTAACGCAGTGGCATCCCTCGTGGTCGCCCGTTGGGAAGGTGAGTTGGACCAAGCGCAGCTGAAAGCTGCACTTCTCGGCCATCGGCTCGCTGAGACAGTAACCGGGCAACCACCGATTACGCACCCGCCGAGTAAGGTCGCTGCATCGCAACCCACTAAATCGGCCGGCTCGTGACAAGCATTGCACAATAGCCCCGCAGACACCAAACAATGGCCCGTGGGTCAATGAGATCGGAAGCGCTTAATGCGACGAGCGCAAAAACCATTTGCGCCCGCGCACAAGCGCAATGTCAACTTCCCTTGCAAACATGGGGATAACTGAGTGAGACACGACTATTCTTCAAAGTTAACTTGCGGCATTTTCGACCATCTGGATGATGACGGCGGCGACATCGCCCGACAGTACGCAGATCGTCTGGCCTTAGCAGAGGCGTGCGATCACCTCGGTTTCTATGCATACCATCTCGCAGAGCACCACTGTACCCCGCATGGGAGAGGTCCATCTCCGAACCTCTTCCTATCGAGTGTTGCACAGCGGACACGGCGACTTCGTATCGGCCCGTTAGTAATGCTGCTTGTTCTTTCTCATCCGCTGCGGGCGTTTGAAGAGATCTGTATGCTGGACCAACTGAGCGGTGGTAGGCTCGAGCTGGGTATCGGACGCGGCTCACTCCCGATCGAACTAGGTTACTTCGAGATTGGCGTCGACGACGCGCCAGGCCGTTATGCGGAAGCAAGTGATATCCTTATTGAGGCGATGAAAGGCGGCAGACTGTCCTATCAAGGCGACCATTTTGAGCTGAACGGCGTTCCTTTGACGCTAGGCCCGCATCAGCGACCACATCCGCCGATATGGATTACCGCCAATCAACCCGAGACCGCAGGCTGGGCCGCTGCGAATGGCGCAAATATCGCCTGCGTAGGACCTTGCTCTTCGGTTCGAAGAATTACTGATGCCTTCCGCGCTTACCGAGGGCACAGCACTGACGCGGACCATCAAGCGCCATTTCTTGGATTGCTCCGTATGGTCGTGATCGGGAACTCTGACACACACGCCTATTCGCTCGCGGCACCTGCTTACGAACAATGGCTGCAGAGTTTTAAATACCTTTACGACCTTAATGCCGTCCCGACTCCCCCAAACCTGCCGCTGACCTTCGATGCAGCAGTCGAAAGTGAATTGTGTGTAGCAGGAACGGCAGCTTCTGTGCGACAAACTCTTCTCAGTCACGTGGAAGCGGCAGGTGCCAACTACCTTCTTTGTCAACTCGCATTTGGGAACCTGCAACTAGATGCCTCTCTATATACCGCAAAGGCGATTCATGACGAGATTATGGATCGACTTGGCTGACGATGAAGTTCGCTATCCGCCGTTGGAGATCAAGTCATGGTGGAAAAGCTTATCGATATTCTCCAAGCAGCCACCGAGGATGACCATGTTGTTTTATGGCGGGATTGATGTGCCATTTGAATGCTCCCGTTCGCAGCCGTACCTTTGGCAGGTATCCGGGCGACCATCAATCACTCTCAAACCCCGAAAAGGAGACGCCATGGATCAGCTCGAGCAGTTCGCCACTGTTTTGGGTCGCATCGAGGACCTCGCCCCGGCTTCGGCTGCCAGACACCTTTCGCTTGCTACGTCCGTCAGCGTCTTGTCTGCGACCTTGGTATCTTGTTCGCAAATACCTGCCGCGACATTGCTCGTCCCGGCGATGTGCCCGAGATCGATGACGAGAGCGCTCACGTCATCAACCTGGTCGATGCAGTCGACGTGGCCACGAAGAAATGCCGCGTCAACCGTGGCCCGTGGCGGGTGATCGTCGCCGAGGCCCCGTACCTAGCCCTGGTGTCGGACAACCTCACCGCTGACGTCAGCCGCTTCGTCAATGAGATCAGCGCCCTCGGCGTACTCATGACGAACATCGACTCACCTTCGATGAGCCTCTCGACTAAGAGGCTTCTTGAAATTCCTGTCTAATCGCTCAAAGGAATGGAGCACAGGATGTCTACGCACACATGGGAGCTGATGGCAATGGCCGAATCCCGCGGGCTTTCTGACAGCAGCCTTGATGAAGCGGTTCGTGCGGCAGCCGTATCGGCAGCCTCCGCCGCCAGTAACGACGGCCTGCCCGGTCAGATTGCATTCCTGATCAGCCAACTCGGCGTCGAGGAAACCCGCAAGATTATCGAAGGGACCGATGCCGATGTTTAACGCCCGCGACACGCCCAAGATCTGCGCTCGAACCCGTTCCGAGGATCGCGTCTTTGATATCAGCTTTAACGTCTATCCCTGGTTCGCCGAGGCTGAAGATTCGGAGATCCTGTCATTCGCGGAACAAGGCTGGGCGGCTGCGACAAGGCCGACTAGGACGGCAACTTCATGAAGACCCCAGACAGCAAAGTGGATCGCGTCTTCACCTTGCTATCCAAGCATCCCCGCATGTCGGGCGGCGATAGCGCGGGCGTCGAGTGCTAGTGGGTCGTCTGCCGTGGGATCTGGTATAGTGGTGTGGTGATCCTCGTGCTGCGAGGTGCCCCATGTCGCGCCACCAGAAAGATCCGCTGCGCCCACTCACCGCGGCCGAGCGCAAAGAACTCACTCGCCTGAGCCGCTCACCGAGCGCCCCCGCCGCTGAAGTCGACCGGGCTCGCGCCCTGCTGGCGATTGCCGATGGAGCCAGTTACACCGCCGCCGCCGATCTGGTCGGGCGCGGCCACAACGAGACCATCTCGGCCTGGGTCAGCCGCTTCAACCGCGAAGGGCTGGCGGCTGTGCGCCCGCACCATGGCGGCGGGCCGCGCCTCCGCTACGGGGTTCACGAGCAGCAGCGCATCCTGGCTGAGTGGGCGCGAGCGCCGCAGCGGGAGCAGGATGGCACCGCCACTTGGTCGCTGAGCCTGCTGCAGAAGGCCTTGCGCCAAGCCCCTGATGGCCTGCCGCGGGTGAGCCGGTTCACCATCGCCCGGATCCTGCACGAGGCGGGCCTGAGCTGGCAGAAGAGCCGCACCTGGTGCGAGACCGGCGCGGCGCTGCGTCGGCGCCAGGACGGCTTGGTGCGCGTCAGCGATCCGTGTCAAGCGAACCGAAGAATTGACCCCTTGAGCGAATTGAAGATCTAACCCCCTCTCATTGCTTTGTGGCTCCCTCGGTTTCGAATGCCGCTCCAGCCTTTTGCAGTAGGCCGGAACGGCGCTTTTCGCGCAGCCGGTAGCTGTCACCGCGGATGGTGATCACCGTCGAATGATGCAGCAGGCGATCCAGAATCGCCGTCGCCACAACGGCGTCGCCAAACACCGATCCCCATTCGCCCACGGAGCGGTTGGAGGTGATCAGGATCGAGCCGCGCTCGTAGCGGCGCGATACCAGCTGGAAGAACAGATGCGCTGCATTGGCTTCGAACGGCAGGTAGCCGAGCTCGTCGATGATCAGCAGCTTCGGCCGTGCTAGGATCGTCAGCTGCTTGTCGAGCACGCCATCGTCATGGGCCTTGGCCAGCATCGCCACCAGCGTGGCAGCCGTGACGAACTGCACGCTGCAGGTCTGCCGGATCGCCTCCCGCCCGAGCGCCACCGCTAAATGGGTCTTGCCGGTGCCTGGAGGTCCTAAAAGCAAAACCGCGTCACCATGCGCAATCCAGCGGCAGGTCGCCAACTCCCGGATCTGCCGCGGATCCAGCGACGGCTGCGCGTCGAACTCAAAGCCGTCGAGTTCCCGCACAAACGGGAACTGCGCGATCTTGCTCGCCATGGCAATCCGCCGCTCGTCGCGCCGTGCGATCTCGCGCCTAACCAGGAACGCCAGGGCCTCGCGCAAGGTCATGTCGGAACGGGCTGCTTCGTCCAGCAGCGTGTCGAGCTGGTCGCGGATCGCCGTCAGCTTGAGCCGGTCGAGCATCGTCACCAGCCCCTCGTGATCGACACCCGTCATCACCAGCCTCCTCCCACAAGCGCCTCATACTCGGCCAGCGGCCGCAACAGGGCGGGAGGCGGATCGAGGTCCGCCGACGCCGATCGCACCGGCCCGGCCGCGCCGACCACGCCGGTCAGGTGCGCCCGCTCGACAATCCGTTGCCGGCGCCCCCGGCACAAGGCATGGTCGGCCACCACCTCACCGGCATGGCGCACGATCACCCGCCCACCCAGCACCACCACCTGGACGCTCTCCCCGATCAGCCGCCAGGGCACCGAGTAGCTGTTCGTGTCCAGGTCGATGGCGCAGTCCGCCTGAACCTTGCGCACCAGATCCCGCAACTGCCCAAACGGGGCTCGTCCGCCGAGGGGGCGAAGCGCCCCGGCCTCGGACGCAAAGCGCTCCGCCGGAGCCACGCCTGTCGTGCCATGCACCCGCTGATCGGCGATCTCGCGCGTCCACCGGTCCAGATGGGCCTCGAGGGCCGCCCAGCTCTCGAAGCAGCGGCCGGCAATGGCGTTCTTCTTGACGTAGCCGACCCCACGCTCGTCCTTTCCCTTGGTGCGCGCCCGGTAGGGCGCACAGACGCGCGGGGTAAATCCCCAGTAGCGGGCAAAGGCGTGAAGCCGTCCATTGAAGCGCACCTCCCGTGTTGCCGCATCGTGATGCTCGACCAGCGCCTTGGCATTGTCGAACAGCACTTCGGCCGGAACCCCGCCAAAGCGCAGAAAGGCGCCTTCCATACCCTCGAACCAGTCCGCCTGGCGTTCCCGCAGCGAGGGACGGATATGCAGCCGGCGCGAGTAGCCCAGGGTGGCCACAAACAGGTGCACCCGCACCCGCTCGCCACCGATCCACACCCGCGTGTCGCCGAAGTCGATCTGCATCTGCTGACCCGGTGCCGTCTCAAACCGCACGGTTGCGCGCATCTGCGCCTTCAGCTCGCGGCGCCAGCGTTGCACCCGCAACTCCACCGAGCGCAGCCCGATGACGATCCCGTGCTCGCTCGCCAGTTCCTGGCGGACCACGTCGGCATTGCCGCCATGCCGGAAGAAGCGCTCCCGCAGCCAGTCATCCAAGCCGTCGAACGCGGTCCGGCGCACGGGCTTGCGGAACGCCACAGCCCCGCCCTCGCGCAAATACCGCCGCACTGTGTTGCGGGCGCAGCCGAATTCCTTGGCCAGCCGCTTGGCACCCCAGCCAAGCTCATGAAGCCGCAGCATCGCGGCCACCTCCTCAGCCTGAAGCATCTCCTCTCCCCGCATCGTCCGCGACAATGCAGGATCCACTGAAACCCCAGTCGACATCTATTCCTCCTTTGCCAAGGAGGGGGTCAGTTCTTCGTTTCGTCAGGGGGGCAGTTTCTCAGTTCGGCCGACAATCCGGATGCGTCTGCCAAAAAAAGCTGATCGAGCAGGCCTACACGCAGGCTGCCCAACAGAGGCTATCCGTCTGGTGTGAGGATGAGGCCGGTCCGTTCCAGGCCATTCCCCATCCTGGTGTGTCGTGGCAGCCGCAGGGCCACCCTGCCACCCAGCCGCACGAGTATGTCCGCGGCGGCACGACCAAGATCCTGACGCTGTTCCATCCCGCCTCAGGCCAGGTGCGCCTGCAATCGGCTGAGCGATGTACGAATGCGGTGCTGCATCCGTGGCTGCGGGAGCACCTGAGCGCAGTTCTCGCGGAGTTGCCGGCGCCGGCTCCCGTACAAGATCCCGCCGCTACGCGCGCCGCCTGGGAGATGTGGCAAGCAGGATTGACGCTGCCGTTTACCTTGCCGGAGGAGTTGCCGCCGCTGCGGCTTCTGCTGGTGTGGGACAATCTCACCGGCCACAAGACGCCCGAGCTGGTGCTGTGGTTGTGCGCCCATGGCGTGATGCCGTTGTACACCCCCGTGGGTGGCAGTTGGCTCAACATGGCCGAGTCGATCCAGCGCGTCCTCAAACGCCGCGCGCTCGCCGGGCACCATCCGCACAGCCCTGGGGAGATCGGCCGCTGGTTCAAGCAGACGGCGCGAAGCTGGAATGCCCAGCCGACGCCGTTTGTCTGGAACGGCAAACGCCGGCAGCGACGACGGCGCGCGTCCCAGGACCCGCTCCACCGGCTCGGCGGCTCCGGAGCTTGTACGCGCCAGCCACTCCCTCAGCCCAAGCCAAAGGAGCCAGCAAAATGCCAAGTCCTACAGCAGACGACCCACTCTCATGATTGCGGACAAGGGGGTTTAGACGTGAAATGTCGGCCCGTCGCGTGGAAGCAACGGTAGAGGACTGTGTACGGCGGATCCAGGGTGCAGGAGGTGGGACGCCAACGTCGGTCAACAAACTCTCATCCGCGGGTTGGACCGCATGACCTTGCTTCGTTTGGGGCTGCCTCGGTCTAGAGGGCGAGCATCACAGGCTCATAGTGGAGACGAGGGCTCCCCGGCATTGTCCCACCCCCAGCGCCATGGACCACGCCGAGGGTCTGCTACACGTTCGGTCATCCTCCTCTGCTGGAAGGTTGCGGACGATCGCTCACGCGGCCTTGGGGGACTGGACCATGCAGGCAATCGCCCAGACAAATCCGACCATCTCCCGCACGATGGCGACGGTGACCACATTGGCGGTCTTGCCCAGGGCGGTCAGCCGTCGATAGCGGGCACACAACCGCACCTGGGCCTTCCAGGCGATCTCGCGCACCGGCTTGGGCAAGGCCTCGATCTGGTCGACCTTATGACGGCCGATCCGCGCCTTCATGCGGTAGGCCCAGGCGCCTTCGACCAGCGCTCGTCGGGCATGGCTGTTGCCGGTCTTGGTAATGCCGCCCCGCCGGACCGTCCGGCCTGTCGAGCGCTCCCCCGGCACCATGCCGAAATACGCCATCAGCTGGCGCGGGTTGGCAAAGCGCGTGAAGTCGCCGACCTCGCTGACCAGCACCACGGCATTGATCAGCGCGATGCCACGCAGAGCCTGCAGGGCATCAACAACCGGACGCAAGGTCCACTCGCTCAGAAGAGCGTGAATCTGCTCCTCGACCCGCTGGAGCCGTCGTTCCGCATCGCTGACGGCATCGACATAATCCTGAAAGGCGATCTGCTGGGCGGGATGATCGAAGGCCAGGGTCGACAGCCAGCGGCGGTAGGCCACGCTCCAGGCTCTCGCAGCCCCTTGTGAGCGTCCGTGTCGCAGCAGGAAACCCTGCAGGTGCTGACGGGCCCGCGTCAGCACGTGGCGCACGGTGCTGCGCAGGCGGATCAGGTCACGCATGGCCTCATGGGCCTCATCGGGCACCCAGACCGGAGTCAACTCACCAGCTCGATGGAGACGGGCCAGCAGGGTGGCGTCGCGGCGGTCGGTCTTGACGCGGTCGCCCGGTTTGCTGGGGATCAAGGACGGCGCCACCACCTCGCAGCGATGGCCGAGGCTGGTCAGTTGGCGATGAAGACCATAGCCGCAGGGACCGGCCTCGTAGCAGAACGACAGGGTGGCGCCAGGTCGAGAGAGCCGGGTGCACAGCTTGCTGATGGTCGCTGGATCGTTGGCGATCTGGCCGAGGTATTCCACGGCGCCGCCACGCCCGCTTTCGGCCACCGCGACCGCGATTTGATCCTTGTGGACATCCAAGCCCACAAATCTGGTATGCTTCATCAGGCCCGTCTCCTATGCATGAGGCTCTGTGCCGGCTTAACCCTCGTACCGTTGCATATCGGATGACGGGCCGCCCTCACGCCCTGCAATCATAGGGACTAGTGGGGCTCACCGGCGCTGACCACCGCGGGAGGTGAATGCGTGTGAGTGCCTGTACACCCCGGGAGCAGGTTCTGACGGCGCCGAACGGATCAGCCGGCCCGGGCAAAATGGTCCCACGGTTGACGTATTTGACAGGACAACCTCACGCCCTCATATGTGCAAGCTCATTCAGACGAGATCATGCCCGACCCTTCGAGTACCCTCGCGCCCGTCGTCTCCCCCGACGCGGACGCTGAACCCCGACGACGATTTTCCGAGATTTTAACCGAGCTCGCGAGCCGGCCTGCCGCGGCCGTCAGTCTCGGCGACGTGCTGGATGCCTTCGGCGACCGGGCCTTCGGCGCCCTGATGCTCGTGTTCGCCGTCCCCAACATGCTGCCGCTGCCGCCGGGCCTGTCGGTGGTCCTGGGAGCTCCGCTCCTGTTCGTGACCGCCCAGTTGATGCTGGGCCGCCCTGCCCTGTGGATGCCGCGTTTCATTCGCCGACAGTCGATCTCCCGCGACTTCTTTGTCCGTCTGACGACGAAGCTCAGCCCAGTCCTTCAGCGGGCGGAGCGCAACCTGCGGCCCCGGCTTTCCGTGCTGCTCCATCCGGTCAACGAGCGGATCGTCGGTGCCGCCTGGCTGCTGCTCGCGATCATCCTTCTCCTGCCGATCCCGTTCGGCAACATTCCGCCCGCCTGGGCTATCGCCGCCTTTGCGCTCGGCCTCCTGGAGCGGGATGGCCTGGCCACGCTCGTCGGCTGGTTCGGCACCATCGGCAGTGTCTTGATCCTGGCGGCGGTGTCCTCGGCACTCATCGCTGGCGTCCGCGCTTTCATCGACCAGCCATGGGTTCTGATCGGCTGACGGATCCCAACCAGAGTCCCATCACTTACCTTCCAACAATCCTGGAGCGGTGCCTCGCGTACCGGAACCCCCGTGTTTGAACTGGCCATCGTCGCCTTCCTGATCGTGCTCAACGGGCTGTTTTCCCTGTCCGAGCTCGCCATCGTCTCGTCCCGCAAGGCCCGTCTGAAGACCATGGCGGAAGCGGGTCGGGCCGGTGCCAATACTGCCTTGGCCCTGGCCGAGGATCCTGGCCGCTTCCTGTCCACGGTCCAGATCGGCATCACGTTGGTCGGTATCCTGGCCGGTGCATATTCGGGTGCGGCCCTCGGCGACCGTCTGGCCGACATCCTGATCGGCTACGGCCTTGTCGTGGCCATCATCACCTACCTGTCCGTGGTCATCGGCGAGCTCGTGCCCAAGAACCTGGCCCTCAGCAACACCGAAGCCATCGCCTGCGCCGTGGCCCCGATGATGGCACTGGTGTCGAAGATCGCGGCTCCCGTGGTCTGGCTGCTCGATGCCTCAACCCGGTTGGTCTTCCGCCTGCTCGGGCGCAGCACCGGCTCGGACAGCGCGGTGACGGAAGAGGAAATCCGCACCATCGTGGCAGAGGCCGAGACCGCCGGCGTGATCGAGACCGACGAGCGCAAGATGATCTCGGGCGTGCTGCGTCTCGGCGACCGGGCGGTGCGCGGGGTCATGACGCCACGCACTGACGTCGACTGGATTGATCTCGACGATGACGAGTTCGACATCCGCGAGATCCTGATCAACACGCCTCACTCCCGCCTTCCTGTGGCCGAAGGACATCCCGACAACATGCTTGGGGTGGTACAGGCGCGGGAGCTTCTCGCCGCCTCGCTCAGGGACGAACCCCTCGATATCCGCAAGCACATTCGCAAGGCGCCGATCATCCCTGACACCCTCGATGCGCTGGATGCATTGGAGGTGCTGCGGCAGGCCGAGGTGCCGATGGCGCTGGTGCATGACGAGTACGGCCACTTCGATGGCGTGGTCACACCAGCCGACATCCTCGATGCGATCGCCGGTGCCTTCCGCTCGGATGAAGGCGAAGCCGAGCCCGAGGCGGTGAGGCGGGAAGATGGCTCTTGGCTCCTGGCCGGCTGGATGCCGGCCGACGAGATGGCCGAGCAGCTCGGGATCGCCTTGCCGGAGCGGCGCAACTACGAGACAGTGGCCGGTCTGGTAATCGGCGAGCTCCAGCATCTTCCGAATGCAGGCGAAGCCGTCGAGACGTTGGGATGGCGCTTCGAGGTGGTCGACATGGACGGGCGCCGGATCGACAAGGTGCTGGCCCAGCGCATCACCGACAACGAGACTTCCCAGGCTGAAACAGCGTCAATCCACTGACGACCAAGTGCGGCTCTTGCTTTCGGTTCGCCCACTCCCCAGCTTAGCGTAGCCTTAGGGTCCGGGCCCCTCTGGCGAGCGGGTCGCCGCTCGCGATGTCGGACTCCTTCTCTTGCTCTTGCGCCCACGAGCGCGACCGCAACTGGAGGATCCGATTTTGGATTCCATCTTACCTTCGTCTGCCGCACCATCCATTCTCGTCGTCGAGGATGACGCGCAAGCGCGCGAGGCCATCATCCACATCCTGACACAGGCCGGCTACGAGGCTGTTCAGGCGTCCTCCGGAGAGGCCGCGCTCGACCTCATGGCCACCGCCGAGTTCGACGGCCTGTACTGCACCATGAGCTCCCCGGCCGGGCCGACGGTTGGGAGGTCGGCACCACCTTCAGCTTCATCTGGCCTGACCGTCCGGTGGTCTATGCCTCCGCGATCTCCGTGCCGCCGGGTCCATTGCGCAAGGGTGTCTTCCTGCGCAAGCCCTTTGTCATGAGGATGCTCGCCAAGGCCTTCGAACCGGCGCGGGTGGCTGGGACCGTTCGCGCAGGATCTGCGTCGCACACGAAACCAAGAAATTCGACTGCGGCCCGGATTAAGCCCGCCGGCAGCTTCGTACACCTGACATGAACGACCCCAAGCGCATGGATGTGATCGGTCTGCTCGGCCCCTTGCGGCGCTACGCCCGATCCCTCACCCGCGACGAGACCCAAGCCGAGGATCTGGTGCAGGACACGCTTGTCCGCGCCTATGAGCGGCATGGCTCCTTCCGTTCCGGCGGCAATTTGCGTGGCTGGCTGCTCTCCATCTTGCACAACACCTTCATCGACGGCCGGCGCCGCGACACAGCGGAGGCCCGCCGCCTGGAGCAGGCTGCTGCCATGATCGAGACGGCGGCTCCGCCTGCACAGGAAAGCCAGGTCAGGTTTCAGCAGGTCCAGGCCGCCTTCCTGCGCCTGCCGGACGAGCAACGCGCCGCCCTGCATCTCGTGGCGATTGAGGGACTGCCTTATCAGGAGGCCGCGGAAGCCTTGGGCATCCCGGTCGGCACACTCATGTCCCGCCTCGGCCGTGCTCGCGCCACCCTGCGTGGGTTCGAGGCGGGTATGCATCTGGCGCCGCCGTCCGAGGGCCACCATCCGCGTCTGCGTATCGTCGGAGGATCCGATGTCTGACCCCATTACCGAGGCCGACCTCCTCGCCTATGTTGACGATCAGCTCGACCCGGCCCGGCGGATCGAGGTCGAGGAGCATCTTGCTCATAATCCGGATGCCGCCACGCGGGTCATGGCCGATCTGAAGGATCGGGACACCCTCCGGCTGATCCACGCGGCGCCCCTGCCCCGCCCAGCCGAGCCTATGTTGGCGGCAACGGTCCGGCTCGAGCGTGCTCTGGCCTGGCGGGAGCTGAGTCTGAAGCTCCGCCGGATCGCCGCCGTGGTGGCGCTCATCGGATTCGGCTGGGTTGCCCACGGGCAGGTCGGACTGGGCATCACCGACAGCGAGGCGTCCCCGAAGCCGCCAGCCTTCGTCGAGGACGCTCTGCACTCGCACGAGACGGCCCTGGTGCGAGCCCGCATGGTTTCGCAGCATGGAACCGCCGCCTACGACCCGGCCGAGATCCTGGCCGCAACAGGGATCCGGCTGCCGCCCCTGCCGGAGGGCTGGCAGGTGCGGGATGCTCAGATCTTCCCGTCCCGCGACGGCCACAGCGCCGAGATCACTGTCGATACCGGGGATCTCGGCCGGGTGTCCCTGTTTGCCGCTCATGTGCCGGTCTTCAACGTCATCGACCCGACGGTTGCCCGATCCGGCGAAGCGAAGACCGTCTACTGGCAGACGGGCCAACTCGCCTACGCGCTGACTGGAACAGGCAGCGACAAGGCCATCGAACGGGCCGCCGTCCGGCTGTCCCGCAAACTTCAGTAATCCCAAAACAGGAGGACCTTGGATGAATACTCCCTATGCTTGGCAAACCACCACGGCCCGCGCGAGCGGCGCTGTCTTTGATGAGGGCCTGCGTCAGCACATGCTGCGGGTCTACAACACCATGGGCATCGGCCTTGTGGTGACAGGACTTGTGGCCTTCTTCGTCGCCTCGACACCGGCTCTCTACGTGCCGATCTTCCAGACGCCGCTCAAGTGGGTGGTGATGCTGGCGCCGCTCGCCTTCATCTTCTTCTTCTCGTTCCGCATGGACCGGATGACGGCGGCCTCCGCCCGCACAGCCTTCTTCGCCTTCTCGGCGGTGATGGGCCTCTCATTGGCCTCCGTGTTCCTGGTGTTCACCGGCGCCAGCATCGCCCGCACCTTCTTCATCACCGCGGCGATGTTCGGCGCCACCAGCCTTTACGGCTACACCACCAAGCGCGATCTCTCGAAGTTCGGCTCGTTCCTGGTCATGGGCCTGATCGGCATCATCATCGCCTCGCTGGTCAACATCTTTCTCGCATCGAGCGCCCTGCAGTTCGCGATCTCGATCATCGGCGTGCTCGTGTTCACGGGTCTCACCGCCTACGACACGCAGTCGATCAAGGAGCAGTATGCCGAGGGCTATGGCCATGAGGCGAACAGCAAGATGGCCGTGTTTGGTGCCCTCTCCCTCTACCTGAACTTCATCAATCTCTTCCAGCTGCTGCTGAGCCTCACCGGGCAGCGGGAAGAGTAACCCCCGAAACTTAACTTCAATTCTTTGAAAGGATTGACTTGTATGGATCATCAGGATCGTCAGGCCATCGAACAGCTCTTCGGTAAGATTGCGCACGTCGAGGGCCAATCCGGAACCCCAGACGCGCAGGCGGCGGACTTCATCCGCTCGCAGATCAACCGGCAGCCGAACGCACCGTATTACATGCCCCAGACCGTCGTGGTGCAGGAGCAGGCGCTGAATGCCGCCCAGGGCCGGATCCAGCAGCTGGAGTACGAACTCGCCAGCCGTCCCGCCGGCGGAGGCGGTTTCCTCTCCGGCCTGTTCGGCGGCGGTCAGTCTCGTCCGCAGCCGCATCATCCCTATCAGCCGCAGCCCATGCACGGCATGCCGCCCCACATGGCTCCCGGCATGGGTGGCATGGCTCAACAGCGTGGAGGCGGCGGCTTTCTGGCTGGCGCGGCCCAGACCGCCATGGGGGTGGCCGGTGGTGTGTTCCTCGGCAACATGATCGCCGATGCTTTTGGGGGTGGAGACGAGGCGAAAGCCGCCGATGCCGGACAGGCGGAGTCGCAGCAAGCGACTGCCGAGGATTCTGGCGGCGATGACTTCAGCTTCGAAGAGGACATCTAAGTCCAATCAACAATGGGGTGGCCCGTGCGGACCAGGGCCGCCCCACAACCTCAAGCCACCTGATCTGAGAGCCGCTATCCCGGCGCATCCCGGGCTCGCAGGTGCCGTCTGACCTCACCGGGATCTTCACGCCTCCCCAAGCATCCATGACGGAACACCGGGCCGATCAACATCGTTGCCGACGGCCGCCTGGGGAGTGCCCTCGCCCGGTCAGGGTTAAAATAAGGAACATCGAGTGGACTTTTCCTGGCTCTCCGATCCGAAGGCCCTGGTGGCGTTGGCGACCCTGGTCGTGATGGAGGTGGTGCTCGGCATCGACAACCTGATCTTCATCTCGATCCTGACCAACAAGCTCCCTGAGCACCAACGTTCCAAGGCGCGGCGCATCGGCATTGGCCTTGCCCTGATTTTGCGCCTGGGACTACTCGGCACCATCGCGATCATCGTCACCCTGACAGAGCCGATCTTCACCCTATTCGGGCATGCCTTCTCGTGGCGCGACCTGATCCTGATCGGCGGCGGCCTGTTCCTAGTCTGGAAGGCTACCAAGGAGATCCACCACAATGTGGATCCTACGCCGAATGACGACGTCTTTGACACCGCTAAAGCCACAATGACGTTCGGCGCAGCCATCACTCAGATCCTGCTGCTCGACCTCGTGTTCTCGCTGGATAGCATCATCACGGCAGTCGGCATGACCGATATCGTGATGATCATGGTCATCGCCGTGGTCGCCGCCGTGACGGTCATGCTGCTCGCGGCCAATCCGCTGGCCCAGTTCATCAACAACAACCCGACGGTGGTGATGCTGGCCTTGGGCTTCCTGCTGATGATCGGTATGACCCTGATCGCGGAAGGGTTCGGGGCGCACGTTCCAAAGGGCTACATCTACGCCGCCATGGCGTTCTCGGCCCTGATCGAAGGCCTCAACATGCTTTCCAGGCGGGCTGCCCGGCGCAAGGCAACTCCGGCCGATCCCAGAGATTGACGACAGGCAGGCGTTGCCTTCGGCAGTGCCTCCTCCTCCGCAGCACTCATTACTCAAAAAGGAATTTAAGAATGCACCGTTTGCAGCCTCCTGCCGCAGCTCTCGTCATCGCGTGCTCCCTTGTCCTGCCTGCAACCGCCGCATTGGCCCAGACCAACAGCGCCTACAGGAGCACGGATGTGGTTGCTGGCAAGCCGCATCGCTTAGGCGTCTACGGCAACGTCCAAAAGGACTGCACGTCGGGGACGCTGCCGACAGTCCGGGTGGTGACACCGCCCAAGCATGGCGAGCTGAACGTGCGCAGCGGGAAGCTCAAAGCTGGCCGGATCTCCCGCTGTCCAAAGCTGGAGGCGACAGCCCAGGGGGTCTTCTACAAGCCTAACCCTACGTACAAGGGCACGGACGAGGTCAGCTACGAGGTCAAATCGGCCAGCGGCAAGGTGGAGAACCACACCGTCAGGATCACGGTGAAAGAGGCGACGGCCGCAGACGCCAAGCCCAACCCGGATACCGACACCGAGCTGTGAGGACGAAGCAGGTGCGAGGACCTCTATCGGTCCATGCCGCAGGGATCTTGAAGGGCCATCGCACCCGATGGTCAGTCGGTAACTGCCACCTGACGGAACGCTTCACGGTGATAGGCGCGGAGTTTGTCCCGGACTTGCCGTTCGGAGAAAGGCAGGCCGCAACCCGAAAGATCACGGGTGATCTTTCCGACCATGTCATCATTGCCGTCGATTTCGAAGTCAGCCTGGTGAACATCGGTGGCATAGGAGGAAAGGTCAGCGTTCGACAGGCCGAGGAGGCGGCCAGCCCAGAGACCGGCGAGAACGTTCCGGCGCGCGATCACGCTGTCACGAGTATCGTTATCAATGCACCAGGATGGTGAACTCTGATTGAAAGTCTTTGTGCCTGTCACGTTCATCGAAGCTCTCCCTCAAAGGTTCAGCAGTAGCCTGTTGGATTTGACCACCGGCATGTCATGCGATGAGCCTGTAGACGCCTCACCTGACACGAACCTGACAAACGGAAGGGATTTCCGCAGGTGAGCTATGCATGGACGTAACTCTTCCAGGCTTGCGTCCCGTGACAGGTCGCATATGTCGTATCTGACGACAGACAAAGCTCCGGTACGATCACCAAGCTTTTGGTGATCAAGCTGAACCTCGGTCATTCATGAAGAAGAATCCGAACAACGGGTCGGATGATCAAGGAAGCGCTCGGGCACCCATCCAGATCCAGAATTGTCAGGTGAACCGATGAAGCAGACCGATCACGAGGCGGACGAAGCCCTCGCCCATATCAGGCGGAAGACAGCCGCCCCAATCAAACGCTTCTTTGACTCGGTCGCCGCGGCACGGCTCGAGGAGACCACAAGCCAGCAGAACAGAAAGCTAATCGGTTCATCAAAGCTTGACCTTCTCGGCTTGGGCAAGCTCTTGGAAGCTCGCAACTTCTTCCTGAAGAGAAATCTGAGCCTACAACGTGTCGCTCGTGCTGTCCGCCACTTTCGGCGGAGCGGATAGCTCCTCACCAGACCATAAACATTGTTGAGTATCGTGCCGGGCAAGAGCACTCCTCCTGCCTAGGCAGTGGGGCAGCATCTCGAAGAGCCCTCCCAAGCCATGGTTCGCCTACGCTTCCAAACTCGTATTTACTCCCGAAGTTAGTCAGGTTGCTGTCAGGTTCATCCCTTAGGCCGTTCCTTGCGACTGCACAAAGCAGCCGGAGAGAACTTCAGCCATCCTGGGAGGATGACCCATGATCCACTTTCGCCCAAGCCTGTCACGGACACTGATCGTTGCTGCAACGGCCTTGTTCGCCACCTCTGCCTTTGCTCAATCGGAACTGAAACTCCTGGCTCCGGCGGCGCCGGGCGGCGGCTGGGACCAGACCGCCCGCTCGATGCAGCAGGTTCTGATGCAATCCGGCATGGCCAAGAGCGTGCAGGTCACCAACGTACCGGGGGCCGGCGGCTCCATCGGCATCGCTCAGCTCGTCAACAACTCCAAGGGCGATGGCAACCAGCTCATGGTCAACGGCTTCGTCATGATGGGCGCCCTGCTGACCAACAAGTCGCCGGTGACCCTGGAACAGGTGACGCCGATTGCCCGCCTCACTGCTGAGGCCGAGGCCATCGTCGTTCCGCCTAGCTCGCCGATCAAGTCGGTCCAAGACCTCGTGGCCGCCATCAAAGCCGACCCGAGCAAGGTCCGGTGGGCCGGCGGTTCGGCCGGCGGCGTCGACCACATCGCCGCGGGTCTTTTCGCCAAGACGGCCGGAGCCGACCCGACCAAGATCAACTACATTCCCTTCTCGGGTGGCGGCGAAGCCCTGGCGGCCATTCTCGGCGGCAAGGTCACAGCCGGCATCTCTGGGCTTGGGGAGTTCGAAAGCCAGATCAAGGCCGGCAAGCTGCGCCTGATCGCGGTCACCGCGCCAACCCAGCGCGAGGGTATGGCAACGCCGACCCTGAAGGATCAGGGCGTTGATCTCGAGATCACCAACTGGCGTTCTGTGGTGGCTCCTCCCGGCATCAGCCCGGAGCAGCGCAAGACGCTGACCGAGACTATCGACAAGATGGTGAAGTCCCCCGCGTGGCAGGAAGTGCTGAAGCAGAAGGGCTGGGACGACGCCTACCTCTCAGGCGATGAGTTCGCAGCTTTCCTGAAGGCGGAGAACGCTCGGGTTCATGAGGTTCTCAGCTCGATCGGCCTTGTGAAGTCCTGATCGCCAGCCACTGGCGGGCGCAGTTGTGCGCCCGCTTAGATCGCGTGAATCCAGGAGACACCAATGTCCAACGCACAACCGGTACCAATGTCCAGGGTACAACCCCGCACACACATCGACGTGGCAGGCCTTGTCATCGCACTCCTTCTTCTTGTCTTTGCCGGCTTGGTCTGGTGGGACATGACCAAGCTCCAGATCCTCTCTCCCTATGACCTCGGCCCGAAGGTCATGCCCATCGTCGTCTCGGTCGGCCTGACCCTGCTCGCCATCGGCAACGCCATCGGAGCCTTGCGCGGCGATCTCCCGGCCCGTGACAGCCTCGACTGGAAGCCGATCATCCTGATCCTCGGCGGGCTCGCCTGCCTCATTGCCTTGATCGCTGTCGGCGGCGGCTTCATGATCGGCACGGCCATTCTGTTCGCGACCACATCGGCAGCCTTCGGGCGCCGCGCATTCCTGACGGATCTCCTGATCGGCGCGGTCATCGCCGTGTTCGTCTATGTGCTCTTCGCCAAGCTTTTGACCCTGTCCCTGCCGGCCGGGCCGCTCGAGCACCTGTTCTGAGGCCGCGCCAATGGAAGCCTTCACCTCTCTCGCAAGCGGCCTCGCCGTCGCCATTCAGCCGATGAACCTGCTGTTTGCGCTCATCGGCGTTCTTCTCGGCACTGCGGTCGGCGTGCTGCCCGGCATCGGCCCGGCGCTGACCGTGGCGCTGCTCCTGCCGATCACCTTCAAACTCGATCCGGCGGGATCGATCATCATGTTCGCCGGCATCTATTACGGCGGCATGTATGGCGGCTCGACCACCGCGATCCTGATCAACACGCCAGGTGAAAGCGCCTCCATGGCGACCGCTCTGGAAGGCAACCTGATGGCCAAGGCGGGCCGCGGCGGCCCGGCGCTTGCGACCTCCGCCATCGGCTCCTTCGTGGCCGGCACGATCGCCACGTTGGGGCTCACGCTGCTGGCCCCCTATCTCGTGGAAATCGCCGTAAGCTTCGGTCCCGAGGATTACTTCGCCCTGATGGTCGTGGCTTTCGTGACGGTCTCGGCCACCTTCGGTGATTCCCCGGTTCGCGGCCTCACGAGCCTGTTCATCGGCCTGCTGCTCGGCCTCGTCGGTATCGACATTCTCTCCGGCCAGTCCCGCCTGAGCTTCGGGATCCCGGAACTCTACGACAACATCGAGGTGACAACCCTGGCCGTCGGTCTCTTCGCGGTCGGCGAAGCGCTCTACGTGGCATCCCGCCGGCATATCCACGAGGAGAAGCTCGAGCCCGTGCGCGGCTCCCTCTGGATGACCAAGGAGGACTGGAAACGCTCCTGGAAGCCCTGGCTGCGCGGGACGCTCTATGGGTTCCCCATCGGCGCCCTTCCGGCCGGCGGCGCGGAAATTCCGACGTTCCTGTCCTACGCCACCGAGAAGCGCCTGACCAAGTACCCGGAGGATTTCGGCAAGGGCGCCATTGAAGGCGTCGCCGGTCCGGAAGCCGCCAACAACGCGTCCGCCGCGGGCACCCTCGTGCCTCTGCTGACCCTGGGCCTGCCGACCTCGGCCACCGCGGCCATGATGCTGGCGGGCTTTCAGCAATACGGCCTCAATCCCGGCCCCCTGCTTTTTGCGGAGCAGCCCAATCTGGTGTGGGGCCTGATCGCCAGCCTGTTCATCGCCAACGCGATGCTGCTGGTGCTGAACCTCCCGCTCGTAGGGCTCTGGGTAAAGCTGCTCGCGATTCCGCAACCCTGGCTCTATGCCGGCATCCTGGTCTTCGCCACCATGGGCACGATCGCGGCCAATCCGTCGCCGGTTGAACTCATCATGCTGACGGTGTTCGGCGTGCTCGGCTTCCTGATGCGGCGCTTCGACTTCCCCATTGCCCCGGTCGTCGTGGGCCTGATCCTCGGTCCGATCGCGGAGAGCCAGCTGCGGCGGGCGCTCTCGATCAGCCTGGGCGATCCGATGGTGCTGCTGCAGAGCCCGATCTCGGCGACCCTGCTCGGCATCGCCGTGATCGCCCTCATTGCCCCCTTCGTGCTCAAGGGCCTCGGGCGCTTCAGGGCGGTCGAAGACTGATCTGAACGTCACACCTCGGCTCCCCACGAGCCGGGGGTCTGTTTGAGCGGTGTGAAGATCGGGACCGTCCCTCCGATCCTCTGAAATGCAGGAGGTCAAGTCCGTGGAAGATCCGACGTCGACAGTCCGCGAGGCCGTGATCCGGACGATTGCAATGCCCTCCGACACGAACCCGGCCGGCGATGTCTTCGGCGGCTGGCTGATGTCGCAGATGGATCTTGCCGCCGGCAACGCCGCAGCACGACGGGCACGCGGCCGCTGCGTCACCGTCGCGGTCGACGGCATGGCCTTCCACAGCCCGGTGCATGTCGGTGACGAGGTTTCCGTGTATGCGGACCTGGTGTCGGTTGGCCGCACCTCGATGAAGTTCAAGGTCGAGGCTTGGCGCCGATCGCGCGACGGGGACGAGCAGGTCAAGGTGACGGAAGCAGTCTTTACGTTCGTAGCGATCGACAGCGGCGCCCGCCCGCGCCCGATTCCGCCAAGCTGACTTGGCCGGTAGCGTGAGTCTATCGATCCTCTGGCTCAATATGAGTGGAGCGGCGCCACTCGCTCAGGAACCGCTGGCGCTTGGCGCGATCCTGCACCGCCAACAGCTCAGGCCCAATCGTAATCGGCCGCAGGAGCCCCGATGAGGCGAGCCAGAGCGGACCGTCCACCTCTTCCGGAAGCGTTCCCTCGAAGCTGAAGAAGAACGAGGCCTCGCGGCTCTTCTTCTGACCCCGCTCTGAAAGCAGGTAATCCAGAAACCGGAAGGCACTCACCGGATTCCTGGAGAACCGTGGGATGAAAACCGCGCGGCTGAGGACAACCGTGTAGTCCCGTGGAATAACGATCGCCAGATGGGCGCCACGCCTGACCGCCCCAACGGCGTAGGATCCGATCAGGTTGTATCCAATGGCGAGGCGCCCGGAAGCCAGGTCCGACACGAGATCTGTCGTACAACAACTTGCGACGAGGCCCGCTCGCCCGAACGCCTCGAGAAGCCGCCCAAACGTCGTCGTGCCAAGCGCGTCGTAGGAGGCAAAGAGATACCCGACGCCGGATTGAGAAATATCGAAGGAGCCGATCTTTCCGTTGTACTGCTCGGGCTTGGTCCGAAGGAGATCGATGAGTTCCGCTCGGGTCCGCCGCACGTCTTCGGGTGGGACGAGATCCCGGTTGTACACGATGACCGCAGGCTCGAATGTGAAGCCGAACACCTCGTCGCGCCATCGCGTCCAGGACGGCAGCCGATGCGTCATGACAGACCGGTAGTTCAATGCACAGCCGTCGTTGACAAGTTTGACCAGATGGTCGGCCGATGATGACAGAACCAGGTCCATCGTTCCCTGCTTCGCGTCACACTCCGTTGAGGCCTGATTGAATAGATCGTTGGTGAGGTACTCGTTATATTCGACCGTCACGGTCGGCGAGAGCTCCTGAAAGTCCCGGATCAAGGGCTCCATGGCAGCAAGATCCGTCGCGCCATGAATCGACAGGGTTGTTTGCTGCCCGCCGGGAGCTGGAAACACCGTCTTCTCGGCAGCCATCCCTGCAGTGACCTCGCAATTCATGAGGACGACGGCTGCTACCAGAGCAGCCTTCCACTGCGGGATCACAACGCATCTCCACGTTCAGGTAGCTCAGGAACCTCCTGCAATCTCTTGAAGCGCAGGATGACCGCAAATCCCTCTTCTGAGCGTTCACGAAAGCGAAGTTCGCCCCCGTGCGCCCGAACAACATCGCCCGCGATGGCAAGACCCAGGCCGGAGCCGGTGGCGCTCTGGGTATGGAACGGCTCCCGTACCCGCTGCCATTCGGAGATGGGAATCCCGGGCCCGTCGTCGACGACTTCCACAACGGCGGCATCATCCTCCGCAAAGACACGAACCTCAAGGCGTGTCTTTGCCCCGTGCTTCAAGGCATTGTGGATCAGGTTCGACAGGGCCTCACGCAGACTAACGCCATCTCCTCGCATGAGGACAGGTTCAGGCGGATCATAGAAGGCGACGTCGACTTCACGGGCGAGCGAGGGAACCGCATTAATCAGGATTTGCCGTGCGAGGGCGGCGAGATCGACGGTGTCGAATTCCGCGACCTCGGCCCGATGGATGATCATGGCGTGGTTGAGAAGCTGGTTCGTCAGGCGTCCTAATTCGGCGGTTCGCTCCCTGACCCGTGTCAGTTGTTGCTCCCGCCGCTCCGGCCTGGACTCCTCCGTGAGGAGATCGACCTGGGATGCCAGTCCTGCCAGAGGGGTCCGGATCTGGTGAGCGGCATCGGCAATAAACCGTTGCATCAGGGCAATGCGTCCGGACAGGCGATCCATGAAGCGATTGATGGTAGACACGAGCGTCTGGATCTCGCGAGGGATCTCGAGATCGAGCGGGGTCAGGTCCTTCGGATCCCGTGACCGCAGTTCACGCTCCACACGGGTCAGCGGAGCCAGAGCCCGTCGGACCGCGAACAGGACACCCATGAAAGCAAGGCTGGTCATGGCGAACACCAGCAGCAGGGCCTTGAGCGTCAGATCCCGTGCCAGACTGGTACGAGCCTCACGCGTTTGGGCCACGACAACGTGGGCCCATCCAGGCGCCACTGGATCTGAGACGAGCCGGCCCACGACGGCGACACGCACTGGAAAGCCGCGGTATTCACCGTCAGAGATCAGGGGTTCGCGGGCTTCAGCAAAGGATCCGGCAGGAGCCAGATCATTGTATCCCGTGAGAACCTCCCCACGTGGGTCGACAACCTTGTAAAAGATGCGGTCGTTGGCCGATAGCGAGAGAGTTTCGAATGCAGAGACGGGCGGATCGACAGATATCGTCCCTTCCTGGGCATAGATGCTCTCTGCGATCTGGAGGGCAGCTCCGACAAGAAGACGGTCATAGGCATCATCGGCGGCAATGCGTGCGTAGAACCAGGCTGCCGTTCCCAGACCGACGGACCCGGCGCCGAAGATGATGGCAATGATCAGGATAATGCGTGAGTAGAGGGAGCGGCCCGGCCTGATCATGGGCACACGATCTGATAGCCAAGCCCCCGAAGCGTCCGGATCTCGGCGCCGGACCCCACCAGTTTCTTTCGCAGTCGGGCGACATACTGTTCCACGGCATTCGGGCTGGGCTCGTCATCGAAGCCGAACAATTGATCGACAAGTTCGTCCTTGCCGAAAATCCGGCCCGGCCGCGTCGCCAGGATCTCGAGCAGTGTCAGTTCCCGACGGGTCAAATCGATGGGAGTGCCGTTGATCCTCACGGCTCGTGAGCCCCGGTCTATGGTCATCTGCCCGCAGACCAGTTGATTGGTGGATTCGCCGGCACTGCGTCGGAGCAGCGCCCGGGCTCGGGCCTCCAGTTCGCGGTAGTCAAACGGCTTCACCAGGTAATCGTCCGCCCCGAGATCGAGAGCATCGACCCGATCGTCAACCTGTGACCGGGCCGTGAGGACAAGAACAGGAGTTTTCGATTTTCGCCGCCTCAGGCGTTTGAGGATCGAGAAGCCGTCGAGTGCTGGCAGGTTCACGTCGAGGATCAGAAGATCGTAGGCCTGGACCTCTAGGACCTCGTCGGCCACGCTCCCGTCCTTCTCCCAGTCGACCGTGTGGCCGATCCGCTCGAACCGGGCGACGATGGCTTCCCCAACGTCCTCGGTATCTTCCACGAGCAGGATGCGCATTGTTCGCCCCTCGCCAACACCGGGCTGTCAGGTTGATGACAGGTTCACAGGGTACGCAACTCCCATGAGGCCGCCAAGAGGCGTGTGCGTTCCGCCCGACAGGCCGCCCGAAGTGCTCCAACGATGAGCCATCAAGCGGGGCTGTAGCAGGCTAACGAGGGAACCGGCCCCATCGGTGACGACCCTCCATGAGCAAGAGCAACCGTCTAAGGGAAGATGAAATGCAGATCACAGGCATGCTCCACGGAGCCAAGCTGCTTCAGTTCGCCGGGTTCCCAACCTCGGAGGTGCTCGGCCCTGATGCCAGCGAGGAAGAGATCCGGGCGCTGATCGACCGCCACGGCAGCGTCTTCATCAAGCCGGTGTTCAAGGGCGGCGTCGGCAAGAAAGGCAAGGCTGGGCTGCTCGGCCGGGCGTCGGACTTGAAGACCGCACTGAAGGAGAAGGAACGGCTCTACTTCGTCGAGCATCGTGTCGGACACATCGTGGCCAAAGCCAACGGGGTCACGTTCGAAGGCGCGGTGCCGGCCGAGCACGAGGTCTACTTTTCGATCTCCGACTCGACCCGCTTTCGCGCTCCGACCATGACCCTTACCCACCACGGCGGTATGGACATCGAGGAGATCGATAAGAACCTCGTGGCCCAGATCCCGTTCGATGCGCTGACCGGCCTCAAGGCCTTCGTGGTCGCCAATGCCCTCTCGGAGCTCAACGCCCCCAAGCAGATCATCTCGCCCTTGGTCCAGCAACTCCCGAAGCTGTGGGAACTCTACCACAACTTCGGCATGACCGCCCTGGAGCTGAACCCGATCCGCATGCGGCCGGACCGCAACGGGCGCCTGACGCCGGTCGCCTGCGACTTCAAGTGCGGCTTTGACCGCGACGATCCGCGCTGGGAGCGGCTCAACCTGCCCAACCACCTGTTTGCCGTCGACTACTCGGACTTCGAGTTGGAGATCAACCAGCTCCGCACCTACCAGGGACAGAGCGATGTCTACGTCATCAATCCGCACGGCACGATCCTGGCCCCGACCTTCGGTGGCGGCGCCAACTCGCTGGTGACCCAGATGTTGGGCGACGACGCGATCATCTCCTCCGACTTCGGCGGCAACCCGCCCTACGCGAAGATGAAGGAAGTGGCCCGCATCTGCTTCAAGCACTGGCTCAAGCAGTCGAACGTGCTGTTCATCATCGGCGGCAAATCGAACAACACCGACATCTTCGAGACCTTCCGGGCGATGGCGGACGCCCTGCGGGAACACTTCGGCCAGCATGGCCCCTCGCCTCTGTACGTCGTGGCGGGCCGCGGCGGGCCTAATCTGATACGTGGCATGGGCGTCCTGCGCGACACGCTCGAGGCGCTCGGTGTCCCCTATCGCCTCTTCGGCTTCGACTCCGACATGAGCGAAGTCATCAACCACGCCCGGGCGGCCGATGCCTGGATGAAGGCGGGCGGACGCGATGAGGTCGCGGCGAAGCTCCGCATACCGGTGGCGGCCGCCGCCTGAGCCGAGCCCATAAACCCATAAGCAGATTGGAGGAGACACAATGTTCAAGCAGGGCGTCGGCAGCTTCAAATACCATGTGGGCATCAGTTCCCTCGACCAGATTGCCACCCGCGAAGATCGGGTCTGCGTGCTCAACATCCTGGGCGGTGAGTCGAGTGACGTCACCCCTGTAGGTCATGCCTACTCGGGCGGCAACGTGGTGTTCGGAACCTCACCCGGCCGCAGCGGCCAGGTGCTGGAGACGCCACTTGGCAACGTTCCTGTCTACAACAACGTCCGCGAGGGTCTCGAGGCCGGGCATCGCTTCAACTGCGGCGTCGTTTACCTGCCGCCTTCCGGCGCCCGGGACGGTGTCGCCGAGCTGATCCGGGTCAATCCCGAGCTCAAGAAGATCTTCATCGTCACCGAGAAGCTGTCCGTGCACGACTCACGCGAGATCCGCGCCATAGGCCAGCAGAACGGGATCGACATCTTTGGCGGCAACAGCCTCGGCGTGGCCGACGCCTGGAACCAGGTCCGCATCGGCGGCGCTCTGGGGGGCGACAATCCGGCCGAGGCCCTGCGGAAAGGCTCCATCGCCATCTTTTCGAACTCCGGCAACTTCACCACCACCATTGCCACGTATCTCCGCATGGCGGGCTGGGGCACGACCACGCTGATCTCGAGCGGCAAGGACGTGTACATCCACTACGCGGCCCCCGAGTTCGCGTTCGCGCTCGCCAACGACGCCCGCACCAAGGCGGCGGTTCTTTATGCGGAGCCAGGTGGCTACTACGAACTCGACGCGACCTTCACCAAGCCGGTGGTGGCCTGCGTCGTCGGGCGCTGGAAGTCGAAGCTCACCCGGGCGGTCGGCCATGCCGGCGCCATGGCCGGCGGCCATGACGATGCCGAGGCCAAGGAACAGTGGTTCATGGCCAAGTTCGGGGTCGACGACATCTTCACGCCGGAAAACCCCGTGTTTTCGCCCAAAGGTGCGGTGGTCGCCAACATCGCTCACATCCCGCAGGCCCTGACAGCGGTGATGCAGGCCAATGCGGCGCGTCCGGACTTCGAACCCGAGGGCAGCCTTGCCCTCAAGCCGTGGTTCGGCTCGAGTCAGGGCATTGTGCTGCCGCCGGAGCTCGACCTGCCGGTGGTCGCTGCCGCTGGCCCATATGACAAGCAGATCGAGCATCTGAACCGGCAGATCGGGGCGGTGTTTCCGCGCCAGGCGATGAAGGATGCGTCCGGCGCCTCGCAGATGGACGCCAAGACCCAGATCACATCCCTGCATGGCACGTCGATGCTGGATGCGGCCCAGTTCCCGGTGGAGTCAAACATCTGCCTGTCCCTCCTGCGAGGACCGGGCAGCGAGAACGACCGGGAGCTGGTTAACGCCGCCGTGGGGGCAGAGATCAACCTGTCCGGCACGCCTGCCCTGGCCGCTGCACAGGCGGCCCGGGAGGCAGGCAATGCCCCCAACACGGTCCTGGCCGCGGCGTGCACCATCATCGGACCTCGGCATGGGGAGCAGGCACGGCGGGTCGTACGCGCACTCGTGGAAGGCTTCACGGAAGCTGGATTGCGCAGCGGCGTGGACGAGAGCTTCGACTTGAGCCAACTGCGGTTCGATGGCGCGGCGGACCTATTCGTATCCGGTCATCCCGACGCTAAGGCAGAAGCCCTACTGAACGGGTTGCAGGCCCGTGGAGTGCGGTCCGTCTTCGTGCGCTACCTGCGCACCCTCAACGGTCATCCATCAGCCGATGCCGTTCTGGCCGCCATAGCCGCGACGCTGGCGTGGGAGCCGTTGATGCGCAAGCGCATCTCGCTGCTGACCGTCGAGACTCTGCCCTGGTGGCTACGGCTGTTCGGCGTCCTGATCGGCGCGTCGGCTGACGCCAGCCGGCATCAGGAGGGCTCGTTCTGTGACATTCCGAATGAGGAGGTCATTGGCTCGCGCTCCTTGACCGAAGTCGCGTTCGCGGCCCTGGTCGGCACCGAGCCCACTCCCGACAACCTGTTTTCCTTCCAGACTCTCGTCGGTCTGCTGCTCTCGAACGGGCCCGGCACGATCTCGGCTCAAGGAGCCAAGGGCGCGGTTTCGGCCGACGGGCCCGAGACGCCCGAGCGGGTGCAGCTCAACAAGGCACTGATCGGCTTCCTGACCCATTCCGGCTATGCCCATGGCGGCAACGGTTACGAGGGCATCGCCTTCCTGATCGAGCAGCTCCAAGATATCGATCTGGCAGATCCAGGCGATCCGGACCACGGCATCGACCTGCCAGCCCTGGCCCACCACTATGCGGCCGAGTACGCGACGTACAAAGCGGACAAGAAGACGGCCGGCAGCCTCGATATCCAGAAGATCCCGGGCGTGAACCACCCGGTCTTCAAGGACCGGCCCGTGAACCATGATCCGCGTGAGGTTTTCGTGCGGGAGCTGTTCGGGGAACGCGAGGAATACAACGTCTTCCATGCGTACTATCAGGAACTCGTCAGGGCGCTGTACGAGACCGGCGTGTCGCGCAATGTCTACTGCGTCAACATCGATGCGGTGATCGCGGCCCTGCTCCTCAAGATGCTGTGGCAGCCCTACCGCGACGGTGCTCTAACCCAGGAGGCTCTCGAGACGAGCGCGTTCACGATCTTCCTCTATGCCCGCATGCTCGGATGCGCCGCCGAGATCGACGACCACCTCAATCGTGGACGGAACATGGACATGCGGACCCCAGCGTCCAAATGCCAGTTTGTGTCTTAAAACTGCGGGCCTTCAACGATTGAGGAGATCACGACAATGAACACGCTCTTCGACCCTCAGGTGTGGCTCAGCCTTCTCACCCTGACCGCCCTGGAGGTGGTGCTCAGTGTCGACAACTTGGTGGTCATCGCACTCTTGGTCGGCAAGCTGCCCAGCCCGCAGCAGCCGCTCGCCCGCAAGCTTGGAATGACCTTGGCCCTGGTGCCCCGCCTGGTTCTGCTCTTTGCCATCGGGTGGGTTCTCAGCCTCACCGAACCCTTGTTCTCAGCCTTTGGCCAGAGCTTCACGGGCAAGGACCTGATCCTGATCGCCGGTGGCATCTTCCTCGTCTACAAGGCCGTGCAGGAGATCCATGCCAATCTCGAAGGGGTCGAAGGCGAGGCCACGGCCAAGGTTTATGGCAAGGTGGCCACGGTCGTGATTCAGATCGCGGTCATCAATCTGGTGTTCTCAATCGACTCGATTGTCACGGCGGTTGGTTTGGCGACGGAGATCTGGGTCATGGCGGTCGCCGTCATCCTGTCCATGATCGTGCTCATGGCGGCGGCACGCCCGGTGGGCGAGTTCGTTGAACGCCATCCGACCACCAAGATGTTGGCGCTCTCGTTTCTGGTGATGATCGGCACCACGCTTGTAGCCGACGGATTCGGCGTTCATTTCAATCACGCCTTCATCTACGTCTCGATGGTCTTCTCGGTTGCCGTCGAGGCGCTCAACACGATCGCGCGGCGCCGGGCCGCAAAGGTGGTCCATCTTCATAATCCCTATGGCAACCCGGAAGCTGCGGTCGAGAATGGTGATGAACCGCAGGCTAGAACCAGCCCCGCCACTTGAACCAGATCAGGGGAATGATGGCACTGACCAGGATCAGGGCCGACCCGAACGGATAGCCCCAAGCTCGGTCGAGGTCGGGCATGGGTATCGAGCCGCTGAGCACGGTATGGATGATCCTTGGTCTGGTTGGATGGCCTTTCGCATCGAGTGTGAAAACCCGGTCGGCATGGGCATCCAAATGGACGGCCAAGTTCAGCCCGCTTCGATGCTTCCTCAAGGATGGTAGCGCCGACGGGCCGATTAGCTTCCCGTCACGTTCTGTGGCGAGCTACGGCGGCATAAGGAAGGGCTGTTACCAACGCTCAACTCGTGGGCCGATCACGCCAGTAGTCCCACAACTCCTGCTCGCGTTTCTTGTCAGGCCAGACTTTGTCATCACCGTAGAATGCAGGAGCACCCCGGACCTGCTCTTCGGTGATTTCGGTACGATACCCTTGAAGCCCTGTGTCATAGGTGAGCTTCTCCCACGGGACGGTGTGATGGTGGACCCCAAGTCCCAGGAAGCCGCCGAAGGTCACATCGACATAGGTCACTCGGCCACTCACCTTCTCGATCAGGAGCCGCTTGATGGTGCCGATCCGATGCCCCTGGAGATCGAACACCGCCGTGCCCTCGACACGATCGCTTTCGATGACCGGCTTGGGTGAGGTGTGCTGGAGGATCGGACCCGAGAGGTAAAAACCATTCTCCACGATCCCGAACTCTACGACCGCTTGATTGATATCCACATTCCAAGGCTCATCCGGCGCGATCTGCCGCTCCAAGGTCCAAGGTCCACCGCTCGCAGGGAGCGTTGTCCCGTCCGGATCGCCGGTGATGCCGCGCAGGTCAGGGGCACTTGCCGATTGGAACACGTAATAGATTGTCCGTCTCATTAGTGTTGTGACTCTAACGCTTGTTTCGCACGAAAGACCTTTTCGAGGATAGTGGCGGCAGAAGCCGTCCAGACGAAGGGCTTCGGATCAGCATTGTGGTACTCCAGGTATTCCATGATCGTGGCCTCCAAGTCAGGAACGCTGGTGAAAGCGTTGCGGCGGATGCTCTCTTGGGTGATCAGGGCGAAGAACCGCTCGACCTGGTTGAGCCACGAGGCCGATGTCGGCGTGAAGTGCAGGTGGAAGCGAGGGTGCTTCGCCAACCAAGCTTTCACCTTTGGGTGCTTGTGCGTCGCGTAATTATCGACAATCAGGTGCAGGTCGAGGCGCTTGTCGGTGTTGCGATGGATGACGCGCAGGAAGCGGAGAAACTCCTGATGGCGATGCCGCTTCATGCAGGTGCCCAGGACCGTTCCGGTCGCCACATCGAGAGCGGCAAACAAGGTCGTGGTGCCATGCCGTTTATAGTCATGGGTCATCGTGCCGGCGCGCCCCTTCTTGAGCGGCAAGCCCGGCTGGGTGCGGTCAAGCGCCTGGATCTGAGACTTCTCATCAACCGAGAGAACCAGGGCCCTGTCCGGCGGATCGAGATACAAGCCGACCACGTCCTGAACCTTCTCGACGAAACGTTTGTCAGTGGAGAGCTTGAACGTCTTGACCAAGTGCGGCTTGAGGCCGTGGGCGTGCCAGATCCGCTGCACGCTGGTGTGGGACAGGCCCACGGCAGCCGCCATCGAGCGCACGCTCCAGTGGGTCGCTCGCGGTGGTTTCTCATGCAGGGTCATGTCGACAACCCGATGGATCACAGCGGTCGAAAGAGGCTTGCGCCCCGGTGGGCGAGAGGCGTCCTTGAGAAGCCCCTCCACGCCAGCCTGCGCATAGCGACGGCGCCAGCGCCGGACGGTCAGAGTGCTCGTGCCAACGCGGGCGGCCACCTCGGTGGCGCGCAAGCCCTCGCCCGTCAGCAGAACAATCCGAGCCCGCCAGACAACCTTCTGGGGCGTATTGCGATCCCGGACCAGGTTCTCCAGGCGATCCCGATCAGCCGTCGGAACCTCAATGCGTTCGATCTTACCCATCCTGGCAGGATCGCATGTTGCACTGGATTTCGGAATCACCCGTCAGTGACAGAACATTAGCACCTCCCTCTCATCGGGAACGGTAGCCCAGGGGCATTGCCTCATGATCAGTATGGAAACGCAGGCTCGCGCCCTTCAGGTCCGATCTGGCGCCCACAACGGCAAATCTTGCGAGACACAATCGAGCCTTTGCGGAACATCCCCAAGCCTCTCGCCGACAAGGATCCTGTTTCTGGCTCAGTGCTCAGTCATCGCGTGTGGAGCCGCAGCTGGATTCGACTCGGGTGAGCCGTGTTCCATGGTCTCCACAGTCCTGGGATCCGTCCGTGTGGCTAACCCTTCGCTGCTGCCCTTCGAAAGCGGTTGAGAGTAGCTTTGACACTGCGGCCTAGAGCCACTGCTTCTGGCGAAACCGCCAATACAGCCACGTACAGGTCAACACGATGATCGTCAGCACGAACGGGTAGCCGTATTTCCAATGCAGCTCGGGCAGCACATCGAAGTTCATTCCATAGAGCCCGGCCGCCGCAGTGGGCACGGCCAGGATGGCCGCCCAGGCCGCCAGCTTGCGGGTGATCTCGTTCTGCTGCGACTGGCCGGTCATCAGGCTGGATTCAAACGCAAAGGCCAGCACCTCCCGCAGCGACTCGATCTCCTCCTGCACCCGGCGGATGTGGTCGGAGACGTCGCGGAAGAGCGGCTGCATCGCGGCGTCCACGCCCGGCATCCCCGGCTGTTCGAGGCGCCGGCACACTTCCACCAGCGGCACCGCGGCGTTGCGCAGGCGCAGGAGGTCCCGGCGCAGCTGATAAAGCCGGACGATCTGGCTCTGCGGCTGGTTCGCGGTCAGGATGCTGTCCTCGATCTCCTCCACCTCTTCCTGGATCGTCTCGATGACCGGAATGTAGTTGTCGACGATGAAGTCGAGAATGGCATAGAGGATGAAGTCCTCGCCCTCCGAGAGCGCCTTCGGCACGGCCTCGCAGCGCTCCCGCACCGGCGTATAGGTCGTCGAGGCGCCATGGCGGACGGAGACCACGTAGCCGCGCCCGACGAACAGGTGGGTCTCGCCGAAGGCGATACGCCCCTCCACCATCTGAGCCGTCCGGGCGACGACGAACAGCGCGTCGCCGTATTGCTCGATCTTGGGTCGCTGATGGGCCTTGAGGGCATCCTCGATGGCGAGCTCATGCAGGCCGAACTCCGCCTGGACCCTCCTCAGAAGGTCGAGACCGGGCTCGTGCAGGCCAATCCAGACCACGTGCCCGGGCTTGCGTGACCACTCTCCGACGTCCTCGATGGGCACCTCGGCCACGCGCCGCCCACCCGCGTAAGCTGCCGAGGCGACGACGCCTGGGGTATCCTTGGGCTGATTAGATACGATCTTGAGAGTGTCCGACATGATTGATCAACGCAGGGCAGCCCCGTCCGGTGTCAGGCCCGGGGAACAACCCGCCCTTGGCGCCGTGTCTCAGCCGCTCTCCTGGGGACAATCCCCAGTAGCACTGAGCCAGGTGTTGCCGGGAGGGAGCGACTACGGCACAGGCTGTCCGGCTACGGCAGGATGCCCCATGACGCCTCGACCGATCTCCACTGCTCCGGAAGAGGATGACACGCCCCTCCTTCTCTTCTGCCCTGATCAGGGGGGCTGGCACACCGGTGTGTGGTTCCGGGGCAAATGGCTGGCCTACATCGACATGAGCGTCGTGCTGAAGCCATCTCATTGGCTCCCGGTTCCCGCCGATCCGCCAGACGCGGACTGACTGACCCGGTTTCTCGCTCTCGCCTTGTTAGACCGTCACCTGGGTTCCGACCTCCACGACCCGACCCGTTGGTATCTGGAAGAAATCGGTGGCATCGGCCGCGGACTTGGCGAGGCTGATGAAGATCTTGTCCTGCCACAGCGGCATCCCTGAGTGGGCAGAGGGACGGATCGAACGCCGCGACAGGAAGAACGATGTTGCCATGATGTCGAACTTGAAGCCCTGCTTGCGCAGGAGGACAAGGCCACGTGGAATGTTAGGCGTCTCCATGTAACCGTAGCTCAGCCGGATACGCCAGAAGCTGTCGCCGATGGGCTCGATTTTGACCCGCTCCTCATCGCTGATCCGAGGGGCATCCTCGGTCTGGACCGTCAGCACGGCGTTCTGCTCGTGCAGGATCTTGTTGTGCTTGAGGTTGTGCAGCAGGGCGGCCGGTGCGGTCTCGGGATCGCTCGTCAGGAACACGGCCGTGCCCTTGACCCGATGCGGCGGGCTCTTTTCCAGCATGGTGACGAGTTCGGACAGCGGCACGTCGACCTTGCGGGTTTTGTCGATGATGATGCGGGTGCCCTGCCTCCAGGTCATCATCAGGGTGACCAGCACTGCACCGACCAGCAAAGGCATCCAGCCGCCCTGCGGGATCTTGAGGGCATTCGCCGCCAGGAAGATCGTGTCGACCAGCAGGAACGGTGTGATCACTGTCGCGGCAAGCCAGAAGGGCCAGTTCCAGAATCGCCATGCCACGAAAAAGGCCATGACGGCTGTGACCACCATCGTGCCGGTGACGGCAATCCCGTAGGCATGGGCCAGGGCGCTCGAGCTCCTGAAAATGACGACCAGGAACAGGACGGCCGCGAGCAACAGCCAGTTGACCCGGGGCACGTAAATCTGCCCCTTCTCGGTCTCAGACGTCCAGCGGATCTGCATGCGGGGCAGAAGCCCGAGCTGGATGGCCTGCTGGGTCAAGGAGAACGCCCCCGTAATCACCGCCTGGCTGGCGATAATCGTGGCAAGTGTTGCCATCCCGACCATCGGCAGGAGAGCCCAGTCAGGATAGAGCAGGAAAAAGGGGTTCTCGATCTTGTCGGGATCATCGAGAAGCAGCGCGCCCTGGCCAAGATAGTTCAGGGCCAGGCACGGCAGGACGAAACCGAGCCACGCAACCTGGATCGGACGTCGCCCGAAATGACCCATGTCAGCATAGAGCGCCTCAGCGCCGGTGACCGCCAGGAAGACGGCACCGAGGGCCAACAGGCCGGCCTTTCCGTGCGTGGCGAGAAAGGCAATCCCGTAGGTCGGGCTGATCGCGGCGAGGATGCTCGAATCGTCGGCGATGTGCCGAAGACCGCCAACGGCCATAAGGGCAAACCAGACGGCCGTGATTGGGCCGAACCACGCCGCAACGCGGGCCGTGCCGTGGCTCTGCACAGCAAAGAGGCCAATCATGATCGCTAAGCTGACAGGCACCACATAGGGATCGAACGCCGGCGTCACCAGCTTGAGCCCTTCGACCGCAGACAGCACCGAGATGGCCGGCGTGATGATGGCGTCGCCGTAGAATAGGGCTGCCCCAACCATGCCGAGCAGGGTAATCGTGAGGACGTTATGACCCATGGCTCGTTGCGCCAGTGCCATCAGCGTCAGCGTGCCGCCCTCGCCGTTGTTGTCGGCCCGCAGGATGAAGAGCACGTACTTAATCGTCACGATGAAGATCAGCGCCCACAGGATGAGCGACACGATCCCGAACACCATCTCACGGCTAACGGTCCCGCCAGCGGCCGCGGCTGAAAGAGACTCCTTCAGAGCGTAGAGCGGGCTGGTGCCGATGTCGCCGTAGACGACCCCGAGCGAGCCCAGCGTCAAGGTCCAGAAGCCGGACGCATGCGGGGGCGCAGGCTGGGCCGTGAGGTCGGCAGGCCCAGCCTGGCCCGAAACCGTTGCTGTCATGTTATCTCTCTGCATCGTTGTTCACGTGATGAGCTTTGCCCCGCTCCATCCGTCGGAAGGGCGTGACATTGCTGGGAGTGGGTCCCTGGATTTTACGGAGCTGGGCCTGGACCAGGGCGCCGAGGATCGCCAGGGCCGGGTTGTCGTGCTGAAACTCGGCCACGTCCTCGACCCAGTTGATGGCGAGGCCGCGGACGCAGATCGCGCAGTTCCAGCGGCTGTCATCGCAGGACAGGCGGTGGATCACCCAATCGGGCAGCTCCCAGCCGATCAGCCAGAAACCAAGCTCAACCCAGGCCTGCGCCTCAATGAACCGCCGCACGGAATCATTGGGTTTGTGCGCCCCCTGGAGCCGGGGACAAGCATGGCGCAGAAGCTCCGCGACCAAATCGCCCGTAGGCTCGGCGGCTGCCTCGATCCTCGCCAGAAGCGAGCGGAGTTCGCGTTCCTGGTTGTGCTTGAACCACATGCCGGCTGTCCCACAGGGGGTCGGGACCGGGTCCCGACCAGCAGGGTGAGACATGACGTGGCTCGCATAAAAATTCGATGCGGAAGTGCGGGGCGGGATATAAAGGCCGTATAAAGACGCCCGACCAGCCGATCCTCAATCCATGTCGAGCAGGCGATAGCCGATGCCCGGTTCGGTGAGGATGAAGTGGGGGTCGGACGGGTTCGGCTCGATCTTCTGCCGGAGCTGGCCGACATACACCCGCAGGTACTGGGTGTCGTGCTCGTGGGCCGGTCCCCAGACGGCGGTCAGGATCTGCCGGTGGGTCACCACCTTGCCGGCATGACGGGCCAGGAAGGCCAGAAGCTCGAACTCTTTTGGACTGAGGCTCACCTCGGTGCCCTGCCACGTCACCTGTCGGCGCGGGATATCGATCAGCAGGCCGCCGACGCTCACGACCGGCGTCTCGCCCTGGCGCTGCATGCGATGGCGCAAGGCTGTGCGCAGGCGGGCCATGAGTTCGCCCACGCCGAAGGGCTTGTTGACGAAATCATTGGCCCCAAGGTCGAGGGCCGCTACCTTCTCGGCCTCGCGGTCGCGGGCGGAGAGCACGATGATCGGCACGTCGGACCACTCGCGCACCCGGGCGATGATGTCCTTGCCGTCCATGTCGGGCAGACCGAGGTCCAGGATCACAAGGTCCGGCGTTTCCGACGCGATGCACCGCAGGGCGTCGCCGCCTTTGTCCGCCCTGAGCACCTCGTAGTCGTTCGCCTGGAGCGCCGGCGTGAGGAAGCGGTGGATGGCCGGTTCGTCGTCGACGACCAGGACGCGGGGTGGATGGGTCATGGATCTTCCTTCGGGAGCGGCAGCCTGATCTCGATCCGCGTACCGCGCCGGCCCGCAACAGGACTTGCTGCAGCCACGGTCCCGTCATGAGCCTCGACGATCCCTTTGACAATCGCGAGGCCGAGCCCGGTCCCTTCTCCGGCATCGCCACCTAACCTTGACGCCCGCACGAACTTCCCGAAGATGTGTGGGAACACATCCGGAGCGATCCCGGGCCCATCATCGGTCACTGAGAGCACAACCATGCCCGCCTCACGCTTGGCTTCCAGGATGATATGGGCATCAGCGCCTGTGTGCTGGATGGCATTGCCGACCAGGTTCGCCAGGGCTTGATCCAGCAGGTTCGGATCAGCCCAGACGAAGGGGAGCCCCGCCTCCACGACAACACGGAACGCCTGGGGCGCCCCGCGCCGCCTGACCATGGCGACGGCACGGTCGAACATCTCCTGAAGATCGATCCAGTCACGGTTGAGCTCCAGTGCCCCGGCCTCCAACCGCGTCATGGCCAGCAGGTTCTTGACCATGCCATCCAGGTGTTCCGCCTCGTCCTTCACTTGGACCAGCAGGTCGCGCCGAGCCGGCTCCGGCAGCCGGGCGCCGTATTCGATCAGGCTAGTAGAGGCTCCCAAGATCGAGGCCAGCGGGGTCCGGAAGTCATGGCTGACCGAGGCCAGCAGAGTGTTTCGGACCCGCTCGGTCTCGGCGGTGGTTCGCGCAGCGGTAATTTCCTGTCCGAGCCGCGCCCGCTCCAGAGCCGTAGCCGTGAGCTCGGCCACCGTCTCGAACAGGGTTCGGGCCTCCGGATCGAGGACGTCGTCCGAAAGGGCGGCACCGATGACGCCGACGGCCCCCTCCGGTGTCCGAAGGGGCAGGAAGAGCCAGGGCACGGTCGGGCAGTGGGCGGTCCCCATGCCGGTCGCCTCTCCCCTCGTGAGGGCGTGGCTCGCTGTCGCCAGAGCCTCCGGGTCAAGTTGATCTTTGGGGGCCAGGCTGCCGATACCACGAGCCCGCCCCCTCGGACAGCAGGATCATGCACGGGCACCGCAGGTCGCCATGGGCCTGGATGGCGGCGTGATCCACAACGGACTGGGGATCGGCCAAGGCCGAGAGACGGCGGGCGAACTTGTACAGGCGCCGCGATGCGACCTCCCGTTCGGCCGCGCGTCTTGCCTGCTCCCGGGCATGGCCGGCGATGGTCGAGGTCAGGACCGCAACGGCCAAGAGCACGAACAGCGCGAGCAGTTCATGAGGCTCGGTGACCCCAAAGCTATGCAGCGGCTCGATGAAGAAGAAGTTGTAAGCTAGGAACGACAGCCCCGATGAGACCAGGGCGGGCCAGATGCCGAACCGGGCTGCGGAAAACAGGACCGCCAGAAGGAAGACCATTGAGACGTTCGGGAGGCGAACCTGGGACGTCAGTGCAAGGCCAATTCCCGCAGCGGTGATCACCGCTGCAGCGGACCAAAGATAAGGCCCAACCATCGCGAGAAGGCGCCGGCCGCTCCTGGCATGCGTCGAGGGATCCCTGCGTCCGGTCCGGGACGGGGATCGCAGGGCACGAGGCAGGCGGAAACCAAAAGCGACCATCGGGTGAAAGTTCTATGTCATGCCGCAGCCCGTGGCCATGGGTCAGGCCGGGAGGGCCTGGATCGTGGCGCGGCACGCGCCGCAAGGGTCCGGGTTCCCCGTCCCGGGATCGCCCAAGTCGGCATTCCGTCGGGGACGAAGTTCCCGGCGCAGGCTAAGCAGGCTAAGAATGAAACCCTCCACCGCGCAGCCACGTTGAGCCGAGGGGAGCCTGTTCCCCACTGAACAGGTGAGAGGGTTCATGGCCGCAACCGGTATCAGCGAACGGGTGGATGTCAGCCCTGCCGAGCACGGGCATGCGGCTCCGACCTCCTTCTGGGCCCTGACCCTTGGCACCATCGGGGTGGTCTACGGCGACATCGGCACCAGCCCGCTCTACGCCCTCAAGGAAAGCCTCGCCGCCGCCACGGGGCATGCCGGCTCGGGCGTCCTCACTCGCGAGATGGTGCTCGGGGTGGTCTCTCTGATCCTGTGGACGCTGATCATCATCGTGACGATCAAGTACGTGGTCTTTGTCCTGAGAGCTGACAACAATGGCGAGGGCGGCACCCTCTCGCTCGTGACGCTCGCCCAGCGCGCTCTCGGCCACAGCACCGGGATCACCATCGTTCTCGGCATGGTCGGAGCCTCCCTGTTCTACGGCGACACGATTATCACCCCTGCCATCTCGGTCCTTTCCGCAGTCGAAGGTCTCAAGCTGGTCACGCCGGCCTTCGATCCCTATGTGGTACCGATCAGCCTCGCGATCCTGATCGCATTGTTTGCCGTCCAGCGGTTCGGCACGGCCAGCGTGGCCACCTGGTTCGGCCCGATCACGGCCTTCTGGTTCCTGGTCATGGCCGTGGGTGGCCTGATGCACATCCGGGACGATCTCAGCATCCTTGCCGCCATCAACCCGGTGCATGGTCTCAGCTTCCTGGTGAACCACGGCACGGCCGGTCTCCTTGCCCTGGGCGCGGTGTTCCTCTCCGTGACCGGGGCGGAGGCGCTCTATGCCGACATGGGCCACTTCGGACGCTCGCCCATCCGCACCGCCTGGGTCGGCCTCGTCCTGCCGGCGCTCGCGCTCAACTATCTTGGCCAAGGCGCCATGCTGCTGGCGCACCCGGAGGGGCTGGAGAACCCGTTTTTCCTGCTCTACCCCTCCTGGGCGTTGCTGCCGATGGTGATCCTCGCCACGGTCGCCACCATCATCGCCAGCCAGGCGGTCATCACCGGCGCGTTCTCGATCTCGGAGCAGGCGATGAACCTAGGGGTACTGCCGCGTTTCCGTGTCATGCGCACCTCCGAGACGGAAAAGGGCCAGATCTACGTTCCCACCATCAACTGGCTCCTGCTCACGGCGGTGGTTCTGGTCGTCGTCCTGTTCGAGTCATCGAGCGCCCTGGCCGCAGCTTATGGACTTGCTGTGACCGGCGACATGGTCATCACCTCATCCCTGCTGTTCATTGTGGCCTGGAAGTTCTGGCGCTGGTCGCCAGCTGTTGCCGGGCTGATGATTGCGCCGTTCCTCGCCATTGAGCTCGTCTTTCTGGGTGCCAACGCGCTCAAGATCCCACACGGTGGCTGGTTCCCGCTGCTGGTCGGGACGGGGCTGTTCATCCTGATGCGGACCTGGCGCAAAGGCACACGCCTGCTGGCCGAGATCTCGCACCGGGGGCGTCCACCCCTGCCCGAGTTCATGCGCACGGCCGAAAGCAGCTCGGTGCCGCGGGTGCCCGGCACGGCCATCTTCCCGACCGGCAACGCCCAGGATGTGCCGGCTGCCCTGCTGCACAACATGAAGCACAACAAGGTTCTGCATGACCACAACATCATTCTGACGGTGGTCACCGAGGAGATCCCGCGTCGTCCGGATGAGGGCCGCGTCACGGTGGAGAAGCTCTCGGAGCGGTTTTCGCGGGTGACGGTGCGGTTCGGCTTTATGGAGAGCCCCAATCTCCCGAAGGCTCTCCGGGCGGCGGGGCTCGATCTCGACAATGCGTCGTTCTTCCTGTCTCGGCGGGCGCTGCAAGCGTCGGCGCAGGCGGGACTGCCGCTGTGGCAGGACTACATCTTCATTCCGATGGCGCGCTCCGCGAGCGACATTTCGGACCAGTTCTGCATCCCGGAGGACCGGGCGGTCGAGGTGGGCTCGCGGATCACGATCTGACCGATGAAGGAACGAACCAAGTCGGCAGGGCGCAGCCCCGAGCAAGACTCCGGTCGTGCGCCTGCCCGTCCGACCGCACGGGGCGGATCACAGGTAGAGCAGCCTGGAAAAGAGCCACAGGATGGAGCAGAGGATCGAGAGCCCGGCCGTCCATAGCCCGATCCCGTGCCAGTACCTGAAATCCCAGTCCCGCTGGTAGAGCCTGTTACCTGCATCATGAGCGCGGGCATCCGCCAGGGCTGCCTCGAACCTCTTCCATGCCTGCCTCGCATGCACACGAGCGACGACGGACAACCCGCCGGAGAGGATTGCTCCGTTCCACATCAGGTTCTGCAAATCCTTGATCGCCACGTCGCAACCTCGAGAGGCAAGCCTGAGCTCGCGGCCCTCCTGATAACGCAGGCGGGCGCCGGAAAGTCCCCGGGAGCGCCGAATGCCCCGCGGTAGCGAGCACGGTTATGGCCCAGTCGACGGCGTCAACATGTCGGCCGTTCCGAGAAGTGGATCAGATGAGGCCCCCTTGCGTGGAAGGACGAGGGTATCCTGAAGGTCGTTCCGAAGTGGAAACCCTCGATGACGTTGTTCCTGATGCGGCGTCCGTTGATGGGGCACGCTTCGGCACGTCGTGCATCACTATCCGTGGCCGAGCCACCGCTCCGCTGCCCGGCGGCCTGCATCCCGGAGCGCCAGCAGGAAGGTCCAATCCAGGTTGAGCGCACTGGCCTCGCCCAAGGCCGGATACTCAGCCTCCGCCGAGAGGTGATGGAGCCGCAGCTTTTGCAGCTTGCGGGCCAGGCGGGATCCTTGGTCGTGGGGACCGGCAAGTTCCTTCATGGCGGCCAAGGCGTCCATGTCTCGCGCCAGCGAGCTGGCGAACGTGATCTGCTCGATGCGCTTGCGGATCTCCGACGCCGACGTTGGCATCTCGGCCCCGACCGAGGGCATGATCTGCACCACCAGTGCATCTGTCGCCCGTGAAGCGGAGACGAGCGGGAGCAAGGGCGGGTTGGCGGAGTACCCGCCGTCCCAGTATGCCTCGCCGTCGATAGACACCGCATGGTGCAGGACCGGCAGGCAGGTCGAGGCGAGGATCACGTCGAGTGTGACGGCCTTCTCTCGAAAGACCCGCAGGCGCCCGTCGCGCACCCGCGTCGTGGCGACCAGCAACTTGAGTTTCGATTGCTGCAGGGCCTCGAAGTCGACCTCCTCGGCCAGAAGCGTCTTCAGCGGATGCAGGTTGAACGGGTTGAACTGGTACGGCGAGAGATGGCGGACAGCAACTTCGACGGCGAGACCGGCGTGGGCTCTGGGGGCTGCCTCGCTGGCGCGCTTCCAAAAGCGTTCGAGGGACTCCTTCGCCGCCTCGGGGCCGCCCTGCGCCAGCCCTGAGGCGAGCAGAACGGCGTTGACGGCACCGGCGCTGGCGCCGCTCACGGCATCGAAGGTGATGGTCTCGTCCTCCAGCAGGCGGTCGAGCACGCCCCAAGTGAAGGCCCCGAACGATCCGCCGCCCTGCAGAGCCAGAGAGATCCGCCTCTTCTTCGCAGCAGCCCGGCTTCGGGATTGGAGGCGAAGCGGAGAATGATCCTCGACTTCATGGTGGAGAGGGAAGAAGGCAAGGTAATCGTCGGGCGCGAACTTCATGGAACCTCGTTGTGCGGTGCACCATGCCGGTGCCGGGCATCAACGGGGGTGCACCGTGACCGTTCCGAAAACCCGGTGCAGGGCAGGTCTGTCCTCGCGGAAGCCCTTGCCCTGCACCCATTCGGAATGAGCAGTTCGCAGGCACATTCCGATGTTCCGCATCGTCCCTGATCACACTTCCTGCATCGCTGGCCATCGAGTGCCGTCGGTGGAGGCAACCCGACGGCTCGTCTTCAGCCTTGCACTGCCCGCGTGGTCACGGCCCGTCCTGGCCGAGGCCGCAGGGTCATGACTGCCGACGGTGCTGGCTTGGTCAATGCCCGGTCATGGCGTGTGGGGCGGCCACGGGCTTGGACTCAGGCGAGCCACGTTCGCGCAGGTAGATGCCGAGCACCAGCAGCACGGCGATGGACAGGAACTCGCTCTGCCAGTTCTGGAAGCTCTCGTACCAGAACTGCGGATCTGCGAGTGTCTCGATCATAGTCTGTGAGGGCTGATGATGCTGAACTGCCTCCTCGTTGATCCGGCGCGCGCTCCCCGCCAGGTGCAGCCAGAAGGAGGCGAGAAACAGCCCAACCAGGGCGATGCTGAGTGAGTGTGAGTAGAGCTTCAGCAGCAGGCCGCCGCGGTGAACCGGACCCGGTGCATCCGGCTCGCGGCGCCTCGTTGCCGGGGCTTCATCCTCGGGGTTGTCCTCATCGGGCTTCTTGGACTCGGGCGAGCCCTTCTGGAACAGGAACACCGTCAGAAGCACGTACGTCGCCATCTGGAGGAATTCGCTTTCCCAGTTCTCAAAGGTCGCCGAGATGAAGTGACCGCTGGTCAGATAGGTGAGAAACCCGATCTCGGGCAGCCCATGCAGGCGGAGCTCCTCGGCATCGGCCTTCCAGCCTGTCAGGGCTTGGCCGATGAAGGAGATCAGGAAGAGGGCAAACAAGGTGAGCGACAGCCCATTGTTACGCACGAACTGCCGCATTCGCCTGACCTCACGCTCCTAACTGCTACGTTTCGGCAACGCGGAACAGGAATGTTGGTTTCCGGAGGGCCATGCCCCCTCATCCAAGGCCATCGCAAGGGCGCGGTTCTGTGCGCTGGAGATCCCGTAGCGGCGGCTTGCCTGTTGAAGCATGGCAGCGATCCCGGGCTGGCCCTGCCGCTCCAGCTCGGCGGCGAGCAATGCCAGTTCGGAAGCGAGAACCTTTTCTTTGCGGGCGAACTCCTCCAAGGCTTGCTTGGGGGACGGACCATCCGGCTCCGCGTCGGCGGAATTCCCTATCTCGAACCTCCCGGAGCAAGTTGGGCAATGGTGACCTGGGACGACCATACCGGCCGCAGCAGGGGCTCGGCAACAATGACGCCGATGAAGGCGAAGGCGGCCACAATGAGAGCGATGCAGCCGCAACGTGCAAACCAATCCTTAGGGGCTATCATGAACCCTCCAAGCCAAGAATCACGCACGATAGGCAACGAACAGACCGAAGACCAGTTTCCAGCAGATCAGGGCTTGGACCTCAAAGGCGGGAGGCAGCCTGCCCTGTGAATCAGCATCGAATGACCACCCGCGAGCCGACTGCCGTTAAATGCATTACTTTGCTGGCGAACTCAGAGCGTCGGTGGGGTCATCATCGGCGCCGATGGTGACCCCACCGAATTTCCACTTTGTGTCGCTAAACCAAGGCTTTGTACCTCCCGCACAAGGGGTCAACCTTCGGTGCGGCTTCGCACACTCACGGTGGGAATGAGGGCAACGTTCTGAATGGGAGCATTGATCAGCCGCGAGAAGATTGCTCTTGCTTCTTCGCCGGCAGCCTCCGCTTCGACATAATCGAAGCTGCCCTGACTCCATGTCTCGACCGCAGATCTGAATGCATCGACTGCCGGTGCGCAGCCGACGGCGAACGAGGCTGTGTTCATGTAAATGGTGCGGCCGAGTCTTGGAAACAGAGTTTCGATGTCGTGCTGCCGCATTACCTCACCTCAGGTCGGGAGATCGCAGGCTGAAGATAACATACGAATTTTGGTTTCTGAGCAGCCACAGCCCGTGTGAGCTGACTAAAACGGATGGAGAGGGACAAGGCTTAGGAACTCCTAAGCCTTCGGGCGTGCCGCTAAAGCGGGAAAGAAGGTCCGCTCATCCCGGCGATGCAGAAGTACGGCTAAGGTCAGCCCCGGTAGAGTCGAGGATGGGCGCGGTAGCTTGGGCCATGCGGCAACGCCCCGTTTCCCATCCCCGCTCATCGAACCGGACGTGCGGCGCTACCGCATCCGGCTCTCCGACCGGCTTCATCGCAAGGCCCACGGCGGGGCCGTTCGGGGCAAGCGCTCCAGAGCCAGCACACCGCGTTCACCATGGATCACGTCGAAGGTGAACTGTCGGTTGCCGCGCCCATGCACCTTATGCCGTCGGGCGAGGAAGGCGCGCACGCGCTCCGTGACGTACTGGTCCATCCCACGGAAGGCCGGCCGACATGTCCCATAGGCGAAGTCGTTCGACCAGCCGCGCAGGGACCTGTTCAGCCTATCGCGCACTTCTTCCCATGGTTCAGTGTGGCCGGGCGTCAGCCAGTTGGCGACCTTCGCCTTGAGCCGGTGCACGCTCTTCTTGGACGGGCTTGCGCCCAGATACCGCCGGCCGTTCGCTTTGTAGTAGTGAGGCCCGAACGAGTAGCCGAGGAAGTCGAAGCGCTCCTGGCGGGCATCCTTCAGCGAGGTCTTGCCCTCGTTGAGGCTCAGTCCCAGCCTTGTCATCACGGCCTTTGTCCACGTCAGTGCCTCGACCGCACGACCGCGGCTGAGGATGACGAAGTAGAGTAGGCGGCTAGCGAGTTGCCATCGCCGGCACTTTTCCAACCGCCCCTCCCCGAACCGGGCGTGCGGTAGAGTAGGGATGAAGCGCCTTGCCTCGTTGCTGAGGCAGGTTTCTCCATCCCTCTCTCCAAACCGGACATAAGTCTTTCGGTCTTATCCGGCTTTCCAGTGTCTCATGCTCTTCAGAGTAGACGGCCATCACTGTTTCGGCTGTTGCCATTTCGGCTACCTCCCAGCTATTGCCGTCGAGACACCTGCGGTCCTTCGCCATGTGAACGGCTTTCCCGTCCTCGGAGTACTACGGTGGCTCCGTCGCCCTGCGCCTCGCGGCGCGGCGGGCGATCCCATATTCCCTTGATGCTGGACGTCTCGAGCGCGACGTAGGTGCCTCGTCTGTCTCCTTGAATGGGGTTATTCCCCATCGCCCATCGCATGGAAGGTTCGAGCGACGACGACTTTATCGCTCTATCGCGATGGCCTCGACCTCAGACGCTGTGTCGAGGGATGTACATTTGCATCACTGGAGGCTGAGGTTCGAGCAATGCGGCTCTCACCTTATCGCGCGGGCCTTGCAGACCATGGCCGTAAGCGTCTTCGGACCATGTCTGCTTTATCGGCATGCTACTGTCCCCTTTGGCTTTCGCCGCCAGGTAAGCCGTTGGCCCAAGGGTCATTTCTTCCAAACCCCTCCTTTCTGGAAAAGGGATCCAGCGCCAGGTGATATGGCGCACGCCGTCGATGTAACCCCAATTGCATCCTTGGCCTCGGCTCGCGTCTGGAAGACGGTGCCAGCGAGAAGCAGGTAGTGCGCACAGGTTTCGGCAAGATCTCCACCAAACAGCCCAGCAGGGAGCGTGGAGCGCGACCAGGAGATTTAGATCAAGGCCCTTGAACCGCATGTTTCCCTTGGATCCATAACGTGGATAGCTGCCATCGAAACAATCGATTTTACCACTCTTGCGGAATGCTGCATTAGGACAGTGTCACTTGCCCGAACTCAAGGACGTCGGCGGCAGCATTTACGTACGGCGCAGGAAGGGCAGGAAGCAGTGAGAGAGCCCATCAGCTCTGGAATGCGGCGCTACCAAGGTTATATCAGACCGCATGGCTAGCACCACGATCGCTGGCGACAACGTCTGACGTGCACCAATCGCGCCGCCTCGACCGTGTGATGCGTCCCTTAGATAACCGCAGGAAAGAGGAGGTCCTCACATGCGCTCTCAGGTGCGGTGGAAACTGTGTTGGGAAAATGAGCTGCAGCTCTCCGACCATATCGAACTCGCCGACTTCTTTCGAAAGACGTACGGTCCGACTGGGGCGTTTAATGCAAAACCTTTCGAAGGCAGCCGAAGCTGGGCCGGAGCGAGGCCGGAGCTCCGTGTAATCGGCTATGACTCGAGCGGTGTAGCCGCTCATATTGGAGCGCTGCGCCGCTTCATCAAGGTTGGCGCGGTCGACCTATTAGTGGCCGAACTAGGGTTGTACGGGGTACGTCCGGATCTTGAGGGGCTCGGAATCAGCCATTCGATCCGAGTCATGTATCCAGTCCTGCATCAGCTTGGCGCTCCATTCGCTTTCGGCGCGGTTCGGCACGCGCTGCGGAACCATGTTGAGAGGTTCTGCCGAAACGGTCTAGCGACCATCATTTCGGAGGTTCGCGTGCGGTCTACCCTCCCAGACGTGTATCTCGAGCTGCCCCCCACGCGCGTCGAGGACGTACTCGCTGTGGTCTTACCGATCGGACGGCCGATAACGGATTGGCCGACCGGTACTATCATTGAGCGGAACGGGCCGGAGCTATGAAGCACCTCAATCTCTCATCCGAAGTGCGCAGTGAGTGCGCTGATGGCACCACAACTCGCAACGTTTATCTGACGTTTGACGATGGCCCTAATCCGCATTGCACACCCGGAGTCCTCGATGTGCTGGCGGAACACCGGGTGCCGGCGACTTTCTTCGTCATCGGCGCGTACGCACTAGATCAGCCGCAACTAATCCGACGAATGATTACAGAAGGGCACGAGGTCGCTAACCACACGATGACCCATCCGGATCTGTCCAATTGTGGCCCCAGCGAAGTACGACGTGAAATACTTGAGGCAAATAGGGTCGTCAGAATGACGTGCCCCCAGGCCTCGCTGCGGCACATGCGCGCGCCGTTTGGGATCTGGACCGACGAAGTGCTCACTGTATCAGCGAGCGCTGGATTAACGGCCCTCCACTGGTCGGTAGACCCGCGAGACTGGTCCCGCCCCGGTGAGGACGCAATTGTCGATGAGGTGCTCGCCTCCGTCCGGCCAGGCGCAATTGTGCTTTTACACGACGGCTGCCCTCCCGGCGAGTTGAGACCAGGCACTGACGCTGGTCTGCGCGACCAGACCGTCACAGCACTGTGCCGCATGATTCCATCATTGCATGAGCGCGGATTTGTAATCCGCTCGCTTCCTCGACATCACTGAGACAAGCAACATCCCATGAGTCTGCTCGATATCGCCAGCACAGCCGCCATCGCATCATATGCCCTGCTCTCGACTGCTTATAAAGGCATGCAGACCGTTTATGCTCTGCCGACAAACGTGTCATTGCGGTCGGAAGAGCTGGTCGGCTCCGACCTTCTGCCGAGCGTGGATGTCATCGTCCCGTGCTTTAACGAGGACCCGCGCACGCTCTCGGAGTGCCTGGCTTCCATTGCACAGCAAGAATACGCTGGAACACTGCGGGTCTATGTGGTTGATGACGGTTCTGGAAATCGCGACGCCGTCTCACCTGTACACGCCACCTATGCGCGTGATCCGAGATTCAACTTCATACTGCTCCGCGAGAATATTGGAAAGCGCAAGGCGCAGATTTCCGCGATACGCCGCTCCTCTGGAGATTTGGTGCTCAACGTTGACTCGGACACGACAATTTCGTCCGATGTTATCACCAAGCTTGCTCGGAAGATGAACAATCCAATGATCGGCGCGGCCATGGGCCAGTTGACGGCGAGCAACCGGAGCGACACTTGGTTGACCCGGTTGATCGACATGGAGTACTGGCTGGCTTGCAATGAGGAGCGCGCGGCGCAGGCTCGTTTCGGGGCCGTTATGTGCTGCTGCGGCCCATGTGCTATGTACCGCCGTTCCGCGCTCCTTCTGCTGCTTGATCAGTACGAGACGCAACTGTTCCGGGGAAGGCCGAGTGACTTCGGTGAGGATCGCCATCTCACGATCCTCATGCTGAAAGCAGGCTTCCGAACCGAGTACGTCCCGGACGCCATCGCGGCAACAGTTGTTCCGGACAAGCTGGACTCATATCTGCGCCAGCAACTCCGCTGGGCACGGAGCACTTTCCGGGACACGTTGCTTGCGCTGCGTCTGCTGCCGGGCCTCAATCACTATCTCACGTTGGACGTGATCGGCCAGAATCTTGGCCCGCTCTTACTCGCTCTGTCGGTGCTAACGGCGATCGCGCAGCTCGCCCTGACAGCCACAGTGCCTTGGTGGACAGGCCTGGTAGTTGCAGCCATGACCATCACTCGCTGCAGCGTGGCAGCGTTTCGGTCTCACCAACTGCGATTTGTCGGCTTTTCTCTGCACACACTCATCAACCTCTTTCTCTTACTCCCCGTCAAAGCCTATGCGTTGTGCACGTTGAGCAATAGCGATTGGCTGTCGCGCGGTTCTGTGGCCGATGTACCCAACACGGGTGGGAAACAAGCCGCATTCGAAGCCCGATCACTGGATCAGGCACCACAGGACCGTCAGCCATGCGACGGCGTTTCGCAGGCTCGTTCGCACGCGGAGTCTTCCCCGCTCGCGACGTCTGACAGCATTTGCAGCGCCGAGTGAACGTCACGAAACCTAGGTGGATGGCTTTGACGCAGGACAGGAAGTATCAGTTGTTGAATCGCGAACTGGCCGCCGACGATCCGTGGCGGCTCGATAGCAATCCGTTCGAGCAGGAGCGTCACACGCATATGCTACGGCTGTCGCTCTCCGAAGGTACTATCGCGAATGCACTCGAAGTCGGGTGCGCGGCCGGCGCATTCACGGAACAGTTAGCGCCCCACTGTCGACGTCTCACCGTGATCGATGTCGTGCCGCATGCGATTACTCGAACGCGCCAACGGCTGAAGGAGCCGCCGCACATTAACTGGATAGTCTCTGACGTTCTACAGTTCTCGACTGACGAGATTTTCGATCTGATCGTCGTCGCGGAAGTTCTGTACTACGTCGGGGGCATAGCCGAGATGCGCGGGGCGATCCGCAACTTGGTGCGAGTGCTTGCGCCAGGGGGGTATCTGATTCTCGGTTCGGGGCGCGATGCCACTTGCCAGCGCTGGGGTCACACTGCTGGTGCCGAGACGGTCATCGCCATGCTGAGCGAAATGTTAGTCGAGGTCGAGCGCCTGCAGTGCCACGGCGAGTCGGTCAACGAAGACTGCGTGATCGCCCGCTTTTGGAGTCCGGTTCGGCTCCCGGGGGCATCGAATTGACGACCTTAGACATAGGAGACACTATGCGCATTTGTGGCATCAACCTGACACATGACGGGGCAGTCGCCCTTGTCGAGGATGGACGGCTCGTCTTTTGCGTTGAGCAGGAGAAGCGGGACAACAATCTGCGATATCAAAACATCGACAATCTCGACGCAATTGTCGCCGCTTTGGCGGAGCACGGTCTGACTGTGCGGGATGTTGATCAATTTGTTATCAACGGCTGGGACGGTGAAGCCGAGTCGAAGTTTCAGGTCCTCAGTGGGGTGGCTCCCGTCACTCTGAAAGGTGCGCCTTATGTTGAGCGACATCCCGAGGGCCTTCTCGCTTCGCTCGACGGCTCCGGCCTGATGCTCGATGGCCGGCTTTTTCCTTATAAAAGCTATCCGCACGTGTCGGGCCATGTGGCCTCCGCATACTGCACCAGCCCCTTTGCCAAGGCGGACGAACCCGCGTTCTGCTTGGTGTGGGACGGTTGCATCTTTCCGCGCCTCTACTATGTAGAACGCAACGGCGCCCGGTTTCTTGAATACCTGTTCCCCGTCATAGGTCACGCTTATGCCGCCGCGGGCCATCACTTCGGACCCTATAAGCAGGCGAGCCGCGCCAGCTGGGATCTCGGTGTCGCCGGCAAGCAGATGGCCTATATCGCCCTGGGATCGATTAACGAAGACATCGTGGCGGTGTTTCAGGCTCTCTACGAGGAGCGCTTTGCGGACGACTCGGAATTTGCCTGTCGCTACCGTGCGGACATCAACAGCGCGGAGTCCTCGCTTGAGGCTGTGCATGACTTCTTCGACGCCAGCGCGCTCCGCTTGAAGGCTAAGGCACCGGAAGATGTGCTTGCATCGTTACATTCTTTCCTCGAGCGGCTCCTCGTCCAGAAAATGGCAATGGCTTTGCAGCGACATTCGAATTTACCCAGACCGCGGAATTTATGTGTAACCGGCGGCTGTGGTCTCAATATCAAATGGAACAGTGCACTACGTGCAACCGGCCTGTTCGATGCTGTCTGGGTACCGCCCTTTCCTAATGACAGCGGCTCGGCAATCGGCGCCGCTTGCTGCGCAATGGCGGCGCACAAAGGCTTCATGCCGCTGGAATGGTCGGTCTACAGTGGCCCGGCCCTGCATGGTGGCCATCTGCCGCCCGAATGGGAGGCTGCGCCATGCAGTATGCGAGAACTTGCTACCATCCTCGCCAGCAACAGGCCGGTGGTTTTCCTCACCGGGCGCGCCGAGCTCGGACCACGGGCATTGGGTGGTAGAAGTATTCTCGCGGCTGCGACATCGCCGGCAATGAAGGATCATCTCAACAGCGTCAAGCTTCGAGAATACTTCCGGCCAGTGGCGCCGATATGCCTTGAGGACCGCGCGCCGGACATATTCAGCCCTGGAACGCCGGATCCTTACATGTTGTTCGACCACCAGACACGGCCGGAGTGGCGGGACAGAATCCCCGCTGTTGTACATCTCGACGGATCTGCACGATTGCAAACCATTTCCAGAACCTCTCAGCACAAAGTCGCTGAACTTCTCGTCGAATATGAAGAGCTCACGGGCATTCCGCTGCTTTGCAATACGAGCGCTAACCACCATGGACGTGGGTTCTTCCCGGATGCCGCTGCGGCGGGCCAGTGGGGACGCGTTGAACACATATGGAGCGACGGCCGGCTGTTCACCAAAACGCCTGCAAGTGAGCGATCGGCGGTCAATGGCAGCCTTACCACTAAGATGAGCGCATGCCCACGGTAGCATCGCCCTTGCCGGCGTAAGGAAGTAGTACGGCGACAGGATCGTTGTTGACGGGCTGTCGCTCACCCTCGCGCTGGGAGAGTGCTTCAGCCTGCTGGGGCCGAACGGGGCGGGCAAAGAAGCGGATCATTCGCAAGCCATGTATGGGCAAATTGATGTCTAGAGGTTTTGATGCTCTGTCAGACAGCTACTGCATCGACGAGGCGCGGCTCGCACTCAGCAGGTGCAGACAGCCGAGACTTAAGCTTTGATTTTGCCAAGGGCACACTCATTATTTTGGTCATCGTCGGGCATCTACTACAATATATTATCTACCGAGATAACCAATTTTGGTATTCAGTATATTTCAAGTCGATCTACATGTTTCACATGCCTCTCTTTATGGCGATAAGCGGATATCTCTGTTCGGGTACCCTCCTCCGAAAATCGTTCACTCGCAGCATCACTGACCGTGCGAAACAATTGTTGCTTCCAATGCTGTTTTGGTGCACGTTTATAGAGACCGCTAAGTTGGCCGTATTTTCGCCTGTGAGCAGTGCAACGGCGGGACTGATAGATTTGTCGAAGGAATTCATTGGCACTTACTGGTTCTTGTGGGCAACATTCGTATCGTTCCTAGTCATTAAGGTTCTTACGATGTGCAATCGTTTATCGAATTGGATCATATGCATGTCTGCAATCGGCGTCGCATGCATGCCCGTGACATTTTCGATAGCACCCTTGATAAGATACACCTACCTGTTCTTCTGTTTGGGGTTCTTGCTCGCCCAGTCGCGCGAACGGTGGACGAGTATCATCCTACGCCACAAACCTCCGTTGTTGGTCTTACTGGCTATAATAGCTTCCGTATGCTTCCTTTCTTGGGGAAAGGAGACTTATGTCTACAACAACCTTGTTGTGATTCACGATGCAGAGTCAGCTAAACAAGTATTGCTGATGTTCGCTGGCTCTATAGCGACCTCGGCAGTCGCGATGGAATGTGTCGTCCGATGCTGGAGATTGGGCTGTGCAAGTCGAATAACTCGCTTTATCGCGGTGGAGTTGGGTCAGAGCACGCTGCTGCTCTACCTGCTCCAGGGCACCGTCTTCCGTCTCATGGATTTTATCTCGTTCGGAGAAAGCTGGGATCTTACGACCAGAATCGCCGTCGCGAGTATGCTTGGCGTGGCGATTGTTGTCATCGCGACATCAGTCCGCTGGATTGTACGCGACCTAGAATACATATCCCGGTTTGTTCTTGGAGCACCACCACGCTCCGGTCTGCTCAAAGCTCAATCCTTACCTATGGACTCGTAGTGGTCATAGAAGGCCCAGCGGAGCAGGCGTCAAGCAGGCCCTAGCGCGTGGAGGGAAGATCAATGGCGAACTTTCGGCTTGCGGATAAGCGTGTCTGGGTTGCTGGGCATCGTGGAATGGTAGGATCTGCCGTCGTGCGAGCCCTGGCAGGGAGAGATGTGGAAATTCTCACGGTCGATCGAGCCGAGGTGGATTTGCGCCGCCAGAGGGAGGTTGAGGATTGGGTAGGGCGGAAACGTCCACAAGCTGTGATCCTGGCTGCCGCAAAGGTCGGTGGCATCTCGGCTAATGCGACATATCCAGCTGACTTTATCTACGACAACCTAGCAATCGAAACAAACATTATCCACGCTGCCCATATTGGCAACGTCGAGAAACTGCTATTCCTCGGTTCGACCTGTGCCTATCCCAAGTTTGCGGAGCAGCCCATTAGGGAGGATGCGCTCCTTACAGGAGCGCTAGAGCCCACCAATGAGTGGTATGCCGTTGCCAAGATCGCTGGGCTCAAGCTTGCAGAGGCACATCGTGTCCAGCACGGCCATGATTTCATTTCGGCCATGCCAACCAATCTATATGGCCCCAACGATAACTTCGATCTCGCGAACGGCCATGTCCTGCCAGCGTTAATGCGCCGCATTCATAAGGCCAAGATGGCGGGAGCCTCAGCCGTAACGATCTGGGGTACGGGCCAGCCGCGACGTGAGTTTCTACACGTGGACGATCTTGCGGACGCTGCGGTTTTTCTAATGAACAACTACTCCCACCGTCAACACGTCAACGTGGGCACCGGAACCGACATCAGTATCCTTGAACTGGCCGAGGCCATTGCCGAGGTGGTTGGGTACCGAGGTCGCTTTGACCTCGACAAGTCGAAGCCGGACGGTACTCCCCGCAAGGTGACCGATATCAGTCGCCTGCGCACGCTTGGCTGGCAGCCGAAGGTCAAGCTTCGTGAAGGGCTTCAGCAAACCTATACATGGTTTCTTAACAATTTAGGGGCGCTCCGTGTCCGGTAGAGGAAATTGGGACGGGAGCTCACCATCAGGTGACAAGGGTCCCAACTTTCCGTGTCAAGGACCCGTAGACGTGGCAGGCTAGGAAGCCCGAGGAGAGCGTGTATGATATCACCGAGTGCTTACATCGTCCCGGTCATTATGTGCGGGGGATCAGGCTCGAGGCTTTGGCCCGCGTCGCGCACGAGCATGCCCAAGCAATTCATCAAGCTGCTGGGAGACCTGTCGACCTTCCAGGCAGCAGCCCTGCGCGTGAGTGCACCAGGCGTATTCCTCCGGCCGATCATCCTGGCCGGCAACGATGTTCGGTTCATCGTCGCCGACCAGTTAGCCGAGATCGGCGTCGAGGCGCACATTGTACTTGAACCCGTGAGGCGTGATTCCGCGGCTGCAGTTGCTGCTGCCGCTTGTTATGCTGCTGAGCGATATCCAGATGCTGTTGTAGTGACGTTGCCGGCCGACCACGTCATTGAGGACCAGTTTGGGTTTGTGCAAGCGTGCCAAAAGGCAGGTGAAGTTGCCCGAACGGGTGCAATCATGACGATTGGGATTCGCCCGACTCATCCGGCAACCAGCTACGGCTACATCAAGGCGGGCACGTGTATTCAAGGCACCGATGCCTTTCGTCTTGACCGCTTTGTCGAAAAGCCGGATGCGGAGACTGCCGTGACCTACCTTAACGAAGGATATCTTTGGAACAGCGGTTACATTGCCTTCCAACCCGATGCGATGCTGGCAGAACTCGAAACATACGAGCCTGACATTGTTGAGGCTGCCCGTGCGGCCCTCGCGAGAGCAAAGACTGACCTCGACTTTGTGCGGCTCGACATGGGGGCTTTCCAGCAAGCGCCAAAGACGTCAATCGATTATGCTGTTATGGAACGGACATCCAAAGCAGGTGTACTGCCGGTTGCGTTCGCTTGGTCCGATGTTGGTAACTGGGATCTCCTGTGGCAGGCCGCCAAGAAGGACGTGGATGGGAATGTGCTCCGAGGCCGCGTTGAAATACTCGAGGCCAGCAACAGCGTCGTCCATAGCGAAGGGATGTTGACTGCGGTCGTTGGTCTGGACGACGTGGTGGTCATCGCTCAGCAAGATGCGGTGCTGGTGGCCTCCAGAGAGAAGTCCGAGCAGGTCAAGGACCTTGTTGCCCTGCTTCGAACCAAGAAGCAGCCGGAAGCGGACAACCACATCCGCATGTATCGCCCGTGGGGCTGGTATCAACGCATTGATTTTGGACCGCGCTTTCAAGTAAAGCGCATCTACGTCAAACCCGGCGGATGCTTATCGTTGCAGAAGCATTACCACCGGGCTGAACACTGGATCGTCGTGAAGGGAACCGCCGAGGTAACTGTCGACGAAAAGGTGCTGGTTCTGCATGAGAACGCGGCGGCTCAGATTCCGATTGGCTCAGTGCACCGGCTTGCCAATCCGGGCCGGATTCCGCTGGAAATCATCGAAGTGCAAGTGGGTAGCTACACCGGGGAGGACGACATCGTACGGCTTGAGGACTCGTATGGCCGCTGAGTTTGTTGGCGATTCTCCCTTGGTGCCTCGCTAGCCGTTGCGTCTGTGGGCGGAGGGCGGCGTGTTCAAGGGCAGGCATTTTGATCAATCGGTGATCCTGCTCGGCGTGTGGTGGTATCTCGCCTACAATCTCAGCCTTCGAGCGTGAGAGGGGATGATGGCCGAGCGAGGCATCTCGGTCGACCATACCACAGTTCACCGCTGGACTGTGCATTACGCACCGCTCCTGCTGGAGCGGGTCAACTGGCACAAGCGGCCTGCACGGGCAAATGGCATATGAATGAGACGTATTGGAAGGTCCGTAGGCGGTGGATGTCCCTGTATCGTGCCATCGACAGCACCGGCGACACGGTCGAGTTCTGGTTCAGTCCGTGGCGCAATCTGGCTCCAGCCAAGCGCTTTGGTGCCGTCTGGGATGTGGTGGACTTTTGAGAGGGTGGCGTAGTCTCCGGGTGTTGCAACCCACACACCGGAATCCGGGGGTGGAACGCCGCGGTCCAGCGGGAGACCACGCCATGACGGACCTTATCAGCAAGTCACATTCTGTGCATCCAACCGGGCAGCCTGAAGCCCGGCTTTTCGACAACTGGATCGACCCGATCGAAACCGGAGTGCGCGAGCGGGTCCGCGACTGGGTCGAGGCCCTCATCAAGGCCAAACTGAATGCCGCCCTCGGCCGCCCCGCTATGGGGCCGTGCGGCGGGCGACGAGCCCGCGGTCTGCGCGGGGCTATCGCCATGGCCGCCCGTCACGCACGCTCACCGGCACCTTCGGCGCAACCGAGGATCGCCGTGCCACGGGCCCGCCTGCATACCGAGGATGGCCGCACCAGGAGGAGTGCAATCCTTCGGGCTTATCAGCGCCGCACCCAAGCCGCCGATACCCTGCCGCATCCGCTGATCCGTCGGGCACCAACACCCGGGTGGGTGCGCCGGGCGCTGGCCGCCTTTCTCGGTGGAGCCGTCGGTAAGGACACGGTCAGCCGGGTCCGAGGGCAGCACCGTTTGGGTCTTGATCCGCCGCTTGAACTCCTCGTGCAGCCGCTCGATCGCATTGGTGGTCCGGGCCGACTTCCACTGCGAGGGCGGCAGCCTCGTGAACGCAAACAGCGCCTCGCCCGCCTCCTCCAGGCTGTTGGCTACTGCCGGGTGACGCAGCCGCCACTTGCGGAGAAAGGCTTGGCGGCGCTCCTCAATCTCCTCGGCTGTCGGCGCATAGATCATGTCGGTGTAATCGGCCGTGATCTCGTCATAAAGACGCTTGGGCGCATGGGCGAGCAGGTTGCGGAGCTTGTGCACGGTGCAGCGCTGAAGGGGAACGCCCTCCCACACCGCCGCCAAAGCCTGCTCCAGCCCCGCACCGCCTGGGACCGATGGACCGGCAGGTTGTCCCAGATCAGGAACACCTTGCCGCGGGCATCCTCGATCAGCCGCCCAAGAAAGCGGATCAAGCTCGGGGTGGTCTTGCTCCGCTTTTGATACTGCTGGCGAACGGGCGCGGATTTTCAATCCGCCTGTGGCGGGAGAAACAGGGCGCCCTATGATCGACCGTGGAGGGGAGCGGCCGATGTGAATGTGGTGGTCCCAACCCCGATGGCGAACATGGTCCACGGGCTGCTGCGCACTTGAGAGTGGTGACGCCCAGGCGATCCCGGTTAGGAATGTGATGATCTCGCACAGCCCCGCCCTCCGTTGATGTCTCGAGGAGGAGCCTGCCATGACGCGCAAGTCGCCATCCCGCCTGCAGCGGGATCTCGCCCCGGTCCACCCCCATGCGGCCGCCGTTGATATCGGCGCCCGGATGCATGTGGCGGCCGTCTTGCTCCGCTGTGATCCCGAGCCGGTGCGCACCTTCGGCACATTCACGGGCGACCTGCAGCGCCTCGCCGACTGGTTTGAGCAATGCAGGGTCGCCACGGTGGCCCTGGAGTCGACCGGGGTCTCCTGGATCCCGCTCTACGAGATCCTCACCCAGCGCGGCTTTGCCGTGGTGGTGGTCAATGCCCGCGAGGTCAAGCAGGTGCCGGGCCGCAAGACGGACGTGTGCGACGCCCAGTGGCTGCAGCGTCTGCATGAGTACGGGCTTCTGCGGGCCAGCTTCCACCCGCAAGGCGAGATCGCCACGCTGCGCTCTTATCTGCGCCAGCGCGAGCGCCTCCTGGAAGCCGCCGCCGCCCACATCCAGCCCATGCAGAAGGCGCTGATCCAGATGAACCTGCAGCTCCAGCACGTGGTGGCTGACATCACTGGCCAGACGGGGCTGCGCATCATCCGGGCCCTTGTCGCCGGCGAGCGCGATCCCGACCGCCTGGCCGCCTTGCGCGACGGGCGCTGCAAGACCCCGCTTGCGACTCTGCGCGCCGCGCTGGTCGGCAACGATCGGGAGGAGCACGTCTTCGCCCTGGCCCAGGCGCTGGAGCTGTATGAGATCTACCAGACCAAGGTGGCCGCCTGCGACGAGCGCATTGCGGCCGTACTGGAGCGCCTGCAAGCCCAGAACCCGCCTCCGGCGGCGGCGCTGCCGCTGCCCCGTCGCGCGCAGCCGCAGGCCAATGAGCCGGCCGTACCGGTGCGCGCGGCCCTGCATGCGATCCTCGGGGTCGACCTGACCCAGATCGATGGGATTGGACCCGACCTGGCGCTCAAGCTGGTCAGCGAGTGCGGCACGGATCTCGCGGCCTGGCCGAGCGCCCAGCACTTCACCTCCTGGCTCGGCCTCGCGCCGCACAACAAGATCTCCGGGGGCAAGGTGCTGTCGAGCCGCACGCGCCGCTCCGGCAGCCGGGTCGCGGCGCTGTTGCGGCTGGCCGCGGGCGCGGTCGGGCGCACCCAGACGGCGCTGGGCGCCTTCTACCGGCGGCTCGCCGCGCGGGTGGGCAAGGCCAAGGCGATCACCGCGACGGCGCGCAAGATCGCGGTGCTGGTCTACAACACGCTGAGCCACGGCATGACCTATGCCGATCCCGGGGCGTCCTACTACGAGGAACGCTACCGGCAGCGGGTGCTGAGCAATCTCCGCCGCCGCGCCAAGTCACTCGGCTATGTCCTGGAAAAGGCAGAGCCCGCCTCAACCGCAGTAGTTGTTTCTTAGGAATTCATCATGCTGGGATGGGAGCCATCATGAGCTTGGTAAAGGCGGATTGCCGGGTTCGTGCGAGCGGCGTGCCCGCAAACCAAGCCCCGAGTCGGATGAGGTTCATGGCGGCTGCCGTCAGCACGTGTTGAAGGTGCGTTTTGGCGAGACCGATATAGCGCGAGCGCCGCAGATGCATGACCCGGACGCCTGCCGAAATCGTTCCCTCGATGCCAGCGCGCCGTCGATACTCTTTTGAGAAGGCAAGCTGCCCCTCGCGCTGGCGAGCCGCCTCCAGCGTCTCGTGTTCCTCGCGTGGTCGTAGCGTGAGCAGTCGCCGCCCGCTTCGGGTACACTGTGTCTTCAGGGGACAAGGTCGACAATCTGTTGTCGAGAAACGAACCTTGAAGGCGGTCCGTCCCTGATGGTCGTCGGGACTCCAGCTCTTGCTCTGATGCCCGGCCGGGCAGGTCGCCACTTCCCGCTCCCAATCGAGGCGGAAGTCCTGCACCGTGAAGCCCTCGCCTGAACGGGCCTGCCATTGATCATCCTTGGGAGCCGGGCCTAACAGCGCGACACCCTTCCTCCGGCTGGCGACAAGCTGGTCGGCCGCAACATAACCGGCATCGGCCAGATGAGTACCGGGCAGCAGGCCCTTGGCTTCGAGCGCTGCATGGATGTCTTCGAGCGCGTCGCGATCAACGACAGGTGCCGGCGTAGTCTCCACATGCGTGATCAGGTGTGGTCCGCCCTCATCGCACGTCTCGGTCAGATGCACCTTGTAGCCGATCCAGATCGTGGACTGCTTCCTGGCGTAGTGCACCTCCGGATCGTAGGGCGAGGCGAGCATCAACAGCGAGGGTGGAAATCCCTCCTGTTCGGTCCGCCATCGCACCAGGGGAGTGGCCTTAGATCCGGCGGCCGGGACATCGCCAATGATGGAGAAATTCTGGAGCCAGGCCTGCCGCAGCAACTCAACGGCCGGGATCTGACGCAGCCATATCGGAGCGCCAGGAGCCATGATGGCCGCAAGCAACTGATGACCATCGCGGCCGATCTGCTCGGCATGAGCACGCCGCTTCGTCTCGCCTTGCGGCACGTCATGATCGCCAGCCCGCCGGTCATATCGCTCCAGCCAAGCAGGATCCGCCTCAGCGCGCAGCCACTCGGGGGCCGCTATCGCCAAGGCATTCAGGGCCGCGCGCAGGGTTTCGGTCACGCATTCGAGACGGTTCAGGGAACGGACGGTTCCGAGCACATGGGTCGAGTCGGTGCGCTGCCGGCCCCGGGCACTGAGCAGCTTCAGGTCACGGCACAGCGCCAACAGCGTGTCGAGCAGATGCTCCTCCGCGCCGCCGGCCACGAGACGGCCGCGGAACTCGCTCAGAACCGAAGCGTCGAAGCCAGGGTCGGTCAGCTCCAGGCCGAGCAGATACTTCCAGTCGATGCGACCGCGGACCGCATCGGCCGCGCGCCGGTCGGGCAGGTTCTCGGCGAACTGGAGCAGGGTCACCAGCGCCAGCCGCCACGGGCATTCCGCCGGTTGCCCGCAAGGGGCGAAGAGGGGTGCGAACTGGGCGTCGGTAAAAATCGTCCCGAGGTGGTCACGCAAGCGCAGATAGGGATTGCCACGGGGAAAGGCCGCACGGGCAACGGTTGCGGTTGACGCTGGGACATTCCCACTCAAAGTCGGGCGGAGCGACATGAGAACCCTCCAGGTCTGAACCCAAGCCCCCTACAGCCTGAACGCCGAGCCTGCCTCAATCGCTCCACCCCGTTCGCCAGCAGTATCTTAAGCGAAGCAAGACCAGTTCAATATCTGCCGCCGCTTTGCCGAGCAGGGCTTGGCCGGACTGGCCAGCGGGCCGCGCGGCCCGGCCCCCGGCACCGGGCGATTTCTCCAGGCCGAGCAGGAAGCAGAGGTCCGTGCTCTGATCAGCCGGCACACGCCCGATGACCTCGGTCTACCCTTTGCCCTATGGAGCCGGGCAGCGGTGCGGGAGCTCATCGAGCAGCACTGTGGGGTCCGGCTGGCGGTGCGCACGATGAGCACCTACCTGGCGCGCTGGGGCTTCACGGCCCAGAAGCCGCTCCGGCGCGCCTATGAGCAGTCGCCGAAGGCGGTGCGGCGCTGGCTGCGGCGGGAGTATCCAGCCCTTGTGGCACGAGCCAGAGGTGAAAAGGGTGTCATCTTCTGGGGCGATGAGACCGGCGTGCGCTCCGATGATGTGCGCGGCCGCAGCTTCGCTCCCAGAGGCCGAACGCCTGTCGTGCGCCCCAGCCACAGGCGCGCGCGGCTGGGCCTGATCTCGGCTGTGACCAACAAGGGCGAGTTGCGCTGGATGGTGCTCGAGGGCGCCGTCACGGCCCCGAGCTTGATCCGCTTTCTTGGGCGGCTGATCGAGGATGCCCGCGGCAAGGTGTTCCTGATCTGGGACAACCTGCCGGTCCATCGGTCCCAGGCGGTGCGGGGCTGGTTGGCCAAACGCACGGAGCAGATCGAGGTTTACCACCTGCCCTCCTATAGCCCTGAGTTGAACCCGGACGAGGGACTGAATGCTGACCTGAAGCACGCCGTGACGCGGAAACCGCCGGCCCGCAGCAAGCCCGACCTCAAGCGCGCTGTCATCAGTCACATGCGCCGGCTCGCCAAGTTGCCCGACCGGATCCGCAGCTACTTCAGGCATCCATCTTTCCGTTATGCCGCGTAGTTCAAGATCACCCAAGCCGGATCAATAAGTCACCTAACCCGGTTAATTCACGGCGCCCCATCTGAGATTGGCTGTACGAGCCTTACTGGTAAAGTTGACCGGATTTCAGGCATGTCCCCACCACCTCCAGGCGTTCTGCTTGGCGGATGAGGGCGGCGGGTTTGCAGGTGGACGGGACAGGGCTCGGGTCAGGGGGCGTGCGCGCCCCGTTCCTCAGGTGACGAGGCGCGGAATGCGGCCAAGAACCACCCGCAGGATCGTCTGATCGGGGCAGGCGCTCGGCAGGTGCAGCCGGATCTGGGTCTTCCGTTCAACCACCCGGGCGGCAATCTTGATCAGGCGCAGGCGCAAGGTGTCAAATTGCGCGATGCGCCAGAGCGAGCGCTTCGGCATCATCGCGCGCAGGCCCCACATCAGCCAATAGGCGCCCGCGTGCAGGAACAGCCGGAACTGGTTTGCCGTCGCTTTGGTGCACGACGTGCGGTCGGCCGCCAGATGGGCTTTCCAGGCCTTGATGTGATTTTCCGCTATGCCGCGCCGACAGTAGATCCGCTCATAGAGCGTTCTGGCTTTGCCGCCGGCAAGATTGGTGACGATGAACCGGGTGTCGCTGCCCTGCTCGCCCGCTTCGACACGGGCGATGATGCGCTCGACCCGGCTCCAACTCTCGGCACCGTCAAAGAACTCCGTGAAGCGCCGCACCTTGCCTTGCAGGGGAGCCGCGGCAAAGCGCGCCTTGGCGCTCGCCTCCAGGCCAGCGATATGCCGGCGCAGGGTCGAGGTCGAGGCCACTCCGAGGATGAAGTCAACGCCGTTGGCTCGGCACCAATCAATCACCAGCGGACCGCAGTAATGGCTGTCAGCCCGGATCAGGATGCGGGTGGTGGGCCAGTGGGTTCGGATCGCCCGGATGAGCCGGCGCAGATGAGCCCGGATCTCGGTGCCCTTGGGCCGCTTGGCCGGCCGCAGCACGGCGGTGATGAAGCGTCCTTCACCGTCGAACACGACCATGGGCTGAAAGCCGTATTCGTCGTAATGAGCATTGAACAGGCGCAGTTGCTGATCGCCGTGAACGGCATCGAAGGTGTCGTCGAGGTCGAGCACGATCTGCTTCGGCACCTGTCGGAATGAGGCGCAGTACAGATCGATCATCGTGCGTCCCATGCGCACCAGCGAGCGCGCATCGGGCACATTCTCCAAGCGTGAGAGCGTGGGCTGTGAGGCGAGATGGCGATCCGATGGCAGCACGTCCTGCGCCATCTTAAAGATTGGATCGGCGCGCAAGCTCGTGGCGTCGTTGCAATCCTCATAACCAGCAGCGATCATCAACAGCCGGAAGCGGATCAGATCGGCCAAGCGATGAACGACCTGATCCTGAGAGCGTGGGTCATCGATGCACGCGGCGAGCCGCTCGGCGACACCCAAACGCTTCTCCACCTCGCGCAGGGCGAGAAGGCCAGCATCAGACGACAGCAATCCGCCATCGAACCGAGCCACAACGGTTTTGCCGCCAACAGGTGACAGGCCCGGCAGTGGAAGCGTAGAATGGTTCATGGCGGGTGGGTTCTCCCAGAAATGAGGCGGATCGGATTCAACAACCAAATCCTAAGTCATCTCAGGGCCTTGAGCTACACCCGCCAACCCTCCATGAATTTTCGGGGTTAGTTTCGGATCAGATGTCTGGTTCAGACGAACATGAAGTCCCACGCGGTCAGGTGCAAGCCGCGCAGTTCAGCTAGGCTGTTCACATTGGCCAAGCGGGCGAACTCGTCCATGTGGTTCTCGGAGGTGACATACGCCAGATTCGCTGTACCGGTGCTGGAGGCGAGATAGACGATGATGTCCCCGGCATGCTCGTCGGAGATCGCACTCGCGGCGTCGGAGGCAGAAGCGAAACTTCGGTCTGTGATCACCGTGACGTGCTCGCCGTTCGCCCCCGAGGCCGCGCCGCTGTAGAAGGTATCCACCGCAAGGTGGCTCGTCTTGCCGCTGGAGTGATTGATGAAGTTCGCGCCATCAGCGTCGCCGCCGAGGCCCACCGCATCGAAGAAGAACGTGTCATGCGCCGAGTCGAAATCCAAAACGGTGGCGTAGCCTTGGCTCGCCCCCCTTTCGGGTCATGGAACCGGAAAGCGAAACTGTCATCGCCGGTGCCGCCCTCTAGCAAAGCCCTGCCGTCACTGACGACGAGAGTATCGTTTCCTGGGCCGCCGCCGAGCGTGTCATCACTGTCACCGACATAGCTGCGCGGCACGTTGGAACTGCTGTCACTGTAGAGGGCGTCGTCGCCCTCGCCGCCTTGGACATTGTCGCTGCCTTTGCCGCCTAAGACAAAGTCATTGCCTGGGCCAGCCCAGATCCTGTCGTTGCCGCCAAGGCCATTGATCCAGTCGTTACCCGAAAAATCGAGGATCACATCGGCACCGTCGGTGCCGTCGATGATTGAGTTACCCAAGCTACCTGAGATAAAATTGTACTTCACGAGCACTCCTTGTGATTTTTTAGCCCGACCACCTGAAGCCTTTACTCCTTATCAGACAATTAGAGTAATTGATTGTTTGAATATAAGTAATCCGCATGACGGATGCGTCCACGTGCACTGCACCTCTCTGCAATAGAGATTACGGCCCCGCCGCCGGCGGCGGGGCCGGTCGCCCAGACAATCGATCTGAAGATTCGACGCGTCAAACCGGACCAGGGTCTGGGGTTAGGTAACGGGGCCATTCTAGTCCAGCGCTCTTAAACATGCGCCTTCAGTCCCTTTAGAGCGGGCGTAGGATAGATTATTGATCTTCACGCGACAGGTATAACATAGGGCGGTGTCCGTCATCGTGAGGAGGTGCGCGATGGAAGGCGACGTTTGGCGGCCAACGAATCTGACGTCGGAGCAGATGGAGGAGCGTCGCCTGGCGGCCGCGACGCTGTTGCGGCAGGGGCAGCTCTCTGCAAGCAGACATCGCCCGGGAGCTCGGGGTTAGCCGCGCTAGTGTTGTGACTCTAGCAGGCTGTTGAAAAAGTCCGTAGCGGCGCAGGCTCGCCTGTGATTCATTCGAGTCGGGCAGCCGGAGGGAATGAATGCGCGGGCGAGACGAACAGACGGGGCAACTATTCTCCTATGTCGATCTGGAGGCCCGGGTGCGCGCGGATCATCCATTGCGGGCGATCCGCCAGATCGCCAACACGGCGTTCGCAGTGCTGCAGCGCGAGTTCGCAGTCTTGTACGCCCCTCGCATGGGTCGACCCTCGATCGCGCCCGAGAAGCTGCTGCGGGCCATGCTGCTGCAGGCCTTCTACTCGATCCGCTCCGAGCGCCAGCTCATGGAGCGGCTCGAATACGATCTGCTGTTTCGCTGGTTCGTCGGGCTCGGCATTGATGACGCAGTCTGGGATCACTCCACCTTCTCCAAGAACCGCGATCGGGTTCTCGATGGTGACATCGCGGCCCAGTTCCTGGCCGCCATACTGGCCCAGCCCAGGGTGAAGAAGCTGCTCTCGACCGAGCACTTCTCGGTCGATGGTACCCTGATCGAAGCCTGGGCTTCCATGAAGAGCTTCAAGTCGAAGGACGGCGCGGGCGATCCGCCGGCCGATGGCGGGCGCAACGCGGAGGCAAACTTTCGGGGTGAGAAGCGGTCGAACGACACCCATGCCTCGACCACCGATCCGGACGCGCGGCTTTACCGCAAGGGAGCCGGCAAGGAGGCGAAGCTGTGCTTCCTCGGACATGCACTCATGGAGAACCGCTCCGGCCTGGTGGTCGACGCCTGTCTGACGCGCGCTGATGGCCATGCCGAGCGCGTGGCCGCCCTGGCTTTGATCGAACCCCATGCCGAGCGGTCGCGGGCGATCACCCTCGGCGCCGACAAGGCCTATGACACCCAGGACTTCGTCCATGATCTGCGGACCATGAAGGTCACACCGCATGTGGCGCAGAACACGAACGGGCGGCGCTCGGCCATTGATGGCCGCACCACCCGCCATGCCGGCTACGCCGTGAGCCAGCGCATCCGCAAGCGCATTGAGGAGGCGTTCGGCTGGATCAAAACGGTTGCCGGCCAGGCCAAGACCCGCTTCCGCGGTGTTGATCGGGTGGAGTTGGCCTTCACGTTCGCAGCCGCTGCCTACAATCTGGTGCGCCTGCCCAAGTTGCTGGCGCAGAGCCACTGATGGCCAAAGTTCCAGCCTTTGCCAAAGTCTTTGTCGGCCGCTGGCGGATCGTCGAGATGGATGTTTGGGACAACGACTTTCTCGATCTCGTCGAAGAGGCGCATCTTACACTGACCGGCGAAGCGGACGGGGAGATCGCTTTCGGCGCGCTCCAGGGCGTCTTGGATGTCCGCTATGGCTCGCGCGATGGCGCGGCATGTGCCGAGTTCTCGTGGGAGGGCTCCGACGACAACGACCCAGCATGCGGGCGGGGATGGGTCGCGCTTGGCAGTGCAGGCCGTCTCGTTGGCCACTTCTACATCCACAATGGCGATGATTCAGGCTTCGTCTGCGAACGCAGCTGACTTCTTCAACAGCCTGCTAATACTACTGTGTCATAAACTGACGGGTCGGGGTATAGTCGGAAGTGCCATCATACGGAGGGCGCGTGATGAACCTTCCTATCCCATCAGAGACGCGCGAGGCGCGGTTTCCCGAACATTGCAGAATGCCTCGATCCTTGACCGGCTCGTGTCGCATGTGACGGTCATCGATCCCCGACACGCGTTGAGCGGACAGCAGTTCGAGCTCGTGTCCATGCACTCCCCGCGCGGCGCCTCGTTTGTCGTCATTGCGCTGCCCGATGGCCATCGGCGCTCCATTCGCCGCTCCATCACCGATCTGGCCGCGGCCGGCCACGGCCAGCATCCAGGGATGGCACCAGAGACCCTCCGGGTCAGCATTCGCACCCTGCTCCCACTGGCGCAGCATTTGGCCACCATGATCACCGCGTCCGAACCGAAGGTGATCCACCATGGCCCAACGCTGTCCCTTGAACCGGGAGCCCGCTTCTCCGACCAGGCTGTCCCTGCACCGCTCTCGGCACCAACCGATCCGGCCGTGGCCGAGCCTCCCGGCCGAGACGCAAATGCAGATGGCTCAGCTTGTGGCCGAGCTTGTGCGCCGGATGCACCCGATGCCGCCGACCAGGGAGAAGACCGATGCTGAGCGTCACGAACCCTTCTGACGAGCGGCTGACCTCGGCCCGCCGCGCCAAGCTCGCCTATATCTACGTGCGCCAGTCCACGGTGACCCAGATCAAGCACCACCAGGAGAGCACCGAACTGCAGTACCGCCTGGTCGATCGCGCCGCGGATCTGGGCTGGCCGCGCGACCGGATCCAGGTCATCGACGAGGATCTCGGCAAATCCGGCGCCGGCACGACCGAACGTCAGGGCTTCCAGAAGCTGATCACCGAGATCAGTCTCGGCCATGCCGGCCTGGTCATGAGCCTCGACGCCTCACGGCTGGCGCGCAACAACCGCGACTGGCATCAGCTGCTGGAATTGTGCTCGCTGTTCGGGGTTCTCATTGCCGATGGCGAGCGGCTGTTTGATCCATGTGCGTATCATGATCGCCTGCTGCTCGGCCTGTCCGGCATCATGAGCGAAGCGGAACTGCACCAGATCAGGCTGCGCCTGCATCAGGGCGAACGTCAGAAGGCGGCTCGCGGCGAACTGCGTCTGCCGGTTCCGGCCGGTCTGGCCCATGATCGCTCCGGCGCCGTAACGCTCAACCCGGATGAGGAGGTCCAAGCCCGTGTGGCTTTGGTCTTCGCCAAATTCCGCGAACTGCACAGCGCCCATGCGGTCAGGCGCTATCTTCGGGCGAATGGGCTGCCGCTGCCGGTGCGGCCGCTGAGGGGGGCCTCACCGCAAGACGTGGTCTGGCGCGAGGCGACCAGCGCCCGCGTCCGCAGCATTCTTCAAAATCCCGCCCTCGCCGGCGCGTATGTGTATGGTCGGCGGCGGCAAGCTCCCGGTCAGGCGCGGGCAGGATCACGCCGCCCGAGCACGATCAAGGTTCCCGTTGCTGAATGGGAGGTGTGCCTGCAGGAATCTCACCCAGGCTACATCAGCTGGGAGGAGTTCATGGCCAACCAGCGGCGTCTGGCCGATAACGTCAACCGCTACGACGCTGATCATGCCGGCGTCCCGCGCAAAGGTGCAGCGCTGCTGCAGGGCATTGCCGTGTGCGGCCGCTGCGGCCGCCGCATGACGCTGCGCTACACGGGCCCGCAGGGAGATTATCCGGTCTATTGCTGCCGGGCCGACCGGGATCAGACCGGGGCGCCTCTCTGTCAGGAGGTGCGGGCTCTGGCGGTGGATGCCTGCGTCGAGGCGATCCTGCTGGAAGCGCTCAAGCCCGACCAGATCGCCATTGCGCTGGCCGCCCTCGGACAGTTGGATCGGGAGGCGCGGCAGCTGGAGCGGCAGTGGGGGCTGCGGCGCGAGCGCGCCCGGTATGAGGCGGAGCGCGCCCGGCGCCAGTACGATGCGGTCGAGCCCGAGAACCGGCTGGTGGCCCGTTCTCTGGAACGCGTCTGGGAGGAGAAGCTGCGCGCGGTCGAGGCGGTCGAGCAGGAGCATGATCGCTGGCGGCGTGAGCAGCCTCTGGTCTTGAGCGCTGATGATCGTGCCACTCTGCAGGCTCTGGGCCAGAACCTGCCGCAGGTGTGGCATGCCGTGACCACCACGGCGGCGGACCGCAAACGCATCCTGCGCTTCGTTATTCGCGAGGTGATCCTCGATCAGAAGAGGATCACAGGGCAGGTCTGGCTCAAGATCCTGTGGCAGACCGGGGCAACGAGCGAGCACGCCGTGCAACGGCGGGTTCACACCTATAAGGACTATGCTGATCTTGGACTTGCATCGAAAAAGATACTGCTGGCGAACGGGCGCGGATTTTCAATCCGCCTGTGGCGGGAGAAACAGGGCGCCCTATGATCGACCGTGGAGGGGAGCGGCCGATGTGAATGTGGTGGTCCCAACCCCGATGGCGAACATGGTCCACGGGCTGCTGCGCACTTGAGAGTGGTGACGCCCAGGCGATCCCGGTTAGGAATGTGATGATCTCGCACAGCCCCGCCCTCCGTTGATGTCTCGAGGAGGAGCCTGCCATGACGCGCAAGTCGCCATCCCGCCTGCAGCGGGATCTCGCCCCGGTCCACCCCCATGCGGCCGCCGTTGATATCGGCGCCCGGATGCATGTGGCGGCCGTCTTGCTCCGCTGTGATCCCGAGCCGGTGCGCACCTTCGGCACCTTCACGGGCGACCTGCAGCGCCTCGCCGACTGGTTTGAGCAATGCAGGGTCGCCACGGTGGCCCTGGAGTCGACCGGGGTCTCCTGGATCCCGCTCTATGAGATCCTCACCCAGCGCGGCTTCGCGGTGGTGGTGGTCAATGCCCGCGAGGTCAAGCAGGTGCCGGGCCGCAAGACGGACGTGTGCGACGCCCAGTGGCTGCAGCGTCTGCATGAGTACGGGCTTCTGCGGGCCAGCTTCCACCCGCAAGGCGAGATCGCCACGCTGCGCTCTTATCTGCGCCAGCGCGAGCGCCTCCTGGAAGCCGCCGCCGCCCACATCCAGCCCATGCAGAAGGCGCTGATCCAGATGAACCTGCAGCTCCAGCACGTGGTGGCTGACATCACTGGCCAGACGGGGCTGCGCATCATCCGGGCCCTTGTCGCCGGCGAGCGCGATCCGGACCGCCTGGCCGCCTTGCGCGACGGGCGCTGCAAGACCCCGCTTGCGACTCTGCGCGCCGCGCTGGTCGGCAACGATCGGGAGGAGCACGTCTTCGCCCTGGCCCAGGCGCTGGAGCTGTATGAGATCTACCAGACCAAGGTGGCCGCCTGCGACGAGCGCATTGCGGCCGTACTGGAGCGCCTGCAAGCCCAGAACCCGCCTCCGGCGGCGGCGCTGCCGCTGCCCCGTCGCGCGCAGCCGCAGGCCAATGAGCCGGCCGTACCGGTGCGCGCGGCCCTGCATGCGATCCTCGGGGTCGACCTGACCCAGATCGATGGGATTGGACCCGACCTGGCGCTCAAGCTGGTCAGCGAGTGCGGCACGGATCTCGCGGCCTGGCCGAGCGCCCAGCACTTCACCTCCTGGCTCGGCCTCGCGCCGCACAACAAGATCTCCGGGGGCAAGGTGCTGTCGAGCCGCACGCGCCGCTCCGGCAGCCGGGTCGCGGCGCTGTTGCGGCTGGCCGCGGGCGCGGTCGGGCGCACCCAGACGGCGCTGGGCGCCTTCTACCGGCGGCTCGCCGCGCGGGTGGGCAAGGCCAAGGCGATCACCGCGACGGCGCGCAAGATCGCGGTGCTGGTCTACAACACGCTGAGCCACGGCATGACCTATGCCGATCCCGGGGCGTCCTACTACGAGGAACGCTACCGGCAGCGGGTGCTGAGCAATCTCCGCCGCCGCGCCAAGTCACTCGGCTATGTCCTGGAAAAGGCAGAGCCCGCCTCAACCGCAGTAGTTGTTTCTTAGGAATTCATGCGCATTGGAGCGGTTGAGGCGCGGTCAGCGTTCAGGCTGCAGGGGCTTGGGTTTAGACCTGGAGGGTTTCCATGTCGCTCCGCCCGACTTTGAGTGGTGATGTTCCCGCTTCGACCGCAACCGTTGCCCGTGCAGCCTTCCCGCATGGCAATCCCTATCTGCTCTTGCGGGACCGCCTCGGGACGATCTTCACCGACGCCCAGTTCGCGCCGCTCTTCGCCCCTTGCGGACAACCGGCGGTATGCCCGTGGCGGCTGGTGCTGGTGACCCTGCTCCAGTTCGCCGAGAACCTGTCCGATCGGCGAGCGGCCGATGCTGTTCGCAGCCGCATCGACTGGAAGGATCTGCTTGGGTTGGAGCTGACCGACCCTGGCTTCGACGCTTCGGTTCTCAGCGAGTTCCGCAGCCGCCTTGTGGCAGGAGGCGCGGAGGAGCATCTGCTCGACATCCTTCTGGCGCTGTGCCGTGAGCAAAAGCTGCTCAGTGGACGGAGCCGGCAGCGCACCGACTCCACCCATGTGCTCGGAGCCGTTCGCTTCCTGAACCGCCTCGAATGCGTGACCGAGACCCTGCGGGCTGCCCTGAATGCCTTGGCGTCCGCAGCGCCCGAATGGCTGCGCGTCCATGCTGATCCTGCCTGGCTGGAGCGCTATGACCGGCGGGCTGGCGATCATGACGTGCCGCAAGGCGAGGCGAAGCGGCGGGCTCACGCCGAGCAGATCGGTCGCGATGGTCATCAGTTGCTTGCGGCCATCATGGCTCCTGGTGCGCCAATATGGCTGCGGCAAATCCCGGCCGTTGAGTTGCTGCGGCAGGTCTGGCTCCAGAACTTTGGTGAACCGCGCCGGGATTCCCGGAGGCTCCAACTCCTGACAGGATGGAGCCATGACGAAGAGAACACCCCCTATTCACCAGAGGTCCGCGATCGGGCGGTCCGGATGGTTTTCGAGCACCGGGACGAGTACGCCTCGCAGTATGAGGCAATCCTGTCGATTGCGGCGAAGATCGGCTGCTCGCGCGAGACGCTGCGCCACTGGGTGCGGCAGGCCAAGCGCGACCAGGGCCTGCGCCCCGGGCCGACGAGCGCGGAGCAGGAGAAGATCAAGGCACTCGAGCGGGAGGTGCGGGAGCTGCGCCAGGCCAACGAGATCCTGCGCAAGGCGAGCGCGTATTTTGCCCAGGCGGAGCTCGACCGCCGCTTCAAGCCATGAAGGCATTCATCGACGAGCATCGTGAGGTCTACGGGGTCGAGCCGATCTGCCGTGTGTTGCCGATCGCCCCGTCGACCTACTACGAACATGCCGCCCGCAAGGCCAATCCCGACCGCAGACCGGCCCGGGAACGCCGGGACGCCGACCTGTGCCAGGAGATCCGCCGGGTCTTCGCCGAAAACTTCGGCGTCTATGGGGTCCGCAAGGTCTGGCGCCAGATGCAGCGCGAAGGGATTGCGGTGGCGCGCTGCACCGTCGCCCGGCTGATGCGGCAGATGGGCCTCAAAGGAGTGGTTCGCGGCAGGAGCATCCGGACGACACTCAGCGACGCTGGCGTGCCGTGCCCGCGCGACCGGGTGAACCGGCAGTTGGTCTTGCTTCGGTTAAGATACTGCTGGCGAACGGGGTGGAGCGATTGAGGCAGGCTCGGCGTTCAGGCTGTAGGGGGCTTGGGTTCAGACCTGGAGGGTTCTCATGTCGCTCCGCCCGACTTTGAGTGGGAATGTCCCAGCGTCAACCGCAACCGTTGCCCGTGCGGCCTTTCCCCGTGGCAATCCCTATCTGCGCTTGCGTGACCACCTCGGGACGATTTTTACCGACGCCCAGTTCGCACCCCTCTTCGCCCCTTGCGGGCAACCGGCGGAATGCCCGTGGCGGCTGGCGCTGGTGACCCTGCTCCAGTTCGCCGAGAACCTGCCCGACCGGCGCGCGGCCGATGCGGTCCGCGGTCGCATCGACTGGAAGTATCTGCTCGGCCTGGAGCTGACCGACCCTGGCTTCGACGCTTCGGTTCTGAGCGAGTTCCGCGGCCGTCTCGTGGCCGGCGGCGCGGAGGAGCATCTGCTCGACACGCTGTTGGCGCTGTGCCGTGACCTGAAGCTGCTCAGTGCCCGGGGCCGGCAGCGCACCGACTCGACCCATGTGCTCGGAACCGTCCGTTCCCTGAACCGTCTCGAATGCGTGACCGAAACCCTGCGCGCGGCCCTGAATGCCTTGGCGATAGCGGCCCCCGAGTGGCTGCGCGCTGAGGCGGATCCTGCTTGGCTGGAGCGATATGACCGGCGGGCTGGCGATCATGACGTGCCGCAAGGCGAGACGAAGCGGCGTGCTCATGCCGAGCAGATCGGCCGCGATGGTCATCAGTTGCTTGCGGCCATCATGGCTCCTGGCGCTCCGATATGGCTGCGTCAGATCCCGGCCGTTGAGTTGCTGCGGCAGGCCTGGCTCCAGAATTTCTCCATCATTGGCGATGTCCCGGCCGCCGGATCTAAGGCCACTCCCCTGGTGCGATGGCGGACCGAACAGGAGGGATTTCCACCCTCGCTGTTGATGCTCGCCTCGCCCTACGATCCGGAGGTGCACTACGCCAGGAAGCAGTCCACGATCTGGATCGGCTACAAGGTGCATCTGACCGAGACGTGCGATGAGGGCGGACCACACCTGATCACGCATGTGGAGACTACGCCGGCACCTGTCGTTGATCGCGACGCGCTCGAAGACATCCATGCAGCGCTCGAAGCCAAGGGCCTGCTGCCCGGTACTCATCTGGCCGATGCCGGTTATGTTGCGGCCGACCAGCTTGTCGCCAGCCGGAGGAAGGGTGTCGCGCTGTTAGGCCCGGCTCCCAAGGACTACCAGTGGCAGGCCCGTTCAGGCGAGGGCTTCACGGTGCAGGACTTCCGCCTCGATTGGGAGCGGGAAGTGGCGACCTGCCCGGCCGGGCATCAGAGCAAGAGCTGGAGTCCCGACGACCATCAGGGACGGACCGCCTTCAAGGTTCGTTTCTCGACAACAGATTGTCGACCTTGTCCCCTGAAGACACAGTGTACCCGAAGCGGGCGGCGACTGCTCACGCTACGACCACGCGAGGAACACGAGACGCTGGAGGCGGCTCGCCAGCGCGAGGGGCAGCTTGCCTTCTCAAAAGAGTATCGACGGCGCGCTGGCATCGAGGGAACGATTTCGGCAGGCGTCCGGGTCATGCATCTGCGGCGCTCGCGCTATATCGGTCTCGCCAAAACGCACCTTCAACACGTGCTGACGGCAGCCGCCATGAACCTCATCCGACTCGGGGCTTGGTTTGCGGGCACGCCGCTCGCACGAACGCGGCAATCCGCCTTTACCAAGCTCATGATGGCTCCCATCCCAGCATGATGAATTCCTAAGAAACAACTACTGCGGTTGAGGCGGGCTCTGCCTTTTCCAGGACATAGCCGAGTGACTTGGCGCGGCGGCGGAGATTGCTCAGCACCCGCTGCCGGTAGCGTTCCTCGTAGTAGGACGCCCCGGGATCGGCATAGGTCATGCCGTGGCTCAGCGTGTTGTAGACCAGCACCGCGATCTTGCGCGCCGTCGCGGTGATCGCCTTGGCCTTGCCCACCCGCGCGGCGAGCCGCCGGTAGAAGGCGCCCAGCGCCGTCTGGGTGCGCCCGACCGCGCCCGCGGCCAGCCGCAACAGCGCCGCGACCCGGCTGCCGGAGCGGCGCGTGCGGCTCGACAGCACCTTGCCCCCGGAGATCTTGTTGTGCGGCGCGAGGCCGAGCCAGGAGGTGAAGTGCTGGGCGCTCGGCCAGGCCGCGAGATCCGTGCCGCACTCGCTGACCAGCTTGAGCGCCAGGTCGGGTCCAATCCCATCGATCTGGGTCAGGTCGACCCCGAGGATCGCATGCAGGGCCGCGCGCACCGGTACGGCCGGCTCATTGGCCTGCGGCTGCGCGCGACGGGGCAGCGGCAGCGCCGCCGCCGGAGGCGGGTTCTGGGCTTGCAGGCGCTCCAGTACGGCCGCAATGCGCTCGTCGCAGGCGGCCACCTTGGTCTGGTAGATCTCATACAGCTCCAGCGCCTGGGCCAGGGCGAAGACGTGCTCCTCCCGATCGTTGCCGACCAGCGCGGCGCGCAGAGTCGCAAGCGGGGTCTTGCAGCGCCCGTCGCGCAAGGCGGCCAGGCGGTCGGGATCGCGCTCGCCGGCGACAAGGGCCCGGATGATGCGCAGCCCCGTCTGGCCAGTGATGTCAGCCACCACGTGCTGGAGCTGCAGGTTCATCTGGATCAGCGCCTTCTGCATGGGCTGGATGTGGGCGGCGGCGGCTTCCAGGAGGCGCTCGCGCTGGCGCAGATAAGAGCGCAGCGTGGCGATCTCGCCTTGCGGGTGGAAGCTGGCCCGCAGAAGCCCGTACTCATGCAGACGCTGCAGCCACTGGGCGTCGCACACGTCCGTCTTGCGGCCCGGCACCTGCTTGACCTCGCGGGCATTGACCACCACCACGGCAAAGCCGCGCTGGGTGAGGATCTCGTAGAGCGGGATCCAGGAGACCCCGGTCGACTCCAGGGCCACCGTGGCGACCCTGCATTGCTCAAACCAGTCGGCGAGGCGCTGCAGGTCGCCCGTGAAGGTGCCGAAGGTGCGCACCGGCTCGGGATCACAGCGGAGCAAGACGGCCGCCACATGCATCCGGGCGCCGATATCAACGGCGGCCGCATGGGGGTGGACCGGGGCGAGATCCCGCTGCAGGCGGGATGGCGACTTGCGCGTCATGGCAGGCTCCTCCTCGAGACATCAACGGAGGGCGGGGCTGTGCGAGATCATCACATTCCTAACCGGGATCGCCTGGGCGTCACCACTCTCAAGTGCGCAGCAGCCCGTGGACCATGTTCGCCATCGGGGTTGGGACCACCACATTCACATCGGCCGCTCCCCTCCACGGTCGATCATAGGGCGCCCTGTTTCTCCCGCCACAGGCGGATTGAAAATCCGCGCCCGTTCGCCAGCAGTATCCAATGCGAGGGAGGATCACGAGGCCCTTCGCCGCCAGGTCGTACGCCAGCAGCGGCACCGTCCAGCTTGTGGCCTGGTAGCCGCAGCGGCGCGGGTCGCGTGCCAGGGCTGCCGCCAGTCGCTGCGGCGTCAGCCTCGGGTGCCGGCGGGGCCGCCCGCTGCGCGGCCGGTCGCGGAGCGTGGTGGCCTCATGCTCAGCCTTGTACTGCATCAACCAGCGGTGGACGCTGGAGCGGTTGACGCGGCAGCGGCGGGCCGCCTCAGCCATGGAATGCCCCTCGGCCACCAGCAGCAGCGCCTCGAGGCGGCGATAAACACGGGCCTCACGGGCGCCAGCAAGCGCTGCGGCAAGCCGCTTGCGATCCGCCTCGTCGAGCCACGTCTCGGGAGAGTGATCATGTCGTTGCATGCTCCCCAGGAAACACCCGCAGTGCTCGCGTTGCAAGACTTATGAAGACCTACTTAGAAGCCTCGAAGCATCCTGATAAGCATCCGCACGCAACGCTTGACCTCATTGATGCACTTGTCGATCCGAATCAGCCGCGTTTCGGGGAAAATGACTTGCGGTCAATAATTGAGAGGGTACGCGATGCTGAGGCCGTTATTGCTGAAAGTGCCATTTTTCGAATCTGGAATGAGCGTTTGCGAATTCAAAATCTTTGAGCCAATTTATTTCTGGCAAATATGCGACCTCGCAGTCCGAATCTAGGCGATCGTGACGTCACACTCTTCTGATTCGATCAGCACTCATAGTGCATGGCTTCCGCTCGTAATATGATCTCCGCCAATCTTGAATGTAGAGATGCCAGATACTTGTCCCGCCACGTGCGGGCGACGCCGGCATCAACCGGCGGACAGATGCGCCGAGGGCAACAAGCGCGCCTGACGCAACGCCGCCAGATCAGCCGAGCCGGTGCAGAAACAGGCGACGGCCAACTGGCGGATGACGATCTCGAAATGCGCGATAACCGCCTCGGTGGACACCGTCGCCGCGCGCAGCACGCCGGCCGCCTGCCCGGCGATGTCCGCGCCCAGGCGGATGGCCTTGGCCACGTCGACGCCGTCGCGGATCCCGCCCGACGCGATCAGCTTCACCGTTGGCAGCGCCCGACGTACCGCCTGCACGCTGGCCGGGGTCGGAATCCCCCAATCGGCGAACGCCATCGCCACTGCACGGTCGGCGGCATCGCGGGCGCGCTCGCCCTCCACCGCGGCCCAACTAGTGCCGCCGACGCCGGCGACATCGATCACCGCCACGCCCGCCTCGACGAGCGTACAGGCCACCGAGGCGGACAGACCCGACCCTACTTCCTTGGCCACGATCGGCACGCCCACGCTGCGCGCGGCGCGAGCGATCTGCGCCAGGACGCCGCGCCAGTCGCGGTCGCCCTCCGGCTGTACCGCTTCCTGCAGCGGATTGAGATGGACGATGAGTCCATCAGCCTCCAGCGCATCCACCGCCCGGCGCGCCAGTTCCAGGCCGTCGGCCTCGCGCAGTTGCGCGGCGCCGATATTGGCCAGCAAGGGAATGTCTGGGGCCAGGCGGCGCAGCGCGCGCGTCAGCCCCTGGGAGTTGCGGGATTGCAGGCTCACGCGCTGCGAACCGACGCACATAGCGATCCCCAAGGCTTGCGCTGCCTCGCTCAGATGCCGATTGATGGCCTCGGCGCGTGGCATGCCGCCGGTCATAGAGCTGATCAACAGCGGCGCGCGCATGGTCTTGCCCAGCAGCGAGGCGCGCAGGTCGATCTGCGTCAGGTCCAACTCGGGCAATGCGCAGTGTTCGAAACGGATGTACTCCCAGCCGGCGGCGACCGTGGCCGGCGCCGTTCGCCGATCCAGCACGATGTCCAGATGGTCGTCCTTGCGCCGGCTCAGGACGGTGTCGCTCACGCTCGCTCCATCCGTCGCACCGGGCGACGGCGTTGCGTCGGATCGGACCGACGGCAGCGTGCGCACGCCGCCTCCCGCGCGTTCAGGCCGGCGCACGCTGGCCTCCCCCGCAGCGTCGCTGCGGTAGCGGCTGGTCGAGGTCTGGTAGTACTGCGCGCGGATAGCCGCCATGGCCTCGATCAACGTTCCCCACGGCGCGGGAAAGCGTTCTTGCGCCATCACTCGGTGCAGCATGCACGTATGGCCGGCTAGCTCGTCGTTGAGGAACGCCACCACAGGCATAGCCGGATAGCGCTGCAGCAGCAGGATCCCCGCATTGTCGGCCTCGCCGGTCGACCTGTCCTTGTCGCGTCCATGCAGATCGTTCTGCAGGCGCCCTATCGCGGAGATGAGCCGCAGGACCTGGCGAAACGCCGGACGCGCGCGCAAGGTCGCCATGTCTAGCCCCCACAGCAACGACAGGCAACAGAACACGTTCGCGTAGGCGATCGAATCGATGCCGTTGTGCAGGTACTCGGCGTAGGACCAGCGTTCCGCCCCTGCCGCCTGCGCGTGTCCGGCGCGCAGCGCCGCGCAGTAGCACCGGGTATCGTCGAGAAGCTGAGCATAGTCGCGACGATCATAGGCGAGCGCGGCCAGCGAAGCGCGCAGCACAGCGCAGCCCTCGAATCCTGGGAGCGCGCACGGCACGCCCTGCCCCAGCGCCTGCTCCACCGCAGCGAGCTGCACCGGCGCGATCAGGCCAAGGTCGTTGCAATCGTCGAGCCAGAACAGCAGCGCCAGTTCGCGATAGAACGCCACGATCAGCGTTTCGTCCTGCGGATCGCGGCCGGTGCGGGCGCTGGTGTCGCGCAGGCTCGGGTGGATGCGCTGCAGGATGTACCGGCCGCCCCTGACCGCTTCCACGGCATGCTCGTCGGCGAACCCGGTCAGGGAACGCCCCCACTCCAGCACCTGCTGCAGCGCGCGTTCGGTCTGGATCATGGCGCCGCTCCTGCTCCCTCGGCCAGGACGCGCCGCCCCCAACGAAGCGCCAGCCACAACCCAGCGAGTTCGGCCACGCGCACGACCCGGGTAGGGCAATACAGTTCCTTGCCGATCCACAGCGGCGTCTGCGGCAATGCATGCGCCGCATGGCGGGCGAGCATCCACTCCAGCGCACGCGCCACCGCCTGCGCGATGCGCCGGCGCCCTGTCGGCTCTTCGCTCCCGTCCATCACGTGCAACGCGAACAGCGCATAGGCGGTTTCCTCGAATGTGGACGCGCGACCGGCGCCCCAGCCGCCGTCGTCGCGCTGCGCCTGCAGCAGCGCCGCCAGCGCGCGCTCGTCGCGCCACTGGGGCTTGCCTTGCGCCAGCGCAGCGACCGCATGCGCGGTGGGATACAGCCACGAAACGTGCCATTTTTCGTTGTCCCATAGACCGTGCGGGTTCCGATTGGCCTCGACGTAGGCGCTGGTGCCGGCGGCGGGCTTTCTCAACAGTCGCAACGCATGCAGGGCATGGATGTTGGTCGACACCGAGGCATTGCGCTCACCGGGGAAGGTGACGAACAGCTCGCCGGTTTCGAAATGGCGCAACGCATCGACCGCCGGGTCGCGGCCTGCAAGGCGCAGGACGCACAACGCAACGGCGGTGTCGTCCGCATCGGCCGCGAAGTGCAAGGCCGGGCCCAGACCGCGCACGCCTAGGCGGGCGTCGAGCTGCGCGACGATCACGCGCACCGCCTCGGCGAGCGCGGGATGCGCGAACAGCCCGGCCAGATGCAGGGTGTACAGCGACCAGCATGGCTCGAACACATTGATCGGCCAGACGTTGGGAACGACACCTTCGATGCCGCTGCGCGTCGCCCGCGATGCCGCCTGCAGATACGCGTCGGCGCGCCCGACCTGCGGCGTGCTCCCCTGTGTCACGGCGTGCGCACGCCACGCGGCGGTGGCCGCCGGACTGATGCCGATGCCGCCGTCGTCGTCCGGGCATGCGGTGGTCGGCGACGTCCCCCAGGCTTCCCAGGAGTGCAGCAACGGATGGCCGCTCGGCAACGTCGCCACCGCCCCCAGCTTGACCAGGCGCGCTTGCCGCAACGGCAACAGCGCCGGGTGGCGCGGAAACGCCACGCCGCCCAGCAAGGATGCGGCCTCGCCGCACAACTGCGGCAGGATCAGCTCCGCGCCGATCGGCGCGTCTTCCGGCACCGCATGCGCGTAGGGATCGGGCTGGCGCTCGAGGAACCGGGTTGCAGCCTGGACTGCGTCAGCAGCGCCGGGAAGAGGATTGGCACGCTGCAATGCCAGCAACGCCGCCCAGGTGGGCGCATGGCGGAACAGCGGGAAGTCTGCGCTTCCCCATCCGCCATCGGCCTGTTGCTGCGCAATGAGCCACGCGTATGCGTCCTGACGACCGGTGACGTTGCCGTGGAACTGCAGAGCTCGCGCCGTGTCGTAGACGGACGGACCGACGCTGCCGCCGTCGCTCATCTCGCTCAGCAGGTGGCGCAATTCGGAAAGGATCTGTTCGGACAGCGCGTTCACGCGGGATGCTCCTTCTGCAGACAGTTGACGAGAATCAGGATCGGGCAGACGCTGCGCACGTCGCCGCAGGCCCGGCGCGGTCCGGCGCATGGGCAGCGCCGGACGGCCGCCCTGCTCCGGCGCGGCGACGCACCCCGATGCTGGCGCCGGTCCGCCGCATAGGCTTGCGCGCAGCGCGCCACGTGCGCCGCGGCCGTGCTGGGCACCCGCTGCGATCGGCGCCGCGGACTCGGACACAGTGCAGCATGCACAGCTGCCGCCGGCCGATCGCAGCGGCACAGGGGCGACTCCATGCGGACGGGCGCACTCATGCGCATGGCGCGTGCTTGAACAGATACGCGTTGGCCCGCTGCAGCATCTGGGCCAACCGTTCCGCACGCGGCCCCAGCGGGGCGATGGCCTCCGCGGCGTCGCGCAACAGTTCCAGCGCGAATTGGCGCGCTGCCTGCAGCCCCATGATCGACGCGCAGGTCGGCTTCTGCGCCGCCGCGTCCTTGCCGGGGGTCTTGCCCAGCGTCGCGGTATCCGCTGTCGTGTCGAGAATGTCGTCGACCACCTGCAACGCCAGGCCGAAACAGGTGCTGTAGCGATCGAGCGCACAGTACAGCGCAGCGTGTGCGGCATCCTCCGCGATGGCGCATAGCGCGCCCATGCGAACGGACGCGCGCACTAGCGCTCCGCTCTTCATCCGGTGCATCGCCACGATCCTGTCCAGCTCGACGTGCTTTCCGACCAGCGAGAGATCCATGGCCTGCCCGCCTGCGGCACCCTCGGCGGACACCGCCTGCGCCAGTTCGCGCACGAGCGCGATACGGTTGTCGCCCGGCGCATCCAGGCTTGCCAGGGTCAGGAAGGCGTGCGCCTGCAGCGCATCCCCGACCAGGATCGCAGTGGCTTCGCCGAACTTGACGTGCACGGTCGGAAGGCCGCGGCGAAGCACGTCGTCGTCCATCGCGGGCAGGTCGTCGTGGACCAGGGTACAGGCGTGCATCATCTCGATGGCGGCGCCGACGTCGTCGAGCATGTGCGCCGGCGTGTCGGCCAGTGCACTGGCAGCCAGACAGAGCAAGGCGCGGGTGCGCTTCCCGCCATGCAAGGTGGCGTAGCGCATTGCCGCCATCAGCTCGGTCCCACCGTCGTCTTCGGCGCAGAGAAGACGCGCCAGCGCCTGTTCGACCCGCTTTGCGCCGTCCTGCATCCAGATCTCCGGCAGCAGCCTGCCGGATGCGCCGCGCGCGGAAACGCCAGCTCGGTCGTCGTGTAGCGTGGAACCGGTCTGTATGTTGTTCATGTCCTTGTCCCTGACAGGAGACGGCCACGGCGAGCGGCGAGCCCCCGCGGTGTTGCCGGCGTCGCACCGAGCGCGCGCCGAGTGCAGCAATGCCGGGGGGCTCGCCGCTGCCTCGCCACACGGGGCATGCGATGCCAGCTCATGAGAACCCGATGCGGATTGTCATGGGATGTGCGGTCGGGTAGTAACGCCGGCCTTTTTTCGTCGCCGCTCAGCAACCGCGGCCGCACCCCGGCCTTGTGCATGGTCAGCGCCAAGGCGATGCAGAACTGCACCAGTTCCAGCCATATCAGGTGATAGCCGATGCAGACGTGTGGGCCGGTACCGAACTGCAGCATGTCCACTGGCCGGATCGGCTCCGTGCGTTGCAGCCACCGCGCTAGGTGGAACTGATCAGGTGCCCCGTGCAGCAGCGCCGAGGTCGAGAAATGCAGCCGCGGGATGCACAGATGGGTGCCCGCGGGAATGCGCCGTTGGCCGAGTTGCAGTTCCTGCAGCCCGGGACGCGGCAGGAGCGTGGTCGCCGGATGCACGCGCAGAGTCTCGCGGAACAGCGCCTCGGCGACCGGACACTGCGCCAGGTCCGCGTGCCGGGTCGGCACCGCGCCCACGCGTTGCGCCTCCTCGACCAGGGCGTCCCACAGCACAGGCTGCCGCGCCAGCTCGATCACCATCCAGGCCATCGTCGAGGCGGTGGTGTCGTGACCAGCAAGCAGCAGCAAGCGAATATTGGCGACCAGGACGTCATCGGAGAGCGCAGCGTCGCTGCGATTGAAGGCGCTCACCATGTCGTTGATCAACCCGGTGCGCGCGGCATGCGCGCGCGCGTCGCGGACGAACTGGCGCAACTGCGCGTCGACCCAGTCGCGGGCGGCGCGGCCGCGCCGCAAGGGCAGTCCGGGCAGGTCGACCGGGGGCGCGACGATCAACTGCAGCAGTTGCCGGTACTTGCGATGCCATCCCGGCAGGTCCTGCGCGGGGATTCCCATGTGGCTGAATATGAGCTTGAGCATCAGGTCGCCGGTTCCGCGCAGGATGGTTACGTCGCCGCGGTCGCGCCACGCCTGCACCCGCGCCCGGATGACGGGCGCGAAGGGGTCTCCGATGCCGGCCTGGATCAGCCCCTTGGGCAGGAACGCCGCCTTGATCGCGTCGCGCGCCTGCCGGTGCGCGCCGCCGTCCTGGGCGACCAACGTTCTGCCAAGCAATTCGGGCGCGATCTCTTCGATCAGCGCCGAGGACACGTCCTTGTGCCGGAGCAGTGCGAACGCATCCGGATCCGCGCAGGTCATAAGGTGTCCGGCAGGGCCGAAATCCAGCCAGAAGTGGCTGCCCAGCGTCCGTTCCGCGTGCCGCGGCAGGTCGCAGACGATGGCGGGAAGATGTCCGACCAGTGGGAAAGCCCCGGGCTCGACCGGGATGTCGTACCGCAGCCGGTGCCGGCGGTCCAGCGGGTTGAGCAGCATGTCAATCAGCAGCGCGGCGCCGCGGCCGCTTCGGCGGTGTCGCCGGCAGGCCGCGCGGCGCGGCTGTTGCCACCGTCGGCGTACGTCGGCACATGCGCCAGAATGCCGCCGTCGATGCACACGACTTGGCCGGTGATGAACGCAGCATCGTCGGAGAGCAGGAACGCCACCAGCGCGGCCACGTCCTCGGGGCGGCCGACGCGTGGCAGGAGCTGGTGCCGGCGCAGATGCCGTTGCATGCACTCGTCCAGCTTGACGCGGAGACGCTCGGTCATGGTGACACCCGGCGCAACCGCGTTGCAGCGGATCTGCGCATGATCCGTACTGGGTGGCGAGCGAGGCCGACGGCATGTTCATCGCCGCCTTCGACGCGGCGTAGGACGTCTGCGCGGTGTCACCGCTGAGCCCCTGCCACGACGACATGTTGACGACCGCGCCACCGCCGCGGGCGATCATCCGTGGGATTGCCTGCCGGCAGCAGAGCAGCGTGCCGCGCAGGTTGGTCGCTGTGGTCTGATCCCAGACCGCGAGGTCCAGGTCGAGGATCGCGCGGTCGCGCGGGGTCAGATGCATGGCGCTCGCGTTGTTCACCAGCAGGTCGACCCCACCGCAGTGCCGCTCCGCCGTCTCGAACAGCGCTGCCATCGCCTGCGCATCGGCGATGTCCATGGCCAGGGCCAGCGCGTGGCCCGCTTCGGCCGCGATCTGCGCGGTGCAGGCCATGGCCGCCGAGCCATCAATATCGGCTACCACCACTCTGCCGCCCTCGCGCGCGAGGGCGAGGGCGCATGCCTTGCCGATGCCGGCGCCGGTCGCCACGGCCACCTTGCCTTCAAACCGTCCCATCGTGTCCTCCTGGATTGCGTTGGTCTTTCGCGGCATGCCGCTCGGCCTCCGCCGGAGAAGGCGCGGGGTCGGCGCTGGCGCGCTCGTCATCGCCAGCGTCGTTTTCGATGACCCGAATGGCGGCGACCGGGCACTGGCTGGCCGCGAGCCGCACGGCGGCGTGCAGCGCCTGCGGGACCGTCGCCACGCACACTTCGGCCACGCCGTCCGGCTCGCGCTGGCGAAAGGTGCCCGGCAGCGTCAGCACGCACTGCCCGGTGGTTCCGCACAGATCCTGGTCGACCACGACGCGCATCTCAGCCTCCCTGCGCATGCAGCCGCACCGGCAGCGCGCGAAACGTCCTAAGGAACGCGGAGGGCTCCCGGGTCGGCTGCTCGGCCAATGCCAGCGCGGGGAAGCGCGCCTGGATCCGCGGTAGGCTCTCGGCCAACTGCACCCGGGCCAGTTGCGCACCGGGGCAGAAGCGGATGCCGTGGCCGAAGCTCAGCATGATCTTCCCGTCGGTCGACATGCCAGGACTGGTGCCGTAGAACCGCGCGGGATCGAGGCGGTCGGGATCGGCGAAGGCGTCCGGGTCGCGATTGCCGGCCGCGATCAGCACGCGCACGTCCGCGTTCTTCGGGATCACCACGCCGCCCAGTTCGATGTCGCGCTGGGCGATACGCGAAGTGGGGCTGAACAGGACGGGCGCGTCGCAGCGCAGGACTTCTTCGACGAATGCCTTCACCCCCACGGCGTCTCCCTGCAGCCAGTGCCGCTGTTCGGGATACGCCAGCATCGCCAGGACCGCATGGTCGATGGTCGCAGCAGTGGTGGCGAAGCCGCCCAGCAGCATGCCCCACAGCATGCTCATCAACTCCGCATCCGACAGCGTGTCGGCATCGTGTGCGCCGACCAGCATCGACACGATGTCGTGGCGGGGATCGGCGCGCTTGCGCTGTATGAGGTCACCGAAGTAGGCCAGCACCCTGGCACTGGCCGCGTCCGACGCGGCGAGCTGGGGATCGCTGGCGTGCGGGGCTAGGCCTTCCACAATGGTGCCGATGCCGGCGGCGAGCCCGAACATGTCGTCCTGGGGCATGCCGAACAGTTCGGCGAAAACCAGCATGGGCACGGCCAGCGCGAATTCCCGATGCAGGTCCACCGCCTCCCCGCGCTCCAGCGCGGGCGCCATGCCGTCCAGGCGCGCTGCGACGATGCGCGCGATGCTCGGCCGCAGGTTGTCGATCTGGCGCATAGTGAAATCGGGCGAGATCAGCCGGCGCAGACGCGTATGCGTCGGTGGGTCCTTCATCGCTAGCGTGGACGCCAGCAGATTGAGCGACAGGCTGGTCGCCGCACGCGGGAAATCGCGCGCCAGTTCGCCCGGCGCCGGTCCCCGAAACGCATCGCCCGTGGCCGTGAGCGCCCAGTAGATGTCGGCGTGGCGGCTCAACAGAAAGAGGCCCGACGCCGCGCGATGCACCGGATCGTGCTCGCGCAACCACCGCATGAACGGATACGGGTCGTGGATGCACGCTGGCGACGCCAGTTCGGCGAAGGCGTCCCGGCATGCTGCCGTGGTTTCTTGCACGTCCATATTGGTTACCTGTTGGCTGGATGATCTGACCGGCGCGCGCCAGGCGCTCTGGCAAATTACGGAGAAGATCGCGATTCCCGGCGGCGTCCGCCCATCACCAGAGCACCGGGAACTCCTCGAACCCGCCAGTGATGATCTCCTTGCGCAACTTCAGTTCTTCGGGCACCACCGCCAGGCGCAGCGCGGGAAAGCGCTGGAAGATCGAACCGAACACCACCTTGAGTTCCAGCCTGGCCAGCGCCACGCCGATGCAGTAGTGCGGCCCGTAGGAGAACGCCAGGTGCGGATTTTCGTCCCGCCCGATGTCGAAGATTTCCGGGTCGTCGAAATGGCGCGGATCGAACGACGTCGCCGGCAGGCCGACCAGCACCTTGCTCTCCGCGGGAATATGCACGCCCGCGATGGTCACGTCGGTCCTCGGATAGCGCATGATGCCGTCCCAGCCCGCGCCCGGCGGGTACATGCGCAGGATTTCCTCCACCGCCTTGTCCACCAGAGATGGATCGCCGACCAGGCGTTCGCGCTGTTTCGGATGGCGGAACATGGCAAGCAGGCCGAATTCGATCTGCGCGACGGTGCTCGCGTGCCCCGCCACCAGCATGCCCGCCGCCAGGCCGATCGCCTCTTCCTCTGTCACCTTGCCCTGGTCGACCGCCGCGAGCAAATCCGTCAGCAGGTTGTCGCCCGGATCCTGGCGCTTGTCCCGCATCTTGCCGCGAATGTAGGCGCGCAGTTCTTCACAGGCCAGGCGCGACGCACTGCGCGGGCCGCTTTCATGCTGGTGCGTCATCGCCTCGTCGGACATCCCGGCGAAAAAGGCGTGATCCTCGTAGTGCACGCCCCTCAGCGCGCTGATGACCATGGCCGGAAGCGGAAAGGAGAGGTGGCGCCGCAGGTCGGCGGGCTGGGGCTGGGCCGCCAGCGTCTCGAACAACTGCGCGGCGATCGCCTCGACCTGCTGCGCGAGCAGCTTCGCCCTGCGGTTGCTGAAGGCCGGCACCACGATCGTGCGTAACCGGGCATGCTCGCCCCCTCGTGCGAGACCAGCCACCCCGGCGAACCGAGAATCACCGAATCCGGGGTGAATGCCGCCGGCGGCATTCCCGCGGGCCGCAACGCCGCGTCGGACAGCGCCGCCTTGGCCTCGTCGTAGCCTGTCACCCACCAGCCTTCGTGCCCGGACGGGACGCGCACGCGGTGGATCGGACCGTTGGCGCATAGCGCCAATATCTCGGGCGAGGGCTCGATGTGATCGACGCGCCACATCGGCAGCGTCGGCAAGGGTTGTTCGGACATGGTGGCATTTCACTCTCTAAGCGATGGAAGGGCGGAAGGTGACCGCAGGCGCTGCGGGCAGCGAATGACGTAAGACGGCATGTAGACGACCTCCTCCGCGGCGATGGTCAGCGCCAGATCCCAGTAAAGTGCGACTGAGATTCACGTTCGTCCACGCGAGACAAAATTTTGATCATACATGCGCTTCTAGCATCACGGGATGGCCTGAAGGAGCGTTTATCAGCTTAAGTTGATGGTGCTGCCCTGACACGTTGCTTTTCTTCCCTCGTTCCATTGATCGCGCTGTCACCCAAACCTGAAGATCCGGTCGGCAGCTACAGCGCCGCGCAACGAGGAAGTTGCAAAAGGCAAGCCAACTGCGCAGAAAGAGCTGCAGAAGAAATGTTCTGCAGATTATTCAACGACTTCGATGAGAGTGCGGCAGGATACTAGGCCACACAGCACCGTGTCGGAGACTCCACAAAGCCGATAAGAGGTGTCGGGGGCCCAACAAATTTCCAGGGATGGCTGTCGCTGAGCATGTTGGCGTGAGATTGAACGAAGCCGCTCCGCGGCGTGACGAGCACGGTTGCCGAGGTGCGTCCTGCCTGAGAAGATGAGGTGTTGGAGCCCACCTCTCAGACAGGAGTCACGAGAGCATGAGGTTTTCTGGGGCGGCTATGGAGCGCTCGAGGGCAGCTCTCGCTGACGGGCAGGTAAACATGGTGAGATGGCGGGCTCCTGAAACTGATTCATGACTGAGTGCACCACAGATCCTTATGCTCCCAGTGTCGACCGCGAAGACAACCCTGCTCCCGGCAACCGGCCATCAATGGCGCCAAACGAGTACGCAGCGCGGCCGCAATATCTGCCTTCTGTTCGCCGCCCGTCAAAAGACCGGCAATGACATCGTTGAGCAATTGCGAGAAAGGACTTGATCAATGAGCTGCGATTAGACAACCCATCTAAACACTTGGTCCGAATTGCCAGCTCCTGTGCAGGTACGCGACCAGACAAGCCCATCATATGTGAATGAACCCTGCGTCCCAGCGCGGGCATTCGCCCGCGAGCATGAAAGTCACTTGGCAATGTGCTCGCGTCGGAAGCGGCTTGACCCGGGAAGAAGACGGGCGGCTCGTCTTCGTGGACGGTACGCTTGCAGCCATTCTGCTTTGCCGTCCGGATGACTGCGAAGGCCCTGAGCTCAGGGGCAGCTGGTTCATAGAGGCTGGGTTCGGTCCGATCACCGGAGTGCAGGAAACATTCCCGAGCCTCGAGGATGCGGTGGCCTGGATCCTTCGGCGCTTCAAAAGCTGGGAATACCTCATGCGCCGGAGCAGCGCGCTTCATTAGAAGGCCGCAGAAGCCATTCTTGCTCCAGGGGCACCGTTCCACGTCCAAGATGTCGGATGATGGCTTCTATCTGTTCCATGCCCTTGCGGCTGCGCCTGCTTTCAGAGCCACTATCGAGTTCGTCTGGGGGAGCCTTTAAGATGCCGTTCTCACTCTGGGGCATCTTTTCCAAGTCCTGCATTGACAATGCCTGCCAGCGGTCGCCGTATGGGACTTTGCGAGACATGAAACGTCTGCACTTGGCTTCGCAACGAGGGCGTTGATGTTTGAATCAGATGTCTAGGGTGCTTAGAACGGCATCGCCACGGTCTGAGCAACCGATTCAACGTCACGTGCACTCGTTAAAGATCGTTAGTAATGGGGAGAGCCGCTTTGGGCCGTGTCTTGATCTGGTCACAGTCAAGCTGCATAACTCCGGCAACTTCAATAACACAAGGGTGGAGAATGAGGAGAGGGTATCTTATTGCTGTCTATGGGCGGGTGGGACTTATCGTTGCGGCATTCGTGCTGATTGCTGGGATCATCGCAGCCCCTCTTCTCCCAAGCGTTGGGTCGCCTGTCGTAACTGCTTCCAAACCTTAGTATGTGCCGGCGTTTCGCCTGCCTATCACACCAGCAAGCCTACAGGCAAATTAGCCGCGAGCCCGCTTCGTCAGGACACCCCAGGCCAAGAGGGAAGCGACCGCCTCCCCCTCATACTGAGCTACCTATTGGAGGTGTAGGTCCGGCCAGATTGAGACCCCCATTCGCCAGGTCAACGCTGAAGCACTTGAATAGCCCAAGGAACTGGTTGGTGGTAATCTCCATGTCGAAGCTCTTAACAAGCAAAGGATCCGCTTCATCCTGAAGCCACTGAGCAACCGTCTCGTAATCAGCCATGTGCACGATGACCGCTCGCACGTTGGCTGATCGAGGCCTCCAAGTTGACGATACGACGGTGTTTCGCTGGATTCAGGCTTATGTACCAGAACGGGACCAGCGCATCCGTCCGCATCGGCGCATGACAAACGGCTCCTAGCGTGTGGACGAAACATGCATTCGGGTGAAAGTGACTCGGTTTATCTCTACCGCGCCGTCGATGCAACCGGGCAGACCATCGACTTTCTGCTTTCTCCAAAGCGGGATGCGACTGCCGCCCAGACGTTCTTCCGCAAGACCTTGGGGCAACCGCATGTCGAGCAGGACCGCCGGCGCATCAAGCGTCTGGTCCGGTCGGGGCTGGATTTCAAAAGCTTTTCGACCAGCTTGCAGACCATTGCTGGCTCTGAGGCAATGGCGATGCTCCGCAAGGGACAGGTTGTCTGTGCACTAGCAAATGCCATGGGCGCTCAGCGCGACTTCATGGCTAACCTGTTCGGTGAAGTCGCGTAACTCGCGTCCCTGTTGGCCTTCGCCCGACCTATGTCAAAAGTTGCAACAGAACCTTTACGTGCTCAATGTGCCAACGCCTTCTCGGGCATCATTGAGGAATGATGCGAGGAGATCAGCCACGTGCCATTCTTGTACTCGTAGGTATAGGTATAGCGGGCCGGAACCTGCGAGCCGTCCTTGAACGTGAAGGTGTAGGTGCCCGCATCAACCGCTGAGTTGCAGCCGATCCTGATGACACGGCTATCGACTTTGCCGCGCGGGTGATTCTGTAAGAAGTGCTCAAAATAGTCGATGCGCTCGGCCTGGGTCAGGCGCGGCTTGTTCGACAGGGTCGGGAGCAGGATGGCATCATCCGCGTAGTTCTTCGCCACTTCCGTGGCCTTCAGCGTGGCGAGAGAGTCGTTCCAACGGTCGAAGAGCTCGGCGATGTCGGCCTCGCTGACCACAGCGCAGGTTTGGGAGGAGGCAGCCGCGGCAGGTTGCGCCTGGACGACGGCAAAGGCAAGGGTGGCGGCAATCACAAAACGCATGGTTAGGTCCTTCTGACCGTGCCATCGAGCACGCCTCGGCAGCCAATCGCGAGGATCGTCTTAGTCCAGCTAGTGGAGTGACACCAACGCTTTTTTCGCACGGGCGACCTTTCCAGGACAGCTGAGACCGGGGCTGTGCGGATTTCGCTGATCGTGAGCGGCGATTTTACGCGATGGTGAGCGCTCGTTTCATCTGATCGTGAGCAAACATTTCGCGCGATCATAAGCGGCTGCTTCGGCCGACAGGTTGCAGGGGGAAGCATAAGGATCTGTGTGTTGGGGTGGACGGCCCCCTTACGGCATCGCTGTGCCAGAATGAGGTCGTTGCAGATCTCAAACACGGGAGACCGTCCATGGACCACATTATTCGCATCGGCATGGATACGTGAAAGCACGTCTTCCAATTGCACGGGGTGAACGCGGGCGAGGAGCCGGTCCTGCGCAAGAAGCTGCGGCGCCAGGATATGGTGGCCTTCTTTACGAAGCTGCCGCCGACCATGGTCGGGATCGAGGCCTGCGGCGGATCGCACCACTGGGCGCGCTTGCTGCAGTCGCTCGGCCATCAGGTGAGGATGCTCCCACCCCAGTTCGTCAAGCCTTACGTTAAGCGCGGCAAGAACGATGCCGCTGACGCCGAGGCGCTGTGTGAGGCGATGAGCCGGCCGACCATGCGCTTTGTACCGGTCAAGTCCCCTGAGCAGCAAGCGGCCCTGATGCTGGTGGGCTTGCGCGATCGCCTGATCCGCCAGCGCACCCAGCTCGCCAATGCCATTCGTGGCTACGCGGCCGAGTTCGGGCTGATTGCCGCTACAGGGATCTGCCGGGTCGAGCCGCTGTTGGAGCGGATCAAAGCGGATGACACGCTGCCGCCTCTGGCCCGCGAGCTCTTCGACATCCACGCCAAGGACTACACCCAGTTGCAGGCCCGGCTCGAGGAGGTCGACGACAAGCTGATGGCCTGGCATCGCGCCGACGAGTGCAGCCGCCGTCTCGCCAGGATCCCCGGCGTCGGGCCGATCGGCGCCTCGATGCTGGTGATGAAGGCGCCGGCCCTGGAGGCCTTTCGATCGGCCCGGCACTTTGCCGCCTGGCTCGGCCTGACCCCGAAGGATCATTCGACCGCCGGCAAGGTGCGGCTGAGGGTGATCACCCGAGCGGGCGACGAGGCCTTGCGCAGCGTGCTGGTGGTGGGCGCCACGGCCTTGCTTCAGCAGGTGCGCCGCGGCCGCGGCTCCGCCTCGCCGTGGCTGGCGGCGTTGCTCAAGCGCAAGCCGCCGAAGCTGGCCGCGGTGGCGCTGGCCAACAAAATCGCCCGGATCGCCTGGAAGCTGATGGTCACGGGTGAGGTCTATCAACCTCAATCTGCCCCGCCGGCACGGGCGCACGCCGTTTAGAGATCAGCCTGAGACGGGAGCCGCCCATCCCGCTCCCGGGCTGAGGCCGGGCCTTGCAAGGAAACGAGGAGATGGTGTGATCGATCGATCCAAGACACGAGAGATTCCGTGCGGGCCAATGGCCTTGACAGGTCGCCGTCTTGTTTGGACCTCGTGTCGCGGAAGCCATTTTGGCCAACGGTCATGTGCGAGCGCAACAACAGGCCGGACATATGACCGCAAGCGATCCGACCAAAACACTGTCCAACACCCTTGCGAGGCGGGGGCCGTTCTCCAATCGCGGGTCTCCGGTCAAGCGCAAAGAGTTCTGGCACCATTGCTTCTCCCCGGATCACGGTTCTCTCCGCGGTCGGCACTGGCCGCCGCATGATCGGGTTCAACAGCACGAGCCTTCCAAGGTCCACAGCGTGATCAGCTGGAGCTTCCAGCTCTCACAGGCCCCGCTCACGGAATGACCCGTACCCTCGCCCCGAGGAGCAAGCACAGCACCCAGCACTCACCTCATGACAAACGCTGGGCTCATCTCTCTCCTCCCCATTCTCATGCGGCACCTGCCTCCATCTTGCTCCACCGGAAGGGTTCCCCCGTCCGCCAGATCGCATGCAGGATGACGACGTATTGGACAATGGTGCAAAGTTCGGCCTGTCTCAGGTGGACCTGAGAAGCCGGGATCAACCCGGAAGATCACCCGGACAACATCATCGGCCACCTCGATGCGCTTGACGAGGGTACAGATAATGTCGCGCTTCGTCGCCCAATCCGCACCCGCGAGCCGATCGTGCACCGTCGTGGCAAACAGGTCGAGTTTGCCGATAACGAGGTGCAGCGAGCGGACTTGCTCATCGGCCTCCTGTTGAGCCTTGGCTTCGGCTTCCAGCCGGGCTGTTCGGCGGCGCAACGCAGCCAGGCGCGGCTCGAATTCGGGCTTTTCGATCAGTCCCTCCGTGTAGCTGTCGATCAGCCGCTCGGTTGCGCGGCGGGCCTTGGCGAGTTGACGATCAAGGGCATCGAGTTCGAGCCGATGCGGCGTAGCCTGCACCGCGTCCAGGCGCCGCTGATACTCTGCAATCACCTGTGCCGGATCGCCGAGCAGCCGGCGAACTTCGTTCCACACCGCCTCATCAAGCAAGTCCGTGGCGACCAGCCGGGCATCGCACCGGAATGCACCGTGGAAGCGGCTGCGGTCGGTGCCGCAACAGCGATAGTAGCGCCACTGCCCGCGATGGTGATGGCCGGTGAACCCATAGCCGCACTTCTGGCAGACCAGCAGGCCGCGCAGCAGATACTGGACGCCCGCAAGCCGCTGGCGACAGCGTCTGCGGTTCTCCTCCAACTGCTCGGCGACACTTGCAAAGAGTTCTTCGCCGACAATCGCCGGCACCGCGATGCTGATATGCCGCTCAGTCGGGGCGAGCACTTGCCGCCAGGGCCGTCGCGGCAGGCCATCATGGCCGCGCGGCGGATGAAGCGGCGGCCGCCATGGCACGCTTTGGTGGCGACCATAGAGGGCTTGTCCCGCATAGGCAGGGTTGAGCAGCATGGTATGGATCATCGCCCGGCTCCAGTGGAGCCGCCCAGTCGGACTTGGAATCCCGCTGTCGTGCAGGCGCCGGCAGACCCCGGCCAGTGTCAAGCGCTCGTGCCCGACCCAGGTGAAGATCTGGCGCACAATCCGGGCGGCCTCCTCGTCGATCTCATAGCGTGCATCTCCCCCGCCAGCCTCACGCTTGATGTAGCGGTAACCGAAGGGCGCACGGGACAGGACACTGACGGCCCCGGTTTGGGCGCGGTGGCGTTTGCCGCGCCGGCTGCGCTCCAGCACCTTGGCCCTCTCGTACTCGGCGAACATGCCCTGCAACTGCAGCAGCAGGCTGTCCTCGGGCGTGGTCCCGATCGGATGATTGAGGAAGACGATTTGGGTGCCGGCTTGGGTGAACTCCTCGATCAACAGAACCTGATGGGCATAACTGCGAGCGAGGCGATCCGGGGACAGGACATAGACGAGATCGATCGCCGACAACGCCACGAGATCGCGCAAACGCTCCAGCGCGGGACGGATCAGGCTGGCGCCGCTGTGGCCGTTGTCGATGAACCGCAAATCATCTCGGATGCAATGGCCATCCTGTTGTGCCCGTGCGGTCAGCTCCGCCAACTGGCTGTCGATGGTGTGATGCTCAGCCTGCTGGTCGGAGGAAACACGGGCGTAGAGAGCGACTTGCAGGGGCTGTGGGGCCGAAACGGCTCTCAGGTGCTGAGTTCTCATCGCATGCTCCCTCGGAAATAGCGGCCTGTGCCCTTGATGGCCGGGACCCGGTGCGCAGGGGCAGGAGGCGTTCATAGGCGCGTCCCAAGACATCCCGACTGCCCCGTCTGACCTCGAAGCCGATCTCAAGGCGCAGGGGGCGGCGCCTCTTGCAAAGCTTGACCATGGCGGTCCTCGTCCTTCATCGGTCTCTGGTTCGTCCAGAGCCGGTTGAAGGATTTAACGTGGGATCTGTGGTGTGACGCCGGAGCGCCTCGCGAGCGACTGTATGGACAAAGCTGATCGCAAACTTTGCACCATTGTCTAACACGCCACAGCCAACTTGCGGGCCAGGGCGACCCGGGCCTTGTTGAACCCACTGCGCTGCGCCAGCCGCACCGCCCAGGCCTTGAGCGGCGACCAGCGCTGCACCCGGGTGAGCAGGACACCGGCCGCCTCGAACAGGTATGATCGTACCAGTTCGTCCCCGCATTTGGAGATGCGGCCGCGTCGGTCGACCTCGCCGGACTGGTACTGCCGCGGCGTCAGGCCCAGATGCGCTCCGACATTGCGGGATTGGCGAAAGCGATCAGGGTGTTCGATGGCACTGACAAAGGCCAGCACCGAGAGGGCCCCGATCCCCGGCACGCTCATCAGAAGCCGGCATTCGGCACGCCGACGCACCTCCTGCCGCACGGCCTTGTCGAAGCGGGTGATCTGGTCCTTCAGCTCGCGCCAGACCTGCAGCATCGGCCGCACGATCCCAGCCACGGCAGGCTGATCCGTCACGAGGGTCTCGACCCGCTCAGAGAACGTACGGCCATGGGCCATCCCGACCACCAGGCCAAAGACCTTGAGGATGCCGCGGATGTGGTTGGACAGCTGCGTGGTCATGCCAACCAGCTGCCGGCGGGCACCGAGCAGGGCGCGGAGCCGATGCGCTTCGAAGGATTTGACGTGGACGCTGCGGTACCAGCCGGTGCGAACAATCTGCGCCAACCCTTCAGCGTCATTGCGGTCGGTCTTGTTGAGCTGCATGGCCAAAGCCGCCTTGGCGTGGCGGGCATCGAGACAGATCACCTCCAAGCCATTGCGACGCAGTCCGTGCACAAGCCAGGGCATCATCGGACCAGTCTCAACTCCGACCTGGAGGTCGCAACCGTGCCGGTGCAGAATCTCGGTGATAGCCTCGGGATCGGTCGGCTCCGTGCCGCGCCACAGGCGGCCCTGCTCATCGACGATGCAGATCGTGGTCTCCTTTTGTGACACATCCAAACCGGCATAGTGGGTCATCATCTGCTCCTGCTCTGTTGGGCTAACCAGACTGTCGCCTGATCGGCGTCTCCGCTAGAGCTCTCGCGCTACCCGCGATTATCCGATGTCCACATATGGCCCGCCGATGCTCGCGCGAGACGGCGATGCTGGTGGGATGAATCACGTAGGCCTCGATGCCCCGCGCCCGCAACCAGCGGGCCAGCCAAAAGCCGTCACGGCCAGCCTCAAAGGCGACCGCGATGCGGGTGATCGTGCAGCCAGCCTGGACGGCTTCGTCCTGCCAGCGGTGCAGAAGGCGCAGCAGCCCGTCCTGGTCCGGCTCCAGCTTCTTGAGCGGATGGCGCTCGACACCTGGCACCATGGCGGCCACGAGCCAGCTGGCCTAGCTCATCTCGACGACTGCGATGATCGTGCTGTCCTGCGCGAGTGCGATCCGGGACCGGCTCAAGTCATGGGACTGTGGCATGGGGCGCTCCTTTGGCTAACTCCACCGACGATGATGCACTGTCCTCGCCGCGTCCCCATAGCTTCTCAAGCCCGAGGAGCAGTGCAATGCGTTCGTCAAGCGCCATGGCGAACGCTCTGCCCGGCTCAGTCGACGGCCTGCATCGGCTCGCCCGTCGCGAGTTCGGCCGCCTCAAACGTCACCCCGAGATAATCGTCCGCTTCTTCCGCCATGCAGGTCTCTCCGTTTCCGGGATCCCGTAAAGATCATTAGAAGCCCTCCCAACTCCTCGGTCACTGAAGAGCGACGTTACAGCAACGGAACTTTAGCCCGCTGGCGCTGTATCGGGAGGAATAGACACGGTTGCGATGGCTGCACCGACAGAGGCGATGCCAGCCAAAACGAATGTGGCTGTCAATGATTCCGTTATCACCATCCCCGCAATGGCCGAGCCCACCGCGGAGCCTGCGCGATTCAGGCTCATCGAAATGGACATTACGCGGCCAAGCTGTTGCGGATCGGTGCACCGTTGGCGCAAGGTCAGCAGCGCGACATCGATTGGGCCGGACATCACGCTGGCGAGCATCAGGCCGATTGCCAGACCGCCGAATCCAAACTCCGCCGCAACCGGCCATGCTGCAAGGGCGGTGACGACCATTCCGGCGGCCATAACATAGCGCTCGCGTCCAATGACGCGCATATGCCCGGCGAAGATCGCACCGGCACCTCCGGCAATACCCATCGCAGCCCACAAAAGCCCGGTTGCTGAACTGCTCGCCGTGGCGTAGTGATCGGCCACGAACACCGGAACCACCACGTTGAGGGCACCCCATGTGATCTGATACAGTGAATAGGTGGGGGCCAGGCCGCGTAGCGTCGGCTGCCGAGCCACCATCTGAATGCCTTCGATCGTTTGGCGCAGAAAACATGTCTGTGTGGAAGCCAATCCCGGCAAGCGTTGGACGTTGGACAAGCAAATCGCGGCACCTGCATAGACTGCGGCGATCATAGACATTGCAGCTTCCGGCCCGAGCCAGGCGGCGACCACGCCCGCCATCGCCGGCCCAATGACATTGACGATGGCATAGACCGCGGTGTCCAGCGCATTGGCCCGACCAAGCGCGTGGTGTGGAACGAGTCGCGGCAGCAGAGTGCGGGTTCCCGCGGCGCCCAAAGGGTCAGTGAGCGAGAATAGTATCACCAGGATGAACAAGATCGGCGGATTGGACCAACCGGCCCAACCGGCGAAGCTGATCGCGGCAATGAAGACAGCGCTGGCGATCATGTTGATCCTGATCGCAATTGTTGGCCCTACCCGATCAAGCAGAACGCCCGCGGCAGGGCTTACAATCAGGCCAGGAACGATCGCCCCAAATGTAAGCCACCCTGCAAGGGCCGGTGACGAAAACTGCGCCAGCACAAACAAAACCAAAGTGAGGGCGAACATGCATCCGGCCAGGCGGGACAGGGAAGCAGCAAGGATCAGACGGAATAGGCCAGGAATCTTCAACAGACCGCGGTATGAGTTCTGCCGTTCCATGGTGACCTGCACAGAGTGGTTAGGTTGTTGAGCATTGAAAGGCAAGGATGCCGGAAGTGGACGGCCTTGAATGATAGCCTAGTTTGAAAATCACTGCATGACCGGTCACCAGTCCATCAGGATGGCCACCTCTGACGTGTGCGGTTTACATGCCCGCAATGGCCCGCCTTCTCGCTGCGATAGATTGATTTCTGCGCCGCCCCGGCGGGTCGCAAACGTGGCGAATGATTTCAACGATCTTTTTGCCGGTTGCTCATCCTTCTGCTTGAAGATGGGTCTTGCCTGAAAGAGCGGCATCCCTTGGCCGTTTAGTTCGCGGCCCGAAATTCTGCACGGTCATCGATTGCGCGCACGCCGTCGGGCTGCATAGGGTTGAGAATTGCGTCCCAGTCCACCAACTGACGGTCGAGCGCCAGCAAGCGTATGATGGTCCAATCAGTGCGGACGATGAAATCTGCCCCGACTGAAATCACCTTCTCAAGTGATGGAGCACGCGCATAGTCGAAGAACTTGGATGAAGCCCCAGGGCCCTGCTGTCCTGTCTCAAGTAGAGCGTCCTTCAAGATAGGATCACTAGCACATAAAGGCAAAGCGACAATCCCGCTAATAATTACCCATCCCATGAAGGCTGTTGACTGGTCATCGGATTCCTTTGAACTTAGGAGGGGGCGAAATCCTCATCGACAGAACTTGGATATGCCGGTCGATCCGGGGATCTATGATCATCATAAGCCATGATAGACAATTCGGCTTCGTCAACTTGAGCCGAGAAGCGCTCTTTCAGGTCACTCCGACCAACCCTCACCCATTAAGAGGACGTCGCCGGCCTCCCGGCCGATATGTTCAAAAAGGCAAGTAGACTCGTTAGGGTGACGGTGCCACCCTGCCATGGTGCTTTCCTTCCTTCGTTCCATCGATCGTGGCAACCCGCACGCCATGAATGCCAGTCGGCCGCTCCTGGTGCCTCGCACCGAAGGAGTTTCAAAACTCGTGCCACTCTGGCGGATCGAGCCTCAGAAGGAATGTTGTGCTTATGCTTCAAGGACTTCCATGAGAGTGCGGCAGGAAGCCGGGCGGAACAGCACCATGGCGTGGACCTGACAAACCCGACATCAGGTGCCGGAGGCCTGACGTTTTTGTGGGGAGCATCCGAGTTCGTAGAGCCGTCAATCGGCGAGCTGAGCTCCGTGAGGGGACGACCACGGCCTCCGCACAGATCAGCCCAGAATTCCGCCGCTTGCCGCTCTCGTCAGACGTATGCTGGATTTTGATGGGTATTCGGCCTGCCGCCGGAGCCCTCGATTCCCGGTGAGGTGCTGCACTGCAGGCTGATGGTACAACGAGGATCGTTCGGAGCGGCCTCAGGCCTCAGAGGGAGAAGCGCAGCATGAAACACTATGCGGGTTTGGATGTCTCGGTCAAAGAGACGTCGGTGTGCATCGTTGACGAGACAGGGAAGATCTGCCGTGAGATCAAGGTCGTCTCTCATCCCGAGGACCTGCTGCAGCTTCTGCAAGATCCCGCCTGGCACCTTGAGCGGATTGATCTCGAGGCGGGGCCGCTCTCGCAATGGCTCTTCGAGGGACTGGCCCAGGCCGGGCTGCCTGTCGTGTGCATCGAAACCCGACATGCCAAAGCCTTTCTCAAGGCGCAGATCAACAAGAGCGACCGCAACGATGCGCGCGGCATCGCCCAGATGATGCGGGTCAACCTGTTCCGACCGGTTCACGTCAAAATGCTCTCAAGCCAGAAGCGCCGAGCCCTGCTCACCGCCCGCAAGCTCCTGCAGGAGAAAGCCCTCGCGGTTGAGAACGACATCCGCGGCCTGTCGCGCAACTTCGGCCTCAAGGTCGGTGTCATCGGCGCCGTCAAGTTCGAGGCGGGCATCCATGGGCTCATGGAGGGCATGCCGGATCTGGCTGAGATCATCGCGCCCCTGCTCCAAGCCCGACAGGTGCTGCGCGAGCACTTTGCCACTCTTCACCACCGGCTCTTGGCGGTGGTGCGCGATGACGAAACCTGCCGCCGGCTGATGACGTTTCCTGGGGTGGCCCCGTGGTCTCCTTGGCCTTTGTCTCGGCAATTGACATCCTCGCCCGGTTCCAGAATTCCAAGGCAGTGGGATCTGCCCTGAGCTTGACTTCGGTCCAGCATCAATCGGGCGAGAGCCGCCGGGTCGGCCGGAACTCATTATACGGTGATGCCATGGTGCGAACCCTGCTGTTCGAAGCCGCGCAAGCCCTGCTCACACGAGTGACGAAGTGGTCGTGGCTCAAGACCTGGGCCATGCGAGTGGCTCAGCGGCGGGGAGCCGGAAAGTGATCTTCCCCCGATTGAGTGGACACCGGGTTAGCTCGCTGTCCGCTCGGCCTGTTCGGGTGTGAGATACCCGAGGGCCGAGTGCATGCGCTGCCGATTGTAGTAGCTCTCGATATAGCCGAACAGATCCCGTCGCGCCTCGTCGCGGGTCGTCCAGCGACGCTGATGAACCAGCTCGACCTTCAAGGAATGGAAGAAGGATTCCATCGGGGCATTGATGCTCCTATAGAGGTCAAGGGGTTGAAGAGATGGTCGTGGGAGGCCTGCTGGCGCGGCAGAGATAGCCGAAGATCTCCCGTGCAACAAAGCGCTTCAGACAGCGAATGATCTCCATCTTGCCCTTACCCTCTGCCGTTCGCTTTCGGACGTAGTCGCGGGTGGGAGAATGGCTGCGCATCCGGGGAATGACCACACGATACAGAGCGGCGTTGGCCTGACGGTTGCCGCCGCGGTTGAGCCGGTGCCGCGAGGTCTTGCCGCTCGAGGCGGGAATGGGACAGGCCCCGCACAGTTTGGCGAATGCCGCTTCGGAGCGAATACGCTCAGGATTATCGCCCACCAGGATCAACATCTCGGCCGCCGTGCCGGTCGCCATCCCATGAGCCTCCTTCAGAGCTGGGGCGTAGGCGGTGGTCAAAGCATCGAGCATCAGCCAGCGTCGGGCCAGAGCGCGTAAGGCTACTTTGGCGGAGGCTGTCGGGTCTGTCATCCCTCCTGGCCGCAGGGCTGCGAGATGCCGGATCAGCGCCATCGTGCCGGTGAGCCCCTCAAGGCTCTCGCAAGGCAGTGGGAGCGTTGATGATGATCGTCTTGAGGGTGACCATCGCCTGGGTGCGGCTCTTCACGGCGGTGTCGCGCGCCACCTTGAGGTGGCGGATCATCTCAACTGAACTGGTGCCCGACTTGGGAGTCGCACGGGCTTGGCCACTGAGAACGGCACGAGCCGCGTTCTCGGCATCCAGTGGATCATTCTTGCCGTGCTGGTGCCGGATCTGGCGATTAGGTCGGTTGACCTCAATGACGCGATGGCCCCTCTCCTGTAGGAAGCGCGACAAGCCAGCCCCATAGGACCCGGTTCCCTCAATGCCAAAGGCTCGGACGCGGCCCAATGAATGGGCCCAGGCCTCCAGCTCCTGATAGCCTCTACGGGTCGCCGGCAGGGTCATCGCGCCAAGGCGGCTGCCCAGTCCATTGAGAGCAACAGCAGCATGGGCTTCTTTGTGGGTGTCGATGCCGATAATGATCTCGGCGGGATCGGTGTCATGCATTCCTGGTCCTCCGCGGGTGAGGTCCTGGCGGGTTCCTGCGGGCGGACAGGACTGTGACGGGACAAGATCCCTCAAGCTCCTATCAAGTCACGCGACAGCAGACTGCCAGGTGCCGCCCGGAGGACCGACACGTCAACGCAATGACACGCGGTCAATCATAGCAAGGGTCAGGCCCTCCGAGCGGCTCTGATATTCTCACAGTCAAAGCAATTGCCTGTCCGGCTCATCGATGGCCTGGCATCCATCGCAGCAAGCTGCCGGGCATACGCCTCAGCTGCGTATTGGCTTCCACGATCCGAATGGTGAATAAGACTAAGGCCTGGTCGTTGGCGCTGGGCTGCCATGATCAATGCTCCCAGGGTCAGCTCAGCGCGCAGGTGATCGCGCATGGCCCAGCCCACCACCTTCCGGGTGGCCAGATCCAGCACCACGGCCAGATAGAGCCAGCCCTCATCGGTGGGGATGTAGGTCATGTCGGCCAACCAGACCCGGTTCGGCTCGAAGACGGTGAACTTCTGCTGCAGCAGGTTGGGCGCAATCGGCAGCTGATGACGACTGTCCGTCGTTGCAGGCCGGAAGCGCCGACGGGCCAGGGCGCGAAGGCCATGCCGGCGCATCAGTCGCTCGATCCGTCCGCGGCTGACCCGATGGCCTTCTGCTTGCAAGGCGGCATGGTGGACTTGCTCCGGAAAAATGGCGAGCTTCTCATGAAGCAGGAGGATCTCCATGCCGAAGACCCGTTTTACGAGAGAGTTTCAGGATGAGGCCGTCTGCCTCGCCTTGACGAGTGGGCGCTCCCAACGCGCGATCGCCGACGATCTTGGGGTGAACCGTTCGACGCTCGCGCGCTGGATGGCGGAGCACGAGGACACGCGGCCTTCGTCGGCCACGCCGCCCAATGAGGACGTCGTGGAGGAGCTCAAGCGGCTGCGGCGCGAGAACGAGGTGCTGCGCCAAGAGCGCGACATCCTCAAGAAGGCCACGGTGAGTTCAATCGATCAGCGCAACAGCTTCGGCTAGCATAGCGCCAGGGGTCCTAAAGCCAAGGGTTTTCCTCGGCCGGGTGTTGAGTCTAAGGGCAATCGCGTCGAGATCATTCTGACTGTAGACGGACAGGTCCGATCCCTTGGGGAGATACTGGCGTAACAAGCCATTGGTGTTCTCGTTACTCCCGCGTTGCCAGGGGCTTTGCGGATCACAGAAGTAGACGTCCACGTCAGTCGCGACGCTAAACCGCTTGTGCTGGGCCAGTTCCATGCCTCGATCCCACGTCAGCGACGACATCAATCCCTGAGGAAGTTGCTGCACCTGGCGAACAAGAGCCTCCACCACGCTGGCGCTGTCTTTGCCTTCGACATGGACCAGCATGACAAACCGGGATTGGCGTTCAACTAGGGTGGCAATATGCGTGTTCTTGCCGCCCGCGAGCAGATCGCCTTCCCAATGCCCCGGCACAGCCCGGTCCTCGATCTCGGCCGGGCGATCTCTGATGGAGACAGCATCAATAATCTGGCCTCTCGGCTGGCCGGCCGTGCTCGCTGTCTTGCCGCGCCGCATGACCCGTCTGCTCCGCAGGTGGCGGGTCAGCTCCTTGTGGAGAACGCCGCGGGCTTGGATGAACAGGCTCTTGTAGATTGTCTCGTGAGATACACGCATCGTTCCGTCATCGCGATATTCAGCCTTGAGCCACCCTGAGATCTGCTCAGGAGACCACTGGTTCTGAAGCTTCTCCGCTACCAACTCCTGGAGGGACTTGTTGATCGCCAGAAGGCAGGCTTTCGGACGCAAACTTTGTTGCCAGGCACGCTCGTCAGCTTGCGTGGCACGATATCTCCTTCATCCCCCGTTCCGACAGACTTCTCGGCTGATGGTCGAGGGTGATCGCCCAAGCCGGTTCGCGATCTGGTGGAATGACCATCCAGCTGCGAGGCCACGCGATATCTCCTCGCGTTCTTCAGACGTGAGCGAAAGCCGAGAGCGTGTCCTCGGCGATGGAGCAATGCCTCCCTTGGCGAGCACGACGCCAAAGACTGACCCGGCATGCTTGCCAAGAGCACGGCCGATGTCACTCAGCGACTCGCCAGCTCTCCACCGGGCCCAGAGTTCCCTTTTCTGCTCTGCCGATAAACCCGGCCGCCCCGTACGCGCCATCATGGATCCTTTCAGACACCGAAAAATCGATCATGGTGCGCTGACCCGTTGAATCCGTCACCGCTTTTTTCGCCAAGGAGGGAAGTCGATGAGGTTCATGTTCATCGATGCGGCGAAAGCGGCATTCCCCATCCAGCGCCTGTGCCAAGTTCTTGAGGTGAGCCAGAGCGGGTACTTTGCCTGGCGAAGTCGTCCGGCCTGCCAGCGTCAGCGCGACGATCTGGTGCTGCTCGCCCATGTCCGGTCCGCCTTTAGAGAGTCGAATGGCACCTATGGCAGCCCACGCATGACGCGCGAACTCCAGGATCAGGGCCTGCCGATCGGGCGCCGTCGGACGGCTCGATTGATGCGCGAGAACGGCCTCAAGGCCCGGCAGAAACGGCGCTTCAAACGCACCACCGACAGCCATCATGCTTTTCCGATCGCGCCCAACTTGCTCGAGCAGGACTTCTCGGCCGACCGTCCGAACCAGAAATGGAACGCTGATATCTCGTCCATCTGGACCAGTGAGGGCTGGCTCTACTGGCCGTGATCCTCGATCTCTTCGCTCGCCGGGTGGTTGGCTGGGCGGTCAGTGACCGGCTGCACAAGGAGCTGGCTGCACAAGGAGCTGGCTCTCGAGGCGCTGCGCAAAGCCCTGGTCATCCGAAGACCCGGTGAGGGGCTGACCCATCACGCTGACCGTGGCAGTCAATACTGTTCGATCGAGTATCAGGCCGAGTTGCGAAAGCACGGCATCCGGATCTCGATGTCCGGCAAAGGCAACTGCTATGATAATTCGGTGGTCGAGACCTTCTTCAAGACCTTGAAGTCCGAATTGGTCTGGCGCACGGTGTTCCAGACCCGAGCTGAAGCCAAGGCGGCAATCGGCCGGTACATCGACGGCTTCTACAATCCCATCCGGCGTCATTCGACACTGGATTATGTCAGTCCGGTTCAGTTCGAGACGCTGGCCGAATAGCTACAAAGCCGCTCTCCACAAAACCGAAGCAAATCCACACACAGACTGCCCCGTCAAGGAGGACGTCCAGGATCCGCGCCTGAGCGGACGTGTGTCCCTCGCGGGACGATGGATGAAGTGAGTTCGCAAAGCCGGTAGCTCCTTGCGCCTCATGGCGTCAGGAGGACGCCAGACAGATTGTTCCGCTTCATTGGTCTGACCCCATAGTGGAAGGGCCAAGAGCCGATTCGGAGAGAAGCGAGAGCCCGCGGGACATGCAATGCCATCTTGTGCGATCAGCCAGCCAAAAGCGCTTGACCCCAAACGGCCGAATAGAGAAGCCAGCTTTGCCGTCCTAGAGAAAAGCGCAGCGGGAGCACTGGATGCTCCTGCTCGTGGATGAGACGGGCCACAGCTTCCGCGCTCGGCCGGGCACGACGCGGGCTGACCCCGGTATTGCGGCGGGTGAGCAAGCGGCGGGAGGTGTCAAGCATCGTAGTGATCACGCCGGACGGACACCTTTACGCTCGCCACTTCCGCACCAGCATCCCAAGCCAGACCGTGATCTCGGCTCTGCGCTCCTTTCGTCGGAAAGTCGGCACGCCGCTGCTGGTGGTCTGGAATCGGCTCAACGCGCATCGATCGCAGGTCACCACCGCCTTCATCGCGGCCCATCCGCAGGACTTTGCCGTGGCCTACCTGCCGGCCTATGCACCCGAACTGAATTCAGAGGAGCAGTGCAATGCGTTCGTCAAGCGAGCCATGGAAAATGCGCTACCTGGATCAGTGGCCGATCTCCACCTTCTGGCGCCGCGCGAGTTCAGCCGCCTGCAGCGCCGACCCGAGATGATCGTCAGCTTCTTTCGGCACGCAGGTCTCTCGGTTGCAGGACTTTCGTGAAGATCATTAGATGCGAGACAGCAGTAACATCAAGGTATAAGTAACCTGGTCCCTAGGGCGGAGGGCCGTCGCACCGTGGTACGTCCCAAGCCGAACCCATGTACAATCGAGAGGTTCGCAACTGCGGCGTAGTCTTGAAAAGTAAGTATCAATGGCGCGTTAGGACGTCTGTCCATGCTCGAACGCTTCGACAATGTGCTCGCAGTGTTGGCTGTAGCAGCCGTCGTGTAACACCGCTTGCTTAGCCTGGTTGCCGATGCGCTTCCGCCAGAGAGCCGCCCTCAGCTCACGTCAGCGCAGCGGGTTCTGGTGCAACTCGGCCAGGAATAAGCTGGGCGGCTTATGCCGCAGCTACAATGACGGCAGCAGCACCGAAGGCCGGAAGATGGAGCGGGACAAGTATCATGTCCTGACTGAGGGGAGCTGGTATGAGGGACCCGAATTCACCTTGGCTTAAGGCAACCCGGATGTCGAGGATGTCGTCTGGTCTTTCCATGATGAAACCGAGACTATTCGCATACGATGCTTCTCTCCGGGTATTGCGACCTGAGCAAGCTGAGGACCACGATCTGCGAGTTTTTACGCACCCAAGGAGCAACTGGATGCACGAAGCGACGTTCCCCACGTGCCGAGATCGAAGCGCCTCTACTTCGGCGTCAGTAATTGCGACAGAGTTTGTTCATCACTGTTCACCGGCATCGGAGATGAGTATCTCTCTGCGCAAGCATCAGTGCGGAATCATTGATGTTGCCTTAGCGCTCATTGCTCTAGCCGCGGCAGTCGCCGCCTTTATGATACTGAATGATGCAGCAGAGGACCATAAGCACAAGCCAATTCCAGAGCTGCGATCGCTGTCTTGAAGTTGCTTCCTTGCAAATCTAAGTGCAGGTATCCACCATGCTCAGGTATTTCTTTCACATCTGCGACGGAGAAGAGGCTCTCGACGAGCAAGGCACCGTCCTCGCCAGCCGTGACGAGGCCCGCGCCCATGCAATTACGGTGGCAGGTGAACTCCTCAGAGATGCTGGGAAGAAAGGGTGGCGCGGAAGCGAGTGGCGGCTGCAGGTCACCGACTTGGCGGGTGCGACAGTCTGCACACTCAACTTTCTGGTTGAGGACGGCAGCACAAGCTAGTCGGCGCTGTCACATGTGGACATCAGGTACGACCCTATCGCAACTCTTGGCTAGAGTTGAAGGCATGGATCCGAGCTTCGCTCCACCTCATGCAGCGATCAGATCGAACTGCTCTACAAGCGAGAGGTTCGAGCGGCAGGCATACTTCGCCTGCCCTTTGCACACCATGTGAACCAGTTTGATCCCGCTCAGAATCACACGGGCACTGCTGATTGACTCCAGACCCAACATTGAACTGACGCGCCCCTTGATGGCCCGATAGTCCTGCTCAACGCGATTATTGAGATCGATGCTCTGCCGGATACAGATTGGTTTCAGCTTGCGCCTTTCTTGCAGCCTCTCCGTCATATCGCAGGACAGAATCGCTTCATGGTTGGTCTGGCGATCATCACTGGTAATCCGCCCTGGTCGGCCGTGTCGCTTGAAAGCCTTGCGAAGAAAGCGTTGTGCGGCGGTGAAAATTTGCCACTCGCTAAACCAGACATTAACCGTGTCACCGGTGCTATCACTGGCGCGGTAGAAATACTGCCACTCGCCAGTGACCGGACGCCTGCGGAGGTTGAACTGCTCCAACAAGAGCGAGGCCTAGTGATCCGTCCAGCGCTGGATGATGGCACGATCCATCGCCACGCCACGTCCGGCCATTGGGGGTGTCATGTCTGGATGGCGCCCGTTTGGCAATGTGATTGTTGATGACGTTTGTGCCTCGCGGGGCGGGTGCAGTCATGTCTCCGGCCTCCAAGCGCGGTGCTACATGACCGCAGGCCCTGATGTTTTACGCTGAAGCTGGTCACTCTCACGTTATCGCGCTTGACTGACGCAAGACAATGCCACGGGTTTGCCAGTTCCGGCGGTCCATGTCCGCTTTGGCTTCACATCATCTCATCATCACCGTGCCAACTGGATGTCCTAAGGGGTTTCTATTCAGACCGGTCGTGTCACGAGGATCGTCGTATCGATCGACCCAAACCAAAGTATGACCGCCGCAATCTCTCCCGATGATTGGCCCACCCACAAAGACAATCGAGCCCAATGATGAAATCGGCTAATGTCAGAACGTCAAGGCTCTCGAGGTGAACTTCACCAGCGAGAGCCGGCGAAGCGCCATCGTGCAGGAGACCGCTATGAGCCCGATCATCGAAGAATGCATCCTGATCGTGGACAGCAATCCGGGTTTTTGCGAGCGGCTTGCGCAGGAGTGCCGGGTTGCCAACTACACTGTTTTGACCGCCCACACGGGCGAGCGGGCCCTTCTCATCCTCAGGCATCGGCAGCACCGGATCGGCTGGCTATACTGCCGTGCTGCTCTACCGGGCTTGATCGATGGCTGGATTCTGGCAGACCAGTATCACGACGCCTATCCCAGCCGCCCTGTCATCATCGCCGCTCACACCACATGCCTCTCGGCGCGCGGCGACATCGTCCTGAACGAGCCGACAGTGACTGTCGTGTCAGAAACAATTCGGCATGTCATTGAGGGGACACAGGCGGCGCGAGCCGCTGCTCCGCTCGGGTTCAGCGAGCATCGACGCGCTGCATAAAAGGTGCGTCGCGCCCATTCCCCTTGGAGAATTGAGAATGCAGCGAGACAACAATGGAGCTTCGAATGGCATGGGACTGTCGCATTGATACCGGTCATTCTCCCTTGCCCGACCTCTCCCCGGACGAGATTGAGCAACAGATCATCCGCGCCTACGTCCAGCTCGTGTTCGCGGCCGAGAATACAGCCGGCGTTCGAACCACTCTTGTTGCACGGTTCTGCTCCCTCGAGGTGCGTCTCAGCGAACTTCCGGACGCGTCCGGCGTGCAGGATCTGCCGCCGTTCTGGCTCGAGATTTACTCGCATACCACCCGCTCGGCGGTTGATAGTCTCGGATGCTTTGAGTTCGATCAAGCCGAATTGGCCATGGCCGTAGACTTGGTGCTGAAGGCGCGGCACCGGCGCGAGCTCTATCACTAGGTGATTTCGGCTGTCATGTTGACTGACGTTAGGTTACCGTCGCAGGATTGTACGCTACAGGTTTGCTCAATTGGCGCCATCCTGGAGACTGTCTCGCAGACCAAAAGACCGGGTGCGGCTGCCTGGCTTCGAGCTCTATACCCCGGCGTCTCGAGCGACCGTCTAAATGGCAATAGGCGTAAAGTGAACTGCAAGCCGCTTGACCCTTCGTACTGGCTCGCTGACCTGAGGACCAGCGACTGGGAAACTATTGCATGACATCCTCATCCCTATTTCTCTTCAGAGCGGTATCGAGGCATTGGAGTAGCGCTTGCTCGTCGAACGGCTTGCTCAGGAGACAAACCACTCCAGTTTTCAGCAGTCGCGGCCGAATGCTCTCCTCGGGGGAAGCCGTGATAAATATTGTTGGTATGCCCTGATCTTGGGCGATCAAGAATCGGTGCAGCTCGATTCCGCTCATGCCCGCCATTTGAACATCCGTGATCAGACACGCCGTATCGCTCACGTACGCGGACTGCAAGAAGTCTTCAGCGGATTCAAACAGATGAACGATCATTCCAACCGAGCTCAGAAGGCTGTTCATCGCCGTCCGAACGGACTCGTCATCGTCGATGACCGAAATGATCGGAACTTTGGACAAGTGGCCAACCTTCCCGATGTGGGGAATGGAAAGCTCTCTGATTACGAAGCCGCTGTAAGTGCCAAGAGTATGAAGCGAATATACTCCAATGATATCATACTTAGGTTTTACAGGCGCGATGGCCTCGTGCGTGTCGCCAGAGACCCAGTCACTCTCGCCACTTCCGCTAAACTCAGCCGTCGCTTCGGACGGCAGATCGACCTCATGGGCGATTGAGGCCGCCTGTTGCCCCACCGTCGTGACGCCGGTGACATGCGCCAGCTCTATTTGTGTCTCGCGTAGGGGCTCCCGATCGGCCTCATGGAAGAGACTCAGCACAGACCGCCCAGTCAGCTTGCCGACAGTGTAGCCGAGCTGCACAGTGCCAAAGGGATTGATGGACAGGATGGTGCCGGGCACATCGGTGATGAAGTATGGTCGGGTTGTTCTCGAATACGGCCTGCCATGGCTCCTCGCTGTTCATTGAGCGGGAATTTGTCATCTCAGCGCGGGCCCCTCGTGCTGTCTCCGTACCCGTAGGCCTACTGTGAGGACGAGTGGCCTCTGAGCACCTCGGCCATTCTCACCAGATCGGCCAGCGAACGTGCGCCCATTTTCCGCATGACTTGGCCACGGTGGATTTTGACGGTAATTTCGCTGATCCTCAGCTCCCCCGCAATTTGCTTGTTCATCAGACCGGCGGCGACCAGGCTCATCACCTCGCGCTCGCGCTGAGTCAGGGTCTCGAAACAGACCCGCAGGTCCGACAGCTGGTTCGCGGCCCGTCGCTGCTGACGATTGCGCTCGAGCGCCATGGCGACCGCATCCAGCATGTCCTGATCGCGAAACGGCTTGGGCAGGAAATCGACGGCTCCAGCCTTCATGGCTTGCACCGACATTGGAATGTCACCATGGCCCGTTATGAAGATGATCGGAATGTGAATATTTGCTTTGGCCAGCTCCGCCTGAAGGTCGAGGCCGCTCAGTCCTGGCAACCTGACATCAAGCACCAGACAACTTTCCACGTCCGGAAAGGTGCTGCGCAGTAGTTTGGCGGCGGAACTGAACATCTCGACTTTGAGCCCGACAGAGCGAAACAGGCTTCCGAGTGCATCGCGCAGGGATTCGTCGTCATCCACGATAAAGATGACCGGCTCTTCGGCGTTCGCAGGCACTGGAGCTGAACGGTGCGACATGAGGCATCTCTCCAACTACCAGACGATCGCAATTAAATTAGCACCTTGAGCGGTGAAAGTGGAGAACAGAACAGCTTGATTTCACGCAAGGGAATGCCTGTGACCGGGGTACCCTGGCATAATTAAGCTCGGCTGTATCGTCAGCAAAATCGAACCGGGTAGCTGGCGATTCCGGCGGAGGAAACAATCGACCTTGGGTGGATAGTGGCTCGCCGCCTGGCTGAGCCTATCCATCCCTGTCCAGCCTATGTTTGGAACTGGCCCTCAGTAGCACTATCAGGTTTCTTTCAGAGCTCGATCAAGACAGTTAATCAAGACTTGTGGATCGAAAGGTTTGCTCAGGAAACAGATAGCTCCGGTATCCAGTGTACGCGCCCGGATTGGCTCCTCGGGGAAAGCCGTTATGAAAATGATGGGCGTGCGCTGACCTTTGCCTACCAAGTGGCGTTGCAGCTCGAATCCATTCATGCTCGGCATCTGAACATCCGTGATAAGACACGACGTGTCGTTCACACGAGGCGAGCCCAGGTAATCTTCGGCGGATGAAAATGTGTATACCGTGTATCCAATCGCCCTTAGAAGCCCCTTGATCGCGGCTCGGACGGATTCATCATCGTCAATGATTGTGATAATCGAGGATTTTTGCACGCGGCTCGTCCTTCTGCGTGTCCTTCTGCGTGCGAGAAACAAGAAACTTAGGATCATAGACCTCGCCAAGATAAATACGACTCGGTCACGAAGAAGGAAATCATACGTGAGTATGGCTGTGCATTAGCTCATCATGCCTAAAATGTGACCCTAGTTTTTCGTTGGCGTGGCCCTCCGGTTCACACAGAATGAGGTCCTTCGAGAAAGGAAGCACAGGTAGGATTCCAAAGGGGGGTCCACTGTCGGATCCGGCCTTAGTTCTGACACCTATCAGGAGATGAACATAGTCGGCCCTGAACAACCCACAACTTGTTGAGGGTGAAGGATTCTTCGGCTTCGCGAAGCATCGTAGAATGCCAGAGTATATCGTAGAATGCCAGAGTATCTGGGGACTGACCCGCTCAAACTTGGTGTTTTGCCATGGGACCCAAGCCGACGCTGCCGAGCTCCGGCGATCTCTACCGCAGCCGTCTCGATCCGATCCTCGATCAGCGCCATGAGCTCTTTCGCTTGGCAGGGCGGATCGGCTGGAACGGCTTCGATCAGGAGTTTGGCCGCTTTTATTGCCCACTCGGGAGGCCTGCGAAGCCGACGCGCCTGATGGTGGGTCTGTCCTATCTTCAGCACACCTTCAACCTGTCTGATGAAGCGGTGGTCCAGCGCTGGATCGAGAACCCGTATTGGGAGCGCCGGGAGACCGGCAAAGAGCAGGTGGTGCAAGTCCACCGCGATGAAGGAGTAGCGATCCACATCGACCCCGAGCCGTGCGAAGGCCGCCGCGAGGCTGCCGTCGAAGTGTCGGCAGGGGCACGTGCAGGCCAGCCATGGAGCCACGATAGGGTTCTTATCCCGGATGCCGACACGCTCCAGTACGTGGAAGGCAACATCCCGCAGCGCGCCAGCGCAAGGGCTGCGGGGATCCGGCGTGGTCGCAGACCCTGGCATGCACGCACGCTCTTTGCGCGGGAACCGGGAGATCTCCGGCTCGACCGTCAGTGTGCGTATCAGCCGACGGTCCGCATCGGGAAGGCGAGGAGCCGAAGCCGATGATGCACGAGCCGGAGAAGTCTGACCTCGCCATAGTAGCAACGAAGCCTGCGAACAAAGCCGGGACACTGGCGGCGGAGGGGGCGGAGCCAAGGGCGGGGACCGAGGGGAACACGGGCCATCCACGCACGCCCCGGACCCAGAGCCGGGCCAGCGTGTCACCGGGGCTGAACCGTGTCCGGCAGGCCGCAAGGCTGCGGAAGAAGGCGAGTATCCTTCATCCGTGGCTCGACCAGCGGTTTACCGGCACACACCCGAGGTAGGGTCGAATGCCTGAATGGGGCACGTTCAGATCTGTGCGGGGGTGCCTGGCAACAGGCATCCCTACCGCGAACAGTGGTTTTGCGGCTGCGAGTATTTCCAGCATCAGCTGCCCTGTGATCCGAGCTTGCTCACGCGCTGGCGCAAGCGGCTTGGACCAGCGGGACTGGAGATGCTGCTGGCGGCCACGATCCAGGCCGGGCTGGAGAGCGGCGCGGTGCAGCCCACGGCGATCACTCATCCCACCGACGCAAAGCTCTCTCTCAAGGCTCTCCTCGCCCTGGTGCGGCACGCCAAGAAGTGCGGCCTCACGCTGCGTCAGGCTCACACGCGTCTGGCCAAACGCGCAGCCGTGCAGGTGGGCCGCTATACCCATGCGCGCCAGACGCGGCGCGAGCTCAAACGGCTGAAGACCTATTTGGGACGCGTGTACCGCGATGTCGCCCGCAAGGTCGCCGCGGATGAGGGCCTCACCCTTCGCTTTGCCCGTCTGCTAAGCCTGACAGAGCGTCTTCTGACGCAGGAGCGCACGAGCCAGAACAAACTTTACAGCCTGCATGCGCCCGAGGTGGTGTGCATCGCCAAAGGCAAGGCACATCGGCCGTATGAGTTCGGCTCCAAGGTGGCGCTGGCGGTGACCAACCGCGAAGGGTTTGTGCTCGCCTCCAAATCGCTGGAGGGCAACCCGTATGACCGTCACACGCTCCGCACGACGATGGATCAGGTCGTGGCCATGACGGGCGTGGAGCCCTCGCGCATCTATGTCGACCAGGGCTATCGCGGGCACGGCTATGCGCACAAGGAGCGCGTGTTCATCACCCGCCAGCGGCGGGGGCTCACGCCCACGATCAAGCGCGAGCTGAGCCGCCGGTCTGCAATCGAGCCGATGATCGGGCCCATGAAGGCGGACGGGCGGCTGGGACGTAATCACCTGCTCGGAGCAGCCGGGGATGCGATCAATGCGCTGCTGGTGGCCGCCGGGCAAAATCTGCGGCTGAGCCTGAACTGGCTCAGGCTTTTTGTCGCTTGGCTCATGGCAGCCTTGATGAGTTCATCCGCGCAATCGGATACTTCTCAGGTTGCCTGGAATCCAAGGCCAGTCACCTGAAACTGCTTTGTTCAGGGCCCACGAACATAGTCCGTATGCCGCTTTCTCCGCTCTCGCGCAGCTACTGATCCGAGTAAACTTCCGTATAGAGATCTCATACCTTAAGACTTCAAACCTGAAACCAATTTCAGGTTGATCATCTCCGGGTGACATCGAATACTACTTGAACTTCCCTCCTGCATATTAGGCGAACTTAGGGCTGCGGCACTGGATCCATTTCTCCTCCAGGCGCAGCCCTTTTTGCACGATAATTTTGAACCGAACCCGGGGTAAGCACAACTCTCCCGATAAGTTGGCGGCGCTACGAGACCCCATGAGCGATGATTTAGGGCCGGACCCGGTGGCGTTTGTAGCTGACGGCATGGACATGCCAGTCGATCTGCTCGGCGCTCCCTCATGCTCACGTTAACGTGGCAACGCCGTGTCAGCCGTTGGTCGTCTTCTCGGTCAGCGCCATGTTGTTACGCTTCGTCAACGCCTTCGATGCTGCCGCTTTACCCGCAAGGCCGATCGAGACAAACTACCAACACTGCAAATGGAGCGACTGGCGATAGGGGCCAGCGGTTTGGCTCCGTCGCTCCGGAACTGGGATCCTCGCCATGTCCCTCGCAAGGCGGGACATGCGGCTGGAGTAGAAGCAAATGCAAGATCATGCGCCTTCATCGACAATTGTCACGTCGCGTGTTCTTCCCGTCATTAGCGCTGCCATCGCCATTGGGGTCTTCATTCTTGACACCATGAGTTCCACAGAGATTGCAGTCGCCGTGCTCTACGTGGGGGTTGTGCTGCTCTCAGCGAGGTATCTTCAGACGCGAGGTGTTGCGCTGGTGTCAGTGGGATGCATGGTGCTGACGATACTCAGCTATGTGCTGTCGCAGCACGATGCATCGCCAAGCATTGCTCTTTCAAACCGCCTTCTTAGCCTTGCGGCGATCGGCGTGACGGCCGTCCTCGCCGCACGAGGACGATCGCGAGAAATGGTGCTGCGCGAACAGGCCGGGCTTCTCGACCTCACCCACGACACAATCTTCGTGCGCGACATGAACGACGTCATCATTTACTGGAACCGCGGCGCCGAGGAGCTGTACGGGTGGCGCAAGGAGGAAGCTGTCGGCAAGGTCTCTCACCAACTCACGCAGACGATCTTTCCCAGGCCACTCAAAGAGATCATGGCCGAGTTGCACCGCAGTGGCCGCTGGGAAGGAGAACTCGTACACACCAAGAGAGACGGCACGCAGGCCATCGTGGCAAGTCGGTGGTCTATGCACAGGGACGCGCGGGGCCGCCCCGTCGCGATCTTGGAGATCAACAATGACATTAGCGAGCGCAAGCGGACGGAGGAGGAACTGCGGCGCAGCGAGGCCTACCTGGCGGAAGCGGAGGCGCTGAGCAAAAGCGGCAGTTGGGCATGGAAACCCGCCACGAAGGCGATCACCTACTGGTCGCAGGGACGCTACCGCTTGTTTGGCTTCGATCCGGAAGCAGGGATCCCGTCCTTCGAGGCGCTTCTCCAGCGCATCCATCCGGAGGATCGAGAAAAGTGGCTCGCGAACACGGAAATCGCGATTCGTATCAGGGGCGATTCCGAAACCGATTTCCGGGTCGTCCTTCCGGACGGCGAGATCAAGCACCTGCACGGTATAGGCCATCCCGTTTACAGCGCATCCGGCGACCTGCTTGAGATCGTCGGGGCGGCTATGGACGTTACCGAGCGCAAGCGCGCCGAGGAGGCGTTGCGGGAGAGCGAGGAGCGCTTTCGCACTCTCGTGCAATTCTCCTTCGACGTGTACTGGGAGACCGACGCGCAGCATCGCTTCATCCGCCAGGAGTTCGCCGAAAGCGTCGCCGACGCGCCGGCGCCGGGCTCTGAAATCGGGAAGACACGCTGGGAGGTGCCCTACCTGGAGCCAGATGAAGAAGCTTGGCGCAAACACCGGGAGACGCTCGATGCTCACCTGCCATTCCGTGATTTCGAGCTCGCGCGGCCGACACCCAACGGCGGCAAGCGCTACGTATCCGTTTCGGGGCTGCCGGTCTTTGACCAGACGGGGCACTTCATAGGCTACCGCGGCGTTGGGCGGCACATTACCGCGCGTAAGCAGGCGGAAGAGGCGCTGCGGGAGAGCGAGGAGCAATGGAAGGCGGTCTTCGAGAACAACCCGACCATGTACTTCATGGCGGACGCGGCCGGCATCATCCTGTCCGTCAATCCCTTCGGGGCCGAGCAACTCGGCTATACGGTTAATGAACTGGTCGGCACCCCGGTGCTGAGTGTACTCTACGAGCCTGACCGAGAGGCCGTCCAGAGCCATGTCGCCCGCTGCTTCGCTCAACCCAATCAGGCGATGAGCTGGGAGGCCCGCAAGGTGCGCAAGGACGGCACAGTGCTCTGGGTGCGCGAGACGGCCCGGTCCGTGCTGTTGAGGAACTGCCTCGTCATCCTGGTCGCATGTGAAGACATTACTGAGCGCAAGCGCGCCCAAGAGGCAGCCCGGCGGAGCGAACAAGAGCTGCGCGATCTGATCGAAAACCTGCCGGCCATGGTGTACATCGTTTTGCCGGGGCCCTCCGGGCCTATTGCTGCGTTTGCCAGCCGGGGGTGGCGAGAATACTCAGGCTTGTCTCAGGAGGACACGGCCGGATCCTGCTGGCAAAGCGTTGTTCATCCGGCCGACCTGGACCGCAATTTGAAGAAGTGGAAGGTGTGCGCAGCGGCGGGCGAGCCGTACGAAAACGAGTCGCGTTACCGCCGAGCGGCGGACGGGCAGTATCGCTGGTTCTTGGACCGTGCCGTGCCGCTGCGCGATGAGCACGGCACCATCATCAAGTGGTATGGCGTCCTGACCGACATTGAAGATAGCAGGCGGGCTGAGGACGCTTTGCGGCGGAGCGAGCACTATCTCGCCGAGGCGCAAAGGCTGAGCCATACTGGCAGTTGCGCCTATGACCCAGCCACCGAGCAAGCCATTTACTGGTCCGAGGAGATGTTCCGGATCCATGGATTGGATCCGGAACGCAGCCGTGCCCCCGACCTGAATGAGCTTGCTCGCTTTTGGCACCAGGACGATCGCGACCGAGTTCTCGAATGCGTCAGGACCGCAACCCACGAGAAAGCCGAGTATGTGGTCGAGCACAGGATCGTGCTGCCCGACGGAACGATCAAGCACCTCCAGGTGAGCGGGCATCCGGTGTTCGACGACACCGGAACCGTCGTTGAATACATCGGGACCGTGATGGATATGACCGAGCGCAGGCGCGCCGAGGAGGCGCTGCACAAGGCACATGCCGAACTCGCGCATGTCACGCGTGTGACGACGATGAGCGCGCTGACCGCCTCGATCGCGCATGAGGTCAACCAACCGCTCGGTGCCATCGTCACCAATGCCAACGCGGCCTTGCGCTGGCTCGCTCACGAGCCGCCCGATCTCGGCGAGGCCCGCGAGACACTGGAGCGCATCGCGCGGGACGGGCACCGAGCTAGCGAGGTAATCGGGAGGGTACGTGCGCTCCTCCGGAAGAAGACCACCGTCGCGGAGCAGGTGAACCTGAATGATCTCATCCAGAATGTAGCAGCCCTCGTCCATGGGGAGGTGGCTCAGCACCGGGTTCTGCTGCGCACCGAGCTGGCGCCCGACCTTCCGCTCGTGGCGGGCGACCAAGTGCAACTGCAGCAAGTCTTGCTGAACCTGGTGCTGAACGGCCTCGAGGCCATGAAGGAGGTGGCGGAGCGGCCGCGCGAGCTGCTGATCCGGTCCCGGCGCGAGGATGCCGGAGTGCTGGTGTCCGTGCAGGACGCCGGCGTCGGGCTGGACCCACAGAATGCGGAACGGATGTTTGAGGCATTTTACACGACGAAGGCGGCGGGCATGGGCTTGGGCTTGGCCATCTGCGGATCGATCATTGAGGCGCACGGCGGACGCTTGTGGGCGAGCGCCAACGAGCCTCGGGGCGCGGTCTTTCACTTCAGCCTGCCGATCGCCCAGGATAAGTCATCATGACTACGAGCCTCGGACCAACAGGTGGAAGCAACCTCTCGCACTGCTACTGCTTTGGAAGGCCCGATGATTCAGTGATTAACCCCTTGATGCTGCTTCGCTTGCAGAATCAATTCTGCGGCGGTCGATAATTCGTCCTCATCGAATTCGAAGCATTCGCAACTGTCGACGATAGAGCGGGTGGCGTGAGAGTAAATCTCGATCCATAGTGGTGGCCTATCCCGTGTTATGTACGCATCGGGAAATTCGGTAAGACGCACCTCAAGTGAATAGAACTGCGCGACGATCGCCGTCCGAGAACCATAAGTATCCATGGGCATGAATATCAGGCTGACATAGGCGCGGATCAGTAATCGCTCGACCTCGTCATAGCAGAGGTCGGGCAGGGAAGAACTGTCTACGCCATTATGACTGTACCATGACATTTCTAGCCTCCATAGCAGTCGCACTGTGCTTTCAGCTGGTCCACTGGGCGGTAGGCCGACATGGCCGTGTTTGCTACGCGGCACGTCTAAACTCGCCGCAATCAGCTGAAGCGATTCCTTGACTCGACTCGATTACGTGCCGAACTGTTTCTGACACGACGGACACTGTGGGGCGTTTCAGGACGATGTCACCGCGGGCAGTGAAGCGTGCGTCTTGATCGGAGATGACGGCCGGACGGTCGGGATAGGCATCATGATACTCATCCGCAAGGATCCAGCCATCGATCAGGCCAGGGAGAACAGAACTGCTGTAAAGCCAGCCGATTTGATACCGCCGATGCCTCAGGATGAGAAAGGCTTGCTCGCCTGTAGTGGCCGTAAAACATTGTAATTCTCAGATTGGAGCGCTTGCGCGAGCCCCTCGCAATAACCCGGGTTGTTATCGACAATCAGTATGCGTTCATTCGCTGCCGCGCTCATAGCATCCTCTTACACTAGCTGTTTGGTAGCGGAACGTTGTTGGGATCAGGTGCGTTGCGCGATTGAGGAGTACGCTTGGCGCTTTGACGGCCTGCGACGCCGAGCTCCTCACCGTAGGAGGACGTGATGCTGTCCATCCACCCGCAAGCCCGCACCACCCCGGCCATTCGGATTGAGATCGCCCGCTCGACTGAGCCCACGGGCGTGCTGGCCCAGCGCTTTAGTGTAAGCACGGAGACTGTCCGCAAGTGGCGCAAACGCGGAGTGCAAGACTGCCAGGACCATAGCAGCCGGCCGCACAAGCTGCCCTGGAAAGCCACGGAAGAAGAGCGGGCGATCGTCTGTGCCCTGCGGCAGGCCACCGGCTTCCCGCTCGATGATCTCACCTTCGTGGTCAGCCATTTCCTGCCGCATCTCAACCGCGATGCGGTCTACCGCATCCTCAAAGCCGAAGGCCTGGGCCGCCTGCCGCCGGCGCAGCAGCGCAAGCGCAAGAGCGGCACGTTCAAGGATTACGATCTCGGCTTCATCCACATGGACATCAAGCACCTGCCCAAACTGAGAACCGCCAATGGCGAGAGCCGCAAGCGCTTCCTCTATGTCGCCATCGACCGCTGCTCGCGCTGGGTGCATCTGGCCGTCAAGGACGATGAGCTGGCCACCAGCGCGGTCGCCTTCCTGAAAGAGGCGGTCCGCGCGTTCCCCTTCAAGATCACGCACATCCTGACGGACAGAGGATCCTGCTTCACGGCGGATGCTTTCGAGGGCGCCTGCCACCAGCTGAAGCTGGAGCACCGCAAGACCAAGCCCTACACGCCTCAGACGAATGGTCTCGTGGAGCGCTTCAACGGGCGGGTGCAGCGCGAGGTGCTGGGCATCACCATCTATAGCCATCACGACCTCGAGACGCTGCTCAAGGGCTTCAACCAGGCTTACAACAGGAGACGCCAGCGCGTGCTCAAGGGCGCCTCACCCGAGCAAGTTGTGCAACGGCGCCTGGCCGCCGAGCCGAAGCTCGCCAACCGCCGCTACAAGCTGCCCGATTCAGACGCGTTGCCGCCAGCCCTCCAGGTCGTCGCTGCCGCCAAGGAGGTCTCGCATCCAGACAACTAGCACTACTTTGGCAGGTATGAGGAACCGGGGGAGCCCCACCGGTTTTTCCGCTGAAGGATTTTCCGCGGGAGGTCGTCATGAGCACCTCAGTTGCGTGGGAGCACGAACTTCAGTCCTGGCTCGAACCCTTCCTCAGCCATCTGCATCACCCAGCCCGTCGGCGCATGTGCCCGCTCTATGTGGCAGGCCTGATTGGCCCCGGTGAGCGCAAAAGCCTGCAGCCCATCGCGGCTCGGCTTGCTCCTGTCGGCTACGACCAGCTGCATCACTTCGTGTCCGTGGGGCCGTGGGATGAGGCTCCGCTGGAGGCTGAACTGCTGGCGCAGGCCAATCGGCTTGTGGGTGGCCCTGAGGCTGTCCTGGTGATCGATGACACCGCTCTGCCGAAGAAAGGCACCCACTCGGTGGGTGTTGGTCCGCAGTATGCCGGGGTGGTGGGCAAGAAGGCGAACTCTGATGTTCGTTGTCAATGATGTCGGACGTGGGTGCGCGAGCCCTGCAACGATCAGGGCACTCAACGATGGAGCGATTGCGCAGGGCCGGAGGCAGAGCCGCAAGACGACGGTTGAGCAGACTCTGATGCGCGGGTTGGTCACCGCATTTCCGTGTGTTCGTCCGGGGCTGCCTCGATCTGCCAGCGGGCGTCGATGACACATCATCGGCCACACAATTCGCACGAGGGTTCCCCACCGAGGCTCTGCCTCCGGTACTGCGCAACCGCAGATGTCAGTCCAACCTGATAAGATCCTCCGCAATCACCGTGAGCTCGTTCGGCTTTATGCGGCCGAGCGCGGCTCGATCTCGCGCCCGATCGCCCACAGGAAGGCTGCCATCTCCCGCGCGATCGCGGTGGTGACCACAGTCTGGCGCTTGCCAGCCGCCATCAGCCGACGATAGCGCGCGCACAACCGCACCTGCGCCTTCCAGGCAATCGCCCGCACGATCTGCGGCAGCTTCTCCTGGCGCTCCTGCAGCAAGCGGCTCATTCGGGCCGGAAAGCGATAGGTCCAGGCGCCCTCGATCAGGACCCGACGCACTCTCGCGTTGCCCGCTTTGGTGATGCTGCCCCGCCGCACCCGCTCGCCGGTCGAGCTCTCACACGGCACCAGACCCAGATAAGCCATCAGCTGACGCGGGCGCTCGAAGCGGCGCACATCGCCAATCTCCGCCACAAAGATCACGGCGGTCAGCAGCGCCACTCCGCGCAAAGCCTGATAGGCCTCCACCACCGGCGCCATCGACCAGGTTGAGACCACCTCAGCCACTTGCTGGGTCAGCCGCGCGAGGCGGGCCTCGGCATCCTCGATGGCCTGCCGATACTCGCGCAGGACCAGGTACTGGGCTGGATGCTCGAAGATGAGTTCGGCCAGCCAGCGGGCATGCGCCCGGGTCCACGGCTTGCGGCCGGAGAAGATCCGTCCATGGCGCAACAGAAACGATTGCAGATGCTGGCGCTTCTCGCGCAGATCTGCCATGGCGGCCTCGCGCGCCCGCACCAGTTCGCGCACGGCCTCATGCCCCGGATCCGGCACCCAGATGGCGGTCAGCTCGCCGGCCCGGTGCAGCCGGGCCAGGGTCAAGGCATCGCGCCGGTTGGTCTTGACCCGTTCGCCCGGGCGTTTGGGGATCAGGGACGGGGCGATGACCGCACAATCGTATCCGAACGCGCTGATCTGGCGCTGCAGGCCATAGCCGGTCGGCCCCGCCTCATAGCAGAACAACAATTCGCTGTGTCGGCTCGCCAGCTTGTGGACCAGACGCCGCACCGCCTCGGGGGTATTGTCGATCTCGCCGAGAAAGCGGACTTCGCCCTGACGGCCGTCCTCGGCCACGGCGCCCGAGATCTTCAGTTTCGAGATGGGATATTCGGCCGGCTGCGGAGCCCTCCACTGGTTGATGGGGGCAGTGCGTCAGGCCAATGATACAACGAGAGCAGTTGAGAACGACTTCGGGTCTTAGTAGAGGAAGCGCAGCATGAAGCACTACGTGGGTCTGGATGTTTCGGTCAAGGAGACATCGGTGTGCATTGTCGATGAGACAGGGAGGATCTGTCGCGAGTTGAAGGCTCCCAGCCATCCGGAGGACCTTCTTCAGGTCCTACAAGATCCTGCCTGGCGGATGGAGCGGATCGGCCTTGAGGCGGGCCCGCTCTCCCAATGGCTCTTCGATGGGCTCGCCAGGGCAGGCTTGCCCGTCGTGTGTATCGAGACCCGGCACACCAAGGCCTTCCTCAAGGCCCAGGTCAACAAGACCGACCGGAATGATGCCCGCGGCATCGCCCAGATGATGCGGGTCAACCTGTTCCGACCGGTTCACGTCAAGACGCTGGCGAGCCAGAAGCGCCGTGCGCTGCTGACCGCCCGTAAGCTCCTGCAGGAAAAGGCCATTGCCATCGAGAATGATTTACGCGGTCTGCTCCGCAACTTTGGCCTCAAGGTCGGAGTTGTCGGTGCGCTCAAGTTCGAGGAGCGTATTCACGAACTGGTGGCTGGCCTGCCGGACCTGGCCGAGATCACCAAGCCGCTTCTGGATGCTCGCCGGACCCTGCGCGAGCACTTTGCCAGCCTGCATCGCAAGCTTCTGGAGATTGTGCGTGGCGACGAGGTCTGCCGCCGGCTCATGACCGTCCCTGGAGTAGGGCCTGTGGTCGCTCTGGCCTTCGTCGCCACCATCGACATCCCAGCCCGGTTTCGGAATTCCAAAGCGGTGGGGCCGGCTCTGGGCCTCACGCCCGTGCAGCATCAGTCCGGCGAAAGCAAGCGGGTTGGCAGGATTTCGCTGTGTGGTGATGGCATGATGCGAACGCTGCTGTTTGAAGCCGCTCAGACGCTGCTCACGCGAGTGACGAGATGGTCGTGGTTGAAAGCATGGGCGATGAACGTGGCCAAGCGGCGCGGAGCGAGAAAAGCAATCATTGCGCTGGCCCGGCGCCTGGCTGTCATCCTGCATCGCGTGTGGAGCGACGGAACCGAGTTCCGGTGGGCGAAGGCGGCATCGGCCGCCTGACACACGATCACGATTCAAGAAAGTCTCGGAACTTCGCCGGCTGGCGGAGCGGTCTCCCTCGCGGGACGACGAATGAAGTGAGTTCGCTGGATACCTGGTCTCCTTCGCAAGTTGCGAGAGAACGCTTTAGAGATTGTTCCACTTCATTCTTCTGATCCCATTATGGAAGGGCTTTGATGCCGATTCCGGAAAGAAGCGAGAGCCTGCAGGGGGCCACTGCACCGAACGCCGCGATGGATTTAAAGACGCTTGACTGGAACTAGCCGAATAAAGAAGGCGCCCTCGATCAGGACCCGACGCACTCTCGCGTTGCCCGCTTTGGTGATGCTGCCCCGCCGCACCCGCTCGCCGGTCGAGCTCTCACACGGCACCAGACCCAGATAAGCCATCAGCTGACGCGGGCGCTCGAAGCGGCGCACATCGCCAATCTCCGCCACAAAGATCACGGCGGTCAGCAGCGCCACTCCGCGCAAAGCCTGATAGGCCTCCACCACCGGCGCCATCGACCAGGTTGAGACCACCTCAGCCACTTGCTGGGTCAGCCGCGCGAGGCGGGCCTCGGCATCCTCGATGGCCTGCCGATACTCGCGCAGGACCAGGTACTGGGCTGGATGCTCGAAGATGAGTTCGGCCAGCCAGCGGGCATGCGCCCGGGTCCACGGCTTGCGGCCGGAGAAGATCCGTCCATGGCGCAACAGAAACGATTGCAGATGCTGGCGCTTCTCGCGCAGATCTGCCATGGCGGCCTCGCGCGCCCGCACCAGTTCGCGCACGGCCTCATGCCCCGGATCCGGCACCCAGATGGCGGTCAGCTCGCCGGCCCGGTGCAGCCGGGCCAGGGTCAAGGCATCGCGCCGGTTGGTCTTGACCCGTTCGCCCGGGCGTTTGGGGATCAGGGACGGGGCGATGACCGCACAATCGTATCCGAACGCGCTGATCTGGCGCTGCAGGCCATAGCCGGTCGGCCCCGCCTCATAGCAGAACAACAATTCGCTGTGTCGGCTCGCCAGCTTGTGGACCAGACGCCGCACCGCCTCGGGGGTATTGTCGATCTCGCCGAGAAAGCGGACTTCGCCCTGACGGCCGTCCTCGGCCACGGCGCCCGAGATCTTCAGTTTCGAGATGGGATATTCGGCCGGCTGCGGAGCCCTCCACTGGTTGATGGGGGCAGTGCGTCAGGCCAATGATACAACGAGAGCAGTTGAGAACGACTTCGGGTCTTAGTAGAGGAAGCGCAGCATGAAGCACTACGTGGGTCTGGATGTTTCGGTCAAGGAGACATCGGTGTGCATTGTCGATGAGACAGGGAGGATCTGTCGCGAGTTGAAGGCTCCCAGCCATCCGGAGGACCTTCTTCAGGTCCTACAAGATCCTGCCTGGCGGATGGAGCGGATCGGCCTTGAGGCGGGCCCGCTCTCCCAATGGCTCTTCGATGGGCTCGCCAGGGCAGGCTTGCCCGTCGTGTGTATCGAGACCCGGCACACCAAGGCCTTCCTCAAGGCCCAGGTCAACAAGACCGACCGGAATGATGCCCGCGGCATCGCCCAGATGATGCGGGTCAACCTGTTCCGACCGGTTCACGTCAAGACGCTGGCGAGCCAGAAGCGCCGTGCGCTGCTGACCGCCCGTAAGCTCCTGCAGGAAAAGGCCATTGCCATCGAGAATGATTTACGCGGTCTGCTCCGCAACTTTGGCCTCAAGGTCGGAGTTGTCGGTGCGCTCAAGTTCGAGGAGCGTATTCACGAACTGGTGGCTGGCCTGCCGGACCTGGCCGAGATCACCAAGCCGCTTCTGGATGCTCGCCGGACCCTGCGCGAGCACTTTGCCAGCCTGCATCGCAAGCTTCTGGAGATTGTGCGTGGCGACGAGGTCTGCCGCCGGCTCATGACCGTCCCTGGAGTAGGGCCTGTGGTCGCTCTGGCCTTCGTCGCCACCATCGACATCCCAGCCCGGTTTCGGAATTCCAAAGCGGTGGGGCCGGCTCTGGGCCTCACGCCCGTGCAGCATCAGTCCGGCGAAAGCAAGCGGGTTGGCAGGATTTCGCTGTGTGGTGATGGCATGATGCGAACGCTGCTGTTTGAAGCCGCTCAGACGCTGCTCACGCGAGTGACGAGATGGTCGTGGTTGAAAGCATGGGCGATGAACGTGGCCAAGCGGCGCGGAGCGAGAAAAGCAATCATTGCGCTGGCCCGGCGCCTGGCTGTCATCCTGCATCGCGTGTGGAGCGACGGAACCGAGTTCCGGTGGGCGAAGGCGGCATCGGCCGCCTGACACACGATCACGATTCAAGAAAGTCTCGGAACTTCGCCGGCTGGCGGAGCGGTCTCCCTCGCGGGACGACGAATGAAGTGAGTTCGCTGGATACCTGGTCTCCTTCGCAAGTTGCGAGAGAACGCTTTAGAGATTGTTCCACTTCATTCTTCTGATCCCATTATGGAAGGGCTTTGATGCCGATTCCGGAAAGAAGCGAGAGCCTGCAGGGGGCCACTGCACCGAACGCCGCGATGGATTTAAAGACGCTTGACTGGAACTAGCCGAATAAAGAAGGTATCCAGACCGACAAACACTTTGCTCTTCTGCTGCATGGCTCGTCCCCTGTGCGGGAGGCTCGGCGCCGGCCCATCCGGCGCAACCCTCGCTCATCGCATAGTGTGGACGAGCCACCTCCGCCGGCAACGAACATACGGTCTGCCAGGTGCTGGTTTCCCTCACGCTTGCCAAGGATGAGGTGCCGATCCCAGTCGCCTTGCGCCTGTTCCTGCCTGACACCTGGATCAAGGATCCCGGGCGCCTGCAGCGCGCCGGTGTGCCCGAGCCTTTCTGGACGGAGTGCTCGAAGCCGCAGATCGCCCTCACTGAGCTCCAGCGTGTCATGCAGGCTGGCGTGAGCTTCGGGGCGGTGCTGGCCGATGCCGGCTATGGCATCAGCGCACCCTTCCGGCAGGCGCTCTCGGCTCTGGGGTTGCGCTGGGCTGTGGGCACCGTGCGCATTCAGAAGGTTTATCCGGCCGATGTGCAGATGGTGGCCTCCACCACCACGCGCGGACGACCCCGCAAGACGCTGATTCCGGATGTCGAAGCGGTTTCGGCCGAGGCTATGCTGGCTAAGGTGTCATGGCGCCGGGTCACCTGGCGGCGTGGCACCAAAGGCCCGTTGCAGGCGAGGTTTGCCACTACGCGTGTGCGGGTGGCTGCGCATTCCAGGGATGGTGATCGGTGGCTCCACACGATCATGATCACTCGTTCCAGTGATCGTGATCACTGTCAGCGTTGACCTGGCAGTGCGCTGAGCGGAGTGAAGCGGTCCGTACCGCTGGCAGTTGTAAGGTGGTCTGGAAACAGGCTTCGGGTCAAGTCCGGCGCCAATGATCAAAGGTCTCTCGGATCATGCCACACTCCTGTCGCCGGCACGGCGGCGCAGACTGTCGCCCTTGAGTTCAATCCGATGCGCATTGTGAATGACGCGATCCAATATCGCATCTCCAAGAGTCGGGTCACCAATCACATCGTGCCAGTGTGACACGGGAACCTGGCTCGTGATCAGCAGCGAGCCCTTGTCGTATCGGTCATCGGCGATCTCCAGCAGATCCCGGCGCTGCTCGGCGGTGAGCGGCTCCGGGCCCCAGTCGTCGATGATGAGCAGATCCGTGCGCTCCAGGGCGCTCATCAGCCGTGCCAGACGGCCTTCGCCGCGGGCCTGAGCCAGATCAGAAAACAGGCGCGGCGCCCGGCGATACAGAACCGAGAAGCCGTCGCGGCAGGCCTTGTGGCCGAGCGCACAGGCGAGCCAGCTCTTCCCCGTTCCGGTCGGGCCGACAATCGCCAGGTGATTGTGATCGCGCACCCATTGGCTGGTGGCCAGCGCCTGGAACAAGGCCCGGTCAAGGCCGCGCGAGCTGCGGTAGTCGACATTCTCGACAGTGGCGCTCTGGCGTAGTTTGGCCGCGCTCAGGCGGCGCGCCAGACGACGGTTGTCGCGGAACGTCGCTTCCCGATCGACGAGAAGACCGAGCCAGTCGGCATGGGGCATCGCGGCCGCGTCGGGGTTGGTCTGCAACTCGAGCAGCGTGTCGGCCATGGCGCTCAGGCCAAGGGTGCGCAGGCGTTCGACGGTAGGATGAAGCAGCATGAGGATCTCCTGATCAGTGATAGTAGCCGGGGCCGCGGATGTTGGCGTGGACGAGCACCGGCGCGTCCTGCGCCGGCTCAGAGGCCTTGTGCGTGCCGCTCTTCAGAATGGTGGCAACCGAGGTGTAGGACCGGGTGTTGATCGCCAGAGCCTGCGCGCAGGCCGCATCGACCTGCTCGGCCCCATAGCGCTTGACCAGCCCGAGAATGCCGATCGCCGAGCGGAAGCCCTGCTCGGGATGCGGCCGGGAGCGCAAGATGACGTCGATCAAGGTGGCCGCGTCGGCTCCGACCTTGCCCGCCTCGCGGCGGATGCGCTCATGCGTCCAGTCGCGGTAGCGCCGATGCGAACTCGGCATGTGCTCGGCCACCGTGCTCGGCCGATGCGGACGATGGGACCGCACATGCGAGGCCACGCGCTTGCCGCGCCAGAAGACTTCGACGCTGGTCGCCGTGATCCGCGCCTCGACCTCCTGCCGAACGAGGCTGTGCGGCACGCTGTAGTAATGCTTGGCGATCTCGATGTGATAATCGAGACCGACGCGGCAGCGCTTCCATTCTGCATACTCGTAAGGTTCGGCCGGCAACGGCAGGAGCGCCGGGCGGTCGAGCGTCTCGAACAGCTCGCGCCGGCTGCGGCCCCAACCGCGCAAGGGCCGCTCATTCAAGTCATGCAGCAGATCGTGGATTGCCGCGTTGAGCGCCGGCAGCGAGAAGAAGCGGCGGTTGCGCAGGCGGGCCAGGATCCAGCGCCCGACCACCTGAACGCCGACCTCAACCTTCGCCTTGTCGCGCGGCTTGTAGGGCCGGGCCGGCACGATGGCGGTGCCGTAGTGGCGTGCCGCGTCGGCATAGGTGCGATTGACCATCGGCTCGTGGAAGCAAGCCTTGGTGATCCCGGCCTTGAGATTGTCGCTGACCGTCTGGCGGGTGGCGCCGCCCAGGAAGGCGAAGGTGCGCACATGCGAGCCGATCCAGTCCGGCAGGCTCTGGGTGAAGCTGGCCTCGGCATAGGTGTAGTTGGAGGCCCCGAGCACGGCGACGAAGATCTGGACCGGGCGGACCTCGCCGGTGAGCCCGTCGATCACCTCCATGGTGTGGCCGGAATAGTCGACGAACAGCCTCTCGCCGGCGACGTGGACCTGCCGCAGGGTGGGCTTGAGCCGGCCCGCCCAGTCCTTGTAGTGCTCGCAGAACCAGGAATAGCTGAAGGCCTCGGGCGTGCTGTCGCAGTATTCCTCCCACAGGAGCATGAGGGTGACGCCCGGCCGGCGCAGTTCGCGATGGACCAGGGTCCAATCGGGCTGGCTGCGTTGCTCGGTGGGCAGATCAGAAGCGGGCGGATAAAGCCGGTTCTCCAGCAGGCTATCGTCATCGAACTCGGGCGGCAGCGGCCAGGTCAGGCCGGCGCGTCGGGCGCGGTTGATGTATTTGCTGATGGTGCCCTGGGCCAGTCCCAGGCTGGCAGCGGTGGCGCGCTGGGAGAGCCCGACACCGTGGTGCAGGCGTAAGACTTCACGGATGTGGCGCATCGACAGTCTCTCGGTGGGCATCTTGGTCCTCGGCTGGGAAGCAAAGGCCAAGAGTACCGTGGGTTGCGGACTGCCGGCGGCAAGCACCTCTTCACGGCCTCAGAGACTGATCACGATCGCTGGAACGGGCGATCACGGCCCTCTGGAAACCATGATCACGCCGCCCTGGAATGGATGATCACGATCATCTGGAAGCCATGATCACGATCGTCTCGAACGCGCACGGGTGGCTGATGGACCGGCGGTTCAGTTGCGCGGGCATGCCGCCCAGCACCTGCCAGGCGACGAGATGTGGTTGGTGGGTGAGCATCGCTCGTCGGGGGAGCGCAAGTACTACCTGTCCAACCTGCCGCCCGACACGCCATTGAAGCAATTAGCGTCTCTCATCAAGGCGCGCTGGGTGTGCGAGCAGGCGCATCAGCAGTTGAAAGAGGAGCTTGGGCTCGATCACTTCGAGGGCCGCTCTTGGCAGGGTCTCCATCGGCATGCGCTGCTGACGCTGATCGCCTATCTGTTCCTGCAGCATCTGCGGCTGCGGGCAGCCAAAGGGGGAAAAAGAAAAGCCAGCGGACCACCGCCGCAACCCAGCCTGCCGGCCATTCGGCGCCTGCTGCTTGATCATCTGGCACACGCCATGCGCCTGCGATGTCCGTTCTGTCGGGCGCGCTTCACCCTCGGCTCACTGATGAAAGTGCCAAAGTAGTGCTAGGTCGTGTGGACGGATTTGATAAGGATGAAGCTCAAAGCAAGCGCGACGAAGGAGCCGTAGTTCTCGTCCGTTAAGGCGCGGCGATCAGGGTGGAAGTTGAGCGGCGATCAGGATCAGAGGTGACGGTGCGATCCTCAGGACCGCACCGTCTGGCCGTCGCGGCCGACCGGATAAGGATGGGAGTTCTTCACGACCAAATGAGGAACCCAGCCTTTGCCCGGCCGCCACATCACCGACTGCCAAATGAGACTGTACATGACGCTCCGTCACACCAACACCATCCCGATCGCCGCTGCCAAAGCCGGCTTCAGCCCCTCTACCGGCTACCGCCTCGCCAAAGACCCGCGTCTGCCCTCCCAGAAGAAAGCCCCGCGCGGGCGCCGGCGTCCCGACCCGCTCGCGAGCGTCTGGGACAGCGAGATCGTTCCTCTGCTCCAAGCCGCCCCGAGCCTGCGCCCTGTTGCTCTCTTCGAGGAGATCATCCGCCGCCATCCCGAGCTCGGCCCCGGCATCCGCCGCACCCTCGAGCGTCGCGTCCGTGCCTGGCGCGCCCTGCACGGCCCCGAGCAGGAGGTCATCTTCCGCCAGGTGCATGAGCCCGGACGCATGGGCCTGTCCGATTTCACCGACATGGCCGATCTTTCCGTCACCATCGCCGGCCAGCCGCTCGATCACCGGCTCTATCACTTCCGGCTCGCCTATTCCGGCTTCGAGCATGCCCACGTGGTGCTCGGCGGCGAGAGCTATGTCGCGCTGGCCGAGGGGCTGCAGAACGCCCTCTGGGCCCTGGGTGGTGCTCCCCGCGAGCACCGCAGCGACAGCCTCTCGGCTGCCTTCCGCAACCTGGATCGCGACGCCCGTGAGGACCTGACCCGGCGCTACGATGCCCTGTGCGCCCATTACGGCATGGAGCCGAGCCGCAACAACACGGGCATCGCCCACGAGAACGGGTCCATCGAGAGCGTGCACGGCCACCTCAAGAAGGGAATCGAAGACGCTCTGCTGCTGCGCGGCGCACGCGACTTCACCGATCTTTGTGCCTACCGCCGCTTCATCGACGAGGTGATCGGACGCCGCAATGCCCGGCTGATCCCGCGCATTGAGGTCGAGCGCGCCGTCCTCCAGGAACTGCCGGACCGGCGCACCGCCGATTACGAGGATGCCATCGTCACCGTGACCTCCACCAGCGGCTTTGTCCTGCGCAAGGTGTTCTACAGCGTGCCCTCGCGCCTGATCGGCCACCGGCTGCGCGTGAGGCTGTTTGACGATCGCCTCGAGGTCTATCTCGGCGGCACGCACCAGTTCACGCTGCCGCGCGGGCGGGCTCATCCCAATGGCCGGCACGGGCATGTGGTCGATTACCGGCATGTGATCCACTCGCTCAGACGCAAGCCCATGGCCCTGATGGGGCTGGTCTACCGCGATCAGCTCTTTCCCCGCCAAGCCTACGCCCGTGCCTTCGAGGCGATGTGCGCCAAACTGCCGGCCCGGGTTGCCTGCCGCACCATGGTGGATCTGCTCGCCCTGGCGCATGAGCGCGCCTGCGAAGCCGAACTTGCCGAGCGCCTCGACGAGGATCTGAAGGCCGGCCGGCTGCCGGATCTCAAGAGCTTGCGCGCCCGCTTCAGTCCGGATGCGGATGCCGTGCCCGCCATCACGGTCTCCTATGCGCCGCTCAGCGCCTACGAGGAACTCACCCGCGGCCATCAGGGAGAGGTCGCATGACGAGCCCCGATATTGATGCCGGTCGCCTGACCCTGGCGCTCAACGACCTGCGGCTGCCGGCGATCAAGACGATCTGGCCGGACTTCGCCGCCCGCGCCGACAAGGAGGGCTGGCCGGCGGCCCGCTTCCTGGCGGCTCTGGCCGAATACGAGATGGCCGAGCGCGCCAGCCGGCGCATCCAGCGCCATCTCGACGAGGCGCGCCTGCCGCCCGGCAAGACCCTCGACAGCTTCGACTTCTCCGCGGTGCCGATGATCAGCAAGGCCCAGGTGGTGGCGCTGGCAGCCGGCGACAGCTGGCTGGAGAAGGGCGCCAATCTGTTGATGTTCGGCCCGCCGGGCGGGGGCAAATCGCACCTGGCGGCCGCGCTGGGCCTGGCCCTGGTCGAGAACGGCTGGCGGGTGCTGTTCACCCGCACCACCGATCTGGTGCAGAAGCTGCAGAGCGCGCGGCGGGATCTACAGCTCGAGGCGGCGATTGCCAAACTCGACAAGTACCATCTGCTGATCCTGGATGACCTCGCCTATGTCAGCAAAGATCAGGCGGAAACCAGCGTGATCTTTGAACTCATCGGCGCCCGCTACGAGCGTCGCTCGCTGCTGATTACGGCCAATCAGCCCTTTGGAGCCTGGAACTCGGTCTTTCCGGATCAGGCGATGACGCTCGCCGCGGTGGATCGCTTGGTGCACCACGCGACGATCTTCGAGATGAATGTGGAGAGCTACCGCCGCAGAGAAGCCCTTGAGCGTAAGCGCGGACCGGGGCGTCCGCCGACGCGCGCAACAATCAGGACCTCATCCTGATTGTCGCTCGCAGCGACAATCAACAAAGCGCTTGCATCTGTGTCGTGGCGCGACAATCATCGTCCGGCCGCGACAGCAAATTACAAGCCTGATCGCCGCGCTCCTCCATTCCAGATCGTCGCGCAATACGTCCGTTTTCTCGCAGCGTAAAGCAACGCGCTTGAACCGCTTGAGTTTGCCTATGGTCTGCTCGATGCGAGCCCGCCCACGATAAAGCGCTTTGGGAAAGTACTTTGGCTTGTCCTTGGTGGTCGTCCGATACGGAATGGCCGGGCAGATGCCGCGGGCACGGGCCGCCTGTCGGTTAGCCTTAGAGTCATAGCCCTTGTCGCCCACGGCCGCTCGCGGCGTGATCTCAGGCCCGAGGTCGAGCAGCGTCTCAAAGTGCAGACTGTCGCTAGCCTCACCGGCAGTCAGGCAAAAGCCGAGCGGATCGCCATCCCAGTCGGTCTTGAGGTGGATCTTGGTCGAGAACCCGCCGCGGGAGCGGCCCAGAGCCTGTCGGTTCTGCCCCCTTTATGGATGGCCCGCCCCTTACCCGAGCCGATCCGCTGTAAGCTGGCGGTATAGCTCAGACGAGGGAAAGGAATGAAGCCATGAAGATTGCGGTGCTTGGAGTTGACCTGGGCAAGAACAGCTGCAGCCTGGTCGGTCTGGATCAAAATGGTCAGGTCGTCGTGCGCCGGCGTATGCGGCGGGAGACGGTGATTGCTTTCGCGTCCAGGCGGCCAGCCTGCATCATCGCCATGGAAGCCTGCTGTGGCGCCCATCACATGGGGCGATTACTCGCCGCGCAAGGACACACAATTCGACTGATGTCACCGGAATACGTGCGCCCCTATGTGAAGGCACAGAAGAATGATGACCGTGACGCTGACGCCATCGCAGAAGCCGCCACACGCCCGACCATGCGCTTTGTCGAATTGAAGTCAGAAGCCCAACTCGACATGCAAACCCTTCACCGTGTGCGCGATCGCCTCGTTGCGGAGCGAACCTCGCTGATGAACCAGATCAGGAGCGTGCTTCTGGAGCGAGGATACGTCGTGCCGCAGGGGCGGGCCAAGCTCGCCAGTCGGCTGACTGAGATCGTAGCCGACCCGGCATGCACGCTGAGTCTTCGCATGCGCCACCTCATCGCCGATATGCGGGAGCGGTGGGAACTGCTTGACCAGCGGATTGCAGCTCTCGACGAGGAGTTCCATCAGCACTGCCGCAGCAATGACCAGGCCCGGCGGCTGACCGGCATCCCGGGCATTGGCTCGCTGAATGCCACAGCCCTCGTGGCGGCTGTCGGGGATGCCCGCACTTTCGCCCGCGGTCGCGACCTGGCTGCCTGGCTTGGTCTGGTTCCACGCCAAGCCACCACGGGTGGCAAGCCCCGGCTTCTGGGGATCAGCAAACGAGGCAGCAAGTATCTGCGCAAGATGCTGATCCAGGGAGCTCGAGCGGCCCTGCCGACGCTCAGAAACACGAACACGCGGCTCGGTGTGTGGCTGAGGGGGCTGCTCGCGCGGGCACATCCCAACACCGCCGTGGTGGCACTTGCGACCAAAATGGCCCGGATTGTCTGGGCGCTCCTGCGGCATGAGCGCTCGTACCAAGCCGCAGTGGCTTAAGCAGGAACTGGCTGGCGCGGATCGCGCTGGCTGACGAAGTCCGCGGGTGGTGAGAGGAAGATGGCCTGACAGTCGACCGGTGGCCTGGAACCCTATGGCGCAAAATGGCACTCGATGCCGGCCCCTTTATGAGGACCAGGACGCGCGGATCTCCATCTTGGCCAACAGCTCAGCTGAAAGGCCGGATACGTTTGTGCAGACTGCTCAAGTCAGCCGAGACAAACCACTTGCCGACGGGGCGGGCCATACGTTTGCGCCTGCGGCCGAGACATGGGCGCGCACGATGGCGGAGTCAAACATCTGCACCAGATGCGCTGTGTCACTCAGCGCCGCCAAGGCGTCGAAGAAGGCCTCGAACACGCCCGTCCGGCTCAAGCGCCAAAAGCGTTTCCAGATAGTCTGCCCGCAATCGACAAAACGCCTCGCGTTCGCCATCTGGACCGGTTGGGAACGCGTAATGGATCTCGACTTGATCATCGGTCACGACCACGCGGTCGACGAGCAATTCGAGAAGGCGACGCTTTCGATCAAAGTCGGCCTTGGCCAGGCCGTCACAGACGCGGTGACAAAAAGCTTCAGCATTGGCAGCAAGCTGCGCAATCTCCCCGCGACAGAGAGCCTCCTGAGTGAGCTCCTGCTCCTGCCGCTCTAACGTCAGAAGACGGCTCTCGGCCTCGCGGCGACGGCGCTCGAACTCCGGCAGTCCGATGACGCCCGCTAGATAGGCACTCGTCAGACGCTCGATCTGCTCGCTCAGGCTGCGCCGCCCACGATGCAGGTTGTGCCGCCGGGCTTGCCACTCCTGCGGCAGCCACTGACCACCCCGGGCGCGCTCCATGGCATGGCTGAGGATCTCGGGATGTAACACCACCTCACACAGATCGCCCCAGACCAGATCCTCAAGTTGCCGGGCGGGAATGTAGCGGGTCGAACATCTCTCGCCGGAGAGGAGCAGACGTGGCTGTCCTTTGGTTTGGCATCGGTAATAGGCATAGTCCGGGGGCGAATGCCGCCCCTGGCAGCCATGCCCGCACCGCCCGCAGCTGACCAAGCCGCGCAGGAGATACTGATGGGCTCTGTTGTTCCGCTGCGCCATCTGGCGATTATAGATCAATCGTCCTGCCACGCAGTCGAATTGCTCTTGCGTCACGATGGCCGGCACCGAGGCCACTGCAATCCAGTCTGCGGGGTCGGTCTTGTGGCACGTCCCGCCCGCCGGATGGGCCGGGAGCAGGGCTGAGCGCCGCTTGTGACAGGGACCGAAGCGCTTCCGGTTCGCGAACACCTGACCGGTATAGGTTGGATTGGTCAGCAGGCAGCGCAACGCCGACGGGCTTCAAGTCGGGTGACCTAAGGGAGAGGGAATGCCAAGCTGGGTCAGACGCCGAACCAGGCCGATGATCGTGGTCCCGTCGACATACCAGGCGAAGATGTCCCGGACGACGGCGGCTTGGGCAGCGTTGAGGCGCACCCCGGCGGGATTGCGAGGGTGCTCTGGATCAAGCTCATAGCCGTACGGCGCCGTGGTCCATGGCAAGAGTGTCCCGGCCCGCAGCCGGCGTAACCGACCGCGTCGCATGCGCTCCGCAATCAGGGTGCGCTCATACTCGGCCACGGCGCCGCGGATCTGGAGGAGGAGTTGATCGTGCGGATCCTGGCTCATCGGGCGGTCGAGGAAGTCGACCTGGGCCCCATACTTTTGCAGCTCTTCAACCAACAGCACCTGATGCACATAGTTGCGCGCCAGACGATCCGGAGCTGTGATCAGGATCCGGTCGAGTTTGGCATTGGCGGCAGCCTCGCGCAGGGCATCGAGCCCCGGACGGTGCAGGTTGGCGCCACTGTAGCCATCGTCTCGAAAGACATGCTCGAGAGGCAGATCCTCGCCATGGGTCAGAGCATGGGCACGCAGCCGTTCGATCTGCTGCTCAATCGACTGACTCTGGACCTGACGCAGGGTTGAGACGCGCACGTAAGCGGCTAGGATCGGCATGGCGGCTCTCCTGTGCTGGTGGTTCGCCCCCCGTGCCGTCGTGACTGGGTCTGGGTGCTTGGCTGTCCGCCAGGAGAAGCTGGAAGGCCTTGTCCCAGCGTCGCAGGGCGTCCGGGTTCTCGGCCCAGCACCGTTGGATTGTCCATGGAGGTTGGTTCATGGTCCCCTCCGCGAGGGCGGAATTCCTCGGGAGGAGAACTGCTATGGGCCGGGTGACGACTGCGGGCTGCGAGCGGGATGTGGCTCGCCGTCAGAGTCAACTGACCGGGGCGGCTGAGACAAAATTTGTCGTTTGTGAATCGCCCATCCAGATTGAGTTCCAGTTGCCGAAGCATGGAGGCAGGGCTCGCCAAGTGATGTTGTGAACCGTGAAATAATGCAGGGCCTCCAGGAAGCGGCGGTCATTGCGGCCCTTGGCGCCGCGCCGGGAACACGAGGCGGCAAACACCCGCAGCACCGTCGCCCAGTCGTCCTCTGTCATTCCCGTCAGCATGGTCGTGCCTCCTGAAGCCGACCGCCATGAATCATCGCCCGACTGATTTGGGAATCTGGAGGGTTCTGTGAGGTCCGGTCGCGACGGAACGTGTGAAGGCCCTCATCCGGAAGGACCTCATTGAAGCCGGATTGAGCGAAGCCGCGAGACGGGGATGGCGCTATGGGGATTGTAGGCTGGTTGGTGAGGTGAGGTGCTCGACGAGGGCCGGACGGACCGCATGTGGAACGCGATCCGTGTGCCCGATGGTGCCGACGGCGACGGCCCGGTGCCGATGATCGCGTTGAATACGGCCGGCCCGGTCACCGGAGAGCACCCGGATCTTTCCCGCTCCGGGACGGGGTGCAAACAGATGCAGGCCGGCGCACATGGCAGTCGGCTCGGTCATTGCCATGCTGCAAGCGGTTGATCCTCTCATGAACTGTCGCTCCAGACGGGACGGCGAGGCACCTCCCCACATCGCCAGATGCCGAACGTGACCATCTGTCGGCCGCACCAGGAGCACCGGCTGGCCGGAGTTGCGGCGGGCCGATCATGCGTGGTGTCGGCGGCGCTCTCTTGCGCCGTGATGGTCAGCAGTCTGCGACACAGTTCCAGCTTTTGGGCGCGATGGCCATTCGCGAGAAAGCCGTAATGTCGGATGCGGTGGAAGCCGTCCGGCAGGGTGTGCAGCAGGAAGCGCCGGATGAACTCGTGGGCATCGAGCGTCATGACCTTGACCTTGCCGCGATGACGATAGTCCTTCCAGCGGAACGAGACCCTGCCGTCGGCCATACGGACAAGCCGAGAATTGGCGATGGCGACGCGATGGGTGTAGCGGCCGAGATAGGTCAGCATCTGCCCGGGGCCACCGAAGGGCGGTTTGGCGTAGACGATCCATTCGACATGACAGACCTCTGCCAGCCGGCGGCGGAACGCGGCGGGCGCCATCAGTCCGGCGAGGTCGCCAAAGAAGCTCAGATTGCCCGCGTCATAGGCGGCTTGCAGGTCCTGTAGAAACAGCCGACGAAACAGACGCGATAGGACCCGCACGGGCAGGAAGAAGCCGGGCCGGCACGCAATCCACTGCGCGGCCCCGGATCGACGCCCGAAGCCGGTAGGCGGCAGGCCGCCGCCCGGCACGATGCAATGGACATGCGGATGATAATGCAGGTTCTGGCCCCAACTGTGCAGGACCGCGACGAGTCCAATCTCCGCCCCCAGATGTTTGGGGTCAGCGGCGATGGTGAGCAACGTCTCAGCCGCGGCCTTGAACAGGATGGAATAGACGGCGGCCTTGTTCTGAAACGCGATGCCGGCCATCGGCGCCGGCAGCGTGAAGACCACGTGGAAATAGGGAACCGGCAGGAGGTCACCCTGCCGCGCCGCGAGCCAATCCCGACAGGCCTGTCCTTGGCACTTCGGGCAATGCCGGTTGCGGCAGGAATTGTAGGAGACGCGGATTGTCCTGCATGATGGGCATCCCTCCAGATGGCCCCCGAGAGCGGCTGTCCGGCACAGCTCGATCGCGCTCATCGTGCGGCGCTCGACCCGCCCGAGATGCCCCTCCTGGGCCTGCCGATAGGCCTCGCCGTGGCGACGCATGATGTCCGCCACCTCCAGTCTTGCCGACATGACGACGCCGGCTCAGTTTGGGGGAACAACCTCCAGCCTCAGACGGTCGAGCGGGCTCTGCGTGCGGCGAATAAGGCCGTTCGAGACCTTCGTGTAGCGTGCCGTGCTCGACAGATTGTTGTGACCGAGCAAAACCTGGATGATGCGAATGTCGGTTCCGTTCTCGAGCAAATGTGTGGCGAAGCTGTGCCGCAGCGTGTGGACCGTCACGCGTTTGTCGATGCCGGCGGCGATACAGGCCGAGCGGCATGCCGCATAGAGAACCTGCACATCGATTGGCGCGGTTGCGTCACGACCGGGAAACAGCCAGTCGTTGGGCTTTGCCAGCCGCCAATAGACCCGGAGGATGCGCAGAAGCTGCGCCGACAGCATGACGTATCGGTCCTTGCCGCCCTTGCCGTGCGCGATCAGGATGACACCGCGTTCGCTGTCGATGTCGCCGACCTTCAGGCCGACGGTCTCGGAGGCACGGAGGCCCGCCGCATAGGCCGTGGTCAGCGCGGTGCGCGTCTTCAGGCTGGGCACCGCCTCCAGGAACCGGACAACCTCATCCGCGCTCAGCACCACGGGCAGCTTGCGGGGCAAGCGCGCATAGGCAATCCGTTCCGGAATCTCGGCATGGCCCAGTGTCACGCCGTAAAAGAACCGCAGCGCGCAGACCGTCTGGTTCAGCGCCGACCATGAGATCCCCTTCGCCACCAGATGCACCTGGAAGGCGCGGACATCTTCCAGGCCAAGCCGAGCCGGGGACCGGCCGAAATAGCGCGAAAACTTCGCTACCGCGTGGATGTAGGATCGTTGCGTGGCGGGCGACAGATTGCGGACCGTCATGTCCTCGATCATGCGACGGCGCAGAGGGCTCATCTCGACCATCTTGATCTCCTGTTCCGGGATTGCGCTTCACCAGCCGCAACCCTTCAAAACAGAAGCATCATCCGCATCCCCGGGCACCAAATGCCGCGTCAGCGGCTTCGTTCAATCCACTCACCCATTACTGATCTCAATTCGTCCACACGGCCTAGCCCGGTTAATTCACGGCGCCCCATCTGAGATTGGCTGTACGAGCCTTACTGGTAAAGTTGACCGGATTTCAGGCATGTCCCCACCACCTCCAGGCGTTCTGCTTGGCGGATGAGGGCGGCGGGTTTGCAGGTGGACGGGACAGGGCTCGGGTCAGGGGGCGTGCGCGCCCCGTTCCTCAGGTGACGAGGCGCGGAATGCGGCCAAGAACCACCCGCAGGATCGTCTGATCGGGGCAGGCGCTCGGCAGGTGCAGCCGGATCTGGGTCTTCCGTTCAACCACCCGGGCGGCAATCTTGATCAGGCGCAGGCGCAAGGTGTCAAATTGCGCGATGCGCCAGAGCGAGCGCTTCGGCATCATCGCGCGCAGGCCCCACATCAGCCAATAGGCGCCCGCGTGCAGGAACAGCCGGAACTGGTTTGCCGTCGCTTTGGTGCACGACGTGCGGTCGGCCGCCAGATGGGCTTTCCAGGCCTTGATGTGATTTTCCGCTATGCCGCGCCGACAGTAGATCCGCTCATAGAGCGTTCTGGCTTTGCCGCCGGCAAGATTGGTGACGATGAACCGGGTGTCGCTGCCCTGCTCGCCCGCTTCGACACGGGCGATGATGCGCTCGACCCGGCTCCAACTCTCGGCACCGTCAAAGAACTCCGTGAAGCGCCGCACCTTGCCTTGCAGGGGAGCCGCGGCAAAGCGCGCCTTGGCGCTCGCCTCCAGGCCAGCGATATGCCGGCGCAGGGTCGAGGTCGAGGCCACTCCGAGGATGAAGTCAACGCCGTTGGCTCGGCACCAATCAATCACCAGCGGACCGCAGTAATGGCTGTCAGCCCGGATCAGGATGCGGGTGGTGGGCCAGTGGGTTCGGATCGCCCGGATGAGCCGGCGCAGATGAGCCCGGATCTCGGTGCCCTTGGGCCGCTTGGCCGGCCGCAGCACGGCGGTGATGAAGCGTCCTTCACCGTCGAACACGACCATGGGCTGAAAGCCGTATTCGTCGTAATGAGCATTGAACAGGCGCAGTTGCTGATCGCCGTGAACGGCATCGAAGGTGTCGTCGAGGTCGAGCACGATCTGCTTCGGCACCTGTCGGAATGAGGCGCAGTACAGATCGATCATCGTGCGTCCCATGCGCACCAGCGAGCGCGCATCGGGCACATTCTCCAAGCGTGAGAGCGTGGGCTGTGAGGCGAGATGGCGATCCGATGGCAGCACGTCCTGCGCCATCTTAAAGATTGGATCGGCGCGCAAGCTCGTGGCGTCGTTGCAATCCTCATAACCAGCAGCGATCATCAACAGCCGGAAGCGGATCAGATCGGCCAAGCGATGAACGACCTGATCCTGAGAGCGTGGGTCATCGATGCACGCGGCGAGCCGCTCGGCGACACCCAAACGCTTCTCCACCTCGCGCAGGGCGAGAAGGCCAGCATCAGACGACAGCAATCCGCCATCGAACCGAGCCACAACGGTTTTGCCGCCAACAGGTGACAGGCCCGGCAGTGGAAGCGTAGAATGGTTCATGGCGGGTGGGTTCTCCCAGAAATGAGGCGGATCGGATTCAACAACCAAATCCTAAGTCATCTCAGGGCCTTGAGCTACACCCGCCAACCCTCCATGAATTTTCGGGGTTAGTTTCGGATCAGATGAGCCCATCGGTGAATACGCTTAGCGCAATCCTGGATGCGTTAGGAACGACATTGCTGGGCTTCTTTTCAACAATTGCTGGTCGTTCACCTTATTCACCATTCTATTCGGCAGATGATCTTGTAGAAATCGGCAATAAAAGCTCAGTTTCTTATCGAATGATAGGCATAAATCATCCTAACAGGGACATTTTGATGCTGCATGAGACTTATGCCATTGGCGCAAAAACTGGTGGCGGGTGCTCGCATGCTGCGCAGGAGGCAGGCATAGTGATAGAAGGAGATGTGGAGGTCACAGTTGGAGCAGAGGTTCGTGTTCTGAATAAAGGCGATGCTTACTACTTTGACAGCCGAGTGCCTCATAGTTTTCGCAATGTCGCCAACCAGAAGAGTCAAATCATCAGCACAGTCTCGGTGCCGTCGCGAGTTGTGTAGAAATTCGGGTGGCACGATCTCCTGCTTTGTTGCATGGACCGGATTGTGCACACGTCGCGTGCATCCATAGCCGACTTCAAGCGATGCGGACGGACTTCGGACGTCCAAGTTCGAGCATCTTGTTCAAGGCTGCAACGGCGATGGTGACCTCGGTGATACGACGCCGATCCGCTCGCGAACGCAACGCATTCCCGATCACTCGTTTGAGCCGGCTGATGGCGGTCTCCACCAAAGCTCGCCAATTGTACCCTGACCACTTCTGCCAGCCGATGCGTCCATGCTCCGCGATGCTTTGGAGATGCCGTTCGCGCTGGGTCGGAGTGGTCTCCCCGTCCTCGCTGAACACCGCCGTCGATCGGGGCGGGATGATCACCTCAGCCTCAGGATGCCGTTCCGTAACGGTGGCGTAGATGCCAGCCTGATCGTAGGCGCCATCACCAGTGAATGAGGCGAGTGAATCGGTGATCTGGTCAAGCAGAGGCTCGACCTGCGAGCCATCATCGACATCATTGGACGTCAACTCTGATGCAAGGATCTGCCCGGTATCGGCATCGATGCCGATGTGCAACTTTCGCCAGGAGCGGCGCCTGCAGGTGCCGTGTTTCTCGGCCAGCCACTCGCCGGGTCCACACAGCCGCAGGCCCGTGCTGTCGACCAGCAGGTGAACAGGCTCGCCGTGTGAAACTGGTCTTGGAACCTCCAGAGCTTCGGCGCGACGGCTCAGGGTGGAGTGATCTGGGACAGCGAGATCAAGGCCAAGGAGGCGAAGGATTGAGCCGATCAGCCCCTCAGTTTGGCGGAGCGCCAGCCGGAACACCACTCGCAGCGTCAGGGCTGTTCGGATCGCCAGGGCCGAGTAGTGAGGCTGACCGCCTCGTGTGGTGCGGGGCTCGGCCCGCCAGGCTGTGATTGCTTCCTCTGAGAACCAGATCGTGAGACTTCCCCGCTGGCGCAGGGCCGTGTCGTACTCCGCCCAGTTCGTCACCCGATGCCGCTGCTTGGGGATGCGATGATGGCGAGCGGCATTGGCCTTGAACGGCACGTTAGAGATCCGGGATCAGGAGGGTCCAGCCCTCCTATGCCCTCCAGCTCCGGCTGCCAAATCGCCGATCCGTGCAACGTGTGTGGACGCCCGTGGTGACGCAAGAAGAATCTTCTGGAGAGGTGGAGCGCGTCGGCGAGTGCTGCCATGTGTACGGCCTCATCTGCGGCCATTCACATGCCACGGGCCCGGATGGAGTTCGCGGATCAGGTCCAATTCAAAGCGGCGCGCTCGAGGCGCGTTGTTGCACACTGGTTTTCCTGATCCCGTCTCATCGACCGTTGCGCCATCCCTCTCCTTCGACGTTCCTCCGCTCCAACAGCCTCACAGACGCGAGCGCTTATGCGCTCACGGCCGGAACTCGGTCGATCCCGCCTTTGGCCATCAAAGCCCAGATGACGCGAGCCATCGTGTTGGCCAGCGCCACCCGCACCAGCATCGGCGGCTTGCGGGCCAGCATGCGCGCAAGCCACGAGCCTGCTGGAGCTCCGTTGCGAGCCGCCCAGCGTAAGACGCCGCTGGCGCCGAGGATCAGCAGGCGGCGCAGCGTCCGTTCGCCCATCTTCGAGGTAGCGCCGAGCTTCTGCTTGCCGCCCGTCGAATGCGGCAAGGGCGTGAGCCCGACCCAGGCGGCAAAGTCCCGTCCGCGCTTGAAGGTCTCAGCCGGTGGTGCGAGTGCCGCCAGGGCAGTGACGGGTCCCACTCCGGGAATGGTCATCCGTCGCCGCGCAGTCTTATCCTCCTTGGCCCGCTGAGCAATCTCGCGGTCGAGCCCAGCAATCCTGTCATCCAGCGCCTGCAGCATTTCGATCAGGCCTTGAAGGATCGGTCGGGCGAGCTCCGGGATCGGCTCGGCCCCGTCCTCGACAGCCCGTACCAGTTGAGGAACGTGAGCCGGGCCTTTCGCCACCACGATGCCGAACTTGGTCAGATGTCCCCGCAGGGCATTGATGATCTGGGTGCGCTGCTTCACGAGGAGATCGCGCGCCCGGAACACGACAGCGGCCGCTTGGGCCTGCTCGCTTTTTGGCACCACGAAGCGCATGGTTGGGCGCTGAGCCGCCTCGCAGATCGCCTCCGCATCAGCGGAATCGTTCTTCTGGCGCTTGACGAAAGGCTCACATGAGGAGCATCTGATCAAGGTCGAATTGCTTCAGTTCATTCAGTTCTCCCTGACGATTGCGGCTCACAGGTCCGAGCCCGTCCTTCAAGCACGTTTTTGCACCACGCGCTCAAGCTCACATACGGTCGCCGCTCGCAGCGGCTGCACCACCATCCCGCATTCTGCGGGCAGGGCTCGGGAGGACGCGACCATTCTTAACTACGGCTGGTCAGGCCATACCTTTACCGCGGTTCGTCCACCCGGATCCGCCAAGGCTGATCAGGCCTTGGGGACAGTGATGAGAGTTCTGTGCGCGGGCAGGATCAAGCGGTCTTCAGGGCTGCTCCTTCAATGACCACGCCGTGGTTCACGTACTTCCAGATCGCCACGAGCAACTTCCTCGCCAGCGCGACGATCGTGACCTTCTTCATCCGCCCGCCCAGGCGGTGCACGCGATCATGATACCACCGCGCAAGGGCCGATCCCGGCTGATGCCGTAGCCAGAGCCACGCCATCTCGACCAGGATGGCGCGCAGGCGCGGATTGCCAGCTTTCGATACGCCCTGCTCGTGATCGATCGTGCCGCTCTTCCAGGGCGTCGGCGCCAAGCCCGCATAGGCTGCCACCTGCCGCCGGTTGTCAAAGTGCCGGAACAGGCCTTCCGACCACAGCGCACCCGCAAACCCGGATCCGATCCCCTTGAGGCCGAGCAGCATCTGAACCGCCTTTGAGGGCACCTCCGCCGTTTGCGCCGCGGCCAGAAGAGCATCGCGTTCGACCTTCACGGCCGCGATCTGCCGATCCAGCAGCTCGATGATCTCGAGTTCACGTCGTGCCAGGGCTTTGAGATGCGGCGGCAAGGCACGTCCGTCGCCGGTGCGCAGCTCGTCGAGTCTTGCCTGCCGGTCCGGACGCCGCGGGTCATAATCGGCAATGCCCTGCGAGAAGAACAGCCCCCTCAGCCTGTTGACATGCCGGACTCGTTCGCTGACGAGGGTCTTCAGCTCACGGCAGAGGCGCCGCTGATCCTCTTCGTCCGGGGTCGGCACGCGGACCATGGCGCAGACGCGCGGCTCGCCGCGCTTGTAGGCCAGCAAGGTCCGCACCAGAGCCTCGCCATCAATCCGGTCGGTCTTGGCGCGGCGATGCCGGCGTGAGACGGCGATCGAGGCGGGATCCACGACATGGCTTTCAATCCCTTCGCTCTCCAGCACGCGATGAATCCAGAACCCATCCAGCCCCGCCTCCTGGATCACCACGATCCGGGCGAGCTGGCCCGTGCGGGCGTGCGCCTTGCGTTGCAGCTCTGTGAAGCGGCTCAGCAGCCCAGCCAGATCCCCGCCTGGCACTTGATGACGCGACATCCTCTGGGTCCCGCCCGGCAACAAGGCCGTCACGAGCCAGACGGCGCGACTGAGTTCCAGAGAAACAACGATGGCAGCTTGGTCCGAGGAAGTGTTGCGGGTAGTCGACGTGGGGTTGGTCGCTTGCATGGCCTATCGCCTCCAGGAAGAAAGAGTTGGCGTTCCTACTCTCGCAGAGAGCCGGTCGCCGCTCACCTCCTCATGGCATCTTCACGTACTGGGCCGGGATCAGACGCACGTCATGACCGAGGTCCTGGAGCTGGCGGCCGATGTGATGGGACCCGGAGCAGGCCTCCATGCCGATCAGGCAGGGTGGGATGTTGGCCAGGCGCTGCGTGAGCTGGGGCTGGGAGAGCTTGAGGCGCAGCACGATGGCACCGCGCTGATCCTGGCCGACGAGGTGGAAGCTGTTCTTGCCCAGATCGATGCCCAGGGTGGCAATGGCGGCAGAGGCAGAAGACCGTGACATGGGACGTGCTCCTTGCGTGGCTCGAAGCCCCACAGCTTACGGGCAAGCGGGGCAGAAGCACGGCCGGACCATCCCATTAGCCGACCTTTCGCGAGCGTGCATCAGAGCGATCATAGCCAAGCCAGCTCCAAGGCGGTGCTCAGAACGCCATCTGCTGCCGCTAAGAGCGCAAGAGCGACCAGAAGGCCTGGAATAAACATGCCTGCCCGGTTGGGACGGGTGGCACTCATCCATTGCGGCAATGGAGCTGCCTCCTCGTGAGCATGGTGCAGTTCTCGCGGGCACTCGACCACTGGCCTCCCGGGCACGGCGGGTATGTGATGCATAGCAGCGCCGCGGGAGTTGCGACTCGGCCGAATCGAGACAACTTCGAACGAGATTGCACGCACCAAATAGGCTCCGCTCCGGACGCGCTCTTGCTCACCAGCACCAATGCCTGCGGAATTGAGGAGCCCTGCATTGTGAGGCGGCAAGCCGTACCTGGCCCTGCAAAACCAGCCCACTCTCTTGGTCGTCATTGTCATACTCCTACAATGAAGATAGGTCGCCAAAACACCCTTCAACCCGAACGGCGGGGCTACCGCAGGTGCTCTGTTGTTACGCTGCATGCCGCTGATCGTCGGATCCCACCTCGGTTACCGCCGGTAGATCATGGCTCGCGGCAATCAGCTCCCGGATGATCTCCAACGCGGCGGTCGGGCTCGGTTGAGCGAGGACGATGTCACCTTGTTGAGACGGCCGGGCCTGTCGTGCGGCGATCACAACTGGGCGTGTTGTGTAGGTGTCATGATACTCGTCGGCCGGTATCCAGCCGTCGATCAGGATGGGCAGATTGGCCCGGGTCTAGAGCCACTCGATGGGGTGCTGCCAATCCCGCAACGTCAAAAATGCATGCTCGCCCGTGTCCGCTGTGATCACCTCGTACCCTGCGGCCCGCAGCCATCGGGAGAGGGTTTCGCGGAAGATCGGATTGTTGTCGGCAACAAGAATTCGATCACGACGGTTCGTGTCCATGATGGCCTCCCGGGCACGTCCCCGTCCCTTGGATAGACTTGTGCCACTCAGTGCGAGGCGCTGTTGTCCCGCCTCACCTATCTCGAGACCGATGCGATCCGCCTGTTATTCCCGCAGGACGCTTGGTGCGAGAGGGTCGCATCCCTCTGAGTGCTCCATCGCACGTGCCGGGAGACGAGTTGCAGATTTCTGCAGCCGGCTGGGAATAAGTCTGGGTGGCGTCCAGTCTGGATAAAGCAGCGCAGCATCAACGCCTGATTGACGGGAGTGCTGTCAGCCGAACCCTCTGGAACTCCTGAGCAACCATAATCCGTCTCAGGTGCACAGGGATGTCTGGTCATGAGCGGCGACGCGATCACCTTCGAGCGCATGTCCCTTCTGCCAAGTAAGGTGACTGCGGTCTCCACCTCAGGTCCGCAGGCCTACGCTACCGGGAAGGTTGCAGGCTGGCCCAACGCATCCGGCTGTGTGACAGGCAAGCATGACGGGAGTACACTTCAGCAACGCGCGGAGGAACCTGTGCCGGCCTCCCTGTCGCCTGAAACGGTTGAGCAAGCCGATCTCGCCCGGCGCTTTCGCGACCTGATGCTTCCGCATCTGGATGCCGCTTACAACCTGGCGCGCTATTTGCTGCGGGACCCCGTTGCGGCCGAGGACGTCGCGCAGGATGCCTTCCTGCGGGCGTTCCGCGCCTTTGGTGGGTACAGGGGCGGTGATCCGAAGGCCTGGATCCTGGCGATCGTGCGAAACTGCTGTCACACCTGTGCGAAAGCCGTGGCGTCGGATCGAACGGTTCCGCTTGAAGGTACCGGAGCAAGTCAGGGAGATGATCCGGGCGATGCAGCGGAGCGCGCCGCCGGACTGGTCGATCCCGCGGATAGCCCCGAAACCGCCGTTGTCCGGCAGGACGAGATCGCCACCATGAGGGAGTTGATCGAGACCTTGCCCCTTCCGTTTCGGGAGACGCTGGTTTTGCGTGAACTCGAGGAACTCTCCTACCAGGAGATTGCCGAAACCACTGGAACGCCGATCGGGACCGTGATGTCCCGCCTCGCCCGGGCGCGCCAGCTACTCGCCAATGCTTGGCGCCGACGGACCGCAGACAGAGAGGAGATCCGGTCATGACGCTCCCCTGTTCTGACATGAAAGTTCTCCTGCATGGTCATCTGGACGGGGAACTAGATGCCGCCAACGCCTTCCAAGTCGAGGATCACCTGGAGAACCTGCCCAGCTTGCGCGGGCGAATATCAGCGCCTGCAGGAGCAGCGGGTGATCCTGCGTCAGGATCGTCTGCAGTATCGGGCACCCGACGCGTTACGGGCGCGGGTTCTGGAAGCTCTTGTGCCTGCCCCAGCCAGCCCGGTAGCGCCGACGACGGCCCGCTGGTGGCAGCGCCTGTGGCAAGGTCAGCACCTTGGCATTCCGGCTGCGGCGTTTGCGGCGGGTCTTGCCGTGGCTTTGATCGTGCCGCGTACATCGCCGGATCTGGAGCAAGAACTTGTCGCCGAACATGTCCGCTCCTTGATGGCAAACCACATTACGGACGTGACAACGTCCGACCGCCATACCGTGAAGCCCTGGTTTGATGGCCGGCTCGACTTCGCCCCTCCGATTGTTGATCTAGCCAGCGAGGGATTTGCGCTGACAGGGGGGCGCCTCGACTACATTGCCGGACGGGCAGTTGCGGCACTGGTGTACAAACGCCGCGAGCACGTGATCAACCTGTTCATCTGGCCGGCGGAGAAAAACTGGGTCAGTGCCGAGGGAGAGCAGTCCTCGGTGAACAACGGATACAACACGCGTCATTGGTCCGGCAGCGGTATGACCTTCTGGGCAGTTTCGGATCTGAATGCCGTCGAGCTGCAGGAGTTCATACATCGGCTTCAGGATCTGCTCGCCCGTCAATAGCCATTATTGGGCTGACTCGGGTAGTCTGACCGGCTCATGGAGGTCACCTTGATGGGGTGTCTCACAACGCCTTGACCGGAACGTCCAAGATCGGTCGCGCTGAGAAGCATAAAGAGCCGGCCCGTTCGGTATCGAAAGAAGTGGGTCTATGCCTTCTTTGGATATGGCGTATGCGTCACGGAGCCCATCCAAAGAGGCTCCGGTACTTGACAAGCCTGTCCAGCGACAGCGCTCCGGCTCCTGATGCAGTCAGGACGAACATGCCGCCCGCGATCGCAAGATCCTTCTCGAAATGCAAAAGCTCGTTTCGGATGGCGAAGTTGGAGTGGAACAGGAAAGCGGTTGCGAGGCAGAACAGGCCCAGGCTGAGGGATCCCAGGCGCGCGTGCCAGCCCGATGCCACCATTAAGCCCGACCCGAGCTGCAAGAGAATGGTGAGAACCAGGACATAAGGTGGAACGCCGATCTTGCTCATCGCCGAAGCAGCAGCCGTGAAGTCGAAGGAAAGTGCCACGGCCTCATGAAGAAAGATCAGGGCCAGCAGGAGCCGTCCCACGAGAAGAAGGAGATCGGTGGCGCTTGACGCAATGAGATCAAATGTCCGTGGCATCGCGATTTCCCAATGTTGATCATGGCAGAATGAGGTGGGCGATGATCTCGCCCACCCGCTAATCAACTTCTTATTTCCCCTCCAGCGCTTTCTCCAGGTCCTCGCGCTCCTCGCAGCCACCTGGACAGAGCTTGACCAACGCAGCGAGCTGTTCCCTGGCTTTGCCGATGTTCCCGGTCTCGACATACAGCTCGCCCAAATACTCGCGGGCCGGCCTGTAATCAGGCTGGAGCTGCAGCGCCTTGTTGTAGTAGGCGAGCGACGTTTCGAAGTCGCCTGTCTTGCGAAGGGTGTAGCCGAGGAGATTGTAGACATCCGCCTGCTGGGTGTCTTCAGCCAGCCCCCGCAGCTCTTCCAGCGCCGCGGAATAGTTTGCTGCCTTGATCTTGTCTCGCACGGAGCTCAGATCAACCGAGCTGACCGATGTGTCATCGTCGACTGCCAGGGCTGCAGTGCTCGTCAGGGCCGGCGTGAGCGCCATCGCACCCAGAAGAGCTAACGAAAAGAGAGAGACCTTATTCAACATGATCCGTCCTCACTTGCTGTATTAGATTTCAACAGGGGAGAAGGTATAGGCATTGCCATCCTTCATGAACGTACCAAGGCCAGGGAACGGGAAGTGGGCGCCGCAAATCATCATCCTGTCCGCAATGACACGGTCGACGATCTTGCGGCGGGTGATCACCGCCATCGGCCCATCCTGGTCATAGGCGCCCTGCCACTCCGGATGGGGCGCCAAGAGAGCCGGGACGTACATGGTGTCGTTCGACACCATCAGCTGGTCGCTGCCTGACGTCACCAGAAAGACAGAATGCCCGGGCGTATGGCCGAAAGCTTCAAGGATATGAATGCCAGGCGCGACCTCAGTGCCGTTTTCGACGAGCCTCCAATTGTTCCATGTCGGGAAGACATCGGCAATGCGCTTGCCGGCCTGGCGACGGCCTTCCGGCAGTTGCTCGACGCGGCCCGGCTCCGTCCAGAACCTGTACTCGGCACTGTTCACGACTAGTTCGGCCTCGGGGAACACGGCGTTGTCCGTACCCTTCTCCATCAGGCCCCATACGTGATCCGGGTGGAAATGAGAGATCAGGATCGTGCTGATCTGGCGACGATCGATGCCAGCCGCCTGCATGTTGGCCGGCAGGTGGGTGGCGTTGGCTTGCCACTGCCCGACACCGGATCCAGCATCGATCATAATGTGTTTGTCGCCAATCTTCAGAACCAATACCGTGAGCGGGATCGGCATGAAGTCGGTTGTAAGGCCTGCTCTGGCGAGTGCCGCCTTGATCTCATCGACGCTTACATCCTTGATGAAGGCTGGATCATGGGGCTTGCGCCAGATGCCGTCATAAACGGCGGTCGCCTCGATCGACCCGACCCTGTACTTGTAGAAGCCCTTCGTCGGCTCCACAGGCGTCTTTGCATGAGCGTTAGCAATCAGGGCCAATGGCTTCGGCAGCCCGAAAGCCGCTGCCATGGCCGCGCTGACCAGGACACCTCGGCGTGACAGGTTCAACATCACGGTTCTCCATCAATCGGTGGATCGAGGAGCAAGGTGGATGTCATTTCCGGTCACTGCTCCCTACCGGCAAGACCATGCCTCTTGCAGTTTTATTCCCGGGATGGAGAACTGTGTCGACTGCTTCATAGCCGGACACGATGCATCGGCAGATGCCATGCTCGCGAAGAGGGACGCGACCAGTTTGAACTCATGTCTGTAGGTTAATGGATATCGCGGGTGAATAGCCTGATAGAGACCTTCGATGAACGACCGGAAGCTGCAATGCTACCCCTAAGTAGCTGGAGTCAGCTTCGGGTTAAACTGAGCCGTTGGGCTTGGCCTTATGAAGGTCAGCTTACCCTGTGGCTAGGGAAGTTCGGCTTTCGCCTGCCTCGTGCCAGAAGCGGGCTTATCTTGAGACTGGATGAACATTCAAGAAGGTTCGCGCATGCTCTGCTTCTTCTGCTCGATAAGAAACCGAGCATGCCGAGTGAGAAGCCTTGTTGGCGCCGAAGCCGGACGGGTGAAGTCCGCCCGGCGTCAGGCCTGTTATCGAACTGTGTAACCACCATCAACAGGTAGAGCATGCCCAACAATGAAGCTGGAATAATCGCTGCAGAGCCAAAGTACGGCATCGGCGATTTCATGGGCCTTGCCGAGGCGAGCCATTGGAACTTCCTTCATGAGGTCTGCCATGGCTTCTGGCTGCGTCTCCAACATTCCCGAGACCATCGGCGTTTCGATGATGCCGGGGCACACGGCGTTGATCCGGAGTCCCTTGGGCGCGTATTCCAGACCTGCGCTCTTCGTTAGGCCGACCACGCCATGTTTGGAGGCGTGATAGATGCCGCGCTCAGCAATTCCGACGAGGCCACCTAAGTACAGCGTTGGAAGTTCTGTGGTATGTTGGCACGCGGGGGCAGCCGGGGGTCGGCCATGCGTCCCATTTGCCTGGATGCGCTCAGCCCAGAGCAGCTGAGCGAGCTTGATCAGCTCTATCACACCAGTCCTGATCCGCGGGTGCGCATTCGCGCCCTGATGATCCTACTCTCGGCCGAACGCCATCTGGTCGCGACTGAGATCGCCGCCATCGTGCGTCAGCACGAGGAGACGGTGCGGCGTTGGCTGGCGCGCTATGAGGCGGAAGGCCTGACCGGCCTGGCCGATGCCCCACGCGCGGGCACGCCGCCCAAGGTCACGCCCGCCTACCGGGCCCGTCTGTTGAAACTTGTGCGCCGACGCCCACGTGCCTTGGGTCTGCCGTTCTCCCTCTGGACCGCCGCCCGGCTGGCCGATCATCTGGCCGAGGAGACAGGCTTGCGCATGAGCGTACCGAGCGTGCAGCGGCTCCTGCGGGCGGGGGGCATGGCACTGAGCCGGCCGCAGCACACCATCACCAGTCCCGATCCCGACTATGCTGTCAAAAAAGACGGTTGAAGACGCTCGCGATGACCTGAAGCTCAATGCGGTGTTCTATTACGCTGACGAGTTCAACATCAGCTGGCATCCCACCCTGCGGGCGATGTGGAGCCCGAAAGGCCAGCAGGTGATGATCCCCACACCGATGCAGCCGAAGCGGCGCTATGGCCTTGGGGCGGTCAACTGGCACACCGGCGAGACTCTGGTCATCACGCGCCATCACAAGCGCCGACGGGAGGTGGCAGAATTTCTCCAGGCGCTGCTCGATCATCATACCGACAAGACCATGTATGTGGCGTGGGACAATGCAAGCACGCATGAGGACGAGGAGATCGAGGCGGTGCTGCGAGGCGCTGCGGGCCGTCTCGTGCTGCTGTATCTGCCCACCTACAGTCCATGGCTCAACCCAATCGAGATGCTCTGGCGCCAGTTCCGGCGCGAGGTCACGCACTGTGAGCTGTTCGACACCGTTCAGGACTTACTCACCGCCACCAGAGCTTTCTTCGACCGCTGCAACAGCTGTCCCGACAGAGTGCGCATCATTATCGGTGCTCATTCCATATGAGTTCCGACGCTGTACTTAGTGATGAGTTATTGACGATCGCTCCGCCTGTGCCTTGCGCACGCATCTGGAGCAATTCGTACTTCATGCAGTTCCAGATGCCCTTCAGGTTGACGCCCATGACGAAGTCGTAGTCCTTCGGGTCTGCGTCGGCCGTCTCTGCTACCGGACTTTGGACGCCCGCGTTGTTGAAGGCGTAGTCCAGCCGGCCGAAAGCCGAAACAGTCTCTTTGACCATCGCCTCGGCTTCTTCGAGCTCCGCCACATTGCATCGAATTCCAATGACATTGTGACCGGCCGCCTTGAGGCTCTCGGCTGCCGCCATGACGCGCTCCTCGTTGATATCGGCGATGGCGACCGACGCGCCGGCTTCGGCAAATGCCTGAGCGGTCGCAAGGCCCATGCCTGATGCGCCGCCGGTCACGATTGCGACTTTGTTGTTAAACGAGATATTCATGTGATTTTCCTTTTGTGTTGTACGATGTGCTGGTCTTCAAAACACGGACGAGCGTCAGGGGCCCACGGGATACGCTCTCGAGGCATAAAGGCAGTAAGTCGGCGGTGCTGCGTTGCTAACGCTTCGGCGACAATCGTATCAGGTGATCATCGGAAGGGCCCTCGCCGCGGGGTGATCTGTTGGTCGTAATCACGAAGATGTCCTCACCGACTGGGAGAACATCGCGCAAACGCTCACCATTCGAAAAGACCTCCTTCAAGGCTCCGGCCTTCTGGTCAAAGAGGTACAGGCCGCGCGTTACGAGGGTTGCGACCAACAACTCATTCCCGGCGAACGCTGCTCCGGACGGCCCCCATGTTTCAGAACCGGAATTCAATGTCGCGTTTTGCATGCTCTGGCGTTGGCTGTCGCCATCGATCACCGGCCAACCGTAATTGACACCCGGTCTGATCGTATTCAACTCGTCGCGGGCTGACTGGCCATGCTCAAGCTCGAACATATCCCCCGCCGGGCTCCATGCTATTCCTTGGGGGTTACGATGACCGTAGGAGTAAACATACGAACTCGGAAATGGATTGTCCGCGGGAACCGCCCCATCGAGGGTCATTCTGAGGATTTTGCCGGCGAGGTTCCCGAGATCTGGGGCCGCTGCCAATCCTCAGTCCAACCCGTCGTCACATAGAGGTATCCGTCAGGACCGATCACAATACGTCCGCCGTTGTAAAGCCTGTGGCCGGGTATCCCGGCAAGCAGTGTCTTGGTTTCCTGCCAAGCCTGCCCATCGAAGCGGGCTTCGACGACTTTGTTCGTGAGGCCGTCATTCGAGCGATAGGTGTGGTAGAAGAACGCCCGTCCGCTGGTATCGAAATCCCGGGCCAAAGCCATGCCCAGCAGGCCACCGCCACCCTCACGCACGATCGCATCCGTCGTGCGCAAGGCATACCGTTGCGCGGTGCCATTGGCATAAAGGACGACATTGCCGCCGGCCTCCGTCACGAAAATCCTGTCGCCTGAGCGCTCGATCTCCCACGGATAGTCGAGATCTTCGATCACTGTTTCGACGTTCCAGTCTTCCGTCATCATGGAGGAAAGAGGACGCCGTCCATTCTCTTGTCCGAGCGCCGCGGTAGTGCTGAACACGGCAAGTACTTTGGCAATGCTATATGTCAATCGAACCATGTTTCGATGCCTTGCGTCCAGGACTGGATATCGATGCGCGGTCCTGCTGAACCATACCCGGATTCCCAGGGATCTTCACGAAGAGCCCTTTCCCGCAGCGCTTGTTTCTCCGCTGCACCGAGAACATACGGTTGGTTCCCGGAAAGCATTAGCCAGGCAAATCTGCTAGCCCGGAAAATTCATGGAGGGTTGGCGGGTGTAGCTCAAGGCCCTGAGATGACTTAGGATTTGGTTGTTGAATCCGATCCGCCTCATTTCTGGGAGAACCCACCCGCCATGAACCATTCTACGCTTCCACTGCCGGGCCTGTCACCTGTTGGCGGCAAAACCGTTGTGGCTCGGTTCGATGGCGGATTGCTGTCGTCTGATGCTGGCCTTCTCGCCCTGCGCGAGGTGGAGAAGCGTTTGGGTGTCGCCGAGCGGCTCGCCGCGTGCATCGATGACCCACGCTCTCAGGATCAGGTCGTTCATCGCTTGGCCGATCTGATCCGCTTCCGGCTGTTGATGATCGCTGCTGGTTATGAGGATTGCAACGACGCCACGAGCTTGCGCGCCGATCCAATCTTTAAGATGGCGCAGGACGTGCTGCCATCGGATCGCCATCTCGCCTCACAGCCCACGCTCTCACGCTTGGAGAATGTGCCCGATGCGCGCTCGCTGGTGCGCATGGGACGCACGATGATCGATCTGTACTGCGCCTCATTCCGACAGGTGCCGAAGCAGATCGTGCTCGACCTCGACGACACCTTCGATGCCGTTCACGGCGATCAGCAACTGCGCCTGTTCAATGCTCATTACGACGAATACGGCTTTCAGCCCATGGTCGTGTTCGACGGTGAAGGACGCTTCATCACCGCCGTGCTGCGGCCGGCCAAGCGGCCCAAGGGCACCGAGATCCGGGCTCATCTGCGCCGGCTCATCCGGGCGATCCGAACCCACTGGCCCACCACCCGCATCCTGATCCGGGCTGACAGCCATTACTGCGGTCCGCTGGTGATTGATTGGTGCCGAGCCAACGGCGTTGACTTCATCCTCGGAGTGGCCTCGACCTCGACCCTGCGCCGGCATATCGCTGGCCTGGAGGCGAGCGCCAAGGCGCGCTTTGCCGCGGCTCCCCTGCAAGGCAAGGTGCGGCGCTTCACGGAGTTCTTTGACGGTGCCGAGAGTTGGAGCCGGGTCGAGCGCATCATCGCCCGTGTCGAAGCGGGCGAGCAGGGCAGCGACACCCGGTTCATCGTCACCAATCTTGCCGGCGGCAAAGCCAGAACGCTCTATGAGCGGATCTACTGTCGGCGCGGCATAGCGGAAAATCACATCAAGGCCTGGAAAGCCCATCTGGCGGCCGACCGCACGTCGTGCACCAAAGCGACGGCAAACCAGTTCCGGCTGTTCCTGCACGCGGGCGCCTATTGGCTGATGTGGGGCCTGCGCGCGATGATGCCGAAGCGCTCGCTCTGGCGCATCGCGCAATTTGACACCTTGCGCCTGCGCCTGATCAAGATTGCCGCCCGGGTGGTTGAACGGAAGACCCAGATCCGGCTGCACCTGCCGAGCGCCTGCCCCGATCAGACGATCCTGCGGGTGGTTCTTGGCCGCATTCCGCGCCTCGTCACCTGAGGAACGGGGCGCGCACGCCCCTGACCCGAGCCCTGTCCCGTCCACCTGCAAACCCGCCGCCCTCATCCGCCAAGCAGAACGCCTGGAGGTGGTGGGGACATGCCTGAAATCCGGTCAACTTTACCAGTAAGGCTCGTACAGCCAATCTCAGATGGGGCGCCGTGAATTAACCGGGTTAGGTGACTGATCGCCATACTCGCTCATATGCACTCCAAGGTCAGAACCCGTTATGTAGGAAAAGTGCCTCGTTTTGTCCCACAATGCAAGAGCGTGGCCATATAGTCCAAGGAAGGCTGTGGATAAATGGTCGGCCGACGTCCCTCTCCTGCCACGCTGGAGGCTGACCGTTCTACGCTTTAGGCCTCATTACGAACGTATCCTATAGTCCTCATACCCTGGATCCTGTTTCAGCAACTCTTTGAACCCAAAACCCTTTTCTGAGCGGAGCAAGGAGGGAAGTTTGAAGACCGTAAAAATGACATCTCCGCCAGGAGCATAGCCGTTCGCTATCAGAATTCGCGCGGGTTACCTCAACCAATCGCGAGCGGACGGCGTCGGACGCGCTTGCCTGGGCTGCAGAGCACTCTGTGAGTTGACGCGCCAAGCGGGCAACTCGCTATTGGCTCCATTGCCCTGCCAATGTCCAAAGCTTGCGAGCCGATCGGTTGTGCCTGTTGTGCTTAATCTGTTCCGGGAGGGTGAGCTTGGAGCGTGTTTTTAAGAGAGACAAAAGAGCCGATCTCTCGCACCGATTCACAAAGGCAACGATTGCTCAAGGACGTCTATCGAACATCCTTTGTTACCCTGAGCGTTACCCTACGACATGACTTGAGAAGGGCACTCGCTCACTCGAGAGAGTAAAACCCTTGCCGGTTAAGGGTTTGCGGTGGTGATCGCGCTGGGGCTCGAACCCAGGACCCTCTGATTAAAAGTCAGACGCTCTGAACGAGGCTGGCGAATAGGGTTCAGATGCGACCCCGGTTGGGAGCATGCCCACTCGACCTGGAAGTACGCATCCGGGCTGGGCCGCCTTGTGGGATTGAGGCATTTGGAAGAGCACTGGCTATATCGACGTCGATATGGACGGTGTTGTAGCCATGGACATTATCAGGGATCGTGGGCCGGTCAGCCGCTTGGACGTGGTCGACAGTGGTCGTCGCCGCCGTTTCAGCGATGAAGCGAAGCTTGCGATTGTGGCCGAGAGCTATCGCGGGCCAAAGCAGGTGTCGGCCACGGCGCGCCGGCACGGGATCACCCGCTTTCAATTGAACAGCTGGCGCAAGGCTCACAGAGAGGGGCGGCTCGGCGCTGGGTCATGCGATGGATTTGTGCCTGCCCTGGTCGTTCCGGACGCTCGCGCGCCCTTGGAGCCTTCCGGGCCGATGGCACCGGCACAGCATCCTCCACGCGGCCTCGGTCGGATGGAGGTCGTCACTGCGAACGGGCGGCAGGTGATCGTCGACCGGGATGTCGACATCGATGCGCTGCTGCGGATCGTCCGGGGCCTTGAGGCATTGCGATGAACCTCTTTCCGATGAGCTCGAGCGTCAAGGTCTGGCTGGCAGCCGGGCATACCGACATGCGGTGTGGTTTCCCCACTCTGGCTCTTCGGGTGCAGGAGATTTTGAAACATGACCCTTTGGCGGGCCACTTATTTTGCTTCCGGGGACGCAGAGGTGACCTGATCAAAGTGATTTGGCATGACGGTCAGGGAGCCTGCCTGTTCACGCGAAAATTGGAGAAAGGCCGCTTCATCTGGCCGAATGTGGAGGGCGGCGCGGTTGCGATCTCACCGGCGCAGCTGTCTTATCTTCTGTCTGGAATCGACTGGCGCAATCCCCAGGAAACCTGGCGTCCGACGCGGGTGTGAGCCGGTTTTGCCATTGAAGTTGCTGGGAAATCTGATTCAATGGTGCCATGTCATCGGCACCGTTCTCGCTGCCTTCGGACCTTGCCAGCGCCCAGGCCGCGCTGCTGACTGAGCGCGAGGCACGGCTGCGCAGCGAGGCCGAGCGGGATGCGGCGGTCGCCGACGCGGCCAATGCTAGGGCGAGGCTGTCCAGCACCGAAGCGCTGATCGCGTATCTGCAATTGCAGATCGGAAAGCTGGAACGCGAGAAGCATGGCCCACGCCGTGAGCGCACCCAACGGTTGATCGACCAGCTGGAATTGCAGCTCGAAGAGCTAGTGGCGGCGGCGAGCGAGGATGAACTGGCCGCTGAAGCGGCAGCGGCGAGAACGCAGAGCGTGCGCGCCTTCACGCGCAAGCGCCCGGTGCGCAAACCCTTTCCGGATGACATTGAGCGCGAACGCGTCGTGGTTGAGGCGCCCACGGTCTGCGGGGGCTGCGGCAGCGCACGGCTGTCGAAGCTGGGCGAGGACGTGACGGAGACGCTCGAGGAGATCCCACGCCGCTTCAAGGTGATCGAGACGGTGCGGGAGAAGTTCACGTGCCGGGATTGCGAGGCGATCAGCCAAGCGCCCGCGCCGTTCCATGCCACGCCGCGCGGCTTCCTCGGTCCGCATCTGCTGGCGACGATCGTGTTCGACAAGTTCGGACAGCACATCCCTCTGAACCGTCAGAGCACGCGCTTCACATGCGAAGGCATCGCGCTGTCGACCCAGACCCTGGCCGATCAGGTCGGGCATGTCAGCGCCGCGCTTCAGCCGGTCTTCGCCCTGATCGAAGCCCATGTGTTCGACGCTGAACGGCTGCATGGCGACGACACGACGATCCCGATCCTGGCCAAGGGCCAGTGCACGACCGGACGGATCTGGACTTACGTGCGGGACGACCAGCCGTTCGGCGGGCCTGCGCCGCCGGCCGCAGTCTATTACGCCTCCCGCGATCGCCGCGGCGAGCATCCGCAGAAACACCTGGCCGGGTTCGGCGGCGTGCTTCAGGCTGATTGCTACAATGGTTTTAACCCGCTGTTCGACCCGGCGAAGAAGCAGACGCCCATCACGGCCGCTTTCTGCTTTGCGCATGCGCGCAGGAAATTCTTCGAACTGGTCGATGTCGCCCGCAATCCCCGGCGCGGCCGGAACGCCAGGCCGATCTCTCCGATTGCGCTGGAGGCGGTCCGGCGCATCGATGCGCTGTTTGCCATCGAGCGCGAGATCAACGGCCGGAGCGCGACTGAGCGGCTCGCCGTGCGGCAGGAGAGGAGCAAGCCGCTGCTGGACGAGATGGAGGCCTGGCTGCGCCAGGAGCGAGGTCATCTGTCGCGATCCTCCCCGGTGATCGAGCCGATCAACTACATGCTCTCGCGCTGGGCCGACTTCTCCCGCTTCGTCGACGATGGCAGGATTTGTCTCACGAACAACGCCGCCGAGCGGGCGTTGCGTGGTGTGGCCTGCGGCAGGAAATCGTGGCTCTTCGCCGGGTCCGATCGCGGTGCCGACCGGGCTGCTGTCATGCTGACGCTGATCATGACGGCCCGTCTCAACGATGTCGACCCGAAGGCCTGGCTCGCCGATATCCTCGCTCGCCTCGCCAACCTGCCGGTCTCACGCCTCCATGAAATGCTGCCATGGGAATGGAAGAGGTTGCGCCAGACCGGAGATCCGGCTTCGCAGCAGGCCGCATGAACATCCACCATCATACGACAAACCGGATTACGCGCGACACTTGAAGTCCGCGTGGCTCCTCGGATGCTTACACCTGGAACTCTACGCGGGCTCCTCAAGCACCTTTCGGACGGTGGCAAGTGGAAGACCAAAATGCTTCGCGACTTGTGCCGGCGCCACCCCCGCCAGAAGAGCAGCCCGCACCGCCTTGCGTTGCCCCTCCTGCAATGCGGATGAGGTCTTATCGGATCGTGAGGACCTGCCCCGTTTTTTTGGCGGATGCGGATGGTGGCGCTCAAGGAATGCGCTGACATTTCTGACCGCCGCCTTCAACTCAGGCCCACTCCCCCTGCCCGCCTCCATCCGGCGCTGCAATTCATTCATAAGCTGGCCAAGATGCTTCGCCAGTTGTGCATCAGACAGGCTGGCAAGCTCCCACAGCTCGGCCGAGGCAGGAGCCGGTTCGGACCGAGGTGTTGGTACGGTGAGTGTGACCTCGAACAGGTCGAGGGTGCGAGGCGAAGATCCCTTGGGCGGCATGGGCTTTATATGGGTATTCGGCCGCTCTGATCCAAGCGTGGAGGAAGCTCGTCACACCGTGCTCAGAGGCATCCAAGCGCTCCTGGTTCCGGTGGGTTGGGAGGTCATTTCCACCACTTCACGAACCCGTCTTGGGTCAGTTCTATCTCCGGCTTCGGGACTGTCCGCTGCCCCTTGCCTTTCCCGGCCTTGGGATCTCGGGTTCGTCCGGACGCCTTTCGGATCGGGGAATCGTCGAGAGGCCGAGTTTGCGCGATCGGCTCACCGGAATGTGGCACCTTACTGGCCTTGCTGGTTTTACGGATCTGCCGTGCCGGCAATGCGGCGTGCGGGTTCGCTTTTCGAGCAGCGGGTACCGGACGGGACTGAATGACCGCCTTGCGTCCCGCCACCTTCGTGCTGGTCCGCTTCTGTCGAGCGCGGGCCACTGGCTCGGAGACAGCTGGGATAGCATCCGGGCCGGGGATTGCGCCTCCAGTCTCCGCCATGTCCAAACCGAACAACGCTGAGATGTCGTCCGTCTCCAGGAGCTTTCTGACCTCGAGCGGCCGGCTCGAGAGTGACAGCGCCGTGTCAAGATCGGCGACCAGATCCTTCTCATCCACCGCACGCAACTGGAACAGAAGCTCGGGCCTCTCATCAAGCTGGGCCCCGACGCCATACAGCACCGCGGCAACGTGCTTGCACATGAGGGCCCCGTCCGGGAAGGTGCACGAGAACCGGATGTCCGACGGCTTGGGGAACAGACCTCTGTCCTGGCGGCAGATCCGCTCCATCACGCCCTGGGAGAACCGGCCTTGCAGCAGCTCGACCAGGAGTCGATGCCGCCGGCACAATCCGTGCAGATCGACCGCCATAGCGTCGGCGCCAACGCCGTGATGGTGACGCTGACCTTGTAGATCGACGATCCACTGACCTTCGCCTGGATCTCCAGCGGCGAAATCTGGAGATCGATCACCGCGCCATGGCGCACATAGGTCCGGCCGCGCGGCAGGCGGTTGTCGAAATCCTGATAACTCTCCAGATTGTTGCACCACGCCTGGCCCCAGAAGGTCCGGGCAATGGTGCGCCCCGCCAGGAGAATGGGGGCGATCGGGTGCCCTTTCTTGCGCAGCTTCTCCAGCTCGCGTGCGGCTTGCTTCCGACGCTCCGCAACCGGAACGTAGGGGGGCCATCCGTCCTCGAACCCTGGAGCCATCCGCCTTACTCCGCCATGACCGACTTCAGATCAAGGGTCACCATCCGCAGCAGATCCTCATCCTTCATCTCGGTCAGGTTGATCTCGTCTCCACCAGCGAGCAGGTCATCCGATAGGCCCCTCTTCGCCTCGATCAGTGCGTCGATCTTCTCCTCCACTGTACCCTGACAGACGAATTTGTGGACCAGCACGTTGTTCTTCTGGCCGATCCGGAAAGCCCGGTCGGTGGCCTGGTTCTCGACCGCCGGGTTCCACCAGCGGTCGAAGTGGACGACGTGAGACGCCGCGGTCAGTGTCAGCCCCGAGCCGCCCGCCTTCAAGGACAGGACGAAGAACGGCACGGTCTCGTCCTCCTGAAAGGTCTGGACCAGGGCCCGGCGATTCTTGACCGCGGTGTCGCCATGCAGGACCAACCCGCTTCGGCCGAAGATCCCGCCCAGATACGCCGCCAGTGGCGCCGTCATCTCGCGGAACTGGGTGAAGACCAGCATCTTCTCCTGGCGGGCGGCGGCGACCCCTGCGATCTCGCGCAGGCGGGCCCACTTGCCGCTGTCGGCCTCGGCCCACCGACCATCGTTCAGCCACTGCGAGGGGTGATTGCAGATTTGCTTCAGCCGCATCAGCGTCGCCAGCACGAGACCCTTGCGCCGAATCCCGTCGGCATCCTGCAAGGCTTTGGTCAGACCCGTCACCGTCTCGGCATAGAGGGCAGCCTGCTTGCGGCTTAATGGGCACAGCGCCTTGACCTCCGTCTTGTCCGGCAGGTCGGTGATAACAGTCTTGTCGGTCTTCATCCGGCGCAGGATGTAGGGCCGGACCAGATCACGCAGCGGGCCATAGGGGTTGTGCGGTCGCTCCGCCAGGGCCTTGGTGGTGCGGCCGAACTCCTTGGCGCTGCCAAGCAGGCCGGGGTTGATAAAGTCGAAGATCGACCACAGGTCGCCGAGATGGTTTTCCACCGGCGTTCCGGTCAGGGCGATCCGGGCTTCAGCCTGCAGGGCCTTGGCGGCGCGCGTCTGCTTGGCGTTAGGGTTCTTGATCGCCTGCGCCTCGTCGAGCACCACGAAGCGCCAGGACGCTGTACCCAGCAGCGGCAGACGCAGCAGCGAGCCATAGCTTGTGATCACCAGATCCAAGGCGGACAATCCCTCCCCCGTCATCTGATTGAGGTCTTCGGCCGACGTCGCCGAGGGATGGACGATCTTTGCGTTCAGCCCGGGGGCGAAGCGCTCGATCTCCGCCGCCCAGTTGGCCAGCAGCGATGCCGGAGCCACCAGCAGGCTCGGCGTGCGTTCAGTGCTCTTCCGTTTCTGGATCAGCAGCAGTGACAGGACCTGGATCGTCTTGCCCAGCCCCATGTCGTCGGCCAGGCAGGCGCCAAGGCCAAGCCCGCTCAGGAGGTGGAGCCATTCGACACCCGCCTTCTGGTACGGCCGCAAGCGTCCCTTCAGGGCGGGGCCCGGATCAACACCGGCACCGTCGGGGTTGCGCAGCGCCCTCAGCGTCTCAGTCAGCCACGCTCCGGCCGTGATGTGCGACCAGTCGGCACCTGCGGCGGGCTCGTCGTCCCCGGTGGCCTCAGTGCCGGCCAACAGGCGCATGGCCTCGGCAAAGGTGAGCCCCTCCTGTTCGGCGAGCTCCTGCACCTCCTGGAAGCGGCGCATCGCACGGTCCAGACGCGGACGGTCGATCTCCACCCATTGGCCACGCAGCAGCACCAGCGTCTCGGTCCCGGCAAGCAAGGTGGCCATCTCCGCGGCGGTGAGCGGCTCACCCTCCAGGGTCACGTCCATATGGAAGTCGAGCAGAGCCTCGAGGCCGGTCCCAGACGGCGGCCGGGCGCCAATCGTGGCGGTGACCTGCGGGCGTGACGGGCGGCCCGCGCGCCAGTGCGCGGGCAGGCGTACGACCACGCCGGCGCTTTCCAGGTCGGGCACGCTGGTCAGAAGCCGTGTGGCCTCGGCCGGGCTCCAGCGGAGCGGATGAAAGATCTCCCCGGTCTCGACCATGGCCTTGAGCCAACTGACGCGCTCCGCTGCCCGCTGCACCGGCACCAAGAGCGACAGCAGCTTGTCTCGATCGGCCGCGCCGGCGTATTCGCGCAGGGCCTGGCTGAGCGGCACATGCTGGGCCTTGGCCTGGGCCGACAGGCGCGTGGTGTAGGTGGCCAGGAAGGCAAAGGGCCGTTCTGGGTCGCGGCGGTTCTCGGCCAGATTGAAGTGAACGCGGCCGATCAGGTTCCAGGCCGGGTTCAGTGTTTTGAGGAACGCTTGCAGGTCAGTGCCGGCTGCTGTGAACGACGCGGCAAACGCGGTGCCAAGGTCGACCCACAGCCCACGCAGGATATCGGAGGTCAAGTATTCCGCCCCTGGCATCATCGGGGCCGTCAGAACGAGCGTTGCGAGTTCGGCCTCGGGCGGCGGGGCAACGGTGGGCAAGATCGCGGTGGATAGCCCCTCTCCTGCTCCGCCCGACCCATGAAGACAGACCGCCTCCACATAGCGGACAGCGAAATCGCGCCACCAGTTGAGGGCGGGGGGCAAGGATCGGCCGATCTCGCCCGCTCCGAGTTGTAACAGCCCGTACCCGGTGCCACGGGCAAAGGCCCTGGCCAGCCGTGCCGCCACGGTGTCATCCAGGGTGGGCGCGTCGTTCGCCTCCTCCAGCAGGAGGTGCCCACGCGGTGTGAGACGCAACTGGATCCGGGGCATGATGGCTGAACGAGCTCCGAAGTGTTTCAATCCGCACTGCCCGTTTAACAGGAGCCGCAAGACCCACTGAACACGGCTGAGGGCCCTTCACAAGTAGCACGAGAATTCGCCGGGCCGCCGGTGCCGATCTGGTCCGGACCGCTGCCATTCCGCCTGATCGGGCACCACTGAAAGGAGCATGGCACCATGGCTCACGGGGATACCATAGATCCCCATGCTCCCCTTCTCGTCCCATCGGCATCACCCTGTCGCGACATGATCGTCCTGTCCCTCGGCCGGTGTCTCGGAGGCACGTCGCAGGATCCCGCGCCGCCGATCATACAGGGGCATGATTCTATCTGGTGCCACTGCGTCCGGCCAGAAGGTAAAGCCAGCGTGCTGCTGCAGGAACGGATCCCGTCCGCAACCCGGGACCAGGCATTCCCGCCTGCCCTTCGGGCACTGCGAGAAGGAGCAGAGCCGGCCGCGATAGGCGTTCACCTCTCCTTGCAGGATGAAGATCTCGACCTGATGGTGAGCAATCCCGATCTGCTTTTCCTTGAACAGTTGGTGGAGGGCCAGGCTGCGGGCCCGATTGAGGGTCGGGAGCGGGTCCAGGCGATCGAGCCACACCGCCAGATCGATATCCTTGCATTCGTGCCAGACCGGAACGTCCCAGTATCGGAAGGGCTGAAAGCGCGGCACCTCTCGCCACAACGGCCGGGCAACCGAGCCGATCAACGCCACCGCCTCGACCTCGGCCACCCCGGCGAGCGCGGCCGTCACGGCATCAGCCGCCAGGCGAAACTGCGCCTGCCGGTCCAGCATCTGGCGGTCCTGTGCGGCAATCTCCCGGCGTGTGGGTCGTCTCATGGTCAAAGCCGTTTCAATCGAGCGTCGAAACGGAGAATGGGGATCGGAATTGACTGCAGCCGGGTCGAGATCGAGCCCTCTGCCTCAGGAACGTCATCGGGGCAGTTTGGGGGACGGTGGGCCTTAGGCTGACCGGATGACGAGGTCGGCAAGGGGCGGAATTCTCGGCTGATCCCCATTCAGGCCGAGCCGGTCGCCAAGATAGTCGAAGAACGACAGCCCGAGTTTGCGGCAGGTCTTCGAAAGCCCCAGCATCACATCCCGGGCCACCCGGCCATCGGCACTCATCGTGCCACCGGAGATCTTGCGCTTGATCACCCAGGCCCGCAGGTCGTTCTCCGACGCATTGGTGTGCAACGGGATCTCCGGCCGCTCGAGCACCCGCAGCAGCTCGGCCTTACGCCGCGCCAGGCGGGCCAGCAACTCGTCGAGCTCCTTGTAGCCCGTGCGCAGACCAAAGATCTTGTCGAACTGCTGCCGGAAGGCCCTCTCCCCACCCGGTGCGGGGCTTTGCTTCCACAGCTTCAGGCTGCGGTAAAAGCACCAGATCGCCTCGCGGACCAGCACCACTGCTTTCACCTGCTTGGGCGAGCCCGGCATCAGCTTCTGCAGGTGGCGCTCGGCATGAATCCAGCACAGCGCGTGCTGGGCGATGCGGAACTGGCCGGCATCATCGGAGACCACGACGGTGTTCTCCATCAGCCCGCGATGCCGGAGCGCACCCCAGGTGGCGGCTTCATCCAGTAGCCGGAGCAGAGGCCGGTCGAAGATGTTGATCGAACACTGCAACAGATGCTGCCACCACTCCATCTGCGAGCTGAACACTCTGCCCTGGAGCTTCGTCAATCGGGCGATCACGGCGGCCTCGACCGGCTGCCGGCGCAGATAGTTCAGGGCGGCCTCGTTGACGACGTAGTCCTCGCACCCACCCCGCAGCAGCGACAGGAAGTTCAGGCGCGATTTTGATCGGCTGGTGCGGAAGACGCAAAAGCGTTCACCGCCGATCTGGGTGGTCACAGCGGGACGGCGGGCATGCCGCGCGCCGGTATCATCGACGGTGAGGTACGGCGACGAGGTCAGGCCCGCCTGCAGGATCGCGCGGTCTTCCTGCGCGAACAGCTCCAGATCTGAGGTGAGCAGGCGCACGACTTCCCGCTTCGAGATCGACAGGCCAATGCCGTTCAGCAGATCGGTCAGGCGCTCGGTGGTCACCTGGCCTTGCATGTGCAGGGCGAGGCAGAAGCGTTGTACGCCAGGCCCGAACCCGCCGGTGACCCCGACCGGCAACGGGGCGATGATAGTCTGCCCCTCGGGCGTCACCCACCGTTCCCGTTTGTAGCGCACGACTTCGGCGGTCAGGATCAGATCCCGTCGCACCACCGTCTTGTAGCCTTTGAAGCGCGAGCCGGGTGGCACTTCGGCCCGGATCGTCACCTCGCGCGTGACCCGATCCCGTTTGGCGCCACGGCCGGGGCGCCGGCCCGGGCCCGTGGGTCGCGGCTGAGTGGCTTTCTCCATGCCGGAGGGCTTGAAGGGCGGGCGCGGCGGCAGGTTCTTGAGCCGGGCGATCTCGTCCTTCAGGGCCTGGTTGTCGTGGCGCAGGTTGCTGTTGTCGAGGCGGAGTTGCTCGACCTCTTGCTCCAGTCGATCGATCTTGCCGGCCAGATCCGAGACCAGCTGGCGCAGGGCCGTCGAGGACAGGGGCTTGCTGGACCTACCGGGCGGCGATGTCATGCCTGGATTGAATCACGGATGCTCTTCTGAGGGAATCGTTGCCCCCCAAAATGCCCCACTTACCCAGGAACTACGATGGTGTCATATAAGCTAAACTATTGATGAGAAACAGCATAGCCGTAAGAAGAGGAGCAAAGCAAGCCATCGCTACGATGTGGCGGATGAGTTTAAGCTATTTCTCAAGCCTGCATCAGCACCGGGCTGAAAAGGTCACCTGCTCCACTTGGATCAACCACAGACAGGTTGCGCATGGAGCGGAAGCCGAGCGGCTAAGATCTTTATTTTTAAGCCATTTTTGCCCGCTCTGGAGAAGCCCTCCCCTCGCGGGCTGGTTAACAAAATGGCTTGAGAAACGTCTTCAAACGATCAGTTGCTCGTAAGAAGCGAAAGTGTACAAAGGCACCGGAAACCGTAATCGGGGTGTCAGTGTTCGAAGTGGATTGCACTTTCGTTCGAAGGCGACTGCATGCTAGCCGCCTCAAAGCGGATCGAAATCTTTTGGCCTTTCGGATTTCGGTGTGGAATCAGCAGATCAAGGCTTGGCTTTACTTACGCGCTATATGCGCATAAAATGTGCGCATCTACACTCTGGGGGAACCGCAATGCCTAAGCCAGTTGGAGAAGCGCGGGTTCGGCGTCCAACGAATGTCACTCTTCCTGTCGAACTTGTGGATGAGGCGAAAGCCTTGCAGGTCAATGTTTCCCAAGCCTGCGAAAGTGGGTTGGCTCGCTCGGTGGCGGAAGCCCGGCGGGCTCGCTGGCTGGAGGAGAATAAGGAAGCCATTGATGCCCACAATGCGATGATCGAACGCGATGGTCTGATCCTGGATGAGTTCCGGCAATTCTGATGGCGCAATTCGATGTCTATGCCGGGGTCGGCCACACCAAGGGCTATGTGGTGGAGTTGCAATCGGACCTCCTGGATCGGCTGGCAGTCCGTATCGTCGCGCCCATGGTCCCCGGCGACAAGGCCACGATCATCTCCGGGCTAACCCCGCTGGTTCGGTTTAAGGGAACCGACTACCTTCTGTTGACCTATCAGTTGGGATCCATCCCGGTCCGTGAGTTGCAACGCCCTGTCGGCTCGTTGTCCGCCGATCAGGACGCGATCAAGCGGGCACTTGATATCCTGTTCCTCGGCTTCTGAGTATCGCAGGAGACCACCAATTCCACACGAAATTTTGGATAGCCGTTTTTCGTGCAACCGGCTCCGATGCAAAGTGATTGACGGTGCAATCAGCTTCGAGCCTGAGAATGTCTCGTGAGCCACTTCACTTGCTTGGGAAACAAGGCATTTGGAGTGCAATCAACTTCGAAAATTGACAACCATTAATGGCCCCCTCCCCTTCCAGGAAGCGCCTAATTGGCTACGCCCGCGTGTCTACTGAGGATCAGGCGCACGATGCTCAGCTCGACGAACTGCGCGCTGCCGGCTGCGCCGAGATCCACCAGGAGCACGGATCTGGGGCAAGCCGAGCCCGGCCGGTGCTGGCGCGGCTCATCCGGGAGATCAAGCCGGGTGAGGTCCTGGTCGTGGTACGTCTGGACCGCCTGGCGCGTTCAGTGAGCCATCTTCTTGAGGTGATCGAAACCTTAGAGGCCAGGAAGGCGCATTTTCGGTCCCTGCGCGACCCCATCGACACCTCGACCCCACAAGGTATATTTTCCTTGCAGGTGCTCGGTGCCGTCGCTCAGCTCGAGCGCTCCCTCATCTCGGAGCGGACGCGGGCCGGCATCAAGGCGGCAAAGGCGCGAGGCAAGAAGCCGGGCAACCCGGGGATGCGTGAACGTCAGCCGGAGGCCATCCGCAAGATTGCTCTGGCCCGGGAGAAGATCTACGTGGACAATCTGATTGCCGGCGCGGACCAATGGATGCCGACGGTGCGCCGCATGCGTCCGCAGCACCCGTGGGAGGATGTTGTTCGCGTGCTCGCCGACAGCGGGCAAGCGTGGACCGCGGCTCGGCTGCGCCGCGCGGTCGGCAAGCTCGTCTCACAGCACATGGCGGACCCTGCCCTCCTCCAGCCTGCTCCACGCAAGAACCCGGAGGATCGGCTCATGACGCTGATTGCCGGCATCGCCATGACCGACCCAAGCCTCTCATTGCGGGAGATCGGAGCACAACTCGAACGCATGCGGGAGCGAACCCCACGCGGCGGCCTCACATGGTCAGCCTCGTCAGTGAAGAAGCAACTCGACCGGGCGCGAAAGGCTGGGCTGGCCGTGCCAAAGCCCGTCTAGGACATCGTCCAGGCGTCTCTGATAGATGGAGTCCAAGGCGAGGGAAGCGGGCTCCCCTCGCCGCCCCTGAGATCGGGCCGATGAACTCAACTCACCCCTTCACGTAGTCTCTATGCGCTGGAAGCTGATGCTCCTTCAGGCTCTCGGCCTGCACCGCCGCACGGGCCACAGCATGGGCCAGTACGGTGGCAGCGATCGCTCCAATGGCGGAGACATCGGCGCGGACGGATGAGGTCTTGCCCGTGGACAACGCAAAGATCGTGTTACCGTCCGACGTCGTGTGCACGGGATTGCTGCTGCGGGCGAAGCCATCAAGGGCCATCTGGGCGATCTTGCCCATCTCGACCTTGCTGAACGGCACGTTGGTGGCTACTGCCCCGATCGTCGTATTGCTGCCTGCCGATGTGACAACGCGGTAGCCGCCCATGATCGCCGCCATGGTGTCCCGGAAGCCCCGCCCCTCCTCCTGTCTAGCTTCCGCAAGGATCTGGCGCGTGTCGGGATGGTAGATATCGCCGACGGCGTTCACGGCGGCGATGGCGCCAACGACAACATCCGTACCAGGTACCCGATGGCTGGCTGTTCCGAGGCCACCTTTCATCGCAAAGGCTGGCCCGAACAGCTTACCCGCCGTTGCTCCCGCCTCTATCTCGACATTGTCCTCTTGGACTGGGCGTGAGGCTGCGGCGAGGCAAGCTTGGTATCCGGCCTCGGCATCCAGGCGGACGGTGAAGTCGCCTGCGCTGAGGTCCATCAGAATGGCCGCGGGGGCGATCGGAACCATGCCCGCCCGCAACTTGAACCCGATCTTGCGCTCCTCGAGATAGCGCATCACGCCAGTGGCGGCCTCCAGCCCATAGGCGCTGCCGCCTGACAGCAGGATGGTCTGGACGTGCTGGACGGCATTGGTCGGATCGAGCAAATCAGTTTCTCGGGTGCCAGGGACAGAGCCGCGCACGTCCACGCCGCCCACAGCACCGTCTTCGCAGAGGATGACGGTACAGCCAGTCGGCCGGCGGGTGAGGATGTGATGGCCGATCTTGATCCCAAGGGCCTCCGTGATGCTACCGCCCATGAGAGGACGGCCGGATAGATCAGTCGCCAAAGCAGCCGAAGAACTCGAGCGCTTGCTGGGTGAGGGGAGGGGCTGCGCACAGATCCAGCATGGAGTGGGTGAAGGTTCCGCGCTTCATAGCGGCCTCATGTTCAGGCTTGAGTGCCGCCAGTACCTTAAGCCCTTGCTGGAGGCACAAGGGACCAAGGGACGATCGGTACCGAGGGGAGGGAGCCGATTGGATGCTAGGAGGTCCGCTGGGTAAAACCTTATCTTCCACCGGATCGGGCGACATAGCCCCGCCTCTGCTTGCGATGTAGCCATACCTCAAGGGCTTCCATGGCGCTGCCCTCGCTCTCGTGAAGCTCAGTCGTTCGCTGTCCTACGGTCCCGATCCGACCCCATTCACGGATCAACGCGACGTCACCAAAGAGGCTCGCCTCGATTGAGAGTACATAAAATCGGGCTATGTTGGCGCCTGGGTCGCGGCGGTCCAGTACCAGATATTGGATCTTGTCGTGAGGCATACCCCAGTGTCACGCTCATGCACGAGGCCGTCCAATTCAAAGGCGGAATCGATTATGCCGGATGGATTCACGACGGCGATAGATCTCGACAGTTCATTAAGAGCTTGCCGATCTAACCGATAGTAAGGATCAAGAATCGCCGGCTGCTTAGGTCGGAAGGAGCAGGATCGACCCGAGAGTGCGCGGCAGGGGTCCCCTCCCCATTCTTGCCAGAGAGCGTTTGTTCTGCATCGAGTTGAGGCAACTCTAAGACTAGTGCCGATTACTATCTCATTTGAGCCCAGCTCGTGTGCCGAGTTGTACATGTACAACTGATCCCCGCCCGCTGTTGCGCACGAGCGCCCGATCCCCGCTCCTCCTGACCCACTTGTAGGTGGTCGGTGGATCCGGTTCTTAGGGTGTTGCAGTATGAAACTGCTCGCGGGAGATTCGTTCTAACAGCAACGATGTGTGCGTGGTCCCTCACCAGGAAGAGAACTGCAGTATCTAGAGGTTCTCCTTGTTTGAAAGGCACAATCCTTCCTGAGCCATTCCAGACATGTGAGGTTCGCTAAGAGCCGCTGAGAACTAACGCGCTAAGTCACGCTTCTAACGGCCTGCAGTGCCCCAATTGCTCCAAAAATGCTCAATCGAGATGATTGCGCGGTAGGGAAGGACCCAACCACGAATAGCGGGGATCTAGTTGTACATGTACAACTGTTCCTGATGGCAATCGAACCTTGTTGCATAGGCTGATTTCGCGCCTTCCACACGCGCTGTAACAACATGTCTGCAATCGAATCGGGCCGGCATAGTTGTACGTGTACAACTCGCTTCAGCGAAATGCAGTCACACCTCTTAATCAGCGGTTAAGCTGTTTACGCGAGTATCAACTTCGAATTATTCCAGAACTAGCGCAAAAATCGAAGTTGGACATCAAAGCGGAGATGAGAATGGAAGCGGCAGTTGAGCAGGCTCAATTACGGTCTGGTGAGCAGGATGACATCCGTGACGTGATTGCAGCCGACACCGACCAACTTACCAAGCGCCTGCGTGCGCACCGTCTCGAGCTGTTCCCTCCGACAGCATCGAAAACAATCCGGCGCTTCTCCGCCGCAGAGGCCGCGAAACTCATCGGTGTGAATGACGGCTACCTGCGTCAGATCTCTCAAGAGGGTAGGGCAGGCGACCCGGAGGTCTCGAATACTGGGCGTCGATTCTATTCGCTCGATGATATGAACGCAATCCGGGCGTATCTCGACACGAACATGCGCTCCAAGCGCCGATATGTCCCGCATCGAATCGGATCCGAGCACCTGCAGGTGATCTCGGTCATGAACTTTAAGGGCGGCTCGGGCAAGACGACCACCTCTACTCATCTTGCGCAGTATCTCGCGTTCCGTGGCTACAGAGTCCTCGCTGTAGATCTTGATCCCCAAGCGAGCTTAAGCGCCATGTTTGGGCAGCAGCCTGAATTTGACGTCGGTCCTAACGAGACGATTTATGGCGCTATTCGCTACGACGAGGAGCGGCGAGCCCTCTCAGACATTATCCGGCCAACGTATGTTTCGGGCCTCGATCTGGTGCCAGGCAACCTTGAACTCATGGAATTCGAGCATGAGACGCCCAAAGCGCTTACGGGGCGAGGAGCCGAGGACTTGATGTTCTTCGCGCGCCTCAGCAGTGCGTTCGAGTCCGTGGCGGATCGGTACGACATCATTGTCATCGACTGCCCACCCCAGCTGGGCTTTCTCACCCTTTCCGCAATTTGCGCCGCGACCTCAGTTCTGCTGACGGTCCACCCACAGATGCTCGACGTGATGTCGATGAACCAGTTTCTCATCATGATGCGCGAGCTGCTGGACGTCGTCGCGCGGGCTGGGGGCAATACCAAGCACGATTGGCTCCGCTATCTAGTCACCCGCTACGAACCTGGTGACGGTCCCCAGACGCAGATGGTTGGTTTCATGCGCTCGATGTTCGGCCAGCGAGTTTTAACCCATCCGATGGTGAAGAGCACGGCAATCGCTGATGCAGGTATTACCAAACAGACACTGTATGAGGTCGATCGACAGCAGTTTACGCGGTCAACTTATGACCGTGCGATTGAGGCGCTGGACATGGTGAACTCAGAAATAGAGGTTCTGGTCCAGCGAGCCTGGGGGAGGGTGTGATGGCACGCAAAAATCTTCTTGCTAACATAGTTGGTCCTGATGTCCCGGACATCGCCGTTCCTGCGAAAGAGAGCACCGGAACGAACAATTCCGTTCCGCCTATGAGGGCGAGCTCAGCACCGACAATCACGAAGACGGGTGCGTTCGGCTCAATTGGCCAGTCGCTTGAACGCATTGCGTCCCAAGCGGAACGCGCTAAGGAGATCGAGCAACAGCTCAGTGCTGGGGCTGCTGTTGTCGAAATTGATCCTTCGCTGGTGGACCCTGCCTTTATTACCGACCGGATGGGCAGCGACCCTGAGGAGGATGCACTTCTTAAGGAACGGATCGAAAAAGAGGGGCAGCTCGTCCCTATTCTGGTCCGCCCACACCCAAAAGACTCAAAGCGCTATCAAGTCGCATACGGACATCGGCGGCTGAGAGCGGTTGCCGCGCTTAGCCGCAAAGTCCGTGCAGTCGTACGTGAGCTGACGGATACACAGCTTGTCGTTGCGCAAGGGCAGGAGAACAGCTCGCGCTCAGATCTCTCGTTCCTTGAGAAGGCGCTCTTTGCGCACACGCTTGAGAAGAACGGTTATACGCGCGACATCATCATGTCCGCGCTTTCGGTCGACAAAGCTGCCCTTTCACGCCTGATTTCGCTGGCACAGAAGATACCCGGGGATATTGCCAATGCAATCGGTCCTGCACCAAGCGTTGGCCGGGTCCGCTGGGATGAACTTGCAGAAACCCTGCAGAGTAAGGATGCACTGAAGCGTGCCCGCACGGCAATCGAGTCGTTTGCATTCGAGACCGCATCTAGCGACCAACGCTTCGAGGTTCTTCTCGGTGCTCTCAAAACAAAGCGGACAAGCCCAACGCCACCGGAGACATGGCACACGCCGGATGGCAAGCCAGTCGCAAGGATTTCGCAGAGCCTTGGGAAGACTACCCTCGTGGTGAACGACAAACTCGAGCCAGACTTTGGGCAGTTTATCGCGCAGAAACTCAGCTTGCTTTACGTCGAATTCAAGAAGCAGCCGCACAAAGAGTCTTAATTCTTCGTAGCGTTCGTAGCCATGCGCGAAAGTTTTCCAACGGATTCCGCTTGCATTTTGAATTAATCTTGCATTCCGACTCCACTGATACGGAGAATCGTTCTTTACTCGTAAGGTCACGAGAACTGGATGAGACTCATGCCGGATGTGAAGGTGGCGGAAGCTGTTCAGCGCTTGCGGAAGTCCCGTCGGGAGGCGGGCTATCGCGAGACAAACGTTTGGATTCCGCCAGTGGTTGGAGCGGCGCTCGATGAAGCTGTTGCCACCGGCCGCTTCAAGACCAGGCAAGAGGCCATCCAAGAGGCTCTCGTGACGGTATTTGTCCGTAAGGAGGACAACACAACGAATTAACTGAGCAAAGCAAAAGGCCCTCGAAGTGCCACCTTCGAGGGCCTTTGAGATACCGAGGGATCGGCATCTGAAGAGTAGTTTGCACCCTCTCTTTATGCCATCCCGACAAGCTAAGTGTCAAGGACACCGGTTCGGTGAACACTCCCGCTTTGCCCTCATTAGGAGAGTACGATGCAGTTCGCATCGTTTGAAGAAGGGCATGTTGCGATGCTTGGTCTGGGACGAGGACGTAAAGTCATCGTATCGACCGGCCGAGGTAAAGATGGATCGATCGGCTTCCTCGCCGTCGCGCCTGATGCTTTCGCGCGTGCTCGGGACACCATCAACAGCAAGAAATCTACGTGGAGTAAAACACTAGCCCTCGATCTGAAGCTGAATGCTTTGGAGTCTCTCGTCGAGGAGGTTACTCTGCAAACCACTGCTGAAATTGTCCGCTTCTTTTATTCAAATTGCTTCCGCAGCGACACTGTGGAGCAATCTGGAGGCTTCGGCTTGCCGAGTCCTTCGGCCAAGCCGGGCCGAAACCGTAACCCAAGACAGGAGCAACCCGCGCGATTGACCTAGGACAAGCAACGGCCCCCGAGAGCGCCAACTCACGGAGGCCGTAGAATTCGATTGAGACCCTTCGGTCAGCGAACACCCGAAGAGTCTCATACACCGAATCCGGTGTCAACGGAGATGTCGTTTCTCCGTACGCTGGTGCTTTGCCTCACGACGGAGAGATCAAGCGATCTCTACGAACGGACACGCGCGGCCCAAAGAAGGGCCCGAACTATGGATTTTTCAGCACGCCGTTCACAAACCAGGTGGGGGGACGTATGACCTCCCATCAGTCGACGACTCCATTCGGCCGCCGGCCGCTTTCTCTCGCGATGGTTGCCGCGCGTGCGGTTTCCGAGTCCTGCCCATCCAACGCCATCGCCCAAAAATGGAAGGTCTTTGATAACCTCCGTGAGGCCAAGACGGCGCTTGGAATCTCTGATCGGGCCCTGAGCGTGCTCAACGCTCTTCTCACCTTCCATCAGGACACAACCCTGCAATTCGGGTCAGACCTGATCGTGTTTCCGTCCAACAAAGCCCTGACATTCCGAGCTAATGGCATGTCTCCGGCGACCTTGCGGCGCCACTTGGCAGCTCTCGTGCAAGCGGGCCTAGTAATCCGTCGCGACAGCCCAAATGGGAAGCGCTATGCCCGGAAAGGGGAGGAGGGCTCAATTGAGCGGGCCTTCGGGTTCGACCTCTCACCGTTGGTCGCTCGAGCCGCCGAGTTCGAAAGTCTGGCCGCGCAAGCGCAAGCCGAGAGGAAAGTCCGGTACTTCCTGCGCGAAGAAATTACCATCCTACGACGTGATATTGGCAAAACGATTGCCGTAGCGCTCGAGGAGGACCTTGCTGGCCCATGGAGCGATCTCCTGGCGCGATTCAATGCTTTGAATGTGACGCCGCCCCGCAACGCCGAAACCATGGCTCTGGAAGCTATCACGGCCCAATTGCGGACTCTCTGGGCCAATGTGGATAATACGCTGAAATCGCAGCTGAAGCCTCAAGATATGAGCGCCAATGAGTCTCATAGTGAGCGTCACTATCAGAATTCAAACCCAAACCCTCTTTTAGATTCTGAGCAAAGCTTCCGGAAGAAGCTGGAAGAAACTCCGGCGCCAGAGCCTGAAGCCAACAAGCCTCCCATCCGAGCCTTTTCCTTGGGCCTAGTCCTGCAGGCCTGTCCGGACATCGCGATGTACACCAAGGGAGGGCAGGGAATCTCCACCTGGCGCGAACTCATCACTGCGGCAGGCGTGGTGAGGGGTGCATTGGGGATCAGCCCGTCAGCCTGGGAAGACGCCTGTGCTGTCATGGGCGATGAAGACGCCGCAATCGTGATTGCCGCGATCCTTCAGCGATCTGAGATGATCGTGAGCGCTGGAGGTTACTTGCGAAATCTCACGGAAAGGGCGCGAGAGGGTAAGTTCTCGGTTGGGCCCATGGTCATGGCTCTTCTTCGCGTAGCTGCCACTGATGGGAGAAAATCAGCATGACGCAAAATGCAGCGATTTGGGAGGGTGCGTCTGAGACAACCGTACCGAGTGCGGAGCTTGTAGATCAAACTTAGTTGGACCTTCGATAGCAAAGATGCTCAGCGTTCTGGCAAACGAAAGACGGATAATGAGCTGGCAGAGCCGGAGGTATACGCTCAAGAGCATACACCTCCGGCACAAGTGGTTGGAACTGGCTCGCTATCCCAACCCTGACGAGCCATTATTTGAGTTGGAACATGAGCCCTACTACGTACGTTGCTGACCAAGCAGTTGCCTTGACCCCTTGTACATTGATCGGAACACTTTAATCTGATCGCTGGAACCTGTTTCTCAGGTCATTTTGTTAAGAAGCCAGCCCAGAACTGGCAAAAATGGCTTAAGAACAAAGAGTTTAGCGGCTCGACTGCCGCTCAATGAGGATCCTGTCCGCGGTTGGTCCAAGTGGAGCAGGGGACCATTTCAGCCCGGTGCTGATGCAGCCTTGAGAGACAGCTTGAACTCATCCGTCACATCGTAGTGATGCCTTGCTTCGCTTCCGTTCTTGCATCTATGCTGTTGTTCATCAATAGCTTAGCTTATGAGGCAGCATCATGGCTCCTAGGTCATCGGGGCAGTTTTGGGGGCCGGGGGCCTCAGGCTGACCGGACGACGAGGTCGGCAAGGGGCGGAATTCTCGGCTGATCCCCATTCAGGCCGAGCCGGTCGCCAAGATAGGCGAAGAACGACAGTCCGAGTTTGCGGCAGGTCTTCGAGAGCCCCAGCATCACATCCCGGGCCACCCGGCCATCCGCACTTATCGTGCCGCCGGAGATCTTGCGCTTGATGACCCAGGCCCGCAGGTCGTTCTCGGAGGCATTGGTGTGCAGCGGGATCTCCGGCCGCTCGAGCACCCGCAGCAGCTCGGCCTTACGCCGCGCCAGGCGGGCCAGCAACTCGTCGAGCTCCTTGTAGCCCGTGCGCAGACCAAAGATCTTGTCGAACTGCTGCCGGAAGGCCCTCTCCCCACCCCGGTGCGGGGCTTTGCTTCCACAGCTTCAGGCCGCGGTAAAAGCACCAGATCGCCTCGCGGACCAGCTCCACCGCCTGGGCCTGCTTCGGCGAGGCCGGCATCAGCTTTTGCAGGTGGCGCTCGGCGTGAACCCAGCACAGCGCATGCGTAGCAACCCGGAACTGCCCCGCATCGTCAGAGACCACGACCGTGTTTTCCATCAGCCCGTGATGGCGGAGCGCACCCCAGGTGGCAGCTTCGTCCAGCGTCTGGAGCAGGGGTCGGTCGAAGATGTTGATTGAGCACTGCAACAGATGCTGCCACCACTCCATCTGCGAGCTGAACACTCTGCCCTGGAGCTTCGTCAATCGGGCGATCACGGCGGCCTCGACCGGCTGCCGGCGCAGATAGTTCAGGGCGGCCTCGTTGACGACGTAGTCCTCGCACCCACCCCGCAGCAGCGACAGGAAGTTCAGGCGCGATTTTGATCGGCTGGTGCGGAAGACGCAAAAGCGTTCACCGCCGATCTGCGTGGTCACCGCAGGACGGCGGGCATGGCGCGCACCGGTATCATCGACGGTGAGGTACGGCGAGGCGGTCAGGCCTGCTTGCAGGATCGCGCGGTCTTCCTGTTCGAACAGCTCCAGATCTGAGGTGAGCAGGCGCACGACTTCCCGCTTCGAGATCGACAGGCCAATGCCGTTCAGCAGATCGGTCAGGCGCTCGGTGGTCACCTGGCCTTGCATGTGCAGAGCGAGGCAGAACCGCCGCACGCCGGGTCCGAACCCGCCCGTGATCCCCGCCGGCAGCGGCGCGATGAGGGTCTGGCCCTCCGGCGTGAGCCAGCGTTCCCGCTTGTAGCGCACCACCTCGGCGACCAGCACCAGGTCCCGGCGCACCACCGACTTGTAGCCTTTGAAGCGCGAGCCGGGTGGAACCTCGACTGAGATCGTCACCTCGCGGGTGACCCGATCCCGTTTGGCGCCGCGCCCGGGACGCCAGCCTGAACCAGCTGGGCGCGCCTGGGTGGCTTTGTCCATGCCGGAGGGCTTGAACGGCGGGCGCGGTGGCAGGTGCTTGAGCCGGGCGATCTCGTCCCTCAAGGCTTGGTTCTCAAGGCGCAGGTTGCTGTTGTCGAGGCGCAGTTGCTCGACCTCTTGCTCCAGTCGATCGATCTTGCCGGCCAGATCGGAGACCAGCTGGCGCAGGGCCTTCTGGGACAGGGGCTGGGCGGAACCACTGGGCGCGCTCATGCCTGGATTGAATCACGAATGCCCGTTTGGCGGAATCTGGAGGGTTCTGTGAGGTCCGGTCGCGACGGAACGTGTGAAGGCCCTCATCCGGAAGGACCTCATTGAAGCCGGATTGAGCGAAGCCGCGAGACGGGGATGGCGCTATGGGGATTGTAGGCTGGTTGGTGAGGTGAGGTGCTCGACGAGGGCCGGACGGACCGCATGTGGAACGCGATCCGTGTGCCCGATGGTGCCGACGGCGACGGCCCGGTGCCGATGATCGCGTTGAATACGGCCGGCCCGGTCACCGGAGAGCACCCGGATCTTTCCCGCTCCGGGACGGGGTGCAAACAGATGCAGGCCGGCGCACATGGCAGTCGGCTCGGTCATTGCCATGCTGCAAGCGGTTGATCCTCTCATGAACTGTCGCTCCAGACGGGACGGCGAGGCACCTCCCCACATCGCCAGATGCCGAACGTGACCATCTGTCGGCCGCACCAGGAGCACCGGCTGGCCGGAGTTGCGGCGGGCCGATCATGCGTGGTGTCGGCGGCGCTCTCTTGCGCCGTGATGGTCAGCAGTCTGCGACACAGTTCCAGCTTTTGGGCGCGATGGCCATTCGCGAGAAAGCCGTAATGTCGGATGCGGTGGAAGCCGTCCGGCAGGGTGTGCAGCAGGAAGCGCCGGATGAACTCGTGGGCATCGAGCGTCATGACCTTGACCTTGCCGCGATGACGATAGTCCTTCCAGCGGAACGAGACCCTGCCGTCGGCCATACGGACAAGCCGAGAATTGGCGATGGCGACGCGATGGGTGTAGCGGCCGAGATAGGTCAGCATCTGCCCGGGGCCACCGAAGGGCGGTTTGGCGTAGACGATCCATTCGACATGACAGACCTCTGCCAGCCGGCGGCGGAACGCGGCGGGCGCCATCAGTCCGGCGAGGTCGCCAAAGAAGCTCAGATTGCCCGCGTCATAGGCGGCTTGCAGGTCCTGTAGAAACAGCCGACGAAACAGACGCGATAGGACCCGCACGGGCAGGAAGAAGCCGGGCCGGCACGCAATCCACTGCGCGGCCCCGGATCGACGCCCGAAGCCGGTAGGCGGCAGGCCGCCGCCCGGCACGATGCAATGGACATGCGGATGATAATGCAGGTTCTGGCCCCAACTGTGCAGGACCGCGACGAGTCCAATCTCCGCCCCCAGATGTTTGGGGTCAGCGGCGATGGTGAGCAACGTCTCAGCCGCGGCCTTGAACAGGATGGAATAGACGGCGGCCTTGTTCTGAAACGCGATGCCGGCCATCGGCGCCGGCAGCGTGAAGACCACGTGGAAATAGGGAACCGGCAGGAGGTCACCCTGCCGCGCCGCGAGCCAATCCCGACAGGCCTGTCCTTGGCACTTCGGGCAATGCCGGTTGCGGCAGGAATTGTAGGAGACGCGGATTGTCCTGCATGATGGGCATCCCTCCAGATGGCCCCCGAGAGCGGCTGTCCGGCACAGCTCGATCGCGCTCATCGTGCGGCGCTCGACCCGCCCGAGATGCCCCTCCTGGGCCTGCCGATAGGCCTCGCCGTGGCGACGCATGATGTCCGCCACCTCCAGTCTTGCCGACATGACGACGCCGGCTCAGTTTGGGGGAACAACCTCCAGCCTCAGACGGTCGAGCGGGCTCTGCGTGCGGCGAATAAGGCCGTTCGAGACCTTCGTGTAGCGTGCCGTGCTCGACAGATTGTTGTGACCGAGCAAAACCTGGATGATGCGAATGTCGGTTCCGTTCTCGAGCAAATGTGTGGCGAAGCTGTGCCGCAGCGTGTGGACCGTCACGCGTTTGTCGATGCCGGCGGCGATACAGGCCGAGCGGCATGCCGCATAGAGAACCTGCACATCGATTGGCGCGGTTGCGTCACGACCGGGAAACAGCCAGTCGTTGGGCTTTGCCAGCCGCCAATAGACCCGGAGGATGCGCAGAAGCTGCGCCGACAGCATGACGTATCGGTCCTTGCCGCCCTTGCCGTGCGCGATCAGGATGACACCGCGTTCGCTGTCGATGTCGCCGACCTTCAGGCCGACGGTCTCGGAGGCACGGAGGCCCGCCGCATAGGCCGTGGTCAGCGCGGTGCGCGTCTTCAGGCTGGGCACCGCCTCCAGGAACCGGACAACCTCATCCGCGCTCAGCACCACGGGCAGCTTGCGGGGCAAGCGCGCATAGGCAATCCGTTCCGGAATCTCGGCATGGCCCAGTGTCACGCCGTAAAAGAACCGCAGCGCGCAGACCGTCTGGTTCAGCGCCGACCATGAGATCCCCTTCGCCACCAGATGCACCTGGAAGGCGCGGACATCTTCCAGGCCAAGCCGAGCCGGGGACCGGCCGAAATAGCGCGAAAACTTCGCTACCGCGTGGATGTAGGATCGTTGCGTGGCGGGCGACAGATTGCGGACCGTCATGTCCTCGATCATGCGACGGCGCAGAGGGCTCATCTCGACCATCTTGATCTCCTGTTCCGGGATTGCGCTTCACCAGCCGCAACCCTTCAAAACAGAAGCATCATCCGCATCCCCGGGCACCAAATGCCGCGTCAGCGGCTTCGTTCAATCCCTGCCCCCGAAAATGCCCCAGTTACGGCAGAGGGCTCGATCTCGACCCGGCTGGAGTCGATTCCGATCCCCATTCTCCGTTTCGACGCTCGATTGAAACGGCTTTGACCATGAGACGACCCACACGCCGGGAGATTGCCGCACAGGACCGCCAGATGCTGGACCGGCAGGCGCAGTTTCGCCTGGCGGCTGATGCCGTGACGGCCGCGCTCGCCGGGGTGGCCGAGGTCGAGGCGGTGGCGTTGATCGGCTCGGTTGCCCGGCCGTTGTGGCGAGAGGTGCCGCGCTTTCAGCCCTTCCGATACTGGGACGTTCCGGTCTGGCACGAATGCAAGGATATCGATCTGGCGGTGTGGCTCGATCGCCTGGACCCGCTCCCGACCCTCAATCGGGCCCGCAGCCTGGCCCTCCACCAACTGTTCAAGGAAAAGCAGATCGGGATTGCTCACCATCAGGTCGAGATCTTCATCCTGCAAGGAGAGGTGAACGCCTATCGCGGCCGGCTCTGCTCCTTCTCGCAGTGCCCGAAGGGCAGGCGGGAATGCCTGGTCCCGGGTTGCGGACGGGATCCGTTCCTGCAGCAGCACGCTGGCTTTACCTTCTGGCCGGACGCAGTGGCACCAGATAGAATCATGCCCCTGTATGATCGGCGGCGCGGGATCCTGCGACGTGCCTCCGAGACACCGGCCGAGGGACAGGACGATCATGTCGCGACAGGGTGATGCCGATGGGACGAGAAGGGGAGCATGGGGATCTATGGTATCCCCGTGAGCCATGGTGCCATGCTCCTTTCAGTGGTGCCCGATCAGGCGGAATGGCAGCGGTCCGGACCAGATCGGCACCGGCGGCCCGGCGAATTCTCGTGCTACTTGTGAAGGGCCCTCAGCCGTGTTCAGTGGGTCTTGCGGCTCCTGTTAAACGGGCAGTGCGGATTGAAACACTTCGGAGCTCGTTCAGCCATCATGCCCCGGATCCAGTTGCGTCTCACACCGCGTGGGCACCTCCTGCTGGAGGAGGCGAACGACGCGCCCACCCTGGATGACACCGTGGCGGCACGGCTGGCCAGGGCCTTTGCCCGTGGCACCGGGTACGGGCTGTTACAACTCGGAGCGGGCGAGATCGGCCGATCCTTGCCCCCCGCCCTCAACTGGTGGCGCGATTTCGCTGTCCGCTATGTGGAGGCGGTCTGTCTTCATGGGTCGGGCGGAGCAGGAGAGGGGCTATCCACCGCGATCTTGCCCACCGTTGCCCCGCCGCCCGAGGCCGAACTCGCAACGCTCGTTCTGACGGCCCCGATGATGCCAGGGGCGGAATACTTGACCTCCGATATCCTGCGTGGGCTGTGGGTCGACCTTGGCACCGCGTTTGCCGCGTCGTTCACAGCAGCCGGCACTGACCTGCAAGCGTTCCTCAAAACACTGAACCCGGCCTGGAACCTGATCGGCCGCGTTCACTTCAATCTGGCCGAGAACCGCCGCGACCCAGAACGGCCCTTTGCCTTCCTGGCCACCTACACCACGCGCCTGTCGGCCCAGGCCAAGGCCCAGCATGTGCCGCTCAGCCAGGCCCTGCGCGAATACGCCGGCGCGGCCGATCGAGACAAGCTGCTGTCGCTCTTGGTGCCGGTGCAGCGGGCAGCGGAGCGCGTCAGTTGGCTCAAGGCCATGGTCGAGACCGGGGAGATCTTTCATCCGCTCCGCTGGAGCCCGGCCGAGGCCACACGGCTTCTGACCAGCGTGCCCGACCTGGAAAGCGCCGGCGTGGTCGTACGCCTGCCCGCGCACTGGCGCGCGGGCCGCCCGTCACGCCCGCAGGTCACCGCCACGATTGGCGCCCGGCCGCCGTCTGGGACCGGCCTCGAGGCTCTGCTCGACTTCCATATGGACGTGACCCTGGAGGGTGAGCCGCTCACCGCCGCGGAGATGGCCACCTTGCTTGCCGGGACCGAGACGCTGGTGCTGCTGCGTGGCCAATGGGTGGAGATCGACCGTCCGCGTCTGGACCGTGCGATGCGCCGCTTCCAGGAGGTGCAGGAGCTCGCCGAACAGGAGGGGCTCACCTTTGCCGAGGCCATGCGCCTGTTGGCCGGCACTGAGGCCACCGGGGACGACGAGCCCGCCGCAGGTGCCGACTGGTCGCACATCACGGCCGGAGCGTGGCTGACTGAGACGCTGAGGGCGCTGCGCAACCCCGACGGTGCCGGTGTTGATCCGGGCCCCGCCCTGAAGGGACGCTTGCGGCCGTACCAGAAGGCGGGTGTCGAATGGCTCCACCTCCTGAGCGGGCTTGGCCTTGGCGCCTGCCTGGCCGACGACATGGGGCTGGGCAAGACGATCCAGGTCCTGTCACTGCTGCTGATCCAGAAACGGAAGAGCACTGAACGCACGCCGAGCCTGCTGGTGGCTCCGGCATCGCTGCTGGCCAACTGGGCGGCGGAGATCGAGCGCTTCGCCCCCGGGCTGAACGCAAAGATCGTCCATCCCTCGGCGACGTCGGCCGAAGACCTCAATCAGATGACGGGGGAGGGATTGTCCGCCTTGGATCTGGTGATCACAAGCTATGGCTCGCTGCTGCGTCTGCCGCTGCTGGGTACAGCGTCCTGGCGCTTCGTGGTGCTCGACGAGGCGCAGGCGATCAAGAACCCTAACGCCAAGCAGACGCGCGCCGCCAAGGCCCTGCAGGCTGAAGCCCGGATCGCCCTGACCGGAACGCCGGTGGAAAACCATCTCGGCGACCTGTGGTCGATCTTCGACTTTATCAACCCCGGCCTGCTTGGCAGCGCCAAGGAGTTCGGCCGCACCACCAAGGCCCTGGCGGAGCGACCGCACAACCCCTATGGCCCGCTGCGTGATCTGGTCCGGCCCTACATCCTGCGCCGGATGAAGACCGACAAGACTGTTATCACCGACCTGCCGGACAAGACGGAGGTCAAGGCGCTGTGCCCATTAAGCCGCAAGCAGGCTGCCCTCTATGCCGAGACGGTGACGGGCCTGGTCGCAGCCTTGCAGGATGCCGACGGGATCCGGCGCAAAGGCCTCGTGCTGGCGACGCTGATGCGGTTGAAGCAGATCTGCAATCATCCCTCGCAGTGGCTCAACGATGGCCAGTGGGCCGAGGCGGACAGCGGCAAGTGGGCTCGCCTGCGCGCAATCGCCGAGGTGGTCGCTACCCGCCAGGAGAAGATGCTGGTCTTCACCCAGTTCCGCGAAATGACGGTGCCCCTGGCGGCACATCTGGGCGGGATCTTCGGCCGGAGCGGGCTGGTTCTGCACGGCGACACCGCGGTCAAGAACCGCCGGGCGCTGGTCCGAACCTTCCAGGAGGACGAGACCGTGCCGTTCTTCGTCCTGTCCCTGAAGGCGGGCGGCTCGGGGCTGACACTGACCGCGGCGTCTCACGTCGTCCACTTCGACCGCTGGTGGAACCCGGCGGTCGAGAACCAGGCCACCGACCGGGCTTTCCGGATCGGCCAGAAGAACAACGTGCTGGTCCACAAATTCGTCTGTCAGGGTACAGTGGAGGAGAAGATCGACGCACTGATCGAGGCGAAGAGGGGCCTATCGGATGACCTGCTCGCTGGTGGAGACGAGATCAATCTGACCGAGATGAAGGACGAGGATCTGCTGCGCATGGTGGCTCTCGATCTGAAATCGGTCGTGGCGGAGTAAGGTGGATGGCTCCAGAGTTTGAGGACGGATGGCCCCGCTACGTTCCGGTGGCGGAGCGCCGGAAGCAAGCCGCGCGCGAGATCGAGAAGCTGCGCAAGAAAGGGCACCCGGTCGCCCCCATTCTCCTGGCGGGGCGCACCATTGCCCGGACCTTCTGGGGCCAGGCGTGGTGCGACAACCTGGAGAGCTATCGCGATTTCGACAACCGCCTGCCGCGCGGCCGGACCTATGTTCGTAATGGTGCGGTGATCGACCTTCAGATCTCACCACTGGAGATCAAGGCGAGGGTCAGTGGATCGTCAATCTACAAGGTCAGCGTCAGCATCACGGCGTTGGCGCCGACACTGTGGCGGTCGATCTGCGCGGATTGCGCGGGGGGCATCGACTCCCTGGTCGAACTGCTGCAAGGCCGGTTCTCCAAGGGGGTGATGGAGCGGATCTGTCGCCAGGACAGAGGTCTGTTCCCCAAGCCGTCGGATATCCGGTTCTCCTGCACCTGCCCGGATGGAGCCTCGATGTGCAAGCACGTTGCCGCGGTGCTGTATGGCGTTGGCGCCCGGCTCGACGAGGCGCCCGAGCTTCTGTTCCGGCTGCGTGCGGTGGACGAGAAGGATCTGGTGGCCGACCTTGACACGGCGCTGCCAATCGCAAGTCGGCCGGCCGACGCCGGAAAGGTCCTGGAGACGGCCGACATCTCGGCTTTGTTTGGCTTGGACATGGCGGAACCCGGAGACGCGATCCCTGGCCATGGCGCTACGCCTGCTGTCCCCGAGCCAGTGGCCCGCGCTGGACAAAAGCGAACCAGCACAAAGGTGGCGGGACGCAAGACAGTCGTTCCGTCCCGTCCGGCACCCGCTGCTCCAACAGCCAACACGCACGGCGCACCGCCGGCGCGGAAGATCCGTAAAACGGCCAGTAAGACGCCCGGCTCCGCGGAGCCGATCGCCCAAACTCAGCCCCTGGATGATCCCACGATCCCAAAGGCGTCCAGGAGAATCCGAGATTCCAAGGCCGTGGAACGCAAGGGTCAGCGGACAATGCCGAAGCCTGAGATCGAGCTGACCCCGGACGGGTTCGTGAAGTGGTGGAAATGAGCCCGAACCACCGCAGCCAGCAGCGCTCGGATGCCTCTGACCACCGTGTGACGAACACCCGCCAAGCTTGGATCAGGGCGGCCGAATGCCCATATACAGCCTATGCCGCACAAGGAATCTTCCCCCAGAACCCTCGACTTGTTCGAGGTCACACTCACCGTCCCGACACCGTCAGAGGCGGGGTCAGCCTTTGCCCAATCGTCGGGGCTTGCCAGCTTGTCTGACGCTCAATTGGCAGCGCGCCTCGAGCATCTTGTGGAGGAGGTGCGAGGCCGTCTTGAAGCGGGGAAGAGACAGCGGCCGGAACTGACCGCGGCGGTACGCCAAGCCCGCTTATCGCTCGATCGGCTTGCTCCTCAACCTGCCAAGCCAGACAGGCGTCGTGGATCCAGCAAGTCCTTGCCGCCTCTGCAGGAGGGGCAACGCAAGGCTGTGCGGGCCGCTCTTGGGGCTGGGGTCGCTCCGGGTCAGGTCGCCAAGCACTTTGGCCTGTCACTCGCAGCCGTCCGCAAGGTGCTCGACGAGACCGGGTAGGATGCCTGACGGCGAGGGCACAGCAGCACTGACAAGCAACAGAGTAGGAGTCGGCAGGCTCTCTTCCTGCAGGCGCGAAAGTGAGCTCCTCTGAGCGCAGTTTTTTGCCGCACGGTTCCGGTGAAACCACGTTCCTCCGTCACGAGTTCAGTCCGCGAGAACTGACAAAGCCGCCGATGAACGGTGACGGAGATGGGCATATGGGGGCGGATGAAGGCCGAAGGCATAGCCGCGCGGATGATCAAAGCGCGCCATACCTTCCAAGATACATCATTGAGCACATTGGACAGGTACTGCGAAATCGTTATCGCGGGGACCTGCTCCTCCCTGTTCCCGCCGAGATGCTCAAGGTGCTGGAGACGACTGGCTCGAGCAGCGCTCTGACGTCATCCAACGGCAGAAGCAAGACCAGGAGGGCAGTTCATCCGTGCCCGTCCTGGGCCCGCCGACAGCTATGGATGCAAGACACCCAGATCGAGACTTGGCTGATTTGCTGAAAGAGACAAATGGCACAAATAGGGCACGGCGCGTCGGCGCAATCATCTCGCGGTCTGCCTGATCCCAGATCGCATGTGTACCGCCCGTATTTTTGAGACACCGGGTTGAAGCCTACGCGGCGAGTGCCGCGATTGGAAGCTGCTTATGCCGAATGGCGGCTGGGGCCTGGAAGCCGTGCCGGGCCATCAGCCAAGTGGAGTTGTAGCTCTCCCGGAAGGCCAACAGCGCCTGGCGCATCTCCTCGATGGTCTCGAAGCAGCGCACCCACAGCAGGTTCTCCTTGAGCGTGCGGATGAACCGCTCCGCACAGCCATTCCCTTCCGGCGCCCGCACGAAAGCGGGCGAGCTCGCGATCCCGAGAAAGCGCAGCTCATCCTGGAACGCCCGCGACATGTACTGGCTGCCATGGTCGTGCCGGACCGACAGACCTGAAGCAATCTCTTCAGCAAAGCCGCCAAAGTGCTCACGCACACCCTGGCGCAGCGGCTCGAGAGCCTCGAAGCGCGTGCCCTGGCGACTGGCGTGAATGCCGACGCACTCAGCACTGTACTGATCCACCGCCACGAACACGGCGGCGGGTCCTTCGCTGGTCCAGGCGGTGGTCATGTCGGTGCCCCACAGGGTGTCGATGGTCTCCGGAATGATCGTGCCATCGTGGTTGCGTGGACCGCGTGGCGGGCCTGTCCGGGACGGCGCCAGCAGGTCATGCTCGCGCATCAGCCGCAACACCCGCCGCAGCGAGGTGCGGATGCCCTTCAGGCGCAGACGGGCCCAGACCTTCCGATGGCCTTCACCATGGAACGGGCTCGCCGCCAGGACGGAGCGGATCTGAGCGGTGAGTTCCAGATCGGACAGCTGTCCGACCGGGCCACGGCGCTGCCGGTCCGGCTGCGGTTTGCCATGGCGGTAGACGCTTGCCCGGGCCACCCGCCAGATCCGGCAGACCCGGGCCAGGCCATAAGGCTGGCCGCTGCTCGGTGAGATCGTCCGGCTCATCGCCTCGACCTCCTCTGGGCTAAAGGGCGGCCGCTCTCCAGCCCGGCGATCTTGGCCTCCAGCAGTTCACGCTCCAGCAGCACCTCGCCGAGCCGGGCCTTGAGCCGCTCGGTCTCCAGCGCCTCGCCGGCCGCCAGGAAGGCCACGCGCCAGTCGCTGAGGGTGGCGGCCGTCACGCCCAGGGAGCGCGAGACCGTGTCCAGATCCTCGCCGCGCAGCAGCCGCAGAACGGCCTCGCGCTTGCGCTGGCGCGACATGCGTCCACCGCGGCCCGGACCCGCCGCTTCCTTCATCATCTCTGTCATCATCGTCACCCTTCTGCGGATCCCGTCCGCTTACAGGGTGTCTCAGAAAACTGTAGGGCAGAGGACATGGCATAACGAAAGCGCCTCAGCCGAGGCCTCTTCCAAACCGCCGCCAGGGCACCTGCGATGCCCTTACGGAAAACATCACGCCCCGATCCTAGACCCATCCCACTGATCGTCAACGCCGCCCGCCGAGGCGGCTTTTTCAAGCCTAAGTCAGCGAATGGGCGGATTTAGCCTATCAATCGGAATGTCGCTGCTGGCTCTCTCCGGAGAGGCCCGACTACTCTCGACCTTGCTGAGAACCACTTGACGGATACGCTCCTTGAAGCGGCTCCATGTTCCGAGTGGTACGTTGCATCCCGCGCAGGCGAGTTCCGCACCTTCGTGAATGACCTCAGGGAGCGCAATGGAGGCCGCCCCGCAGGATTTATTTTGCCACCAGGCGCTCGTCGACCTGTCCGGCTACAGCATGAACGAGCTGTTCGGACAAGACCCGCACTTCATGAACGGCGAAGGCACCGACCCTCAGGCCATCCGGCGCTATGAGGGCGCGATCGTCCAGAGACGGACGACACGCCATTGGGATGCATCCGGCCTCATTCATTAGCTCCTCGCCGACAAGACGAATGGAGAGCGAACAACAATTCCGATTCGCAATCTGGAGTGGAAGCCGCGGCCGATGCATCGCGTGATGCACCAGCGGCATCACGAGGAAGCAGAATCTAGTTTGCGGATCGGCGCAAGAGGTGGCGATAGCCGGTGTGCATCATCCATCGAGCACGCGCGAGATGGCTGTCATGAACACGTTTGGCGCGGTCAGGCTCCCGCACAGGATCGATGCCGAAGAGGATGAGCACAGCCTCGCGCCAGTCCGCTCCATCTGCCTCCGCATCGAGAAGGCGCATGTAGAGTTTCATATGTGCGCCGTCATACGGTGTTAGCTCGGCGCCGGACGGAGCCGTATCCTCAAACGGTAAGATCATCGCGTGTCCTTCGTCTCCGCCAAATCGAGATGTCGCCGCATACTTCTACAGAAGCCTTTCCGCCACAACCCTGCCGCTGCTTGCGCATCGAGCTAATCGACACCACGACGCTCCCGTTTGAAGAAGTGGCCCATCGCGTCGGCTGTTCGGACCCGTCGAGACTGCAGGGTCTCATCCGCCGTGGAACAGGCATCAGTCCTCGAGCTTCGCGCTCGGGCTCGCTCCAAGGAGGCGCGGTGTGCTCAAGGGTCTGTGTGAGCCAGGCGTGGCATCGCCATTGTTCAATTTGTCCGTTGTCAAAAGGCTGGCGATCGCAGCCCATCTGCCGCTGCCGTCGGAGCCGGCAAACGACCCGTTCTCGCGCGTGATCATAGACACCTCTAAGGGGTGCTCAACACCTCCACTGCGCCAAAGCCCGTTGGGCGACGTCTACATCAGATCTTTCGACTTTCTCATCCCTCTCCCGGATTTGTGCCGGAACCATCGTACTCGCCGCTCGCAGAATTCTCCGGCAGGACCTTCCGCTGGTTTGACTCCATAGGCGATGACCTCAACACTCAGAGCGCCTTGCGCGGGAATGTGGCGGCGCTTGGCACGGCAAAGGAATTCGGTAAAATGTCAGCAGGAGCCAAGCATATTCCGATTACTCCCCAAAAGCTGTTGGATCGAGGGAAGAAATAAGCGCAGGCGCAGGAGTTTGCATCGACCGCCCTGAAGGCCGCGTGACACATTGCAGTATTCGCGACGCCCGCAGCAGCACATGATCATGTGCTCGCCTGAAATCTCTCCGCGTCAAAACCGCTACACGCCTTTGCTCCCCACCCGAGCGCCACGGTTTCAATCCTCATCGCAGCTGAAGCGGTAGTCAGCGCGATTAATTCCATGACGTTGCATTTTGTCGTAGAAGGTCTTGCGCGGAATGCCGAGAGCTTTGATCGTTTCCTGCTCATTGCCATTATGGGCCGCAAGCGTTTCTCGGATTAGTGTTGCCTCATAGCGCTCCAGTCGCTTGGGTAGGGGTTCCTGCAGGTCGATTTGGCAGACAGAGGCCGCCGGAGCGGCGACGCCCAGCGCGACCCGGTCAGCGAAATGGGCCAGTTCGCGCGCATTGCCGGGCCAGTGATGGTTCATCAAGTAACGGTGCGTTGCGCCGTCAATGGCCGGGATGTCGCGACTGAAGCGTCTGGCAGCACGGGAGAGGAAATGCGCGAAGAGAAGAGCGATGTCATCGCGCCGTTCGCGCAAGGGAGGGATCGAAAGGGTCACGACATTCAGCCGGTAATAAAGGTCTTCGCGGCGGACTTGAAGCACTCCATGATGCGCTCCCGTCGTCGGTCGGTTGATGACTGTTCTCTGCGCGATTGTTCAAGCCGCGATGCTGCCGGTGCTCCAAGCCCTCTATCACTGCCCTCTTCGCGACGGGATAACTGGCAAGTTTAGCTGTGATAATCACGCGCGGAGCAATGCCCTTTTTCTTGAGCAACTTCCGTAGTAGGCGTTTGGCCGCTTAGCATTACGGCCACTCTGGACCAAGATGTCTAGCGCGACCCCATGTTGATCCGCGGCTCTCCAGAGTCACTGCTTCCGGCCTGCACGCTGATGGCAGGCTCGTCCAAGTCCCATGTGTCGCGGGCAGCTAGAAGTTGACGGCGGATCTGCTTGGCAAAGTTCTGGCCAAACTTCAGCGCCCAGTGCCGGACGGTCTTATAGCTAACCAAGATGCCTTGGGCGGCGAGCATCTCCTCGACCATGCGCAGGCCCAAGGGAAAACGGAAGTACAACCAGATGGTATAGCTGATCACTTCAGCCGGGAAGCGGAGGCGAGGGCAACGAGGAAGACGGATCAATTCCATCTCTTACGTATGCCTCAACCCGGTCACCCTCCGGTTAATCTGCCGGTGCCAGCGTGTGAGGCATTGCGATCCTCTTGCTTCGTGAGAGGCTCTCCATTTTTCGAAGGAAGTCCAACAAGACGATGCATTAATGATCTTCACGAATGTCCTGTGACGGAGAGGCCTGCGTGTCGAAAGAAGCTGACGATCATCTTGGGTCGTCGCTGCAGGCGGACGAACTCAAGACGCACCAGACGGTGCAGGTCGTCGACGGATCCGGGTAATGCATTCTCCATAGCTCGCTTGACGAACGCATTGCACTGCTCCTCCGGATTGAGTTCGGGTGCATAGGCCGGCAGGTAGGCGATTGCGAAGTCCTGCGCATGAGCCGCGATGAAGGCAGTGGTGACCTGTGATCGATGGGCGTTGAGCCGATCCCAGACCACCAGCAGCGGCGTGCCGATTCTGCGCCGAAAATACCGCAAGGCCGAGATCACGGTCGGGCTCGTGACGCTGGTGCGGAAGTGGCGGGCATACAGCCGCCCGTTTGGGGTGATCGCCACGATGCTCGACACCTCCCGCCGCTTGCTCAGGCGCCGCAGCACCGGGGTCATCCCACGCCGCGCCCAGGTGGTGCCCGGTCGGGCCCGGAAGCTGTGACCCGTCTCGTCCCAAAGAAGGAGCGTGCGGCCTTCCCGCTGGGCCTTCTTTTTAAAACAACCCACTCGCGCTTGGGCCAGACCGCGATCACGAGCTCGTCGCGCTCCTTAGCCCGGGTGGCGGGACGCTGCACGCTGAAGCCATGAGCCTTCAGCGGCCGCTCCAGATAGCGCGGATGGTAGTGAACGCCAAACTCGCGCTCGACCAGCGCTGCGATGCGCTGGAGGGTCCAGCGCTCGGTGGCAAAGCCCGCCGCCATGGCGCCCCGATCCAGAAGCCGTCCCAGATGGGCCCAGGCCGCCTCATCGAGCCGGGGCTCTCGTCCTGTTCGGACGCGGGTGACCAATCCGCGCCGGCCCTGCTGAGCCAGGGTGGCGGCCCAACGGGAGACACTGGCGCGACTGACACCCAGCTGCCGGGCAATCTCGGCCTGGGAGAACCGGCCCTGCCCCAACAGTCTCGCGGCCGCCAGACGGCGCTCCTCCATCTGCTCCGGTGTCAGATGCGCCGGACGCCAAACGATGTCCTCCATCGCACACCTCCTCACGAGGATCGACACCGCCCTATGTTACACCACCTTCGTGAAGATCATTAGATCATTCGATCAACACATATCGGCCTCTCGAACCAGGATCGCCCGCAAATCATTTACATTGGTCCCGGTTGGGCCTGGCACGAACAGGTCATCAATAGCCTGAAATGCCGTCCAAGTATTGTTGTCGGCCAGCGCTACCTTCGCGTCAATACCAGCTGAGCGCATGCGAGCTACTGTTGAGCCATTGCAGAAAGCCCCGGCATTATTCTCCGAACCATCGATTCCGTCGGTATCAGCCGCCAGGGCATCAATGCCTTGCACGCCTGCAATACCGAGCGCGAAGGATTGCAGGAATTCGCTGTTGCGGCCTCCTTTACCCTTAGCCTTTAGGGTGACGGTCGTTTCCCCGCCGGACAAGATCACCACGGGCTTCCGGAACGGGCGCTGCTTCGTTGCAACCTCACGAGCGATTGCGGCATGGACTGAACCAACGTCGCGCGCTTCACCTTCGATCGCATCTGAAAGGATCACCGCTTCGATTCCCTGCCGACGTGATGCAGCCGCTGCCGCTTCAAGCGATACCCCAGCGGAGGCGATGATATGCACCTCATTGTCCGCGAAACATGGGTCGTCCGGCCGCGGCGCGTTGGCCTCGGGCGACTTCAAATGCGTCATGACGACACTGGGCAGCCTTATTCCGTAAGCCCCGATCAAAGCCAATGCATCATTGCGATCAGACCCGTCCGGTATGGTCGGGCCGGATGCGACCAACGCTGGATTGTCACCCGGGATGTCCGATACGATCAGCGACACCACCTTGGCCGGATACGCCGCCGCTGCTAGCCGCCCGCCCTTGATTGCCGAGATATGCTTGCGGATCGTGTTCATCGCCGAGATCGGCGCGCCCGATGCAAGCAGAGCCTCGTTGACTGCGATCTCGTCCGCAAGCGTCAACCCGGTCGCCGGCGCCGGTAGCAATGCCGAGCCACCGCCGCAGATCAGGGCGATCACGAGATCGTCCCTGGTTAGCCCGCTGACGCGCTGGAGCAGGCGCTGCGATGCCCGCAACCCCGCTTCGTCCGGCACTGGATGCGCAGCTTCCAGGACCTCAATATTCTGTGTCGGCGCGGAAAAGCCGTAGCGCGTTACAACACTTCCTTCGAGTGGGCCCGGCCAAGCCTGTTCCAGCGCAGCGGCCATTTGCGCCGCCCCCTTACCGGCTCCGATGACGATCGTGCGCCCGCGGGGCTTTGGCGGCAGGTGCGTCGCAATAATCCGATCCGGGTCGGCCGCCGCAACGGCGGCTTGGAATAATGAAACGAGAAAACGTTTCGGATCAAAGGTGACCCCAGTATTCACGTCAAAGGCTGCCATAGCTCGTCCTCCGTCTGGTCTCCAGCAGTGACCGGAAAGTGCATCACCTCCTTTTACACCATGCACATTGACAGTCTAGTATCTAGCATCTAGTGTCTAATGAGGGAGTGAAATCATGCTACAACTAAACCGTTTATTGTGGCGAAGCATCGAGGTTGTGCTGGTCGCACTGATCGCGGTGATGTTCCTGATGGTGTTCGGCAACGTCATCCTGCGCTACGCATTCAGTTCCGGTATTGAATTTTCTGAGGAACTGTCGCGCTTCGCTTTTGTATGGCTGACTTTCATCGGAGCGGCGGCCGTGGCTCACGACGGCGCCCACCTCAACGTCGAGATCTTCGTGGCGTCCGTATCGTCCAAAAGCCGCCTGCTTCTCCTCATCCTGAGCGACGCGGTTGTCCTGCTCTGCAGCGTGCTCTTCCTCTCAGGAACCTGGAAATCCCTTGGTATCAACGCCACCAACTACGCCCCGATCACCGGCATCTCCTACGCCTGGATCTATGGCATCGGTCTGTTTAGTGGCGGCGCCATCGCCCTGATCACGATGATGCGTCTCATCCGCGCGTTGACGGGCCGCTTGCACAAAGAGGAATTGGACCGCTTCGCCGGCGTCTTCACCGACGACGAAGTTGGCGCGATACGGAGTCACACGGAATGACGATCCTGATCTTCCTCACGTCCCTGATTGGCTCAATGGCCATCGGCGTACCGATCGCATTCGCGCTGATGTTCTGTGGCATCGTTCTGATGGTCTGGCTGGGTATTTTCGACACCCAGATCATCGCGCAGAACATGATTGATGGCTCAGACAACTTCCAATTGCTCGCCGTGCCCTTCTTCATTCTCGCTGGCGAGTTGATGAACGCCGGCGGCCTGTCACGCCGCATCATTCAGTTTGCTGTCGCGTGCGTTGGCCATTTCCGCGGAGGTTTAGGGTACGTCGCGGTGATCGCGGCCGTCCTTATGGCAGCGATGTCGGGTTCGGCTGCCGCAGACACCGCAGCGCTGGCTTCGATCCTCGTTCCAATGATGCGCCACGCGGGCTACAATATGCCGCGCGCGACCGGCCTGATTGCTGCCGGCGGCGTCATTGCGCCTGTCATACCGCCTTCCATCGGATTCATCGTTTTCGGTGTAGCGGCCGGCGTTTCCATTCCCCAGTTGATGCTGGCTGGAGTCGCACCGGGTATCCTGATGGGCTTATCCATTGGCGTTGCCTGGGCGATCGTATCGCGCAAAGAGACCATGGCTGTCACCGGGCGCATTGATATGCGCGGCCGCCTCGCTGCGTTGCGCGACGGCTTCTTCGCACTGTTGATGCCGCTCATTGTGATCGGATCAATCCGAGCCGGCGTCGCGACACCGACTGAGGCCGCTGTGATCGCTGTCGCCTATGCGCTCGTGTTCGGCCTTTTCGTCTACAAAGAGCTCAAATTCTCAATGCTCTTTGGTGTCTGCCTCATGGCGGCCAAGACGACTGCAGCTGTTATGTTTCTGGTCGCGGCCTCACTTGTCTCGGCATGGCTGATCACTCAGGCCAACATCCCGGGCGAGATCGCCGACCTGCTCCGCCCGCTGATGGGAAGCCCCCTGCTTCTGATGGTTGTCATGATGGCTATCGTCTGGGTGATCGGGACCGCATTGGACTTCACTCCCACCGTGCTGATCCTAACGCCGATCCTGATGCCGATCGTCCGCGAGGCGGGCATCAATCCAGTCTACTTCGGCGTTCTGTTCATCATGAACAATGCAATCGGTCTGATTACGCCGCCCGTTGGCATCGTCCTGAATGTCGTGTGCGGTGTCGCGCATGTGCCGATGGGAAAAGTGATCAGAGGTGTGACACCGTTCGTTACAGCGCAAACGTTGCTGCTGATCATGCTGATACTATTCCCGGACCTTGTCATGCAGCCATTAAGCTGGCTGCGCAACTAACTTGCAACTATAACTTAAGGAGGAAAGACCATGAAAGTGTTCACCAAGTTAACCGTCGCTCTTATCGCCACTCTGCCAGTCACAAGCTCGGCGTATGCCGAGTTTCAGAACCGGACACTGCGTGCCTCCAACACCGTGACGGAAATCCACCCTGTAGGAGCCGGCCTCAAGAAGATGTCGCAGTGCCTGTCGGAAAAATCAGGCGGCAAGATGAAGCTGCAGCCGTTCTGGGGTGGCGCGCTCGGCAGCGACGGTCAGGCTACGCAAGCTCTGCGTGCCGGTACACTCGAGATGGTCACTACCGCCACCTCTTCACTCGTCGGCATCGCGCCGAAGGCTGGCGTATTCGACTTGCCTTATCTCGTTGAGAACGAGGAGCAGGCCTATAAGCTGCTTGACGGCAAGATCGGCAACGAGATCAATAAGGAATTGGAAGCCGCAGGTCTGATCAACCTTGGCTATTGGGAGAATGGATTCCGGCATGTGACCATGTCAAAGCTGCCCATTACCAAATGGGAAAATCTCTCCGGCCGCAAGTTGAGGGTGCTGCCGAGCCCGATCCATATTGCGATCTTCAAGGCCTTCGGCGCCACCGCAGTGCCGATGTCGTTCGGTGAAGTCATTGCTGCCCTCGAGACGGGTGCGATCGACGGTCAGGATAATACCCTCGTTAATATCGATACGCTCAAGATCTATGAAGTCCAAAAGTACCTGTCCTTGACCGGCCATATGTATAACCCGCTTCCGCTACTCTACTCCAAGAAGCTGTTCGACCAGCTAGCTCCGGAAGAACAGCAGGCGCTGCGGGAGTGCGGTGCCCAAGGCCGTGATGAAGAGCGTCGCGTGTCACAGCAGATGGCACGCAAAGCAGTAGAGAATGTTAAGGCGCACGGCATGCAGGTCAATGATGTTTCGCCCACGGAAGTTGCGCGCTTCAAAGAAAAGTCAAAGACAGTCTATGATGAGGTGGGATCTTCCTTCGGCGAAGGCTTCATGGTACTTGTAAACAAAGAGATCGCGGCGCTGAGTGCTGCGAAATAGAGGCACTATACAGGCCAGGGCAGGCGATTATGCCTGCCCTGGTTTAAGGACGGGTAATGGCATCCTCAGGAAAAGCTATGGACACGAAGGGTCTCGCCTTGAGCGAGGTCAGCGGAGGGAGGCGACAGAAGAGCGAAAAGCCTGATGCCTCCGCTGACGTTGTCGACCGCATCAACGCGATGATCCGGAGCGGGGCCCTCTCGCCGGGTGATCGTCTGCCATCTGAGATCCGTTTTGCCGAGCAACTCGGTGTTTCCCGTTCCGCTGTCACCAAGGCTTACGCCAAGCTTGAGGCCTTTGGGTTAATCCGCACAGTACCGCAAAGCGGCACCTTTCTTGCCGGCATCGGTGGCGATGCACTGACCGCGCTCCTGTCCAATGTCATGGACACGGATTTCATTGCGATCGATACAGAAGACATCAACAGTGTTTATCAATTCCGTGCTTTTGTCGAAGAGATGCTCGCCGCCACCGTCGCTGAGACTGCGGATGATGCGGCGATCCAACGCCTTGAGGCCAAGGCGGCCGAGGTCAAGCACCGCATCCTTGACGGCAAGGGCACAATCGAAGACGACCTTCTGTTCCATCTGGAGCTCGCCGAGCTAAGCGGTCGGCCGTTCTTCAAGGCGTTGCTGCTCTTTATCACTTTGCCCATGGTTCAGGTTTTTCGCCGCTTTGAGAAGGGGCAGAGGACCACCCGCGTGCGCGAGCGCTGGCGCCGTTCTATGGCTGAGCACGACGCCATCGTGGCGGCGATCAAATCGCGCGATGTCGAAGCAACGAAGGAAGCCGTGCGCACGCATTTCCAGAACGCCATGGAATTTCGGACCGACATGATGGCGAGTCCGGGCACCTCTAAGAAGTAAACTTTGGACATGGCAGAACAAGCGACGTTGCTCGACCGTCAGGTGGAGTTTTTCCTCAACCAACGCCTTAGTCCCTCTCGCTTGGCTGAGGTTCCAGCAGCCCTCAAACCCGCTGACGCGGACTCCGCCTACGCCGTGCTCGCCGGGGTGCACGCTGGGCTCGCTGCAACGGGTCACCGCCGCGTTGGCTATAAGATCGGTTGCACGACATCAAAGACACAGGCCGCACAACGAACCGATCATCCGACCTGGGCCGGGCTCTTTGAGGCCGACCGTTACAGAACGATCGGCGGCGCAATCAGGAACATTGCACGTCCCTTCGCGATCGAATGCGAGATCGTTATGCTGCTTGGAAAAGACATAGACGACCCAGCTGCCCTGTCTGACGAACGGCTCACGGATGCCATTCAAAGTTGCGCTGTCGGCTGCGAGCTTGTTGTTAACCGCTACGGTGATCCGCTTGCCCGCGGCCTCCCGACCTTGATCGCCGATGACTTCTTCCAGGCTGCATTCGTTGTCGGTCCGCCCAACGATCATTGGCGCAACCTCGACCTATCAAAGCTTGCCGCTGACGTGCGGGTCGACGGGCGGGTCGTCGAAACCGGTGTCACCAGCACCGTCATGGGCAACCCGCTTCATGCACTGCGTTGGCTGGTTGCCGACCAGGCAAGCCGCGGCATGCGTTTGCACGCCGGCGATATCATATTCTCGGGATCGGCGACAACGCCCTATTGGCTGGACGAAGCTCCTCACTCCGTCGAGATCAGAATCGAAGCTCTTGGCTCGCTGACCTAGATTCTCTCGACGCTCCGAAGCGCTGCGCTCCTGCGGTCGTATCCGCGAATGAACAAGCCTTGGACCGATTGGCACACTGCAGCGGTATAGGCCGCCGAGGCGATCTGCCCAGCTCAGGGCAACGGCGCGGCGCCTGCGCTGCTCATGCTGCAGTGTTTCTCAACCAGAGAGGCTGCATGTCCCATTTCAACTGACAATGCCGCCCAACGTCACTGAATAGGAATGTACACGCCCCGGCCGGTGATCGCACGGCAGCGTCCGCCCCCGGCACCAGTGTGACGGAGGTCGAAGATGGTATTGGCAAGGAAGCTCTTCTTTGATCAGCCACCAGTGGGCGAATACAAGGCTGACCTGGTGGCCGCCGAACCTATCCCTGATCACTCAGGTGGCTGGTGTCGCGGCGAACATCCGGAGTGCGGCCTTTCCCGACTGTGATACACCCCGTGGTCGCATGAGTGGCGAGTCCTGATCCAGTCTGGATCGGGCTCGCCAATCGGCCGGGAAGAGCCTTTATCGATACCGGTGGGTCTCTCAGCGGCGGCTCCATCTCTGAGCTAACGACCCTGCCACTGCAAAGCCGTTAACCCAGGCGGTAGAGCAAGGCACAAGGCTAAAAGGCTCACGCTTACAGCGAAGAACAGCGGATAGCCACATCGTCGCGTCTGAGTCGGTCCGGAAGTAAGTCCAGTCCAAGCCCCGGTGCTTCGCGTACCGTGATCGCGCCATCCACTACGGGTGGTAGTTCAGTCACCAGATCTTTGTACCATGTATAGTAATAGCCGCGGGCGATTTCCTGAGTGAAGCAGTTGCGCGTTGCAAGCGCGAGATGAGTGCTTGCCGCCAGAACGACGGGTCCCGTGCAATCGTGAAAGGCAACAGAGAGATGGGCGGCCTCCGACATGGCTGCTACCTTACGCGCATTCGTGATGCCGCCGCTCCAGGAGACATCGTAGATCACCAGTCCACAGCCGTTCGAGTCGATCAGTGCCTTATAGGCGCCAAGTCCACCGAGGGTTTCACCGGTGCCAATCCGCAGCGGGGTGCCAGCCTGAAGCAGGCTGAGGCTCGCCATCTGGTCGAGCGGCACCGGGTCCTCGACCCAGGAGGGCTCGACCTCACGCAACGCTTCGATGATGCGCCGCGCACTTGGCAGGTTCCAGAACGCATGCAACTCAACCATCAGGTCGATCCTGTCGCCATAGGCCTTTCGGATATCGAGAAATGGCTGCAGGCCCTTCCTTAGACCTTCGGTGGAGATGTTGCCATCAACGACGTCCCCGCCGAGGAAGTCGAAGGGCCAAATCTTCATGCCCTTGATCCCCATCTCCAGCAAACTACTGGCTAGCTCCGTCGGACGGTTCAGGAATGCGTCTGTGTCATCGAACTGCGCCGGGCCCTGTCCCACGCCATAGTCGAAGGTGCTGTGGCTTGCCGCCGGCTTCGTGTTGTAGTTCGTGTTCGCACAAGTGTTGTAGACGGGGAGGGTATCGCGGACCTTCCCGCCCAGGACGTGATAGAGAGGCACGCCGAGCGACTTGGCGAACACGTCCCATAGCGCGATGTCGGTTGCCGAACGACCGCGTTGCTCGGCGCTGGATCCGCTGCGCCCCAGGTAGCCGAGCATGTAGTCGCCGTGCAGGTTGATGTGCCGGGGGTCCTTACCAAGCAAATAGGGCGCGACAACAGCGTGGATGTGCGCCTCAGTGGCGTCGGGGCCGAAGTAAGTTTCGCCGATACCAGTCAGTCCCTCGTCGGTTTGCAGCCGGACCCAAACAAGATTCGGGAACTCCGCAACGCGAATTGTTTCAATGTCTGTAATGCGCACGTGAACGGCCCTTACTTAACTTTTTAAATGGAAGTAACGGGAGTGGCTGGCTTTTCTCCCGACATGAGTTGGCCGATGTTGGAAAAGCATTGTGCCCATGCCGAGCGCTTACTCTCCACCGTGCCGCCTCCGATATGCGGGGAGAGCACAACGTTTTGCATTGTAAGCAGTGCCTCGGGCACTGCAGGCTCGAACTCGAACACATCGAGACCTGCACCACCAAGATGTCCTGAACGGAGCGCTTCGACCAGAGCCTGGTTTTCGATGACCGGCCCACGCGAGACGTTGAGCAGGATCGCACCACGCTTCATCAGCTTCAATGTCCGACTGTTGAGGAGGTGGTGCGTTTCATCGGTGAGGGGGCAATGGAGTGTCAGCACGTCAGCAATTGCGAGCAGTTCTTCGAAGGGAACGAAGTTCTCGTCCCGAGCATACTCGTCGCAGTGCCGGATCGTCATCTGAAAGGCAGCAGCGCGTTGCGCCACCTGCCGGCCAATACGACCATAGCCCACGATGCCAAGCGTGCGCCCCTCAAGCGAAATACCGTCCCAGCGACCGGGCGTCCAGCCATCGGATTCCCACTTGCCTGACCGGACATAGCGATCAGCCTCGATCAGCCTGCGTGATACCGCAAGCAGCAGGCATAGCGTATGGTCAGCGGTCGCCGAGGCGAAGCTGTTCGGGCAGTTGGTGCCCCAAACGCTGCGCCTTTCCATAGCCCGCACATCCATGTTGTTGAACCCGGCTGTCGCATTGGCGACGATCTTGAGCCTCGGTGCAGCGCCAAGAAGCTCCTCATCGATGGTGAGTTCGTTCTGGTTGATCAGCGCGTCGACATCCGCAAGGCGCGACAGCACCTCGGCTCGCGTCATCGGGACGGAGAGATCGTTACCCTCGATCAACTCGACTCCAGCCGGAACAAAGCTGCGGCAATCATCAGGCAGTCGGCTTGTAACAAGGATACGTCTAATCAACTTCCCGTCCTCCCACATTTAACTTGCAGCTAGATGCTAGATGCTGATATAGGGGGTGTCAAGATGTGCTGCTAAGGAGAAGCCACGGTGCGAATTGTAGACGTACGGACCCACGTCCTGGAGGCAGAGCTTTCCGAGCCCTTCGCCTGGTCTTTCGACAGCACAAACAAGCGCGGGTCCTGCCTCGTTGAGATCGAGGTTGAGGATGGCACCATCGGCTGGGGTGAATGCTTCGGACCGTCACGCCTCAATGCAGCGGTTGTGGCTGCTTTCAGGAAGCACTTGATCGGCGCCGACGCGATGGCAACCGACCAGATCTGGCAAACACTCTACAGTCGCTTCCGCGATCAAGGGCAGAAGGGCCTGGTCGTCACTGCGATCAGCGGCGTCGACATCGCGCTTTGGGATATCAAAGGCAAACTGCTTGGCCGACCAGTCCATCAGCTTATGGGCGGTCCACTCCGCACCAAAGTGCAAGCCTATGCCACCGGGACTTACCGACGCGGCTCGGGCGATCCGATGGATTACGTCGTTGAGGAAGTGCGTGGCTACACCGAAGACGGCTTTAACGCAGTGAAGCTGAAGATCGGCTTTGACGTCGAGGCCGATGCAGCGCTGATCCGTGCCGTCCGCTCTGCCATCGGGCCCAAAAGGGCTCTGATGCTTGACGCCAATCACGGCTATGACGCCCTGGAGGCCATCGAACTTGGCCGGCTTGTGGCCGATCAGAATATCGGCTGGTTCGAGGAGCCGGTCGTGCCCGAAGATCTCGGCAGCTACCGCGAGGTAAGGCAAGGGCAGCCGATTCCTGTCGCGGGTGGTGAGTGCGAGTTCACGCGCTGGGGCTTCCTCAACGTCCTGACCACCCGTTCGATCGACATCCTGCAGCCGGACACGTGCGCGGCTGGCGGCCTCTCCGAGTGCAAGAAGATTGCCGATATGGCGGCCGCATTCGGGGTCCGGTACGTTCCACACGTCTGGGGCACTGGCATCGGCTTATCAGCCGCTCTGCAGCTTTTAGCCGTCTTGCCGACCACGGCGCTGCGCCACACCCCACGCGAGCCGCTGTTAGAGTTTGACCGCTCTGAACACCCGTTCCGACAAGCGGTTCTCTCACAGCCGATTGAGCACAACGGTGGCTGGGTCGATATTCCAACCGGACCTGGCCTCGGCATTGAAGTCGACCGTGATGCCATCGAGCGTTTCACTGTCGCCTAAAGGAGTTCAGTTTATGACTTCAGTTTCCGGAAAGACCGTCCTCGTGACGGCCGCTGCACAAGGCATCGGCCGCGCCATCGCACTCGCCTATGCCGGTGCCGGGGCGAACGTCTGGGCTACCGATATCAACGAGTCTGCTCTGCCCACAGGCGACAGGATCATCCCCCGCAAGTTGGACGTGTTGAGCGATGATGCGGTGAGCGTCCTTGTGGGGGAGATCGGAGCCGTTGATATTCTCTGCAACTGCGCCGGCTTCGTGCACGCGGGTACGATTCTCGAGGCCGCCCGAGGCGACCTCGATTTCGCGTTCGATCTCAATGTGAAATCAATGATGCGCGCGATCAAGGCAGTGCTCCCCGGCATGCTGGCGCAACGCGATGGCTCCATCATTAACATTGCCTCGGTCGCGGGCTCGATTAAGGGTGTCCAAAATCGGTTCGTCTATGGGACGACAAAGGGCGCCGTCATTGGGCTGACGAAATCGGTGGCCGCCGACTACGTCAGTCACGGCATTCGATGCAACGCAATTTGCCCCGGTACTGTTGAGAGTCCCTCACTTGAGCAACGATTGGGTGCAACGGGCGACTATGAGCAGGCGCGAAAGGCCTTCGTGGCGCGCCAGCCTATCGGGCGCATCGGCACTCCAGAAGAAATCGCTGCCCTCGCACTGTATCTCGGCACCGCCAGCTACACGACCGGGCAAGCGCACATCATCGACGGCGGCTGGTCCAACTAGTCACGCATCACAAGAGAGGAGAGTCAGTTGAAACTGTTGCGCTATGGTTCCCCAGGTCAAGAAAAGCCTGGACTGCTCGACAACGACGGTCGGATCCGAGACCTGTCGGGCGTTGTCGCCGATATTGCAGGAGCAATTCTCCTGCCCGAGGGCCTTGAACGGCTGAAAGCGATCGATCGCGCTACGTTGCCGATTGTGGAGGGTAATCCGAGACTTGGCCCCTGTGTTGCGGGCACCGGCAAATTTATCTGCATCGGCTTGAACTACTCAGATCATGCGGCTGAGACTGGTGCTACGGTGCCACCGGAACCGATCATCTTCATGAAGGCGACCTCATCGATCGTTGGACCGAACGATACGATTGAGATCCCACGCGGCTCGGAAAAGACCGATTGGGAGGTGGAACTCGGCGTCGTTATCGGCAAAAAGGCGAAGTATGTCTCCGAAGCGGACGCGATGGACCACATCGCCGGGTATTGTCTCATCAATGACGTTTCCGAGCGCGCCTTCCAAGCCGAGCGGCAGGGGCAGTGGACCAAGGGCAAGTCGGCCGATACGTTCGGTCCCATTGGACCCTGGCTGGTCACTCCCGATGAGGTCCCCGACCCGCAGAAGCTTGCCATGCATCTCGATGTCAACGGCCGTCAGTTCCAGAATGGCTCAACCGCGACCATGGTCTACGGCGTCCGCTACCTGGTGTCCTATCTCTCACAATTCATGAGCTTGCAGCCGGGCGACGTCATCTCTACCGGCACGCCGCCCGGCGTGGGACTGGGTCAAACACCGAATATTTATCTGAAGCCCGGCGATGTTGTCACCCTGGGGATCGAGGGCTTGGGCGAACAGCGCCAGAATGTTGTCCAAGGTTAAGGAGAGGTTGAACATGAGCGGCGATGTCATCGAACTTGCTTTTGGGCGCGGGACATTGCCGCTCACCCTTCCGGCGAAGGTGCAGGCAACCATTGTGCGCAAAAAGGTGCTTGCGCCGCTTCCCGACCCCCTGGGCGCTGTTCGCGATGCCTTCGCCAACCCGATTAACTCTCTGCCGCTTGCCGAGCTCGCGAAGAGCCGCAGGAGCGCTTGCATTCTTGTATGCGATATCACACGCCCGGTCCCGAACGGACTTTTCCTGAGACCTATGATCGAGGCGTTGGTGGCGGGTGGTATTCCCCTGGCGGCCATCACTGTTCTGGTCGCGACTGGCCTGCATCGTCCCAATCTCGGTGAAGAGCTCAGTGAGCTGATCGGCGATCCTTGGGTTCTCGAGAATGTGAGAGTTGAGAACCACTATGCCCGTAACAGCGCCGATCATGTTGATCTCGGCGTGACCGAAACCCGCAGAACGCCGGTGCATATCAACCGCCTGTTTGTCGATGCTGATCTTCGTATCGCGACTGGTCTGGTGGAACCACACTTTATGGCTGGCTGGTCTGGCGGACGCAAAGTTGTAGCACCGGGCGTCGCTGGCCACGAGACGATCCGGACCTTCCATTCTGCGCGTTTCATGGAAGATCCCCTCGCGATTCAATGCAACCTTGTTGGCAATCCTCTGCATGAAGAGCAACTGCAGATTGTGCGAAAGATCGGTGAGGTTTACGCCCTAAATACGGTGCTCGATGAGGAGCGCCGCCTAGCCTATGTCACCTTCGGCGAAATCATCGAGAGCCACCTGAGGGCTGTTGAATTCATCGCCGTAGCGACGCTGATTCCAGTCGAGCGCAAGTTCAAGACGGTTGTAACATCGGCCGCCGGATATCCGCTCGACAAGACCTACTACCAGACGGTCAAGAGCATGGTAACGCCGCTGGACATCCTTGAACCAGGCGGCACATTGATTGTAGCGTCAGAATGTTCTGAAGGGTTCGGCAGTGACGAATTTCGTGCTGCTCAGGAGAGGTTGGTTGACCTCGGCCCGGATCGGTTTCTCGCGACACTGACGGCAAAGACGCTCGCCGAGGTCGATGAATGGCAGACCGAAATGCAACTGAAGCCAATGCGTGCGGGTACGATCCAGCTCTTTACCACAGGTCTCGACGCTACGGAGCGACGGATCACCGGCGTTGAGACAATTGGCTCAGTGGTCGATGCGATTGCAGAAAGCGTCGCGCGCCATGGCGACGGTGCCGTCGCCTTTATCCCGGAAGGCCCCTACGTGGTGCCTGCGTACCGCCCGGTGACAACATGAACATCATCCATCTCGATGCGGTTGGTGGAATCGCCGGCGACATGTTCGTGGGGGCGCTGCTCGACGCCTTTCCTGACCTGCGCCCGCGCGTCATGGCAGACGCTGCCAGCGTCCTGCCGCCACAGGCAGGAGTTGCTGAACTGGCAGAACGTCAGAGTGGCGCCGTTCGTGCCTTGTCGTTCGGGCTCAGCGGTGGTGGGCATGCTCACCCGTCACATCATGATAATAGCGATGCTCCTGCTGGCGCCCACAGGCATGGCAGTCACGCCCATAACGGGCCCGAAGTGGTTGCGACGCACCGCCACGAACACAGCGAGCATACTCACCACACCTCAAATGACGGCACTTTTCGCAATATAGTTGCGCGTATTCGCGCGGCACATCTGGCTCCCGGCACAGCAGATCACGCGATCTCGATCCTGACGATCCTGGCCGAGGCGGAGGCTTTTATCCACTGCGTGCCGATTGAGCAGGTGCATTTCCACGAGATTGCCGATTGGGACTCTCTCCTGGATGTTGTCGCTGCTGGCAGTCTTGCGGCGGCACTCGAAGAATTCACCTGGAGCGTATCGGCTCTGCCACGTGGCGGCGGTCTTGTCAGGACGCAGCATGGCCTGCTGCCCGTGCCCGCACCAGCGACGGCCCGAATTCTGGAAGGTTTCGAATGGCGGGACGATGGCATCGCTGGTGAGCGCGTCACGCCCACGGGTGCGGCCATCTTGAAACATCTTGTCCGGCCGCCTGCCATCAAGGTCGAGGGACGATCAATCACGTCTGGGACTGGAGCTGGCACGCGAGTGCTGCCGGGAATACCCAATATCCTGCGCGCACTCGTGTTTGAGGAAGCACCGGACCTAGTGCAAGACCAAGTCACCGTTCTCAAGTTTGAGATCGACGACATGACTGGTGAGGAGATCGGAACGGCGGCAGACCGCTTGCGCGCCTTGGAGGGTGTTCTCGACCTTTCCATCGGACAGCGCTGGGGGAAAAAGAACCGTCCGATGCAGAGCTTCTCTTTGCTGGTCAGACCTGACCGGGCTGAAGGCGTCATCGCCTGCTGTTTCACTGAGACTTCCACCATCGGCCTCCGATCCCGCATGGAGAGCCGCCGCGTGCTCCAGCGCAAGCTATCGAGTTTCGATAGCATAGGTGTGAAGACGGTCCGGCGGCCCGCTGGCGAGAGCCGAAAGGCTGAGAATGATCATCTAACCGGCGACAGTCTCGAGGAGCGGAGACAGGCAAAGCGGTATGCGGAACGAGGTGGTCGTGATTGAAACTGCACAAAGGCTCATCACGGTTCTCGCTCAGCATGAACATGTAGCCGTTGCCGTGAGTGGCGGCGTCGACTCCCTCACACTCGCGACTTTTGCTCACCGCCATCTGCCAGGTCGGATGAGTGCCATTCATGCGGTGTCGCCTGCGGTTCCAGCCTCTGCGACCGCGCGCATCGAGATGCTCGCACGAGTTGAAGGTTGGCCGTTGACGATCACGGATACCGGAGAATTTGACGACCCCCGTTATCGCGATAATCCCCAGAACCGGTGTTACTTCTGCAAGACCAATCTTTATAACCGGATCCGTGATCTGACAGCGGGCAGCATTGCATCAGGTGCAAATCTAGATGACCTCGGCGATTATCGTCCAGGTCTTCTGGCAGCCGCTGAGCGCCAGGTGGTGCATCCCTTCATCGAAGCGGAAATGGCCAAGGCCGACGTGCGCGCCATGGCCCGTACGCTCGGTCTTGGGGTCCTCGCGGAGCTGCCAGCGCAACCGTGTCTCGCAAGCCGGGTTGAAACCGGCATTTCGATCGACGCAGAGGATCTTGCCTTCGTCGAGCGCGCCGAGGCACGGCTTACAGCGATCGCACCGGCAGGTTCAACCGTGCGTTGCCGCGTCGCTAGGGCCGGGGTCATTCTAGAGTTTGGGCCGGAGGCCGAATCCGTAGCCGCGGAGCTGGAAGCCTCTCTCCTGTCTCTCTGCCTCGAAGCGGGGCGCCCATTTGCCGGAACCCGCGCCTATAGTCGCGGCGCGATGTTTATTCGGAGCTAACATTATGGCAACGGACTTTCAGATTGACTGGGACCGCGAGCGACGTACCGGCGTTCCGGAAGCGGTCTATTGTGCGCACAAATCGCCAAAGCAAATCGAAGCGATCTTACGGGCGGCACGCGAATTTGATCGCAGGATCTTCCTTACCCGGCTTGAAGAGCGCTCTTTTGGAGCGTTGCCGTCTGACGTACGCACGGGGCTTGACTACGATTGTGAGTCCCAGACAGCCGTCCAGGGTGGGCCAATTGCGCTGAAGCCATCTGGTATCGGGCTTGTTTGCGCTGGCACGTCGGATATCCCGATCGTTGTCGAAGCGTGCCGTACACTTGGCTTCCAGGGGCATGATGCAATCTGCATTGCCGATGTGGGTGTCACGGGCCTATGGCGTCTGATGGAGCGTATCGATGACATTCGACGCTGTCGGGTGGTTATCGCATTCGCTGGCATGGAAGGAGCGCTGTTTAGCGTCTTAGCTGGGTTGATCTCTGCGCCCGTGATTGCAGTTCCGACATCGGTTGGCTACGGAGTCGCGGCTGAAGGACGGGTTGCGTTGAAGGCTGCTCTCGCGAGTTGCGCGCCAGGAGTAGTCGTCGTCAATATTGACAATGGCTTCGGTGCCGCCACTGCTGCAATGAAAATTCTCGGTGTCGGCCAACAATCGTCGGAGGTTTAGACGTGCGAGTGCGTGATGCTCTCACGATTGATGACTTCCGCCTGATTTCCAAGGCGAAGATGCCGCGCGTTGTCTTTGACTATATCGATGGAGGGGTGGAGGACGAGTTGGCACTTGCTGGAAATATCAGCGCTTTCCAGCGTCATGCCTTCGTCCCACGTTATTTCAGGGATGTGGAGTGTCGCCAGCATAGCGTAACGTTGTTTGATCGACAATACGACCGCTGCTTCGGGATTTCACCGACCGGTTTTGCATCCATCTTCCGTTCTGGCGCGGATCTCATGCTCGCCCGCGCGGCGCGTGATGCCGGTATCCCCTTTGTACTATCGGGTGCCAGCAATGCACCAATTGAGCAGGTTGCCGCTGAGGCCCCAGGCAATGTCTGGTTTCAGGTTTATGGTGCGCGTAATAGAGCTATCACGAAGGATCTCCTCCAGCGCGCGGCTGGCTCTGGTGTTGAAACTTTGGTGCTAACGGTTGACGTGCCAGTGACGCCAAAGCGTACACGTAATATTCGCAACGGCTTCGGACTGCCGCCTCGCGTGACCGTCGCCTCCGTTATCGATGCAGCGCTCCATCCCGGCTGGACCATTCGCTATCTCGCCTCAGGCGGGCTTCCCAAGCTTGGCAACTGGGAACCTTACGCACCGCCGTCGGCATCTGCGATGGAGGTTGCGCGGGTTTTCGCAAAGGAGACGCCCGATGCCACGCAAACAATGCGCGATCTTGAGACGGTTCGCTCGCTCTGGAAAGGCAAGCTTTTGGTCAAGGGCATTCTGCATCCCGATGATGCGTCGGATGCTTTAAAGCGAGGAGCGGACGGCATCTGGGTTTCGAATCACGGCGGGCGGCAGATCGATCGTGTGATGCCAAGTATTGATGCTTTGCCCTCGATTCGGGCCGCAGTCGGCTCCAAGCCCATTCTGGTTATCGATAGCGGCATTCGACGGGGCGCTGATATCGCGATTGCGCGGTGTCTGGGCGCCGATTTTGCATTCGTTGGACGCGCTACGCTGTTTGGCGTAGCTGCGGCGGGTGAAGCCGGTGCGCGCCGCGTTATTAACCTGCTGAGTGAGGAGCTTGACTTGGTGCTTGGGCAGATAGGCTGCGCATGTGTGAACGAACTCTCGTCTCGCTACCTTGTAGCTGGCCGCACCTCGCGCTGGGGTATAGGCGAGGCCGGGCCATATGTGACCAACGTAGCCTAGAATGAGCAGCCAATCGGTTTGGCGAAACACCTGGAGACCAGCATGCGTGTATTCATTAGTATCATCACTCTCAGCTTCTTGCTGGCGCCCATGTCAGCATTGGCCCACGGTGACGCAATGAGCAAGAAGGAGTGTCACCGCCATTCAGGTGAGAAGACGTATCACTGTCACTAGTGCATGGATTAGAGATGCTAATGCAGGATAATAGAGTTTCACTTTCCTAATCCTCAGGTTTGGTCTAGCTCAGATCCGCTCCCAGTCGAGTTCGACAGGACTGTTTCTCTCCTGGGCTTCATGCCACAGGCTGAGCCACTGACACGCTGAGAAGTGCCTATGCTCGACATCACTCAACTCGCCCTGTTCTTCGCCGCAGCGTTCGTCCTTGCCATCACGCCTGGGCCCGGCATCTTCTACGTTGCTGCCCGCACCCTCGCGGGCGGACGCGCTGAGGGGATCGCCTCCAGCTTCGGCACCGGATTGGGCGGCATGGTTCACGTCCTGGCCGGCAGCCTGGGTGTCTCTGCCATCGTGCTGGCGAGCGCTGAGCTGTTCACGGTCCTGAAGCTGCTAGGCGCGGCCTATCTGGTCTGGATAGGCTGGCGGACCTTCTGGGCCGCACGCCAGGATGCATTGGCAGCCTTGGCAGGCGGAACGGCGGCCCCACCTGTCGGCGCACGCCGGGCTTTCCGAGAAGGGGTGCTGGTAGAGGCCATGAACCCCAAGACAGCAGCTTTCTTCCTGGCCTTCGTGCCGCAGTTCGTCGACCCGACTGCCGGCAACGTGGCTCTACAATTTGCTGTCCTCGGCTTCGTCTCCGTCGCCCTCAACACCCTCGCTGATGTCGTGGTGGCCTTCGCGGCAAGTGGCATCCGGGCAGGGGCCACAGCCCGTCCCAATCTGATCCGCCGCCTGCGGGAGGGATCAGGAGCCGCCATGGTTGCACTCGGCATCGGCCTTGCCCTGGCCGGGCGCCCGTCGACCTGATAACCAGGATCGTGCCGGACCCGGAGGCATGGAAACAGTGAGTGCCGAACTTCAACACCTCCTGCTTGTCTACGGAACATATGTCATCGCGGCGGGTAGCCCTGGCCCCAGCAACATGCGCATCATGGGCGTGGCGATGCAGCAAGGCCGCCAGGCGGCACTCGCGCTGGCCGCAGGGGTTGTTACCGGTTCCGTCTTCTGGGGCATGATGGCGGCAACGGGGATTTCCGTCCTCCTCACCCGCTATGCTGAGGTCCTGACGGCCCTCAAGATCTTCGGCGGCCTCTATCTGTTGTTTCTTGCCTTCAAAGCCGGACGGGCCGCCGTGATCTCGGACGAGCGAGCTATGGCACGAGCACCTACGCCCCCTTCATCGAGAACGGCGCTGTACAGGCAGGGGCTGCTGATGCACCTCGGCAACCCGAAGTCCGTGCTCGCATGGATTGCCCTGGTAACGCTTGGCCTCGGTACCGACGCATCCTGGCAGCGCGTTGCCGTGATCCTTAGCGGATGTGCTGTGCTGAGCGTGACGATCTTCTGCGGCTATGCCGTCCTGTTCTCGACCGCGCCGATGGTGCGCCTGTACCGCCTTGTCCGCCGCTGGATCGAGGGTACCCTCTCCATTGCCTTCGGTTTTGCAGGACTGCGCCTGCTTCTGGCTCGCACATGATGACCACACAAACACCATCAAAGCTGTTCAGCGGCCTTTCGGCCTTTCCCCTGACGCCGACCGATGCCGCAGGGCATCTGCAAGCCGATGTGCTCTGCCGTTTCCTGGAGAACATCCAGGCGGCAGGCGCAAACTCCATTGGCCTGCTCGGCAGCACCGGCGGCTATGCCTACCTGACACGGGAGACACGCCAGCGTGCGGTCCGGGTGGCGGTGGAGTGCGTGGGTGCCAAGATTCCGATCATCGTCGGCGTGGGTGCGCTCCGGACCGACGAGGCCGAGATGCTCGCTCGGGACGCTAAAGCGGCAAGGGCTGATGGCTTGCTGCTGGCTCCGATGTCCTATGCGCCCCTGACCGACGAGGAGGTCTTCCAGCACTTCGCGGCTGTGGCCACGGCGGGCGAACTGCCCCTATGCATCTACAACAACCCGAGCACCACGAAATTCACCTTCAGCGATGACCTGATCGCCCGCTTGGCAAGGCTCCCGAACGTAGCGGCGGTGAAAATGCCGCTGCCTGCGAATGGCAATTTCGCGGGCGAGATGGAGCGGCTGCGGGCGATGACCCCAGACGGGCTCGCCATCGGCTACAGCGGGGATTGGGGTGCAGCCGACGCCCTCCTGGCTGGCTGTGACGCTTGGTACAGCGTGGTTGCGGGCCTGCTGCCCGCTCCGGCTTTGGCTCTCACCCGAGCCGCGCAAGCTGGCAACCGTCCAGAGGTGCTACGCATCAACGAAGCCTTCCAACCGCTTTGGGATCTGTTCAGGGCGTTCGGCAGCTTTCGGGTGATGTATGTGATGGTCGATGTTCTCGGCCTCGCCAGGATTGAGCCGCCGCGTCCGATTCTGGCATTGCCACGGGAGACATACGGTCGGGTGGAAGCGGCTTTGCAGAGCTTGAAGAGTTGAGATCGCTTCATCCCCTCAAAGGAATTCTACGAGGTTCCGGGTGTGAGGCCAGATGTCGCCTTCCAGCACGGAGCTGACCTTAGCCGTACTTCCGAGTTGGCGGCGCGAGCGGACATTCATCTCAGTGACTTGCTGGCGACCGGTGGCCTGCGCACACATTCACGATCAGCCGAGCTTGAAGTCCTGAACTCGCCGCATCCCGTTGCAGGCCGACCCGGGATCGCAATGATCCCGCCGGTTTTAACGGCTGGCGGGTATGATCGAGCGTTTTGAAGGGGAGAGCGGACGTCGGCTTCGGGCCGAGGCGCTCATCGAGTTGGACGAGGACGGCAACAAAGTCTCATGTCGCTCCCCTCTCAACAGTTCGTGTGTTCTTGCAACCTTCCGGTCGGCCGAGGATGCGCTCTAGACATGAACTGAGTGTCAACACTAAAGCGCTTTTGATCTGGGCTTGAACCCATTCGGGTGGGCTGCGCGTTGACTGGGATATGGCCCGGGAGGCGAGCCATGCCCCAGCCTTATTCCGCTGATCTGCGTGAGCGTGTTGTGGTCGCCTGCGAGCGTGGCGACCTTCCTCAGGTTGAGATTGCCTATCGGTTTCAGGTCTGTCCTGCCACCGTGTCGAACTGGCGCCGCCAGGAGCGCGAGGACGGCCGACGTGCTCCGAAGCTGCACAGCGGCGGCGTGCCCTCGCGCCTGGATGCAGCGGCTCTGGAGGTGCTGCGTCAGCTCGTGATCGAGGACAATGACGCGCCACTGCGCGAGTACCGCGAGCGCCTGGCTGCACGCACTGGCGTGACGGTCTGTCTGGCGGTGATTTGCGAGGCGCTCAAGCGCCTCAAGCTGCGTCCGAAAAAAGACCCTTCGGGCGGCCGAGCGGGAGCGGCCCGAGATTGCCGCCGAGCGCGAGGCTTATCGCCAGCAGATGAGCGACATGCCCGCGGAACGCCTGGTGTTCCTGGATGAGAGCGGCGTCACCACCAAGATGGCCCGTACCCATGCGCGAGCCCCGCGCGGGCAGCGGGCGTACGGGTCGATCCCGCTCGGCTCGTGGCAGCGGCTGACGGTTTTGGGCGCACTCGCGTGCGATGGCTTGGTGGCTACGATGAGCATCGAGGCGTCCACCTCCACGCCGGTGCTGCTGGCCTATCTCGAACAGGTGCTGGTGCCCAAGCTCCAGCAGGTGAAGCCGGATGCCATCCTGGTGATGGACAACCTGCGCCCACATCGCGCGACGGAAGTGCGAGACCTGCTCGATCGGGCTGGGATGGGACTGCTGTACCTGCCCCGCTACTCACCCGAGTTCAACCCGATCGAGCCCGCCTGGGCCAAGGTGAAGGAGCGGCTTAAGGCAAAAGCGCCTCGCACTCTCGAAGCCTTGGAAGCGGAACTCAAACCCGCCCTCGACACCATCACCGCAAAAGATGCCAAAGGCTGGATCAGGCATGCCGGCTATGCCCTACATTGAAACCAAAAGCGCTTTAGTACTACAGCCGGGCCTTGCGTCGGTGTCGGGTGCGTTTGCGCCAGTGACATTCACGAGCCCGTTGCTGATGACGCCGACGCCACACGGACCAATGCTCGACGGCCTCAACCGAAGGCGGCCGTTCCCACACCAGATGCCAGAGCAAGCGGCGCACTTCCGGCACCGTGAACGGCAGCAGTCCCGCGGCCTGCCGGACGGGGGCCTCTCCCCCGATGGCGTGCCGGCGCACGACGGTGAGATACGCATGCGCCAGCATGGATAGGGTGATGTGCCGGTGCCAGCCCGTCCACGCGCGCACCTCGTACTCGTCCAACCCGGTCTCGCCCTTGGCCTCCTCAAAGCAGCTCTCGATCCGCCAGCGCATCCCGGCAATCCGCACCAGCTCGGCCAGCGAGGTCTCCTCCGGTGAACGGGTGAGATAGAACGTGAACTGATGCGGGCGGCCCTTCTGGCGCCGGATCAGCAGCCCGGTTTTCCAGCCCGGCACCGGCGGCGTGCGGTACGGCAGATAGGCCCAGTCATACAGCCGTGGGCCCTTGGCCCCATCGCCGGCACTCAGCCGTTTCCAGCCCCGGGCCGGCACATCCTCCAGCCAGTCCTCCACATGCTTGAACCCAAGCCGCTGGGCCGAGGTCACCGCCAGCACATAGCCACGCCCGTGTGCTTCGATCAGGCGCCGGGTCTGATGGTCGGCGCCATACACGCAGTCGCCCACCACCCACGTGCACGGTACCCCGGCGGCAAAGGCGCGCTTCAACATGGCCTGCCCGAGCTTCGGTTTGGTGGTGAAGCCGACCTCCTCCGGCACGCCCGCTTCCGCGCGGCGGGCCGCATCGAAGGCCCAGGTCTCGGGCAGGTACAGCGCCCGGTCGATCAGCGCATGCCCGTGCCGGCTGGCATAAGCGAGAAACACCCCGATCTGGGGTCAGTGCAAGGTGCGCCGGGAGACCGGCAAGGAGTAGATGGTGCAAGTCCATCGCAATGAAGGAGTAGCGATCCACATTGGCCCCGAGTCATGCGCGGACGGCCGCGAGGCCGTTCGTGAAGCGTTGACAGGGGAGCGTGTAGGCCAGCCATTGAACCGCGAAAATGACGCTTCTCGGGTGCCGACGTTTTTCTTGTGTGCGGAAGGCAACATGAGCCGGCGCGATAGCGCGAGGGCCGGCTCGACCCGACGTGGTCTGAGACCCTGGCATGCACGGACGCTCCTTGTGCGGGAACCGGGAGGCCTCGGGATTGGCCAGAGTGGCGTGCCACGGCTGGTCCGCATCGGGAAGGCGAGGAGCCGAAGCCGATGATGAACGATCCCGAGGAGTCAGATCCTGTCATAGTAGCTATGAACCTTGTGAACAAAGCTGGGTCACCAGCGGCGGAGCAAGGGGAGCCAAGGGCAGGAACCAAGGGGAAGGCGGATCAGCACAGCACATGCCGGGCGCAGGACCGGGAAAGTGTGTCCCAGGTGCTGGACCGCATACGGCAAGCCGCAAGGCACAGGACGAAGGAGAAGTTCACGGCGCTCTTCCATCACATCTCCCCGGAAGCCCTCAGGAGGGCGTTCTACGCCCTCAAGCGCGAGGCCGCTCCCGGGGTGGATGGGATGACTTGGCGAACCTACGAGACAGACCTTGATCGCAAGATTGCGGATCTGCACGACCAGGTTCAACGAGGGGCATATCGCCCGCTGCCCTCCCGGCGACGGTATATTCCGAAGCCGGACGGGCGGCAGCGCCCGCTGGCCGTTGCGGCCCTCGAAGACAAACTGGTCCAGAGGGCGACCGCGGCGGTGCTGAATCAGATCTATGAGGAAGACTTCCTCGGCTTCAGCTACGGCTTCCGGCCGGGACGCGGCCAGCACGATGCGCTGGACGCGCTCCATGTCGGGATCGAGCAGCGGAAAGTGAGCTTCATCTTGGACGCCGACATCGCGGGATTTTTCGACACGGTGGACCAGACATGGCTCCTCCGGTTCGTGGAGCACCGCATCGGCGATCCGCGCATCATCCGCCTGATCCGCAAATGGCTCACGGCGGGTGTTCTGGAGGACGGAATCGTTCAGGTCAGTGACAGGGGCACAGGTCAGGGGTCGGTGATCTCACCGCTCCTGGCCAACATCTACCTGCACTATGTGTTCGATCTCTGGGCCGAACGCTGGCGACGGCGTGAGGCCACTGGCGACATGATCATCATCCGCTATGCTGATGATATTGTGGTGGGCTTTCAACATGAGGCTGACGGCCAGCGCTTCCTGAGCATGATGCGAGACAGGCTGCAGGAGTTTGCGTTGCAGCTCCACCCGGACAAGACCCGACTGATCGAGTTTGGCCGCTATGCGGTTCAGACGCGACAGAGGAAGGGGCTTGGCAAACCGGAGACGTTCAACTTCCTTGGCTTCACTCACATCTGCGGAAAGACCCGGCAAGGCCGGTTCCAAATCCTCCGGAAGAGCCGGAGGGACCGCAGGGTAGCGAAGCTGAAGGAGATCAAGAACGAGTTGCGACGGCGCATGCATCGGCCCATCCCCGAGCAGGGACGATGGCTGAAGCAGGTGCTCATGGGCTACTATGCCTATCACGCCGTGCCGACCAACTATCGATCGCTCGGCGCCTTTCGTGACCGCATCATCCGGCTCTGGGCCCAGACGCTTCGGCGGCGGAGCCAGAGACATCGCCTGATCTGGGAGCGAATGATCCGGCTGGCCAATGACTGGCTCCCGCGACCGCGCATCCTTCATCCCCGGCCGCGCATCCGCTTTGCCGTCAAACACCCAAGGTAGGAGCCGGATGCGGGAATTCCGCTCGTCCGGATCTGTGCGGGGGGTGCTCAGCAATGGGCATCCCTACCGCGATAGTGCGCCGGGAGACCGGCAAGGAGTAGATGGTGCAAGTCCATCGCAATGAAGGAGTAGCGATCCACATTGGCCCCGAGTCATGCGCGGACGGCCGCGAGGCCGTTCGTGAAGCGTTGACAGGGGAGCGTGTAGGCCAGCCATTGAACCGCGAAAATGACGCTTCTCGGGTGCCGACGTTTTTCTTGTGTGCGGAAGGCAACATGAGCCGGCGCGATAGCGCGAGGGCCGGCTCGACCCGACGTGGTCTGAGACCCTGGCATGCACGGACGCTCCTTGTGCGGGAACCGGGAGGCCTCGGGATTGGCCAGAGTGGCGTGCCACGGCTGGTCCGCATCGGGAAGGCGAGGAGCCGAAGCCGATGATGAACGATCCCGAGGAGTCAGATCCTGTCATAGTAGCTATGAACCTTGTGAACAAAGCTGGGTCACCAGCGGCGGAGCAAGGGGAGCCAAGGGCAGGAACCAAGGGGAAGGCGGATCAGCACAGCACATGCCGGGCGCAGGACCGGGAAAGTGTGTCCCAGGTGCTGGACCGCATACGGCAAGCCGCAAGGCACAGGACGAAGGAGAAGTTCACGGCGCTCTTCCATCACATCTCCCCGGAAGCCCTCAGGAGGGCGTTCTACGCCCTCAAGCGCGAGGCCGCTCCCGGGGTGGATGGGATGACTTGGCGAACCTACGAGACAGACCTTGATCGCAAGATTGCGGATCTGCACGACCAGGTTCAACGAGGGGCATATCGCCCGCTGCCCTCCCGGCGACGGTATATTCCGAAGCCGGACGGGCGGCAGCGCCCGCTGGCCGTTGCGGCCCTCGAAGACAAACTGGTCCAGAGGGCGACCGCGGCGGTGCTGAATCAGATCTATGAGGAAGACTTCCTCGGCTTCAGCTACGGCTTCCGGCCGGGACGCGGCCAGCACGATGCGCTGGACGCGCTCCATGTCGGGATCGAGCAGCGGAAAGTGAGCTTCATCTTGGACGCCGACATCGCGGGATTTTTCGACACGGTGGACCAGACATGGCTCCTCCGGTTCGTGGAGCACCGCATCGGCGATCCGCGCATCATCCGCCTGATCCGCAAATGGCTCACGGCGGGTGTTCTGGAGGACGGAATCGTTCAGGTCAGTGACAGGGGCACAGGTCAGGGGTCGGTGATCTCACCGCTCCTGGCCAACATCTACCTGCACTATGTGTTCGATCTCTGGGCCGAACGCTGGCGACGGCGTGAGGCCACTGGCGACATGATCATCATCCGCTATGCTGATGATATTGTGGTGGGCTTTCAACATGAGGCTGACGGCCAGCGCTTCCTGAGCATGATGCGAGACAGGCTGCAGGAGTTTGCGTTGCAGCTCCACCCGGACAAGACCCGACTGATCGAGTTTGGCCGCTATGCGGTTCAGACGCGACAGAGGAAGGGGCTTGGCAAACCGGAGACGTTCAACTTCCTTGGCTTCACTCACATCTGCGGAAAGACCCGGCAAGGCCGGTTCCAAATCCTCCGGAAGAGCCGGAGGGACCGCAGGGTAGCGAAGCTGAAGGAGATCAAGAACGAGTTGCGACGGCGCATGCATCGGCCCATCCCCGAGCAGGGACGATGGCTGAAGCAGGTGCTCATGGGCTACTATGCCTATCACGCCGTGCCGACCAACTATCGATCGCTCGGCGCCTTTCGTGACCGCATCATCCGGCTCTGGGCCCAGACGCTTCGGCGGCGGAGCCAGAGACATCGCCTGATCTGGGAGCGAATGATCCGGCTGGCCAATGACTGGCTCCCGCGACCGCGCATCCTTCATCCCCGGCCGCGCATCCGCTTTGCCGTCAAACACCCAAGGTAGGAGCCGGATGCGGGAATTCCGCTCGTCCGGATCTGTGCGGGGGGTGCTCAGCAATGGGCATCCCTACCGCGATAGAGTTCCCAATGACACGGTAACGTAGTACGTAGCAAGAACATGAACTCCTCAGTCGACCGAGAGGCCTCCTCGATGGCTGAATACAGCTCGGATCGAGGGATCTGAGCCATTATCCAGGGCAGAAGACCTGATAGCGAAGGGGACTGCTCTCCAAAGTATCGTCCGTGAGAGAGCGGCCAGCTATGACGGAATTTAGGTGATGGGGCCGGTCAGGCGGCGCTGTTTGTCGGCATCGGAATGATCTCGGTGCCGTCCTTAAACCTGACACCGGCGATCGGTGGCCCGGCGCAACCAAGTGGTCCGCCATCGCACCCGGATCAAGAACGAGGTCCACTCGATCCTGCATGCCCATTTGATCCCGCGCTGCCCCCATGCCGATCTGTTCAGCCGGGTTGGACGGCAGTGGCTCCAGCGCCAGTCCCTCCCATCCGACGAGATTCTGGCGATCGAGCGGCACGTGCGCGAACTCGACCGGCTCGGCGAGGATCTGGAACTGCTTGATCGCGAGATTGCTCAGGACGCACTCGGCGACCCTGCGGTCAAGCGGCTGATGACCGTTAGGTGCTGATCTCGTTCTACGAGCGTATAAGACTCGTGTAGAGGTTTACCTTGTTTTACGTATGCTCTCCACAGTCGCGAGCAAATCACCATATCCAAGCGGTTCAGTAAGGGTTCGCAATCGCGAGAGAGCTATGGATTTGCTGGGTGGTAACAGATCAAACCGAACCACATAGAAGGTCCATTGCGATGGGTCGCGGTGATCTGCGGTGTCGTCCCGCACAGGATGGAAGGCAAAAACATAGATATGAGCAAGACGGCTGGAAGCCTCACTTTGCTGCCATTTAGCTCCGTATTGCGCGACGATCTGGAATGGAGGAGCGCGGCGATCAGGCTTGTAATTTGCTGTCGCGGCCGGACGATGATTGTCGCGCCACGACACAGATGCAAGCGCTTTGTTGATTGTCGCTGCGAGCGACAATCAGGATGAGGTCCTGATTGTTGCGCGCGTCGGCGGACGCCCCGGTCCGCGCTTACGCTCAAGGGCTTCTCTGCGGCGGTAGCTCTCCACATTCATCTCGAAGATCGTCGCGTGGTGCACCAAGCGATCCACCGCGGCGAGCGTCATCGCCTGATCCGGAAAGACCGAGTTCCAGGCTCCAAAGGGCTGATTGGCCGTAATCAGCAGCGAGCGACGCTCGTAGCGGGCGCCGATGAGTTCAAAGATCACGCTGGTTTCCGCCTGATCTTTGCTGACATAGGCGAGGTCATCCAGGATCAGCAGATGGTACTTGTCGAGTTTGGCAATCGCCGCCTCGAGCTGTAGATCCCGCCGCGCGCTCTGCAGCTTCTGCACCAGATCGGTGGTGCGGGTGAACAGCACCCGCCAGCCGTTCTCGACCAGGGCCAGGCCCAGCGCGGCCGCCAGGTGCGATTTGCCCCCGCCCGGCGGGCCGAACATCAACAGATTGGCGCCCTTCTCCAGCCAGCTGTCGCCGGCTGCCAGCGCCACCACCTGGGCCTTGCTGATCATCGGCACCGCGGAGAAGTCGAAGCTGTCGAGGGTCTTGCCGGGCGGCAGGCGCGCCTCGTCGAGATGGCGCTGGATGCGCCGGCTGGCGCGCTCGGCCATCTCGTATTCGGCCAGAGCCGCCAGGAAGCGGGCCGCCGGCCAGCCCTCCTTGTCGGCGCGGGCGGCGAAGTCCGGCCAGATCGTCTTGATCGCCGGCAGCCGCAGGTCGTTGAGCGCCAGGGTCAGGCGACCGGCATCAATATCGGGGCTCGTCATGCGACCTCTCCCTGATGGCCGCGGGTGAGTTCCTCGTAGGCGCTGAGCGGCGCATAGGAGACCGTGATGGCGGGCACGGCATCCGCATCCGGACTGAAGCGGGCGCGCAAGCTCTTGAGATCCGGCAGCCGGCCGGCCTTCAGATCCTCGTCGAGGCGCTCGGCAAGTTCGGCTTCGCAGGCGCGCTCATGCGCCAGGGCGAGCAGATCCACCATGGTGCGGCAGGCAACCCGGGCCGGCAGTTTGGCGCACATCGCCTCGAAGGCACGGGCGTAGGCTTGGCGGGGAAAGAGCTGATCGCGGTAGACCAGCCCCATCAGGGCCATGGGCTTGCGTCTGAGCGAGTGGATCACATGCCGGTAATCGACCACATGCCCGTGCCGGCCATTGGGATGAGCCCGCCCGCGCGGCAGCGTGAACTGGTGCGTGCCGCCGAGATAGACCTCGAGGCGATCGTCAAACAGCCTCACGCGCAGCCGGTGGCCGATCAGGCGCGAGGGCACGCTGTAGAACACCTTGCGCAGGACAAAGCCGCTGGTGGAGGTCACGGTGACGATGGCATCCTCGTAATCGGCGGTGCGCCGGTCCGGCAGTTCCTGGAGGACGGCGCGCTCGACCTCAATGCGCGGGATCAGCCGGGCATTGCGGCGTCCGATCACCTCGTCGATGAAGCGGCGGTAGGCACAAAGATCGGTGAAGTCGCGTGCGCCGCGCAGCAGCAGAGCGTCTTCGATTCCCTTCTTGAGGTGGCCGTGCACGCTCTCGATGGACCCGTTCTCGTGGGCGATGCCCGTGTTGTTGCGGCTCGGCTCCATGCCGTAATGGGCGCACAGGGCATCGTAGCGCCGGGTCAGGTCCTCACGGGCGTCGCGATCCAGGTTGCGGAAGGCAGCCGAGAGGCTGTCGCTGCGGTGCTCGCGGGGAGCACCACCCAGGGCCCAGAGGGCGTTCTGCAGCCCCTCGGCCAGCGCGACATAGCTCTCGCCGCCGAGCACCACGTGGGCATGCTCGAAGCCGGAATAGGCGAGCCGGAAGTGATAGAGCCGGTGATCGAGCGGCTGGCCGGCGATGGTGACGGAAAGATCGGCCATGTCGGTGAAATCGGACAGGCCCATGCGTCCGGGCTCATGCACCTGGCGGAAGATGACCTCCTGCTCGGGGCCGTGCAGGGCGCGCCAGGCACGGACGCGACGCTCGAGGGTGCGGCGGATGCCGGGGCCGAGCTCGGGATGGCGGCGGATGATCTCCTCGAAGAGAGCAACAGGGCGCAGGCTCGGGGCGGCTTGGAGCAGAGGAACGATCTCGCTGTCCCAGACGCTCGCGAGCGGGTCGGGACGCCGGCGCCCGCGCGGGGCTTTCTTCTGGGAGGGCAGACGCGGGTCTTTGGCGAGGCGGTAGCCGGTAGAGGGGCTGAAGCCGGCTTTGGCAGCGGCGATCGGGATGGTGTTGGTGTGACGGAGCGTCATGTACAGTCTCATTTGGCAGTCGGTGATGTGGCGGCCGGGCAAAGGCTGGGTTCCTCATTTGGTCGTGAAGAACTCCCATCCTTATCCGGTCGGCCGCGACGGCCAGACGGTGCGGTCCTGAGGATCGCACCGTCACCTCTGATCCTGATCGCCGCTCAACTTCCACCCTGATCGCCGCGCCTTAAGCTCCGTCAATCCAATGGCCAGTGCGGGCCTTGATATCGAAGGATGGGGAGGGAGGCTTCTTCGGTTTAGCCGACCACGATTGTTTGGCCGCTGATTGTTTGACTTCTAGGCGGGTTCCATCCGCGTGTTCAAAGTCCCATCCGGCCCAGTCCCCCGAGCACCAACGCCATTCCGGCCGCAATGCACAATCTATGATGGTCTCAGCCACTAAAGCTCTAAGAGGCTGGTGAGCAATTTTATTGCTCGATGCAAGTGTTTGATTCACCATAGGTTTGGTGCTGGCCACTGCTGCGGATGTGGGCTGTTTGACGACCCGGGAGCCCCGCCATGGATGTCTGTTCCTACGCCAGTGATCTCAACGATGCCGAATGGGCGCTGCTCGCGCCGCTTGTTCCTCGCAGCCATCCGGCCGGACGGCGGCAGACCTATCCGCTCCGACGCATCGTCGATGCGATCTTCTATCTGCTGCGCACTGGAGTCCAATGGCGGCTGCTGCCGCACGAGTATCCTCCGCGGTGCACCGTCTTCTACCACTACGCCCAGTGGCGCGAGGACGGCACCTGGGAGCACGTGAATCAGGCTCTGCGGGAGAGCTACCGCCGTGCAATCGGTCGGTCTCCTCAACCGAGTGCGGCGATCATCGACAGTCAATCGGTCAAGACTACTGAGATGGGCGGACCGCGTGGATACGACGGTGGCAAGAAGATCAAGGGCCGCAAGCGCCATCTTCTCGTTGATACGCAAGGCAATCTGCTGAAGAACAGCGTGCATCCAGCCGACATCCATGATCGTGCCGGGGCCGAACTCCTGTTGGAGGGTCTGCAGCATCTCTTTCCAGCGATCGAGCTGATGTGGGCCGACACCGCTTATCGTGGGCTGAAAGACTGGCTCCAGAAGGCCCTGAGCTGGAGATTATCCATCCCGCGACACTGGTGGAGCGGCGGCACCTGGATGCGGGCTGACGCAGAGCCGCCGACGCGCCCGAGCGGCTTTCAAGTGCTCGCGCGAAGGTGGGTGGTGGAAGTAGTCTTTACGCAAATGACAAAATCGGACATGCTCACTCTCGCGGCGGGTGGGAAGCACGTACCGGATTTCGACCTCGTCGTTCGTGACGACGACACGGTCAACCAGCAACAGGATGAGCTGCCGACGCTGCTCGAAGGTGGCATTCACTAGCCCGTGCTGCACCCGCTCGCGAAAGGCCTCCAGGGAAGCTGCGATACCAGCCAGCTGCTGCTGGCGCTGCGCATCGTGGCGCAGGAGTTCCTCTTGGCCGGCCAGCGCCTGCATCCGTTGCTCCAGATCGCGGCGGCGCCGCTCATACTCATCAAGCGGGAGGACTGCCCGCAGATAAGCATCGGTCAGCCGCTCGATCTGCTGAGACAGATGCGCCTGGGCCCGGCGCAGCGTCTCGCGACGGGCGAGCAATTCCTGCGGCAGCCAAGCTCCGCCATGCGCCCGCGCCACGGCTTCAGCCAGTGGCTCGGGGGAACTCAGCAGGCGGCACAGATCATCCCAGACCAAGGCGTCGAGCTGGTCGGCAGGGGTGCAGCGCGCTGGGCAGCCCGTGGCGCGATGCGAGCCGGTGCTATGTGCCTTGCCGCTGCACAGATAGTAGAAGTTCCGCCCATTGGTGGCCCGTGCCGTGCAGGCGAGGCCGCAGCATCCGCAGCTCACCAGCGCGCGCAAGAGATACTGGTGAGCGGTGTTGTTGCGCCGCGCGAAGGAGCGGTTGGTGGCCAGCTTGGCCTGCACCTCGTCGAAGTGCGCCTGGCTCACCACGGCAGGCACCTGTCCGACCAGGATCCAGGTATCGGCCGGCTGCGGCACGGCCGAGCCATGAGTGCGGCCGATCGGGTGGGTGGCCGAGCGGCGGTGGGTGGCAGCGCGATACCGCGTGCGTTGCGCATAGACCAGCCCCGTATAGGTCGTGTTGCGCAGGATGCCGCGGATCGTCGGGCATGCCCAGCGCGGTGTGCCCGACCGGGTGGGTACGCCGTGGGCATCCAGATGCATGGCCAGCTGCATGAGGGAGATGCCCGGCTCGCGATAGAGGGCAAACAACTCGGCCACGACGGCCGCCTCCGCCGGATCGGTGGTGACGCCGCGTGGGTCGCGCGGCCGGTCGGGGCTCATGCGATAGCCATAGGGCGCATAGGTCCAGGGCAACAGCTGACCGGCGCGCAGCTTGGCGAGCCGGCCGCGGCGCATGCGTTCAGCAATCAGCGTGCGCTCGTACTCGGCAACAGCGCCCCGGATCTGCAGCAGCAGCTGATCATGCGGATCATCGCTCATGGGGCGGTCCAGGAACTCGGCGGCACATCCGGCCTGCGCCCATTCCTCGAGCAGAACCATCTGGTGCACATAGTTGCGGGCGAGGCGGTCGGGAGCGGTGACGAGCACGCGGTCGATCTCGCGGCCCTTCACGGCATCGCGCAAGCGGTCCAACCCCGGGCGGACGAGGGTCGCACCGCTGTAGCCGTCGTCGCGGAACACGTGGGCCGGGTCGAGGCTCCAGCTCTCGGCGGCATGAGCGTGGACATGGGCGGAAAGCAGTCCGAGTTGCTGCTCAATGGTCTGGTGGTCGACCTGATGGCTGGTCGAGACGCGGCCGTAAATCGCTACTCGCATGGGAGACCTCCGGCAGGATTGGGGACCCCGGTGCCTCCGTCGGCTCCGGGGAGGTCATCGCCCACTGCAGAAGGAGTTGATACGCCCGGTCCCAACGCTGCTGGCCGGTGGGCGTCGGCACGCTGGTGCGCCGAACCTGCCAGGCGCGTCGCCGCTGACCCCGCATGCTGTCCTCCCTGGTGAGTGACCTCATCAGGGAGTTGGGGCACCACAGCCCTCCGGAGCCGATGGCGCGCCCGCGGCCAGCTGAGCTGAAGCCGCCCAGTGCGCGTCAGGCAGAGCTTGTCATTTGTGATTAGACCATTGAGCGAACGATCGCCTGGCTCACCACCAACCGGCGGCTGGCCAAGGACTACGAGCGCCTGCTCGAGACCGGCGAGATGCTGCTCTACCTCGCCATGAGCCGCATTCTGCTGCGCCGCCTCACCCGAAAGGAAAGATAATTGCTCACCAGCCTCTAACACTACAGTTGCACCTTTCGTTTGCGATGAGAGGCCTGCGCCATCGCCTGATGCGCGCGGCGCCACGCGGACCAGGCGATCACGAGGGCAGGCTCGATCTGGTGTTGCTGGAGGCGTGTGGCCACGCGGCGGATTTCCTGGACAGACCAGCGTACCAGCGCTGCAGCTTGGCTTCGTCGTTTCTTTTTTGGGGTGACGTGAGCGTGTTGGCGCGCTCGCGCACCACCGCCATCATGGCAAACGCCAGCATCACCAGGGACACATGCCGGTGCCAGCCCTGCCACGAGCGGGTTTCGTTATGCGTCAGGCCCGACTCCGTCTTGGCGGTCTCAAACGCGTCCTCAATCGTCCAACGCTGCCCCTCGACCCGCACCAGGATCTCGATCGGCGTGCCGGCCGGACACCAGGTCGAGAAGAACGCCAGGTCCTCATCACTGAGGCTGCGTCGGATCAGCAGGCCACGGGTCCACAGGCCGGTGAGATCCTCGTTGTACTCCTCCGCCTCAAGATCAGCGAGTTCGAGATAAGCCCAGTCGTACAGGCGTGCTCCCTTCGTGCCGTCGCCCGCCGACAGGCGCGTCCAAGCCTCGGGCGCAAGAGCCTGCGCAATCTTCTCGGCCGTGCCGGCCACTTCGGGTTTGTCGATCCAGGACGAGAACTGATCGGTGGCATGCGCGCCCAGCACATAGCCCTTGCCGGCCCGGCGCAGCTGCATCTCCACTTTACCGACACCATAGACCGTGTCGGTGGCCACCCAGTCGAACGGCACACCGGCGGCAATCGCGCGCTCGATCATCTGTGTGGCGATCTGCGGCTTGGTGACGAAGTGGAGGTTGTCGGGCACATGAGCGGCGGTCCGACGCTCCGGCTTGTTCGTCCAGTCCTGCGGCAGATACAGCTGGCGGTCGATGAAGGCGCAGCCCTTGTCCGAGACATAAGCGGCAAATACGCCAATCTGGCAGCTGGTGATCTTGCCCGCTGATCCGGTGTACTGCCGACCGACGCCACACGAGTGCTGACCCTGCTTGAGAAAGCCGGTCTCGTCGATCACCAGCACGGCCCCGGGCGCGGCGAGCGTCTCAAGAGCATAGTCGCGCACCATGTCCCGCAGGGCATCCGCGTCCCAGTGGCTGCGCCCGAGCACCGCCTGCTGACGCCAGGGGCCCGAGTCTCCTGCGGCTTCCGCCCGCATCCAGCCGGTCTTGCGCCGCTCCGGCCCCAACAATCCGTCGAGGAAAGCAGCCGCTGAGGCGCCAACACTCGGATGAGCAAACAAGGATTGGAGATCCGCTTTGACCTGACGCAACTCCACACACCAGAGCTCGAGCATCTGCTCGATGGGCACACCCGTCATGGCAGCCTCCTGGGTCAGATCAGCAGATTATGAGCCCATCTTCAGAAGGTGCAACTGTAGTGCTAAGCCGCTCCGTTTCAACAATTATCGCGACGTATTCAGTTTCAGCAAGATGGCTTTCAATTCCTATATGAAAGACCTGAAGGGACTAGGCGACGCACCCGTGACCGACGCCGCGAAATTTATCTGGAGGCCGGTCTAGGTTTCGCAGCCAACGCCCGGCGTTTACTGCGAAATCACGGCGCAACCTCTCCGACGCGTGACACGTACCTACGCTCTTCAAGTCTTGAGGTATTTCCGTACTGCCCGGCATGAGCTGGCTGTCGCTCCTCCGCGGCGGGACCTTGGGCGAGAACCTCTCTGAGCTGGCCGAGCTCGTCGGCCACGAATCGGCCGGGAAGGCTGGGCTTGTGGGGCCGGGACAGCGACCAAGGACGAAGGTCTGGAGATGGCACGAGGCGGACCATGTTGAAGTTTCCGCATTCGCGATGTGAGCTGACACTCAACCGAGCTCGACGACTGAGACATATTTGGTCTAGGCCATTAGTCCCGGCGAGGGCGCCTTCCAAGTGTTTCTTCGACGGTGCGTGGGTTGCGGTCGAGCTGCGCCAGGAGCACGCGGGCGGGCCCCTGTGGCTCGCCGGCCGAGTTCGGCATCGTCCTTCCGGACGGAGTGGAACGGGCGCTGGGGCTGGAGTGCCCGAAAGGCCGTGGGCCGATTGACAGGCTCCACCGGTTAGTTATGGTATGGACGTTCCACAATTTGCGCGTCAGGTGAGCGGCCGCCGCTCGACATCGCATTCCTCCTGAGAGTTGTCTCCTTGTCCAAGTCGACCGTCCTGCTCGCCTGTGATTTCTCGGATCGCTTCAAGCAACTGCTCGCGGAGCGCTACACGGTGATCGGACCCATGCCGCGGTCGGGGCCCGACGCTCTGACAGAAGGCGCTTCAGCCGCACGCGCACTGGTGACAAAGGGTGGGCTGCCCACGGATCGCGCTTTGATCGAAGCGCTTCCCGAACTCGGCCTCGTCTCCTATTTCGGGACCGGCTTCGAGGGCATTGATCTTGAGGCGGCATTGGAACGCGGGTTGACCGTGACCCACAGCCCAGGCGCCAATGCGTCAAGCGTGGCGGATTTCGCCATGGGGATGATCCTAGCCTCGACGCGTCAGATTCTCGCCGCCGACCGCTTCGTGCGAGAGGGGCGCTGGACGGGGAATAGTCTCGTCAGCATGGCGGCCGTTCCCGGTTTGACCGGCGCGCGGCTCGGCATCTACGGCTTTGGCGCTGTCGGTCGTAAGCTCGCATCACGGGCCGCCGCCTTCGAGATGGAAATTGCCTACCACAGCCGAACGCCCAAATCCGACACCTCCTGTTCCTATAAAGCAAGCGTCCGAGAACTGGCCGAATGGGCGGACATCCTCGTCGTGGCGGTTCGCGCCGATCCTTCCAACTACCATATGGTCGACCGTTCGCTCTTGGCCGCGCTCGGCCCGAACGGGCACGTCGTCAACGTGGCCCGAGGCTCACTCATCGACGCGGATGCGCTTGCCGAAGCGCTGGAGCAGGGGACGATCGCCGGGGCGGCGCTCGACGTATTCGAGAATGAGCCTGCCGTGCCGGACCGACTTCTCAGCGCGCCGAACTTAATTCTCTCACCGCATATCGCCTTCGCCAGCATTAGCGCCCGGAATGCCCAGGAAGACATGGTGCTCGCTAATCTGGAGGCTTTCTTCGACAGCCGTGCCGTGCCGAACCCGATCGACCCGTTCTAACCACCGCTATTCGACGTCGTCCGTCCCTAACCGTCACTGGCACCGTCATGATGCGGTCGCCGTTCAAAGCGCAGCATTGACAAGCCCGTCGACAGGGTTATGGTATCATCATTCAATAATAACAGCGATCGTTATGGCCCGCCCGCGAGAGTTCGACGAAGAGCGCGTTTTAGACGCGGTGATGGAGACCTTCTGGCGCAACGGCTACGAGGGCACCTCCGCACAGGATCTCGTCGACGCCACGGGTCTCGGCCGCGGCAGTCTGTACGCGGCCTATGCCAACAAGGACGGTCTCTTCGAGCAGGCGCTTCTTCGCTACCGCAAGCGCTCCCGGGCCAATGCCGATCGCCTCCGGCGGGAGGGCTCGCCCACGCAGCGGCTGCGCGAGCTAATGGTGGACGTTGTCAAGGCTGATCGGAACGCACCGGAACAGCGCGGCTGTCTCGCCACCAACAGCGCGATCGAGATGGCTGGGCGCGATCCGCGCGTCGCTGACCTCGTGCGCCAGAACTTCGCCATCCTGGCGCGCGGCATCGAGGAAACGGTCCGGCGCGGGCAGGCCACCGGAGAAATCCGCCCCGATGCGGATGCCGCCGTCCTGGCGCTCTTTATCCTCAACGCGGTCCAGGGCCTACGCGTGCTGGCCAAAACGACCCGTCCAAAGGACCGCGGAAAGCTCACTGCCATTATCGATCAGACACTGGCCGCGCTGACGTGATCAGTCCCTTTTTTGGTCAATTATGGAATGATCGTTAAATAACGTCCAATCTCATCAGGAGTCATTCATGCCGGACAATCACCCCGCTCGCCCTGTCGCCGTTCTTGGCACCGGCCTGATCGGCGCGGCCGTCGCGCGCAATCTTGCGCGCAAGGGCTTCGCGGTCCGCGCCTGGAACCGCTCGGCGGACAAGGCTCGGGCGCTTGCCGTCGATGGCGTCACGCCGTTCGACCATGCCGCCGACGCCGTGCGTGACGCCGGGATCGTGGTGACCGTGCTGAAGGACGGCCCCGCCGTGACCGAGGCGATTGCGGCAGCGCTGCCCGGCCTCGCCAAGGGCGCAATCTGGCTCCAGCTCAGCACCGTCGGCGCCGAGGCGATCGACACGCTGGCCGATTTGGCAGCCGAGAACGGCCTCGTCTTCTATGACGCACCGGTGCAGGGCCCCCGTCAGCCCGCCGAGCAAGGCAAGCTGGTCATCCTCGCCTCCGGCCCGGACAGCGGGCGCGAAGCCGCTCAATCGGTCTTCGACGCCATCGGGCAACGCACTCTCTGGGTGTCCGACACGCCTGGCGCCAGCAGCAGGCTCAAGCTCGCGCTCAACGCATTCGTCTTCGCGCTCACCCATGGCACGGCGGAGTCGCTGGCGATCGCCAGGGCGCTTGGCGTCGATCCGGCGCTGGTGATCGAGGCCGTGACCGCCAGCCCGCTCGACAGCGGCTACTTTCAGGGCAAGGGCGCCGCGATGCTCAAGGGCGGCTACGCCACCAGCTTCTCGGTCGAGAACGGGGTCAAGGACGCCAGGCTCGTCGTCGAGGCCCTCGCGGGATCGGATGTCCGCGCCGATCTGGCCGAAGCCGGTCTTGCCCGCTTCCAGCGCGCAGCCGCCGCCGGCCACGGCGAACGGGACATTGCCGCCTCCTTCCTCGCCTGATGAATTGTCCGATGACAACCTCCGAACACAAAGGTCACCGAGTTGTGTCGCCTGCTCCGTCCGAACAAGATGAGCAACGCCGCAAGGTCGAAGCCGCTTATGCCCACCTGGCTCGCCATGAGAGGCTGAGCCGCATCGCCCTGCTCCTGGTGCTGCTCCTGTGTGCTGGCCTTTTGGTTCTGCTGCTGACGCATATCTGGGACCTTCCCAGGCCGGCGTAGGCTCTCCGAACTCTATTCCATACTGCGCCTCCTGCAAATCTCGCCACCGCAGAGACCAAGAGCCATGCTCCGTTGCTTTCTTCGATAGGATCAGCTCATCTTTGTGTGTTCACGTGACCGGCGAGGCAAGGTGGATCACCACCGGGGAGCGTGAACCGCAAGACGCTGCTCGCCTGGCACGCGACGTCGACATGGGGCCAACGTTAGACCCGGAGTGGCCTAGCCGCGCCGGGCAGTGGCGATGCAGCGTCAACCGCACGTCCCAAGGCGTGATGGACTTGGAAAACCCTCACTTCAGCGCGAGGAGGACGTCAACGGCCCTCGATTCGCGGATAGCTGGAGGCGGCTATCATTGATGACCAAGGAGTGAAGTCGGCTCAGCCGTAATGAGCCCCCTCCAGATGTGCTTGAATTTGGGAGAATGTTCTACCCGAGCGATGTTGACCCATCCGTATGTCCGCCATTAATCTACTTAAACTATAGACATATAGAATGATGCTTTGGGTGGGATGGCTCGGATCGAACGCGACGGCCTAAAAGCCCAACAGCAAGAGAAGAGAGGACATCAGCGATGCCAAAGACGGAAGCCAATCCCATCGAACTCGGGACACAAGCGGCGGACTTTCTGCTGCCGGATGCTCACGGTGCGCTTCACCGCCTAACAGATTTCGATACGAGGCCGGCGCTCCTCGTCACCTTCCTTTCGAACCGCTGCCCCTTCGTGCTGCTAATCCGCGAGCAACTCGCCGCTTTCGCACGCGAGTATGCCGACAAGGGCTTGCAGGTCGTAGCAGTAAACGCGAATGATCATGAGGCTCAACCCGAAGAGACCTTGGCCCGGATCGGCGAAGAGGTGGAGGCGCACGGCTACGTGTTTCCTTACCTCAAGGATGCCTCGCAAGAGACCGCAAAGGCTTATGGAGCTGCGTGTACGCCGGAATTCTTCCTCTTCGATGGAGACCGACGGCTCGTCTATCACGGCCAGTTCGATGACGCCCGCCCGGGCAACGGCAAGCCGGTCACAGGCGCGGATCTTCGTGCAGCAGCTGATGCAGCACTGAACGGCAAGAAGCCGGCCACGCCTCAGAATCCGTCTATCGGGTGCAACATCAAGTGGACGACTGGCAACGAACCCGAGTGGTTCTCCCACGCCGCGTGATCAGACCCAATGCGGGCGGCCGAGCTTAGGCCGCCTGTTCCGACACCGAAACTCCACGCCCATGCCGAGTGCCCACATGCCAACCTCAACAGACGCTCCGTCCAGTTCCGTTGAACTTCAGGCCGATGTCCTTGTGCTTGGCGGCGGACCTTCGGGTGCTTGGGCAGCTCTGTCGGCTGCAGAGGCTGGCGCAAAAGTCGTTCTGGCAGACAAGGGCTATCTCGGGACAAGCGGGGCGACAGCCCCGTCCAACACCGGGACCTGGTGCGTTCCACCCGGCGACAACCGTGCGGGCGTCGTCGAACGGCGCTGGCAGCGAACCGGGGAACTCGGCGACCAACGCTGGATGCTGCGCTGTGTGGACACGGCCTATCAGAACCTGCTCAAGCTCGCGGAATGGGGCTATCCCTTTCCAAGCGATGACGACGGCCGTCTCTACATCGCCAATCTCCGTGGGCCCGACTACATGCGCTTCATGCGCCGCCGCGTGGTCATGAGCGGCATCACGGTCCTGGACCACCATGCAGCACTCGAACTCCTGTCGAATGGCGAAGCGGTGGTGGGCGCTTCGGGAGTCGATCGCCAGCGCTATAGCGACTGGACAGTCCGCGCGAAGGCCATCGTGCTGGCGACCGGGGGCTGCGCCTTTCACGAACGGATTCTCGGCGCGACAGGCCTGACAGGCGACGGGTATTTGATGGCGGCCGAAGCCGGCGCGCGCCTCTCCGGAATGGAATTCACTGGGAAGTATACGCTCGCGCCATATGGCACATCGCTCAACAAGGGCCTGCCATATCGCTGGGCCTCGTTCTATCGCGAGGACGGCTCGCCGATCCTCGGACCTTCGGGCGAACCTTTGCGCAATGGCATCGGTGATCGCGAGGAGGAGATTGCCCGCGCTCTGATCGAAGGCCCGGTTTATGCCCGGCTCGACCAAGCCGAACCTGCCTTGCAGGACTGGCTCCGGCGCGGCCAACCCAACTGCTTCCTGCCCTATGATCGGGCCGGCATCGATCCTTTCACTCAGCTGTTTCGCGTCACGCTCCGCGCGGAGGGCACCGTGCGCGGAACAGGCGGCATCAACCTTGTATCAGACGATTGTGCGACGGGCGTTCCAGGACTTTACACGGCAGGGGATGCCGCCAGCCGCGAGAACATGACAGGCGCAGTATCTGGGGGCGGCGCGGTCAATTCCTCCTGGGCCTTGGCGAGCGGATGGTGGGCCGGCCAAGGGGCAGCCCGCCACGCCAAGCGACAAGGTGAGGCATCTTTTCGCCGTCATGCGGCACCTCTCGGGCAGGCCGGCCTTCGCCCCGCTGCGACATCGCGCGCCGACCTTACGCCAAGGGATGTCATTGAGGCTGTACGGAGGGAGGTCATACCCTTGGAAAAGAACTTCTTTCGCCAGGGCGATGTCCTGAAGGGAAGCCGCGATCGGATGCAGGCGATCTGGAACGACGTGCGTGATCATCTCCACGTCAAGGGTCATGACAGGCTTCGCACCCGCGAGGCCGCTGCGATATCCGCCGCAGCGCGTTGGTCGATTTCCGCCGCTCTTGTCCGGACCGAGAGCCGCGGCATGCACCGCCGCCTCGACTATCCGGAGCGTCAAGACACCCTGCGCCATCGCCTTTTGCTCACCGGAGCCGACGATGTCCGCATCAGCGCTCAGGAAAACCACGTGGGGCTCGCATCATGATCGAAGTCGTCTCGGAAAGCCGGTGCATCGCCTGCAATCTTTGCGTGAAGGCATGTCCTGCCAATGTGTTCGATGCCGTCAAGGATGGGATCCCCGTGATCGCGCACCAGAGCGACTGCCAGACCTGCTTCCTGTGCGAGATCTATTGCCCGACCGATGCGCTTTACGTCGCTCAGATAGCGGAAGAGCCCACTGGCATCACTGAAAGCGAAGTCGAGGCGAAAGGCCTGTTCGGCAGCTATGCCCGCGCCCTCGGCTGGGATCGAGGTCGGCCCGGCGGCTCGGAATTCGACCCGACGCACCGAATTCGTGTCGCCCAATAAGCCGCAGCATCATGGCTTGGACGGAGAACCGCATGAACCGCATTGCCGTCAGCAACATTAGAAAGACCTTTCAGCTCAAGCCGGGGCAGTTCGTCTCCGTCGACGGTAAAGAAACTGATCGCATCACGGTGATCGACGGCCTCGACCTTACAGTCCGGGCGGGCGAGTTCATGACGCTCGTCGGCCCGAGCGGCAGCGGCAAATCCGTCCTGCTCGATATCATCGGCGGATTGACCCAAGCCACCGGCGGCGCTGTCCACTTGGATGGAGAGCCGATCACACGGCCGGATCCAAAGACCGCCTATGTGTTCCAGCAATATGCGCTGCTTCCTTGGCGGACCGCTCTGTCGAACGTCGAGTATCCGCTGGAAGTGCGCGGCGTCCAAAAGGCCGAACGAACGGCGACAGCCAAGCACCTGCTCTCGCTATTTGGTCTTGCCAGCTTTGGCGACCGCTTTCCCAGCCAGTTGTCGGGCGGGATGCAGCAACGGGTCGCGATCGCCCGCGCCCTCGCGAGCGAGCCGGAAGTTCTTTTGATGGATGAGCCGTTTGCCGCGCTGGACGCCCAGACGCGGGAGATCCTCCAAGTTGAGCTCTTGCGGATTTGGGCCAAGATCAAGACCACCGTGATCTTCGTCACGCATTCCATCGACGAGGCGATCTTCCTGGCAGACCGGGTGGCCGTCATGACCGCTCGTCCGGCGAGGGTCAAGGAAATCATCGACATCGACCTGCCGCGGCCGCGAGACGGCGATATCCGCTCCAGCCTCGCTTTCAACGAACATCGGGCGCGGGTGTGGGAGGCGCTGCGCGATGAGGTTAACCGGGCCCAAAAGGATTGGGCTCTTTCTCCCGACTTCAACAACTGATGGAACGGGGTGCTTGCTTCATGGCCTACCTCATCGACAAACCGAGCGCTCTAAGCAGCTTTCGTCTTCCGGGCCGCGAGGGTGCGGCCGGCACGCCACGGCGTGCGAAAGCTGAGGGCGGCAGCCTTGCTTACGGCGTACCGCTGCTTCTGGCTTTCTTCCTTCTGTGGGAGATTGCTCCACGGCTCGGCTGGCTCAACCGGATCTTCTTTCCTCCCGTATCCGAGGTGATCCTGGCTTGGCGGAACATGATGGCGTCAGGCATCCTCGCCGAGCACATCGGCATGAGCCTTCAGCGGGCCGCGATAGGCTTCGGACTCGCGGTGCTGGTGGCCGTTCCTCTCGGCTTCCTAATGGGCCGCTACAGCATGTTCGAGAAGATTTCGGACTTGCTCGTGCAGACCCTGCGCAACACGTCGCAGTTCGCGCTTCTGCCAGTCTTCATTCTGCTGCTTGGAATCGGCGAGGCCTCGAAGATCGCCATCACTTTTTATTCGTCCGTGTTCTTCCTGCTCATCAACACGATCAGCGGCGTCAAATCGGTCGATCCGTTGCTCATCAAGGCCGCACGTTCCATGGGGACGTCCGAGCCCGGTCTGTTTCGGAAGGTCATCCTGCCGGCCAGCGTTCCATCCGTTGTCGCCGGGGCGCGACTGGCGGTGAAATCCTCCATTTTCGCAGTCATCGGAGCCGAGATGCTCGCCGCCAAGTCTGGTCTCGGCTACCTGATCCAGCAGTCACAGCTGATGATGGAAACTGCCGATATGTATGCGGGAATCCTCACTCTCACGGCTATCGGACTGATCGTCAACTACCTGCTCGTCTGGTTCGAGCGCTCCGTTACGGTCTGGATGAGTCGGAGCGACGGCTCGGATACCTGACACGTAAGCTGCTCGCAATCCATCGAAAATCACTGGAAGGATCCGCTCGATGTTGACTGTTCGTTTCTCTCCTCTGCGCCGATTTCTTTTCAAGGCCATCGCGGCAATTGCCATTACGGGTGCCGGCACCGGGTTAGCTTTCGCCCAGGCCAAACCGAAGATCCTGCGTATCGGCAGCACTGCACCAGGACACCTCAAGTTCATCCTGGCCCAGCAGGACAGGTGGCTGGACAAGGAATTTGCCAAGGACGGGATCAAGGTCGAATTGGTCACCTTCACGGGTGGCGGGTCAGAGGCCACTACAGCCCTGGCAACTGGTGCGATCGAGGTCGCCTATACTGGCAGCAACCCAGCTCTGCGGGTTGCCGCTTCGGGCGCGGACGTCATGCTGATCGGGCTCTCGAGCTTCGTCAGGTCGGGCGGATCCTGGATAGTGGTTAAGAAGGACTCGCCACCGAAGACCTTGGCGGATCTGAAGGGCAAGAAGGTTGCCTACTTAACGGGAACCGTGCGGCATTCAAACTTCAGCAAGGCGCTGAAAAGCATCGGTCTCACCGTGAGTGACGTCGAGGGCCTCAATCTTGCCTTCGAGGCTTCCGGCCCGGCACTACTGAGGGGAGACATCGATGCGATTGTTGAAAGCGACATCACCGCGGCGAAGCTGGTCGACAGTGGCGAGGCCCGCGTGCTCTATGACACCGGCACGCATCCGGAATGGAGCGTGCCAAACGTCATTTCCGTGAATGGCGCCTTTGCGCGGAAGTATCCTGACATCGTCACGCGCCTCCTGAAGGTCGACCTCGCCATCGCCGGCTGGGCTGATACCCATCCCGAGGAAACGATCAAGACCTTCGTGGACGCAACGAAATCCTCGGAAAAGACAGTACGTCAAACCTACAGGGACGGACCTTTCTATCAGGATCCGCGCCTCACCGACGAAGCGCTTGCCTCCCTGCGTGGGGAAGAGGCCTTCATGGCGAGCGCCGGCCTTCTGAAAGGAAAGGTCGATTATGACAAATGGGTCGACAAAAGTTTCGTGGAGGCTGCGTACAAACAGGCTGCTGCCTTCCAGTAGACATCGTCAGGGCTCAAGGGGCAAGGATCCCGCTAAAGTCGAGTCCTTTCTCTATAACGAGTCCGACCAAACTCGTTTTCACTCTGCGGGACATTCTATAAGTGATCTCGTCTATGGCCGCCGAGCCCGAGACGTGGCCGGGATCTGTCAAGACGTGTGACCGTCTTCGTTGCCGTCACCTTCTTTATGCAATGCCGTCACCTATCTTACCGAGGCAAGGCGGATGCTTGACTTCAACGTGAAGCGGCTCGCCTGTCACGCCAGCGTCTCGCATCTGAGGCGGGCAATGTTCAGCACGGCGTTCCGATCACGGTCGTGGAACGATCCGCAATTGCCGGCACCCTTGCGTGACCGCAAGATCTTCTCGACTTTGGAGGGCGCTGAGCGCACCGTATCCCAAACAGGTTTGCGTTGCGTAGGCATCATCTAACTCTGCAAAGGCAACTTCGGCGTGATCGCATTTGTACTCAAGGAAGTTGCACAGCGTGGACCAGCTCACATCCAGGATTGACTTGCCGGCGGCTGATGCGATCTGCCAGGGGATGAGATGTCGCGGACAAAGATGAATCCCGCGCAGTTGACCGAGACAGACTATGCTTGCTGCGAGCGCTGCGATAACGTAGTGGCGGAACGGAATGATACCGAAGTTCCGTCCTTCAAGTTGATCGAGCCGCTCAAGAAACAGAGTGAGGGTTAAGCACAAGCCGACTCTGCGGGGCCTCGTCTGACACAAGAGTTCTCCATGGCCAACCAACTCCCCGGCGTCCTCCAAGCAGAAATCGACATGGCTCGGAGAGCTCTTCATTCCTCCTGGAACGCCGTCAGTCGAGCCATGCAGGCCCGCAACCTCGGTGTGCACATCAACAACGTGCTCTCATGGGTGGTCGCCACCCCAAGCATTGAGGCAGCAGCATCGCAGGTGGGTGAAGAAGCCATGCGGTACTTCCAGGTGCTGGAGCGACAGCCCTCCGCCGCAAACCCGGCGCAGAAGGAAGAGGCTGCCAAAGCTCTCGCAGCCGCAGAAGCTGCCATTGCCATGCTGGCAGCCTCTCTCAGAGACGCTCAGCCGAGCGAGGAAGCCCGTATCCTTGGTACTGCCTGGACTTAGATCTCAGCCCGCCCTGCGCCTCCTCACTCCCTTGGAGAGCATGAGGTTTTGCGCAACATTTGATAGGCAGGCTGAGATCCGCAAGGGTGGTGGACCACAGCTGCCAATGTCTATTTGATCTGAAAGGATCCTCGTTCCACCGGCAGCTGCATAAGTCGCCCTACACTCTCTCATGATCCCCAACGTATCCTTGCCTGGTCAATTCTCGACGCCAGCTCAGCCGTGACAGGGACCATTGGCAGACGCATCTCAGGACTATCGATCAAGCCTGCACGCCAGAGCCAATGCTTAACCGGTCCGGGGCTCGGCTCGGCAAACAGCACGCGCGGCACATCCGCAAGAAGCTTCCAGTCTGTTAGCGCTCCGACGTGATCGCCAGAGAGCAGCTTGTTGCGGATCGCCGCGAACGCCGGCGTCTGCACATGAGCCGAGGCCGTAATGCCGCCATCGGCGCCATGAGCCAGGGCACTGTAGAACAGATGGTCTTCGCCGGTGAAAACTGCAAACTGCGCCGGCTTGTGACGCAAGAGGTCAAACGACTGCGCGGAATCGGCCGAGCAATCCTTGACGCCAACGACGTTGGTGCGCTCTGCTAATTGCAGCATTGTCTCATTGCAGAGATTGACGCCGGTGCGATACGGGATGTTGTAGAGGAGGATCGGCCTTTCGGTGCTGTCGGCCAGCGCCGAAAAATGGCTGAACAACCCCCGTTGTGAGGGCCTTGTGTAATAGGGACAAGCGATCAGGTAACCTGTGATATGCCACGATGCGGTACGCTCCAGCGCCTTGACGAGCTTGCGCGTATCGCTCCCACAAAGGCCAACATAGAGCGGGATGTGCTTTCCCGCGGCGCTGAGAGCCTCATTTGTGATCGACACCAGGCGCTTGGCCTCCTCGTCGTCGAGCGCCATGCCCTCTCCGGTGGTGGCACCCAGGATGAGGCCGTCGATTGGCTGCGCCGCGAAATGCGTCACAAGCCTGCGCAAGGAGCGCTCATCCAGCATGCCATCGCGAAAGGGAGTAATGAGTGGCAGCCAGAGGCCGCTCAAGACTGAAGGTGACGCTTCCATGAATTCCATCTCCTCAAGGCCGGAGACGGAGCGCGCGCAAGATCCCCGTCCAAACCGGCGGGGTCAATCTGATCGGAGTGCTTGCTATCTTCTGCGCGCAAAGACCAAAATGCCCCTAGTGCGGGGCTTTTTTCGCAATCGTAAGTTTGGCGCGGCGGTCGTTCATAGCCTATCGGTCACACACACTAGCCCACCCTATTCATGAGACATGTTGATGTCTTCCGTTCTGGACTGCGATCGCAGGGGCTCGTTGCGTCTGTTTCATCGCGATGAGGTCTGGAACATGGGGAACGCGTTGGCAGGAAATGGATGGGCTGATGGGGCGATCGTGGCCCCGCCGTTCATGGCGACGCCGTCCGCGGCCGAGGGGCGAGAGCCCAAACAAGACGGCCGAAGAGGTCGGCTTCGGGGCAGCAGGACGCGTAGGCCAAGCGGATGCGGCTCGCCGTTTCCTGCACCCGCACGGCGATCTTGAGCAGGCGAAGCCGTAGGGTCGCGAACTCGGCTTTGGCGAGATCGCGCGCAGCCGGGATGGCCTCCCGCACCGCCAGCATCAGCCAGTAGGCGGCCGTGTGCAGCACGAGCCGAACCTGGTTGGCCACCGCCCGGCGGCACGAGGTCCGGTCGGAAGCAAGTTGCGCTTTGTGGAACTTGATCCAGTTCTCCGCCTGGCCGCGGGCACAATACAGGCTCTCGTAGACCACCCGTGGGCTGGTTCCCCTGAGGTTGGTGACGACAAAGCGGATGTCGAGGCCCAGGCGGGTGGCCTCGATGCGGGCGACCACCCGGCGCTCGCACGTCCAGCTCCTGGCTTGGTGCTTCGTCTCGGCAAAGCCACGAACAACCTCGCAGTCTTCCACCGCCCTTTGAGTGCGCACCGCATCCGCCACGTCCTGAACTTTGGCGGTGAGCGGCTTCGTGCCAGCCAGCCCGAACAGATAGCTGAGGCCGTTCTGCTCGCAGAAGTCCATGACTTCGGGACGGGCATAGTGACTGTCACCCCGGATGGTGATGCGTGTCGTCGGCCAACGGGTGCGGATGCGCCGCACCAGCCGGCGCAGATGAGCCCGCACCTCCAGGCCCGAAGGTGTTTTGCCGGGCCGCAGCACGATGGCAACAGGACGGCCGGTGGCGCTGTCGTAGACATGGATCGGCAGAAAGCAGCGCTCGTCATAGTGGGCGTTGAACAGCGAGAGCTGCTGGTGCCCATGCACCACGTCGCAGGTGTCGTCGACGTCCAGCACGACCCCATCCGGCACGGTGGCATAGCTTTCCATCCACTGATCCACCAGAGCATAGGTCAACCGGATGGCATCGCGGATCGTCGGAGCGTTCTCCAGGCGCGAGAGGGTCGGCTGCGAGGCGAGGTCGGCTCCGCTCTCCGGCAAGTGCCCGCAGGCGAGCTTGAACGCCGGATCGGAGCGCAGCGGGCCGAAGTCGTTGCAGTCCTCATAGCCGCACGCGATGGCGAAGATGCGGGCGCGGATCATGTCTGGGATCACGTGCGTCACGCGGCCTGGATCTCGGCGATCGGGGATGAAGCGCGCCAGCCGCTCGGCGATTCCAAGCCGGCGCTCGGCCTGGGCCAGGAGCATGACGCCGCCGTCCGACGACAAGCGCCCGCCGTCGAAAGCAGCGGTGATCTTCTTGCGGGACACGGCTGGAAACGGGAACGTCGCAGTTGTATCGTCCTGCATGGCGGGTGTGGCAGCCTTGAAGGGGTGGCAGGGGTTAGTCTCAGCAACCAAATCCTACGCTGCTTCAAGTGCTTAAGCTACACCCGCCAGCCTTCTCCAGCCACCTCGTGCATAAGAGCGGCTAGACATTTTGTCAAGTTAGGAGAGGCGGGCGTCGATCGTTGGCGCACCGACGATGCAGGCCTCTTGGATTATGTATCGCGACAGGGACATTGTCATTTACTGATGGGGTGCACAACATCTGGTCTGCGGTTGTCGCCGCATCATCGCTTTGACCAGCCAGGAGAATGGGAAGCGAGCACGGACCGGATTCTATCAATGCTCAAGTGCCCCCGGCCGCTTCCAGTTCACGGTCATCACCCACACACCCCTGCACGCGACGAACTTGCCGCTCGATTGTGGCTGGCAGGCCTGTGGCTGATGATGCAATCGGACAAGGGTATCCCGTTAACCCGGTCGGCCGGCGCGCTCGGCGTGAGCCGGCCGACGGCTTGGCGCATGGGCCATGTTCTCCGCCCGATGATCGGGCGCGAGCGGGCCGTCGATGGCGTGGTCGAGATTGACTGCCTCTGTGGGCGGCAAGCCGCGAGAGAACCAGAACCATTCTCCAACAGGCCGTAGACGCAAAGGTGAGCCAAAGCCCTGGAAACACCGGTGCTTGCGGCCATGCGACGGCCGCCGGATGTGAGCGTCGGCGCGCTATCTGGTGAGGTTCAGGCCGCGGCTCTGCTCCACGATTGCTTCAGGCTCCGCCTCATGGCGACGCCCTGCGCTCCGCCCACCCTTCGCTGGCGTCAGGCAGGGTAGAAGACTTCCAGGTCCAGGCCGTCGTTCATACACTTCTCATATGAGAACCGGCCGGGGAAAATCCCCGGCCGGTTGCAATTAGCTTATGCAGATGTGGTTATGCGGCAGCCTGCCGGGATGAGGCAAGATCGAACCGATCCGCGTTCATCACCTTGGTCCACGCAGCAACAAAGTCCCGCACGAACTTGTCCTGCGAGTCGATGCAGGCATAGACCTCCGCAAGCGCGCGGAGCTGCGAGTGCGCCCCGAAGATCAGGTCGACACGCGTCGCCCTCCACTTCAGCTCGTTGGTGTTGCGGTCGCGTCCTTCGTACGAGCCGTCGGCGACCGGATGCCACTGCGTCTTCATGGTGAGCAGATTGACGAAGAAGTCGTTCGTCAAGACACCGGGCCTGTCGGTAAGGACACCATGCTCGGACCCTCCGGCGTTCGCTCCGAGAACGCGCAGACCACCGAGAAGCACCCGTCATCTCCGGTGCCGTCAGCGTCAGCAATTGCGCTTGGTCCACCAGAGCCTCCTCGGGCAGCATGAACTGCTCGCCGCTGAGATAGTTGCGGAAGCCGTCGGCACGCGGCTCGAGGGGAGCGAAGGACTCGATATCGGTCTGCTCCTGCGACGCATCCATGCGTCCCGGCGTGAAGGGCACCTTCACGTCGGTGCCCGCATCCTTCGCAGCCTTCTCGATCGTCGCCGAGCCGGCGAGAACGATAAGATCGGCAAGCGAGATCTTTTTGCCACCAGACTGGACCTTGTTGAAGTCCTGCTGGATCGTCTCGAGGACACCCAGGACGTTGGCGAGCTGTTTGGGCTCGTTAACCTCCCAGTCCTTCTGGGGGCTGAGGCGGATGCGGGCGCCGTTGGCGCCACCGCGCTTATCGGAGCCGCGGAAGGTCGAGGCCGACGCCCACGCCGTCGAGACCAGCTCGGGCACCGACAGGCCCGAGGCGAGGATTTTTGTCTTCAGACCCTCGGCGTCCTTGTCATCGATGAGCGGATGATCGACAGCCGGGATCGGATCCTGCCAGATCAGCGTTTCCTTTGGCACGAGCGGGCCGAGATAGCGCACGATCGGGCCCATGTCACGGTGCGTGAGCTTGAACCAGGCGCGGGCGAACGCATCCGCGAAGTGCTCCGGGTTCTCATAGAAGCGCCGCGAGATTGTCTCGTAGGCCGGGTCGAACCGCAGCGACAGGTCCGTGGTCAGCATGGTCGGCACATGCTTCTTGGACGTGTCGTGTGCATCCGGAACCGAGGGCTCGGCGTCTTTTGCCTTCCACTGCCAGGCTCCGGCCGGGCTCTTGGTCAGCTCCCACTCGTACTGGAACAGGTTGTCGAAGAAGTGATTGCTCCACCGCGTCGGCGTCTGCGACCAGGTGACTTCCGGGCCGCCGGTAATGGCGTCGGCGCCGAAGCCGGTGCCATGTCCGCTCTTCCAGCCAAGACCCTGATCCTCGATGGCCGCGCCTTCCGGGTCCGGACCGACCAGCGAGGGATCGCCGGCGCCATGGGTCTTGCCGAAGGTGTGGCCGCCGGCGATCAGCGCGACGGTCTCCTCGTCGTTCATCGCCATGCGGGAGAAGGTTTCGCGGATGTCCTTGGCCGCCGCGACCGGGTCCGGCTTGCCGTTCGGCCCTTCCGGATTGACGTAGATCAGGCCCATCTGCACCGCGGCGAGCGGATGTTGGAGCTGGCGCTCGCCGCTGTAGCGTTCGTCCCCCAACCACGTTCCCTCGGGACCCCAGTAGAGTTCTTCGGGCTCCCACACGTCGGCGCGTCCGCCGGCGAAGCCAAACGTCTTGAAGCCCATCGACTCGAGCGCCACGTTGCCGGCGAGAACCATTAGATCGGCCCAGGAAATCTTCCGGCCATACTTCTGCTTGACCGGCCACAGCAGCCGGCGCGCCTTGTCGAGGTTGGCGTTGTCCGGCCAGCTGTTGAGCGGCGCGAAACGCTGCTGGCCGGCCCCGGCGCCGCCCCGGCCGTCGGTGGTGCGGTAGGTCCCCGCGCTGTGCCACGCTATGCGGATCATCAGCCCGCCGTAATGGCCGAAGTCGGCGGGCCACCACTCCTGCGAGTCCGTGATCACCGCATGCAGGTCCTTGATGACGGCGTTCAGGTCGAGGCTCGTGAATTCCCTCGCGTAATCGAACTCCTGACCCATCGGATCGGACAGCGGGGAGTTCCGATGGAGCACCTGAATGTCAAGGTGGCTCGGCCACCACTCGCGGCTCGTTCGCCCCCGGCGGCCGCTGAACGGGCATTCGCCCGCGTTCCTGTCGTCGGCTTTCGTGTCCATCTTTCTCTCCAATTCCGTGGCGGCAGCTTTCGTCGCTCGTGCTTCCTACAGAAACCGCTCTAATGCCAGATTAAAACAAACTATACTAATTTAATAGACTAACTTGACTAATGCACGCGAACCTCTAGTTTCGAGGTGTGTAAGGTGTCATCCCATGAGCCCGTCATCTCTTGCGACAAGGCCCGATTTCGCCGTGAAACCCCGCTCGACGCTCGCCGAGTTGCGCGGGCGTGTTCAACCGCTAGCGGATCAGATCGCTGCCGGAGCGGCGCAGCGCGATCTTGACCGAGAGCTGCCTTTCGCCGCATTCGCGGCCTTCAAGGCCTCTGGCCTCGGCGCTCTTCGGATTCCGGTGCATCTCGGTGGTCCGGGCGGATCTGTTGCTGATCTGATCGAGGTGATCACGGTCCTTGGAGAAGCCGACTCCAATGTCGCCCACGCTCTTCGTTCGCATTTCAACTTCACTGAGAGCCTGATCCTCAAACCTGATGCGCCTCGCGTCCTCCGACATCTTGAAGACGTGATTGACGGCAAGCTCTTCGGCGGCGCCCATACGGAACAAGGTACGAAACGGCCTGGTGATATCAACACCCGCCTTACGCGCACTGACAGGGGCCTGCGCCTGAACGGTCGCAAGTGGTACGCCACGGGCACCGCTTTCGCGGACATTGCTTCCTTCAGTGCGAAAACCGAGGACGATGAACTCGTCACTGCCCTGCTTCCTGTCGACCGTAAAGGCATCACCATTCTGGACGACTGGGATGGCATGGGCCAGAGGCTGACGGCCTCAGGTGGCGTTCTGCTCGAGGACGTCGAAGTTTTTGATCACGAGTTGGTCCCGCGTGCTCTGAATGGACTTGTTGGACGGCACTGCTCGACTCTGCGCCAGCTCCATCTGGCAGCAGCTGCAGGCGGGGCGGTCCGAGCCGTGCTCCGCGAAGGCCTTGATTATGTGCGGAAGCAGGCCCGCTCTGCGGCTCATAGCCCGGCCGAGACGGCCAGGGAGGATCATTTCGTCCAAAAAGTCGTCGGTGAAATTGCCTCGCGCTCCTTCACCATCGATGCGCTTCTTGCAGAAAGCGCACGCGCCCTCGACCGCAGCGCAGCGACGTTCGCCGATGGCGACCCGCACGAGCTGGAAGACGCACTGATCAAGAGCTCCCTTTCGACCGCCCGCACACAGGTGATCGTAGCGGAACTCGCCTTGAAGGCGGCCGAGCAAATGTTTGAGCTCGGCGGCGGGTCAGCCACATCGCGCAAGTACAATTTCGACCGGCACTGGCGAAACATCCGAACGGTGCTCAATCACAATCCGCTGCTGCACAAGGCTCGGGTCATCGGGGACTTTTTCCTGAACGGTACGACAGCCCACCTAGAGGAGGGCAAGGTCTTCTGACGTGTTTTGTCCTTGAAGGCTCCTCTCGCACGAGTGTGCCGCACGCTTCGCTCTCATCGCCGCTGCCCATGAGCTCGGCGCCATCGTCCGGAGGAACTTCTCAATGCCATCCGAATTCATCGGCCATACGTCAAACCGCGAAGGTTCTGACATCATTCCACCATCAGGGCCGGTCATCGATAAAGCGTATATCCAGCGTCATGTTCGCGCGGCCGAGGATGCCGGTATCGACCGCCTCCTCATCGGCCAGTTCGCTCAATGGCCCGACAATAACCAAATCGCCGCCTACGTGTTCTCTCAGACCGAGCGTATCGGGGCGCTCCTTGCCCATCGCCCCGGCCTGATGCAGCCTACATTGGGCGCTCGGCAACTGGCGACCCTCGATCAGTTTTCCGGCGGCCGCCTCTGGGTTCACATCATCACGGGCGGATCTGATCTCGACCAAGCGCGTGACGGCGACTTTCTGACCCATGACGAGCGCTATGAGCGCACAGATGAGTATCTCACTGTCCTACGCAAGGTCTGGGAGAGCGAGGAGCCTTTCGATCATGAAGGACGTTTCTACAAGTTCAGGGGTGCTTTCAGCCAGGTCAAGCCCTTCCAAAGGCCCCGGATACCGATCTCCTTTGGAGGCTCGTCCGACGCCGCGATCGCAGTGGCTGGCAAGCATGCCGATATCTATGCACTCTGGGGCGAACCGCTCGATGGCGCGAAGGAGACGATTCAGAAGGTCAAGGCGGCGGCGATCGCCAATGGCCGTCAAGCCAGCGACGTGAGCTTCACCCTGGCGTTCAGGACCATCGTTGCAGATACAGAAGCGAAGGCCTGGGGGAAGGCGGCCGAGATCCTGGAGAAGGTCAAAGCACAAGTCGGCCGGGCCGGAGGCAATGGTGAGCGGCTCCCAACCAATGTCGGCTCAGTGCGCCTGCGCGAAGCTGCAACCCGCGGCAAGGTGCTCGACAAAAGGCTCTGGACCGAAGTCGCCGAAGCGAGTGGTGCCGGCGGAAATTCCACTGCGCTTGTGGGGACGCCCGAGCAGGTCGCCGAAGCGATCCTCGACTACTATGACATCGGCATATCCAATTTTCTCGTCCGCGGCTTCTATCCCACCGCCGACACCGTCACCTATGGCCGCGACGTCGTTCCTCTCGTCAAGGCTGGTATCGATCAACGTGAAGCCCGAAAGGTAGCTGCCGCATGACGACTACGCTCGACATCGTCGACATCCACACTCACCTGTGGCCACCAGCCTGGGGACCCGGCGGCCGATACGATAAGAAGACGTACGGCTTCTCTCCGGAGATCCACAGCAAGATCATCAATCCGGACGCGCTGGTGGAGGAATTTTCCGCTGCCGGCGTCAACCTTGCGGTCGTCACCACCACGATCGAGAGTCTTTTTGGCCCAGAGGGTCCCGTCGATCTCGATCTCTTGCCCGGTGTGAATGACTGGCTTGCCCAACTGGCTGCAAGAAACCCGTCCCTGGCGGCCTTCGCAGTCACCGATGCCTTTGCCGGCGAGGCTGGGGCCCGCGAAGCCGAACGAGCCATCGCCGAGCTCGGATTGTCCGGGCTGGTGATCGACTCGTCACGAGCCGGCAAGTTCTTGGCCGATCCTGCGGTACGGCCTACATTGGATGTCGCCGCTCGCCATCGAGTCCCCGTTTTCGTCCACCCGATTGCGCACCCGAACGCAGACGTTCTAGTCGCCGGTGCAGGAGCTTGGGGGAACTCGCTCGGCCGCGGGCTGATGAATGGTATCGCGTTTCTCTCGGTGCTTGGCGCCGGCCTGCTTGATGAACTGCCGGACCTGCACCTTATCTTCGCAACGCTCGGTCTTGGGGGAATCGTGCAGGCCGCGCGGGGCGGCAGCTTCGGGCGTGATGCCTGGCGTCAGGCATCACGCCCGAACATCTATTTCGACACGATGGGCGATGATCCGCGCATCGTTCGCACCTTGGTCAATTTCTTCGGTGCCGACCGGGTGCTCGCCGGCACGGACTGGCCGATCCTTGCCGCACTGTCGCAAGAAAAGCTGGCAAGGAGTCTTTCTGAGGCCGGCTTGACGGACACGGAACAGAGGCTGGTGGCAGGCGGGAACGCCCGGCGGCTCCTCGCCCTGCGCCATGCGAGAGACGCTGCGGCGGCATAAGACATCCTTGAGAGAGGCTCCGATAGGGACGGGGATGAAGCGCCCTCAAGCAGTTCGTCAGCCGGCGTCACCTACGGGCGCCGGCGGCGACCCGCCGCCTCGTTAAGCTGACGCAGCTCCAGCGGAAGCACTTGCTCGTCTGAGTCGCGCAATTGTGCCAGAGTCGTATGATCGAGCACTTCGGCAATGGCGTTGCGAACTCTCAACATGATGTGGCGCACTTGGCAGGTGATCACGTCGCAGTCGTCGCACGGGTGGTAGCGCGTATGGCTTGCACACGGAATAGGAGCGAGCGGGCCGTCCAGGACCCGAACGATTGAGCCCACCTTGATCTCCTCAGGGGGCCTGGCGAGACGATAGCCGCCACTCTTGCCTTTCCGGCTTTGCACGATCCCGGCATTCCGAAGGTCCCCAAGGATCGCGTCGAGAAACTTCTTGGGGATGTTGTTGGCCTTGGCCAAGTCTGGCACCTGCACCAGTTCGCCGGTTGGGATCTCAGCGAGGTGGATAAGGGCCTTGAGGCCGTATTTTCCCTTGGCGGTCAGCATTGTAAAAGAAAATCTCGGGCAAGAGCTTTGCCCGAGATATAATTTCTATAAAGATAATATACAAGAAGCCTCAAGAGACCGCATGCACGGCGTGGAGACGGTCAAGCCGATCCTGTCGCCCCGCGAGAAGTTCCGAGGGGCGCCGGGCCTCCAGGAGGGCGGCCAACTGCAGCGCCGCCGTCTCGACCCTTTCGATGACGCCCGGATCCACCAAACGCCCGTCAAGGAACTCGTGATCAGAGGCGTAGATAGCCGTCGACACCACCTGAGAGGAGAAGAACCCGAATAGAGGCCTGAGCTGATGCTCGACAATAAGCGCGTGCCGATGCCCGCCACCCGTCGCACCGATCAACACAGGTAGGTTTGCAAGCGCTTCCTGGTCGACGAAGTCGAACAGATGCTTGAACAGGCCGGTATACGATCCCTTATAGACCGGAGTGATGGCGATCAGGGCATCGGCCCGCTCGACAGCCTCGACGATTACAGAGGCCTCGGCTGATAGCTGGTGGCGGTTGAACGCCGCTCCGAGCCCTGGCCTTGCATCGGCAACGTCGAAACAGTCGATGCGGGCATCGATATGGTTCGCGACAGCGCGTCCGATAGTTTCTGCCAGCGTGCGGGATTTGGACGGCCGCCGGGTCGATCCAGTGAAGGCGACGATGCGGGGCTTAGCAATGGACGAAGTCATGGCTTGTATCTCCGAGTGCCGCCTCGGCGGCCATTATGGGGTGATCAGGCGACAGCCCGCACGAGAGGCGTCGTACGCAGGGCCGACGAATCTGAATGGCGAGGCACACGACCTTCGACAGGGTGGCTGGGATCGTTGAACCCATGGGTGGAGGCATGGCCGGTGGTGACAAGCCTATCGACCAGTGCTTCGTCCTCGGCGTCGAGCTTGATATCGAGCGCCCTGACGTAATTGTCCCAATGCGCTTCCGTGCGAGGGCCCGCAATGGCAGCCGTGACCAACTGGTTATTCAGCACCCAGGCAAGCGCGAAATGCGCTGCCGAGATGCCTTTTCCTTCGGCATGGGCTGCGACCTCCTGCGCAATGGCGATGGATTACGGCCGCCATTCGGTCTCCAGGATGCGCTTGTCGCCCCGTCCCGCACGCGTATCGCTCGCCGGTTGTTGACACGGGACGTATTTGCCTGTCAGCACGCCCCGTGCGAGCGGCGAGTAGGATACGACGCCCAGTCCATAATGATGCGCCGCCGGCAACTGCTCCGCCTCCGCCGTGCGGTTCACGATATTGTAGAGCGGCTGGCTGGCAACCGGCCTGTCGATTCCCAGCTGATCGGCAATATGCGCCACCTCGGCGATGCGCCAGCCCCGGAAGTTTGAGACACCAAAGTACCTGAGCTTGCCCGCACGGATCAGATCCGCAATCGCTCTCACCGGTTCCTCAAGGGGAGCATCGAACGCGGCGCGGTGGAAATAGAGGATGTCGATATAGTCGGTGCCCAGCCTGCGCAGTGAATTCTCCACCGTCTCGATCACCCACTTGCGCGAATGGCCTCCCAGGTTGGGGCCCTTTTTGTGGGAATTGACGAACTTGGTGGCCAGCACCCAGTGACCTCGGTGCGCCTTGATGCCCTGGCCCACCACATTTTCACTGGCACCATCCCCATAGACATCGGCCGTGTCGATGAAGTTGGTGCCCTGATCTCGCGCCTTGTCGATGATGCGGAACGCTTCCGGATCAGGCGTTTGCTGCCGAACATCATTGTTCCAAGGGCGAGCGGTGAAACCTTGAGGGCCGAGCGGCCGAGATAACGATAGTCAACCATGAAGTCTAATCTCCGTTCTTCAGTGCCCCATCGCCAGTTCGGCATAATGGCAGGCAACTTGGTGGTCGGGCCCGACAGGCCGGAAACGGGGCTCATCCGAGCGGCACAGGTCTGTGGCGAGCGGGCAGCGCGGGTGGAATCGGCAGCCCGTCGGCAGGCTCGACGGGTTCGGCAAGTCGCCGCTGATTGCGGGCGCCTGTTTGCGCCGCGAGGGATCAGGCACCGCATCCATCAGGGCGCGGGTGTAGGGATGCCGCGGGCGCGCCCAGAGTTCAGCATTGCCGGCACTTTCGACAATCCGGCCCAGATACATCACCAGGACGCGGTCGGCGAAGTAACGCACCACCGAAAGGTCGTGGCTGATGAACAGGTAGGACAGCCCGAAATCCTTCTTCATGCTGACGAGAAGATTGAGGATCTGCGCCTGGATCGAGAGGTCCAGGGCTGATACGGGCTCATCACAAACGATGAGTTCGGGGTTCAGGATCAAAGCCCGCGCAATACCAATGCGCTGGCGCTGGCCGCCCGAGAACTCATGCGGGTAACGTTCGAGCGCGTCGCGCGGCAGACCCACCCGGCCGGTCATTTCCTCGACCCGCCGGGACCACTCTTCCTTTCGGCCGATGCCGTGCACCTTCAACGGCACGGTGAGAATGTCCCGGATCGTATGCCGCGGATTCAGGCTCGCGAAGGGATCCTGAAAGATCATCTGGATGCTCCGGCGGGCCTCTTTCAATGTCCTGCCATCCAGGCGGGAGATATCCTGTCCCTTGAAGAGGATCGTGCCGTTGGCGGGCCGGAGCAGCCGGAGCAGCGTTTTGCCCAGGCTCGATTTGCCGCAGCCTGATTCTCCGACGAGAGCCACGGTGTCGCCTGCGTCGACCTCGAGCGAGACTTTGTCGACGGCGCGCACCACCGTGGCACCGGATCCATAGTATGTCGAGAGGTCAGAGACCGACAGCAATGCCACGGGCGTGCTCCAGGTGCGCGAGAGTAATGGGGCAGGCCACAAGCCGGCCATCGGCGGTGGAGTGCAGCGTCGGTTCAGCCTGGCCGCAGATGGCACGCGCCTCACGGCAGCGGGGACGGAAGGGACAGCCTGGTTCCCCGGCAGCCGAGACGATAGATCCGGGAATTTCCAGGAGCGGACCCTGGCGATAATGGTAATCCGCCTTGAGGCGCGGAGAGGCGGCGAGGAGGCCGCGGGTGTAAGGATGCAGGGGATCCTCGAACAGATGCCCAGGGAGCGCTTCCTCCACCTTTCGGCCCGCATACATGACCACGACCCTGTCGGCCCATTGGGCAACGACACCCAAATCATGGGTGATCAGGATCAAGGCCATGTCGAGATCACGACGCAGCCGGTCCAGCAACTCGAGAATCTGGGCTTGGATCGTCACGTCCAGTGCCGTGGTCGGCTCGTCGGCGATGAGAAGCTTCGGCCCGCATGCAACGGCGATCGCGATCATCACCCGTTGCCGCATGCCGCCGGAAAGCTGGTGGGGGAAATTGTCGATCCGTTTAGCCGGATCGGGGATGCGAACGAGGTCGAGCAGTTCAATGGCCCGCGCCCGAGCTGCCCTGCTGCCAAGCCTCTGGTGTATGCGCAGGACCTCCGAGATCTGATTGCCGATCGAAACGACCGGATTCAGGCTCGTCATGGGCTCCTGAAAGATCATGGCGATGTCCCGACCACGCACCGCGCGCATCTTGGACAGCGGCAGCTGGAGCAACTCCCGCCCTTGGAAGCGCATCGCTCCCGACGGCTGTGCGTTGCGCGGCAGGAGACGCATCAAGGCCAAAGCCGTCAGTGACTTGCCGGAACCGGACTCGCCAACGATCGCCACCGTCTCACCCGCTTCGACCGTGAAGCTCAGGGATCGCACGGGTTGCGCATGCGAAAAGCCGATCGAGAGGTTCTCGACCTCAAGGAGTGGCATCAGCGATCCTCCGAAAAACGAGGATTGAGCGCGTCGTTGAGTGCATCCCCGATGAGGTTCAGGGCCAATACGGTCAGGACGATGGCAAGGCCCGGCAGAGCCGTGAGGTACCAGGCAGTGCGGATCAGTTCGCGCCCAGCTCCGATCATCGAGCCCCAGGAGACCACGTTCGGGTCGCCGAGTCCCATGAAGGATATGGCCGATTCCATCAGGATCGCCGATGCCACCATCACCGAGGATGTGACGATCAACGGCGGAAGGGCGTTCGGAAGGATCTCGCGCAAGATGATCCGCGCATGTCCGTATCCGAGACTGCGCGCCGCCATCACATAATCCTTCTCGCGGATCGAGCGAAACTCGGCGCGGGCAAGACGCGCAATCGTCGGCCAGCTGACCAGTGCGATGGCAACGGTCACGGTCAGCATCGAAGGCTGGACGATTGCGACGAGGACAACCAGCAGGACGAAGTTCGGCAGGGTTTGGAAGAGTTCAATGAAACGCACCAGCACGTCGTCGATCCAACCGCCAAAATAGCCAGCAGTCGCACCGACGGCGCCGCCAAAGCTCAAGCCCAGGGCAGTGGCCGACAGACCAATGAAAAGGGACACGCGCGCTCCATGGACGATCCCGGCGAGCACGTCGCGGCCCATCGAGTCCGTCCCCAAGGGGTAAGCAGGGACCTGGCCGGGCCACAGGAACGGCCTTGCCACCATCGCCAACGGATCTCCGGGAAACAGCAGTGGCGCCACGAACCCTGTCATCGCCACCAGGACGAGGAAGGCCAGTCCAAAGAGTGCATTGGGATTCGACAGAAAGCGGCGCAGCTCCCGGCGTCCGGCCCGTACCGGAACCGACGCTGCCGGAACTGACTTTGCATCAGGAGCCCAGACATTCCGCCACTGGGGCTCGGGTGCCGGTGCCTTTGCAGGCTGGCGCTCAGGTGCCGTGGCACTTTTGACCTCAATGCACACGCTAGCAGCCTCGATAGCCATCATGTCACTCCAATTCGTGGATCAAGCCAGGCATGCAGCACGTCCACTGCGGCGTTGGCGGCGACGACGAGCAACGACGACAGCAGGAGAATGCCGAGCAGCACGGTGAAGTCGCGTGCCATGACCGCCTCAAAGGCGAGGCGGCCAAGCCCGGGCCAGCTGTAGACCGTCTCCACCACGACGGCTCCACCCAGCATGCCGCCGATGTGCATGCCCGCGAGCGTGGTGATCGGAATGAGTGCGTTGCGGAGCACGTGCCGAACCGTGACGGCGAAGGGCGATACACCTTTGGCCTCGGCCGTTCGCACGAAATCCTGTGATTTCACCTCCAGCATGGCGGCGCGTGGTCAGCCGTGCATAGATGGCGACATAAAACAGCGCGAGTGAGATCGCCGGGAGAATCATGTAGCGAGCCTGATCGACGACCGCATCAAGACCGAACTTCGCCCCGCCAATGCTCTCGGAGCCGCCGCTCGGCAACCACCCCAGCTTCACCGAGAAAAGGACGATCAGCATCAAGCCGATCCAGAAGCCCGGAATCGAGTAAAAGAGCAGCGACACGACGGAGATCAGCCGGTCGGGCAGCCGTCCCGCAAAGATCGACATCAGCGATCCCAAGGCCAATCCGGTTACAACGGCGGTCAGGAGCGCAGCAGCCATCAAGGCGAGCGTTCCAGGAAGGCGCTGACCGATCAAATCGGCGACGGGCACACCGTAGCGAGGCGAAAAGCCGAGGCTGAAGTGCGCGAGGTTGTTGAGGTAGCGGACGAGTTGCAGAAGCACTGGAGCATCCAGTCCGAAGCGCTCGCGCATCATCGCCATGGTTTCGACTGTCGCAGAGCCCGCCTCTGCCGCCATGACATCGGCAGCATCGCCAGGAGCAAGCTGCAGAAGAAAGAAATTGATGATCACGACACCAGCGACAGACGGCACGGCTCGCACGAGGATGCGGCGCAGTGTCCTTCCAATTCGGAATAGCCCGCTCATCGGCAGTAGGATCTCCTAGTTGCATCCGCGAAGTGGTGTCCTTATCTGCAAGTAAGTTGACTATTATTATAGACTTTGTCAAATTCCCTTGGCAAAATCTTCTCTATGGTGCCTCACTGAGCGGACATACCAGGACGAGTGACGCGATAAGGGGCGACTTGCGAGAAACATTTTCTACATTGCTGCCTCTTGGCGATAATCGGCTTCCAATCGCTGGCAGGCAGTCAACCCCGTCAACCATGGCAGTCGAGGCGAATCTTGCCTTGCCACCACCCCTGGAGACATCACAATGGCATCCATCATTAAACCGACCCGTCGCGGATTCCTCGGGATGTCGGCAGCATTGCTGGGAACAACGGCGAATCCCGGCTCATATGCTTGGGCGGCTCCAAAGCGAGGGGGCACAGCGGTCTTCCTGCTTTCTGCAGAACCTCCGGTGCTGACCACAATCGCACATACCGCCTACAACTCCGTCTTCGTATCGGCTAAAGTCACGGAGGGTCTTCTCACGTATGATTTTAACCTCAACCCGAAGCCTCTGCTGGCGACCGATTGGGCAATCAGCGAAGATGGACTGACGTACACGTTCAAGCTGAGGGAGAATGTGAAATGGCACGACGGCCGGCCTTTCACATCCGCGGACGTCGCTTACTCGATCCAAACCATCAAGGAAGTGCATCCACGTGGCCGCAACACTTTCCTCAATCTGATTGAGGTACAGACGCCCGATCCGCTGACGGCAGTCTTCAGGCTGTCGAAACCTGCGCCCTATTTGATTACGGCCCTTGCGGCGCAGGAGACGCCGATCGTGCCGAAGCACCTCTACGAAGGCACGAAGGCTGCAGAGAACCCGGTCAGTCTTGCTCCGGTCGGGACAGGCCCCTTCAGATTCAAGGAATGGGTCCGCGGCAGCCATATCGTATACGAACGCAACCCCGATTATTGGGATCAGCCGAAACCCTACCTAGACCGCCTGGTAGTCCGGTTCATTCCCGATCCTGCGGCTCGCGCCATCGCGATCGAAACAGGAGAGATCGATGTGGCGCCGTCAACGCCGATCCCGTTGCACGAGTTGTCGCGATTCGAGCAACTGCCCCATATCGGCTTCGACCCGCGCGGGTATCAGTACCAGAACGGGATAACACGCATCGAGTTCAACCTCGAGAAGCCGTTCTTCCAGGACCTCAGAGTACGTCAGGCTTTCGCCCATACCATCGACCGGACCGTCATTCGCGACACAGTGAACTACGGGTACGGAGCGGCAATTGCCGGACCGATCAATCCCAATCTCGCGAAATGGTATGTGCCAGACCTGAAGACGTACGCCACCGACGCCAAGAAGGCGGAGGCCCTTCTGGACGAGGCGGGATATCGGCGCGGCGCGGACGGCATCCGCATCAAGCTCTTTCACGACTACGTGCCATCGACGGATTCATCGAAGCGCAGCGCGGAGTATGTGCGCCAGGCACTCGCCAAGATCGGCGTCGACGTCACCGTAAGAACCCAGGACTTCGCGACCTACACCAAGCGCATCTACACCGACAGGAGCTTCGACTTCGCGTTCGAGGGAATGAGCAACCTGTTTGATCCCACCGTTGGCGTGCAGCGGCTATTCTGGAGCAAGAATTTCAAACCGGGCGTGCCATTCTCCAACGGCTCGAAATACAGCAACCCGAAGGTGGACGAACTGCTGGAGGCCGCAGCTATCGAGCTCGACGACGCCAAGCGCGTCCAGCAATGGACAGCCATTCAACGGCAGATCGTCGAAGACCTGCCGGAGATTGGGATCGGTACGTCGCCCGACACGACAATCTTCAACAAACGCATCGCGAACCACACGACAGGCGCTGAGGGAACCGGCGGCTCGCTCGCGGACGCCTACATCGTCGCCTGACAAACCGCGGCCGTGGCACGATCCGCGGCTGCAGCCCTGTTCTCCCGACACGGATCGACCATGACCACAACCAATCCTTCCGAAATCTGGTACACACGCTGCCCGGTGCCAACGCCCTTGGGGCTGGCGGCACAGCTCGGATACCTTGAAGAAGCCTTTGAGGCGGAGGGCATTGCGCTCAGGTCGATCATCGACTCGCCGAACCGGGACATCCGCCAGAGTCACTTCAATCACACCTTAAGCTGGTCATTCAGGCACGGCGGGAACGTGCCGCCGATCCGCGCCCGTTCGGAAGGTCGCAAGACCCGCTTGGTCTGGATCACCTGGACTGACGAATTCCAGGCCGTCATCACCCTTCCTGCGACCGGCATCCGCACCGTCAAGGGTTTGAAAGACCGCCGCTTCGGTATTGCCCGGCGCCCCGAGGGGATCGTCGACTTCATGCGCGCGACGGCCCTCAAAGGTCTTGTTTCGGCGCTCTCCCTAGAAGGATTGACCCCTCAGGATATTGAGATCGTCGACATCCCACTTTCCGATTCTGTCCTGGACGAGCAGGAAGGACCTTCTCTGTTCGGGCTGAAGCGACGTCAGGCCTATGGCGAGGACATCACGGCATTGATCCGAGGTGACGTCGACGCGATCTTCGTCAAGGGAACTGCAGGCATCAATGTTGCCAACCTCATCGGCGCGATCCAAGTGGCAGAGTTCGGCTTCCATCCAGACCCGAAGGTTCGCATCAATTCGGGATCGCCGCGTCTCCTTACTGTCGACGAGCTTCTTGCGGAGGAGCGCCCCGATCTGGTCAGCCGCCTGATCGAAGCCGTCCATCGCGCCGCTGTCTGGGCCGCGGCCCATCCCGAAGACACGCGCCGCTTCATCGCCCGGGAGAGCGGCGCGACCGAAGAACAGGTGCTCGCCGCCCATGGCCCTGACGTGCATCGCCGTCTGGGCCTTTCACTTGATCCGGAGCTATTGGACGCTGTCAGCTGCTACAAGGACTTCCTGAGGGATTGGGGCTTCCTTGCGGGCGATTTTACCGTCGAGCAATGGGCCGATCATCGACCCTATGCCACGCTCGGCAAGAAAGCTGCTTGAGAGCTGTCAAATGACCATCGTTGAGTTCCCGGTGCTTCTGGACAGGGCGCAAGTTCTGGCTGACCGCTTTTCGGTCAGTGCCGCCCACCATGATGAGACCGGGGCTTTTCCATTCTCGAATGTGGATCAACTCTACCGAGCGGATCTCTTGCGTCTGACGGCAAGCCTTGAGAATCAGGGCCATGGCGGAGGGCTCGCGGAAGCCCAAGCGATCGTGGCGGAAATAGCCAGAGGCGAGCCTTCGACGGCACTCGTGCTTGCGATGCACTATAGCCACCACAATGCAATCTCACGCAGCGGCAAATGGCCGAAGCACCTCGTGGAGCGGATCAGCACGGCAAATCTTCAGGGAGCGGCCTTGATCAACTCCGCCCAGGTGGAACCCCGTATTGGCTCGCCTTCGCACGGAGCTCTGCCTGACACCATCGCCCGGCGAGACAGCAATGTCTGGCGGATCACCGGCCACAAGACCTATGCCACCGGTATCCCCGGGCTCAGATATGTGAGCGTCCTGGCCGTGACGGACGAGCTGGTGCCGCGCCTCGCGTCCTTTCTGGTGGAAGCCGACGCGCCGGGCCTGACGATCGTCGAAACGTGGAACGCCACAGGCATGCGGGCGACAGCGAGCCATGACCTCATCCTCGAGGATGTTGAGGTTCCCATCGCCGACATCATCGATCCTCAGCCGGCTTCGGAAGGTTTGAAGCGTGATGAGAACGCGTCAGCATGGTACTTCCTTCTCATTGCGGCGGTTTATCAGGGCATCGCCCGTGCAGCCGGCAATTGGATCCTCGACTTTGCCATCACACGTGCCCCAGGCAGCCTGGGGCAGCCGCTCTCGACCGTTCCCCGCATTCGCGACGGAATCGGAGAAATCGAATACCGGCTCGCCATTAATGAACGATTGCTGAGGACGACTGCGGAAGATGCCGATGCGAAGCAAAGACTTGGGATACAGCCAGGCCTTGTAAAACACCAAGTCATTGAGAACGCCGTAGCAATCACAACGCTGGCCCTGGAACTCGGCGGCAATCCTGGCCTGAGGCGTAGCCATCCGCTCGAGCGTCATCACCGGGATGCTCTTTGCGGGCGGGCCCATGCTCCGCAGAATAATTTGATACGGGAAATGGCCGCCAGGGCCGCTTTATCTGCCCGTGCAGTCGGCTCGCCCCCCTAAGGACCTTGGAAAACGTCGTCACACAGGTGGCACCGAGCACATCAGCATTCCACTGGAGTGCGAAGCGCCCGCTTCAATCCCGCCTCCCACATGCAGACTCGATTCCTAACCCAGTCCAGCAGGCTCACAGGGGCAAGGTGATGATGACCCAAATTGGGACGCACCGATCACGCGCGATGAGTGCGCATCTTGAGTGATACCAAGTCCCTGAAGAGCTGACTCGTTCGTGATTTCCCGGACTGGGATGAGTGTGATTCAGTTTGGCGAATCAGGGAGGTTCGCCATGCCTATCCCACTCCGGTCTGACTTTGATGCATCTCAGCTTCGCGCACTCGCCCGCAAGACGAAGAACGCCGCCCAGGCGCGGCGGCTTCTGGCACTGGCGGCGATCTATGAGGGTGCCGCGCGCACCGAGGCGGCGCGGATTGGCGGGGTGACGCTGCAGATCGTGCGCGACTGGGTGCTCAAGTTCAACGCTGAGGGCCCTGAGGGGCTGATCGACCGCAAGCCTCCGGGCCAGCCCTCACGGCTCACCGATCAGCATCGTCAGCTGCTGGTGCAGATGATCGAGGCCGGCCCGATCCCGGCAGTGCACGGGGTGGTGCGCTGGCGCCTGGCCGACCTGATCCAGTGGCTCTGGGATGAGCACCGCCTGCCGATCTCGAAGCAGACCCTGAGCCGGGAAGTGCGCGCGCTGGGCTATCGCAAGCTGTCGGCCCGCCCGCGTCATCACGCCAAGAGCGATGCCGCCGTGGCCGCTTTTAAAAAGACTTCCCCGCGCGTGTGGCGGAAATCGCGACCCACGAGGCTCACGGCAAGCCGCTAGAGATCTGGTTTGCCGACGAGGCGCGCATCGGCCAGAAGAACAAGATCACGCGGCGTTGGGCCAGGCGCGGCACCCGTCCCTCGGCCGCGCGGGATCTGCGCACCGCCTCCACCTACATCTTCGGGGCCATCTGCCCGGCGCACGGCAAGGGAGCCGGCCTGGTGCTGCCCCGCTGCACCACACAGGCCATGAATGAACATCTGAAGGAGATCGCGCAGGCGGTGGCGCCGGGGGCTCACGCCGTCTTGCTGTTGGACCGGGCGGGCTGGCATGTGTCGTGCAAACTGCGGGTGCCACCCAACATCACCCTGGTGCCGCTGCCGGCGAAAGCCCCTGAGCTGAACCCGGTCGAGAACATCTGGCAATACATGCGCGAGAACTGGATCTCCAACCGGGTCTTCACGTCCTACACGGACATCCTCGATCACTGCTGCGCGGCGTGGAACAAGCTCACCGAGCAGCCGTGGACCATCATGTCGATCGGCCTGCGCGACTGGGCACACGGGTTCTGATCACCAAGACTTGGTATGAGTTCAGCGTGAGCGATTCTTTGCGCCCATTACGGAATTGTTCTCGTGCTTGTTCTGCAAATAAAAATTCTTTCTATTCATTGACTTGAGAATTTATGTTCCACCTTGCCGACGTTATTTGGGCACTTCGTTTCTTGACCCAGTTTTTAATTAAATTAAGCTTTATTCATGAGGAATGAACTATGACCATACTCATTGTTCCAGGGCTGCATGGCTCAGAGCCGGACCATTGGCAGAGCCATTGGGAAGCTGAATTGTACAATGCGGAACGCGTCCAGCAGGAAAACTGGAGTTCTCCTGATTTTAACGTTTGGTTGGCGACGCTGGTTCGTCACATAAGAGAGAAGCCTGGAGCCATTCTCGTCGGCCATAGTCTTGGGGCGACATTGGTTGCCCACTTGGCCGCTCAACATCCCAATTTGGATATCGGTGGTGCCTTGCTGGTCGCGCCGGCTGATCCTGAGTTGACGCGTCCACCCGTTCCCGAACTCGCCTCGTTTGGACCGCTGCCTCTCGATCCCTTTCACTTCCCTGCATTCGTGATTGCGAGCCGCACTGATCCTTATATGGCCCCGGATCGTGCTCGTGTCCTTGCGAACGCCTGGGAGGCCGCTTTCGTTGATGTCGGGGATGCTGGCCATATCAATGTCGCCAGCGGCCACGGCGCTTGGCCGGAAGGCCGGCGTTGGCTTGATCATCTTCGTGTCTGGCAGGCAGATCTTCAGAACTATCCTCGCGGGAAATGTCTAATTGGCGCTTAGCTTGAGCTATATGGACTGCTCAGAAGTGCTCCACGATGAAGACTTCGCCAAATAAAGGGATACGCTGACATAGGACTGTCATTTGCGGTCAACCGCACCAGATGTGTGGGGAACTCGCTCTAGCTTCTTAATGAAATGATGTTTTTCTGGTGCACCGGAGAATTGTCATTTTATCAAGAAGATAGGTCATATACGCGGTATTCTTCAGGACGCATTTTGCTGAGTCATCTGGTGGCGGAACGTTGTTGGAAGCGGGTACGTTGGGCGATTGAGCAGTATGTCCGACGCTCTGGCATGGGACCTCCTTCTCCGCATCGAGGGAGAACCGAATGCTGTCCATCCACCCCAAGCCCACACCACCCTAGCCGCCCGGATCGAGACTGCCTGATTCCTTGAGCCCATATGCGTATTGGCGATACGTTTCGGCGTGAGTACGGAAACCTTCCGCAAGTGGCGCAAACGCAGGGCTGAGGATTTCGAGGTGGCCCCGAGTTTCTGCTTGCTGGGGGCGAATGCTGCAGTGAGGGCAGCCCGGCCCATGCGGCGATGTCCCGCCGCACTTGAGGGTCTCGGCTGGAGGCGCGAGGGCCGCCGCGGTGACCGGGCCGACACCGGGAATGGTCATCAGCCGACGCGCCGTCTCAGCCGTCTTTGCCCTCACGACGGTCTCGCGATCCAAACGGGCAATCTGCTCGTCCAGCCGATGGCGTATCTCAATCAGCGTCTGGAGGATCCGTCGGGCGATCTTCAGGATTGGCTCGGCTCAATCCTAGGTAGCCTGCATGGGATGCGGCACGTAAGCCGGCCCTTCGGTCACCACGATCCCAAATTCCGGCAAATGCCCGCGCAAGGTATTGCCGATCTGGGTGCGCTGCTTCACCGGGAGATCACGGGCTCGGAACACGACCGCCGCGGCTTGAGCCTCGCCGGATGTCGTTGGCCAGGCTGGCAACGACAAGCTCACAATCAGATCAGGCATCGTTGAGGCGCAGAATCCGCGTTTCCTTCCGCGTTGCCCATTGTTGGTCGGGGTGATATTTGGACCGGTCAGACTAAAAGGGGCCAGAAATGCGACCTCGGGAATTCGATTCGGAAGCTGCGGCAAACGCGATCATGCGCGTTTTCCTGAAGCAGGGTTATGCTGCCACCTCGATGGACGACCTTACCCGTGAAACCGGATTGTCGCGAAGCAGCATCTATAATGCCTTCGGCAGCAAGCAGCAGATGTATCAAGTCGCCTTGCAGCAATATCACAAAACTACGTCGGCGAACGTGATGCTCGTAGCCCAGGACGCGCCGGTTAAGGACATCGTTCGCAAGCTGCTGATGTCAGTTGTGAACGATGAAATGAGCGGCCGGGACGATCGAGGCTGCCTCGTTGCCAACAGCAGCTTGGATGTCGCGCAGCACGATCCCCAAATTGCGGCGCTGGTCGCCGATCACCTCACTCGGTTGGAGAACGCTCTTACTTCCGCGATCAAGCGCGGGCAGGAGAAAAACGAGTTGAGCAGCGCTCGGGATAGCCGGGCCTTGGCACGATTTGTCCTGAGCTCCGTTCAGGGTCTCAGAGTGATGGGAAAGGGCAGCGCCGAAAAGGGCCGCCAACGCCGTTTACTCGATATCGTCAATATTACTATAGACGCTCTTTAATACAGTCATTTTTTCTCCAGAACCCAAAATCTATAGCAAGTTGTGTGCCTTGACAGTTTTGTATCGAGCAGTCCATAACTAGCGATAGTTGAGTACTTCCTGTGGTTATACTTGAAAAGGGGTTCACATGTCGCACCAAGGGCAAACCGGTCAAAACTCGGCCGTCATCGCGGTGCTTGGCACCGGCATCATCGGCGCACCGGTCGCACGCAATCTCCATAGGAAGGGCTTCGCAGTCCGGGTATGGAATCGAAGTGCTCAAAAGGCGCATGCGCTTTCGGAAGAAGGAATTGCCGTTGCGGCTGATCCGGCGGAGGCGGTCCAAGGGGCCGACATCGTCATCACAGTCCTTAAGGACGGTCCGGCGGTGGAGAGCGCGATTTCCTCAATCCGGCCCGACAACGGCCACGCCATATGGATCCAGCTCAGCACAGTCGGCATCAAGCCCACAGCGCGCTTGAAGGAGCTTGCGGCCGCGAAGGGCTGGACGTACTTCGATGCCCCGGTGCAGGGGACTCGTCAGCCGGCAGAAGCGGGCAAACTCGTCATCTTGGCTTCAGGGCCGACCGAGGGGCGCGAGCGGGTTCAGCCGATATTCGATGCAATCGGGAGCCGCTCTGTCTGGGTTTCCGAGCTGGCAGGCGATGCCACGAGGCTGAAGCTCGCCCTGAACAGCCTGGTTCTTGCTCTCACTCATGGGACGGCAGAAAGCCTTTCACTTGCCAAAGCCTTGGGTGTTGATCCCGCGCTTGTGGTCGACGTCGTGAAGGGCGGGCCCCTTGACAGTCCATTCTTTCAAGCCAAAGCGTCCGCAATCCTCAATGAGAATTTTGAGCCGAGCTTTTCGATCGACAACGCCATCAAAGACAGCAAGCTTGTCGACGCCGCCGCTAAGGAAGCCGGCCTGAAGCTCGACTTGGTGACGGCTGGCGAGAGCAGGTTTAAACGGGCCGCCGCACGCGGTGCTGGCAAACTCGACATCGCTGCTTCCTACCTCGCCTGATCCACAGAAGCGTAAGTATCCGACTCTGCGAAGTTAGCCATCGGCCTGACTTCGCCTCCTGTTCGCTTGTGCCTTCTTCCGCGAGGTTTGGATGCCTGATCTTCTTGGATATCGGTTGAAACTTGGTGTGGCGGTTCCGTCGACCAATACGTCGGTACAGCCGGAAATGGATGCTTTGCGACCTGCCGGCGTCACCAATCATCTTGCCCGCATCATCATTGATGACGAGTCCCTTGAAGAGGAAGCCGGCTTCAACAGCGTGATCGACAGAATACGCAGGTCGACTGGCGACGCCTTGAAGAGCTTGAGCAATTGCGGATTGCAACGCGTCATCGTAGCCGTATCGCCGGATAGCTATTGGGAAGGCGCGGAGCATCACCGGTCACTTGTGGCGCAGTTTCGTGAGGCTGCCGGCGGCGCCGAGATTACAACCAGCGCGGACGCGATCGAGGCGGCTTTGGAGAAACTCGGCGGGTTGCGCCGGATTGGCCTGATCAGTCCCTATGCCGAAATCGGAGACGATCCGGCAAGCCGCTTTTTCGTCGAGCGAGGATACGAGGTTGTCGCGCTCCATGGCCTCGGCGGCAAGAGCCCGTCTCGGATTGCGGACGTGACGACGGCAAAGCTTCGGGCCGCGGTCGAGGCGGTGAACCGGCCCGAGGTCGAGGTGATCGTGCAGGTTGGCACGAACGTGCCAATGGCGGCCTTTGCGGCGCTCGCGGAAAACCGGGTTGGTAAGCCTGTCATCGCCAACAACGCCGTTCTCTATTGGCATGCATTGAGACACAGCGGGATCGCCGATTCCGTCGAGCGAGCCGGATCGCTGTTCTCGACTCATTGAGCCGGTGAGATCCAGCAATAAAAAAATACTCCGGGATATCCGGAAGTGATCTTTGGACCCGGTCACTTCCCTGCTTAATCAGAACAGAGAGGAAGCTTTCAACGAAGCAGCGTAGCGCGGTTCGCTTAGCACTTGTTCTGTACCGTTTGATCCAAAAGTGGTGCAAAGGAGCACTGGAATGTCTGTCGAACGCCACATCTTGACGAATCCTCCCCCGACTCCCGCTTTCCAGGGGCGACGCGCTATCTCAAGTCTGAACGTGCTCAGCACGAGAATGACCTTGGCCGAAATGTTGCTGGCCCAGGCCAGAAGCCGGCCATGGGAGATCGCCGTCACCGACGGGAAAAACTCACTTTCCTATGCCGAATTCGTCGAACGATGCCTGACGGTGGCCCACGCCCTGCGCGAGCGCGGCATCGGCCCAAGCGACAGGGTAGGGGTTTTCATCGAGCCTTCCGTGGATCTGCTGGTGGGTGTCTGGTCAGTGCTTCTGGCAGGCGGCGCATATCTCCCGCTCGCAACGGACTATCCGGAGGAGCGTCTAGCGCTCATGGCGCGGGATGGCGGCGTCTCCGTCATCGTCAGCCATTCCAAAGGCCATGCTGCGCTCTCGAACTTCCTGCTGCCCGGCGTCGAGGTTATCGACGTCGAGTCCGTCGGGGAGAATTCAGCCATCAAGACGCTGGACCCCGATCTCCGGGTGAACGAACTGACCGGCAGCGATCTCGCTTATGTGATTTTCACCTCGGGAACGACGGGGACGCCGAAGGGCGTATCGATCTCGCACCGGGCGATCGTCAGCCAACTCACATGGCTGCAAACGGAGCATCACCTCATCAGCGGCCAGAAGATCTTGCAGAAGACGCCGATCAGTTTCGATGCCGCGCAATGGGAGTTGCTGGCCGTCTGCTGCGGGGCCACGGTCGTGATGGGATATCCGGGCATACACCGTGATCCCGCCGGCATCGTTCAGATGATCAAGGCTCACGACGTCACGATGCTGCAGGCCGTGCCGACTTTGCTGCAGGCCTTGGCGGACGATCCGGAGCTCGGGCAGCTAGGCACGCTGAAAAGCATCTTCAGTGGTGGTGAGGCATTAAGCCGAAAGCTCGCGTTGCGACTTCTCGAGGTCAAGCCGGATGTCACGCTGGTCAACCTCTACGGCCCAACCGAATGCACGATCAATGCCACTTCCTTTACTGTTACGCGTGAAGGTTTGGAGCATCTGGATGAGACCGTTCCGCTCGGCTTGCCGGCCGCCAGGACGGGGTGCCATATCCTGGATGAAGAGCACCGGCCAGTGTCGCCAGGAGAGACCGGAGAACTTTATATTTCCGGGGTCCAGGTCGCCGAGGGGTACTTGAACCGGCCCGAGCAGACAAGCGAGCGGTTTGTCAAACTGTCGCCGGCGCCCGGCCAGGAGCCGGTCCGCATGTATAAATCCGGCGACCTTGTCAGGCTCAACCCGGACGGCACCCTGCACTTCGTCGGCCGTGCGGATAATCAGGTCAAATTCAGAGGCTATCGGATCGAGCTGGATGAGGTCCGCATGGCAATCGAAAACCATGACTGGGTGAAATCGGCGGCAGTCTTTGTCAAACCGCATGCCCGGACGGGCCAGCTGGTCCTGCTTGCAGGAGTCGAGCTCAATCCCCGAGACGCATCAGTCATGGACCAGGGCGACCACGGAGCGCACCACCAGACCAAGAAAAGTCGCGTGCAAGTGAGGGCGCAGCTTTCCGATGCCGGGTTGCGGCGGGCCGACGACCTCATAGGCCGTTCGTCGGTCGATCTTCCTGGCCGGGAGGAAACGGTGGTTCAACGTCGGCGGGCCTTTGCGCGGAAAACCTACCGCTTCTTTGACGGCGGCCGGCTGTCGTCAACCGACCTCCTCAAGTTGCTGGAACGCCCAGTGGTTACAGGCCCGTCGTCAAGCCTTTCGGCCCTGGATCTGAAGACCCTCGGGGCACTCATGCGAAACCTTGGGCAGTTCCGGAGCCGTGAACGGCTTTTGCCGAAATATGCCTATGCTTCGCCGGGCGCACTCTACGCGACGCAAGTTTATATCGAGCTTCGCAACATAGCGGGCATCCCGTCCGGGCATTATTATTATCATCCCGCCGACCATCGTCTTGTCCTGATCCGGGCAGAGCGCGATGAAGTCTCGGCTCCTTCCGCGACGCTGCACTTCACCGGCAATGTCGCGGCTATTCGGCCTGTCTATAAGAACAACATCCTCGAAGTGCTCGAGATGGAGACGGGGCATATCCTCGGCTTGCTCGATGCCGTTCTGCCGGAATATGGCTTGGCGCTCGGACGCGGCGCGTTTGTGAACGACGGTGGTGCGTTGCTTCGCCTGGATGAGGACCATGCGTATCTCGGGTCGTTCGACATTGTCCCGTTTTCAGAACGCGAAGAAGCCGAAGCGCTTGAAATTTACGTTCAGGCCCATAGCGATAAGGTCGACGGCCTGCCTTCTGGAACCTATCGGTACCGGGATGCACGATTTGAGCCATTTTCAAAGCATGTGGTTCAACAGAAACACGTGATCGCCATCAACCAGCAGGTCTATGAACGGTCCAGTGCCGGTGTCACATTCGTTAACCGAACGACCGATGCGTGGCGTCGATACATCGATCTTGGGCGGGGTCTCCAAACCCTGCAGATGAACGACATTCAGATTGGCCTGATGTCGTCGGGATACAGCTCGAAGACCGGCAAGGACCTGGTCGCCGCCCGGAGGATATTCGATATCCTGCACGAGCCGGACGAGCCGGAGCCTGCTGTCTATTTCGCTCTGGCGGGTAAGATCAGCGCCAATCAGATCTTTCACGAGGGTATGCGGGAGGATACGGTGCACATGGATGGGCCCGCCGAACTCGTGCGTAAGGACCTTCAAAACATCCTGCCCGACTATATGGTCCCGAGCCGCATCGTGGTGATCGACCAGCTCCCCTATAGCGCATCCGGCAAGGTGGATGTCGTCGCGCTCAAGCAATCGAACGTCTTCGACGAACACCATTCCGAACGGGAGTTCGTGCCGGCGCGCAACGCCATCGAAGAGGCGATCAGCACGATCTGGCGGCGGGAAATGAAACTCGATGACGTTTCCGTACGGGATGACTTCTTCGAGATCGGCGGAGATCGCTGCAAGCGGTCACAGTCGTACTGGAAATCAACCAGACGCTGGGAGTGGATCTGCCCATCCAGGTGCTGTTCGAGGACGCCACGATCGAAAAGCTCGCTCGGCGCATCGCTCAAGGACGCCAGCACGACATTGCCCGGGTGGTCACGCTTCGGTCCGGGATCGACACGCCGATCTTCCTGTGGCCCGGCCTCGGCGGCTATCCAATGAACCTCCGGCCTCTCGCCCAAGCCCCGGAGACAAAACGGCCGGTGATGGGTGTGCAGGCATCAGGGGTCAATCCCGGCGAGGAGATTTCCGGTTCGATCGAAGAGATGGCCGCTGCGGATGTCGCGATCATTCGCAGTATCCAGCCGCAAGGCCCCTACAGCCTCTGGGGTTATTCATTCGGCGCCCGTGTCGCTTACGAAGTCGCTGCTCAGCTCGAAGAGGCCGGTGAGACCGTGCAGGAACTGGTTTTCCTGGCCCCGGGCTCTCCGGAACTCGAAAGCGGGCAGCCCGTGCGGGGCGATAGCAATACGCTTTTCCGCGATCGCTCCTTCCTCACCATTCTATATTCTGTGTTCGCCCATTCGATAGACCCCCCGCTTGTCGAGGCATGTGTGCGGACGGCCAAGGACGAGGCCAGCTTCATCGAACATGTGGCGACCTCCTATCCGGCGCTCGACAGAGGATTGATCGAACGCATCGTCCGGCTTGTGACGGCGACTTACGGACCGACCTACGGCCCGGAACCCCGCGAGCGGCCATTGAAGACACCAGCAACGATTCTGAGGGCTCAAGGAGACAGCCGGTCATTCGTCGAAGCGGCATCGGTCAGCCTTTCCAGCACGGTGCGGATCCTCGATCTGGAGCCGGATCATTACACGGTGCTGAAACCGGCGGGACTGCCGCATGTGATCGCCGCCCTAACGACAATCGCAGCCGCCGGAAGCGAACCGGGCGAGGTCCCGGTGCGGATATCGGCCTAATTCGAGGGAGATCGACCGTGCCTCACGTCATCATCAAGCATTTTCCGGCAAACCTCGATCGGGGGGCGCGCGAGAGACTGAAAAGTGCCATCGCCGAGGCGATTCGAGGTGCGTTCCGCTGCGATCCCGGCGCCATTTCGATTGCCCTGCAGGACGTTCCTCCGGATCGATGGCACGAAGCGGTCTACGAACCGGACATCCAGCCGCATATCGGCCGCCTGCTCAAATCGCCCGATTATCAAAGTCGGTCATCCAACGGTTGAACCCGGCTTAACCCCGAACCCTTCGGAGCCAAACCCATGTCGACAAGAGATGAAACGAAGAACCACTCGCTTCTATTGTTTGCCATCTTCCTGCTTTCACTGAACCTGCGCCCGGCCGTCGCCGCCATTGGACCCCTTGCCACGCCTATACTCGGGACGACCCCAATTGGTTCGCTCGGTCTTGGATTGTTGACGACGATACCCGTCTTTCTGATGGGACTCGGCGCGATCTATGTCCGGCAGATCCGAGCATTGCTGGGCGAAACGCGGGGCGTCGCGCTCGGCGGCCTCGTCATCGCGGGTTCCTGCCTTCTGCGGTACTGGTTCAATGGCGCCGCCGGCCTGATCCTCACCGCCGCCGGGGCGGGGATCGGAATCGCGATCATCCAAGCTTTGACCCCAAGCTTCGCCAAGCGCAATTACGGGGCCGGAACGGGTCGCGTGATCGGGGTCTATTCCACCGGCATCGTGGTCGGCGCCGCCGTAGCCGCAGGATTGGCTGCCTACCTCGCGAGCCACCTCGGCTGGCAAGGAACATTAGCGGCCTGGTCACTGCCGGCGCTGATCGCCACGATCGTCTGGCTTCTGGCGTCCCGTGGCGCGAGGAGCGAAGGCGGCGTCGACACGGTCGCGTCGGTCAGTGCCTCGAACTCACCGCAATTATGGAGGAACCCACGTTGCTGGTCGCTCGTGATCTTCTTCGGCGTCGGAACGGGCGCCTTCATGCTGGCGATGGCCTGGATCCCTCCCTTCTACCTCGGCCTTCAGCAGCCCGCCGAAAGAGCCGGTCTGTTGCTGTCGATCCTGACTGTTGTCGAGGCCGCAACGGCCCTCGGCGTCGCGGCTTTCGTTCATCACTTCCCGGATCGGCGCGGCCCCCTGATCTTCTCCCTAATCACGGTGGCCGCCGGGTTTGCCGTCCTCACCGTGTCACCGGTCGCGTTGGCCATCCCCGCGATGGTGCTGCTGGGGGTGGGCATCGGCATTCTGTTCCCGTTATCGATCATCGTCGCAATCGACCATATCGACGACCCAACGATCGCGGGCAATTTCACGTCCATCGTCCAGGGCGGCGGCTACATCATCGCAAGCTTCGTACCGCTGATCGCCGGTGGGTTCCGTGACGTCTTCGCCGATCTCACGCACGTCTGGACCCTGATGGCTATCGGCAGCATTGTCATGATCGCCGTCGCCGCGCGCTTCTCACCGGACAGTTATCTTCGCTTTCGGGACGCTCTCCGTCTTCAACGCCCGCCGGGTGCCGCCCGAACGAAGCCCGAACGCATCAGAGCTTAAATTTCATCAACATCGTTATGCCGGGTGATCCGCCCGCCACGCACAGGAAACCTCATCATGCGTCAGAAACTGCTTTCATTCGTCGCGGCCTCATTTCTCGCACTGTCTGTGCCGGTTGCCGCGCAATCGCTGGCGCTCCCCCGCGCGGAGCCGGGCGCAGTATCCGGTGGGACCCTCCGGGTGGCTGTCGACCGCCTGACCTCGTATAACCTCATCCCACACGACAACACGTGGATTGGAACGTTCCTGAATCAGTTCGAGGCCCTGGTGCGGGTTGACGACAAGGGCCAATTCCATCCGTGGCTGGCGAAATCGTGGGACATTTCCGATGACGGAAAGGTCTATACGTTCAAGCTGCGGGACGATGTCGTCTTCCAGGACGGAGACAAGTTCAATGCGCAGGCCGTGAAATTCAACTTCGACTCCCTTTACGAGAGTAAGCTCCAGCGCATCCAGTCCTACAAGGCGAGCCTTCTTTACCATTACAAGGAAGCACGCGTGCTGGACGACTACACCGTTCGGATCGAGTTGGCCAAACCTGATGCCTCCTTCCTGACACGTATCGGCACGCTGGTTGGAGCGATTGTGTCGCCCTCTTCGATCAAGGCGCTGAAACCGGAAAACCTGGGCGACTCACTGAAGGGAACGGGGCCGTTCGAACTGGTAAGGTTCATCCCGGATCAGCGTCTGGTCTACAAGCGCTTTGACAAATACAACTGGGCGGCGGCGGACGCCAAGCATAATGGGCCCGCCTATCTCGACAGCCTCGTCATCGATTACGTCCCCGATGCGGCGGTGCGTGCAGGATTGCTTTCATCCGGTCAAGTGGACTTCGTCACCGCGGTCGGACTAAACGATATTCCGCTGTTTCAGGACAACGCCGATTTCCAGTTCATTTCCCGCCCGGACAACAGCGTTCCGTGGACCTGGTACTTCAACGTGAACGGCTTTGCCACGAACGACATCCGAGTGAGGGAGGCTTTCCGCGAAGCACTTGATCTCGGTGCGCTCGTGTCGGGCATCTACCAGTCGACGGGGAAGCGCGCATGGTCGCAGATCGCATCCGGCTCGACATACTACAACAAGGGGATCGAAGGCACATACTCCAACAATGTGGAACGCGCCAATGCACTGCTGGACGAGGCAGGCTGGACGGGGCGCAATGCGGAGGGCATCCGCACCAATGACAAGGGTCAGGCGCTTGAACTTGTCTTGCTCGACCGTGGTCTTTTCGGACGCAACAAGCTGTTCGGCGAAGCCGCCCAGCAGGTGCTTCGGGAAAATGCCGGCATCAAGCTCACCTTCGACACGGTCGACATGGCGCAGGGCTTCGCCAAGCGCTCCGAAAACAAATATTCGCTCTTCCATACTCAGATCGGCGGCTACGACCTCGGCGAGAGCCTAATCAATCTCTTCTCATCCCACGGCGTAATGAACTTCGCCAAGGTCTCCGACCGGGTGCTAACCGTTCTTATGCACGAGAGGGCTGGAGAAGGCTGGCGGATGTAGCTTAAGCGCTTGAAGCAGCGTAGGATTTGGTTGCTGAAGCCGATCCTGCAACCCCTTCAAGGCTGCCACACCCGCCATGACGGACGATACAACCCCGACGTTCTCGTTTCCAGCCGTATCCCGCAAGAAGATCACCGCCGCCTTTGACGGTGGGCGCCTGTCGTCGGACGGCGGCGTCATGCTCCTGGCCCAGGCCGAGCACCAGCTCGGGATCGCCGAGCGGCTGGCGCGCCTCATCCCCGATCGGCGCGATCCGAGCCGCGTGACACACGCGATCACCGACATGATCCGCGCCCGCATCTTCGCCATCGCGTGCGGCTATGAGGATTGCAACGACTTCGGCCCGCTGCGCTCGGATCCGGCGTTCAAGCTCGCCTGCGGCCACTTGCCGGAGACCGGGGCCGATCTGGCCTCGCAGCCGACCCTCTCGCGCCTGGAGAACGCCCCGAGCCTGCGCGATGCGATCCGGCTGACCTATGCTCTGGTGGATCAATGGATGGACAGCTATCCCACTCCGCCCGACGGGGCGGTGCTGGACGTCGATGACACCTGTGACGTGGTGCACGGACATCAGCAGCTGTCACTGTTCAACGCCCATTATGACGAGCGCTGCTTTCTGCCGATCCACGTCTACGACAGCGCCACCGGCCGCCCCGTCGCCATCGTGCTGCGGCCGGGCAAGACGCCGTCTGGCATCGAGGTGCGGGCGCATCTACGCCGGTTGGTGCGGCGCATCCGCACCCGTTGGCCGACGACACGCATCACCATCCGCGGCGACAGTCACTATGCCCGTCCCGAGGCCATGGAGTTCTGCGAGCAGAACGGCCTCAGCTACCTCTTTGGGCTGGCCGGCACGAGGCCGCTCACCGCCAAAGTCCAGGATGTGGCGGATGCGGTGCGCACCCACAGGGCACTGGAGGATCGCGAGGTCGTTCGCGGCTTTGCCGAGACGATGCACCGGGCCAAAAGCTGGTCGTGCGAGCGACGGGTGGTGGCCCGCATTGAGGCGACCCGCCTCGGGCTCGACATCCGCTTTGTGGTCACCAACCTGATCAGAACCAGCCCGCGAGTCATCTACGAGAGCCTGTACTGTGCCCGCGGTCAGGCGGAGAACTGGATCAAGTTCCACAAGGCACAGCTTGCCTCCGACCGGACCTCGTGCCGGCGCGCGGTGGCCAATCAGGTTCGCCTCGTGCTGCACACGGCCGCCTATTGGCTGATGCTGGCAGTGCGGGAGGCCATCCCAGCCACTCGCGATCTCGCCCGGGCGGAGTTCGCAACGCTGCGGCTGCGCCTGCTCAAGATCGCCGTGCGGGTGCAGGAAAGCACCAGCCGCATCCGACTGGCCTTTGCCTCGTGCTGTCCGGAAGCGGATCTCGTCCGCCGTCTTGCGAGCGCTCTGGCACCCCAGCCCCGGGCGGCCTCGCCATAAGCGACGGGGCCGCCATCGCCCCGCTCACCTCATTTCGTCTCTGCAACGCGTTCCCCACGTTCCAAACCTCGCCGCGGTGAAACAGACGCAACGGATTGGCGCGCCCGGGCCATCTATCAGGTCACTGCAACAAACTCAGTGAATACGATCGGCTAGACGATCTCCTCGCCGAACAGAACGAAGCGCTCACCGCCGAGGATCGGGCTGGGTACATCGCCAAGATCGAAGATTATCTTGTGAACGAGAAAAAGCTTGTCCTGCCGATCGTCGAGCCGCTGGCCAACGTGGCGGCGAGCGCCAAGGTTCACAATGTTGAAACCAGCTTCGCCCCCATCCGGAACTATACCGGCCCCTATGCCTATGAGATCTGGCTGAAATAACGGGTCTTATGCTGGGCATTCATCCAACTCTAAACGCCGTAAAAACATGACGAAGCCGCGACATCTCATTCTGAACCTCAACCCGATACCGGGCGGCATCTATGCAGGGGCATGGAGAACCGGTGAAAGACCGCCGGAATCCTTCATCTCCATCGAGCATTTCAACGAACTTGCTGAAATCGCCGAACGCGGCAAGTTGGACGCCCTGTTCCTCGCCGACAACGGGGGGCTCATTCTTCGAACACGGAGTACAAGCCGTTTCGCCCGCTTGATCCCGCGGTGATCCTGTCCCATGTCGCGGCGGTTACGTCGAGGCTCGGTCTGATCGCAACAGTCTCCAGCAGCTACGATACCCCCTACAATCTTGCGCGCCGCATATTATCGCTCGACCAGGTCAGCAGGGGGCGTGCGGCCTGGAACGTCGTCGTGACGGCCGGCGACGACGCGGCGCGCAATTTCTCGCTCGATCAGGCTCTGTCCAAAGACCAGCGATATGCCAGGGCGCGGGAATTCGTCGAGATCGTGAAGGCGCTCTGGGCAAGCTGGGAGCCAGGCGGTGTCCTGGCCGATGCCGAAAGCGGACGTTACATCGATCCGTCGAAGGTGCATCCGATCGATTATGTCGGCGAGCACTTCAAGGTCAGGGGGCCGCTCGCCACGCCGCGAAGCCCCCAGGGAAGTCCCGTCATCGTTCAGGCCGGCGGCTCGGAAGGAGGCGCGGATCTTGCCGCCCGTTTTGCGCACGCGGTATACTCGACGCAGCCGGAGCTCGAGGGTGCCAGACGTTATCGCGCGGAGCTGAAAGGAAGGGCGCAAGCCTACGGACGCGATCCCGACACCATCAAGCTGCTGCCGGGGCTGGTGACTGTGGTCGGCTCCACCGAAGCCGAGGCGAAGGCGCGGTCCGACTATCTGCTGAGCCTCATTCCTGCCGAAGCGGGTGTCAGCCTGCTGTCGGATTATGTGCGGTTGCCGAAGGAGGCCCTCAGCGAGCTGGATCGCGAGCTGCCATGGGAAATCGTCCCCGCGGAATCCCTGCAGGGCGTCAGCCACACGCCGACCTTGTTGCGCCGCGCGAAGGAGCACAAGCTGACGGTTCGCCAACTCATCGCGCAGATGTCCGCCGTTACCGTTCACGCGACAGCGGTCGGATCTCCCGAGCGGATCGCCGATAAGGTTCAACATTGGTTCGAGGAAGGCGCCGTCGACGGCTTCAACGTCATGCCGGCGGAGCTTCCGAAAGGTGCTGCGGACTTCGTCGATCACGTGCTGCCCATTCTGCGCAGGCGCGGTCTGTTCAGGCACGAATACGAAACGACCACGTTACGCGGGCACTACGGTTTGGGAGTAGACGATTGAGCATAGCCTCCACCATTTCCCGCGATCATCGGGTGGTCCAGCCGGCCGGCGGACGCCTGATCTCGCCGGATTTCGAGACGCATCCCGATGTGGTTCAGTTTTTGGAACACTTACGCGCAGGAGCGGCTGAGCGCGAACGGACGCGAACCCTCCCGAAAGCCGGAGCCCGTGCCCTGGCGGACCTTGGTCTCGGCGCAGTGCGTGTGCCGAAGGCGTGCGGCGGCCATGGCTGGCGGCTGGAGGATCTGCTGCGCTTCATCTACACCCTGGGTTTCGCCGATGCCAATCTGGCTCATGCGCTCCGGAACCACTACCTGAACGTTGAACATTTCCTCCATGCGGCCGACGCGTCTGAAACAGAAACAAAAGTCCGCCAGATCGTCGAAGGCGCGCTGATCGGCGGGGCCAATTCCGAACGGAATGAAACCCAAATGGGAGCGATCGGGACGACCATCTTGCCGGACGGCGACCGGTACGTGCTGAACGGTCGGAAATTCTACAGCACCGGCGCGATCTTCGCCGATTATCTGGCGGTGTCCGCCACCTCCATCGAGGGCAAGCGGCGCTGGCTGCACATTCCGGCCGATCGCGAAGGGATCACGCTTGTCGACGACTGGGATGGCTTTGGGCAAAGGCTGACCGGCAGCGGGACGACGAGTTTCGAGAACGTTGTCGTTTACCCTGATGAAATCAGCGCAGAGGATCTTTCGACCGGCGACATGAGCCCGAAGCAAAGCGCCTTCGCCCAGCTTTATATGACCACGGTCGCTGCCGGCATTGTCGGCGATATCGCGCAGGATGGAGTCGACCTCCTGCGGGCCCGAAAGCGGACATATCAACACGCATCCGCACAAGTGCCCCAGGAAGACCCGCTTCTCCTCGAGCAGATCGGCTACCTTTCCTCCTATGCCTATGCCGCAAAGGCCATTGTCACGGCAGCCGCTCCGTCCGTTGCGAGAGTTGGCCACGTCTTTCACGACGGCGGCGATTTCCATGCGGCCTACCAGATCGGTGCGCTGGAAGCAGGCCATGCCAAGCTCGCCGTAGACGAGATCGCCTTCAAGGCAGGAGCCTTGCTGTTCGACGTCGGCGGGGCATCGGCGACAAGTACGAGTCTCGGCCTCGATCGCCATTGGCGAAATGCGCGCACGATAGCGTCGCACAATCCGCGTGTATTCAAGGCGAGGAGCATCGGAGACCATCTCGTCAACGCCGCGGCGCTTCCGAAGTTCTTCTTTTGACGACATCTGGCGAACTTAAATCCATGACAGATAAATCCGACATCCACGCCGCCGCGGTGCAGCGAGCACTGGCATTACTTGGCCCATTCCATGCCGATTGGGTCACCAGTCGGCCGGACGCCGATGCCAACGTCACCATCGTCGGGGCCGGTCAGAGCGGCCTCGCGCTCGCCTTCTCGCTGCGCCGCATCGGCGTCGGAAAGGTGAGGATCATCGATGCCGCGCGGGAAGGCCATGAAGGCATCTGGTCCACCCGTGCCCGCATGCCGACGTTGAGAACGCCGAAAATCAATCCCGGCCCGGAGCTGGGCATCGGCGAACTGGGGTTCCAAGCCTGGTATGAGCGCGAATATGAGCCTGAAAGCTTTGCCGACCTTGTTCGGCCATCCACGTCCGACTGGTCGAAGTACCTGACCTGGTATCGCAAGGCACTCGCCATTGACGTCGACTTCGAAACCCAGCTCTCCGATGTTCGGCCGGAAAACCAATTCTTGCGACTGACCCTGGACGGTCCCGACGGCCGCCGCGAAATCGTATCGCGGAAGCTGGTGCTGGCGAATGGCTTCGCTGGCGGAGGACGTCCGTTCGTGCCGGCCGTCATCGCAGAGAGCCTGCCGTCCGGTCTTTATGCGCACAGTATCGACCTTATCGATCCGGCTCGGTTCAAGGGGAAGCGCGTGGGCATCGTCGGCGCATCAGCATCGGCCTTCGACCATTCGGGAGCCGCGCTGGAAAACGGCGCGAAGGAAGTCCGCCTGTTCAGCCGTGGCAAGGACCTGGTGCGCGTCGCACGCTTCATGTCGGCGGCCTATCCCGGCGGCGATTATTTCGTCACCCTTTCGGACCGCGAGCGCTGGGAACTCGCCACACGCTATCTGGAACGCGGGTCGCCGCCGCCGATTGATTCCGTGGTGCGGTCGACCGGACATGAGAACTTCCATCTGCACCTCGGCGCACCTGTCGACGGCGTCAGGCATGATAGGGGCGTCATCATGCTGACGACAGGGCGAGAGCAGTTCGAGCTCGATTATCTTGTGGCGGCGACCGGCTTCGAGATCAATCTCGACCGCAGGCCCGAGCTAAGCTCCATCATCGGAGAAGCCGCGACATGGGGCGACCGCTACAGCCCGCCCGACGTCTCTTTCGCGCACTTGCTGAAGGCCCCCTATCTGCGGCCAAGCTTCAGCCTGGAGGAGAAGATGCCGGGAGGGGCGCCTCATCTCCACAACATCCATGTCTTCAACGGCGCCGGCTTCGTCAGCTTCGGCCGCATTCTCGGGGATGTCTTGAGCATCCGCCGATTGCTGCCGCGTCTTTCCGAAGCCCTCGCCGCCGACCTGTTCCAGCAGGACCGTCAAGCCCATGTGGTTCGGCTGCAAACGGATTTGCCGCCGGAGGGATTGGCGGAAGACCATTTCCTGCACCGCATTTGGAGGCCGACTGCTTTCAAAACAGGTCTCTTAGGGGAAAACTCTCATGAGCACGCATAGCTTCGTCCTGGGGGCCGTCGCGCTGCTGGCACGCAAGGTCGTGTCCGGCGCCACGATCCTCTTTGCGGCGACCACTTTGATCTTCTTTTCCCTGCAGCTTGCTCCGGGCAATGTCATCGATGCCCTCGTCGGCGATGCGGCGTCGGATGTATCCCGCGAGGCGGCCACAGCGGAATGGGGCCTGGATAAGCCGCTCCACGAGCAATATGCGAACTATCTCGCGAGGCTCGCGCATGGCGATCTCGGGCGTTCCTACATCCTCTCCCAATCCGTGACGAAGGTCATCAGCGACCGTATTGGCCCGACGCTCGAACTGACGCTCACGGCAGCCGTCATCGCGGTTGCAGTCGCGGTTACAGTCATCGTTCTCACAGGCACCGGCCGGCCGGTGATCGCGCGCATTTCGTCGTTGCTCGAGCTCATCCTCGTATCGACGCCGGGATTCTGGCTCGGCATCGTTCTGATGTTCATTGTGTCCTTCCAGCTGGGCTTGCTGCCGGTCGTGGGGTCGAACGGCTTTTTGACGCTTCTGTTGCCGGGCGCGACCCTTGGGCTCAAAGTTGCGGGTGAACTTATCCAGATCATGCGCGGCGCCATCGATCGGGCGCTGGAGGAACCGTTTGCGCTCTCGGCGAAAGCGAGAGGCATTTCCGACATCGGATTCAGCCTGCGACATGGTTTGCGCCACGCGGCGATTCCCGCGATCACGGTTGCGGGATGGATCGTGGGAAGCCTTCTGACCGGGACATTCGTCGTAGAGCAGCTCTTCGGACGACCCGGTATCGGCACGTTGACCGTGAAGGCTGTACTGTCGCGCGACATGCCGGTGGTCATGGGCGTCTCGCTGCTCGCCGCCGCTGCCTACGTCGGCGTCAGCAGCATCGTCGATGTGCTCTGCACATTCATCGACCCACGGCTGCGTCATGCGCCGGATTTTGGGAAACATTGATCAATGATGACGATCCTAGACAGGACCTCGCCGGATGCCGGTCCCTCGTCCCGCATCCGCTCGTGGTACGGTGATGCACCATTGATTATCGCATTGGGTTTCCTAGCCTTCATCGTTCTGGTCGTGCTCTTCCCGGAGCTGGTGGCGCGGCGGAGTCCCGCGGCCACCAATTTCGCCGCGATGCTGAAGCCGCCGAGCTTAACCTATCCGTTCGGCACCGACTCGCTCGGCCGCGACCTGTTCGCGCGCGCCATTTATGGGGCCCGCTACTCGGTTCTGATCGGGACCGGCAGCGTGGCATTGGCGTTGCTTCTCGCCGTGCCGCTCGGCATTCTATCGGGCATCAGCCGGCGCGGAGTCGATGGAGCGATCGTGCGTATCCTCGATGTGATCGGCGCCTTTCCTGAGTTGCTTCTGGCGATCCTGGTCGTCGCCTTGCTCGGTCCGGGCCTGTTGAACCTCATCGTCGCGATCGGCGTGGCGTCAGTGCCAAAGTTTGCCCGCGTCACTCGTGCGCAAACCCGCACCGTGATGGTTTCCGGTTATGTCGAGCATGTCCGCACGCTGGGACAGAAGCGGTCCCGTACGATCCTCCGTCACGTGCTCCCAAATGCAGTGGGGTCGCTGCCGGTGCTTGCTACCATGGGTCTCGGCTACGCCATCATGGGCGCCGCAGGGCTGAGCTTCCTGGGGCTTGGCCCGCAGCCGCCCACGCCGGAATGGGGGCTGATGCTGTCGGAAGCCATCAGCAATCTGCGTATCGCCTGGTGGGCAGGTGTTTTTCCTGGCGCCTTGATCACCATGCTGGTGATCGCTCTGACGGTCGTCGGAACACGGCTGCAATCCATCTTCGAGAAGCGGGGTCTGCCATGAGCACTTCACCGGAACCTCTGGCGGAGATCAGAAATCTGTCCGTCTCCTTCGAGAGCAACGGCCAGACAGTCCAAGCCGTCAAAAGCGTCTCGTTGCATGTCCATCGTGGCGAAATCCTCGGCATTGTAGGCGAGTCCGGATCCGGTAAATCGGTGACCGTCCGTTCGCTGGTGGGTCTTGCGGGGCGTGGAGCGAAGGTCGCGGCAAACAGACTTATGGTCAAGGGGCGGGACTTGCTGCCCCTCGGCGACCGCGACTGGCGTGCGATCCGTGGCCGTGAAGTCGGACTTGTTCTTCAGGACGCGCTTGTTTCACTCGATCCGCTGAGAACTGTTGGCGCGGAGGTGGTCGAGGCGCTCCGCGCACACGGGGACGTTCGCAGGACGATGGCTCAGCGCCTTGCCATCGAATTACTGCGGGATGTCGGCGTCTCAGATCCGGAGCTCCGAGCGCGCCAATATTCCCACGAATTGTCTGGAGGACTCCGTCAGCGCACCTTGATCGCATCGGCTATCGCGGCAAATCCGGACCTGATCCTAGCCGACGAGCCGACAACCGCTCTCGATGTCGGCGTGCAGGCGCAGATCCTCGCCTTGCTCAAGAGCCGGGTCAAGAGCGGCGCCGGGATGATTCTCATCAGCCACGACATCGGCGTCGTCGGCCAGATCGCGGACAGGGTCATCGTTATGAAGGACGGTGAGGTTGTCGAGGCCGGAGCGACGACTGAAATCCTTGGTCGTCCGTCTCACCCCTATACCCGCCGGCTTTTGCGCGCGATCCCGTCCGAAAGGTCCCGCGGCTTTCGGTTGTCGCTTCCTTTGGAATTAGAGGCGGCTCCGCTAGAGGCGGGCAAGTTGCCGGAGCGCCGCGTATCAGCCGGAGAAGTGGTTCTCAAGGTGAGCGGGATTGACAAGTCTTACGTCAATGCCGACGGAACGCGCAGACGCGTCGTCAATGATGTGTCATTTGACATTCGTCGTGGTGAGACGGTTGGGTTGGTCGGGGAATCCGGGTCCGGCAAGAGCACTTTAGCCCGACTTATCATGGGGTTGTCGCGTCCGGATCAAGGCGAGATCCTGCTTGAGGGCAAACGCTGGTCGGGTGTTCCGGAAGCGGAACGCCGCTCAAGACGCTCAGACATACAGATCGTGACACAGGACACGCTCGGCGTTTTCGATCCCCGTTATTCTGTCCGGAGCAGCTTGAATGAAGCGCTTGAGGAAACCCGCGATCTGACGCCTGAACATCGCGTTGCGGAAATCGCGAACCTCCTCGACTGGGTCGGCCTGCCAAAGAAGCATCTGGACAAGCCATTGCGAGAACTCTCAGGCGGGGAACGCCAAAGAGTTGCCATAGCGCGGGCGCTAGCCACCAAACCGCGTCTTCTCGTTTGCGACGAACCCGTATCCGCTCTCGACGTCTCGATTCAGGCGCAGATCTTGGACCTGCTATGGGAATTGCAGGCGCGGACCCACATCGCATATTTGTTCATTTCCCATGATCTTGGTGTCGTGGATCACATTAGTAATCGCGTGTTGATCATGCTTCACGGCGGGATTGTTGAATGTGAGACCGCTCAAGGACTCGAACGGGTTGCCTGATGATCTCTGGCGCGACGTCCTCCGACCACCGGGCCAACCGCTTTCTCGCGGCCCTGGATCCCGACGACTATGCCGCTCTGGAGGCTCATCTCGAGAGCGTCGACCTCGCGCGCGGGACCGTTCTCTATGACACAGGAGCTCCGCTCATCCACACCTATTTCCCGCATGACAGCATCGTGTCGCTGGTCACCGTCATGGCGGACGGCCACTCGGTCGAGATGGGGGTGTTCGGCCGCGAGGCTCTGGTGGGCATCGTGACCGCAGTGGTCACCCGCAAAGCCTTGGGGCGCTACATCGTCCTGCTTCCGGGCACCGCCTCCCGCATCACCACCGCGCGCATGCACGAGGCGATCGCCACCCGTCCGGCCCTGCGGCACACCTTCCTGTGCGCCAGCGAAGCGCTGATCAGCCAGACGCTGCTGACGGTCGCCTGCAACGCGGTTCATGACGTCGAGGCCCGGTGCTGCCGCTGGCTCCTGAGCACGCACGACCGGGTTGACCGGGACACCCTGCCGCTGACGCACGAGCTTCTGGCCGAGATGATGGGCGTGCAGCGCTCCACCGTCAGCACCATCACGCGGGCGCTCCATCGGGCCGGACTGATTGCGCAGGGCCGGGGCGGAATCACGGCCCGCAATCGGGCCGGGCTCGAGCGCAGGGCCTGCGAGTGCTACGGCCGCATCCGCCGCACCTTCGAGCACCTTCTGCCCCGCAGCTAATTAGCCGGCACATGCGACGTCGTGGTGAACGGCCGGAAGGTCGGCAAGCGCAGTCAGGGCAACCATCTCGGTGAGATGGCGACGATCCCGCCGGCGCACAAGCGGTTGGCCTCGGTGCTCGCCGCCGAGGATGGCGTGGCGGCCTTCCTGTCGGAACCGGACTTCGCGGACTTGGCCTCGCGCCACCCTGAAATGTACCGAACCATCGCCCAGGTGCTGGCCCGCCGGCTCATGCAGCGGAACGCGCTCATCGGCGCCTAGCGCGAGCGAGTGAGAAAATCCATAGGATGTGAGACAGGAGCCTTGGCCTCAACCCTATATGGCCACCGGGTCAGCGAACTTTTCAGCCACAGCAACGTGAGACACTCTCGCAATTTGCGCACTATACTGAGATAGTATGCAGGCCAAGGAGGGCGCGGAGCGTGCCTCGGCACAGTTATCGTGGCGAATTTCTCAAGAGCCGGTAGAACCGGGATGATCACGGCACCCCGGTTCTACCGCACGAATTTCGCAGGATTCCTCTATGGAATGCGTCTGTCGCGCCGTTTTTAAAAGTCAGGCGGCAGTTACGAACACGACTTGGCCCCTCTCGTCGGTGATCATCAGGATTTGGCCGATCTGAAGCTCTCGATCGAGGGCCTACGCTCCAAAGGGTCATCGCCATTTGTGAAGCCGGCGCACCCCGGATATCCGGCAGATCGAGCCCGGTTCTGTCCCAAATCATCCGGTGTTCTGTGTGGATATGAAAGAAGTAACGGGGCATGGGCAGACCCCCTGCAGACCCCCTTCAGCCCCCCTCGATAATTCTCCTCTGATTTTGCATTTTCACAATAATAGACACGAGACTCTGAAGCTCAGACCCGTGCGCATAAGGAGGATACTATCCATAAATTCCGATGAGCCATTTATGGAACTGTCGTGAGCACTATAATCCTATTCTGTCGCGAGCCGATTAGGGGTCTAAAATGCCAGTTGCTGACGAGATCGAGGTGCTTGTTACTCGTAATCCGGGCCTGACGGAGGCCGAGATAGCGGCGGCTCTGTTCGGTGACGCAAGCTATCCCCAGCAGATCAGCAATGCCTGTCGATCCCTGCTGAGGAGGCGCCGGATCGTGCGACGTGGCAGGGGCGGGCGAACTGATCCATTCCGCTACTTTCCAAAAGGGACTCTGACTGCTCCTGGCGCGCAGGTGAAGCGTCGTGAACACTCGGCATAATTCCAAGAACGGAACGCTATGGAACTAATCCAATGAGGCGAGAGGTCAGGTAGGTGTCTTACGGCGCCTGATCTCACTTCGGGAAGCATACCTCAGCCGCTGAGGTGGGTGACTGCGGGTATTGAATAAGCCCTTTGCGGCCGCTCAATCATCCTGTGCCGATGGCTGTAGCAACCTGCTGGGGATCGTCTCAGATACGTCCACACGTCTCATTGACTTGCAATGAATCCACCGAATCCGCGTCTTCATCATCTCCTAGGCCGAGACCATGCTGATCGCTTGGGAGATCCAGGAGGCGTTCGCGCATGACAACTTCCTGCCGATCCTCTGGACCGACGGCGTGTTCCGCGCGATGCGCTACACCCTGCGGGAGCTCGAGGCCCAGATAACAGCTGCGACTTCGCGGTTGCCATCGCGCCCGGGAGCACTGCACCATCGGCGGCATGGAGGACATCGAGACCACCCGCAAGCACGCCGCGGATATCTACGATGCCAGCAAAGACTGGTTGGACGAGATGCTGGCGTCGTACTAGTCGACACTCCCGGCACCCCGCCGGAACTCTCCTGACCGTCGCGGAGGCGCGACAGAGCCGTCGGGACGGTCATATTTTCCGGTAGCGTGCCGGGCCTGCGGTGCGCTACGTCCTCGATCATCGACCTGAAATGGGTGTCCAAGTTCCCGCATGACGAGACAGAGCGCGCCGGCAGCAACCTCACGGGTCACTGGAACGGATGTCGCTCACGGGAGGAGCAGGCGTGTTCCCGTCATCGCTGCTTGACCACCTTAATCAAGGCCTTTTCGAGTTGTGACTGCGGAAACGGCTTGGCGATGACAGGCTGAGCACGCAAATCCTCGCGCACCCCTTCAGCTCCGTAGCCAGTTGCAAATACGAAAGGGATCGCCCGCTCCCGGAGCTTCTCAGCCACTGGAAAGACTTTCTCGCCGGCCACATTGACATCCAGCACGGCGGCATCGATGTCCGTCGCGTCAATCAGCCTTAAGGCCTCTGAAACTCTGGCCGCACTTGCCACCACATCGCAGCCCATGTCGGCCAGCATGTCCTCAATCAGCATGGCCACATGGCTTTCATCCTCCACCAGGAGAAGGCGCAGTCCACTCAGCATGGACATCGACGGCCTCAGAGCTGATTGAGCGGCAACTCGAGGATGCAACGCAGGCCTGCGAGATCGAAATCGAGCGTGGCCATGCCTTGAAGGTCCTTGGTCATGCTGCGCTCGATCAAGCGGGTGCCGAAGCTGCGTCTGGCTGGCGGAATCACTGCGGGCCCACCGCTTTCGATCCAGTCAATCCTTAGGATATCGGAAGCGCCGGACCCTGAGGCGCTCCACCGCACGGTGACGAGACCCTGCTCCGTCGACAGAGCGCCGTACTTGGCGGCGTTGGTGGTGAGCTCGTGCAGCACCAGGCTGAGGGCGAGGCCCACCCGAGGCTCCAGTGTGAGATCGGGACCTTCCAGCCGAACACGCGTGGTGGAGCCATCATCGTACGGCTCCAGCTCCTGACAGATAATGTCGCGCAGGTTGACGCCGGTCCAGGCCCGACGGGTCAGCAGCTCGTGCGCCTTGCTCAAGGACAGCAGCCGCGCCTCAAAATTCTCGGAGAAGGTCGCCAGGTCAGGTGAGGTCCGGATGGTTTGAATCGCGATCGATTGCACGGTGGCGAGCGTGTTCTTCACGCGGTGGTTCAGCTCGTCGATCAGCACCCTCTGATGCTCCTCCGCCTGCTTGCGCTCCGTGATGTCCACCAGCATGTTGATTGCGCCAATGATCCTGCCGGAGGCATCGCGCAGCGGCGTGGGAAAGGGAATGAACGGAACGCGGGTGCCATCGGGGCGCTCGGCGATCGCTTCGGCACCGCGAACTGCGCGGCCTTCCCTCAAGGCGACAGCCATGGGGCATTGATCGTGCGGCAGCGGGGTGCCGTCCGGCGTGAAGAGACGCCAGGTCACGCACCACTCATCGCTGCCCAGGATGGGCTTCCTCCCGGAGAAGTCGACAGCGGCTTGGTTGTAGTAGGTGATCCGGCCTGCCGCATCGGTGGTGTAGATCGCGGCCGGCAACGCCTCCAGGAGCTCTCGAACGTGGCGCTCGCTCTCGCGCAGTCGCTCCTCGGCCTGGAGCTGCTCCGTTATGTCCTGGACCACGCGCACGCCGTAGCGGAACTGCCCCTGCGGATCGCGCACGGACGAGCTGAGAACATTCACGAAGACAATGCCACCATCCCGGCGCAGGAAGCGCTTCTGCGTCGAGTAGTGGGCGATCTCACCGCGCACCTGGCGCGCGTACTGCTCGGCATCATCGTCCCTGTCCTCAGGGTGGGTCAGATCGATGAAGGAGCGCCCCACAAGCTCCTCGGGCGCGTAGCCGATGATGGCCGAGAGAGCCGCGTTGATGCGGACAAACCGCCCGGCGGGATCGACTTCGGCAATGCCGATGGGAGCCTTCTCGTAGGTGACGGCCAGCCGCTGCTGGCTCTCCCGCAGGGCCTCGTCGGCTCGGTGCTGGTCGGTCACATCAACCGTAAAGCAGCGGGTGTTGTGGAATTCCCCATTGCGGAAGTGCACGTTGGACGTGATCAGAACATGGCGGATCGAGCCGTCCTTGGCCTTCAGGCGGGCCGGATAGCGGTCCAGCGTCTCGCCTCGAGCGAGGCGACGGAGGATATCTCGGATCACCGGAGCATCGGCATGGAAGTCGGCGATGGGCCGGCCGATGTACTCGTCCGCCGTATAGCCGAGGAGATCAAGCTCGGCGCGGTTGGCGCGCAGGATGGTGCCGTCCGCGGCCACCAGGTGAAGACCCACGGCGCCGTTCTCGAAGAAGTCCTCAAGATCCTGGCGGCTTCGGCGCAGTTCGAGTTCCAGGGCTTTGCGGTCGGAGATGTCCTGGAAGCCATTGATCGCGCCAAGAACGCCGCCCTGATCGTCCAGCAGCGGCTCGATGTGCACCAGCACGGTGCGGCGGCTTCCATCCGGCCGCTCAATCAGGACCTCAAGTCCATGGGCGGGTTGGCCGGTGCGCAGGACCTGCGCCATCGGCGTGTCGGCATGAGCCAGCGGACGTCCGTCCAGATGATAGAGGCGAAAGGAGCCGCAGTAACGTTCATCCGTCTCGCCCAGGCGAGGCGTGCGCCCCCACAGCTCGGCGGCCCGGTGGTTATAGCGCAGGATGACCCCGTCCGCCGAGCAGACGTACACGGCAGTGGGCATGGCATCCAGGATGGCCTGAGTGACGGTGGCGAGTTCCTGAAAGCTGGACCGGAGCAAGGGACTGCTGGAGGGAAGAGCGGCAACCGTCATCGGAGTTCATCTTCCTTTGCGCCAGCCGCCTCTCGCAGCGGCAATCCGGGCTACCACCGCGACGCCTCGGCAGAAACACAGCTCCACCCGCGAGGAGGGGCCATCGGAATCTTGTCCTCAGGCCGGCGGCGAACATCTACAGGTAGGGCGTTCTCGGCCGATTTCGACAGCCCGCCAAGATTATTGACTCTGGAACAGTAAGTGCTGGAATTGGCATGTCACGGAAGTAACGCTTTGGTCCGCTCTCCGTGCCTAAGCTGCCCCTCCTGAAGGGCAGGGGATCTTCAGAGTCTGATCCAAAGCCGCCCTTCTCGTGGGCTCAGTGCATACGATTGGCCAGCCCACGTGCTAACATCGAGCACCTGGAGACGTCCGACACCTGACTGCTGCGGTAAGGGCCGCCTTCCAAGCTACGGGTCTTTCGATGACGTGCGTCGGCTGTGGTTTCGAGCTATTATCCGAGTTCGCCTTCTGCCCGCGGTGCGGCCGCCGACAGCTAACGCCCTGCGCGGCGTGTGGCTTCTCGTGCGAGCCTGATTTCGCATTCTGTCCTCGTTGCGGGGCGGCCAGAGATACGGGCTCCGACCCAGCGGCTTCTGGGAGAGCTAAAGTAGCACCCGTGGGCTGCGCGCCGACCACAGTCGAGCCGACGGAAACCTTTCCGGCAGCGAGAACGGATACCCCGTGCCGGGAAGTGGACCGCCGCCAGGTGACCGTGCTGTTCGGCGACCTCTCGGGATTCACCACCCTGTCCGAGCGCCTCGATCCTGAGGAGGTGCGCGCGTTTCAGAACGCGCTATTTGAGTCCCTCAGCCAGGCAATCGCCCGCTATGACGGCTTTGTCGCGAAATTCCTCGGCGATGCCGTCCTTGCCTTCTTCGGGGCCCCGACCGCGCACGAGGACGATCCAGCGCGGGCGCTCCACGCGGCGCTCGATATGCTGGCCCGCGGTGCGGTGCTGAGCAATCAGTGGGAGGAGCGCCTCGGCCAGCCGGTGACCCTGCACATCGCCGTGCATACCGGGCCAGTCGTGGCCGGCAGCCTCGGCGATGCCGCCAGTGCAGCCTATGACGTGACAGGCGATGCTGTGAACACGGCCTCCCGTCTTGTTGGGGCGGCAGCGCCGGGGACAATCCTGGTATCGCACGCCACCCATGCCCTCACCAGGCATTGCTTCGCGTTCGAGCCGGCCGGCGAACTGGCTCTGCGCGGCAAGGCCGGACCCGTGGTGGTTCACCGCCTGCTCGGCGTGCTCGCCGAACCGCAATCGGCGCGCGGGCTTGCCGCTTACGGGCTTGTCTCTGCGATGGTCGGGCGGACCGAAGAGCTGGAGCAGCTCCTCGCGGCCTTCGACCAGATGCAGCGGAGCCGGGCACAGGTCGTCAGCCTCATTGGCGAGGCCGGCACCGGCAAGTCGCGGCTGATCACAGAGTTCCTGAGGCGGCTTGAGGATGCTGGCCGGCTGGCCTGCACGGCCCTCCGCCGGGCCGACTGCTCGTCCCTTGGTGAGCCACCCTACGGTGTCTTCGCGGCGCTGTTCCGCGAGGGCTACCAAGTGAAACCGGGTGACTCGCTCGATGTTGCACGGCAGAAGTTGGCAATAGGTCTCCGCTCGCTCGGAGCACCGACCGACGTAACAGAGGCCATCGTTCCGGTGCTGAGTTATCTGCTCGGGGTCAAGGAGGGGCTCCCCCACGACTTAAATCCCGAGCAGCTCAAGCGCCAGATTGCGCTGGCCGCGCGCACGCTGGTCGAGCGGCGCCTTCAGCAAACGCCGGTCCTGATGATCGTGGAAGATCTCCACTGGGCCGACGCAGCCTCGGTGGACCTGCTTCGAGACATTGCCGACTACTTGGCCGATCAGCCTTTGATGATGCTGGTCTCGCATCGCCCCGACGCACCCCCGCTCCTTGTCGCCCAGGCATCTCAGAGCATTATCCGGCTCACGGCCCTTTCTCCTGAAGAGATCCGGGCCCTCGTGACGGGTCTTTTCGGCCGGCTCGACGAGGCCGCTCTCGCTCGGGTCCAGCATTTGATCACGACGCGGGCCGGGGGTAATCCGCTGTTTGTTGAGGAGATCGTCCGGAACCTGGTGAGCACGGGAGTGCTCGTCCGCCAAGGCGAATGGTGGACGTGTACCGGAGCCTGCGACGCAGTAAACATTCCGCCCACGCTGCACGGGCTCCTTCTCTCCCGCGTCGATCGGCTTCCTGCCAATGCCCGGCGACTGCTCCAAGACGCTGCCGTACTGGGGATGGTGTTCGACGAAGCGCTGCTCCATGCTATTGCGACCGACAGGGCGAGCACCGGAACCGCCCTCGACCGGCTCGGCGCGTTCGAGATGATCCAGGAAATCGGAGAAAGCCGCGCGGGCAGGCGGTACCGATTCACGCATGCGCTCGTACACGAGGTCGTCTACGAGAACCTGCTCCTGTCCCGCCGGAGTGAGCTGCATGAGCGGGCGGGCCGCGCACTCGAGCGCGTCGTCGGTCCTCATCCTTCGCAACTGAGCGACCTCGAAGCGCTAGGCCATCACTGGAGCCTCGCTCGGGAGAAGCCCAAGGGTGCACGCTACCTTATGGCTGCGGGCGACCGGGCGCGCGAGGTCTACGCCAACGATGACGCCATCCGCCATTACCAGCGCGCTCTGCAGACCCTCGCCGGTTGCCAGGCCTGCGACAGTCAGGTGCAGGCGGTGCGCGAGCGGCTCGGAGAGCTTTTGGCGCTCACTGGACAGCGGGCCGAGGCTCTCACGCACTATGAGGCGGTGCGGCAGGCGCTCGAGATGGCAGCAGATCGCGCAGGCGCTGCCCGCCTACATCGCAAGATTGGGGCCCTCCACTGGGAGGCCGGCGATCGGGAGAGCGCTGCGGCCTGCTTTGCGTCGGGCCTCGAGCAGTTGGGCGAGGACGGCAGCCCCATTGAGCGGGCGCAGCTCTTCCAGGAGCTCGGCCGACTTGCATTTCGGAGCGGCGACAACGCGGGCGCTATCGCCTGGGCCGAGCGTGCGCTCACTGAGACGGCGAGAGGGGAAGAGACCAAAGCCGATCCCGAGTACGCCCGTCAGACGGCGGCAACGCGGGTGCAGGCCTACAATACGTTGGGCGTGGCGCTTGCGCACACGGGCCGCCTCAACGACGCGGTCAATCAGATCGAGCAGAGCATCCGGCTCGCCGAGTCATACGACCTGCTGCAGGCGGCCTGCCGCGGGTATGCCAATCTCGGCGTACTCTACAGCTCACTCGACCCGCGCCGGAGCATCGCGACCTGCCTCCTAGGGCTCGAGACTGCGAAGAAGGTGGGCGATCTCAGCTTTCAGTCGCGCCTCCATGCGAACCTTGCCGTCGCCTATTGCGCGCTGACGGACCGCTGTGAGGTGGAGGGAATCGAGGCGGCGCAATCGGCGATCAACCTCGATCGCAGGCTCGGGCTTCTCGATCATCTGGCGGTTCCCCTGATCGTCCTGGGCCAGATCCACCAATGCCATGGAGATCATGTCTCGGCCCTCGCTGCTTACAAGGAGGCTTTAAGTCTGGCCGAGCGGATCGGAGATCCGCAGCTCCTCGTTCCGTGCTACGATGGGCTCGCCACGCTCAATCTCGATGCCGGGAATACAGCGATGGCCGAGGTTTATCTGGCGAAGTCGCAGGAGGTGTGCGAGCGGGCCGGCCTCGAGCCCGACGCCCTTCTGATACTGCCGTTTCTCTCCTAACAGAGGGAGGAGTTAGGCCATGAGCATCTCAGAAGCGCACCCCACAATTTCCCCAGGCCAGCGGGCGCCTGACTTCACGCTGCCAGCAGTGGACGGGTCCGGCACCGTGTCGCTGGCGGACTATCGAGGAAGAACCCCGTTGTTCCTCGCTTTGTTCGTCGGGCTGTGGTGTCCCTTCTGCCGGCGGGCCATCGCCCAGGTCGGAATGTCCGAACCGGCGCTCAAAGCGTCAGGAATTGAAACACTCGGAATCGTGGCCACGCCACCCGAGAACGCTCGGCTCTATTTCAAATTTCGGCCAACCCGATTCCGCTTGGCTGCTGACCCCGAGCTCACCACGCACCGGGCATTTGGCATTCCGAAGCCTACCCCGATTCCTGAGCTCATGAAGGCGCTCGGCGAGATCCGCATCAATCCCGACGGAATTTTGCCGGAGCCTCTGCCGATCATGGAGGCTGCTGCCGCCGTGGCAAAGCTTGACGGCTATACGGAGAACGACACCGATCACACCGATATGGAGCGACAATGGCCCCAGCTAAAAGGGCAGTTCCTGATCGACCGTGATGGCATCGTCCGCTGGGCTAACATCGAATGCGCCACAGAGGGCTTGGCCGGCGTGGGGAAGTTTCCCTCGAGCAATGACATCCTAGCTGCGGCACGGACCTTGGTGAATGCGGAGCCAAGCTGAACGTTGCGACGGATAGTCCATAGCGGAATGTCAGCTCCTGGCGGGTTTCGTTGAAAAAGTCGGCGCTCAGACTGGCTGAGACAGCGACGGGGCTTTGTTTGCTGAGGTCAGGACCACGATGAGCTGAGCGTTTGGGCTTGCCTCAGGCCACCTGGGCCCTCTGAGGCCCTGATGAAGTGATCAGCTTGGCAAGCTTTCTCAGGTTCTGGGCGGGAGCTGCCAGCAGAAACTCATCCTGAGCTCCAAACGGACCCCGCAGCCGCAGGCGGCCCATCTTCAAGATTCGCTTGACGTGGGCAATCAGTATCTCAATGCGCGTGCGGTCCCGCCGCGATCGTTCGAATACCGGCGTACCGGCCGAAGCTCGGGCGACCTCCCGGGCCTGCTCATAGATGCTGCGCGTGATCCTGCGGGCCGGCGTGTTAGGACAGCACTGTTCCTTCAACGGACAGGGATCACAGTCAAAGGTGCTGCGCAGATAGAGCCTGCTCGTGCCCTCGTTCACGATCCGGCCGCTGGTGGTCAGGGTCTTGCCCTCAGGGCACGTGTAGGTGTCGGCCCCAGCGCCATAGGTGAACTCTGCTCGTGAGAAGGTGCCGTCCTGGCGAGTGGATCTGTCGATCACCGGAACATGCGGCTCGATCTTCTGCTCCTCCATGAGCCAGTGCAGCATCTCGGCCTCGCCATAGGCGCTGTCGCCCGCCAGCCGCTTCGGCTTGAGACGGAAGCGTTCAGCCATGCGCTCGAGCATGGTGCGGGCAGCCCCCACTTCCGCCTGACGCACCGCGCGAGAGGCTTCGGCATCCACGATCACGGCTGACTTAAGGTCAATGAGGTAGTTGTCCGTGTAGGCAAGAACGCCGGACCGCGCATTGCGCCGGTCCACTGGGCGGCCGGATCAGAGGGCGAGACGAACTTCGGCTCAACATCAGTGGCCGCACCGAAGGCGGCCTCGTCCAAGGTGGCGAGATACTCCTGTACGGTCCACGGCGCTGCCTCAGTGTAGTCCTGCGCGACCCACTCACCCCGGGGAAGGGAGGGAACGCTGTTTGTTGGCATCAGCCTGGATCAGGCTGGCTTTGCGTGCAGTAGTAAGCTGGCCTGCAGCTGAGACTCTGGAATCTGGAAGGGATGATGGCTAGGCGAGACATCGCTGTGAATCATGCTACGATTCTTCACTGGATCGTCCGCTACTCTTCCGTGGCGCTCGACCGCTTCAATACCGCTGCTATCAACCCGAGCGGGCCGCCAGCCGGAGGCGCGGAGCGATGGCTCAAGGCCGAAGCCTCAGATGACGATGACGTCCGCCTGCGTGAGCTTGAGGTTCTTGGAAAGCGTTGCAAAGTGAACAGCCGCGCCTTTCCCGTTGCCGTCGGCATCGTAATAGAGCATGCCCTTCTTGCTGTTGTAGATGACGTGATCGTCGGCATCGGCCGCTTTGGTGCCGATCTTGAAGAAATCCTTCTTCAGCTTGCCGGCCTTGCCGAGCTTCTTGAACACCGCATTGTCGAGCCGGACCGTGTCGTCCTTCACGTTGAAGTCGGCGACTCTGTCGACATTGGACTTGCCGAACTTCTTGTCGAACACGAAAGCATCCTTGCCCCTGCCGCCGGTGAGCAGGTCCTTTCCGCCGCCGCCGTTGATCTTGTCAGCTCCCGCGCTGCCGGTGACCTCGTTGTCGAGCCCGTTGCCCGTGAGGCTGAGGCCCGAAGCGGCGCCTTCCGCCGAGAGCACCTCGACGTTCTGGGATAGGGTGTAGTCGACCGTCGTAACCACCTTGTCGTTTGCGCCAGCCGCATAGGCCTCGATCACCTGATCTCCGGCATTGTCGACATAGTAGGTATCATTGCCCATGGTGCCGACCAGGAGATCGGCACCCGCATAGCCGCGCATGGTATTGCCAAGGGCGCTGAGCAGGCTCTCACTAGGCAGCGCGTCGGTGGAGATGCGCTTTTCGATCCCCAATCCGGCGAGGAGCGTCTGCACGTCCACGACGCCGTTGAAGCCGGTGCGGGCCGTGAAGCCGATGGTCGTGGTCTGCCCGGCGGCCAGCGCACCATTCCACTCGGCATTGTTCAGATCGTAGACCACGCCCTGGTCCCAGTTCGCCTCCGCGACGGTCCTGGCGCCCCAGATGCTGTCGATGTTGAACTTGCTCTTGAGAAAGACGCCCCAGTCGTTAACGCTCTCGTTGGCCGTGACCGTAATTTCGCCCTGGAAGCCGCCCCACCAGTTATTGGTGATCCGGATCGCCGCATGGACCTCCTCCCCCGGGACCGCCGGCGTGTAGGAGGTCAGCGTCGTCGGCAGGTCCACGCCCTCGCCGTCGTCGCCATAGATGAGATCGGCACCGCCGGCGCCATAGAGCTTGTCGGCTCCCGATCCACCGATGATGAGATCGTCGCCGCCGTTGCCGTAGCCGATGTCGTCGCCCTGATCCCCGAGGAGAGTGTCGCGCACATTGCCGCCAAAGAGCTGATCGTTGCCGTCGCGCCCGTTGAGGCCGTTCGCGCCCTCGTTGCCATAAAGCCGGTCGTGGCCGAGGCCGCCGATCAAGATATCGTCGCCGTTGCCGCCATAGAGGTCGAGCGGCTTGGCGGAGGAGGTGACAGCGCTGCTCCTCGTCGCCAATCCTGAAGCACCCGCAGGCGCGCCTGCAGTCGGATGGGCCGCCGCAAGCTCGAGAAGCCTCGCGGAGGACAGGGTTGTGCCGTCGGCGAAGACTATGGCGACATCGTCGGCGCTCGGACCCGGAAAATCATTGAAGACGAGCGCATCGCCGCCGTCGTCGAGGATGATGGCAATCTTGTCGTGGGGGTCGGTCGGGATCCGGTTGCCGACCGTGCGCACGAATGTGAAGGAATCCACGTCGGCGAGGGCGTAGCCGGTTAGCCTGATGACGTCCTGACCCGGCTGAAAATCCCAGATCAGATCGACGCCGTCGCCCTTCTTGTAAAGGTAGGTGTCCAGTCCATCGTTGCCGTAGAGATTGTCGCCGATGGTGACCCCGAGGGCGCCATCGATCCAGCTGAGATGACCGTCGTCCTTGCCGCCGGCGATGACGTCGTCCCCGCCTTCGCCCTGCATCTCATCGTTGCCGAGGCCGCCATGAATGGTGTCGTTGCCGTCACCCGCTTCGATCAGGTCGTCAAAGCTGCCGCCGGGGATCGTGACGATCGGTGTCGGGTCGACGGGCGTTGGTGTCGGATTGTCCGGTGTGGGATCCGTCGGAGCAGGGTCGGTCGGGACCTGATTGATGATCTTCGGCGTTCCGGTCAGCTGGCCGGCGAGCTTGAGGCTCAGGGCCCGTCCTTGGCCGTTGTCGCTGACGCTGGTCAGACGCAATCCGAAATACTGCTGCAGCACGAGCTCGAGGCTCAGCGGCGCGGAGGAAGCCAAGGTGAACGTGGTCTCCTTGATGTCGTCCTTGCCGATTCCGGAGGTGCCGAACTCGATGCCGATGTCGAAGGGGCCGACAGCCTTGCCGACCTCGCCGCTCATGGTGACGTCACCTTGGACCTCCATCACCCCGTTCGCGCTCACGGCGTAGTTGGTGACATTTGCGCCGCTGACCGACAGACCAGCGAGGACGCTTTCGGTCGAGACGTGGAAGAACAGGCCTCGAAGATCCGCCGTATCCGGGCGGTCGATGTCGTTCGCGATCACGTCGGTGACCCGGACGTGGAAATCGAGTCTGCCGTCAACTGTCTCGGTGACGGTGATGAGAGCGCCCGGCTCCCCGCTGACGAGGAAATCGATCGACCGGAGTGACGGAAAGGACATGGAGGGGCCTGATGGAAAAATATTCACTACCAAGGGATGTTTACCTCGCAAGAGTCAACCCGTTCCGAACGGCTCACCACAATGTGGGGATGAAACTCTGCTTCATAGAGCCGGGATGTGACTGCCTTTTCTCCAGCGATCGCAATGTGTTAGCTACGAAGATCCATAGATGGCTACGTCTGTGGCCAAGCGACGCAGAGCGGAGGCGTGCCTCGGCATCGGACGGAGGAGTGAACTCCACCCCTGGGTTTGATCTGATGTTCATTTTAAAAGGGCAGCGCACCGTAACGTGCAAGCCGCCGATCCATGATCGAGCTAAACTGGATTTACGTTTCCACACCCGAAGCGACTCAAGTAGTGTGGACTTGATCTCGCCGTGATGAACACGCTGTCGGCAACGAACAGAAAGTCGAACTTGGCCTTCTCAGCATTTGTGGCCTGCTTTTTGTAGTACGCGAAGTTAGTGCTCGCGTCCGGCTGAGCGTCCGGATGCCTCCAGTCGCCCCATCCCATGCCGACTCCGTGCAGTATGAAGCCCATTTTTAGTTGACGATCTTTCGGCATGGATTCGCTCCTGGTCGGGAATTCGCAACTTGGTGCACGATGTCTTCAAGACACTGCGAGGCGCACCTGGATCGTTCGGCAAACCGGACGAAAAAGCAATAAACCGATGTTCTAAAGATGATTGCTGAAGGAGCATATATTCATCTAGGAACTCGTGATTTGAAGAAAACTGGTCTTCTCGGGAATGCGTCTACTGTTTGATCGCATATATCATTGGAGACTGGCCTGCCTCATGGTGAACAAGCCCCTTAAGTATAACTGGCGCTGATCAGGAATCGGCCCTTTGCTTTCCGGCTGAGGAACATTTTGTCTATGGGATCCGACGATTTGGACATGAAACTTCTACGTGGAGAGCCTTTCTTATGAGCCTAACGGTCTCCGGAGGCAAAAAAAGTTCTTCGTTTGTCGATCTTTTAAAAGAACATTCTCGTTGACAGCTTGAGAGGATGAAAGCAACATAACCACGCTGTTTGAACAGATAGTCGCTCGAGCAGCCGCGGTGATTTGAAGTGCACAGCTTGCTCCGCGAGAACAAACGCTAAAGCGTCACGATGCGTCCAATGCGCCTCGTGATCCGCATGAAGGATCGCGGTCATGATAATTCCGGTGCTGAATCTCACCCTACGGCGCTTGGCGCGTCGGGTTCGCAGCAGCCGCGACTGGTGTCGCCTCTAAAAGATCTTCCCAAGACTCCTTCCATAACAACTCGTATGACTGCCAGTCGCATGCTGGCGGCAGGAGATCTGCACCATGTCACATACCACGCATGTTATCGAAGTCGGAGACGTTACAGCCGGCATTGTCGTTGCCACTGAAGGCGGCTTCCGCTTCTTCGCCGCCAGTTTGACATTTAAGTCCCTCGATTTGGCGATCTTTCCCTCCATCGCACATGCCAGCCGGGCCGCGCGCGAGAAATTTCCCAGACGTCGTTACTGAAGAGGCCGGCATGAACACCAAAGCTCTCTTGTTTACCGTTACCGCCATTGTGACCGTGCTCTTTCTCTCGGCATTCCGTGTGCAGGCGGCCAACGAAGACGCTCTCATGACGATGGAGCAGTTCGGGCGGAATCCTGGCGGTCTAAAGCATTGAGAACCGCACTGCGTTGGCGCGGACCTGTCCAAGGAACCGACGGGGGAGGGCTCTATGACCAGACTCAGCGGCGCGAGGTGCCCTGCTTGAGGCAGCTCGATGTCAAGACAGAACAGGCACCCACAACGGCCAGCGATACCCAGAACGTCTACGGAGACTGCGGTGGATTCCGAGCCAGAACATCACTCATGTTCACGGTGGTTCCCATTGTTCTTATTGATCATGGGCATCCTCTCTGGGATCGCTTCTCAGATCGTGGCTTGACTTCATCCTGCCGAGTCGCTGCGACGGAACGGAAACATTCGCTTATCCAGCAGGCCTGTATCCAGATCGTTCGCGCGGACGGCAAATCTGGCTTGAGCTGAGCCTATAGCGGCTGTTCTATTGGCGTCCCGGCGCAATTTGCGCAGCGCGCTGCACTTTTGCATGCGCCGGGACGTAGACGAGCCTCCGGTGCCAGGCGCACCAGCTCGATCCCTCCGGCGTCGGGGCTCCGCAGCAGACGGCGCGCCGCGGATCATCGGAGACGATGAAGCGGCACTGTCGCGTCGCAGTCTTGAGCAGTTTCGTTCGGTGTCTAGGGTCGGGCTCTTGCATAACGGGCACTATGGCATGGCGGGGCGGATCAGCGGAAGTCTCGGGTCGCAACCCGGATGGCGGGCGCTTCGACTCGGTGTTCCGGCACCACGGCGGGCGGCACGTCGAAACGGTCCGCCAGTCAAAGCCCGACTACAATCAAATGTCGGGGATACCACAGGTCCCGGCAGGGGAACCGGTTTGCGGGTGCGCGTGTTCGCGTACTATGAACTCGTGCGGGATTAAGGCGCGAGATGCAAATGCCAGAGATGAACAACCCAGGCCGCGCGATCCCTGCGACGCTGACGTTTTCGCAGCGCGAGAGCATCCGGACGTTGGGCGTCGCCTTGCGCAAGCTCTACAAGAGCTATCTGAAGGAGCGGCCGCCTGAGCAATTCCTGACCCTCATCGCCAAATTCAATGATGTCGACCGGCGGTCTTTTTCGGCCAACGACGCTTAGGTGTGATCCACGATCCGGGTGCCTTGGGGCGCGTTTAACCAAACGCTTCGCCGACAACGGCCATGAAGCTGCGCCGATCTGTAGGGCTTCGCCAGGAAGTGGCCGTGGTCGGAAATATCGGCGCCCCGAAGTGTCGTGTGGCCCGACGTGACGAAAGGCCGGATGTTAGGCCAACGCTCGGCGACCCATTTGACCAAGGCCATGCCGTCCATCGATCCAGGCATGTGAATGTCGGTGAACAGCGCCGCAATCTCGTGAGCTCGGGCTTCCAGAAGCCTGAGCGCCGCGTCGGCATTGGCCGCCTCCAGAACCTCGAAGCCAGCATCTTCCAGCATATCGACCGCGTTCATGCGGATGATCGGCTCGTCCTCGACGACAAGGACGTAGCGTGGAGCATAATCAGTCTTGGACATGATCGGCAGAAAGCCCGTGGCTGCGAGAAGGTTCCTGGCCTATGCGACGGTCCCCTGAACGGGGGAAGAGGTGGCTAGGCTGTCGAGCGGAGCCGTGATGGTGCACACCACGCCTGTCGGCTCGTAGCGGAGTGTGACTTCGCCGCCGACACCGCCCGCCAAACCGCGTGTGATCAGCCGCGACCCGAAGCCTTTGTGCTTGGGCTCGGTCACAATCGGACCGCCGTGTTCCGACCAGCGCAAGGCCAGGCAGGCCGAGGTGTCCTCAGTCACAGTCCAGACCAAATTGACATGGCCCTGTTCGTTGGACAGCGCACCGTACTTGACCGCGTTGGTGGCGAGCTCGTGCAGGATCAGAGCCAAGGACAAGGCTGCTTGAGGGCTGAGGTGCACACGCGAGCCCTGGATGCGCAAGCGCTCCGGCTCGGAGGCGCGGTGAGCCTCGAGCACGCTATGAACCAGAGTTCCGATCTCGGCCTCCTCCGAGCTCTTCGTGATGAGGAGGTCCTGGGCCTTGCCCAGCGCGACCAGCCGCGCCGCCAGGGCCTCGCGAGCTACATCCATGGATGGCGCGCTGCGCAGGGTATGAGAGGCAATCGCCTGGACCATGGTCAACACGTTTTTCAAGCGATGGCCGAGCTCGCGATGAACGACCTCAAGCTCCTGCTCCGCCCGCTTGCGGCTGGTGATGTCGAGCATCGCGCCGATCATGCGCAGGGGCCGACCCGCCGCGTCACGCACCATATAGCCGCGGTCGAAGACCGTCGCGTAATGACCAGAGGCACACCGGAAGCGGTACTCGTGGCTCCATTCGTCCCCAGCCCCAGCGATGGCCGAGCGAATGTGGTCCTCGACCCTTTGGCGATCCTCCGGGTGGATCTGGGCCATCCGCCACTCGCCGCTCGGCTCGATTTCATGCGGGTTGTAGCCATAGGCCGTGTAGAGGGCCTCATTCCACCGGACATGGTTGCGCACGAGATCCCAGTCCCAGATGGCATCGTTGGTGGCGCGGGTGACAAGGCTGTAGCGCTCCACTGTCTCGCGCAGGGCGGCTTCAGCCTGTCGGCGATCCGTGATATCGCGTGAAATGGCCAAGAGCTTGCCCGGCTGACCGTCAGGGCCGGCAATGGGCGTCACTTGGACGTCCCACCAGCGCGGCGTGCCCTTGAGCGTTTTGGCCAAGCCGCTAAAGCGCCCGGTATCTCCGGCCCTGGCCGCCGCCATCGCCTTCTCAGCCACGGTACCGTCATCCTCCCAGAGGCTTGTCCACAGCCGGCCCTGGATGGCAGAGACGTCTTCCACCTCCATCCCCCGGAGACCGCCCTCGTTCATGAACTCGATCCGACCCTCAAGGTCGAGGACTTTGATGCAGTCGCCTGAACTGTCCAGAACGCCGCGCAGGAAGGCTTCGCTCTGGCGGGTTTTTTCCTCAGCCAGCCTCTGCTCGGTGCGGTCGCGCAGGATCTTGAGGTAGCCTTCGATGACATTGTTCTCGTCGTTGACGAGCGGCATCAGGGAGCCATTGGCCCAGAAGCGCTCGCCGCCCTTCCTGACGTGCCAGCGCTCGTCGGTCGCCCGGCCGTAGTCGCGCGCGATGGCCAACTCCTGAGCCGGGGCTTCCGCGTCCTGATCCTCAGGCGTGAAAAACAGGCTTGTGTTCTGTCCTAGCGCTTCAGCCTCGGACCAGCCCAGCACCTGCTCCGCCCCGCTGTTCCAACTGGTGATCCGCCCCTCGAGATCGAGAGTGATGATGGCATAGTCGGTCGCGCTCTCGAGCAGGCTCTCCAGGAAGCGCTCGCGGTCGGACTGGAGCAGCTTACGAAGTAAACGGGTCGGCATTCGCGTTCATGGATGACGGAGCCTCGGATGGTTGGGACTGTGGTTCGGCACCGTCGATCCCGAGTGCGTCCTTGCATTCCTGGACCTGCAGGAGCCTCAATGCAGCGCGGATGACTTCGCTGTTGTTCTGGTAACGCCCCGAGGCGACGCGCCCGGTGATGAAGCGTTCGAGTTCGAGGGTCAGCGAGACATTTATGGATTTGCGTATCGGCATGGAAGAAACCATGGCCATATTGGCAGCGCTGTGTCAAAGGCTGGTACAGCCCGGCTGTTACTGTATTGTCGCAGGGGACAGATACATCATTGTTCGAGAGCCTGCACAAGGCCCTGTCGGCCTCTCCTCTCTGGAACCTCAATGGAAGTATCTGGCTGAAATCCGGATGGGTGATACCTCGCACCGCTGCTCCGGCGGCTTAGCGGGCGGTGCGTCGACGGCCTCCTCTGGCCCGTCACCTTTGCTCAGCGTTGGACCGAGTTGCGTCTTGATGTAGACGTCAAACGCCTTCGGGTGATCGGGCCATAGATGGCCCAGGGCGCGCACATGCGTAACCGCTCTCCCTTGCGGCTGCGCTCGCGCAGGCGCGTCATCTTGGTGTTGACGTATGTCTCATTAAGAAACACCAATCGGTGCGGCTCCTGGCGCATGCGCGGCTGACGGTGGCCTCTCCAGACCTGATGCTCCTCACGCACATCGGCGCGTGCGCACTCCGCCGCCATCCGCGATTTTTATACGAGAACCCGCGCCGGCATAGAAAGCGCGAGAGCATCGCGGGAGCGGCAACGATCCCGTACCCGTCCAGCAAGCGGGCTGCGAGTTCGGGCATGGTGATGGCCGGCTAGGCCTCGACGGTCTGGATCAGGAAGGCCTCATAGGGCACTAGCTTGCCGCGTCCCGGCGGGCGGCCTTTCCGGGCCGGTGCAAGTGAGCCGAACCGCCGCTGGCGCTGCAGCAGCTTGATGGCACAGCTATCGCTGACCTCAAAGTGGCGCGCCGCCGCCCGGCAGGAGTGGCCGGCTTCCGCAAACGCCACCGCACGCACCCACAGATGAGAGAGTAGCTCTGGGTCATGATCCACCTCCTGGCCTCTCTAGGTCCCCGCTCGTCTACGAGCCCGTGTGGCGATCTCTTTCTCTGTCAACCGAGGCGTGGCCATCAAAAGTCTCCTCTCCATGAGTGAAGGAGATCGTGCAGATCCACTGTGACGGGATGGTGATGGACGTGCAGGGCGGGCGCTCAAGTGTCGAGGCTCATGACGTCTTTGCCGGAATCCCATGCGGTGTAGAAATCTCCGCTGCGATCAAGCACGTCGATGTTCGGACGCTTCATCTCCTCGTTCGAGTGAGCAGACGTCACAGCGAACTTCAGGGCATTCGTCCGACAACGAAAGGCGCCGAGATCCCGACTGCGGTGGATGACGGACCAGCGGTTGCCTCGATCAGCAACACAATACGCTTCGTGGGGCATTCCGGTTCCTCCGAAGGGGGACAGCCATCGAATCGTGAGAGAGCTTTGCGAGCCCAGCCATAGTGGGGCCAAGGCAATCCGGGAACTGCGGATTACCTATCCGAAGAGGCACCGGTGTCTGGCTCGACTGCCGTATCAGCAGGGCAGGGCACCAGTACGCTGCGCAGGCTATTTGGCGTCCTTCCGTCTGTCTTTGGCCGAGCCGTAATCTGGGAGAACGAAGCCTCGCCCTGCCTTGGCTCCCTGGGTGGGCGCCCTCATATAGACGAGCCGCCTATGCCAGGGGCACCAGCTGGATTCGGGACGAGTTGGGGCGCCGCAGAAGAGGGCCGCCGGGCCGTCGTCCGAGACGACGAAGCGGCACTGCCGCGCATGAAGCCTCAACAGGGTGGTTCGATCGCGAGGGGAAGGTTCAGGGATCTCTGCTTCCGGCATGATGGCGGGTTACTCGGTGATGGGTATAAGGCCCGAAAGGGAAAGTTCCTAAGTGTTTCCTATCCACTGTGCCTTTGCTGGTACAGCCAAAACATTGAAGATGCGGCAGGATCGCTGTCGATGGGCCTGTAGCTCAATGGTTAGAGCCGGCCGCTCATAACGGTCTGGTTGGGGGTTCAAGTCCCTCCGGGCCCACCACAAACCGGCCCATCCAAGCACAAGACCACCGCCTGGTGTATGCCGCTTGAGAGCCAAACCTGCCATCACGACCATGACTGATCCTCATCTCCTTCCGGAAATCGACCTCGTGGAGCACAACTGCTATCAGATTCGCTCCAGCCAAAGTGGCCTGGAATAATGGCCGTCGTAGCCCGGCCGCAGCAGTGCGCGACCCTGATCATGGCACCGGATCGTGAGGCAGTCATCGCTACGGCCTATGACAGGATTGAGCACCCGCTCAAGTCTGCTAAGAGCTCCTCATGACCTACAGCCTAATTCAACTTGCGCCTGGCGCCTATGACCTGCTCTTGACGGGCTGCAGGGACATTCGAGCGATCCAACCTCTGCCCGGAACAGAACCTGCCCAACTCACCCTGACCGGTTTCCTTTTGTCTGGTTCGAACGAACGGCGTGAAGAACTTGGTCATGCGAGGTCAAGCTAACGACGCCGCTGGATTTCACAGAGGTCTGAGACTTTCCGGCATCACTGCCGGTTCGCGGGAGGTGGGCTGCCCAGTCTCGCCCGTCGTCGACCTTCCCGATCATCTCATCGAGCCTGTGTGCCTTCCTGGGTACAGCCACCGTGCAACACGTGAGGCATTCTCTGGCTGTCCCGGTGTGGAGGGCTGGGGGGCAGGTCCTCGCTTGGACGCAGGTGAACGGCCTGCTCCCTTGACCGAGATGGAGCACACCTTCCGCAACCTGGAGGAAGTTCGGACCTGGCTCGGGGGAGCCGAGATCCAGAACGCCAGCAGTGACAGCAGGGCATAAGGAGCCTCGGTACATGCCAAAGAAGGCAGCCAATCTGGCTTTGTGGGTCAGCCGTGAGCAAGAGGGCAGAGATGAAGCCCTTGAGGCTTATCTCCTGGACCACGCCCCTGGCCTAAGAGAGTACTACACGGCTCAGCAGGACGCCTTCAGCCGATTGGAAGAAGATGCATACGTGCGCCATCCGGATCCGACGCCAGACAATATCGCTGCGGCTGAAACAGCGGAGGCTGCCCTCCCGTCCAGGAAGAGGACGGAGGTTCAACTGCGTCGAAGCTTTGCCCCTTTGGCGGTCCACCTTCCAAACGAGATCAAGCGTAAAAGGAAGCGCTTCGTGCAGCAGGGCCAACGGGCGTGGAACCGAGCCAACCCGATCCCCCTGACATGGGAGCTGGAACGAACGCTCACGGCAGAATTCATGAAGGCTTATGGGCACTGACTGCTCGTAGGGCTGCTCACAAGGATGAGGCATCACCGCGGGGTAACCCGACCCTTTAACTCTTTACATGCCACCACACCCTGCCATTGCTTGCGCAGGCAGGGATGCGGTTCTGTGTGGATCCAAGTCCAGCCTGGAGACGTCTTGTGAGTGATGACGTCAAGACCGCTGTCCAATCCTGGATGGCCGAGCCCCCGATGCGGGCTGTGCCGGACTATGTGAGCCGCGGCCGACGTCTCGAACACTCGCCGGAGGAGGCGCTGACAGGGGCATGGATTGGCTTGGTCCGCGCTTGGGCGAAAGCACCGGAGAAGGGACACGATCCCCGACGAGTGGACATTGAGGCTGAGTATTGCCTGCGAGGCCTGAAGCCTCCTTATGACCTCGTCAGGATGAGATGGAGACCATGATCCAGGCACCCGCAGGCGCCATCGAGGAGATGGACGCAATCGACCGGGGCCGGATCAACAGCGACATCCTCAACCTCCGCTCAGGCGAAACGTCCCGCAGGAATTGACCCCCCACCACGCCCTGCGCCTTCCTCGGGCTACCCGCGGACGTGGCGAAATTGGTAGACGCAAGGGACTTAAAATCCCTCGGGCTTGACCGTACGGGTTCGATTCCCGTCATTCGCCCATTCTCATCTTGGCAAAGACCCAGTATGAGGATGCCCTGGACCTGTAGCTCAATGGTGAGAGCCGGCCGCTCATAACGGTCTGGTTGGGGGTTCAAGTCCCTCTAGGCCCACCACGTGTGGGTGTGGCGGAATTGGTAGGCGCACTGGATTTAGGTTCCAGCGGCGCAAGCTGTGGGGGTTCGCGTCCCTCCGCCCGCACCATCAATTCGCTACACCACACTCTGCCTCTGCTGACATGGGCAGGGATGAGGCTTCGCTATTCACGAGACAGGCCAACCAGAGGAAAGAGTTCATGTCTGACCAGACACCCCCTCCATCCCAGGCTCAAGCACCTGCCGAACAACTTCCGTTCACCAGAGAGCAGGCCCTTGCCCGCCTCACTGTCCTGGAGACACTGGCCATCAACAACGCAGTCGTCTTGCTCGGCATGATTGCGGATGCCCAGGGACTGACTGACGCTGCTATCGAGAAGCATCTTAACCTCCTTCGCGACACCACCGTCCAGGGAGTGGCACGGCTGGGGTCTGAAGCAATTACGAGCGTCAGCGCGGAGTATGCCGACGCTGTGTTCAAGGTCGTCTTCAACAAGGTCAAGGAGAGCCGAGAAGCTCGCCAGCAGGCCAGCCGCGCAGACCAGATGCAGTAACGGGAACACAAGATGAGCGAGCAAACAGGCACCCCCTTCAACCAGGGACCATTAACCCCGGAGAATGTCACAGCTCGGATCCTCGTGCTTGAGCACCTCCTTCTGAACGTCGCCGGAAACTTGGAAGCAGTGGCGGCGCGTCATCATGGATTGACACTGGACGGAGTCAGGAACCGTCTCGAGACAATCCTTGGAGAAATGCTCGGTGGTCTCTTGGAGACGAACCGAGGCGCATTCGATGCAGGGCTGCCGTACGCGGAGACGGTGATCCAGAAGCTATTTGGCGGTGTGAAGATAATGTTGGAGGCCTCCCACAAGGTGGGGACACCACCATCCTCCACGACAGCAGCCAAGAAGATCAACTGACCTGCACAGCAAGGGGCATTCATTTAAACGACAATGAGGTTAAGGCCGGATTTCACTCCTGGCTTGCCGAAGGCCGGATGCCGTTGGTTCAGGATTATGCCAGCCGGGGGAGGAGCCTTGAGAATGTCCCCACAGACGAGCTCCGTGGAGAATGGGTCGCCCTCATGCGCTTGGGTCACCTACCCCCATGAAGTCCGCAACCCTCAAAGAGCGGACATCGAGTCCGAGTTCACTCTCCGGGGTCTGGAACCACCCTATGAGATAGTTGTGGACGAGTTCGAGGCCGTTACTCGTTTCATATCAGAGGCCATGGAGAACATGGACGAGGCCGAGAAGGACAGGATCAATACCCAGATAGCGGATGAGCTTGTCGACTTTCTTTCTGGGGAGCAATCCCGGCACAATTGAACCGCTTCACCATACCCCGCCATCCGCTGACGCGGGCGGGGATGAGATTACGCTTGGAGACTGACATTGATGGGAGGAGGTGGCGCCTTCCCCACCGGTCCGGGAGCGGTTCGGAACTGGTAGAGAACTGAAACCACGAGGAGACGAGTCCATGCACGTGTTCGGAGCCTTTGAGTTGGAAATCCAGCCCGGCACCCCAGACAATCCGGCATCCGTCAGAGTTGCCCTCCTACGCTACACCCGGGGTGAGGATGGACGTCTGTTCGTCACGCCGGAGTGCAGTTCCTTCGAGGAGGTGGAGGGACAACTCAATTCCCTGCAAGACGAGCTGGACGAGATCCGAGAACGAGCCCGGCGAGCGTTCCAAGTTGCATAAGGTGGAGAACCCTGATGACCGTCTGGGCTTGGACCGACGCCGTCTTCACTTGGATCGCAGGGAAAGCACCTGTTGGAACTGCCGGAGCTGCGGTTGTTGACGCCGACATCGCCGTGAAGGGCTACCACAAGTGGCTTCCTGAAACTGTAGGGAAAAGGAAAATCGAACTGGCTGAGGACGTCCTAGCCGACTTTCATCAGGTACGGGACATCATCGCATGGGCACGCAACCCTGGAGGCTTCGGTGGCGAGGGCGGCACCCGCCTGTCGGCCGAAGGAGAGGATCCAGACGAGAAGTCGATGAAGGACAGCTATCACCGGACCCGCGAGCGCCTGCATGCGGAAGCGGAAGTCTTTTCCAGGCTGCAATCGAAGAAATATCGCGCCATAGCCTATTTCGGGCCGGATGGGGCCAAACCATTCCAAGACCTCAAGGAGAACCGTTCTTGTTGCCCCCGAAAGATCGGACAGGATCATCCCGGTTTGCGTGAGGCAATGAACTCACGCGGGGAACGATAACCGAGCGCCTTGTGCGGGTGAAGGCTGTTGTAGTGCTCGAACCACAACGGCAGGCTCTCCATCACCGTCCGGGCATCCGGGATCGGGCTGACCCGGACGTAATCGCGCTTGATCGTATGCACGAAGGCTTCCGCCATGCCATTGCTCTGTGGGCTCCGCACGGGTGTGGTCCTCGGCTCGAGGCCCATCTCTCGTGCCAGGCTCTTCGTCTCATGGGCGATGTAACTCGAGCCGTTGTCGGAGAGCCATTCGATGGTCTCTGGCAGTTGGTTCACCGGCCCGAAGCGGTACTCGACCGCGGTGATCATCAGGTCCTGCACGTCCTCGCCCTTGATCCCCTCGGTTGTGGCCACATGCCCCAGCACCTCCCGGTCACAGCAGTCGAGGGCAAACGCCACCCGCACCTTCTCACCATTGTCACAGCCGATCTCGAACCCGTCCGAGCACCAGCGCAGGTTGGAGCCCTCCACGGCCACGCGCCCGTCGTGCCGGCGCGCCTCGGCCCCGCCGGCATGGCGCTGCAGCAGGAGACCGTGAGCCTTCATGACCCGGTAGACGCGCTTGTGGTTGGGAAGCGGTTGGCCCTGCTCGCGGGCCTGGCGGACCAGAAGAGCGTGCACGCGGCGGTAGCCATAGGTCGGCAGGCTGCCGATGATGGCCTTGATTGCCGCCACCAGGTCCTCGTCCGGCCGAGGAGCACGGCCCCGGCGCTGTGTGGGCCGCCCTGCCAACTGCTCGGCGATGTTAGAACGGGCGACCTGAAGGGTAGAGCAGACGGCGCTCATCGCGAAGTGCCCTTGGGCCACGACAGCGAGCGCAACAGCTGCTTTTTGGCCCGGTGGCGACCTCCAGCGCCTCCTTGAGGATCTCGGCCTCAAGCGTCTTCTTACCGAGCAGGCGCTGCAGCTCGCGGATCTGGTTCTGCAGGGCGCGGTACTCGGAGGCGGCCACCACCTCTTCCTGAGCGCTGGTGGCGGTCAGCGCTCCTTGGGCAGCAAGCTTGCGCCAGCGGAAGAGCTGGTTGGGGGCCACCCCATGCCGGCGGGCGACCAAGCTCACCGTGGCATCAGGTTCGTAGGTCTCCTGGACGATGGAAAGCTTCTCAGAGGCGGTCCAGTGGCGGCGGCGTTGCGGTCCGTCAAGGACCTCGATCTTGGGGGAAGAACCAGTCATAGGCCTAACACTACTCCTATCTCTTAGCGAAGTGGGAGATCGTGTCCGGTCAATTCGGGGGCTACTCCAACGTAGCATCATCAGACGGCTTGAAGTCCTGGAGGAAAATGCTCCGAAGGATACGGGCAAGTGGCATGTGATCCTCGTGGCCAGTGACGAGGAGGAGGAGCAGGCCGCAGCCCTGAAGGCCTCCCCAAAGTGGACTGAGGGTGACAACCTGATGGTCATTCGGCTGGTGGGGGTTGAAGTCCCCGAGGTGGCGCAATGAGCCGGACGCGTTCATAGCTGCCGATGTCTAACGACGCATGCGTCAGCTAGTTTATCTTTATGCTCGCTGGTGTGATCTGGGGGCGGAAAGTTGGCTCATCCTGGGGCTTTGATGCGACCACAGGAGAGGGCCCCAACTTCGGGAGAATGGGTGCCGCAATGATACCAGCGACGAGGGCGAATGCTGCGATTGCAAGCCCTACCCGTCCATAGGCAGCCACCAGATCCTTGCGCGTCATGCGAAGCCTTGAGCTCGTTGAGACTGCGCGGACCGTAACCGTTTCCAAGGGATTAGCAAGTGTCCGTGCCGGCTGGGTGCCCCTATCCCACCCGGCTCTCTCCCCATTACTACGGGTTTTTATAACGAGTGCACGTGGCTTTGAATCGGTTGCTCAGAGTGTGAGGGAAGGCCCCGGGCACCCAAGAAATTTGATTCAATAACCTAGTGTTGTGACTCTAACGCTTGTTTCGCACGGGCGACCTTTTCCAGGATAGCCGAGGCCGGGGCCGTCCAGACAAAGGGTTTGGGATCCGCATTGTGGTGCTCCAGGTAGTCCATGATCGCACTCTCCAGATCGGGCACGCTCGTGAAGGCGCCCCGCCGAATGCGCTCCTGCGTGATCAGGGCAAAGAACCGCTCAACTTGGTTGAGCCATGAGGCCGAGGTCGGCGTGAAGTGCAGGTGGAAGCGCGGATGCTTCTCGAGCCAAGCCTTCACCTTCGGGTGCTTGTGGGTCGCATAATTGTCCACGATCAGGTGCAGGTCGAGGCGCTTGTCCGTGTTCCGATCGATGACACGCAGGAAGCGCAGAAACTCCTGATGGCGATGGCGCTTCATGCAGGTGCCCAGGACCGTGCCGGTCGCCACATCCAGAGCCGCAAACAAGGTTGTGGTCCCGTGGCGTTTATAGTCGTGGGTCATGGTCCCGAGCCGCCCCTTCTTCAGCGGCAGACCGGGCTGGGTGCGGTCGAGCGCCTGAATCTGGCTCTTCTCGTCGACCGCGAGAACCAGGGCCTTGTCCGGCGGATCGAGGTAGAGGCCAACCACGTCCTGGACTTTCTCGACGAAGCGCTTGTCGGTGGACAACTTGAACGTCTTGATCAGGTGCGGCTTGAGACCGTGCGCGTGCCAGATCCGCTGCACGCTGGTGTGGGACAGGCCTGTGACAGCGGCCATCGAGCGCACGCTCCACTGGGTCGCTCGCGGCGGCTTCTCATGCAGGGTCATGGCGACAACCCGCTGGATCACCGCTGCGGTCAGGGGCTTGCGCCCTGGCGGGCGGGTGGCGTCCTTGAGAAGCCCGTCGACGCCCGCCTGCGCATAGCGGCGGCGCCAGCGCCGCATCGTTAGAAGGCTCGTGCCAACGCGGGCAGCCACCTCGGTGGCACGCAGGCCCTCGCCCGTCAGCAAAACGATCCGAGCCCGCCAGACGACCTTCTGGGGCGTGTTGCGGTCACCGACCAAGCTCTCCAAGCGATCCCGATCAGCGGCGGGAACCTCAATGCGTTCGATCTTGCCCATCAGAGCAGGATCGCACGTCGGATCGAATTTCGGAATCGCTCGTCAGTGACAGAACACTAGCGGCTCACAAACGTCGTCTGAAATTGGAGCGGAGTGAGCTTGGTGGGGCAACAATCCATCGGGGCGTTTGATCGCGCATCACTGCTAAGCAGTGCATCGCGTTCGCCGGGATCGAGCAGGGCAGGGGAATTTCCGAAGCCACCTTCCATGGGCAGGTAACTTCAGATCCCAAATCCTCAGAGTCTCAAGCCAAGATGTCTATGCTCCTCCAAAATCGGGAATCTCAAGCAAACATGCTCCGCAACAATCGACCCGAAGATGTACAGGCCCAACGTGGTGACTTGGCCGAGGGACGTCCAGAGTCTCGGCTCGAGGGTTTAGGGTCGAGCGATCCGGAACAACCAGATTCGGACCGCAGAGGTGGAGGATTGAGCCGATCAGCCCATCAGTTTGGCGCAGCGCCAGCCGCAACACCGCCCGCAGCGTTAGTGCCATCTCGATCGCCAGGGCCGAATAACGGGCTGACCGCCTCACGTCGGCGAGGCTCAGCCTGCCACGCCGCAGTGGCTCGGTCGATCAACCAGATTGTCAGACCGCCCCTCTGACGCAGACCCGCATCGTACTCCGCCCAGTTTGTCACCAGGTGTCGCGGCCTCGGAATATGGTAACGGCGACAGGCGTTAGCCTAGAAGTACACCGCGGACATCCGAGAGCACGAAAAGGAGCCCGATCTCCTATCGTACCGACTCCAGGTACTAACCCTGCCGATCCGTGCAACAAGGTGGATCATCACTCTTAAGGATCATTTGGACAACTTTTAATAAGTAAATCTGCTTTCTTGCGATTGAAGAACATTCAAGAAATAGGTGATCACGGAACCTGTTTTGCAGCACGTGCAATTCACCGAATACGGTTTCGGCACACCAGTCAGAACTCGGGAGTCGTCAAATGGCAGGAGGAGTTGGAGCTAGCTCAGCAGGTGCCAGTCCCACTGGAATGGATGAAGCCCTTGCTAATCGCTACATGGCCTTGCTCACGTCTTATGATGCTGGAGGACAAGGTTTGCTGGCCAACATAAAGGGCACCCTGATCCGCCAAGTCGGCAGGGGCGTGAATTTGCGGCCGGATGCAGCCCTTATTCTACTCACGCTATACGATCAGATGATACTGCGCCCCTATATGGGCCATTTCCCCCTTATGCCAGAAGGCGATTTGCCACTACCTAATGCAACGAGGGCTATTCCTGACTTTTCAGAAGACGTCCTAAAGAGTCTCGACAGGATCCTCGATGAGCTTAGGGGCAGCAAGAGCGGCGAGCCGGTTTCGTCTCACGAGGTTCTGAGAGCGATCGAGGGGCTATGGAGTGAACTGAGTGCCGTCTTCTTGTGGAGTTAGATAATGGCCGCTTTTGACGCTTCACTCGCGATCACAGCGCTCAATGGCGCCCGAACCGGACTCGGAGCTACTGATCCGGAGCGGGATGCGTACTTAGCAGAAGCCAAGAAACGGCTCGAAGCTCTTCGTACCCCTGAGGATAAACGAGAAGCAGTCAAGCTCGCAGTCGAGACAGGAAAGATGATTTTGACCATCAGCATTGCAATGCTGGTGGCGACGGGAACCTTCGTCCAGTTCGCGCGCACAAGTGGACTTCCTTGGGCTTCACTTCCGATCTTTGCATTTGGTGTGGCCGTTGTCGCGCAAGTAATCAGTATGTGGGCTGGCTTTTATTCGATTAGCAGGATCTACAAGCGAGCCGAGGGGCGTGAGCAAATTGGTGAGCCTCCGTGGTCTACAGAGCCGGTGACCAGACCGCTGAACTTGCAGGCTTGGATGGGCTTAATCGGCCTCGCCGCGCTGGTGGTTGGCCTCATAACCTGGGCTATGTCCGCTGCAGCACCGCAAGCCGCTGTTAGCATTAACATCCCCGGTTCTCCTGGTACAACCGCGCCCGCAGGTCCGCTCTTGATCGAGGGAGCATGGACTGACCTCAAATTAACGACTGCCTCGAAGCAGGAACTCAAGCTTCCGGCAACCTCTCAGCCGATTGAACTCATGTGCAAATAGGGGCTCCTCTAAGCTGATGACGACAGCTCTGTTGTATCAACCTTGCAAGCCGCGCGATCTAGTCGTTGCCCAAGCCGGTACACACGCTATGGATTGTGCCTCACGGAGTTATTGATCCGGCCCTCATTGTCTTGATCTTGGATCATGCGGCATAGCGGACTGGTTTATGGTGGAAGTAGCTTCTGACGCGCGCAGGCAATTTGGACAGCCTGCGCATGTGGCTGACGGTCGCCCGCTTGAGCTGCTGTTTGCTGCGCACGGGCGCCTTGCGGGTGACGGCCTGCTTCAGGTCGGCGTTCAGGCCCTCGTCCGGGTTCAGTTCCGGACTGTAGGCAGGCAGGTAGAAGACCTCGATCTTGGTCCTGTGCGCGGCCAGCCAGTCGCGGATCTGGCCGGCCCGGTGCACCTGCAGCCGATCCAGAATCAAGAACACCTTGCGCCGGATGTCCCGGATCAGGCGCTGGAGGAAGCGGATCAAGGCCGCGGCGTTCACTGCCCCATCAAGAACCATCCAGCGCAATGCGCCGCGGTTGCTCACGGCAGAGATCAGGCTCAGCCCGGCCCGCCGATGGCAGACCCGGACCACCGGCGTCCGGCCCCGCGGCGCGTAGCCGCGACCGCGCACGTCATCCGAGCGCAGACCGGTTTCGTCGCCCCAGAAGATGGTGCCGTGCGCCCGGCGGGCCGCCGCCACGATAGCCGGGTACTCCCGTCGCAGCCAGCACCGCACTGCGGCTGGGTTCTGTTCATAAGCGCGCCGCAACGGCTTCTGGGCCGTAAAGCCCCAGCGCGCCAGGTATTTGCCCACAGTCCGTATGGCCAGCACGACCCCGCAGCGCTGCCGGATCAGCTCGCGCACCGCCGCCCGGCTCCACAAGGCAAACGGCAAGTCCAACTCGTCCGGCGTATGCCGGCAGATCAGCCATCGCACCGCTGCCTCCTGGGCCGCATTCAGTAGCCGCTGCTCATCCGGCTTGCGCCCGCGCGGCTTACTCACCAATCCCTTCGCGCCCTCCGCCGCGAACCGCTTGCAGATGTCGAACACTCCGGTCGGCGAGAGCCCAACCTGCTTCGCGATCGCTCCGTAGGTCAGCCCGCGCTGCCGCAGCCCAATCACTTGCCGCCGACGCTCCTCTTGGGCCGCCGCAGGCAGCTTGCGCATGTCCACGTGCTTCATGCCGATCAAACTGGAGCTATCTGAGACTCCTTCAAGACAATGAGGGCCGGATCAATAGTGCAATGAGGCCCTCTACGATGGTATCGTTCTCGATCTGGGAATAGTGCGGAGGACATCATGGCATGGTTTCGCGAGGAGACGCGTGAACTTTCATGGAAGACGGACAGTCTCAAGGAGAGTTCGCCCCCGATCCGTCTCGTCCTTCGCGGACGCATTGTCACTATGGATCACGACTTCACCGTCATTGACGATGGTGTCCTAGCGATCGAGGGCAAACGAATTGCCCATTGTGCTGCGAGCGATCAAGCGCTGCCAGCGCCGTTCTTGGGCGAGAGACAGATCAACCTTCGAGGTACGATCTATCCCGGTCTATTTGAGCTTCACAATCACCCCGCCTATAACGCCATCCCACTCTGGACCGTGCCAGCGCACTACGCTCGCCGCCAGCAGTGGCAAGGGGCTGAGACCTATCGGCGATTCGTCAAGAATCCTGCTGCATTGCTCACCCATGATCCGTTATCGAATAACGCGCGAGCAGTCGTGCGCTTTGTGGAGTGCCGAGCCTTGCTCGGAGGGGTGACCACAACGCAAGGTCTGTCCATCACGACGATGGGCACCAATGAAAAGGCTGCCTACGCGGGCTTGGTCAGGAATGTTGAGCTTCCCGACGACAACTCGTGGCCAGCTGCGCAAGATAGAATCGGCGACTTCAAAACTTATAGCCAAGCAGAAGAGATATACGGGCCGATCGTTGGCGACCTGACAAAGCCGTTCCTGCTCCACCTGTCAGAAGGCACCGACGACTATTCCCGCGGCTTTTTCGAGTCTCTTAAAAAGCCGAATGGCGAATATCTAATAGGAGCAAACCTCATCGGCATTCATGCGACTGCGCTCAACCCTGAACAGATGGCACGCATGAGCCATAGTGCTGGTATTGTGTGGTCGCCACTGAGCAACCTGCTTCTTTACGGCGCAACCACGGATGTCGTCGTTGCGGCCCAATCGGGCGTTCCGATTGCGCTCGGTTCAGATTGGGGGCCAAGCGGGACAAAGAATCTGCTCGGAGAGCTGAAGATAGCAAGGCTGTTCAGCGACAATCATGGGCATCTATTTCCAGATAGGGAACTGGCCCGCATGGTGACAAGCACCCCGGCAACGATGATGGGATGGGGCAATGTCCTTGGGACCATTGAAATCGGGAAAGTCGCCGACCTACTGGTGCTCGATGGTATTTCTAAGGATCCTTACGCGCAGCTTGTCGAGGCTACCGAACGCGACATCACTGCAGTGTTGATCGACGGCAGACCACGTGCCGGCCGCGCAACGGTTCTCGATCCCGGAACGCCCGGTGTCGAAATGTTGCGGGTTGGCGGACAGGACATGGTTCTGGATATTCGCGACCAGGGCCATCCGCTCGATGGGATGCCCCTTGGCACTGCAATATCCACGCTGAGCTATGCGCTGGAGCATCTGCCCGACTTGGCCGAGCGGTTTCTTCCACAGCACGAACTCTTGTCAGGCGTTTCGCATCGGTACGTCATCCACCTCGACATGGATGAGGACTACGCAATGGAGCTGATGGCAGGTAAGAGGAAAATCGGCCGCGGCGACGTGGATCCAATGCGTCTTGATCCGATCACTGAATTTGATGACGGCCAATTTAGACTGCGCCTCAAGGACAATATGAATATCCCAGACTGGCTCAGGGAAGCGCTCTAAGGCGCTTCCTCAACGTTGAGCTTGAAGACAATTGCTATTTGCTTTATGCTGATTACTGTTATCCTTAAGACGACCGAGTAGAAATGGGGCGTAATTCTCTTCACTATGCCGTAATACTCGTAATAAGGCTAGTTGTGTGGTGCTCGTGATCTGCCACGGCCAGGGGCGTCGGAGATGGCAGATCACGAGCGAGGGGAGCGCGTCATGAAACGTGCAGTGCTTTCGTTCGCGCTGGCGATGCTCGCTTGGCAACAGGCTCAAGCAGCAGCCTGTCCGGATTTTCACGCCAGCACCATGGAAGCAAACGGTGTTCCTTCCGCCAAGTGGCGACAGGATTACCCGGCCCAGTACCCCAACCCCGTCGATCGACAGCCGTGGGAAGCGTTCAATTTTCGAACTCAGCCCGCCGAATACATGAATGCCGTACTGGGGACCGCCAAAACAGCCTTCCAGATCAAAGACCGCGGATTGGTCGGAACCGGCCAGGAAGAGTGGTGGATCTCGCAATGGCTCGACTATACCAACGCCGGACGCGAACCCCTCATGGGACTGACCAAGGAACGCGGCCCCGATCCGGGTGACCTATCCGAAACGAACCCCGATGGTTATCAGGTCTGGGCACTCGGCTTCTACAATCGAGCGGGCGCGACCGTTCTAGCCGCTCTTATGCACGAGGTGGCTGGAGAAGGCTGGCGGGTGTAGCTTAAGCACTTGAAGCAGCGTAGGATTTGGTTGCTGAGACTAACCCCTGCCACCCCTTCAAGGCTGCCACACCCGCCATGCAGGACGATACAACTGCGACGTTCCCGTTTCCAGCCGTGTCCCGCAAGAAGATCACCGCTGCTTTCGACGGCGGGCGCTTGTCGTCGGACGGCGGCGTCATGCTCCTGGCCCAGGCCGAGCGCCGGCTTGGAATCGCCGAGCGGCTGGCGCGCTTCATCCCCGATCGCCGAGATCCAGGCCGCGTGACGCACGTGATCCCAGACATGATCCGCGCCCGCATCTTCGCCATCGCGTGCGGCTATGAGGACTGCAACGACTTCGGCCCGCTGCGCTCCGATCCGGCGTTCAAGCTCGCCTGCGGGCACTTGCCGGAGAGCGGAGCCGACCTCGCCTCGCAGCCGACCCTCTCGCGCCTGGAGAACGCTCCGACGATCCGCGATGCCATCCGGTTGACCTATGCTCTGGTGGATCAGTGGATGGAAAGCTATGCCACCGTGCCGGATGGGGTCGTGCTGGACGTCGACGACACCTGCGACGTGGTGCATGGGCACCAGCAGCTCTCGCTGTTCAACGCCCACTATGACGAGCGCTGCTTTCTGCCGATCCATGTCTACGACAGCGCCACCGGCCGTCCTGTTGCCATCGTGCTGCGGCCCGGCAAAACACCTTCGGGCCTGGAGGTGCGGGCTCATCTGCGCCGGCTGGTGCGGCGCATCCGCACCCGTTGGCCGACGACACGCATCACCATCCGGGGTGACAGTCACTATGCCCGTCCCGAAGTCATGGACTTCTGCGAGCAGAACGGCCTCAGCTATCTGTTCGGGCTGGCTGGCACGAAGCCGCTCACCGCCAAAGTTCAGGACGTGGCGGATGCGGTGCGCACTCAAAGGGCGGTGGAAGACTGCGAGGTTGTTCGTGGCTTTGCCGAGACGAAGCACCAAGCCAGGAGCTGGACGTGCGAGCGCCGGGTGGTCGCCCGCATCGAGGCCACCCGCCTGGGCCTCGACATCCGCTTTGTCGTCACCAACCTCAGGGGAACCAGCCCACGGGTGGTCTACGAGAGCCTGTATTGTGCCCGCGGCCAGGCGGAGAACTGGATCAAGTTCCACAAAGCGCAACTTGCTTCCGACCGGACCTCGTGCCGCCGGGCGGTGGCCAACCAGGTTCGGCTCGTGCTGCACACGGCCGCCTACTGGCTGATGCTGGCGGTGCGGGAGGCCATCCCGGCTGCGCGCGATCTCGCCAAAGCCGAGTTCGCGACCCTACGGCTTCGCCTGCTCAAGATCGCCGTGCGGGTGCAGGAAACGGCGAGCCGCATCCGCTTGGCCTACGCGTCCTGCTGCCCCGAAGCCGACCTCTTCGGCCGTCTTGTTTGGGCTCTCGCCCCTCGGCCGCGGACGGCGTCGCCATGAACGGCGGGGCCACGATCGCCCCATCAGCCCATCCATTTCCTGCCAACGCGTTCCCCATGTTCCAGACCTCATCGCGATGAAACAGACGCAACGAGCCCCTGCGATCGCAGTCCAGAACGGAAGACATCAACATGTCTCATGAATAGGGTGGGCTAGTGTTCTGTCACTGACGGGAGATTCCGAAATCGGGTCTGACGTGCGATGTTGCTCGGATGGGCAAGATCGAACGCATTGAGGTTCCGGCCGCTGATCGGGATCGCCTGGAGACCCTGGTCCGCGACCGCAACACACCCCAGAAGGTCGTCTGGCGTGCTCGGATTGTTCTGCTGACGGGTGAGGGCCTGCGCGCCACCGAGGTGGCTGCTCGCGTCGGCACGAGCACTCTGACCGTGCGGCGCTGGCGCCGCCGCTATGCGCAGGCGGGCGTGGAGGGGCTTCTCAAGGACGCGTCTCGCCCGCCGGGGCGCAAGCCCCTCACGGCAGCGGTGATCCAGCGCGTGCTCGACATGACCCTGCACGAGAAGCCGCCGCGAGCGACCCACTGGAGCGTGCGCTCCATGGCCGCTGTGACAGGCCTGTCCCACACCAGCGTGCAGCGGATCTGGCACGCGCACGGTCTCAAGCCGCACCTGATCAAGACGTTCAAGTTGTCCACCGACAAGCGCTTCGTCGAGAAAGTCCAGGACGTGGTTGGCCTCTACCTCGATCCGCCGGACAAGGCCCTGGTTCTCGCGGTCGACGAGAAGAGCCAGATTCAGGCGCTCGACCGCACCCAGCCCGGTCTGCCGCTGAAGAAGGGGCGGCTCGGGACCATGACCCACGACTATAAACGCCACGGGACCACAACCTTGTTTGCGGCTCTGGATGTGGCGACCGGCACGGTCCTGGGCACCTGCATGAAGCGCCATCGCCATCAGGAGTTTCTGCGCTTCCTGCGTGTCATCGATCGGAACACGGACAAGCGCCTCGACCTGCACCTGATCGTGGACAATTATGCGACCCACAAGCACCCGAAGGTGAAGGCTTGGCTCGAGAAGCATCCGCGCTTCCACCTGCACTTCACGCCGACCTCGGCTTCGTGGCTCAACTTGGTCGAGCGCTTCTTTGCGCTGATCACGCAGGAGCGCATCCGGCGGGGCGCCTTCACGAGCGTGCCCGCGCTGGAGAGCGCGATCATAGACTACCTGGAGCACCACAATGCCGACCCTAGACCCTTTGTCTGGACAGCCCCGGCCTCGGCTATCCTGGAAAAAGTCGCCCGTGCGAAACAAGCGTTAGAGTCACAACACTAGGAGATGTCTTTGCGCAGCCGTGCAATCCGTCTTTGCCGGTCTCTGTCAGGTTCCCCGCCGATACGGCGTCGATCAAGTTCCTGTTCACCGACGCCGCCACCGATCAGGTGACTTACCTGAAGGATGCGCCGGAGTACGACGCCTATATCGATCCACCTGGGTCGGGGAGTGCCGGGCATCCGGCGAGCGATCGAAAACTATCTTCCGTGCGGCTTCTGCAGGTCGATATCGCCGTCAAGGACGGCAGGTCGAGGGAGACCGGCTGGGTGTTTGGTACCTTCGTCTGGAAGGGTCCGCCCAAAGGAGACAAGCTTTTCGACAATCTGGTCCCCGTCACCCTGCAGTGGGGCAACGATCCCGGTGTCTATGACGCATCGATCCAACAAGGTTGGATCAACACGGAACTTCGCGGGATAACCTATGGCTGGCGCAGCCGGCCAACCATGGGCTTCATGGGGCGAGCCAATGGCCCCGCCGACAACATTCGATCGTCCTGTCTGTCCTGTCACGCCGGCGCGAGAACTCCGCGTGCTTCGATCGGGATCTTGGACGGCCGCTTCGATATGTCCAGGCTCTACGATTCCGTGCTCGTCAAATCTCACGTGGATACCTGGTTCCAGAACATCAGAGGAGGGCAGCTCTTTCAGCCTTCCGACCCAGCGGTGTCGTCGCTGGACTATTCACTCCAGCTCGAGGCGGCCATATTCCGGATGTGCATCGCGTGTGAAGCCGGGGATCTGCAAGGTTCCACTCCGGAGGTCTGCCGCCGAAGCGGGATCTACAATCGGCCTGCCTGTAACGCACCTTCGACCGACGTCGCGCGAAAGCAGGTGCTTCAGTCCGTACCGCCACCAAGACAATGACCCGACCCGATCGGCGTTCTTGCGTGCGAGCATCCATCGGAGGGGGAATTGTATCAATCAAAGGCAATCCATGCACTTAGCCGTACCAAGGAGCCGCTGCCGCAAGCGGTCATCGATACGCTTTGGCCGCTTTTCATCGAGATCGGCTATCACTGGTCGCTCGGAGATGACCCTGCAAACTATCACCTGCGCTTTCTGACGTTCATAGAGAACAGGATCGAGGTCGATCCGTTGTATGAGGGGTACTATCGCGACGGGGCGCGATACATCGACGAACTTGTTCTGGAGATCGGGCGAGCCGCTGCATTCAACCGGATCCTCGCCAACAAACCGAGAATAGCACCGTCCGGTGTTCCGGCGACGATGCTCGAAGTGCTGCAGCGATTCGTGGCGAATGAGTTCATAGCCCTCAGACTCGCGCTCGGCGGGTTCAAAGCCTTCGGCGCCGTCAACTATTGCGGCTACTTCGGAGGGGCGAATATCGAAAACGAGCCAACGCCCTATCGCGAGCGGAGAAGCTCATGAAGGTCGGCACGCTGATTATCGGTTCGGGAGTGGCGGCGACAGCGCTGGTGCAGACCCTTCTCGAGCATGATCCCCGAGCCTCCATTCTAATCCTCGAGGCGGGGATCCGGGTCAAGACGAAGGACTTTGGCCTCTGGGAGCATTATCTGATCACCGGCAGGCTCCCCTATGACCAATTCAGGGACCTTCCCTATCCGCAACGAGACTTTCCCGGCGAGAACTGGAGCGCTGGCGGCACCGACATGCCGCTTATGGGCGCTAGGGTGTTTGCCTATGGCGGCTCGACGCTCCACTGGGGCGGATGGTCTTTCCGCCTCAAGCCCGAAGACTTTCATCTGAAATCCAACAGCGGTGAGGCGGTCGATTGGCCATTCGGCTACGACGTGCTCGAACCTTACTACTGCAGGGCGGAAGACCACCTCGCAGTCTCCGGAGATTCGTCGGATAGTTCGCTGCCGCGAAGCGCGCCATATCCCTTCCGGCATTTCCCGCTCACACTGGAAGATCGGCCAGTGGCAGATGCGATGGACCGCATAGGCGTCTCATACGGACACATGCCGATCGCTCGCCGCGGCGTGTCGGGCGTTCCCTCCCGCCACGCACCCTGCCAGACCACGGGGACATGCAAGTATTGCCCCTTTGGTGCCCGCTATGCCGCATGCAACTACCTGGACGACCTTAGAGAGTGGAACGATTTTCCTGGCCTCTCCTTGAAGCTAGGCGCGGTCGTCCATGAGATCCTGATGGACGGGAAAAGACGAGCGAAAGGGGCTGTCTATTGGGATCGAGAAAGCGGCCAGATGCATATCGTGCAGGCCGAGCGTGTCGTCATTGCTGCTGGCGCAATCGAATCTGCGAAGCTCTTGCTCCGATCGAGCTCAAGCGACTGGAGCAAGGGCATCGGGAACGACCATGACCTTGTTGGTCGACACCTGATCACTCACCCCTATTTCATCTTTACCTCGACGCTCCCGTCCAATCCTGACCGGCTTCAAGCCGAGATGAATTTCCCCACACTTGTTTCCCGACACTTCGACAGCAAGGCGGAACAGAAGGCGGGAAAATTTGTCCTCGTCGCTCCGCCAGAGACGGTCTCGTTCTCCGTGGCGCAGCAGATGCAACGCGGTCTGTCACGCGACGAAATTGATAAAGCGCTCCTCGGACCGAACCGGATCCAGATCCACGGCATGATCGAGGTGTTCGGCCGACCTGAGAACCTTGTGAAAGGTGTGCCCGATGTGAACCGCATTGGTCTCCCCATGACGCACGTCGAATACACTAAGGACAAGGGCTTTGATGATCGCATGATCGCGGTCCAGGAGAAGGTCGCTGCCATTTTTGAGGCGATGGGAGCGCCGCTGACGGAGAAGCCGACGATTTCGTGGCGGGCAGACCATGCTGCCTCTGTCTGCAGGATGAGTGCCGACGAAACGACTGGGGTCGTGAATGGCGACCTGCGGGTTCACGGGACGGACAATCTCTATGTTGTCTCGAATGCGGTGTTCCCCAATTTGGGCGCGATCAATCCAACGCTCACGCTCACCGCATTGGCGCTGAAGCTAGGCGACCACTTGAATTCTCTGGGGGGCTTTTGATGACCGCCCCGAAGCTTGAAGCAAAAAAGCTTGAGCTGCTGTCGTGGCTTCAGCTGGCTCTCGAACTCGAGTGGTCGACATTGCCGCCCTATTTGGTAGCCCTCCTGAGTATAAAGCGGCCGCAAAACCGAGAAGCGGCAGATCTCATCCGCGGAGTTGCGATGGAGGAAATGCTTCACTTCGCGCTCGTTGCCAACGTCATGAATGCGCTCGGAGGGCGCCCGAAGATCGCGCGGGACAATTGCCCGACCTATCCGTTGACGATGACGTTCGAGGGGCGGCCGTTCGCAGACCGAACTTTCCCTATCAGTCTGGCCCGATTTTCCAAGGAGTCGATTTCCACGTTCATGAAGATCGAGCAACCCCAGCAGGCAAAGTTCGAGACACTCGCTTGGAAGAACAAGATTGACGTTCCGGCTCCGACGATCGGCGAATTCTATGAGGGGATCCTGACGCTCCTTGACGAACTGGACGCCGCCCTTCCGGATTCGCTCTTTACCGGCGATCCCCGCCGCCAGTTGGAAGCAGACTACTTCTGGGGTGGGGGAGGGGAAATCATCATTGTTTCGGATCTGACGTCAGCGAGAACGGCGCTGGAAACGGTCATCGAACAAGGAGAAGGGGCATGGCCGTTCTCGCAAGAAGAGTTCGCTGAGGTCGCAGGGCACTCACTGTCGATGGGGCACTACTACCGCTTCAGCGAAATCTTCTACGAGCGACGTTTCATACCGACTGACGATCCCCGCGTCCCGCCGAGCGGTCCTGCGATGGCGATTGACTACACCGCAGTCTATCCAATCCGAGAGAACGCGAAATCGACTGACTACCCATCCGGGTCGGTGGCGACTGCTCTCAATGAGGCTTTCAATCGTCGCTACACAATGATGATGCGTCAGCTTGATGAAGCGGTGAATGGGGAGCCCAAGGCGCTCTACACGGCGATCATGTATGGAATGCACGGGCTCGCATCCGCGGCAAAGGACCTGATGGCAACGCCTATGCCAGGTGTAGGCAAAGTCGAGACCGCCTGCCCGACCTTCGAGTGGATGGATTAGCTCGACGACAGGTCGGCTAGTAGAATGCTCTGCCGCTGATCGTCAGAGCTTCCGGTGACCGGCCTGAAGATATGCCACTCATATCCTTCACACCGCAAAATGGCAGCACGCATCGCTCCTATATGGGGGGCTGTCGAGCATGTGCGGGGCGCCCTCCGGAAGGCTGCGACTAATCCTTATCAACGGCAGTGCAATGGCGGCCAAGACTAAGGACAACATTGTTGCCCTCATTTCCTTATGCTCCCCTACTTCAATGAGATCGGCTTCCGTTGGTCAGAGCGGCTTGTCATGGATCAGGCGTCGGCTATTGCGATACGTCCAGCCTCAGAACCGGCGGCGAACGGGGCGGCGGCGTGCGCAGGATCAGCCATAGAAACGTGTCCGGTTGACCGGGATTGCGAGGCGGCAGGCCAGGCGTGCGGCAGGCGGATCGGTGTCGTGGCAGTTGGGACGGTAGGTTTGGGCTGCCGCTTAGTTTCGCTGGGGCTATAGCGCCCGAAAGGGCCCGGGCCGATTGACAGGCTCCACCGGTAATTATGGTATGAACGTTCCGCAATTCGCGCGTCAGGTGAGCGGCCACCGCTCGACATCGCATTCCTCCTGAGAGTTGTCTCCTTGTCCAAGCCGACTGTCCTGCTCGCCTGTGATTTCTCGGATCGCTTCAAGCAACTGCTCGCGGAGCGCTACACGGTAATCGGACCCATGCCGCGGTCGGCTCCCGACGCTCTGACAGAAGGCGCTTCAGCCGCACGCGCATTGGTGACAAAGGGTGGGCTGCCCACGGATCGCGCTTTGATCGAAGCGCTTCCCGAACTCGGCCTCGTCTCCTATTTCGGGACCGGCTTCGAGGGCATTGATCTCCAGGCAGCATTGGAACACGGGTTGACCGTGACCCACAGCCCAGGCGCCAATGCGTCAAGCGTGGCGGATTTCGCCATGGGGATGATCCTAGCCTCGACGCGTCAGATTCTCGCCGCCGACCGCTTCGTGCGAGAGGGGCGCTGGACGGGAAAATAGTCTCGTCAGCATGGCGGCCGTTCCCGGCCTGACCGGCGCGCGGCTTGGCATCTATGGTCTAAGAGCCTGGTTTATACACGCATTAGCGTATATAACTGTTTTATACTCTTTACCGTATATCTTCCAGAAATACGCCAATCCGTATATTGAATTATTATACGTTTCTCCGTATATTACCGTGAGAGAGGAAAGCATATATGGAGCAAATTGTCCGTACTCCGAGGCAACTTGGCGAAGCTTTGAAGCGCTATCGCCGCAAACTCGGGCTTAATCAAACCGAGCTTGGCGCGAAGACCAAACTGCGCCAGGCAACGATCTCGACAGTTGAGGCCGGAGAGCCCGGCACACAGATCGGCACCCTGTGCGATGTGCTGGCGGCACTGCACCTGGAGCTTGTACTCCGCCCCCGGACAACATCCTCGGCAGACGAGATCGAGGACATCTTCTGATGGCTCGTCGCCGCAAGCACAACCCGCTGAACGTTTTTCTTAACAGCCGGTTTGTCGGACGCTTGAACCGGGAAACGAGTGGCGCAATCGACTTTCAGTACGATCCTTCCTGGCTCGGATGGGAGCATACCTTTCCGGTGTCCCTGTCGCTCCCCCTGCGCGAGGACCGCTATGTCGGCGCCCCCGTCGTCGCCGTCTTCGACAATCTCCTGCCTGACAGCGATGCGATCCGCAGACGCGTCGCCGAGCGCGTCGGTGCTGAGGGCGCCGACGCCTACAGTCTTCTGACCGTCGTAGGGCGGGATTGCGTCGGAGCCTTGCAGTTCCTTCCTGACGGGCAGGAGCCAGATCCCACCGGAACGATCGACGGCAGCCCTGTTGACGCCGACGAGATCGCACAGCTGTTGAACAATCTCGCGTCCGCCCCGCTCGGACTGGAGGCCGATCACGATTTTCGGATTTCAATCGCCGGGGCGCAGGAAAAGACGGCGCTCCTGTTCTGGCAGGGGAGATGGTGCAAGCCCCATGGCACGACGGCGACCACCCACATCCTGAAACCGCAAATCGGAAGAATACCCAATGGTATTGACCTGTCGGACAGTATAGAGAACGAGTTTCTCTGTCTGAGATTGACTGCCGAGCTCGGTATCCCGAGCGCAAACGTCGAAATAGGCGACTTCGCGGGGAAACCCGCACTGGTCGTCGAGCGGTTCGACCGCCGCTGGACACGCGATGCCCGCCTTCTGCGACTGCCGCAGGAAGATTGCTGTCAGGCGCTCTCAATCCCGCCGACCTTGAAATACCAGGCGGAGGGTGGCCCCGGAATCCGGGAGATTCTCGATCTGCTGAAAGGAAGTGATGATCCCGAGGCGGATCAATCGACCTTCCTGCGCGCGGCAATCGTCTTCTGGCTGCTCGGTGCCACGGACGGCCACGCCAAGAACTTCAGCATTTTCCTCAGTCCCGGCGGACGCTTCCGGATGACGCCTCTCTATGATGTCCTGTCGGCGCAGCCGAGCCTCGATACCGGACAGATTCAGCGCAAGCAGATGAAGCTCGCAATGTCCGCGGGCGATAAGCGCCACTACCGGATCGATGACATCATGCCCCGCCATTTCCTGCAGACGGCGGAGAAAGCCGGCGTCGGCGCGCCCGTCGTGCAACCGATCCTGGAAGAGCTTCGATCGAGCGTGCCGGGTGCCGTGGAACGCGTCGTGCAGTCGCTTCCATCGGATTTTCCGGAGCACCTTGTATCCTCCATCGTCGGCGGGATTGAACACCGCCTCAGCCGGATTGAAACATGATGTCGACCAAGCACGATGACATAAAGAACCTGTTTGTCTGTCATGCTTGCATTGGCGACGCATATTTGAAGACGGAAATTAATTAACGCAGCGTCGGGTTGAGACTTTCCTGCATCACCTGTCTTGCAAGAGGTCTATTGAAGACGTCCAGTCCAGCCACGTCCGGTGCCGTTTTGGCGCTGTAGAATACTCCTCAGGCCATTGATTTCTCAGCCACCAAACTTCGAAGATCCCATACTGGGAGAGCCTAATGTGGATCTCAAAGAGCAGCACCGTCCCGCGCGTGACATCAAACATCAACCATGTGAAAGGCCTAAAAGCGCTCGGACTCACACCGCCGGATCGAGAACTGCCGGAGGCCTCCATCTCCAAGTTTCCACCCGATTGGGGTCCCGGGCCAATGCCCTCGGAAGGACAACCGGCAGGTCGGGTCACCGCAAAGCCTAACCCTCTGTTTAGGGTTTGCCCGCAGAGTCATGCCAATGCCGGAATCATCACGGCTGGTCACCTCTCAGTAGCGTTCGAGATCATGCATTCGACCCGTAAGCCTCCCTTCTGCCCGCCACCTCTGCCCGGAGAGGAAGATGCCCCGGGGATGACCAACATCGTGCGACTGCGGCAAGCTCGAAGGGATGCTGAAGCCGGTCCGATTCCGGAAGGTGACGAGCCACCGTGGCGACAGGCTTTCGTTCTTGCCGAGGGCGTGAAGGCCACGCGCACGCCGGACAAGGTCATTCGGGCCCGCAACGGCCATACGGAACTCCCGTCCACGGAGCCGGAGCACCCAGCTCCCGCTGTCAACCCGACTGGTGAACATATCCGCTCCGTTATCAGCGAGGAGACCGTCAGGGCTCCCGAGCCGGCGATCAGAAGCCAGATCGCGGAATTGCGGTCGGCGTTGGCGTCCGAGGATCCGGTATCAGAACGACTGGCATCTCTCGCTGACAGGGAAGCTGCCCTGGCTGACGCAGCAGGCCGCGGAGAGGCAGCTGGTTCCGCGCGCCGGACGATCGAGACGGCGACACGGCTTCCATTGCCACAGCAGGCCCCTGCCGCGGATGAGGCGCCTCACCAGAAACAACACCTGGGGTCCCAGCTGGAGCTGGCCGCCACCCCCTTCAGCTTGACGTCCGCGGCGGTCTCGTTCTCGTGGCAAGGCATGTCATATGAGATGACCGGCGTCCGTCCCGCGGGGGATTTGGATGCCCTGTCGGCCGTCCCTGCCGATAGGCAGATGCTGGAGGACCCCAACGTGGTCGCCCAGGTCACCGACGAAGGCCAAGCCGATCTGGATGGGGCTTCCGAAGCGGAGGATGCCACCGGCATTGCAGCGGCGCTGCCCTCCGAGCGACCCCAGGAAGCGGCCATCGAGACCGGGATCGCCCCCGTTGCGGAAGGGGAAGCGACCCCTGCGGTTCCGGGGACCAGCGTGTCGGATCCTTTCGGGGAGGAGGTCGATCTCGGATATCTCGCTCTCTACGAGGATCTCCTGCCGACGGTGAGCAAGAAACCGCAGATAGAGAAGGTTGCCCTTCAGCCCCAGCCTGAACCGTTGGTCGACCCTGTCCCTGTCTCTGTCTCTGACCCGGCGCCCGTCCCGGTTCAGGAGCGGATTGAGAACGGGCCCGTGCCCGACGCTGTGACAGGGCCGGGCCAGGCAGAGATTGCCCTGATTCAACCGCTTCAGGAGACTGGCCCGATCGTGGATCTTCCCAAAGTCGCTCCGTCGACCTGGGGGGATCCGGTCGCCCGCCCTGCTGCAACAGAGAACTGGTCGTATCAGAAACCGGACATTGCGTTGCTGGCCGAGCCGCCGGAACGCCAAGGACCGGAGCTGACCGAGGACATCCTGGAAGAGACGGCGGGACGATTGGAGAAGGTGATCCGCGACTTCGGCGTCAAAGGCGAGGTCATCCACGTCCATCCCGGCCCGGTGGTCACGCTGTACGAATTCGAGCCCGCACCCGGCATCAAGTCATCTCGCGTCATTGCTCTGTCGGAGGACATCGCGCGCTCGATGAGCGCCGTCTCGGCCCGCGTGGCAGTGATCCCGGGGCGCAATGCCATCGGCATCGAGCTGCCGAACGAGACCCGCGAAACGGTGTACCTGCGCGAACTGCTTGCCTCAGACGATTTCGACGTCTCGAAACACAAGCTGCCCCTCTGCCTGGGCAAAACCATCGGCGGTGAAGCCGTCATCACTGATCTCGCCCGCATGCCGCACCTCTTGGTCGCCGGCACCACCGGGTCGGGCAAGTCGGTGGCGATCAACACCATGATCCTGTCCTTGCTGTATCGGTTCACGCCGGAGCAGTGCCGGCTGATCATGGTTGATCCCAAGATGCTCGAGCTCTCCGTCTATGACGGCATCCCCCATCTGCTCACCCCAGTCGTCACCGACCCGAAGAAGGCAATCATTGCCCTGCGCTGGGCGGTGCGCGAGATGGAGGAGCGCTACAAGAAGATGGCCCGGCTCGGCGTGCGCAACATTGATGGCTTCAATGCCCGTGTGTCAGAGGCCAGGGCAAAGGGTGAAGTCATTACGAGAACGGTTCAGACGGGCTTCGATAAGAACTCAGGGGAGCTCACGTACACCGAAGAGGTCATGGACCTCACATCGCTGCCCTACATCGTGGTGATCGTCGACGAGATGGCCGACCTGATGATGGTGGCCGGCAAGGAGATCGAGGGCGCGATCCAGCGCCTGGCCCAGATGGCCCGCGCCGCCGGCATCCACGTGATCCTGGCGACCCAGCGCCCGTCGGTAGACGTGATCACCGGGACGATCAAGGCGAACTTCCCGACCCGGATCTCGTTCCAGGTCACCTCGAAGATCGACAGCCGCACGATCTTAGGCGAGATGGGCGCCGAGCAGCTCCTGGGCCAGGGCGACATGCTGTACATGGCCGGGGGCGGACGCATCGCTCGCGTGCACGGACCCTTTGTCTCAGACGTGGAGGTCGAGAAGGTGGTGGCGCACCTGAAACGTCAGGCCAAGCCTGTCTATGTTGAAGCGGTCACGGCTGAGGACGAGGAGCAAGAGGAGCCCGAAGAGACACCGGTCTTCGACGAGGGCGAGATGGGTCTGGGATCGGGTGAGCTGTTCGACCAAGCCGTCTCGATCGTGCTGCGGCACAAGAAGGCTTCGACGTCGTACATCCAGCGGCGGCTGCAGATCGGCTACAACCGGGCCGCCTCGCTCGTGGAGCGGATGGAGAAGGAGGGCATCGTCGGCCCCGCCAACCACGCGGGCAAGCGCGAGATCCTCATCGAAACGGGTGGAGTAGACGAGGACTGAGGCTGGCAGCAGACCGGACTGGCACACGCGAACGAGCATCGGCTCAGCCTCTAGCAGTCGGTGCAGCCTGCCGGTCTCATCTCGTCTCCACACCGTGCCCCCGGGGAGCGCCTGGTGCTCTCCGGGGCTTCCGTTTCAGAGATCTCCTTCTCGGACCATAAGGTGCTTGTAAAGCCCGTTTCTCTAGTGTTCTGTCACTGACGGGTGATTCCGAAATCCAGTGCAACATGCGATCCTGCCAGGATGGGTAAGATCGAACGCATTGAGGTTCCGACGGCTGATCGGGATCGCCTGGAGAACCTGGTCCGGGATCGCAATACGCCCCAGAAGGTTGTCTGGCGGGCTCGGATTGTTCTGCTGACGGGCGAGGGCTTGCGCGCCACCGAGGTGGCCGCCCGCGTTGGCACGAGCACTCTGACCGTCCGGCGCTGGCGCCGTCGCTATGCGCAGGCTGGCGTGGAGGGGCTTCTCAAGGACGCCTCTCGCCCACCGGGGCGCAAGCCTCTTTCGACCGCTGTGATCCATCGGGTTGTCGACATGACCCTGCATGAGAAACCACCGCGAGCGACCCACTGGAGCGTGCGCTCGATGGCGGCTGCCGTGGGCCTGTCCCACACCAGCGTGCAGCGGATCTGGCACGCCCACGGCCTCAAGCCGCACTTGGTCAAGACGTTCAAGCTCTCCACTGACAAACGTTTCGTCGAGAAGGTTCAGGACGTGGTCGGCTTGTATCTCGATCCGCCGGACAGGGCCCTGGTTCTCTCGGTTGATGAGAAGTCTCAGATCCAGGCGCTTGACCGCACCCAGCCGGGCTTGCCGCTCAAGAAGGGGCGCGCCGGCACGATGACCCATGACTATAAACGGCATGGCACCACGACCTTGTTTGCCGCTCTCGATGTGGCGACCGGAACGGTCCTGGGCACCTGCATGAAGCGGCATCGCCATCAGGAGTTTCTCCGCTTCCTGCGCGTCATCCATCGCAACACCGACAAGCGCCTCGACCTGCACCTGATTGTCGATAATTACGCGACGCACAAGCACCCAAAGGTGAAAGCTTGGTTGGCGAAGCACCCTCGCTTCCACCTGCACTTCACGCCGACATCGGCCTCGTGGCTCAACCAGGTCGAGCGGTTCTTCGCCCTGATCACCCAAGAGAGCATCCGCCGCAACGCTTTCACCAGCGTTCCTGACTTGGAGGCCACGATCATGGAATACCTGGAGTACCACAATGCTGATCCGAAGCCCTTCGTCTGGACGGCTTCTGCCGCCACTATCCTCGAAAAGGTCTTTCGTGCGAAACAAGCGTTAGAGTCACAACACTAGAAGACTGAGGCAAGGGCCGCACATGGTCGTCCGAAGTGATGCGCCGCAGCATCTCCTCGACCAGTTGCAGGCTCAATGGGAATCCGTAATAGAGCCATACCGCGTTGGCGATGATCTCGGGTGGAAAGCGATAACGTTTGTACGTGACGGGCTTGGTCACGCCACTCCCGGGGCTCGTCGACAGCTGTTATTGAGAGGCGGCTGGGAGCCAAGCGACATGTCTGCGGCGTGGCAGCTTGGCGCACTCACCCGTTCTCCTGCACGGTTTAAGGAAGCATTAACCATGTTGGCAGAACATTGGCATGCCTCCCAAACTCTGTGCGATGCCCCAAAGATGCTTGCCTTATCGACTGTTCTTGTCGTCGACAATGACCCTATCACGCGTGAGCTGCTGGAGCGTGTTCTCCAAACTGCGGGCTGCCGGGTTCTCGCCGTTCCAAGAGGCAACGCAGGGCTCCTGTCGCTCTGCCAGCAGCAGGCTTGTATCGACTGGCTTGTGCCGCGAGTGAAGCTCCCCGGACTGATCGATGGATGGCTCCTGGCTGATGAGTATCATCGGCACCATCCAGACCGGCCGGTGATCCTGCTGTCGAACGGGATCGCGGAGGCGGAATGCCCCTCCATCGATGCGCTGTTTATCCCGCCTACAGCTCCGATGCGGGTCCTTGAAACACTGAAGAGCCTGGTCGATGCCGAAACCTCGCGCCTGGTGAACTCTCCTGCCATGGCCCGAGCTGCCTGAGTCCATACAACCGGGTTTGGCGAAGGCGCCCCAGCCGAGAGGGTAGGCCTCTTGGCCAGGGCGCATGCGGAGCGGGATCGCGCTCCGCGCTAAACAGCGGGCGGTCAGAGATCACTCAGCCTCGGCTGTCTAGAAGGTAGCGGTAAACAATCGGTATCCGGTCGGCATGAAAACGCCCCGGCTGAGGGCTGTCTGAAACCTCAACCAGGGCGTTCCTGTGCCAAGGGAACGAGGCACACCCTTGAGGTAGATCCCTGACGCTGATGGTCAATGCCGCCTCACGACAGAAGCGCCCCGGCTTGAGGATGAGCACCAGACCTTCTGCCGAGGCGCACGCGATGTGTTCCGGCATCGTGTGATCTGGATAGCTCAGACGTCAGGCCTGTGACGTGCGCACCCGCACGGTATCGCTCGTGATAGTCAGCAGATTCGTAGTGTTCTCATCAGCGGGGAAGGGAACTCCGTCTCCCTGGCTCCGGACAGCATTGTCACGGGAACGGCTGACGGGCTAGGCTGATGCGCGGCAGGATAGGGGATGCGACCCATCGGCCATGCTTGCCACCAGTTCCCGCCCGAGATCATCGGGCACGCGGTCTGCCTCTATCTGCGCTTTACTCTCAGCTCCCGGGACGTCGAGGAACTCCCGGCCGAAGGAGAGCTCGACATCTCGTCTGAAACGATCAGAGCCTGAGCCGAACGCGGTGTTTGTCTTGGTGTCAGTGTAAGCTATCCTTACTCATCGTCGGACAAGAATAGCCCATGAGCCCATCATCACAATGGACCCTTTTCATTGCCCGCCCCGAGAATGGCCGACAGCACGTCATTCGGGATCCCCGACGCGAGCCCCGGATCATCTTTGGTGAAGGCGATGGCACGAGGATCAACGATCGTCTCGCCAGCTACATCGTCGAGAGCCTGAACGCGGGTCTAAATCTCGCAGATCCCAATGTGCACGACGGATGGTTCGTGAGCGGCCTGGACGAAAGCAATGAACCGGATGCGCCTCTACTGATTTGCGACCCTGGCTTCGAGGTCCAGCTCGAGATCCTCGATACAGAGGACCGCGAAGAGGATCAGGCGATGCGCCGTGGGATTGCGGCCTTGATCAATACCTATTTCCTCCAGAGTGAAGGATCGCATCCAGGCGTTTCTTCTTTCGGCTGTCCAACCGAGAAACAGCAAACCGGATCTGGACACTGAACGATCCTGTATCGAACTCAGCTCAGACCGGCAGCCACAAGCCCGTTCATCTGAATCGCACTTCTGAAATGCCATACGCGAGGCGATACGGCTGAAAGCGTCTTACCAACCGCAACACCGCCTCGGTGTAGGATTGGGGTTACAACTGAGGTCTCCGCCCGTTGGAGCACGTGAAATCCTCCTGGTCAGGGATCACGGCCGGGCACTGGTTGGGGGCAGCGCAAGATGTGTTCCTGATTGAGCGCCGGCATTATCAACCATGTGTAGACGCCCCTGGTGACGCAAGAAGAACCTTCGGTTTGATCCAGCGCGTGGTCAGGGTTGCCATGTATGCGGCCTGTAATGCGGCTCACAGGCCGCGGGCCCGGATAGGAGTTCGCGGATCAGGTACAAATCAAATCTACACGCTCGAAGCGCCTGTTCCTGAACTGGTTTGTCTGATCCCGTCTCAGTGACCGTTGCGCCATCTCTCTCCTTCGCTCGTCCCACGCGCAACAGCCGCGAGTGCTTGCGCTACCGCGGCCGGAGCCCGATTCACCTCACCTCGCGCCAGCAGCGCCCACACAATGCGAGCCATCGTGTTGGCGAGCGCCACCCGCACCAGCATGGGCCAAGGCGAAGCGGAGCGCGTGAAGAGTTGAGCGTGTCGTATTCCGGCGTCGCGATTCGAGGCCTGGCATGAGGCGTCTCCGGCAATGGCGCGGCCGTTTCCACCGTCATCCCTTCTTTTGGTGCGAGCCGACTAGAGCCGCCTGATGGAGACGGGGCCTTTTTCCATTGAGACATCGGGCATCGCAGGTGGCCTCTCAAGGGGCTGGTCTGATCGCAGGACGGCTGCGCCTCGATCCCTTGACCGCAACAGCGGGTCCGGACCTGTCGGTCCTGAGAGCCTTTTTCCCCGGCCTTTCGGCCTTCCTCGCGAGGCAAAAAGGCCCTCCCCGCGCCGTCCTCCACGTGCGTTGCGGGCCTGCGGCTGCGGCGTGATCGCCTGACGATCCATCGACCGCCATCGAGGCCGCGCGTTGCGGCCCGACCAACAAAAAAGGATCACTCCCATGGCGACTATCGGCACCTTCCGGAAAACCGACAAAGGCTCCTACACCGGCACCCTCAAGACTCTCACCCTCGCTGTCCGAACCCACATCACCAAGAGTCCCAAGGCGAACGATCAGGCTCCCGACTACCGGATCTTCGTTGGGCCGACCGAATTTGGCGCCGCTTGGCTTAAAACCTCCCGCGACGGCCGCGAGTACCTCTCGGTCAGGATGGACGATCCGAGCTTTCCTGCTCCGATCTTCGCCTCCCTGGTTGAGGGAGAAGGTGATGAGTTCAGCCTCATCTGGTCCCGCCGCTCTGGCGAATGACGCTTCGGCCCCCGCCTCACGGGCGGGGGCACCACCCCCCTTCAGCATCGTACCTGAGAGAGCGCTCATGTCCGCCTTCGTTGTCTCGACCATCCATATCGATACCATCGTCTCCGCCGCCATCGACCTCGAGCTCTTCGCCGCCCGCACCGACCACGGCACCCTCGAGCGGGTCTGCCACGAGACGGCGACCGCCTTCGGCAAGATGCTCCTGGCCGAGAACGTCCACTCCGTTGTCCACCGCTATCGCCTGACCGGCGGCGCCGAGGCATTTGATTACGCCGAGCTCGTCGCGACCTACACGTTCAGGTATCGCCCTTGCATCTCGGCCGGCATCGCTGCCAAAGCGCTGGACTGCTTCGACTATCAGTCCTGCGAGACCGACAGCTACGAGAAGAGCCTCGCCTACGCCTTCACGTGCCGCATGGCGAAGGCCCTCAACAAGCACTTGGCCGGGTATGAGGCCGCCCCCTGGGGTATCGACGATCGGATTCCGGCAACGACGCACTGACGTCGCCCAACTTGGCCCTGCCGCCCCGGCGGGGTCCTTTTCCCTCACGACACGGCGATCAGGACCATGATCCACATACCAACCAGGCGTCCAAGGTAACGAGCCAGACCACGCCAACCCTCAATAAGGCGGGTCAATGACCGCCATTGGGAGCGGGTCGGCAAGCTTCCAGAACCGGACCACTGTCATCGCGTCGCGGCGAAGGTCCGAGTCGCTGCCGTCGACCAGCTCGCTCAAGTGATGAAGGTTCTCAAGGGCCGCAAGATCGTTGGCTTCGCCTCCCCGCCACAAGGCGGGGGGCGTGTCTCCGAAGCGCGTCGCACGAGGTGCCATCCCGGTGCCGCACAACGCTGGCGACAAGGCTGAGTTCTTGCAGGACCATGCGATCCTCCTGGCATCGAGGTCCAAGTTCTTCGTGGTGGCGAGCTCGTCGATCAGGTGCACCAGGCGGCTCGTCGCTACATGTCGCTCGGCCGGAGCGGGGAGGGCGTGGCGTGCCCAGGAGAGAACCGGACGTTCAAAGAGCGCGGCCAGCAGGAGCGTATAGGATCGATGGACCTCCGCCGGGGTGTGACGCTGAATGGCAGCCGCGAGATGATCCGTACGTCATCGCTTTGGTGGACTTCCAGACGTCAGGCTCGATGATCTGGAGCCGTGAGGCCTTGATCGGCTAACTCTACAGTCCGCAGGTCGATGTTGTTGCGAAAGACGGGTGCGGTGAGGCCGTGGGTCGCCCGACCTCGTACCTGCTCGCTCGGGCGGCCATCCCGGCTGGCCACTTGGCGGATGACTAGCCGCGGGGGTGTCAGCGGTCATCTTCTCCAACGCCTGCTCGATCGCCAAGCTGAACCGCGTCATGATCTCATTTTCGTTGGTGATTAACGAAAAGGTTGCTCCAAGTTTCGGACGATTTTTGCTTGGGAAATGGATGGCTTGTTTGAAGTGTTCAATCGACAAAGCTCAAATAAGTAATTCCACAAAGTAGGAGGGTAGGAGAGGGCGCTACGGCCTTCGGCCTATCTGGCTCTACTCGCTTCGCTCACCGAGCCGCCTACGGCGTCTTGGCCTATCGGTAACGATCCAGGCGCGGACCAGCGCCATAAGGACAAACGGGGAGCGTAACGCTCCCCGTTTCTTTGGGGGCCATTAGGTGTTCACGTTCCTGCGCAGATCTAGACGACTGCTTAACCATACTTCAGCGGCGATAAGGAAACGTAGAAGGTACTTTTCTTCCCTCTATGAACCATCGGGGAATGCGTCGACTCCGCACCTCGGAGCGCCGTTAACCATTCCCGGTGGAAAACGGTTAACGAGACCTTAACAGTGCTAAATCCGACTCCATAAACTTAGCTAAATGGAGTGAGAGGCACAGTGCAGGTTTCGACCCAAATTACAGATCAGGAATTTACGTTCTTCACTTGGCGCGGAAAGGTCCGAACCGTCCTGACAATTGGACGCGGCAACCACACCCGCGAGATCCTGATTCAATCGAGAGACGGAACACGGCGCACTATTCGAGTGCAACCGTCGATCCGCGTTGAGCCGGATCATGAAGTGTCACTTGTTTATGCGCGACGTTCTGGCCTCAAAAATGGCGTTCTTGTCGGATTGCTCGACCACACCAGTGACAGGCATTGCTCCATGCCGCAAGGCTATGTGCCGATCCGGTTAAAGCCCTCCCTGTTCGTCGACTGCATGAAGGACATCGAGCGGTATTCCTTCCCAGGAACCGCGATCCTCCTAACAGTCTCCGCCGCCGCTTGCCTGTTCTGTGCAGGCGTCACCTACCCGCTCCTGACGTGGCTCATGATCGGCAGCGTGTTGACCGTCCTCCTATGGTCGTTCAACGAATTGGCAAAGTGGCAGTTCGAGACTGCCGACAACCTGCTTGTCTCAAGCACGGAAGTTTTCTTGGAGCAGCTGGCGACCGCAGAGCGTATCGCCAACAGTCCCGTACCATACGACAGCTACGGCGCGACGTGGGTTCTGGAAGGCAAGAAGAGTTGGATCGCCCCTGCTCTTGAATTAGCTCCAAGCCAGCGAACAGTGCAGACCGAGCCCTATAATCCTCGCAGCGGCTACGGAGCTTTCTAAGGTCACAACCTGCCCACAGGAGCCTCAGCGCACCTACGGCGCAATATGAAGGCGTGGAGGCTTTGGGCTTGCTTCGCTCCTCTCCGGGCGCGGTTACCGCTTCTCGCGCCTGGACATCTTTCGCGGGAGTGCAAGCCTCCCCTTTCATCGGAAAGCCGCCGTCGCTGCCGGCGATACTCACTTTAGTGGAGGGAAGAGGGACGCGCGGCCCCCTCTCCCCAGCAACCCCGAAAACCGGTCTCCCCATCGTTCGGTCTGTCAGGCCGGGCCTACCATCCCTGCACGACCGCTCAACGGCGGCCCTCCAGGCGCTTTCGCGCCCTCCGGGTGGGTGATCCCCCTCCGGTTTTCGGCGTTGCCCCCTCTCCCCCGCTGTTCGCCACGAAGGCAGGGGCGCAGGCGCTAGCGCTGCGCCCACAAAGGAGAGAGAGCATGAACCGGAACCTTTATCGTGATGTCACCGACCGTATTCTTGGCGAGATGGAGAAGGGCGCGCTTCCGTGGGTGAAGCCGTGGAGCGGCACTACAGGGTCGCCGATGCCCCACAATGCCGCGACGGGTCGCGCCTATTCGGGCTGCAATGTCGTGCTGTTGTGGATCGCGCAAGCTGCAGGCAATTTCACAAGCCCCCGCTTCATGACCTACAAGCAGGCCCAGGAACTCGGCGGCAACGTGCGCAAGGGCGAGAAGGGCCACAAGATCGTTTATGTAAACGCTTTCGAGAAGGAGGAGACCAGCGACACCGGCGAGACCGAGACCCGCCGCATTCCGTTCCTGCGGGAGTTTACCGTCTTCAATCTCGACCAGATCGAGAACTTGCCCGAGACCATCACGGGCAGCCAGACCACGGCGCAGAACCCCGCGCAGCGGATCGACGTTGCAGAGGATTTTGTGAAGGCGACCCGCGCCGACGTTCGCTACGGCGAAGGGCAAGCCTATTACCGCCCGAGCACCGACTTTGTGATGATGCCCGATTTCGTCACGTTCAAGAGCGCCGATCACTACTATGCGACCTTGTTCCATGAACTCGCCCACTGGACCGGTCACGACTCCCGCCTTGCGCGCGACCTGCGGAACCGTTTTGGCTCCGAAGCTTACGCCGCCGAGGAGCTTGTTGCGGAACTGACCTCCGCTTTCCTTTGCGCGGAATTTGGCTTTGACGGCGATATCCGCCACGCCGGATATATCGAGAACTGGATTGCCATTCTCAAAAAGGACGAGCGCGCATTCTTCACCGCCGCTAGCGCAGCACAGAAGGCCGCGGACCACATGCGCAGCCTTGCCCTTGCCGACCTCACGCCGCAAGCGGCGTGAGGGGAGGGCGGCCCATGAGCTTCAAGCCACGATCCTTTAATGGGAGGGTCCGCTACGCAGCGGACCTGATCGCCAGCGGCGCGCGGCCTTGCCGCGCCTTCGACTCTTGCTTTGAAAATTACGACGGCGACGCCGTAGGCGCCACCTTGATCCGTCAAGCCGCAACAAACCCGGATCTAGCGCAGAACCTTGGACGATACATAAACCGCGCTCGAGCGCAGGAGGCCGCCGACCGTTGGCAGCACTTGAGCGACGAGGAGCTCAAACGCGAGGCCGCGAGGCTCCGGTGCGAGGGCCGCGCCGTCGCCTCGACCACGCAGCCCCGCAATGTGCAGCTGGATCTCTTGTGAGACTCAAGGCCCGATCGGGCATCTTTCACAAAGACCAGGTAAGACTCCGCCAGCGCCATTCATCTACGCGGCCTGTTAGACAGACAGCCGAGCCGCGCGAGCCAGTGTCGGGAGGCGTTCTCTCCCGCCTCCGGACCTGTGCCCCCGAACGGCAGAGGGCAAACCCTCGGCTTCACAAAGCCGCCGCCGATCACGGCGGCGATTGTCTTCTTAGTCGATTGCAGATCGTGGGGGAGAGAGGCGCGCGGCTCCTCTCTCCCCTCGCAACCCGTCGCGCCGGTCTCCCCATCCTTCGGTTTGTCAGGCCGACAGCCTGCCAACCCTGCATGGCCGCTCTACGGCGGCGCTCCAGGCGTGAACGCCTTCCGCGTGGGTGATCCCCCTCCGGCACTCAGGATTGCCCTCTCTCTCCCCGCTGTTCGCCACGTGGCAGGGGCGCAGGCGCTTGCGCCCGAGAAGGAAGGAGAGAGCCAGAATGGAAACGATCACAGCCCCTAATCTTCAGATTGCCAGTCTCTTCTATGAGGACGAGTGGAGCCAGTTGCTCAAGAACGGCGAGCTTGCCAATCGCGAACACACCGACCCCGTTCCGGTCGTGAAACTCTTCACCCCTTACGCCGATCACGTTTGGCTTGTGGCCGAGATCCACCCCGAAGACGGCGACACCGCCATGGGTCTGTTCGACAACGGGCAGGGCTTCCCGGTCGTGGGTTATTTCCGCCTGTCGGAGATCACCAGCAACCCGCTTCTCCCGGTCTACCAAGACCTCAATTTCCGCTTCCGGTTCCGGCCTCAGCGCCCCCTCTCGGAACTCTACGCAGCCGCCGCAAAGGCAGGCTCCATCACGATCTAACCGCGAGCCCTTGCCATGCAGCTTTTCACATATGCCGCCGCTAACGCCCCGAAGACCGTTGACCCTCTCGCCCATGTGCTTGTTCTCATGGCTTGCTCTGCGACGAAGATCGAGACGACGAGCAGCGTTCCGCTCCACCGGCTCTACAACGGCCCCTTGTAGTAGACGCTCCGGCTCCATCGAGGAGCTATCGCCTGGAGCAACGTCTTTGTCCTGTCAGGCAAGTACGGTTTCACAAGTGCAGGTCTCTTTTCGTGGCCCTATCCCTATGAGGAGAAGATCAGCCGCTCGAGGGTGGACGCGATCATTGCGCGCGGACTGGACGGCCTACCGGCCGACCGGCACGGCCTTGTTATCGGCCCGACGATCCGCGCCGACATCGGCCGCACCCGCGAGGAGCCGTTTTCACGGATCATCATGGCAGGCGCCGGCGACTATCGCCGTTTCTTCCATTGGTTGATCGAGGCCATGAAGGTAGACGGATTGATTGCGCCAGGTGCAGACCTCGCAGAGGTACAGGGCGGAATCGGAGAGTAGCGCGGCCAGCTCGGGCAGTGGCTCCGGCGCATGAACGAGGCCCCAGTATCACTAGCCGCGCGGCTTAAGGGAACCAAAAACATTACCTTTCGGTTGAAAAGGTACCTTACATGTGGTACCTATATACCCTAGAAAGGGTACCAAAATGGCGTTGAACATCAAAGATGAGGAAATGCTTAGTCAGATCGAGCACTTGGCGCGGCTGCGCCGGGTTAAGAAAATGGATGTGATCAGGGACGCACTGAGCCAAGCAATGGAAAAGGAAAACAGCAAGAAGAGTGTTCGGGAGTTGCTTGCCCCTGTTCTCGAAAAGGCGGCGCGAATTGGCACCAGCAGCACGATGACCTGGGAAGAGCACAAGCGCGCCTCTGACGAGGAGTGGGGAGAAGAGTAATGTTTATGGATGCGTCCGCCGTGTGCGGCATTCTGGCGAACGAAGAGGACAAAGACATGCTGCTCGCCAGGCTGGATGCTGCCACAACCCCGCTCACGACATCGCCCGTTGCCATGATGGAGAGCGTTCTTGCTGTCAGCAAAGCGAAAAAGATCACCATTGACGAGGCCGAGGAGCTTGTTACGGACTTCATGACCGTCTTGAAGGTTCGCAACGTCAGCATCACGCCAGAGATCGGAAAGCGCGCGATCCGTGCGCGTGTTCAGTATGGCAAGCCCCATCGCGCCCAATTGAATATGGGCGACACGTTCGCCTATGCCTGCGCGAAGAACTACAGCATTCCCTTGCTGTATAAGGGCAATGACTTCCCGCACACTGATTTGGCTTAATGTGCCCGTCATGAGCAAGATCCGGCCTCCTGATAGCCACGCCGGATCTTGCCGCGCCGTACAACGGCGCAGGCTTTGCCGGCGGCTTCCGCAGTAGCGTAAGGCCGCCGCAAAGCGCGGCTTGCGCCGCCGATCCGGCCCCATTCCCGTACCAGCACGATTGATCCGAACAAGTCGGGTTCAAGCCGCATCACTGAGAGCCGAGCTATGTTGCGCCCAGGATCGCGCCGGGTCAGGAAAATCTCATTCACGGATAGCCGCCCTACCGCTTGGACTGGTCCCGCAGGTAAGCGGACACCGCGTCTTCAAGAACGTCATAGGGCGACGCGCCACGCTCAAGGGCGAGCTTGCGCAGCCCCAGGAGGAGCGCCGGATTGATTTCCGTTCCCCACCGTTGCCGCTCCGGCTTGTCTCCGGCTTTAGCCTTCGACTTCGCCGGTTGGCGGCTCGGCCTGGAGGTCGCGGGAGCAGCAGGAGCGGGAGCAGGCGGTTCCGGCTCAGGAGCCGGTTGCTCCACCGGGGGAGGAGGAGTGTCGCCGGTTATAATTAGGCCCTCAGCGGCGGCCGCTTCGCGGCCTTTCGCGAGGACTTCATCAAGCGACAGTTCAGGCCGCCTCTGTCTCGTGAACTTCGGCAGGGGCAGATCCGGCATCGGACAATTCCTCTAGAATTTCGGTCAGGAGAGCAGCGACATTGGCGCGAGCTTTGCGCACGGACTCAGGATCAGCCCTCTTAATCGTTGCCAGCGTGCCCTTGTCGTCGCTCACGTCGCTATAGATCGGGCGTTGGTAGAGCATCGTCGTGAAGTACGGGATCTGCTCTTCCGCCATATAGTTGATGGCCTCTTTGAAGACCGCCGTTTTCATCGCGATAGCGTCCACGCTGTTGATGAAAAGGCGAACCCCATCCTGGCGGAAATGCTCGGTGTATTTCACAAAAGCAGCGGCTTCGACCACATCCATTTTGGTGGCGCGGCTTGGCACCACGATGAGGTCAGCCTTGGAGGCAATGATCGCCAGGGCAGGGGTGAGCGCCCCTTGTGTGTCGATCAGAACCACGCCGTTCTCAGGCAACGCCTTAAGCTGATCGCCCAACGTCTTTTCGCCCAGGCAAGGGACCACTTGAATCCGCTCGGGGGGCTGTCCCGCCGCCTTGCAACGTTCGAACCATTTGACAGTCGATTGCTGCGGGTCTGTATCGAGGATCAATACGTTCTCGCCCCGGTCAGCGATTTCCCCGGCCACGAGGATGCAGACCGTCGATTTGCCTGATCCGCCTTTAGTGGTTCCGAACGCGATAATCGGCACCTGCGACATTCCCCTCACCCTCCATCCCCGGCAGCCAAAAAGCCGGTTGGTTCAGTCCCTACGTTCAACACGTGTGGCGCGTGTCGTGCGTGGTTCACGTCCAATAGGAGTGACACGCGTTTTGTGCGTTCCACATGGGCCGTGCGCCTCATGTGTTGTGCGCCCGCCACGTGCAAAACGCATTGCACGGACTATGAGTATAGAGCGTGAATAGCGCAACATATGTGTTCTATGCGTTAGTGTTCTCCCCACTTTTTGCGCGCCCCACGTACTCCGCAGATCGCACTTGGGGCGCGGGCCGTGCGTTCTCCACATAGCGCGCGTGTTCCGTGTGCGGTGCGTGCAGCATGTGTGAGGCGTGGAGCATGTGCTGTGTGGGTCGCGCGTGTTCTGCATAAAATGAATTCGATCTTTTACTTCGAATGGCAGGATAGCACATATTGTTATACACAATCTGGCATGTGCCCTAACCGGGCGGGTTTCGAGGCTCCGGCAGTTGCCACTAGGCGGCAACCGGAGCCTCCAGACTTCACAAAGGACCAGAGATTTTGGCGGCGAAAGAGACCCGGAAAGACCTTGTAGCGGTACGGCTGCAACCGTCCGAGAAGGCTCATTTCTCCGCCGTCTGCGAAGCGCATGGCGTGACGATGAGCGAGGGTTTCCGCCGACTGGCACGCGCCGCAGGCGGGCTTGGCCCGACCTTTGACAGCGAGGCGAAGGCCGCCATCGAGGAGCTTTCCGCGCAGACCCGCGCCGTAGGTGTGAACCTCAATCAGATTGCGCGAGCCATGAACCAGGGCCTTGTTCCGGCTGATGCGACCTTGCGCAAGGTTCTGGAAGACATCGCAGAGACCATCGACGGTTACGACGATCTGTTTGTTTCCATGTGCGCGCGGTCGCGGAAGTTGGCCGTTAAAGCCATCAAGGACGAGCAGGCATGATCGCCGCAGGTGTCTTTGACGGTCTCGACTTTGCCGCTCGCAGCTTTCGCTTGCTCGCCCGCCGTGAGGCATTCCGTGAGGCCAACGAGGTTGCGGCCGGTCTCTATGATGAGGCTTCGGCCAGGTCCTCGACCAAGCCGCAGAGCCCGAGCCGTGGCGTGCCGGCAGCATCCACCGCACCCCGATTAGCAAGCTACCTCCCCGCGTCCGGTTCGCGGATCGTCGTCACGCCCGAAGAGGAGGAGCGCCGGCGCCGCCGTCCGGTTGCGCCCGCAGGAGCAGGGATCGTCGCCGCGCGTCCGGTTCTCGCCCTGCAATCGGTTGGAGCCGTGCAGGAGGCTTACGCAGCTGAGGTTCGTTCGGTCGAAGTGAAGCGCGCCGCCCTTGCTATGGGTTCACAAGCCGCCGTCGTGAAACTCGCCAGCTTTGCGAATGGCCGCGCCCGAGTCTCGGCGCTCCTGACCTACCAGAGCCACGACGGCGAAGAGGCGCTTGAGCGTCAGGACGGCTCTTATGTGCAGGGCAGGGAAGCCATTCAGGCGCTTGTGGCCCGTTGGCAGGAAGACGCCCCCACCCGCGAGCCGTCGAAAGACGTTCTCAGCTTCACCCTGACGATCGACGGCGAGGTTTCACAAAAGGACGCCCAGGCGGCTCTTGCGGAGGCGCTTGCCGGTCATCGCTATGCCTTCCGCATCGAGGAGGAGGGCGCTTCCTCCCGGCTTCATGTGGTGATGTCGGCCGCCAGCTCGCAGCGGGACGAGCAGGGCAGGGCAGGGCGGATCTATGACAACAAGAAATCCCTTGGCGCCCTTGAGAGCCGCCTGTCGGATTCCTTTGAGGGAGCCACCTTCCAGAGCCATGGGTTCCTGCATGGGGTCGAGGGCGCATCCGTTCGCCTCCTGCGTCTGTCAGGAAAGGGCAAGCAGACCGTCATCACCAGCAAGGGCAAGGTTCTGACTGGAGAGGAGGCCGCCCGGTCAGAAGCGAAGTCCTGGCGGCGTGAGCTGCGTTCGACCAGCCAGCGCGAGGTTGCGCACATCATCTTTTTCAGCCAAACCCGGCACTGACAAAGAGGCATTTGTGAGCGCCGTTCGTGCAACCTTGGAGAGCGAATTTGCGGGCCGGGAATACGCGTTCGCCCTCCATACGAACCGGAAGCACATCCACGTTCACGCCGCCGTAAGGATGCAGGACAACCGCGGACGCTACATGCACCCTGGCGTTCACGACCTCCAGCGTTGGCGCGAGACACTGGCTCAGGAAGCCCGGCAGCGGAATATCCCTATGGAGGCTGTGAGCCGGTTCGAGCAGGCCCATGTTCCCGGCTACAAGCTCAAGGACATTCGCCGCGTCGAGCGTGGCACCGCCCCCGAAAGCGCCCGTCGTCGTGTCGAGGCAGCACAGACCCGCGCCATTCACATTCCGACCCGCGAGGAAGGCCGCAAGCGCGCCAACGAGGTTGCGCGCGGGTGGCAGGCTGTGGCGATTGCCCGGCCATCTGGTCCCGAGCCGACCCAGGCGCCCGATAGCATCCGGCTTTACCGCGCCGAGAGGCCGGTCGCACCGGACGCTCTGGGAGCGCATGAGTCGAGCGCGCCCCTGTTCGCCCGCGACCGCGCCACCGCCGAGACATTGGCGGCCTCTTTCAAAGGCAGCATCTCCTACGTGGACGTGCCCCGGTCGCGTCTGTCCGAAATCATACCATCACGCACCAACCCCGAGGCTTATGTCACGGTCAGCCGCGATCTGGCCGCACGACAGCAGCCGTTGACCCCCGCGCCGGAGCGGAGGGTGCTGGAGCTTCAAGAACGCACCCGCACGGCCATCGCGCTTGCCGAGCGGCAACCCGAAATCCAAACCGAGCAGAAAGGAAAGCCCACCATGCCGACGCTTGAGCGGATGGAGAGCACGGTTGACTCCATGAAGACGAAGATTGCCGCCTTGATCGAAGCCGCCCCCGAGGAGGCGCGTCCAGCCCTAGCAGAGACGGCGAAAGAGGCCATTCAGGATCTTGAAAGCGCCGTTGCCGAGAAGCGCAAGCAGGCCGAGAGCCGCCGTCCTGACATCGAGGGCGACCGGTATGTTGAGCCCAGGCCGAACAGCATTGAGGGCTTCCGCTCGAAGGCCAAGGGATCGGAGGTTCACTATTTTCGCGAGACACTGAGCGGCGAAAAGCTGGCTTTTGTTGATAACGGCAAGCAGGTGAAGATCCACGATTGGAAGGACCGGGAGACGGTTCGCTCCGCTCTGCAACTGTCATCCGAGAAGTGGGATGGTCTGACGATCAAGGGCAATGACGAGTACAAGAGCATGGTTGTGAGCCTTGCCGCCGAACACGGCTTCAAGATCACAAACCCCGAACTGCAAGAGCGGATCGCTGCCGAGCGGCAGCGCCTTGGCAAGCAGGACGCCGTGAAGGAAACCGCGGAGGTTCGCGAGGCGGCACCGAAGCTCGAGAAGGCGCAGGCCTCCTCGGCGCCAAATCCGCTCTTGAGCGCAGTAGACGAACCGAAGATCAAAACCGCAGGCAAGTCGGAGGTCCCTGCGTCGAAGGTAGAAGGCGGCCCGATCGCCAAGCCCGAGATGGACAGCGCCGCGCGTCCGCCTATGGTTGGAGTCCTGGTGTCGGTCGGGGAGGGCCGTTACAAGGACGATCCGAAGAACGATGTTTCACCATATGTCGATCTTCGAACCGAGGACGGCTGCGTTCATCGGATCTGGAGCGTTCAGGTTGCCAAGGATCTGAAAGCCGCCGACGCCCAACCGGGCGATACTATCAAAGCGCAGTATCTTGGCATTGAGCATGTCACGAAGCCGGTTCCTGTGAAGGATGAAAGGACCGGCGAAGTCACCCACCGGGAGGAGAAGTCCGTTGAGCGCGGTGTGTGGCGGACAGAGGTTGTGCGCCAAGTGCAGCAGGAGCAGCCGACGAAGCCGGACGCGCAAGCCGCCGAGCCGGAAACCTCTAAGCCCGACCAGAGGCAGGATCATGCGCAAGCGCGCGATCGCGCCGAAGATCAGCGCCAGGAGCAGCAGCACCGTGAGAACGAGCCCCGGCAGCCCCATAAGCCCCGCAACCGACCATAAGTGGAGCACCCTATGAGCAACACAGCCAGCAGCGAAATTCACGAAGGGGGGCGGTGTCAGGGCATTGCCTTTGCGGAAGTTGTCCTACTCCACAACGAACCGCAGTTTGTTGTGGATGTCATGAGCAACGCCGGCCTCCTGCTCACCGAATTCTCCCCGGCGTAAAGGAGAGGATGGGAAGCCTTTTTAGCTCTAGACTAACCACAACTTGAAGCGAAGTTAGTCGGCCATGAGGCTCATTCGCCACAAGTTGGGTTGCGCTCTACCGAAGTGAGGATGAAGGGGACGACGAGCCCAAATTCCGACCCGTTATCCCGGGAAGATTTCACTCTGGGTAGCGGCTTGCTTTCAAGACCTGGATGATTTGATCAGCATCCAAGTTCTTGCCGTGCAAGCCTTGAACGATGGGCTCAAAGACGTGGTTCATCCGTTTATAGACGTCGACCACTTGGGAGTGAGAATTAAGGTAGCGATCCTTGAAGTCATCAAACCGATTGAGGTGTTGGATGAGGTACTGTGCAACACCAAAGTGGCGTTCGTTGTTGGCATCGAAGCCTCCAAATCGCACATCACCGCCGAAGGGCTCGGCTTCAACCTTAATGCGTTTCTTTTCTTCCTCTGAAAGTTTGTTATAGGAACGCTCAAGAACCATCCACATTTGGCAGTCAATCGAACCCGTACAAGCCATATGCCGGAGCTTGAAGAACTTTATCAAAGTTGGAAGGGGAAGCGCCTTAGAGTAGTCAACGTGCATCCTGAAACTAGTCTCACTCGTGAAGGGCTTGAATACGAGGTCAAACAGTGGAGTGCGCACACGAAGTTTTTGATACTCCTCGGGTAGGTCCGGTATTCCAGGGCTGACAATCTCGCCACCAATAGCGACTTCCGCTCCTCCCTTACTCGATGCCAATACAACAGTGCATGGCCGAGTGGATGATGCTTCAGTTTCGAATGTGCCGCCTTCAATAAGCTCAAGCAGGGGCGTCGGCGTCTCCACACCAAAGCGAACGGACTTGAGCACGAGACGTGAAAATTGAAGGCTTTCTACCAAACCTAACTGCGCATCAATGACTTGTTCTAGGGACACCCCTTCGGCGAAGGCGACACTCCCGTAACCGAACCCATCATCAAATCCGACTCTGTTTGCGATTCCTCGCTTCTGCTCCAAGTATCTGTCGCCAAGCGATTCGATCTCACGCAGCATTTGAGACATGAGCTTGCTGTCAACACTGCTGTCCCGCTCGAATGGAACCGTGATGTAATGCCGGTGAAAATCTGCCTTTCCTTCCGCTTCAAGCTGCCGTGCTGTCTTGAATGTCCGGGCAATCAGTTCCTCCCAGAAATGAGCGGCGTATACTCGCGGGGGCTCCTTGCCAGCTTTATCGAAACGGAAAAGGACGACAAAGCAGGGCAGGGACGCCTTTGCAAAACGTAAGGCGTTAGACAACTTCAATCGACAGCTAAATTGTCCCGTAGTTGTCGACTTAATCTGCACTAGGCAACTGCGCGATGCCGGTCGCATGTCGGCAGGCAGCCCCACTGCTTCTGTAGGTGGAAACTCAACAATGTAGTCCCAGCCTGTCTCGTCTTCCTGTGACTTGTTGCTTGTTGCTCCAAACTCCGCGCACATTTGCGCAAACTGGTACTCGGCAACTCTCGGAATTTTGGGCGGCATACCTTCACACTCGTTCGGAATCTATATGCGTATAACTGACAGGCGCTCGTGATGCTTGCGCAAAAGCGCCCTAATGCCTAGCCCCGACTATAATTTTGGCGTCGTCCATGTGAAAGGTACCCCCACGTGGCGACGGACCGATTTACCCCCGTACCCCTCCCTCGTGCGCGGCTGGCCCGCTGTCACAATTCGCTTCAGCAGAGACGAATTCAATGAGCCTCGCTCGGCAGCACGCGTAGAAGAAGGCGGCCGCGTCTGCGGCCGCCTTCTTTCAAACCAGCCAGGATCGATCAGGCTTATGGCCGGCCTCCACTGCTTGGCGGTAGTAAGAGGCGATGCTTTCGATCGAGCGGTTCATCGCGTAGGCCGGATCATCGTCGAAGTCCCGACCGGGGTAGTAAGGCCCTATCTGGGTCGGCGTCTTGATCGCATGCGATCGGATGAAGCGGAATCCGCGCTCCATCCGCTCCAACCGGATCTCAATCCCGGTCGGGATCTCCGCCAGCCGGAAACGAGCGCGTTCGGGGCGCATCTCGACGATCTCCAAGTCGGGGTTGTTGAAGAAACCTTGGATGTAACGCGCATGGTGCCCTAGGGACGGCACCGAGAGTGATGTTGGCGCTTGCTCGCCGCTGAGCGCTGCCAATCTTTCGCGAAAGGATTCCTCGTCGAACCGGACATAGCGACCGGCATGGCCGTTGCTGAGCCCGGCCTTAAGCGCGGCGTGGGTGTTGAACCCGAGAGCCTTGGCAATCGCTTCGCTAAGATGCGCAGAACCGGATTCCAGCTGATTCTGCAGTTTGCGCTTCAGATCGCGCAGAGAAGTATCATTAAGTTGAACGACGTGAACCATCGTAACCTCCATCATCGATGTTCGCCGATTACGCATCGATCTAAAGGAAGGTCGATGTTTCAGTCATGATTAAAGCCAGCTTTGACCCGGCGACAGGTCAGGCGAGACAGCCCTGTGACATACATATCATGTCCATTCTCAAAATCTAGTGACTCTTCCGGTCAAATCAGGGCGGGGCAAATGCAAGCCCGCTCGGCAAGCTACGGCGAATGGCTCGTCGCGCAGCCTTCGTGCATTTTTTCGTGCCCTATTCCCTGCGCCCCGGCCCTCCTTGGTTCGGTGCCAGACGCTCTTGAACGCCCGCTCCATCTCCGGTGCCGTGACGGCGTTGACGTCGTCGCTAGCGTAGACGGCCGGGATCATCTCCGTGTCGGCGAGCCGGACGGCTCTTATGCCCAGTGCCTCCAACACCATGCGCATGTGCGACGCCGCGACTCCATACCGGGCTGCGACCATCCCCGTGGTGGCCCATCTCCCTTCGAAAGCCTTGAGTGACGCGCGGCAGATCCACGTATAGCCCAAGCTGCCGCCGACGGTCCGCGCCAGGATCCCGTGCCTTACCATTCCATGGACGCTCGCGTACCAGGCCGTACGCTGGCCTGTTTCATCTTCGATGCGATCGGCGCGTTCCTGCGGTTCCTGAAGAACGTCGAGGCGGATCGTTTCGGCGCGTAGGCGCGATGAGCGGGCGGACAGCGCCCGCTCTTTCACCTCATAGCCGTCAGGCCGTTTCCCGCACCAGCTTCAGCCGGCGCAGCTCGTCGACGATGACGCCGCTCAGCCGGAGTGACTCCAGATCGAGGTTCCTGAGCCATTTGCGCGCGCGTGGGACGGAGAGATTGCTGTCAGGAAAGTGCGGCTGCAGCGCCGAGGCCGCGATCCTTGAGAGCCCGAGCTCCATGAAGGACCAGCCCGACCGCGTGGCGACGCCCAGCTCCAAGGCGAGCGGGAAGTTGAAGATGTCCTTGACCCGTTCCTCATGGCCGGTGTGGCGCAGGGCCAGGTCCAGGACCTCCACGTAGGCCTTGCCGAGCTGGACGTATTGGAATCGGATGACATCCTCGATCAGCTCGAAGGTGTTCCGGATCACCCCGTTCACGTCCAGCGGCTTCGGCGGACGCTTGCGCGTGGCGGGGTTCTCCGCCTTCGCCCGTTCATAGTCGGCCTTCTTTTCCTCGATCTCTCTTTCTTTTCTGCGGATCGCCCTCGATAGGAGCATAGGATAAGGCATGCCCCTCATCCACCTCACGGCGGTGCCGGCCACGGCGGCGGCAAAGCGGCTCGTGTCCCCGTTCACCTCGCGTTGCATCCGCATGAAGATCGAGGCGTAATTGTCGTCGGCCTTTCCGTCGTGCGGATTGATAGGGATCAGCCCGTCGATTTCCCCGTCCCCAATCTTCTTGACCATGCGGTCGTAGAGGCGTCTCAGGCCGAACGGATCGACGGTCCAGTTGGTTGCGAGCAGCGTCGCGGGCAGTCCGATGGCGTCCTTGGCGCTCTCCGACGCGGCCACGAGGCTCTCGCGTACCTCATCGGGTAGGCCCGTAAGTGAGCGATCCACGAAAAGCCGGACGTCTCCCTTGGCCGCCCGCGAGATCAGGAGCCCGGCCGCCGCCCGGACGCGGCCCGGAACCTCGTCGCGCAGGGCGACGCGCGGCATGGCCCCTCCGACGGCGGCCAGCACGGCGGGCACGTGCTCAGCGATCGTCTTCCCGAAGGCAGGCTCGATCTTGAAGCCGACGAAACGATCCATCAGTTTTTCCGTCCAGTCGTCGTAGTCCACCAGGAACACGTTGCCGACAATGTCGGCCTTCATGCGCCCGGCGCGCCCGGCGAAGTTCCAGAGGGAGGCCGCGTCGAGCTTCGAGTTCGTGCCGCGGGTTGGCGTGTCGATGAACACGTTCCTCGCCGGCAGGTTCACTCCCTGAAACAGCGTGGTCGTGCAGGCGAGGTAGCGCAGGGCTCCTGTCTTGAAGGAGGCTTCGAGCGCCTCTCGCAGCAGCGTCGGCATCTTCCCGTAATGGAACGCAACGCCCTTGCGGACGAAGTCGGCCAGGCCATAACGGCGATGGATGTGTTTCTCGATGAACTTGGCAAGCTCCTCAAGGGCCTCGTTCTGCTCGTGCGGGATGTCATGCGCGATCTGGCCTGCGACCTTCTCCGCGTCGCTCGGCCCGGTCGCATAGACCAGGGACCCGCCGCTCTGGCCCAGCTCGAGTGCCACGGCCGCCAGCCGGGTGGCGGGCAGGTCGAAGCCGCGCTGGCTCGCCAGGACCCCGACCGGCTGGGTGCCGCGGGCGGTCAGGAGGCTGAGGTTGAGCGCGTTCTTGCCCGGCACTTTGTTGACCAGGATGCGGTTCTGGACGACGGACGGCAACAGGGAGACCGACGGCTCCAGACGCTTGAGGCCGACGGCCTTCTCGACGTCGTCGAAACCTTCCGCCCCAGGGGCGAGCAGGACGAGGCGTGTTTGGGGATTGCGATCGAGCGCCTGCTCGAGGCATTCCTGCAGGATCATGCCGCGGGACCCGTCGGACAGGTTCTGCGCCTCGTCGACGACAATCATGTTGAACGCCAGATCGGACACGGTGAGAAGCACTTGGAGGCGCTCCTGCGTCAGGACGAAGATCTGCCGCGGCGACTGCTCGCTGTCAGGCCCTGGCACGGTGGAGACGCGCAGGCCCTGGACGTCCTCCGTCCTGCCCTTGATCGTGGCGTAGACCTCCGACAGCAGCGCCCGCGTCGGCGCGACGTAGACGGCGCAGAATTCCTTTGCCGTGGTTGCCGTGCGGCACAGGTGCTCGATCACCAGGAACGACTTTCCGGCCGAGGTGGGAGCCGATATCGCCAGGGCCTGGGCGCTCGGTAGGCTGTCCCAGGTTTCCTTCTGGAAGTCCGTCAGAGAGATGCGCTCTTTCCCAACGGAGATGGCATTGAGCTCGCGCGAGATCGCCTTGCGCAACGTATCGGACAGCGAGGTCTCGGCCGGGTGCCGCTGCTCGGCATAGGTCAGGGCGGGGAAATTGCCGAGGTCGGTCAAGAGGCGCAGGCTCCTGTCGCGAGGCACCTCGTCACGGTCGACCAGGAGGGCGTTGAGAGCGATAGACTGCGCCATGGCCCGGTAGCCTTCGTCATCGGTCTGCACGAACACGTTCGCGCAGTAGAGCATCTTCAGCAGGTCCTCCGTCGCCAGGGGCTGGACCGTGCTGCTGACCTGACCGGACAAAGTCGCGACGGCGGCCTCTCCCTGCAGCGAGGCGTACCGCTCGTGGAAGGCCTCATGGGAGGTCAAGCGGCGCGAGAGATCAAGGGAGAAGCTCATAGCTGCGTCTCCGGCTCCTTGACAGGCTCGGGTTCGGCGGGAGCGTGTGGTACACCCATCGCCTGGTAGAACATCTCCCTGAGCGCATTGACGTCGGGCACCGCGACGAAGAACAGGATGCTCTTGGCGGTATCGCAGCCCTGGTCTTCGATGTGCTTGCGCGCCGCGCCTTGGTGATGGCCATGCTCCGCCCGGTAGTTGCCAGCGAAGTGCTTCTCGTGGACGTCGACCGGACCGTCGCTGACTGGGATCTTGTTAGCGAAGTGCTTGCCTTCCGAATAGCAGATGACGCCGATGAAACGCTCTCTCCGGGGCAACCGGGGCTGGCCCAGGATGTCGAAATAGTCCAGCGCCGCCTCACGAGCCTCGCCCTCCAAAGAGTCGAGGTGGCCTAAGTCGCTGACGATCTCATACTCGCGGAGGTACTGCTTACGGTTCGAAAGGAACGTGGCGGCGGAGGTTGCATAATCTTTGACGCCGTCATTGGCACTTCGCGACAGCTTCGATTCCAGAAAGTAGATGGTGAGCGCACCATTCTCGAAGGTGGCATGTATGCCGTCCAGCCCATGCACTGGCATGTTCGATGATGTCTTAAGCGCCATTTTCGCCGCTACTTGTGGAGCAGAGAGATGATGCTGAACGACGCAGTAGGCTAGCACTTCCCCAAGTTCACTCGCCCGCGATGGGTGCTTTTCGTTGAAATCGATGAAAGCGTCACGGACGGCTTGGTGCACTTGAGCAAGAACGGCGAAGTCCTCGTCCAGAGCCTTTTTGAATTTCAGACGTCGCCTGCGTGGCAGGGCATAGTACATGCACTGCCCCCAGAGGAACTCCGCAAGAGCCTCGACCTGCGGCTCGTCTTCCTTGAAGCGAACGTGTAATAGAGCCGTTCTCGGCCCGTCCTTCTGGCATGAATCGTCATGCCGTACTACGCAGGCGATGTGGTGGTTCAGCTTCGAAGGGTTCAGCAGCTCTTTGAGCGCCTCGGCTAAAGAACCGTCGTTCGTGGAGGTCAATGGCGATCTTGTTCGTTGATTCGGCTGCTACAAGTATAATGCAATAGACGGATCCGCATCATTCTCGCAAGAAGTCAAGGCCGGTATTCAACTAAAGACTGCGGAATGCTGTTTGAGAAGGCGTGAGCTGTGTACAGCACAGCGCGCAGCAGTTTGACGGCGGCTGCTCGACCTTTCTGTCCGCCAGCCGCCCGGATCGGTTGTACGTAGTACAAATGCGAGGCAGACATTGGCTTTCTTCACATATCAAATTGGCGAGAGCGATCTTCAGACCGGTCGCCTTACCCTGATTTCCCCATCCTACCCGGATCGTGGCGGCGACACGCCCTGAGGCTATCAAGAGCGCCAGGGACGAGTTCGGCAAAGCGCCCGCATGGGAAAATGCTAATCTAGTCTGCCTGCTTGATGATCAGGCTTCTGTCGTGTGGTTCCGGCCGGTCGATGTCTCAGGTTTCAAGCATTCCTAGATACTAACCCCACGCGGACGCAGATGATGCCTCTGACTGCCTGGGACGCACCCAATGTTACCGTAGCCGTTCTAGTCCTGTCGGCGCGTCGCTCCTCGTCATGCTGACAGTTGACTGGATCCTTACGATGGGGCGAGGAAAGCTCGCCGCTTTTACGCAAAATTCCAAGCGGCGATGAAGTCGGGCGATGCCACAGAAAAAATTAATGGCAGCAGGCTGATTCGCGGAAACTTTTAATGACGCGCAGAAATTATTAGTGACGTTCACCAGCAGGGACGGTCTCACCGTCTACGTCCACCGCCTGATGATGCCCATCCGTGCGGAGTTGCTCGATGGTGTCCTTGAAGTGCGTATAGAGATATTGGCGGCTCACTCTCGCCTGCTCGGTCACCTCCGCACCTACGCCGAGGCAAAGGAGACCGTGCGGAAGGTGGTCGAGCGGACAGTGGCCCCGCTCATCTGATAGGATGCCGCTATCAACGTGTTGCGCGCGGCCGTCGCACTGCTCCAAACCGAGATCGACAGCCGCGAGGAGGAGGAAGCCGCACTGGCCGCGTGATCCGGCTCAAGGGACGAGACACCCGCCAGGTGGCGGGTTTTCATTTTGGTGAGCAGAGAAGCAGAACGGAAGGGTCTGGCGTTGTCCCTGTCGAGGGGAGGGGCTACTCCCTTCCCGACCCGGCTTTCAGTCGCCCTACGGCTTGGTCATCGGCGGAAGCCTTCAAGAGTTCGTCCCAACCGCCTGGAGGATCCCGGCCTTGAGCATCTTCTTGAACGTCTCGTAGGCATCCGTCTTCGAGCCGTAGGCCCGCTTGGTGTCCTCGTTGTTGACCCAGCCGATGACGATCGTCTTCTTGTCCTCCGCATAGCGGAAGAATAGCCGGAACTGCTGGAGGAACTTAGCCCTGAACCAGTTCTTGTTATCGTCCCCGAGGGTCGATCCCTGCCGGAAGTCCGGGTTCGTCGGGTCGGCGGGGATGACCTCGAACGCCGTCTTGAGCAGGGCCGCGTAGAGCTTGGTCGCCTTCTTGGTCTTGTAGTCCTTTGGGTGCTTCGCCCTGACGGCGTGGAAATCGGTCTGGTAAGCCTCAAGCTGGTCGAGGAAGACCGGGTGGGCGTAGATTTTCCACCCGTTGACGACGATCGTCGGCTCATTCACTCGTCGTCATCCGTCAGGGGGCTGTCGAGGTCGATTTCCACGTCGGAGAGCTCGCGCAGGTCGTCCAGAAAGTTCTGTGGCACCGGACGGATGGCGGCAGTCTTCCGTTCCGCCATGTCCCGTTCGAGAAACCCGAGGAACTCGGAGATCACTGGATCCGTATGGACCTCTTCCTCTTCCTTGCTGGCGATCACGACCGTGCCGTCAGGCATCCCGCAGAAGACGACGCGGCCACGCTTGCGGACGGCCAGCATCTTCCGGACCGCCGCTGGGACTGTCGTCTGGCCGCGCTCGGTAATGGTCGCTTCGATTTCGAAGATGGTACGTTCGCCCATTCCAGCCTCCCAAGTAGGTGGTAGTGCACTTGCATTTCTGAATGTAATGCAAATGCATTGTATGTCAAGGATGGCAAGGCCCGCCAAACTGTTTGTGAAGTCGATTGGGCTACCCGGAATCGTTAACGGCGGCTTTGATGAGCATGCATCTTATCGTTGTTTGGTAAGGGTTTGCGCAACTTCTGGTTCCATAAATAGTCTTATGCGAATCCGCGTGTGTAGGTCCTCGATAGAGATGTCACCGCTCTCCTCGTTACAAATGTCACCTCCTCCCGGTGTCATTTGCAGCAGAGAGCTTCGTTTCTATGGTGGTCCTTGCCATGAGCCGTCCCGAGATCGACCGGATGCATGTTCTGCGCGACGTGATGGCAGAGCACATCACGGTCAATGAAGCTGCCCAGTTGCTGCGGATCACACGGCGTCAGGTGTTCCGATTGCTCAAGGCCTATCAGACCGGCGGTCCCGCGGCCTTGGTGTCGCGCCGGCGCGGCAGGCCCAGCAACCGCTCCTACCCGGCGGCGCTGCGCGCCGAGGTGCTGGCGCTCATCACGGCCAACTATGCCGATTTCGGTCCAACCCTTGCCTGCGAGAAGCTCGCCGAGCGGCACGGCATCGATCTGGGCGTCGAGACGATCCGGCGCTGGATGCTCGCGGCGGGCCTGTGGCAGGACCGCAAACAGCGGCTCAAGCGCGTGCACCAGCCGCGCTACCGGCGTGATTGCGTCGGCGAACTCGTCCAGATCGATGGCTCCGAGCATTACTGGTTTGAGGATCGTGGTCCGCCCTGCACGCTGCTGGTCTACATTGACGATGCCACCAGCCGGCTGATGCATCTGAAGTTCGTCGAGACCGAGTCGACCTTCGACTATTTCCGATCGACCCGGGAGTACCTGGAGGCCTACGGCAAGCCGGTGGCGTTCTACTCCGACAAGCACGCCGTCTTCCGGGTCAACGGCAGAGGAGCCGTGGGAGGTGACGGCATGACCCAGTTCGGCCGGGCGCTGCATCAGCTCAACATCGACATCATCTGCGCCAATGCTCCGCAGGCCAAAGGCCGCGTGGAGCGCGCGAATGGCACCTTGCAGGACCGGCTGGTCAAGGAGCTGCGTCTGGCTGGGATCTCAACCCTTGAGGCGGGCAATGCCTTCCTGCCGGCGTTCATGGCGGACTTCAACCGCCGCTTTGCCAAAGCGCCCTACAGCGACAAGGACCTGCATCGCCCGCTCAGCGAAGACGATGAGCTGGATGACGTGTTCGCCTGGCGGGAGGAGCGGACGGTCTCGCGCAGTCTGACCCTGCAGTACGACCAGGTGCTGTTCATTCTCGAGCCGAGCGCGATCACGCTGTCCCTCGCCCGCCAGCGAGTGACCGTCTACGACTATCCGGATGGGCGCTTTGCTATCAAGCACAAGGGCCTGGAGCTGCCGTACAGAACCTTTGACCGCCGCCAGCAGGTGGAGCAGGCGGCAGTTGTCGAGAACAAGCGGCTGGGGCCGGTTCTAGCCTATATCGCCGAGCGGCAGAAGGAGCTCGACATGAGCCGCAGCCGCAAAGCACCTCGCCGGCGAGGGCAGGCCAAGAGCCTGTTCAAGGTGGGCTGAGCTCTCAGCAGTCACTCCCAGAGGTGACATCTCAAATGAGGACAATCAGTGACTTGTCTAATGAGTTCTGACACGCGTGGTGTCGCGATGGATTCTATTCTGAAGTGCGAATTCCGTTACAAACAAAGGATTTGCACTCGGAGGCTGAATGACCCTGCCCTACATCCATCTGAGCCTGGCTGAACGGCGTGAGATCGCCCGCATGCACGCGGCCAAGATCCCGATCAGTGTGATCGCCGACCGCCTGCAGCGGCATCGCTCGACCATCTACCGCGAGATCAAACGGAACTGGGTTCACGATGAAGAGCCGTTGTATCGCGGCTATTTCCATGTGGCCGCCGACATGCAAGCCCGCGCCCGGCGTCAGCGTCTGGGCAAACTCTCCCGCAAACTGGTGCTCGCGGTCTATGTCATGGATCGCCTCAAAGCTGGATGGTCGCCAGAGCAGATTGCCGGCCGTCTGCGGGTATCCGGTGCTCCTGAACGGTTGTCGCACGAGACGATCTACCGGTTCGTCTACAGCTCCCAAGGACAAAAGCTCGGGCTGTACCAGGATCTGCCCATGGCACGGCGCCGGCGGCGTGTGCGCTACCAGCGCAAGCCTCGCGGTCTTTTCATTCCGGCGAGCAACACCATCGAGCAGCGTCCACCGGAGATCGCAGCCCGCACCAGCTTTGGTCACTGGGAAGGCGATCTGATGATGTTCCGCAAGGAGCTGGGCAAGCACAACCTTACGTCACTTACGGAGCGCCAGAGCCGTTACACGATCCTGACCCGCAACCGAGATCGCAATGCGACCGGGGTCATGACCGGCATGATCGAGAAGCTGAAAGTCCTGCCGGAGACGGCGCGTCTGACGATCACGTTCGACCGCGGGACGGAGTTTGCCTATTACCCGTTGCTCAAGCAGAAGCTCGGCATGGACAGCTATTTCTGCAAGCCACAGGCCCTCTGGCAGAAAGGCACGGTCGAGAACACCAATGGCCGGGTTCGGCGCTTTCTGTCACGGGACGCGGACATTGCCACTTTGCCCGAGGAGGCTCTGTTTGAGATCTGTGATCGGCTCAATGGGACGCCGCGCAAGTGCCTGTGCTATCGCACACCCAAAGAGGTCCTGATGAGTTCTCTGGATCTGGGACTGCCGGGGCTGTGCAACCCTGATCAGCTCCGCCCCGGCAGTCCCTGACCGACCGGGGACCGATGCCCGCAAACCATCGCACTTCGGCTTGATTCCACAGCGCAAGTCTGCATGACCGCCTTCCGCACGGAAGATGTTTGGGCTAGGTTGTCGTAAATCAAAGCTTGGGGGCTGTTGTGTCTGCGAAAGTTGTTCTTAGTACTATACTTTGTCTTATCCCGGTTGCCGTTTCTGCTCAAGATCAAGGCATATTAAGGGGCAATCACATGACAACTGCCTGCAGGGGCTATTTGGATAATGACAAACGTGACCATCCAATTAACCAAGGTATGTGTGCCGGAATGATTGGCGCGATGTTTTATTATGGAAGCAGTTTGCCACGAGGTGATCGATTCTGCTCCCCGTCAAATGCAAATACCGTTCAAGCGATACGTATCGTTATCAATTACATGGATAACAACCCAGCTATATTGCACAACGTGTTCTATGAAATTGTGGAAGAAGCTTTACGCAAGGCTTGGCCCTGCCCTTAGCTCCGACTGCCGTCGGCCACGCGGCCCTGTGCCTCGCTTAGGTCCAGGGCCGCGCGGGGCTTTATCCATACTGAAGGTTATGCGAATCCGATTTCGGGGCTCGTGAATAGGAGTCTATCAACGGATCTTCTCCGCGACGGCGCTCCCCGTTAAGCTTGAGGTTCCGTTGTTTCGTAAGTGGTCGGTTATGCTTGTAGGTTGGATTGCCACAGCCCTTTGGCTTCTCATTGCAGTGCTTATCGTTGTCCCCCGGTGGAACGATCTAGCCACAGCTCCAGCGGACACCATTGGAGACACCCTTTCAGGCTTTGTCGCGCCCCTCGCCTTTCTCTGGCTCATTGTTGCGACTTGGCTTCAACGCCAAGAACTCAGCCTCCAGCGCAAAGAGCTAGAAGAGACCCGCCAGGTCCTAGCAGATCAGCAGCGGGAGCTTGAAAACACGGCAAAGGAGAACGCCGAGCAAACCCGAATAATGCAGCAGACATTCCAAACGAGCCGGGAGCATTCTGTATTCGAGGAGCATAAGCTTCGTTTGTACTATTTAGCGCAATATATTCACACCGTAGTGCGTAGCCAGTCGCTTTTGCTGAATGACTCTAACGGTCAACAATTTACAGTTAGCCTATACGATCAACCCGGCAGGATAAACGTCCAAGAAAATCTACCAGATGTAGATGGCCTACTCGTGGATTTTGCCGGTAGGCAGCACATCATCCAAGAGAAGGTTCTTGCAGGCCAGCCGTTCGGCGGTGATGCGGTTCGCATGAGGAATGCCAAAGTTTGTGAAACCGCGCGATACCTCCAAACGGAGGCGGAGATTTTGGGCACTTCAGAGCAGTACCTCAACAATCCTCTTGTTGCGGCCCGTCTAAAGGGCATCGAGTTTGAATGGATACTCGAAAACATACGGAACACGGTGAGGGTGCTATTTGCTCGGCCTCTATGAGATTGTTCGAAGCAGGTAGATGATTGATGGCGGTACGTTGGAAACGCGGATTTCTAAGACTTTGGTCACTTCTATCGTTGGCTTGGCTTATTGCAACAAGCTACCTGATCTATGAGCGGTCTAGGTCAGAGCAAGCTAATGTACCCATGTTCCATGAGTACAATGCGCCACACTGCGGGCAAAAGCACTTCGACAATTTTACTGTAGACGAGTTGCCACTTGCAAGGTGCCGTGCCGAAGCACGGCGGGAGCGACACGATTTGCAAGTAGCAGCCATAAGGAATGAAGCCATTAAGAACTTCGTTCTTTGGTCATTTCTTCCGCCCCTCGCCTGCCTTGTTCTAGGGATCACTATTGCATGGGTGCTAAAAGGCTTCCGCGCATAGGTCCTGACCACCCTCACGCCCGAATGAAGGCGCTTAAATCGGTCCCCGGCTCCACCAGTCCGGCGCTCGCATCCTCTTCAATTACCTTCTTAAGCCGTGCGACGACAGGATGGGTTCTCGCTACCGCATCAGCCTCATCCAGCAGCTTCTTGAGACTTCCGAAGGCCGGTAGATCGAGGCTGAAACTCTCCTCTTCATCCTCGCCGGCACTCGCAGGCACCACGGCAGCCGATACAGGCTCAAGCGCCTGGACCAGATAAGGCTCAGGCGTCGGAGCCGCCGCAGGAGCAGCAATGGCGGCCGCAGGCTCCGGCGCAGCAAGGGTTGGTTTCACAGACTCCGGCTCCGGCTCAGCCGCCACCGCCTCGGGAGCCTGTTCAAACAGCGGCCCCTCCTTGAGCGGTTCGAGGACCGGCACATTCAGGGCCTCGCCGTGGTGCGCTACTCTCTTACGAGCCTCGATATAGTCCCGATCCAGGAAGAAATGCAGCTTGTCGAGGACCGCGCCGTTGTGGCCGCGCACGAGGAGCAGAGACTTGCGGTTGTCGAAGCGGCGAACCGCGTCCGAGCTAATGAGAGGTTCCGCCTCAAACCGGCCAGATCGAGAGTTGGAGCGAAGCCCCATATCCCCCTTCCCTGGCGAAGAACTCCACCCCTCCCGCAGAACGTAGTGGCGGCCGAACTCTTCCGAGACGTAATCCGCCGTGGCCTTGTCGCCTACGGCAATGTTGAGTTTCACATCCATGTTGCCGAGGAGCATTTCACGGATGGGCTTGCCATAGCGCGCATCCAATTGCGGGATGTTTTGGGCGATAATGGCAATCTTGAACCCGTAGCCGGCGACGAGCGGCGTCTTGTCGACAATCTCCGGCAGGCGTCCAAACTGGTAGAACTCATCGAGCATCATGAGGAGCTTGTGAGGCTCACCCTTTCCCGGCAGCTCACGCATGAGGACATCGTGAACCTGTTGGATGAATAGGCGAATGAGGGCTTCCGCTGACCCGAGATCGCCGGCAGGCGTACCTATGAACACCGTGAAGGGTTTCCGCCGCAGTTGCGCAATGTCGAAGTCGCTCCGGCTTGTGGCGGCCGCCATGAGTGCGCCGTTCCAGGCATTGAGCGCGGTCATGATATGAGCCTCGAACGAGGGCCGTTGCTCAGGATCGCGGCTTATGTGTTGCCGGAACTTGTCTGCCACATAGGGGTGCAGGTCCGGTTCATCCTGCAAGATCTGCCTCATGACGGCAGCAAGTTCCTTGCCGGTGCTGAACAGGCGCACGACAGAGCGGATCGTCCGCCGCCCTTCCATCCGCTTGCTATCGAGGACGTACCCTAAGAGCCCCGCGAAGATGCTTCGGGCGGTTGCGGTCCAGAAGGCATCTCCCTTCTCCGGCGAGGGGATCAGGGTATTGGCGATATTCTCAATCTCAGTGGACCGGCGCGGCCAGCCCGAGACGGTATCGAGCGGATTCCAGCAATGGGACTCCGCGGAGCCGGGACTGAACAGAAAGACCTCCTGCCCCATCGCGAGGCGCGCAGGCCCGACCTCCTGCCACATCTCCTTTTTGACATCGAGGGCAATCAGGGAGCCGCGCCATTCGAGGCCATTGGTTAGGACGAAGCCGACACCCTTACCCGAACGGGTCGGACCGTTCACGTAGATATGGCTATCGCCGCTGTAGCGGATCTTCTTGCCCTTGTAGGAGCCGAGGACGATAGACTTGCCCGGCACCCCATCGAGCAGACCGGCTTTCTTCAAATCGGTTTCCGTCGCAATGCGTGCCGAGCCCTTGGGGGCCTTCACCTTCCAGGGCTGGAAGTGGATCAGCGCGCCGATCGCCACCAGGGCGAGGATTTCACAAAAGAGCGCGACTGTGGAAACCGTGACAAGCTTCATGACCATTGGATGCCCCCAATAGGCAACCACCTGGTCGAAGGTGGCACTCCAATAGCCATCGAGGGCGACGGCTTTCCACATGGCCGTTTGACGGCTCACGAGGTAAGTAGCCGCCGCATAGTTGAGCGACCAGACAAAGAACGCTCCGCCCAGGACGGCCAATGCGCAGACGACGAGAGCGCCGATCTTCACAAACCGGCCGAGTTTCCTGTTCACCGCCCTGCCCTCTGGTACTTGTTGAAATAGATCTGCGATACGCCGCGCGTGGGCTTGCGTTGCAACTGGACGAAGACCGGGACCGTGGCTCGAATGATTTCCGACAGTTCCGATTTGGATAGGCCAAGCCCGGCCTGCATGGTTGCGAGCGCCACGCGGGTAACGGCGTCCTGTGGCGAGTTGGCGTGAACCGTACTCAAAGAGCCGGGGTGTCCGGTATTGACTGCCTGCAGGAAGGTGAAGGCATCCGCCCCGCGGATCTCGCCTAGCAAGAGCCGATCCGGCCGCAGGCGCATGGCAGCTTCCAGCAGGTCTTGAACCGTCACCTTAGCGAGCCCCTGATCGCCCTTGGACGCCAGGAGCGCGCCCCAGTTCGGTTGCGGTGGCTTTAGCTCTTGAGTGTCCTCAAGACTCAAGATGCGTTCCGATAGCGGAATGACCTTGAGAAGCGCATTGAGGAAGGTTGTCTTGCCCGACGACGTGCCTCCCGAGACGAGAACCGTATATTTATTCTCGACAGCAAACCGGATTGCCCTCATTCGCCCTTCCGGGCTTGGATCGCCCAGGAGCTCAAGGAATGCCTCATCGGTTTCGTCTATGTCGTCAGGATCGACCTCGCGCGGCCCCGAGACTTTGACGTTATCGAACGCCCCCATGTCGAGGTAGCTTTCTAGCGCAAGGTCGCGGATCACCTGCTTACGGATCGAGAACATGCCGCCTTGAGGCGCGGCAGGCGACAAGACGCCCTGAAAGCGTTCTCCGAACGGCATAGCCGCCGATAGGAGCGGCGTAACCTCATTCACAGACTGGTTGGTAAAACTGGCAACCTGTTGGGCTATGCGCTGGATCTGGAGGCTCGATAGCGCCGGCACCTCATGACGCTGCACATCGGCATGGCGGGTGGATTCAATCCAAACCTCCCCAGGCCGATTGCACATAATCTCGATAACTTCGGGATCTTCGAGCCAAGGTCTAATCGGCTCACAGGCTTGCCGGAGGAAAGTCGGGAGCGTGTTCCACACGCTCACCGCCTCACTTGTAAACGGCTCTCGAACGACGCAGTTCATTCAATGCCTCTTTGACCGGATCTTGATAGAGACCAGAGAAATCAAGGTCTCTTCTGACGAAGACCATAATCCGCGTCCCTTGATCGACGTGGATTGTGGGCGGAATATTGATCGAGTCCTTGAGGGCCTGGTTGGCAAGGTCGGACATCGTTTGAGCAATGGTCTGTTGCGCTTGGCTTTGGGCCTGCTGCTGGATGTACGAGCCGCCACCTGCAACTGCCGTCTGCCCGTCGCTGTTCAGACCTGCAACGAAGGAGCTAACGCCGCCGACGAGACTCAACAGGATCGCGGAGCCGAACCGCTCAGGATAGTGATTGTCTACGTCACCCGCGAGGCCGGAGCGCCCGAGCCCATCCGTGCCATAGGAGCCGAGAGCCACCGACACGCCATCGGCGCGCAACATGCGGGTCCATGCAATCAGAACCCTTGTCTGGCCGCGCGAGAGGCCGGACTTATACTCGCCGGTCAGCATGGTTCCCTTGGGGATCAGAACCCGCCGCCCGTCGAAGGAATAGACATCCTCAGACGTAATCGCGCGGACCATTCCCGGCAGATCCGATTGAATGGCGGTTTCAAGAACACCCCGGATCATGGTCCCCTGCGGGATCAGGGCATCAATCCGGTTGTTCTTGGTAGCACGAGCCATTTCAACATCCTGCGACGAGGCCCGAGCCATAAAGGCGCGGTTCGAGTCAGTCTCAGGACCATCCACGCGCAAGGCCCCTCCCCCTTCGGCCCCGCCAGCAAGAGAACCGTCGTTTGGGGTCTCATGATCGAAAATCAGCATACCGGAGCGCAGGGCCTTTTCCCGCCTCTCCTCTTCCAGCCGACGCCGCTTCTCCTCTTCGGCCAGCCGCCGCGCCTCGCCATCGTCAATGACCGGCGCGGGCTGGATCACGGCAACAGGAGGCGGAGGAGGAGCCGTCACCACTGGAGGCGGTTCGATCACCAGCCGATTGTCTGCTTTCGGCGGCGGCTCTTTGAAGTCAAAGCTTACGTTTCTGGCTTGGGCCGTGCTGAACGCCTCTGGCTTGTCTTCTTTGACCGTGTTCGCGCTCTGGTGATTGAACAGCCAGAGCCAACACAGGACGCCAATGGTCACAGCAACGAGGACGATCTTTGCGATCACGTTCCCGCCGCCCGATTGCTGCCGGGGGAGGCCCGATCCGGCGTCTTCTGGTTCAAATGTAATGTTCGACATCGAGGATCAGCCCTTTGCCTTGATAACGGGAGCCTCAGCCGGAGCCGGAGCCGGTTCGCCCACCATCTGAATTTCGGGCTGAATAGGCGTCACGATTGACTTAGGACTTTCAGCCGGTTGAGCGCGGAGATTGAAAACGCAGGTCGCTTCATTGTTGGCGCGCAGGGTCCATTGCGCGGCCACCTTATCGACTACGATCACCTCCCCTTCCCGCCTGTGATTGATGAGGCTTTCCGTTCCGTCCGGATTGACGAGGAAGATCCCTGGCACCTCCCCGGCGAACTTGAAATACGTCTTCACGCCGTCATCAAAGATGTTCTGTGGCGCGTTCAGGCTTGAGCCCTTGAAGCCATAATCCAGGTTGGCATTCGCCGCGTTCTGCTTGAGTTGCTGGAAATTCGGCATTGCGGCCATGCGCTTTGCCTGTTCGAGCATCCGGGCATCCACGATTTCATCCGGGTAATCGAACCGGAGCTTGAACGTCATATCCTTGTTGTTGGGCGAGCCAGCTTTGAGCAGGAAGTTGTAAATCCGCTTGTTGGTGACAATGTTCATATTCGTCACCGCGTCCCGCTCAAGCGGCTTGATGAACAGGAATGCCTTGCTCTTGTCAGGGACGGCCTGCCACGAGACGCTATCGCCCATAGCGACCGTTGCGATCTGTTCATCCTCGCCAAAGACAATCATGGTCGAGACGCCGAGCGTTCCGGCGAGCGAAACAACATTGTCCTTGTGATAGGTCACGGTCCGAATGCGTTGATCCGCCTTGACGGCCGCAGGAACCAGTTCAGCCGACGCACCCGAGGACATGGCCACCAGAGCGGCCAGCGACAAAAGAAGCTTTTTCACTTTCCGGCCTCCTCAGTGGCGCCTACGGTTTCCTGATCTTTGCGGTACTCGGTCACTTGGAAGCCGAGCGGGTTTTCAAAGCGGTAGTCGTTGCGCATGGGCTCCGAGGTGTACCGGAAGCGGACATTCGCAACCCAATGCTCCGTTACGTTCTCCCGGTCATTCTTCCGGGTCGTTTGGAAGCGCACCGCCGCCGTCCGGTCATTGAGGAAAATCACAGACTTGACCATGACTGAAACCGTCGTGTCTGCCCCGTACCGGCGCATAGGGTTTCTCAGGTTCGAGTTGTCAAACTCCGCCTGGAGATCCCGGCTTGCATCCCCGGTCGAGTAGAGCAACGCCAGCTCGTAGTTGTCGCGCAGACCCTTCGGATCGTAAGTTTCGCGAGCGCGGAGGAAGCGCACGATATTGCCGCGCGTCACCGCCTCTTGCTTCGAGATCGTTCCGCCCTGTTCGAGAGGCCGCGCCACTTCGACAAAGCCGGTTGTCTTATCAACAATCAAGGTCACAACCTCGAAGGTCTTGAGGGGGAGAAGGAAGCCGAGGAGCCCGATCGCCGCCAGCAGGGCGAGGCCGAGGACCAGGGCCACGCCGCGCCACACTCGCAGGGAGTTCGCAATCCGCTGATAGGTTGCCGCTTCCCAGGTCACGCCCTCGCTGTAATAGCGGGGATCCACGAGGGGCACAGGCGTTTCATTGCTAGCCAAGTCAGACATAGGTTTTCTCGCTTACGAACGGTTCTTGTCCAGTTGGGACGTGATGAGAGCTTGTTGCTTTTCGAGATGGCTTGGACCGATCCGGTTCGCGTTCCGGTCCCGCAGGTATCGGTAGGCTTGGCCCGCCTTGATCCCGGTCAGGAAGAGGCCCTTGCCGCCGAGGAGGGCGGCGGCAATCGCGCCACGCTTGGCGGTTCCATCAAGGCCATTGGTGCCGAGCCGAGCGCCGCCGGCAATACCCTGTGCAATGCTCAGGCAGTGATAGGCGAGAAACCACCCGATCACGCACATGAGCAGGAACGGGGCAATGGTTTTCAGCGTCGGCTCACCAGCCGCAACCGCCGCGTTCAGATCGTTTACAGTCGTACTCAGCAGGACGATGTAGAAGCCGAGTAAGCCGTAGACGATCAGCGGAATGATCGCGTATTGAGCGCAAGAGCGCATCCAGCCGTCAAACAGGGGAACGGTAATCTGGAACAGCGACAGGGCGATAAAGATCGGCGCGAGCCCGAGCAGCACGAACAGGGCAATCTTTCCCATAATGACGAGGAATGCCGCAATCGCCACGAACACCGCCGCCACACCGATTACGACGTAGCTCAGGAAGGCCATAGCAATGCCCCAGGAGCCACCCGCCGCGCTGATCTTTTGAGCGGCGTTGTTCGAGGCAATCCATAGGTTGCTCAGGCCGGTTGACATGGTAGCGCAGTTGGACCCGCCCCCGCCGACCGCCTGGCAGACGGCATTCCCCAGGCCATCGGGCGCTTTCGTCAGGACTTCCGCAATGAGAACCTGAAAGTCACCCCAGGAGAACGCGAGGGTGTAAATCAGCATCATGCGGCCAATGCGCCACAGGAACACCGGAGCCGAGACCCCGACGCGCCCGATCAGCATTTCATAGCCCCAGAACGCAACGTAGATCCCCATTCCAAGGAGGAACACAGGCTGCAAGGAGGTCGCAAGCTGATTGTAGATTGCTTGGACCGCCGAGATCCCAAGGCTGTCCACCTTATTGAACAGTGCTTCAATGACGTTGTTCATGGAGCGGCCCTTGCCTTACTGATTAAGGAGCCTCAACTCGCCGCAATCCTCGCTTGCGAGGACGCTTGAGCTAAAGAAGGAGCCGGAGAGCGAGCAGGGAGCCTTGAGTTCCTTGTGTCCCGCACAGGCCGAGAGCCCGAGGACGGACACACCGAGCGCGGCAGCAGCTACCAATCGGGTCAGAAATCTTGTCATGTTAGGGGGCAACCAGCCGAACAGAGGAGGAGTCGAAGGAAAGCACTTTCGCGGCATGAGCTTGCCCGGCAAGTTCCTGCATTTGCTGTGCATTCAAGGCGGCATTGGCGGCGTTCATAACGCCGATCAGCTCATTCACAGTCAGGCCGGTTTGCACCTGCAACTGGCTGTTCTGGTCGATAGAGCCCTTGATGTCTTGCGCGGTTCCAATCATGCCCCCGGCAGCCTGAAACGCATTCGTGCGCGAAGAGGCCGCGGACTGCGTTCCGGCCACCAACCCTTGCAGGGCCGTCGCCGTGTTCACCGCGCCCTGATAGGCTTTATCAGTGCCGGTCGAGCTAGAGCCGCTGAGACCTGTCAGGGTATTCACCAGCTTAAGGCCGTTGATGATCCCGGCCGCAACCTGCCCGAACTCGCCCAGGTTGCCCCAGGCCATCTGTCCGCCACCGAGGATCGAGGAGAGGGACGGCGCACCGGACATATTGAAGCCCGACCCAAGGGCCGCGCTCGCAATCGAGCCGGTCTGCCGGTTGCCCGTAACAGCCTTCAACGTCTCCTGCACCGTCTGCATGATCTGTTGATTGGTCTGCATGATCGACGCCGTATTTGAGGCAGTCTGCGTCGCCTGTGACAGCGTAGCGGAGTCGATCACCGGCACTTGCGCCACCGCAGGGGCGGTCGCCGCAAGAAGGCCGGTCAGAAAAGCAATCGAGCGAATGGAACGCATTCGACTGTCCTTTACTTCGCTTGTTGAGGTTGGGCTTGGTCATCGACCAGCCGCACGGTCGAGGGATCAAAGCTCAGGGCTTTTTGACGCTGACTGGCTTCATCGAGGAGCCGGAGCAGCTTGTCGTTCTCGTACTGGAGGCGGATCGAACCGGCCTGGATCGCCTGCCCCCACACGCCGACCATTCCGATCCTGGCTTGCGAGTTTTGGTCCCAAGCGCCCTGCAAGGACTGAACGCTTCCGATCTGCGCCTTGCCCTGGTTGAGCCCCTGCATGTTCGCCTCAATCACGGCGGCCAGAGCGCCGATTGATTGAGCCATCGCAGCATAGTTCTTGCCCTGGACGGCATTGATCACGCCGAGGGTTCCGCCGATCAGAGCCCCTACATCGACCCCATTCACCACGCCCGAGACTTGCCCCGGCCCAATGACGTAGGAGGTTCCGGCGTTCATCGACGTGCCCCCGGATTGAGGCGCGACGACACTCCCCTTGACCCCTTCGGTTGGCTTGAGGGTGTTGTCCTTGTAGGTGCGGGAGCGCAACATGCAGCGCGCGGTCTTGTCCTCTTCCTTGAGGCGGGCGGCGTCATTGACCGGAACTTGCGCGAGGGCGCCCGTCGTGACGAGCGCGCCCAGGAGCGAGAGAGCAACCTTTCTCATTTGCCGACCTTCCATCCGCAGAAATGCGGCAGCCATGCCGCAGGATCGTCGCCGTACTGCTTCCGAAGGGCCTCGCATTCGGCCACGCTATCGGCATTGCCGGAGAGGACTTTCACAAGATCGAGCATGTGAGAGAGATCGAGGCGCGCAATCACCGAGTCCAAGTCATGCTTGATGAGGAACTGGCGAGCTTCCGGAGCCGTCTCACGGACCCACCTGAACTCCCTTAGCGACAGCTTGAAGCCGCCCAGGTAGCTTTCTTCATCCGCCTTTGGGTTCGGGAAGAACAGGTTGGTTGGGGTCTGTTCGAGTAGGGTATGGGCGATGTCGGCCGACACAATGTCTTTGGCCGATTGCGTCCCGAAGCCGACGCACCCGTTGAGCTTACGAATCGTCTTGAGCTTATCGTTGAGGAAGCCGGAGAACTTCTGATCGCGCAGGATCTTCCAGCCTTCGTCGATGAACAGCATCAAGGGAGAGCCATCCATAAGACCTTCGATGCGGTGGAAGATGTAGCCGAGGGCCGCCGTCCTCAGATCGTCGTCATCGAGGATCTTGGTCATATCGAAGCCGAAGATCCCATTTCCGACCGACCACGAGTCCACCGGGTTATTGAACAGCCAGCCCCGAGCGTTCAGCCAAACCTCGAAGCGTGAGGCCAGGTCATCGTGCCCTGCCCTCTCCCGGCCCCGCAGGAGCATGGCCACATCCGACAGACGCCGCTCCGTCGCCGGCACTTCAAAGATCTGATCGACGGCACCCTCAATGATCTTCTCTTGTTCCGCCGAGAGCTCGCGGTTATCGGCAGGCCGGACCATGAAGCGGAGGAGGTTTTTCACAAACTCCCGGTTCGAGGGGTTATCGGCTTGCTGGAGAGGGTTGAAGCCAGTCGGGATGCCGGGCTCCAAAACCTCATAGCTTCCGCCCATGGCGCGAATGAACACTTCCGCGCCCCTGTCCTTGTCGAAGTAGGCGCAGCGCGGGCGCGGCTGCACCCGCATGGCTTGAGCCATGAGGAAGGAGAGCGCCACGGTCTTACCGGAGCCGGTTGGACCCACAACGGTAAAGTTGCCGACTTGGCGACGGTGGAAGTTGAAATAATAGGGGGTGCTGCTTGTCGTTTGCAGCAGGGAGATCGCCGGACCCCAATGGTTGCCGTCGCGGCGGCCCAGGGCGAAGTTGTGGAGCGAGGTAAAGCCCATGAAGTTGCGCGACGTAATCAGGGCGCGGCGAGCGATATAGGGGAAGTTCCCCGGCATTTGAGCCCAAAAGCAGGGCTCAGCGTTCATATCCTCACGAACAACGGTGATCCCGAGTTGCTGGATTTCGTTGGTAACGTCCTGAACACACCGCTCCATATCGGCAATTGTGTTGCCGAGGCAGAGGACCGTCAGATGATGTTCCCCGAACACAGCACGGCCCGAGACAAGCTCATCCCGAGCCAAGGAAATAATCTCTTCGACTTCGGTTCCGCCTTCGTCCGAGGCCCCGATCTGGCGCTCGACCTTGCCGATCTGCGACAGGACCGGAGCGCGGTCTTGAATGGCGAACGATTGTGAAACAATGAACTCGCCTTTAATCTTGAGGAGCCCGTCAAGCATCCCCGGCCCAGTCAGAGTGGGATATTCGCGGATCGAGACCATTCCGCCATAGCGATTGTCGCCGGTCACAGGGCCGCGCAGCTCCAAGGCGCGCTTGCCGAAAGTGACCCGGCGCGTCGGGAGGTAGGTATCGAGGCCCATGCGCGGGAGAAGCATGGGGATCTCGACGCCACCGTTCAGGAGTTGGGCCAGGAACTCGCAGGGCTCCGAATATACGGAGCCACTGCGAGCCACCAGCGACAGCACCCGAGCGCCGTAAGGGGAAAACTGCTCTCTTAGATTGCTGACAACCTCTTGCAGTTCCTTGCGCGCCTCTTTGTCCAGTTCGGCGGCCGAGACGCCGACAACCTTGCGAACGCCTTTGAGGAACTTATCGGCCATGCCGACCTTGCCATCAAAGCCCTTGCGAATGACCGTCAGGTAAAGGTCATTCACAAACATGCGCTGATCGCGGATCGCCTCAGAGTAACGCTTGTTCAGCAGGTCGCAGAAATCATTATTGAATTGGCCGGGAATTGAAGGCTGAATTTCCCGCCTGATGATGTGAGAATAGACCGCAAAGCGGCTGTCGTTCAGTGCGCGGACGAAAGTATTCCGGCCTTCGAGCTTTTGATTGATGGCCGCCTGGTCCGCCGTCTGGAAGCAAAAGCCGTCCAGTTTCACAAAGGACATGAGCATTCCGTCCTTTGTGCGGATGGTCTGGTCATCCACATGCCGCAGATACGGCAGCATATCGGCGATTTTCTTTTCGCGAGATGCAACCGCCCCAAAGGACAGGAGAGGACGAACGGCCTTGTTCACTTGGCTCATGCCGGGTCTCACTTAAGGCGTATAGGAGTCGCCGCCCCAAAAGGAGCGGTTGCGGGTGAACGGGCAGCGCCCGAAGCGAACGAGAATGATGTCAACAAATCGTGCGTCCCGAACCGTCAGCAGGTAGGCGACGGCATGAACCGGGATCACCAGAAAGAACATGAGAAGGTTCTTGGTGTTGATGAAGATCAGGACGACAAGGCAGAACTCCAAAACGAAGAGAACGTATGGAATGCCAAGCATCATTGGCGGCCTCGTGAGGCCGCCAACAAGGTGATCGAGATGGGGCTTTACGTCGTCCATTAGCCGCCCCCGAGGCCACCCGAAAGGGTGCTGACGATCTGTGCCGAGCCGAAGATGAAGGCGATTGCGACGACGATCGAGAAGCACATCATCCAGGGAATGCGGGATGTCAGAGCAAGGTAGCCAGCCACCGCAACGGCAATGGTCGCAGCCGTGGTCGCAAAGGTTCCGGTCAGGAACGACAGGATTTGACCAAAGGCTGTCTCGATAGGCTGGAAGGCTCCGCCAGCAGCCGGTTGCGCAAAGGCCGGGTCAATGCTTGCGACAGTGCCGATCAGGGCGACCGCCGCGACGAGCCCGAGGGTCGTCAAGCTTGGCACGTATATATGAGTCTTGTTCATTGGGGCTTAGTCCTCAGTCAACATAAAGAACCGAGCCGCCGATCCACTTTTGACCGGAGGCGTCAGTGCGTGATGCGTCGGGCTCTTGTGCAGCCGTCGCTTTTTTTCCGACTGGCTCCCGAGCGGCTACCGCCCTTCAAGGAGTTGTCGAAACCGTAGTAAGAGTTGGCGACCGTCGCGACGTAGCGCACAGTCTCAGAAATCGGAGGAACGCCTTTGGCGTCGTACACGCGCCCAGGACCGGCGTTGTAGGCAGAGAGGATCAGGAAGACGTTGCCGCCGAACTCAGCGGCGAGATCCTTAAGGAAGGCCACGCCCCCGCGAATGTTCTGAGCAGGGTCGCAAATGTCTTTGACCTTATACATGGCAGCCGTGCCGGGGATTAGCTGCATTGGGCCACGCGCATTCTTGTCTGAATTAACCCGCGCTCCATTGGCGGATTCCTGTTCGACAATCGCGAGCGCAAGTTTCGCATCGACGCCCTGCTTGTTCGCCTCCTCCTCCACCAGCTTGAGCACAAGGCCAGCCTCAACCGGCTCGCACAGGGGAGCCGCGTCAGGCGTTCCCGTCGTGGTCGCGTGAGCCGGTCCGGCAGCTATCAGAAGGGTGGCTACGAGAGCCGAGCGCATCTGCGCCTCCTTGCTATGCAATTAATATTGCGTTATTAACATAACTCATAACGCAAGGTAAATGTTTTTATGAGAAACCCTGCACAAATAGCGTTGATATTGTTGGCTTCTGCGGCTTCTCCCACTGTCGCCCAGGACGCCTCTTTCGGGTGCAAAGTCTTGCTTTGCGCGGCGGCGTCCACGCCCTCGTGGAGCGGCATCCCGTACTGCGTTCCGGTCATGACGCAGTTGTTCAAACAGCTCGCTATGGGAAAGCCGTGGCCGGTTTGCTCAGAGGGCAACGCAAGCGCGCCGGGCCACGTGCCTTATGAGCCTTGCGCCGCAGGTAAGGTCAGCGCTCGGCAGAACGACGAGGGCCACTACATCACTGACGAACAGGGCGGCCAATGTACGGCGCTTGTTGTGGAGAACACACCCCGCTTTTCTGAACTCAATTGCGAGGCCCCACACGCCTGCATCGACCCGCAGGCAGTGGAAAATAGGCTAAGGAAAGAAAAGCCCTACTATGTCGATCTGGCGTATGGAGGGCAGACAAAGCGGTTCTGGTTCAATTTGACCGGAGCCGAATAAGGACAGGAACGATGTCGCGCGAGCCGCCATTCATCCAATACGAAGAAGTGCCAGAGCCCCGAGGCAGCCGTCTCGATAGCGCGGTGCTGTTTGGCGGCTTGGGTTTGATCGCGCTTGCGGCGGTATGGGGCTATGTCGGCCCGGTTTTCTATACCGTGTTCTATGTGATCGACTTCGCTATTCACCTGTTCGATCCGACCTGGCCCGTCAAATGGATGGGCGACAGCTCGACATACACCATTGTGGTTTCCGGCCTGACGGCGCTTGGCCTGGCCTACGGAGCCTATCGTCTTATCCGCCTCGCATGGCGGATCGTGCAGTTCATCAAAGAGCGCTGAACCATGCGGTTTTCACAATTCACCCTGATAGCAGCTCTTTCTGTGGCTTGTGCCTCCTTGGCCCTTGCAGAGCAACAGAAGCTTCCCCCAGGCTACACCTTGAAGCCGGAATTGACGCACCAGAACGTCGCGCAAGATCCTGATGGCATTTGGGATCAGGCCGACTTAGCGCCAGTCGGCAATCCCCGCCGTAACCCTGATATTTACACGGCCCGGATCTCGACCCCCGCAGGCGAGTGGATGCTTTCGCAGGTCACGAGCGGGTGCAGTATGCAGAGCGAATGCCCGTTCCAGCTTGTTCTTAAACGCGCCGACGGCTCAAAAGTGACGGTCGCGGACGGAACGCTCTTGCAGGGCGGAACGGCTGTTCTGGCAACCGACTACTCCAAGATCTTCGCGCAGACTTATTCCGGCGTTGAGACGAACCCGGTGAAGGTGTCCAGGTAATGCGCCGGTCCCGCCCTACCCTCGCCGCCGCATTCTGCCTCTTGGCGAGCGCCGCCCTTGCCGGCGAAAATGCCGTCTCTCTCATGAACGCGGGAATGTCGGCCGACTGTGCCGACTACGCCTCGAACGTGAGCGCCAGTGAAGGCAATTTTGGCTCAACGTCCCCCGTCGTGAATGGGGTCACGTGCTATGGCGCGTTTCAGTTCTGCTCAGCGCCGGGAAACCGCACAGGCGGTACATTCTCCCAATACTACAGCGGGACGCCCGACCAGTTCTTGAACGACCCAAAGGCGCAGGTCGCGGCCTGGATGCAGTACCAGAACGATCAATGGAGCCTCGCGCAGAGGCGCGGCCTCACATCGGCAATCGGGCAGCGCGTTTGCTACAAAGGCGAGTGCGCCACCCTGACCCAATCCTCGATTCTGAAAGCCTGCCAATTCGGATGCGGCAAGGGCGGCAAGCTCGATAACTTTGTGAAGGCCGGATTCGATTGCAATGCGGCCGGAACCAAGGACGGCAACGGGACGAGTGTTTGCAAGTACCTGATTTCAGGCTCCGGCTACAACGTGTCCTGCATCACCAACAATAACGACGGCTACGACTGCTAGGCAGTCCCCATCACCGGCACGGAGAGAGATCGTGACCAAAACCCACCAGCGCGGGGGAACGTATTTCCTTGCGCCCTTGATTGCAGGGGCCTTGGCCCTCGCCTCCCCTCTTCCGGCCGCCGCTCAGGCTCCGGCTCCGGCACAGCCAGCCTTTGGCATTCCCAAAGAAGGCGTGACCTTCGAGACCGGCGACACCTGGCAGCAGAACGGCCAGAGGATGCGCCTCTACGGGGTCCAAGCCTGCATCCGAGGGACAACATTCACAAATCAGGCCGGGGGAACCGTCGATTGCGGCGAGGCATCCTTGAGCTACCTAGCCGCCGTGATCCGTGACACCTCTCCCTCTTGTGTTCCGGTCGCGCAGATCGCCGGGGCGCCAGCGACCATTATCGTCGTTTGCACGGCCCAGGTTGGAGGACAGACCCTAGACCTTGGAACTATTCTTGTTTCACAAGGCTTTGCGTTCGCGTCATTCTCAAACGACGCAAAGCCTGTTTATATGCCTTATCTCGTGGCAGAGTTGACGGCCAAGCAGGCGAAGCGCGGACTATGGGCTGCGTCCGACCTGCCTCACCCGAACACCCTGCTCTTTCAGTCGGTGGCTAAGAAGTAATGAACCCGCGTACCAAATATCATGCCAGTTGGCGCAAGGCTCAGAAGGCGCTCCTGGCCGATATGAGAGAGACCAAGGCATTCGTGAGCGCAGAGACTTACGAGCGCGTAGTCGCTCTTGCAGAGAGCCGGACGGAGCGGCTTCCGGTGACGATCGGGCGGCTACTCGACTTTGCGATTGACGTTCTCGACGGTGCAGATCCCGACGAGGCCAAGCAGGAGGTTGCCGCCCCCCAGGCGGCCGCCAGCCTTGAGGTTCCCGCCGAGGCCCTGTTGCAAGCCATTCTCGCAAGCCGGTTCCCGAGCGATACCGGGGCGGCCCGACTCCGCCAGTTCGCTTTCGTGCAGATCGTTGCCGAGCAGAACGCGAAGGGCCAAGCCCCGACCTCTACTGAAATGGCCGGATTGACCGGCGCGTTCCGGGCTCAGATGGATCTTCTGTCAAAGCAGCTCGTGGAACGTGGCCTGATTCAGCGCAAGCACGCCTCAAACCACAAGGGGGCGAAATCGGCCAAATTGCTCATGATCGCGGAAAATGCTCTCGAGCAATTTAATCAGGCGCACATTGCCGAGACCGGCGAACCGATTGAGGGGATCGACGCCCTAAGAAAGTTGGGCCGGTAAGGTTTCCCCTACCGGCCCCGCAGCCGCACATAGTCCGAAAAGAGAGAAACCCGGTCCGTTTTCACAGACCGGCCTCTTTCGTATCAGATCACAAGGAAATCCTTGTAGGTGAGCGCCAGGCCCGACTTGAGTTGAGCGAACGCCACCGCGGCCCCTGCCCCGGCGCCGTCAGCATCATACGACAGCAGACCGGCCGCCTTATCGTAGATGATGAAATCGTTGCCGTCCGCGGCCGCCGATCCGATCTTGAAGAAGCTCGAAGCGAGAGCGCCCTTTTTCGGCAGGGCCGTAAAGACGCCTTGGCTCAGCCAGATTGTGTCGTCCTTGACGTTGAAATCCGTAATCCGGTCGATATCGCCGTTCGAGGAATCCGTGGCGAACACAAAGGCATCCTTGCCAGTGCCGCCCGTCAGAACGTCCGAGCCCCAACCGCCATAAAGCCGATCATCGCCCTTGCCGCCGTTCAGGTTGTCATTGCCGAGCCCACCTTGCAGCGTGTTCTTAGCATCGTTGCCGATCAGCCTATCGTTGCCCTCACCGCCAATCGCTTTCTCGATCACGCTCTTCGGGCCGATTGTGACCGTGCCAGTGAGATACTTGTCCATGGCCCATGAAATCGGAGCACTCAAAGAGCTGAACTTGCCTTCCCGCAGGTCAACGGTGCCGCCCGCCGTTCCAACGTACCTGATCGTATCGGTGCCGCCAGCGTCATCAATCGCCTGCCAATACTTCTTGCCTTCTTCGAAAATGTAAGTGTTGTTGCCGGCATTGTGCTTCTTGTTGCGACCGTAGAGGGCCTGGATCGCCACCAAGTCGTTATACATCGGGGTTTCAGGATAGAAGTCAGGGATGTTCTTGTAGTTTGCCCCCACAGCGTTATAGGCCATGGCAGAGTAGAGCAGGCTATCGTACTTCAAGGCGCTCTTGCCGGCGCCACCAGAGCCGAACGGGTGCTTCAGCCCAAGCGCATGACCGATTTCATGCATGATTGCCTTGGGACCGAAATTGATTGGATCGCCAGCAATGCTCGTGCTCGGATTAACCCAAACGTCGCCAGCGCTCGGAGCCTCAGAGGGCACAAAGGCTGCGGCACTTGCAACACTTGTGCTTTCCACAAACCGGAGCTCTCCCACCTTGCTCCTCGTTTCCGTCACCTGCGAAAACTTGATGGCGGCAACGTCCGACCACTTCTTGAGAGCCGCATTAATCGCGGCAACCTCGGCCTGATCGAAGGCTTGAACATCGCGCTTGGCGTAGGTGTATTTCGAGATGCCGGGCCGCGCCAAGCTCCATGTGAGCGTAACGCCCTTCCCAACGTCCCCGCCCCACTTGGTTCCATTCAGCGATGCCTTAGCGGCCCCAATCGACGGGTAATCATCATAAAAATAGGTGATCGGAACGGTGTTGTTGCTCGGAGTTGCCACGGTCTTGCCCCTAATCATTCAGCCGAGGATAGCAGCGTTCTATTGCTAGAACGCTTGCCGATCAGTTGACCCCATAAATCTTTTTCAGAGCGTCCGGCATGGGATCGTTGGTGCGCCGGATGGTCTCAAATTGACGGCTTGCCACCTTTTTCCGCTCCTGCTTCACCGGCTTTGCAGCCGGCACAGGTGTTGAAGCGGTTTGAGCGGCGGAAGGCTCATCAACCAGAGTATCGAGCGCCGTCATGAACCCCTTCATGGACGCGGCAAGCTCGATCGTCTCAGTGCCGAGGCTATAGCGGAAGCGGATGTTATTGGCACCCAGGATCAACTGTTGAGCCGTCGTGTCGGCCGGGATGTAAAGTTCACAAGTCGAGCTAGAGCAGGCCCATTCATCCTTACCAAATTCACGGATGAAGCCGCCGATCACCAGTTGGACCTTGTTCGCAGGGTTAGCGGCAGCCGGGAACGAGACGAGGAAGAACGGCTTCTTCTGAGAGGACTCGACCAGCTTCCAAGTCAGAGCCCACCGGCCCGCAATCCCAAGTTCCTGTTCCAGTCGGCAGACGCGGCGGTTGCGGGACTCGATTTCGTCGCAGGCCAGCCGCCAATCACCATAGAAACGGGACGAGGAGACATAATCGCCATCGCTCACTGGCTCACCGGGAACAATGGCGCTCGCCAGGGCGAGCCGCGCCATTGCAGGCGCGGCGGCTTGAGGAGCGGGAGCCGCCGCTTGTGAGGCTGCAGCAGGCTGGACCGGCGCAGGCGCTTCCGCCTTCGGCGCAGCCGAGGGAACGAGCGGCTGTTGTGCCAACGCGGCCGATCCGAGCAGGGTCAGGGAGCTAACCGCAGCGACCGCCAGGAACCCGCCAAACTGGATTTTTGAGTAGTCTTTCATGGTCCGCCCCTTAGTTCAGCGTGAAGGACATTCCGCCTGCCACGCCCCATTCGCCGTCAGCCGTGCTTGCAGAGATGTTGTAGCGAGCAACGCCGTCCTCGCTGTTCCAGCCAATACCCATCGCCATTCCGGTTGAACCGCGCCAGTTGCCAGCTCCACCGGCAAAACTCACCTTGCCGGGTCTCGGATCGTACCGGAGAGACGCCGTTGCGAGACCGACAGCCGCCGCCGCCCTCGCCTCTTTACGGACCTCCCCGATTTCACCAGAGAGCGCGCTAAAGCGGCGATCGACATACTCTTTCATGATGTCAATGCGGGTGTCGGTATAGGTCTTCCCTCCCCCGGCAGCGGCCTTGAGTTGGCGCACGTTCACCGCGTCAAGATCCAGCTTGCCGTCCGCCACATTGCTGATCTGGACCGGCTTGCTCTTGTCGCCCCCGCTTAGAGAGATCCGATTGCCCTTCGAGCCGTCCGCATTGCGGTCATATTTGACGGTGCTGTCATCGAGGGCAGCAATCGCACCGCCTACGTTCCGGTACTCGCGATCTTGAACCTGATAGGTAGGCATCAAGACAGCGCCGCCATCCATCCCTGAGCCAGCCGCAGCCGCACCAGAAGATCGACCGTTGATGGTCTGACCATTTCCAGGACCAACCGCAGCCCCACCGCCGAGAGCGGCGGCCAGGGCGCGCAGTTGCTCGACGTTCGCCGCATCCGTGTTTTCCGTGCCAGCCGCCACATTGGTAATCTGACGCTCAGCGCCAGCCGTCCCAACCGAAACAGAGTTAGCCCGATCCGTCTTGGAGCCATCACCGAGAGCCACCGAGTTGTCATGTGCGGCCACCGATCCAGTGCCGACCGAAACAGTCTTGGCTCCGGTCGCTTCCGCGTCCGGGCCGTTGCTGTTGGTACGGAAATTCGTGATGCCCTTGCCGGCATTCACATTGTTGATCCAAGTCGAATGGTCATCGACGGTTACAGTCAGACCGGCAACCTTCGTCTCGACTGTGCCGATCCGGGTAGAATGATCCGCCAGTTGCGAGGTATGGCTTGCTAGAACGTTCTCGGCCGCATCAAGTCGGACGCCATGAGACGCAACGGTTGTCTCTAAGCCACCGATCCTAGTCTCGTGGTTAGCTAGGGTCTGATTTTGGGCATTGTTGACAGCCTCGACACCATCAAGGCGGTTGTCCTGCTCAACGTTCTTCTGCTCAACAGCACCGAGCCTGATGTCCTGTTCGGCGTTCTTCTGTTCCACGCCATCCAGGCGATTGTCTTGCTGGACGTTCTTCTGCTCGACCGCATCAAGACGGCCATCTTGAGCGGCATTCTTGTTCTCGACATTGGTTAGACGAGTGTCTTGAGCCGTATTCACAGACTCAGCGTTTGTAAGACGCGTGTTTTGAGCGTTGTTGACCGCCTCCACGCTATCCAGCCGAGTGTTCTGCTGGCCGTTAACCGCCTCGATGTTGCCTAGCCGCGTCTCGGCGCTGCCAAGACGAACCTCATGATTGTTGATCTGGTTAGTGATCGCCGGGTTGAGGCGGATTGGACTTCCCGCCGTTCCATTGCCGAGGATCGAAGAGCCATCCGATACAATGGGCGTGTCCTCGCCCATTTGGCTATTGAGGTTGTTAATCTGGTTCTGCAGGTTGGACAGCGCGTTGTTGACCTCAGTTGCAGTCGTCCAATTGCCTTGGGTCAAATTGTCTGTGCCGTTGGTGCCGCACTGCGCTGGCTCCCCGGCGGACGCGGTGCCCCCGTTTCGGAAGATACAGCCACTGGTGCCCGTCACTTTGGGAGCCGATTGCGCGTGAGCGGCAGGACCGAAGCCAGAAACGGCAATCGCGGCCGCAACGAGGGCCGCGATGATACGAGGAGGAGAGTGGAGAGACATAGGGGCTATACCGCCATCAGAGAGGGATCACTTTGGAAGGGGGAGCTATCGCGAGACAGCTTTACGCAACTGGTAGTCATGGACTTGGAGCCCTTAGTGCCGGCGAACGGGTTGCCGAGCGGTCGGGCACATGCAGGCTTCCGCACCGATCATGAGGGTTTGGAGCAGTTGCTTCGGGTCGACCGCTTCACCGGCTGGACTCGCTTCCTCGACCGTTTCGATCCAGCGGTCGGCAATCTCGCCCACGTCATCGAGAGAGGGAGAGCTACCGAGCGCCCATAGCAGCTTGCTAAAGGCGGCGGACGCTTCGGGATTTTTGGAGGAAAGAGCCGTTGCAGTGATGGCGGCTCGAACAAACGTGGCCTCGGAGATAAGGGTAGAATCCTTATGCGCCACCGAGAGGCGCTGTGCCTTGATGTTCATTGTCTTACGTCGCTGAAAACTTTTTATTTGTGAAAGGCTTGCGTTTTCAGGACGATAGGCATTCGCCCCTGAAGACAGGGGGAAATCAATGCGCTACTACTTCCGCATCCACGCGAGAGGACGCTCTATGGAATAGTGTCGCCTAGAAACCGTAAACAAACCGTAAAAGCCATATATGTGCGTTTTATAAGTCATGCAAGCGGCCATTTCTGAATTTCGTGGGGAGTCCCTCGCATTCGTACGACGGGCCATTATTCGCATCGTGCTGGCCGATCTCCTGCGGACAGAGTCCGGGAATATGGCTCTGCAGCATCTCGGAATCCTGTGGATTATTTACGAGTATTCCGACAGCGACGAGCCCATCACGACAGCTAAGTTGCAGGATCTCACGAACGTGCATGGGACTACGATCATCAAATACTGCACGCGCCTAGAGAGTTTGGGTCTCGTGAAGAAAACCCGGATTAAGGCAAGCCATGGAAAGGGCCGAGCCTACGCCTATACTCCCGGGTTGCCGGAAGAGCTGCTCTCGGAAGCAGTGAAAAAGATCGTTGAGCGTGCTTTCCCATTCGCAAACATGGAAGCGGTTTCTCTTGCGGTGAGCCAGAAAGCAGCCGCGAAGAGCCAGCTCGCGCCGCCGTCAGAGTCGACCAAAGTGTCGGCGCCAAAGCGCATTCGCAAGCTCCGCTCCCCAAATGCTGAATAAGTAAATTATCAAGCGCCCCTCCGCGTCCCAGCTTGGTAAGCCTCACCTGAACGTGGCGGGCTGCAACCAGTTGGGTTGTGCACAGCCCAATCTTTCTTAAAACCAAAATATATCGTAGTTAAGCGCTGCAACCGAGCATCCCTGGTCGTGATGCTGTTGGTGATTTGGGTTCGAACGAGGGAGAAACGAAGTCATGGGTGAGATTGCAGCCGCAACTGCAGTTGCGCTCATTCTCGAAAAGCGCACGGCGCAGGGATGCGGAAGCCCGGAGGGCTGTCTCAGAGCAATGGCGAGCCGCGCACGCAAGGATGATCTCGTCTCCGTTCGGCCTCGCGGTAGGAAACGCAGCGGCGAGGGCGCACTAACATGCCTTGGCCTCTCCTCTCCTCCCGGTTCTGGTGGATGTTGCGCCGGCAACAGCCGGCATCGCCCCTTCTGTCGAGATCCACGCGAACGGCGGCCGCACAGATTGAGAGCGGGGTTGAAACGGATCATCCACTCGGAGGCGCCAGCGCACCCGGCAAGTTGCAGGAGCGACTTTCACAAAGCCGATGGACGAGGCAGAGCGGACACCACGGACTAACCCAGGAAGCGAGTTCCAGCCTTTCACCAGAGTGGCGGCTAACTCCTTTTGCTTTTGTGAATCCCTATGCCGGCACCTTTGGTCCCGAAACCATCGCAGCCGGGAAATTTCCCCTGCCCTTCGGCATTCCTCGCGATCAGGCTTTGCCTTGCAAATTTTCCTTTTGCTCAGGTGCGCCGCTTCGCTCCGCCCCCTTGGAAGGGGTTCAGGCCCGCCCGCGCCGTCATGGCCGGGTTTCATCGCAACAGGGTTTCAGCCCCATCTTCAGGAGAAAGACAATGAGAAACATCGCTGAATTTCAGATCCTCGGCCAAGTGGTCCGCAGCGTCCAAGTCGGTAAGGCTACGAAAGTCACTCTCGCAGCCAACTACCAAGTAAAGGACGGCGATCAGTGGGTTGATGATCCTCACTACAACACCGTAACGGTCTTCAATGAGCGGACGCAGAAGTACATCACGGATCACATCGGAATTGGCGATCTGGTCCACGCTCGCGGCCGTATGCGCCAGGGCTCCTACGAGAAGAATGGCGAGACGGTCTACACGAACGATCTGATCTGCGATGAGTTCTCCCGCCTTTCCAAATCCTCCGGCACGCGTGACGAGGGCTAACGCCCTCAGGCGGGAGCTCACCGCTCCCGCCTAACCTTCCCTCCTTTGAATGGAGGCTCCAATATCGAGCCAAACCGCTGAAATTCCACGCTCCTCGCCCCGCACAGTCGCAATTGAAATGCGGTTATTGCCCATTGAGTGGCGCGCTGTTCTGTTCGGTCTCGGCTCTTTTGTCTTGGACCTTCAACACGCAGCCGCCGAACTGGAGGAAGCAGACGCTATCGCTCTGCCCACCGTCGCGACCACGCTCACGGCATTTCAGATTACGATCCGAACCACCCTCTCGCTTCGCTTAGCCGTTGAAACCGCACTCGAACGTAACCATTCAGCAAAGCGGTTCCATCGTGGGAAGGCTGCGGGGCCGGGGCGTGTGGCTGTGCGGCACTCGGCTTTGGGTGCCCTCCCCTCGATCCTAGATGATGCTGCACAAAGGCTTGTGGAGGCAGGTCATGGTGTCCAGGCTGAAACCATGCGCGCAACTGCTCTTAAGGTTTCCTCCGCTCTGCCGTAATAAGACTACGGCAATAGACCGATGTTGATTGGATGGCGGTGATCACCCGGCCCGCGGAGCGCCCTGGTATCGTCCTTGCGGCCGATCAAGAGACTGTATTGGCTAAGGCACACCAGTGGATCGCAGCTCACTCCCATGCTCGTCAGGAGCCCCCATGACTTACCGCCTGATCCAATTGACTCCTGAAAGCTGTGATCTGTTGTCGAGTGACGTGATTGTTGCCAGTGTGGTGCGGAGCTCCTCTCGCAAGCCCGTTGTATGGACTGCCGAACTCCTGAAGGATACGCCATCGTCACACCCCCGGCCCCATTTACGAAAGCTGAGCATGACCTCGCAAGCTTCAGCGAGCTCTGTGCGTGGCTAGACACTCCGGACGTCAAACCCAACCGGCGTGATCAATCGAGGCTCTGATCGGGCGGGACCTATAGAACCGCCCGATCACCAGGCCCCCAGGACCTCAATGGCCTCGCCGTCAGGCGCAGGGAGGCGTCGGCTCCTGTGACTTTCGGCTTATCGAAGTTCAGGTTGCCCAGCTTCCACGATTGCAGCACGACAGCGGCTTCTCCAATCGATTTAGGCTTCACACCTCCCTCAGCCGCACGCTCAATGGTCAGAGCTTTCCCGCTCCAGTCGAGCAGCAGGCGGTCTTCCGGTCCAAAGCCAGTGCTGTCCCACAACTCGCGTGGCAGGCGGATAGAGGTGTAGTACCGGTCCGAGCGCTTGGCGTCTGGGATGGACTTCACTACGACGGGCGCGGCTACCGTCCTGCGGGCCTTCTCTCCGCTTCTCTTGGAGCGCGGGCCCTGCCTCACTGGCTCTTCTGCGCCTCCTTCGACGTCAGGCTCTGCTTCCGCGCTGAGTGTCTGATCGTGAGCCTGGACAGGCTGTGACGTCGGCTGCTCTTTGTCATCGAGAGATTCCGCTGGCAGCAGTGGTGAAATCGGAATGGATCGAACCGCGCTGACAACGTCTCGCACGCTACTGCTGATACCCTCGGCCGATTGGACCATCAGAGGTGCCAAGCATGCGATGGCGTCGATGTGCTGACCGCCGAGTGCGACCAGTTTGCCTACTTCCTCGGCCATGAGCTCCATAGCCGATCGGAGACCCTTCAGATCTGCCGCCATTCCGATGAGAGCCTGCTCCATCTCTGGAGGGAGTGCGGAGGCTTGTAGGGGCTGTCGCGAGGTGTCGATTGCAGATGGGCGAGCGGGCTGCACCTCTTTCGGGCGGAAGACCTCCGCGGCCAGAGCTTCCGGCTTGCCCAAGTGCCGAGCCAGGATATCGGCTGTATCCCGGTAGCGCTTGTCCGGTGCCACTGGACGATCCGACAGCCGTCCCGTGATGTCAGAAGCCCCGCGGCGCGATTGCTCGGCGTTCCGTGGTTTGGCCAGGCAGGTTGAACACAGGTCGTAGGAGCGGTCGCGTCCCAGCAGCCAACCGCGTTCCTTAAAGTAGCCTTTGACGATATCGTCGTTAGTGGGCTTGCTGGCCTCGTAGGCGTCTGTCTTGTGGCACTGGGAGCACCGAACCGAGAACCGGTACTTCGAGGGTGTTCCGCCGCTACGGGTGATCTGTGGCTCGAACTGACGTGCGATGCCGGGCATCCAGTTGTTCCTATGAATGGTTGCGTGGTTCTCCCGTAGGACAGACCTCAAGCGGCCTTGACCTCGGGTACGTCAGGACAATGACGAGAGTAGATTGAGGAGCATGTAACGCCTTAGTTGGACAATTCCAAGCTTCGGCTGCTTCTGCGGCACTTGGGCTCACTAAGACAAGCACACCGTCAGTGGCAAATGCTGGACGGGCGGAGGGGATACTACCCGCAGCGATGCCTCTAGCAACATAACTGCAAATTACCTGAACCGACTATCACGAGCATCGATCAAATGAGGTGGGGACAATGATTGCAGTGCCTACGATAGATCGATCGATGAGTCTCTGACCAGCAACTCGAAGCGAGATTCTCGACGCGAGATCACGTTCATCTATATGGCACAGGGCACGTCCAGACCAATCTGCATTGGAGCGAACTAGCGGCTCCTGCATGTTGCATATCATCAATCCCACTACCACACCTTTCGCTGAAACGACCATCTTTCTCGGATTCATTTCGGCAGAGCAGGGGAAGCCCACAACTGACCATTCACCAAATGGTGTATCACTTGCTGGTGTTGGGCGTGTTTGACGTAGAGATGCCTCGACCCTTCCATCCCAGACATCATCCGGCGAAAGACCATTAGCAGCTTTATAGTCCTGTAGAGCCGAGCGGGAAATGAGCCCCCAGATCCCCTCTGGCTGATAACGATAGTATCCCAACTCGGTTAGTCTTGCCTGAATCAGGCTCGCATCCGATGGATTTAGAGGGTGCAGCGTTGTTCCCACGACAGGTGCGAAAGGTCGGTACAACCCTTCGGTCTCGGTTGCTGGATCTGGTGGGACGTACCATTGTGCTGCTGTCGCGGACATACTATCGAAGAGCGCCGTTTGGCTCGGAAGATCCCATTCGTCAGTGCGGGGGAGACCGTTGGCTGCTTTGAAATCACGCAGTGCGATACGTGATCGTGGGCCCCACACCCCGTCAATTACCGACGTTTTCAGGAACCCGCGCTCCTCTAGTCGAAGCTGAACTTCCACCGCAAGTTCGAGACGCGTCAGATCTCGCAGAGACTCTACAGAACCTCCTGGCCGGACTGTGAGCATCAATGGAGAGCTAGAGGAGAGGGACGATGATGACTGAGATTTGGCTCCATCTGCCGTCGACGGAGATCCTTCTGCGGGAGTCGACGAGCGGGAAGGAGCTGTGGTGGTGCTCCCTGGCGAAGATGCTTGGGAAGGTAGCGGCTCTCGATTCGGTTGAACGCTGGGCTGTCCAATGGCGCGCCCAAGAGCAACTGTCTCACGCTGGACGCAGGACTTCCAAAGCTGGGGCCCATAATTTCTAGGGCAAGTCTGATCGATCCATTGGCGGGCTTCAGCGGACAGATCGGATACGTTCGGCAGAGAGGATGAGAGTACGGCCACTTCTCGTTCGGCACAACTTCTCCAGAGCTGAGGTCCATAGGTAGTCGGGCACGATTCCATAACCCATTTCTGCATTTCGGGTGCCAATGCACTTACCGCAGGCCATCCAGGCGAACGGAGCGCCGCGATTTCTCGGGTAACACAGGATGTCCATAGTGACGGCCCGTAGGAGCGAGGACACGTTTGCTCGACCCAGCGGCGATTGTCGGGATCCAGCGCCGACAAGTCATCTGACGTGGTTTGTGCTCTGGCCTGCCAACCGAGCGCAGCAAGGATGAAGACTAAAAGCAGACGAACGGATTTCATGAGATCAGCGTCTCTGAGCGACTTTGAGAAGCGTGCTTGATATGCGCGCCCGAGTGAATAATACGGACTTCACCAGGTTCAGTAAGCGATTCCGAGCCGCGCCAGCGTCTCGTTGTCCATGTACCCGGTCCCCCGAAGCCGCTGCGCAATTTGAAAAGCTCGTATGGCTGACTGAGTGTCCGCAGATAGCCGGCCGTCGATCGGGCCATAGTAATAGCCACGCGCTCGCAACTCGACTTGGACACGCATCACCATCACCTCTGCCGCCACAGGTCGCGATGCAACCGTTCCGGGAGTGTTAGCATTGCTGTTGCCGGGAGCAGGCTGCAACGGAGCCGTACTGCTGACAGGCGGTGTCAGTGGACGGATCGCGGACCCAGCTCCACTCTGTGGGCTCGGCGGCGGCTTGGGAATGTAAAGCCCGGGCACTGTAGTCGTCTGGCTCGCTCCGGGCGACCCGACCGAAGGTGCAGCCCCTCCGCTCGTGGGAGGCGCAATATACGAGTTTGAAGCCGGAGGGGAGTAGACCGGCGGTGGACTGTAGGTTGGCGCGGACGGCGGACTGTAGGTGGGCGGAGGTGAGTAGCTGTAGCCTCCTCCGGAGCCCGAATAGTGGCTGCTATGGCTACTGTGACTTGAGTGACTGCGATGGCTCGAATGGCTGCGGTGGCCGGCGTAGAGCTGCCGACCGTCGATATAGTTTGGGCGCTCGAATGTAAGTGGACGACCTTGAGAACCAGGGTCCGACCCCGCGACACCCTCAGGTAAGGCCGTCAATGCAGCGTCCGCTGGTGACCAGACCGTTGCGACTGCTGTCGCTGGCATTGCCCAGGCAAGAACGTTCTTGATGAATGCTGTCCAGTTGCGCTTCATGCGATTGCCTTAGGTTCGATTGCCTGGATGCCCTTGCTGCGCCAGCCGTCGCCGGCAGAACGGAAGAACCCGCAGCAGGACCCCCGCATCGTGCAACTTTGACACTCTGGGACGAAAACATTCTTCCAATCGGAGATGCTCTGACGGGCAAAGGGCCGTGCCTGATCCGGGAGCAGGCAGAGGGGGACATTGTAGATCGACACGGCCATACCCCGGCGCCATAGGTATCCTGAGACCTGGCTTAATGCGTCGGCATACTCAAGTGGGTCGATCCAGAGTGTCTCGCGATTAGAGCGAGCATATCCCATAGGTTCAAGGCCCATGAAAGCCACGTGTTCAGCAAAAGGTAGGTTCCAGTACAAGTACTCGGCTAGTTCTTGAAGGCGGTGGACCGTCTGACGATGCAGAACACAGCGGATCTCAATCCGATGGCCGCGCTCAGCGAGGTTATGAAGGCCGTTCACCGTTTCGTCGAAGGCACCGTCGGCCTGTACGACATAATCGTGATCTGTTGCATTGTCGGCATACACTGGGACCGCCCATACGACCTGACCAGCTGATCGATCAAACGAGCGGACAAAGGCACGATCCGCAAAGAGCCGCCCGTTGGTGAGTACGTGCAGAACTGTGTTTGGCAGATACTGGTTTGCCGCTCTTATGACTTCGACCAGGCCTTCACCAAGGAGGCATGGCTCCCCGCCCGTAATCCCGAGAACAGGCAGGTCACGATCGATCAGCTGAAGCAGGTCGATCATCTCGCCAATCCGCCAGCTGTCATCCTCCTCCCGAGGAGGCTGGCTGCACATAAGGCATCGGCTGTTGCACCGTTCGGTTGCGAACAGTGTGTTGGCGTTCGCATTACGTCGGTAGAGAACGTTCACTTGTCCAGACGGGTGGACCCGGATCACGTCCCCCGGAGCGACAACTGCAGGCATCGTGAGCGAGTGTAGCGTTGGAAGCGGTGATGCAAGACTGTCGTCTGCGCCAAGAACGGCACCGGCTCCAATCGCCACCAGCGAATTGAGATCGACCCCGTTAAGGTCACGCAGATCGATCATCACCCGCGGGAGTGGGAAATCCTGGCGAAGCGCCTCGGCTAAGGAGAGAACCTTGTAGAGAGTCAGAGCTCCTTGGCCGGAGACTGTGCCTCTTGTGTGAAGCGGAAGGGCCATAACACTATGCTGCCTTGGCTGCGGAGAGAGCGCCATGGACCCAATCTTCAAAAATCCCGAGCTTGCCGGGATCACCTTCGGCAAGATGGTTGAAGAGGATTCCAAAGAGCCCCATGTGCCGCTGGCAGTGCTCACTCTCGGCTCGATGCCCGACAGGATCCCCGTGGCGGGAAAGCGAACCTGCCGGATCGGGCCCACAGTAAGGTACGAAGGCACAATCGGAACAGCCAGGTAACGTCTCGGCCAGACCGGACGCTGCAAGGAGCTCCATCGCGGGAGACCGCATGAGCATCTGATAGCTATCGGTCACTGATCCCAGGCGCAGGGTATCGTTGCCAACCTCTTTGAGCATGCGCCCCTCGTCGGAGGCGTACACGCCGCCATCATAGTTATAGACGAGTGTTCCGAAGCCACTGCCGACTGGAGAGCGCAGATCCACATAGGTTGTTGGGAACGGCGTCATGATACTCGAGAGTAGAATCTTGGCGTAAGCCTCTTCGATGAGGTAGCCGTTCCTGTTTATCTCAAGGATGTGGCTCAGCGCGGTCCTGTAAAATCGCAGGTAGTCCTCGACCGCATAGCCAAGCCGTCGCTCTGACTTCTTTGCGAATCCAAAGGGGCTGAGGGGCCGCAGGAAGATCGATCGGAAGCCGAGCCGCACATACTCGTCGACAATCTCCCTTGGTCGCTCAAGGCTGCGTCGGGTGAGGGTGGTGAGTGCGGATATACTCTCGTCCCCAAGAGCCTGGCGTGCGCGTTGAAGACCCTGGACTGTCAGCGCATGGGCGTCTCCGCTCGGAAGCGGTCTGTTGGCGTTATGAAGGTCTGCTGGGCCGTCCAAAGAGGTCGAAACTTGGAAGTCATGGATGCGCATGAACTCCAGAACCTCATCCGTCAGGTGATGCAGTGTGGACGTGATTGAGAAAACGATCCGGCGGCGCTCCTGGATATTTCGGGCTTGGATGAGTTCGACGATGTGGCGAATGACTGGGAAGGCAAGAAGCGGCTCACCGCCTTGGAATTCGACGGTAAGATGTTGAGAAGGACTATCAAAAAGGCGATCCACGGCCGCTGTGGCAGTCTCTAAAGACATGTCATAGCGTCCGCTCGTGTGCAATCGACGTGAAACTTGGCAGTAATGGCAGCCATGATCGCAACCAAGGGTCACGACGAAGATGTGCAGAGACGGTCCGCCACGAAGAAAGGACTTCCTTGTGCGCAGTTTGGTTGCCAAGAGGCGAACCGCCGTTTCTGGAGATGCCTTGTATAGAAGGTGCTTTGCCTCAAGACTTCTCAGAGTGTTCTCATCGACGAGTGGCTCGCGGCGAGCGAACCTCGCAAAGGAACTTGGATCGAGGACGTGGAAATCTCCAGCCTCCGAGGTCACTAAGACCTGTCCGGTATCGAGACGTATGAACCTGAAGGGGAGATGGCCGTAATTTCCAGTTGAGGGGGCCGCTTGAATGGGGCGCTGCTCGTTCATTGGGGCTTAGTCCCCGTGGTCTCGCTAAACGCTGTTTGCCAGATGCGGCGCTGTAGATCGGAGGTCTGTCTCTCGATATCCACGCGAATGCTGAAATCAATAAGCGCCGATCGCAGCCTCCAAGCGAGGCGTGATCCAGATTGACCACCGCGAGCCTTCAGGGTTAGCCGAATGCGACCCTCGTCGGTCGTGACAATATCAATCTCGGCTTCGTGGGAGAGCCAATAGCAGGCTCTGAGAACCGCCTCTCGTGGATGAACGTTTGGGTCAACCTCGATGAGGTGTGTCTCGATAATGGGCTCAGAGATGGGTAGGGGCATGGGAACGGAAACTACTGCGTCAGCCGACGCTGGGTGGGAGGAAAGCTGATATAGTACGGAGATGCATAACTGGTAAAGTATTGGAGTTCTGACACGAGAATGAGAACTGCCATTTATATTCGTCTTTAGGATAATCTTTCGGAGGCAGTTACGAGATCATTTGGTCTGGATTCTCTATTCTAGCAGTTTTCACATCACCAAGTCTGTAAATGTGATCTTTGCAGAGCTGTATGCAACATCGTTTCTTGACATTATGCTCTCCAACCTGAATGGCCTTTAAGTTTCTGTCACCGATATCGTACCGGTCAGCAGCCGACCTTCTTCTTGATCGCCTCAACCTGAGAAAGCGAACGGCACACATTCTCACAGGGGATACCGTCATCGTCGCCATCAGCACGGCTATAGCCTCCGCACCACATCTCAACAGCTTCCTCGCAGGTGCTGACCGCCTTGCAGCTTCTGCGCTGAGCCATCAGAATCTCTTTGACGCGCTTAGCGCTCATGGAGGGTGTGCCTTGATCAAGGCTACCAACAGCTCCCGCTGCACCGAAGGAGCCAAGAGCCATTAAACTCGCTAGAGCGAGCGTCGTAAGTTTTCGTGTCATCTGTGCCCCCCACTTTAGTTCGATCTATGCAAACGGGTTCTTGACCTGCTGCGGCGCTTCTGCCGGGCTGCTCTCATCAGGCAGCTCCTTATCTTGCTCCAGTGCTTTCACAATAGCGTCGACGGCCGATTTCAGTGCCTTGGCTTTCTTGAGCCCAGACTTGTCGCGGGTCACGTCCAAGGAGCCGTAGACAGCGACCTTGTCAGTCCCGTTCTCAATGGTGAACTCGCCGATGCTCAATGAAGCACTATCGTCTGAAAAGGGTTGAAACTTCTTGGTCATGGGCGGCGTCCAAATTGATCGATGGCATCAAGAATGTCTCCAACAAAGCCACCGGTTGAAGGGCGAGGAGAGGGCAGCGGCGCTCTCTCTTCAGCAGGGGGCCTCGAAACGCTTCTTCCACCCCCTCGCGATCGCCTCAGTTGTGGAACAGGCAGGCTGGTCGCGGTTTGCTTCACCGAGGCTGGCAACTGAGGGAAGGCGTCCATGCCCGAGAGTTGCTGCAACTCAGTCAGCGAAATGACCCTGTAGTCGTTACCAGGTTGGTTCGGGGCAAGATAGGCGCCCACGATGTTGCTCTGAGGATCATAGATAGCCTTTGCAATGTGAGTGGGCACCAGAACGCGCCCTTTCAGAGCCTGGAGGTTCTCTCCTTGGAAGATAGGACCAGTGACCACATAGATTTCGTGGCGCTCTGAGTAGTCCCGCACGGCACGCTCGATGCTCTCCCACAGGTTCCGGTTGTTCTCAGAATTCTGCGGGATCATGTTGGCCAAGGAAAAGGACTCATCCATTCCTTGGGGCGTCGTCATGTCTCCCGCTGGAGCCATATGCCCACGGTCAAAGCCGCTGCGAAAGTAGTCAGAGAGTTCCGCCCGCTCGTTTGCTGGGAGATTGGGATCTGCGTGGAAGTTATTCAATCGGTTGAGGGCCCGAGCTCCTTTTGCTCGCCTGGGGGTCAGATGCTCAGCCGCCCAGAGCGGAGTACGGGTCAGCCCAGAATGCAGAACAGCAAATTCTGTGTAACAGATCTGCCGAGTTTTGGGAGCGAGTTTCGGATTGGTGAGTGTCGGCTCGGTGGCGCCGAGGAAGTGCTGAGGACAAGCTGCTGCTACGGCATCAGGGCCGAGTAGGAATGCCCCAAGGAGGAAAGCGACGAAGTGGGTTGGCAATCTCACAGCAGGCTCTTAAGTCGAACGAGTCTAGAAAGGAGGATCGCAGGTCCGTTCCACACGAGCAAAGTAAGCGTCCTAAGGGGCTGCGCCTCGGTCTGGCTCGCGAAGATGCCTCTGGAACGCGGGAGGCGACGAAGACCATACTTTCGTAATTCGGCATCACTCAGGAGCCGATAAGGCCGTTGCCGTGAGCGCGGCCTAAGAGGGTTGTCCTGCAGCAATCAGCAAACCCCTAGTGTTCGATGTTGTTCTAAGGCCGTTGAACTACCGCCGCAAGCTGTCCTCCAGTGCATGCCTTGCTGACGATCTGATCCGGAGCCACCGATGGAAAGCCCGCAAGATAAACCTGCGGGCGAACGATTTGACGGAGCGAAGCACCCAAAATGCCTTACCGCATCATATCTGCTGCGGTGTAGCTGTAGGACATAGTCCTGCAGGCGACTAGCAAGAGCCGCTGCGACCGCCCTGCTTGCAGCCAGCCGCACGGCCACCGCAATTGGAACCATCCTTGGCCGTGTCATAGGAGTTAGTGCATGCTTTTGCTGAAGAGATGGACGCGAGCGGTGAGAGAACAACAGCAGCGCCAAAAGCAAAGGCGATCAGGAGCTTCATGAGAAACGGGCCCAATTGGAATTGAAAAGATCAACAACGGTACGCCACGAGGACATGCCGCGAGCGTAAGATCCCATAACGGATTGCCACATTCAAGCCACAATTCGCCGGTCGCGGTGAGACTTTGGAATCCGGAGGGACCATACGGCGTTGCATTGCGAGCTCAAAGGCAGGTGCCCCGGTCCTGGATGTGACCTGAGATAACATCTCTTAATGAATCTGAATTTCTAAGACAAAGCAGGAAAGATCCTGCAAAACCAAACATCTTCCAGCGAGCGTCGCGCATCGCAGACCAACTCAACATCTGTCCGCGATGGTCTGGTGCGGGTCCTTTCCTCGCTGCAACGTCTCATTCCTAGTATGAGCCGAAGCGCCAGACGAGATTGCCCTTAAGGGCATGATCCTGGGTCCGTTCACTAATTTGACCTGAGTACGACCCCCCGAGGCTGAGCGCGCCCGAGGCCTGCCAGTCGAGACCTGCCTCTGCCACGAGAGCATCGCGGTCGATCGGGGCTCCGGCCACTGTGAAGGCACTCGCCCCGCCGGCAAAGGCCAGCAGCATCTCTGGCTCCCCATCCCCGAACGCATGCTGCCAGCCCAACAGACCCCGCAATGTCAGGGGCAGATCCTGGCCGATCTGCGCCTCAGCTCTGAGCCCGAGCGTCGTAGTGGCCAGATCCTGATCCTGGGTAGAACCGGACAGAGCTGCCGCTCCACCCTCCTCTGCAAAGCCGTCCGTGTGCAGCCGCAGCACCGACGCCCCAGCGAATGGCTCCAACTGCACATGGCCCAGTCCGACCCGATAGCCCACCTCGGCAAAAGCCTGCGCGGTCCAGCCGTACTATCGCGCGAGAACGGTGGCGGCCTCTTTGGTCGTTTGTACCGCGTGTGACACCCGGTCGACAGCACTGGAGATGGCGCCAATGTTGTTCGAGATGCAGCTCACGGCCTGCGCGGCATCCTGCATGTTCGACGACATCTCCCGGGTGACCACGCTCTGCTCCTCCACGGCTGTGGCCGCGCTGACGACATGATCGCGCATGGTCGCAACGGCATCCTTGATACGTGAGAGCGCCTCAACCACACCGTTAGGCTCACTTTGAATCGCATCGATCTCGGTGGTGATCTGCTCCGTCGCCCGGGCGGTTTGCGTGGCCAGGTTCTTGACCTCACTTGCCACAACCGCAAAGCCCTGGCCCGCGTCCCGTCCTCTGGCTGGATCAGAAGTCGGCTTCCAGATCCCGGGCCTCGGCATCTTCTACCCGCCCAACCTGACCCCTGATCCTGAGTCAGGGCTGGGCAAGTGGAGCGAGGCCGACATCGTCCAGGCGGTGCAAACCGTCGTCGGGCCGGACGAGCGTCAGCTTGTGCCGATCATGCCGTATCACTCCTACGGCAAGCCCACCGATGGTGATGCAGGGGCCCTTGCTAGCGACCTGAAGAGCCTGAAGTCGGTCAGGAACCAGGTGCCTGGTCCGGTCTCGGGGCCAACGAGAAGCCCACAGCCCCTTACGTGACCGTTGTCGTGCCCGAGTAGCCTCTGGGAGCAGAGCACGCCGAATTCAGAAGTTAGCGGTTCCCGGAAAGGCTCAGGAGACATCAGACATGTTGGATGCGGACTTGCAGCAGCTACGTGACGGCAACACGGCGATTGCGGAACTGGTGAACGAGCTGGCAGACCACTTGGCATAGCCGCTCCCGCCCGAACCGCCGTTCCAGGTCATGGCGAATGTGACAGCCCTGCAGAACTGGCTCTATGACATGGCGAGAATGGTAGGAAGCATGAAGCGGCTGATCCGTGACAGGATCCTGCAGCAGACACTCGCAGCCGACTATTCGCCGCAGGGCAAGGACGTATCAGCAAAAATCAGGCGGAGAGTGTGAACTTCTTGGCGCGGCCTAGCCGATCGTATTCACTGAGTTTGTTGCAGTGACCTGATAGATGGCCCGGGCGCGCCAATCCGTTGCGTCTGTTTCACCGCGGCGAGGTTTGGAACGTGGGGAACGCGTTGCAGAGACGAAATGAGGTGAGCGGGGCGATGGCGGCCCCGTCGCTTATGGCGAGGCCGCCCGGGGCTGGGGTGCCAGAGCGCTCGCAAGACGGCGGACGAGATCCGCTTCCGGACAGCACGAGGCAAAGGCCAGTCGGATGCGGCTGGTGCTTTCCTGCACCCGCACGGCGATCTTGAGCAGGCGCAGCCGCAGCGTTGCGAACTCCGCCCGGGCGAGATCGCGAGTGGCTGGGATGGCCTCCCGCACTGCCAGCATCAGCCAATAGGCGGCCGTGTGCAGCACGAGGCGAACCTGATTGGCCACCGCGCGCCGGCACGAGGTCCGGTCGGAGGCAAGCTGTGCCTTGTGGAACTTGATCCAGTTCTCCGCCTGACCGCGGGCACAGTACAGGCTCTCGTAGATGACTCGCGGGCTGGTTCTGATCAGGTTGGTGACCACAAAGCGGATGTCGAGCCCGAGGCGGGTCGCCTCAATGCGGGCCACCACCCGTCGCTCGCACGACCAGCTTTTGGCCCGGTGCATCGTCTCGGCAAAGCCGCGAACGACCTCGCGATCCTCCAGTGCCCTGTGGGTGCGCACCGCATCCGCCACATCCTGGACTTTGGCGGTGAGCGGCCTCGTGCCGGCCAGCCCAAAGAGGTAGCTGAGGCCGTTCTGCTCGCAGAACTCCATGGCCTCGGGACGGGCATAGTGACTGTCGCCGCGGATGGTGATGCGTGTCGTCGGCCAACGGGTGCGGATGCGCCGCACCAACCGGCGTAGATGCGCCCGCACCTCGATGCCAGACGGCGTCTTGCCCGGCCGCAGCACGATGGCGACGGGGCGGCCGGTGGCGCTGTCGTAGACGTGGATCGGCAGAAAGCAGCGCTCGTCATAATGGGCGTTGAACAGTGACAGCTGCTGATGTCCGTGCACCACGTCACAGGTGTCATCGACGTCCAGCACCGCCCCGTCGGGCGGAGTGGGATAGCTGTCCATCCATTGATCCACCAGAGCATAGGTCAGCCGGATCGCATCGCGCAGGCTCGGGGCGTTCTCCAGGCGCGAGAGGGTCGGCTGCGAGGCCAGATCGGCCCCGGTCTCCGGCAAGTGGCCGCAGGCGAGCTTGAACGCCGGATCCGAGCGCAGCGGGCCGAAGTCGTTGCAATCCTCATAGCCGCACGCGATGGCGAAGATGCGGGCGCGGATCATGTCGGTGATCGCGTGTGTCACGCGGCTCGGATCGCGCCGATCGGGGATGAGGCGCGCCAGCCGCTCGGCGATCCCGAGCTGGTGCTCGGCCTGGGCCAGGAGCATGACGCCGCCGTCCGACGACAGGCGCCCACCGTCAAAGGCGGCGGTGATCTTCTTGCGGGATACGGCTGGAAACGAGAACGTCGGGGTTGTATCGTCCGTCATGGCGGGTGTGGCAGCCTTGAAGGGGTTGCAGGATCGGCTTCAGCAACCAAATCCTACGCTGCTTCAAGCGCTTAAGCTACATCCGCCAGCCTTCTCCAGCCCTCTCGTGCATAAGAACGGCTAGATAGTCCGCATGGATGCTCGCGCTGCCCTCCTGATGCTTCTCGCACGCAGCCCGGCTCTGGGCCTGCCAGCCTATTCTCCTCGGAGAATCCTATATGGAAACTGTGTGTCATGCGGTTATGCCGCCGCTTCGCTCCCGGTCGGCTTGCTGGAACGGAGGGCGTTGGCTAAACCCTGCTCGATGAGTTTGCGGGCTTCGGTCTCGGTTATCTCTCTCACCGCTGCGATCTCTTTCGTCATGAAATCTAGGGCATTCTCGAAGATCTGCCGTTCGCTGTAGGATGCCTCTTCCTGCTGCGGCCCGCGGTTCAGATCGCGCAGAACCTCGGCGATGGCAACAAGCTGCCCAGTGCTGATGCGCTCCTGATAGTCCGCCGCCCGGCGGTTCCACATGCCACGCTTGGATCGAGCCTTTCCACTCAGGGTCTCGAGTGCCTGGTTGGCGACGGCCGGCTCGGACAGCTTTCTCAAGCCGCTGCTCTTCGCTTTGGTTAGGGGAATGCGGACCGTGACTTTTCCCGAGTCGAGTGAAAGCACAAGGAGGTCAAGTTTGAACCCGGCCACCTCTTGTTCCTCGATCCCTGTGATCACCCCAAGGCCATGGCCGGGATACACGACCGTTTCACCAGTCTGGAAGCTCAGAGCATTGTTCTTCGTTGTCATTCAGAAAAGCTCTCCTTGAGCCACAGATCATGCTTCATATGAGACGATCGGTGTCGAAGATGTCGAATTCGCTACTCTCGCTTGTGGAGCGTCGGTTGTCAGAACTCGATATCTTTTGTGCGGTTCCCGCATATCGGATGCCCACCTTCGCCATGCAAGAGGGCTCATTCAACGATGCTTAACGCGCGCTACGCTGGGTTCACTGAAGCGTAGTCTCATCACCGGCTGCTCGATGCCGATGCCTAAACGCAACCATAAGATGATGGAATGCCTTGGTTAACGTTGTCTTTACGTCAGCGGCAAGGCCTGCAGCCCAGAACAAGGTGGTTTGAGCTCTGCCTTTGCCGAACTCGCCGGCGGAATTCCTCACCGCCTGCCATCATCGCCTTTGGCGAAGCGACCTTCGCACAATGTTGGTGCGCTAAGTGGGTGACAGGGAAAGGGGGCCCCATGTGCAAGCGACAGATCGACCAGCGGCCAGTCGCGCCGAAACCATCGAACGATAACGATAACAATCCAAAGCCAGCAGGGTGTCTCATGACCTGGAAGCAGCCTGGCCTTCGCTCTGGGATATTGTCGGTCGCGCTTGAGCGGACGGAGCGTGTCAGACTGGACTTTGTGGCCGGAGGAGTGCTGACAATCCAAGGGCAGCGCTCACGGGTATAGGATTCCAGCGCTCCTCATTGAGATCGCTTTTCGGTTGCCGTACCGCTTGTCCCTCCCCTCAGGGGCCATGATGACGATCAGAGACATGCTGTTGGAAGGGGCAGGCGTGAGTGAAACACCGTTAGCATGGTTCAACCTGGCCCATGCCTATCTGCACGATGCGGCCGTCCTGAAAGCCGCTCCGAAGCCATCGGGCGGCTTCTATGAGGAGTTTCTCTACTTCCATTCCATCAAACTGTTCCTGAAGGCCTATCTGAGGCTTCAGGGTATCGAGAAGAGTGAACTGGGCAGACAACCCTACAGTCACAGACTAACGAACCTCGCGGACGTGGCGGAGCGGAGAGGGCTGGTGATTGGAAAGCGGATCAGGCTCGTGTGCGATGCAGCCCGGGATTTCGATAAGCCGACAGAGGCACGCTACATCAAGACTGGACACAATTCCCAGGTCCCCGCGCACAAGCTTCATGAAGCCGCCCGGGAGTTGCAGTCCAGAGTCGAAGAGGCGCTTTATGCAGACGGGATCCCCTTGCGTCGACCTCCCGGCTCCCAGTTGTTCATCCTCCGCGTCCACTCACGATCGCCAAGGCGGCAAAGCTGCTCGCGCGTCGGGATGCGAAGTCCCGATAAGGCTGTGCACCTGGCCAAAAAGAACGCCCCGGGAGCGAACCGAGGCGCTTAGGTCAGGGAGGAACACAAGTCACCCCTTCAATCTAGCCGTGTTGCCGATGCATGATTGTGCGCCAGGTCACAAAGGGTCTGTGTGACGACGGCCACAGAAGGATGGGCGGTTTTGAGCGTGCTGAGATCAATTGCAGGAGGTTTCTATGACCCTCACCATCCTTGATCCGCGCACTGGCCAGAAGGTCACCATGAAGCGATCCGCGAAACGCCAGGCCAGACGCTAGGCCCTCCAGGAGCTGACACGCTGCCCCGAACAGCGCAGCGATCCTCCCCTAATGAGTCAGAGGTCTGTATAGCCCTTTTTCCGCTGGGCGGCTGCCCAGCGCTTCCGCGGCTCTGACTTCATCAGGAAAGATCTCGACCTTCTCTTTGCCTTTGCAGCCAACGAAGCCCCAGTTGTGAACCAGCCGGATCGTGCCGAACAGATCACGCTCAATCATCAGGCTGAAGAAGCGTGCCCTGCCCTGCTCCGGGTCACGCCGATAGAGCACCAGGTGGTGCCGTATGGGCGAACGGGCCCGGCACCCTGGGAGCGGCCTCTACTCGGGTTTACCCTTCCGCAGGGTCCTCTCCATCTCGCGCATCATGGCCGCCTCGATCTCGTCGAGGTTGACCTTGACGGTTTCACCGCTGGTCTGCGCCTTGGCTCTCATCACCGGCACCTGCTTGGCCTTGGGCCGGTTGACGGCGATCCGCGCCTGCGCGGGGAAGCGGCCTTCCAGGGTGTCGATCAGGCTGTTGAGTGATGCATCGGACAGCGGGATCTGCGGAGCCTCATCGAGCCCTCTCAGGGCGATGGCTTGGTTGGTATAGCGAGGATCCGCCGTCAGCTCAGCCCCGAACCACTCCAGCGGACGAAAGCCCCTCGATTCCCCTTCAGAGGCGAATTCCACGGTGACAAAGTGTAGGGCACGGGGGCGGACGATCTCGTCGACCAGGGCATTCCCCTCGCCGATCGGCAGGGGTGTCCGGGTGTAGTCAACCTCGCCGGCGCAGACATCGAGCAGCGCATGGGCATGGGCCAGCGGGATTTCGGCCTCGTCCTCGGTCTCACCGTGTGGGCCGATCGTCTTGAGGATCAGCAGGCCCCTGTCCTCTTCGAGGCGGACCCAGGAGGAGCGATCCCGCTGTTCGGGAAGAAGCCTCGACATGGCGCAGGCCGCCCCTCTCGCGCCGGATCAGCCGAGCGAAGGATGGGGTAAGGAGAAAGCGGCGGCGAACAGTCATGAAATCCAGAGAATGTAAGGGGTTGAGGACGCCTATCTTTCGTACATGGCAGAGGACGGGGGAGGCAACCCTGAACCCCGCAATATGGTTTCCGCTCAGCCGCTGGCCTTAGGCCCGAGACTTCTCCTTCTCACTGATATGCCGCTGGGTGAGACACTCCTGAGTGTCGCGAAGCCGTCGATCAGCGTTAGGTTTGCCAAGCTACCCATTCAATGTCTGGCCACGATGAGAATTCCATGTCCGCCTTCGTGGTGGCTGTCTCCTAGTGATGGAGCTTGGTGTTGGCAAAGTGAGCCATGAATGCCCCCTGGGTAAGGATCATGCATGCACGGGTAAGTGCCGTTAGAGGCCGAGATGTCCGGGCAAGCTTCTGTCAGAACATGAGAGTGAGATGTGGTGGAATTGCTAGCGCCCGAACGGAAGATACAACGACGCCTTGGTAGAGATGCTGATTTGAACTTCGTCAAGACGTTCGTGATCCACGGGAGAAGAACCAAACTATGAAGACAAGCTTTTCGCCGACGACAGCAAAGCGCGCACGAATGACAACGCCCTGACAGAGTTAGCCGTGCGGAGCTCACTGTCAGGGCGCTTTTGTGATGCCGGTTGCAACACCACGCCCCCACGATGCGCCAAGAATGGCCGAAGTGCAACCGGACGCTGTGCACAAGTACGAAACGCCCTGGCGAGAGGCTGAGCACCAGCCTTCCCACCAGACTGCGTGCGATGTATTCCGGTATCGCATAATCGATGTAGATGGGCGCACGATGAGCCGATGTGTGACTCCGCACACTATCAGGTGCGAACGAGATCAGTCGACCGCATCGCAGCCGGACTGCTAGTCGCTCCGGCTGCAATCGACGCCGATGTCGCGCAGGAAGTGAGGACCTACCTCTCGTCGCAGGGCCTCTACAAACTCGAACGTCAAGACTGGCAGCTTATGCTCGTTCGCTGGCTTGCGATTTGAGCCTCTCAACGTTGCGTCTTATCGGCCTTGAGTTAGGCAATGTGGTAGGGCTGGAGCTGGACAAAAGCGAGCGTCGGGTGCGAGCACCTGAGGTTCGAATGAGCGATTTAGGTTAGCCTCCTGGCTCTCGCAGAAATTGACGACAGTATCGTGAAACGGGCCGATCGGATGAGACCGAAGCATCACACAGGTGCATGAGCATTCCGCGATGTGGGTCAATTCCACTGGCGGACATCAATGGTCTGGAGGAAGCATAGTTCCGGGCCCAGGGAGGCTGGAGCGGGGTTAAGAGACTGTTAGGTCCGTGCTCGCCATGGTCCCGACACCTTGCCTCGGCAGATGGCACCCAAGAGCAACAACGGAGTTTCACAATGTCAGAAACCAAACCAGTCAAGAAGCCAAATCCGGCTCTGATGAAGCCGCTGCAGCCTTCGACCGAACTAGTGTTCTGTCACTGACGGGTGATTCCGAAATCCAGTGCAACATGCGATCCTGCCAGGATGGGTAAGATCGAACGCATTGAGGTTCCGACGGCTGATCGGGATCGCCTGGAGAACCTGGTCCGGGATCGCAATACGCCCCAGAAGGTTGTCTGGCGGGCTCGGATTGTTCTGCTGACGGGCGAGGGCTTGCGCGCCACCGAGGTGGCCGCCCGCGTTGGCACGAGCACTCTGACCGTCCGGCGCTGGCGCCGTCGCTATGCGCAGGCTGGCGTGGAGGGGCTTCTCAAGGACGCCTCTCGCCCACCGGGGCGCAAGCCTCTTTCGACCGCTGTGATCCATCGGGTTGTCGACATGACCCTGCATGAGAAACCACCGCGAGCGACCCACTGGAGCGTGCGCTCGATGGCGGCTGCCGTGGGCCTGTCCCACACCAGCGTGCAGCGGATCTGGCACGCCCACGGCCTCAAGCCGCACTTGGTCAAGACGTTCAAGCTCTCCACTGACAAACGTTTCGTCGAGAAGGTTCAGGACGTGGTCGGCTTGTATCTCGATCCGCCGGACAGGGCCCTGGTTCTCTCGGTTGATGAGAAGTCTCAGATCCAGGCGCTTGACCGCACCCAGCCGGGCTTGCCGCTCAAGAAGGGGCGCGCCGGCACGATGACCCATGACTATAAACGGCATGGCACCACGACCTTGTTTGCCGCTCTCGATGTGGCGACCGGAACGGTCCTGGGCACCTGCATGAAGCGGCATCGCCATCAGGAGTTTCTCCGCTTCCTGCGCGTCATCCATCGCAACACCGACAAGCGCCTCGACCTGCACCTGATTGTCGATAATTACGCGACGCACAAGCACCCAAAGGTGAAAGCTTGGTTGGCGAAGCACCCTCGCTTCCACCTGCACTTCACGCCGACATCGGCCTCGTGGCTCAACCAGGTCGAGCGGTTCTTCGCCCTGATCACCCAAGAGAGCATCCGCCGCAACGCTTTCACCAGCGTTCCTGACTTGGAGGCCACGATCATGGAATACCTGGAGTACCACAATGCTGATCCGAAGCCCTTCGTCTGGACGGCTTCTGCCGCCACTATCCTCGAAAAGGTCTTTCGTGCGAAACAAGCGTTAGAGTCACAACACTAGCGGCAGTGGTTGGATCTTCCCCGCTGCCCCGCACTGAAGTTGTGAGCAAGGTGTGGGACTACATCAAAGCCAACAATCTGCAGAACCCCGAGAACAAGCGAGAGATCCTGGCGGATGACAAGCTCAAAGCGGTCTTCGGGGGCAAGAGCAAGGTGAGCATGTTCGAGATGAACAAGCACTTCGCCCAGCACCTATCCTGAGATTGGTCAGGGAACGACAGGCCTGCCCGCCAGACCTCGGGCGCGGTGGGCGTGCGCTCAGCCATTCCGCCGCACCGCTGCGCAAGGCTTAGATCGATTCCTTGAGTTCCTTGGCCGGCCGGGAGGCGATCTTCTTCGAGGCCTTGATCTTGATCGGCTGACCGGTCTGCGGATTGCGACCCATGCGGGCGGCGCGCTGGCGCACCTGCAAGATGCCGAGGCCGGTCAGGCGGATCTTGCCGCCCTTCTTCAGGCTCTTGGCGATGAGCCAATCACCTGCGTGAGGATATCGTTTGCCTGACGCCTCGGGAGCTCGTGCGTGTCGGTGACGGTGCGCAAGGTGAGAATGCCGTTCGCCGCAGCGGCAGCCTTCGCCGTTGTCTTGCCGGCTGCGGCCTTAGCGAGGGTCTTTGCCGCCGCCGTCTTGGCCCGAGCCTTGGCTGCCTTGGTCGCTGCGACCTTGCGGAACAGCGCTTTCTTCGTTGCCGCTTTTGCCACTGGAAACTCGTCGTCAGCCGCCACGAGCGTTTCGGACAGTAGCATCGGCATCGGGTTCCGGTGCGGATTTCAACTCCACAGATCACCGGTTCCACAGCATTCGTGGGCGAATACGGCCGCAGGGCGATCGCTTGCTTAGCATCAGCGACAGTTAATGGTGACGCCCGAGCGACGTGGACGCGGCCCTCAGCCCCGTTTCTCCGACCGCGCATCAGCCCGGCCCGTCAGCCGCATCATTAACCTCATCGGCAGCTCGGGATTACTGTGACCGAGGCACGTTCGGGATCCAACGGATCGCGGACACGATGTTTCAGGAGTTTGACCTCCAGGAAGCTCCCATCGCGCTTGCGATCTTCAGATGACCTCGTCCTCATAGGCGAATTGAACGTTCCTGCCCATCCCCGGGACAAGGGCCACTTCGCCGAGATCGGTTGTAAAGGTCGAGCGGAGATCCTGGGCAAGCCAAGCTGAGCGCAGAAGCTACCGGCACTGCGTGTAGCAGGTGATAGAGATCCAGGGATGGGTCATAGCCATGACGAAAACCAAGAAGCTCCCGGAGGGATCCCTCTCAAAGGCTCCCCATAAGCTCTCATACTTCCGATCAGAACCCTCTGAACGGATCATGTGTGCTCACTGCCTTGCTCTCCTCCAGGGAAGGAGGAATGGGCAGCAAAATATCTTCCTCCAGATCGCGCCGGCCATGGCTCATGAGCACTCCGATAAATGATTTATGACACCAGCATGCATCGTGAGCATGCCTGCCTCGGGTTTAGCATCCCTGCTCATTTGTGCGTCGCACAGGTATGGATGGTGCGCAGCATACGCAGGGCCAACACCCCTGCCCTCACGCCAGCGAACGGACAGGAGGTCCAGATGTTCGTGTCCCAGATCCTTGCTCAGATCCGTGCCTACGTCCGCTATCATGCGACCGTCAACGAGTTGTCCAGGCTCTCCGATCGGGAACTCGACGACCTCGGTATCAGACGTTTCCAGATCGACAGCATCGCTCGACGCAGATAACGGTCTCACCTCTTGCCGCTCGGAAACGCGCTTCGACACCTGCTCGACGGCGTGCGGCACAGACGAACGCCTCCTCCTCTCGTCCCGAGGAGAACACTGATGCGACGGTTCTGATAGTCGTCTTCTCGCAAGCCATTGTGCAACTCGTCTTTCAAGTATTCCGCCGCTCGAGCCGAAGACGACATCGTCGCAGTGGCGGGTTGCTGATCAAGATGGTTTTACGTTCGACGTCCTGATCCAGCTTCGCCGCGACCGAAACCCGCCATTGATCGCGGAGCCAAGGGAGACTTCATGCCGGGTGTCGAACATCGCCAGCACCAGCGTGTGAATAATCGCGCGGCGGGTTCTCGTCGGCCGACCCGCTGACGCGAGCGAATCATGAAGCGAACCCAATCAGTGGGGCAGGCCCCGCACTGCCTCCCGGTACACGATCCGGTGGCAAATCTCGTCCGCTGTCTTGCCGACGACGCCGATCATGTCCGAGCCCGAGTTCAGACCTTCATGGCTTGGGCAGAGGGGACTGGTATCGTGGCTCGCGCCCGAACCACCGATCGGGTGGGCCTCTGCACGGAGTTGGTTAACGCGACGATGCGGAGACAACCACGTTCCGACCTTGAGCCTTGGCTCCGTACAGGGCGGTGTCTGCATGGCGCAGCAGGTCTTTGACGGTTGACGTTGTACCGGTCGCGCAACGAAAGATGACGGTCACACGCACACGCTGGCCGAGAACAATCGTCGCAACGGATTCAAACGAATGCCGGATTTGCTCGGCCAGTCTCCCAGCGTCTTCTCCGGAGAGAGGGACGATCGCGCTGCACTCCTCTCCCCCAAGCGGCCGTAGACACTACCTGGAAGGTGGTCGGACAAGATCCCGCCGAAGATTTCTAACACATAATCACCCACCTTATGACCATAGGTAACGTTGATCTGCTTGAAGTCATCAAAATCGAAGAGCCAACAACTGGTGGGCGCCTTCCGCTGCTGTGAAATCAGCGCTGCGGCATCTTCGTGAAAGGCTCTGCGTTTGGGATCTTTGTCAGCGGCTCGATCAAAGCTGCCCGCTTGTGTTGATACTCTAGTTGTTCTTTCGTCATGGACAGAAAGACAAACGCTATCGTCGGCATAAATGTCGCAATTCCGATTGCTATCGCACCGGACCATGGTGGGACAGGGCCGGCGATCCAAAATGACTGCGCGAGTGAGAATCCAAGCAGTCCTCGCAGGATGTTAAAGCCAACTAGTCCAATCAGGAGAATGGTGGCAGTGACGTGCGATGCCAGCCGATGGCGTGCATGCCACCAGAGTTCCCAGGCCGACATCAGCGCGCAACCAGCGCCGATTGCGGATGTAAGGACCAATCTCATGGTTGGGCTGTTAGCAATGAAAGGGAATGCCACCCACCACAGGACCACGCCGACCAAGAGCAGGGGCAGATTTATCGGTCGCGCATTGAACGCCTGGCAGCCTCTGTAGAGGACACTATAGGCGGCGATCAAGCGACTGTTCGCAATAAGCAGGATGGCGAGGGTCGGAGCCCCCTGCGCAACTACCATGAGGCCCATGCCCACGAGGATGAGAAGGAATGCAAGTCCCTACTAGGCAAGGGCTTTGACCTGTCGATTGAGCGCCCAGGCGAAGAAAAGCAGTGCTGTGAGAATTGCCCTGTTCAGAACGAACACAGCACCAAGAGTCGGGAAGTCGAGCTGCATTGATCGTCCGAAGCAGTTGACCGAGTGTCAAAGGAGTAACGCGGCATTGAATCAAACTCCGCTGTGCACAAAGAAAGGGACCACTGGGGTTCAGTGGCCCCAGGCGCGGAGCGGAATAGCTCTGGTCTAGGGATCACCCAGACGCTCCCCGACCATCAAACAGGGTCGTTGTACGACCGGCTAGGCTTGCACAAGATCTTGTTGAACAGGAAATCGATTACATGACGGTTATGGCGCGATGGGTCCTGCTGACGTTTGGGTAAGAACAGACCGCTGTGTCCAGAGAACGAAAACCCAGGGAGTAAAACACTCACCAAGGGTGAGGCGCTACTCAGCAGCGCGGTGAGATCCGCAGATGTCCAATGCGAGCCGCGCGCTCATTCAACCTATGATCGCAGCGGCGCTAGCGTCCGACCTGTCACCTACCTCACCGGGCGGCTCATAGTTGGTGATGAGGGAGTCTGCGTCAGGATGGAAGGTCGGCCATGACCTTCAGCAGAACAATACCCTCAAGCGCGACGCTCACCGAACGCGATGCTTCGAGGAGTAGGCGCTCGCCTGCTTCCATTTGGTGACATCAGCATGTGCACGGCTGGGAGAAGTATCGAAATCGACAAGGCGGCAACAACAATCAGGAAAAGAATGAACTCCACTGGAGGACTCACTATTGAAAACGCGCGGAGAGACATCCGCATAGTCAGTACCGTGAATGAGTATAGTTACCAAAGAATTAGCCGCGCTGACCCAAGCAACACCACCAGCCAAAGAAAACGGCTGGGAGTATGCAGCCTGAGTTTGCATGCCCAATTTAACGGGTGGCCCAACGGCTGAGTGGATCGACAGGGGCATGGCAGGTCCGCTGCGGGAGATTGCCAACCCATTCATGCGGGCGGCGCTGAAGGTCCATGCATGATGACCTCCCCCGCAGTGCAACTCGCTACTTGCGCCAAATGGGAGGTGGAGCAGCGCCGTCGCTTTTACCCGCGCTGGGTCGAGAACCGGCGGATAACCCAGGCCTTTGCCGACGAACAGACAGCGATAATAGATCGGATTGCCCGGGGTTATCGGGCGAAGACTCTGGCCGAGGCTGCGAAGTGTGATCTCGGCGGAGGAGACGCATCATCCGCCAACTGAAGAGACCGAGTCCCGCGCGAGATCTGGTTCGATCGAGGCTCGGCGGTGTGGGACGATCGTCGACCGTATCCGGCGAAACGATCATGCCCACCATGGACGGATGATCACAGCCGCGAAGCACACGACAGTCAGCACGATCAAACCAAATGCCGCCCGAACCAATCCCATTCGCGACAAAGGCGGATCCACCTGCTCATACGGTAGGGTTCACCTGCGCCACCGGTTGACTGCCAGCTGCCGTAAGGCCCGCAGCGCCGCCTTCGAGACATGGGCGGCCATCACCATCCTGCCATGATCGCTTCGCTCAGGCGATTCGCAGAACCTTCACCACACTACTTGTAAGGGGCACTGTTCGCACTATTGCCGCCATTGTCAGGATCGGCATGGCATCTGGAACCGATGTTGTAGAGCTGCAACCGAATACCGAGATTGATCAGCAAGCCCGCCTCGTCAAGTCGCCTGCCAAGTCCGCTAACAGACTTTCAACATCCAGCAGTAGACCCTCGCCATCAGCAGGAAGCCGCACTTGGAAGCCTCCCTAAGGGTCACATTTAACGTGACCCTTAGGGAGGCTGACTGCAGCGCCTTGGCCGCTGATCCGGCCATTGGGCACCCGTAATGCCTCGCCTGAAGCGCTGCGGTCATCAAACCGTCATAAAAGCTTCACTGTTGTTGGTGCGATAGGGCTGCTACCGAAGTTCCCTCGATATTGTGAAGGGTGCCCCATGGCGAAGAAGTCCAAAATCATTGGTGATGAGTTAGTTCTGACCGCGAAGGCTATCCGACGCGGTGAGAAGCTGGAGCGGACGCTCACAAAACTCGCTGTGGTTCAGGAGACGGGGTCTGCTGCTGAGGTCTTCTTGAAGACCGTCCAAAAGGGCTTGGAACGGCTCCGGAACGATGAGAGTTCAACGCATAGCGCTGGCAAGCACGGGAAGAAAAAGGCGGCGGACGGTGCAGAGAGCCAGGGCATACCCCAATCCGAAGATCTCCCGGCTTTGAAATCGTCTCGCCGGCCTAAGAAGTCCGTGAACGCTACGCCACCGGGCGAGGCTCAAGCGGACTGATCGATTAGTGCGGCCCATGTCGCGAGGATATCCTCAGTTCCGACCGTTCAAGCCATAAGTCAAAAAATTCTCACTCGCTGCCTGTTACCTTTCTAAAGGTGTTGGCAAAGCCCAGTCATGGCACCTTGGCGTTGTGAGGCAGGCCGTTCACGGTCCAGAGCCACGGCCCATCACCGAAGCCGCCTGTCTTGTGTGGATAAACGAGCCAGAAGGAATGGGGCCGAGGCCTCCCGCGAAACTCCTGTCTCTGCGCTACTCGCAGGGTCTCCACTTCAGGGGCATGGTCACTCCGCATCAAGAACGGAGAGAGCATGCCTTGAAGTTGGGGAAGAGGCGAGTTTGGTCAAAAAAGAAGCGCCACCGTCTCAAGGGAGCGCTTCAAGGTCCGGCCCGTAGGGGCAGAAAGAGCCGGTTACGCCTTTGTAGGCGATCTTGCATCTGCCGTCTGTCGGGAACGCAACAGTTCTGGGGCGAAACTTACCCTCAGTCCTTGACCAGGTGCTGATGAGTCGGTGGTGAACTGGCTTTCAGCGATCAGGTGAACCGCGCCCCATAGTGGCTTCCGCTGGTCCAGACCAGGCGGACCATAGCGATAGCGCCCTCGTTCGGGATCTTCAGTTCGAACTCGAGAGGAACATCGGCGGGGGCGGGGATCACAAGCCGTACCCCGGTTTCAGACAGATCCCAGACGGTGCATGCAGTTGGGTCGCCGGTCATCTCGCTCTCAAACCATCCCTCCAAGCAGGTGGGGGACCGCTCACTTGATCGACGTTCGGGCAGTAGAGGGCTCATTCAGGAGATCCAGTCCTGTGGGATGGGTCTCATAGGAAGCAAAGCTGGCGTGGAGCTTGCTCAAAATCGCTGCCTCGGAGATCGCGGTGGTGTCGCGGGGGAGAAACTCTTGTCGACGTTACAAGATACCCTTCCGCATTTATTCAGCTTGGGCTTTGTGGGTCTTAGCTTCCGTAGGATCGCTTTGATATGTTCTTTCACCCAAGTCTCATCAACACCCAGTTCGTCGGCAATTCTGGCGCTCTGCTTTCCCGCGAGTAGGGAGAGAAGAACCTGTGCTTCTGGCGGCAATAATGTAGGCGCTGTGTTGGTTGGCCTGTCATGGGAGGAGGCATCGCCCATACGCGGCTCAGACCTCTGATGTCGATTTCGATCGGCCGCGCATGACCGTTCCGCATCATCGGGGATCCCGATCACTGCCTTTATCTTCGCCATTGCCCACCGCAATCCTGTCAAGCCAGGATAAATACCCGGACGCAGGCGTTGTCTCCTAGAGACGTTCCAAACGCTATAGCGATCCAGAATAAAAGACGGCTCGTATGCACTGACCTCACATGCTTCCGAGGTAGTGCATGACGGTCAGCTGATAGATGAGAGGCAGCACTGATTTCATACAGGAGATCCCTAGTTGCTGTGAGTTCTTCGGCTGCTCTCAAGGGTTCCAATGTCGGGTAGCGAACACTTTGATACGTATTAAACATCTGGTTACTGTGACTTTACTAACACAAAGACACGATTCTGTTAAAAATAAAATTGCGTAAACGATTACATTTGCGACAGAGTATTTCCTGCCCGGCTCCATAATGGTAATGGCGCTGCGCGGTCTGCACCTATCCGCAGCACCGTACACTCTGACGAGTGTCGTTCCTCCCACAACTTGGGCTGCCGGCAACGGCAGTCCCCTTTTGAGCTGCCTTAGCCGTTCTTATGCACGAGAGGGCTGGAGAAGGCTGGCGGATGTAGCTTAAGCGCTTGAAGCAGCGTAGGATTTGGTTGCTGAAGCCGATCCTGCAACCCCTTCAAGGCTGCCACACCCGCCATGACGGACGATACAACCCCGACGTTCTCGTTTCCAGCCGTATCCCGCAAGAAGATCACCGCCGCCTTTGACGGTGGGCGCCTGTCGTCGGACGGCGGCGTCATGCTCCTGGCCCAGGCCGAGCACCAGCTCGGGATCGCCGAGCGGCTGGCGCGCCTCATCCCCGATCGGCGCGATCCGAGCCGCGTGACACACGCGATCACCGACATGATCCGCGCCCGCATCTTCGCCATCGCGTGCGGCTATGAGGATTGCAACGACTTCGGCCCGCTGCGCTCGGATCCGGCGTTCAAGCTCGCCTGCGGCCACTTGCCGGAGACCGGGGCCGATCTGGCCTCGCAGCCGACCCTCTCGCGCCTGGAGAACGCCCCGAGCCTGCGCGATGCGATCCGGCTGACCTATGCTCTGGTGGATCAATGGATGGACAGCTATCCCACTCCGCCCGACGGGGCGGTGCTGGACGTCGATGACACCTGTGACGTGGTGCACGGACATCAGCAGCTGTCACTGTTCAACGCCCATTATGACGAGCGCTGCTTTCTGCCGATCCACGTCTACGACAGCGCCACCGGCCGCCCCGTCGCCATCGTGCTGCGGCCGGGCAAGACGCCGTCTGGCATCGAGGTGCGGGCGCATCTACGCCGGTTGGTGCGGCGCATCCGCACCCGTTGGCCGACGACACGCATCACCATCCGGGGTGACAGTCACTATGCCCGTCCCGAGGCCATGGAGTTCTGCGAGCAGAACGGCCTCAGCTACCTCTTTGGGCTGGCCGGCACGAGGCCGCTCACCGCCAAAGTCCAGGATGTGGCGGATGCGGTGCGCACCCACAGGGCACTGGAGGATCGCGAGGTCGTTCGCGGCTTTGCCGAGACGATGCACCGGGCCAAAAGCTGGTCGTGCGAGCGACGGGTGGTGGCCCGCATTGAGGCGACCCGCCTCGGGCTCGACATCCGCTTTGTGGTCACCAACCTGATCAGAACCAGCCCGCGAGTCATCTACGAGAGCCTGTACTGTGCCCGGGGTCAGGCCGAGAACTGGATCAAGTTCCACAAGGCGCAACTCGCGTCTGATCGGACCTCGTGCCGGCGCGCGGTGGCCAATCAGGTTCGCCTCGTGCTGCACACGGCCGCCTATTGGCTGATGCTGGCAGTGCGGGAGGCCATCCCAGCCACTCGCGATCTCGCCCGGGCGGAGTTCGCAACGCTGCGGCTGCGCCTGCTCAAGATCGCCGTGCGGGTGCAGGAAAGCACCAGCCGCATCCGACTGGCCTTTGCCTCGTGCTGTCCGGAAGCGGATCTCGTCCGCCGTCTTGCGAGCGCTCTGGCACCCCAGCCCCGGGCGGCCTCGCCATAAGCGACGGGGCCGCCATCGCCCCGCTCACCTCATTTCGTCTCTGCAACGCGTTCCCCACGTTCCAAACCTCGCCGCGGTGAAACAGACGCAACGGATTGGCGCGCCCGGGCCATCTATCAGGTCACTGCAACAAACTCAGTGAATACGATCGGTTAGAGTGCGTTGACTAAGCGTAACAGCGTAATCCCGGCACTTTTGGCCGAGGCTGCCTCCCAGCCGAGAGCACAAATGGGCATCTGCATGCCGTCCAAATAAGGCCTGAAACTCAACAAAAACCTTATCGTGGAGCTCTCGTGATATGCGGTGCTACTTTCACTTATCGAGCAGGCACGAGAGCATCTCGGATGACACTGGGATTGAGGTTGCTGGTCTTGTGGAAATGCAGCGTCAAGTGGTGCAGGCCATCGAGGAGTTTCGCCAGGAGGCAGGGCTTGATGAGGAAGATTGGCGCGACTGGCAGCTCAACGTTGTGGACGAGGCCGGAAACCTTCTCATGGCAATCCAGCTCGACATGCTGACCGCCGAGGCCAATCTACACGACAGTGGATCGGGGCTGTTCATTGCGAAGATGCTACGATGAACGGGAGTGATCGCCGTCGGTATTGCCGACGAGAGTCGGCTCTTCGTGCAACGGCTACCAGCTGCGACCGGGCCACCACCTTTCAGTGCCGCGTGCAGAATATAACTGCCGGCGGAGCGAAGCTGACGTTTGCGACCGCTGTCGATCTGCCGCATGAATTTGAGCTAGAGATCCCGCAATTGGCTCTGAATGTTGAAGCCCGCGTGGTATGGCGCGAAGGCGAGGAGTGCGGCGTCACTTTTATTTGGCCGCAGCAGGCTGGATATCGCTGAGCTGCGAAATCCACGGTCGATCCACTATTTCTCAGACCAGGTGCTGACGGGCTCGCCGGTGAGCTCGATGGCGGTTAGCGCCCAACTGGCTAGGCTGGTAGGGCTCATTATAATCTCAGACATTACCCAGCGAAGATAATGGGAAGGCGCATGTCCAAGCTCGATATCGTTGATCGGCTCAAGGCAGCGTCAGAGCACGAGGGCGATCTCCCTCTCGACGAGGGACAGGCCCTCCTCATCGAGGCTGCCGAGACTATCGAGTTCCTTCGGTCTCTTCTAGAGCCTGTGGAGGAAGTTGGGCTTGAGGACTTGCCGCCCAAGGGCAATGCGTAGGCGGTAAGAGGATCGGCTCCTTCGATCTGAAGGTGTTATCAGGCATCCTTGTGTAGAGCTCATGGACGTTGATCATCATCTTGGTCTGCCGGCCGCCGCACTTCGAGCCGGGCAATCTTGCTACCCGCGAATGATGCCCGCATTGAGGAAGAGGTAGGTGACTATGACAGCACCAACGATAATGAGAACGGCAGTGATAGCCAGTATGGGCCAGCTAATTCGGGTTTCCCGAGCCAAGCGCTCTTCCACCTCGTGTCGTTTCTGATCCAGTGCCACATCCGTCTTTTTGTGTCCGTAGATCATTGCTGCCCCATTAGAAATGGCACATCACCGGCAAGGTCTGCCAAGTGCACTCTTGTTTCCAATTTTAAGACCGCCTCGGACGCGGCCGATGCGGCTCAAGAACGCCGGTGAGTAATCACGACCGGTTTATGACGAGCGATGCTGATCTCTTCAGGTGGCTGAGGTGACGAAGATGTCGTGACGGAGATCATCGGCGTACAGAATGCCACGCCAGCGATCACGACAGCTAGAAAGACGTACGGATACCAAACGGGAAAAGGGCGATCATGCCCGCTGTAGTCGCTCATCATGAGCCCCTGTGCAGTTCGTAGTGCTGCGCTCCAGTCCCTCGTCATGAGCGAATACGCGGCGCAGCTTGTAGGCTGACATTTAAGACAAAAGTTGCAAACCACCAATTCAAAGCCGGGTCAGGGTTAAGAGGCGGTTTTCAGCTACTGCACTCCGAGAGCAGGCCATGCCGAGCGTATGGCCCGAAAGGGGAAGAGCCCGTTAGGGGGCGTACGACAGCCACGGCACGCATGCGATGTGGCCGATGAGCAGCCTGAGGGTTAAGACAGCAGCAAACATAAGGCCTCCCAGAATGATGTTGGTCAGGCACTCGTGACAGCCGAGCCCGGCACTGGCTTGTGCCCATCTTTGGAACGCCTTGTCCTGCTCAGTCTTGCCCACCTTATTCGCCTCAGACCGAGCCGGGCCGGAAACGGACCATACTCCAGCCGGTTCCGCCTCGATCCCAGGCAATCTCGCGCGAGTAGGATACGGCACTTGCCTTGGGAACTGACCGGCGACACTGCGCAATCTGACGGTTGAGAATGACGATCGCCGTGCGAGCCAGGTCTCTGAAACGCTCTTGGATGGCTCCGCGGGCATCATCCCAGGGGCCTGGAAATTCTGCCTCGTAGAAGGCTCGCGCCACGTGCTCGACTTGCTCTTGGGTCATGCAAGTCTCCTATCGTCATGAGGTAGACTATCCTATTTAGGAATACTCCTCCTTAGCTCCGACGAGGTACTCCATTCGGGGGTGGCGAGTAGATCATGCCGACGGTTTGGCATGAAGAGGTGAAGCGAGGGTTGCGGAGATTAGGTCTTCTTCTTTGTCATAGAGGACGTCGTCTCAGTTTTGCGTTGGTTCGTGGCCGTCGCCTCGGCGCGGGAAAGCGGAAAGTAAGCAGAGAGTGGGGGAGCAGTCTCGAGCACGATCAGGCTGTGCTTTCTGCGGATGAACCTCGCCACCATTCCAAGTTCAACGTCTGCCATTCTTGCGTCCTTTCCTGTGAGACGGCCTCGGGCATCTCGGAGCATGACCTGCGGCTGAACCACGGCAAGGCCCGGTCATGGAGGCGAATCGCCAGCGGCCGCGGTTATAGAGCCCTATCAAGGACTCGCACAATGCCACACGAGATCATCTCCATCCCTCCCTGGATCTGATCGGAACCGGCTATGGCCTGGTCTCCCGCCGCGCCGCCAGGACGTTGCGGATCGAAAAACTGGAGTGGATCCGCGCGATGCCGGGAAGCGTCGACAGAACCTCCTTGTGAATCCGCTCGAATTCGCCAGCGTTGCCCACTTCCACACGCAGCAGGTAATCTGAGCCGCCGGTCATCAGATAGCACTCCCGAATCTCAGGATGCTTGCGGACTGCCGCTTCAAAGCGGTCCAGGTAATCCTCGGTCTGCCGCTCAAGGGTGATGTTGATGATCACGGCGATCGTCGCCTCGCCATGCGACGTGTCGACCAAGGCCGTGTAGCCGCGGATCACGCCGGTCTGTTCCATGATCTTGATGCGCCGGAGACAGGCTGATGGCGAAAGGCCAACCTCACCGGCCAGCTTGGCGTTGCTCATCCGGGCATCGAGCCGCAGGAGCCGCAGGATGTTGCGGTCGATCGTGTCTAGACCCGTCATGATCGAAAATTCCAAAACTTAGAAGAACATGCGGCATTGACGTCGCATTTTGCCACGATGAACCGCAAATAGGCGGACAATTTCGTTCATTATTGCATACAGTGCCGCTCCAGCAAGAGGGCGACAATGGTCAGCACGATGGTAGGTCCCGACACGAGCACGGGCGCCGAGGTCCAGGGCGCCACGGGCTGTTTGACGATTGATCTTTCAGCCCTCGGGCGCAATTACACCAGGCTTGCGTCGATTGTTGCGCCGGCCCGCGTGGCTGCCGTCGTCAAGGCCAACGCCTACGGATTGGGCGTCGAGCGGGTCGCAACCATCCTGGACCGCAAAGGCTGCCGGCACTTCTTCGTCGCCCACCTCAGTGAGGCCCTGGAGCTGCGGCCCATGGTCTCCGGCGACGCGCAGGTCTTTGTGCTCAACGGGCTGCAGCCCGGCTGTGAGATCGCATGCACTGAGGGCGGCATCATCCCGGTTCTCAACTCGATGGAGCAGTGGCGGCGATGGTCGACGGCGGCCTGCTCCCTGAACCGGATCCTGACGGCTGTGCTGCAGTTCGATACGGGGATGTCGCGCCTCGGCGTTCCACCGGACGAACGCCCTGCCCTGGCGCAAGCCCTCAGGACGGACCGGAATGTCGAGATCCTGTTCATCATGAGCCACCTAGCCTCGGCGGACGAGCCGGACAGCGACCAGAACGGCGAGCAGCTTGCCGAGATGAGACGCATTGCCGCCGAGTTCGCCGGCCTCGACCTGTCCTTCGCCAATTCGGGCGGCGTGTTTCTCGGCGATGGCTATCATGGCGCCTTGGCCCGTCCCGGCATTGCGCTCTACGGCGGCGCGCCGACGGCTGGGGTACTGAGCCCGATGGAGCCGGTCGTCAGCCTCGATGTCGCTGTCGTGCAGGTCCGCACCGTGCCGGCAGGCACAAAGGTCGGCTATGGCGGTGTTCATGTCACACAGCGAGACGCGCGTCTTGCGACGATTGCCGCGGGTTACGCCGACGGCCTTCCCCGCAGCCTGAGCGATCGCGGCGCTGTCTACTATGAGGGCGTGCGCCTGCCGATCGTCGGCCGCGTGTCAATGGACAGCATCACCGTCGATGTGTCCGCCCTGCCGGAAGGCACCCTGACGCTGGGCAGCCTTGTCGAGGTGTTGGGCTCAAACCAGACCCTGGAGGACCTGGCGCGTGACGCCGGCACCATTTCCTACGAAATCCTGACCGGTCTCGGCGACCGATATCAGCGTCGGTATCGCTGACCCTTTCTTTCCCGTGAGGACCTCATGAAAGTCATCGTTCTCGGCGCCGGCATCATCGGCGTGACGACTGCCTATCAGCTGGCCAAGGCCGGACACGAGGTGACGGTCGTCGACCGCCAGCCGGGCCCGGCGCTGGAAACAAGCTTCGCCAATGCCGGCGAAGTCTCCTTCGGCTATTGCTCGCCCTGGGCCGCGCCCGGCATTCCGATGAAGGCGCTGAAGTGGCTGTTCATGCAGCATGCGCCGCTGATCCTGCGCCCCAAGATCGATGCCGCCATGCTGTCCTGGCTGGTGAAGATGCTCTCCAACTGCACCTCCAGGCGCTATGCCATCAACAAGAGCCGCATGCTGCGGCTTGCCGACTACAGCCGCCTCTCGCTCGCGACGCTGCGCGCGGAAACCGGCATCGCCTATGACGAGCGCATGCAGGGCACCCTGCAATTGTTTCGCACGCAGGCGCAACTCGACGCCTCGGCCAAGGACGTCAAGGCGCTTGCCGCCGACGGCATTCCATACGAGGTGCTCGACCGCGACGGCTGCATTCGCGTGGAGCCGGCCCTGAACCATGTGCGGGAGAAAATCGTTGGCGGCCTTCTGACGCCGAAGGACGAGACCGGCGACTGCTTCAAGTTCACCTGTGCGCTGGCAACGAAGGCGGAAGAGCTGGGTGTGCGCTTCTGCTGGAGCACCGAGATCAAGGGGCTGGGGGTCGAAGGCGGCCGCGTGCGCGGCGTCGTCACACGCCGCGACAATCTCTCCGCCGATGCCGTGGTCGTCGCGCTCGGCAGCTATTCGCCGCTGCTCCTCAAACGTTACGGCGTCAGGCTGCCGGTCTATCCGGTCAAGGGCTATTCGCTGACGCTTCCGATCACCGATACCGCACGCGCGCCGGAATCGACCGTGATGGACGAGACCTACAAGATCGCCATCACCCGGCTCGGCGACCGCATCCGCGTCGGCGGCATGGCGGAGATTTCCGGCTATACCAACGATCTCGGCCAGGCGCGCCGCCGCACGCTGGAACATTCCGTCATGGATCTCTTCCCCGGCGGTGATGTCCGCGAAGCATCGTTCTGGTCCGGTCTCAGGCCGATGACGCCAGATGGTACGCCGGTGATCGGCCCGACGACGATCGCCGGCCTGTTCCTCAACACCGGCCATGGCACGCTCGGTTGGACCATGAGCTCCGGCTCGGCCCGCGTGATCGCCGATCTTGTTTCGGGCAGCAAGCCGGAGATCGATGCGACCGACCTGGCGATGGCCCGTTACGCCTGATCCCACCTCACCCAAGCCCCATTCCTGGAGGATTGTCCATGATCGCTGAAGTTTCCACAACTGACGCCCCCGGCGCGGTCGGCCCTTATTCGCAGGCCATCAAGGCCGGCAACCTGTTGTTCGTGTCCGGACAACTGCCGATCGATCCCGCCACCGGCGAGTTCAACTCGGCCAACGCTGTGGAGCAGGCCGAGCAATGCCTGAAGAACCTCGCGGCGATCGCCAGGGCCGCCGGCACCGCGCTGTCCAAAACCGTCAAGACGACGGTGCTCCTGACCGACCTTGCCGATTTTGCTGATGTCAATCGCGTCTATGCGGGCTTCTTCACGGCTCCCTATCCCGCCCGTGCCTGCTATGAGGTGAAGGCCTTGCCGAAGGGAGCAAAAGTCGAAATCGAGGCTGTCATCACGTTCGACTGATCGATCGAGTGCCATTGACGGCAAACCAAACGCTGGAGCGGTCGGTCTTGCGCCGCTCCGGCACTGCCGTTAGATGCGCTGAGACGTTTCCACGGCAGCGGTTGCGGAACGTTGACATCAGAGGAGGTCGGTTTGAGCTTGACGCAGTCGTTGACCAAGCACCTCAAATATCCCGAATTGTTTGCCGATCTGGCCGCCGTGCCTGATGGGAACGGGGCAGCGCCGGCGAAGCGGTTTTCGGTGTTCAACCCCTCCACCGGTGAACGACTGGCCGAACTCCCGGACATGGATGTTGAGGATGTCGCAAAGGCCGTCAACAACGCCGACGCGACGCAGGGACACTGGGCCGGGCTGACGGCCCGCGAGCGCTCTGACATCCTTTGGGAGTGGCACCGGCTGATCCTTCAGTACAGCGAAGATCTGGCGGCCATTCTGACGGCCGAGATGGGCAAACCCCTCGCAGAAGCGAAATCGGAGATCACCCATGCCGCCGCTTATATCCAATGGTATGCCGAGGAGGCCAATCGCATCTATGGCGAGACGATTGCGGCACCCTCCAACGACAGGCGGATGCTGGTGATCAAACAGCCGGTCGGTGTCGTTGGTGCGATCACCCCGTGGAATTTTCCCGCCTCGATGGTCGCCCGCAAGGTTTCACCGGCGCTCGCCGCCGGCTGCACCATCGTGCTGAAGCCTGCGGAGCAAACGCCTCTTGTGGCCGGCGCCATGGTCAGGCTCGCGAGCATGGCAGGGATTCCCGCTGGCGTTCTCAATCTTATTTACGCGTCGGAAGGCGATGCGGTTGGCCGCGAGCTGTGCGCCAACCCCAAGGTGCGAAAAATCAGCTTCACCGGGTCGACCGAGGTTGGGCGATTGCTCATGAGGCAGTGTTCGGACCAGATTAAGCGGATCAGTTTCGAGCTTGGCGGCAACGCCCCTTTCATCGTCTTCGATGATGCGGATGTCGACGCTGCCGTGGATGGCGCCATCCAGGCAAAATTCCGCAACGCCGGCCAGACCTGCGTGTCCGCCAATCGGATTTACGTGCAGTCCAGCGTGCATGATGAATTTGCCGAGAAATTCACGCGACGTGCGCGCACGCTCGTGGTCGGAGATGGCTTCCAGCCGGATGTCGCAGTAGGCCCGCTGATTGATGCCCGCGCGCTTGCAAAGATCGAAGGCCATGTTTCCGATGCTCTGCAAAAAGGCGGCAAGATCCGGTGCGGTGGCCACCGGATCAGCACGTTGGGAACATTTTTTGAGCCCACGGTGATTACGGAGGTCGCCAGCACAATGCGGCTGGCCCAGGAGGAAACCTTCGGACCGCTGGCGCCCATCATTCGCTTTGAGGATCCCGGTCAGGTGGTGCGCGAGGCGAATGACACCATTTACGGTCTTGCCGCCTACTTCTATGCGTCCAATCTCAAGCGGGTCTGGCACGTCGCTGAAGCGCTTGAATATGGCATGGTCGGCATCAACACCGGGCGCATGTCGTCCGAGGCTGCCCCGTTCGGCGGCGTCAAGCAGTCAGGGATCGGGCGTGAGGGATCGCGCCATGGTCTGGAGGATTATCTCGAGATGAAGTACCTCTGCATGGGAGGGCTGTAGCCCTGGAGAGACGGCCGGGCCGTGATGGCAACGTGCCCCCTCCCCTCACCGCGCCGTATGACCGTGAGCGGCCTTGCTGGCGTCGCGCCAGCAGCCGTGACGTTGGAGACGTGGCCAATCTCCACGCTCGAGAGGATCAGCGCAAGCATCTGCCCCTCGAAAGGCTCGATCACATAGGCAAGCGAAACGCCGAACAAACAGGCGTCAGAGCATGCGGTCTTGTGCGGCAGCTATGAAGTGCTTGAGGAAGCCATCACTGACGGGCAGGTAAAGGTCCTGAGATGGCAGGCTCCTGAAACTGTTTCATCTCTGGGTGCCCCACAGGTCCCTATACTCCCCAGAATGCCAAGGCCAGCCATTATCCCGCAACCCAGTGAGCCGGGAGCGGCTCAAGGATCCGGCTCCGCGTGAGAGCTCTGGCCGGCGACGACTGAAGGACCGTCAGCCGCGCCGCCTCTGCCTTTACGTCCGGCGGCGGGTCGACGCCGGATAGCTGCGGGGCAGAAGGTGCTCGAAGGTGCGACGGATGCGGCCGTAGCACTCGCAGGCCCTCCGCTCGAGCCCGGCCCGATTGCGGACCGTGATTCCGCCCCGGCCCTGCGCAATCAGTCCGGCCCGATGGAGCGCCCGCGTGATGGTGCTGACGGTGGAGCGCTGCACGCCCATCATCTCGGCCAGAAGCTCGTGCGTCAGCGGCAGGGTGTCCCGGTCAACCCGGTCGTGCGTGCTCAGGAGCCAGCGGCAGCACCGGGCCTCGACGTCATGAACCGCGTTGCAGGCGACCGTCAGCAGCGTCTGGCTGATCAGCGCTTCGCTGGCGCACAGGAAGGTGTGCCGCAGGGCCGGACGGGTGGCGATCGCCTCGTGCATGCGCGCGGTGGTGATGCGGGAGGCGGTGCCCGGAAGCAGGACGATGTAGCGCCCCAAGGCTTTGCGGGTGACCACTGCGGTCACGATGCCCACCAGAGCCTCGCGGCCGAACACCCCCATCTCGACCGAGTGGCCGTCCGCCATGACGGTGACCAGCGACACGATGCTGTCATGCGGGAAATAGGTGTGGATGAGCGGAGCTCCTGTGTCGTAGAGAACGGTCCCGCGCGCGAGGTCGACGCTCTCGAGATGAGCCTCCAGAGTGGCATAGTCGTCGGGATCCAGGGCCGCGAGAAAGCGGTTGGCCCGGTGGTCGGAGGACGTCGCGCCAGAGATCATCAGAGCAGCTTATCGTGGCGTGGGATCGGAACTAGTCTGACGATAGTCGAGGTTAGCCGACACCTGTGACAGTTCTTCGAAATGACCCCAGTGAGAGATTGTCTGCCGTAAGGTGCCGAAGAGCCGGTGTCAATCGGACTGGATCAGCTGAAACAGATAGTAGCCGTTGAACCGCACGCCAGCAGCGGCCGCTTTCGCGTGAAAGCCCGGCGGACTATCCGCCGGGCGGAGCGGCCGCTCGAATAACCAGCCCTCGTTGATGACGAAGCCGGGCACCGGTTAATCCTCGGGTACAGCGCAGAGGAGCTCCGGCCGTTGCCTATTGCGAAAGAGAATGTAGCCACGATCTGGAGTGTCTCTTGGGGCGTGTCAGGCTGGGGCGAGTTCGAGGACTAGGACGATTGAATGGCCTTCTTCCCGGCATGCGGCAAAAGGGAGCTTCCCTCTAGGGCTTCAACTTCTCGGATATGGCTGAGTGCAGTCTCTGGAGCCACCCGGTGATGTCGGACGAATAATGCGCTACCTCCATTGCGAGCAGCGCAAGGTCTTCATCCGACGAGACCCGGGCACCCTTCACTCCTGAGAGGAGCTTCATGACCTCTTTATCACGCGTGGGTTCCCGGGGGTCTGCGACCCAGCCGATGCTGGCCTTGTTGATGGCGAGCTTGAAGCGCTCTCCGCTCTGGAAGCGGGCATGGACAAACCACCCGTTGCCACTCGGGCTCAGGTCTACGACGGTGAGTGATGGAGTTCTGACGCCGACCTCGGGCGCCGGATGCTTATCGGCCACCTCCAGCACTTCCCGCAGCCCCTCAATGAACTGTTCCACACTCATCGCGGAGCGGGCCAGTGTCTCCATTCCATAGATCATCTGGCTGAGGCTGGTGAACGGATAGCCCGGTTCGCCCACCCTGTCGGTGCTCCAATGAAAGATAGAAGACAGCCTCTCGGTAATGTCCCTATCATCGGGAGCCACGCTGACGCTCTTGCCGTCCCTGCCGGCTGTCATCGTCGCCGTGCTGCCATCGGGGAACATGATCCGGAGCATGAGGAGGTCGCCATCGATGACCTTGGTTGTGAGCGCCACCGAATGCCTCCTTTCGCCTTAGGTCCCGACAGCGACGGTATACCCATCAAGCGGAGCCGCGGACAATACGAGCTCATCTTAGGCTCCAGCGGCTGGTCTCGATGCAAGCCGGAACAGAGCCATCCTCAGAATGACACCTGCCCAGAGCGGCCTCGGGCTCAGCTCTGGTGTGACAGGCCAAGTACGTCCCGATAGCCATGTGCCACGTCACCATGATGACCAACCCCATGCACCTGCATGGACGCCCTTATGAACAGCGTACCAATCACAGGAGCGATCCGGCGCCGTCAGATCGAGACTGAGGAACCTCAGGGTCGAAACAGCTAAAGCGCTTTTGATCTGGGCTTGCACCAGTCGCGGCAAACGACGCGTTGATTGTCACATCGGCTGATTTCATCCGCTGGAAGCCGTGCGTCGGGCCGGGGTTAATACAACAGTTCCAATCGATCGCAGTGGATACCCGCTCGACCAAACTGAGCGGGATCATGGAAGAATGAGTTCGTCGCCAGCGGCGGTTCCACACCGTGGAGACGATGAAAGAGGAGATTATTCTCCCGCGCCGCGCTGCCGTAGTGGAATCCTTCCAAAAGGCCGCCTCAGCTTAGAAGCCTTATAAGGAAAGATTAGTTTAGACATCCTATAAGTTATTGATGTTACTGAGCTATTTCTTGACGCAACGCACCAATCGTGGTTCCTGCAACGCATGAGCGGACGACGCTCTTGCCGGCGTCAAACAGCCACGGTATGACGACCTTAGTTGCAAATGACTCGCAATCGCAAAACGGAGACGGAATGAGTATGGCGCACCTGAGCGTGTCGAGTGAGGCGGCGATGGCCATCAAGTGCGGCCTGCGCCTGATGCACCTGCTGGGGTTGGCGCTGGGTTTAGGTGCCGCGACGCTGCTCGACTTGGTGATGTGCAAATTCCTGGTGAGAGGTGGCGTGCATGAGGAGCACTGGAAGGTCATCCGCTTCTCGTCGCGGATCGTCACGGTCGGCCTCGTGATGCTGTGGATCTCCGGGCTCGGCTTTCTCGCCCACTATGCGCTCTTTGCGCCCGCCAACCTGGACAACCCGAAAGTCTGGGCGAAGATAGCCATCGTCGGCGTCCTCTCGCTCAACGGCGTCTACATCCACCGCCGTGTTCTACCCTTCCTGAAGTCGAGGATCGGTCGAGGCCTGTTCGACGGCCTGGGTGCACGCGAGCGCTCATTGATGCTGGCCTCTGGCGCGGTGTCGGCCACATCTTGGTTCGTGCCCTTGGGGCTCGGTGCCATTCCGCAGCTGAACTTCGTCGTGCCCGCGACGATCATCCTGCTTGGGTATGCGAGCTTGCTCACGCTCGCGATCTGCGCGTCGACGGCCGTTGGTCGTTCTCTCGGCCACCAGGATGCGTCAGGTGCACGCGAGCGGCTCGGGACACAGGCTTAAGGTCCGCGCGGCCCGTGAACGTCAAGGCGGCGGCTGCCGCGACTGATTCAAGCCCAAATCAAAACCGCTTTGTTGTCTGGCTCGCACCTGAGGGCTTTACTCAGCAATTCCCTTGCGTAGGAGGCAGTTGACTGCTTCGACGACCCGTTGGTGCTCCTCCTCCGAGAAGGGAGTGAGGTCGTGCATTTCCAGGCTGTTCAGGCCCTCAATCGCCAACCAGCCCACCAGCGCCGCGTCGAGATCGTCCGATGTGGCTTTCAGGTTCTCCAGGGTCGCCTTGATGACCTCGCGCACGGGATCGAGCAGGCGCGGGTTCTCGGCCGAAGCGGCCAGCATGCCACTGGCGACCTCCTTCGTCTTGCCTTGGCGCAGCTTGAGCAGCGCTGCCGTGCACAGACGTGCTTCCAGGTTACGCCCGGGCTCGGCCTGAGCCCGGAGCGCCTCCCGCTCCGCCGCGACCTCGTCGACGAGTCGCTGGACCATGGCCTGAAGCAGCGCTTCCTTGCTAGGAAAGTTGTAGAGCAGACCACCCTTGCTGAGACCAGCCCGTTCGGCGACGGCATCCAGCGTCAGCCGTCCCGAACCGATCGCGCGCACAAGCTCCGCAGCCGCATCGAGAATCCTCTCGCGGGAACTTTTTCGGCCTCGCACAGGTCCCAACATGCACCACTCTTGCCCTGAAGCGTCCAGCCGAAATTCCATTCGCCATATCAGCGCCCGTCCTCCCGGCGTCAAGATCGGGTCGTGGCTGTTTCCGGGATGACCAGCCCCTCCCCGATCCGCGGGAGCTCGGCCACACTCGCACAGGACATGGAAGATCTGACTCCTGATGCCGTCTTAATACCATGCAGTAAGACCCGCAGCTGCCCTGGTGCACTGATGGTGCCTGTAATCCGCATGTGCTGGTCGGGAAAGCTCCAGGTAATGCACCGCCCCGTTCGCTCCCAGCGTCCAGGCCACTCGCCTTCTCCGATGCGCAAGGCATCGCAGATGTAGGGGCTCCCCTCCTCGTCCTGCAGTTCGCCGCCGCCCACCCCTCCTCTGGGATAGAAGGTGATCACGATCCGAGACTGATCCGAGGCTCGGGTGCACCGTCACAAGGAGCCCGCAAAACCTGTGCCGTCCGCCGATGCTCCCGCCAACGGGAGGGACGAGCATGGTGCTGATGCCAACGAATGCTCTCATGATCCGGATTTCGCCTGCGCAAGTGACGGAACCAATAGCAGTAGCTGCAAGTCGTTACCCAACCGCTGTTGCCGATCACGCGATCAGATACCGGCAGTCAGAAAAAAGCCGGGCCAAAGGCCCGGCATGAAGTTGAGTTTCGACATACGTCAAAACTTTCCAGAGGGAACGGCCGACACGGCACCGCGGGAGGAGAAAAGCGGCACCGTGGAAATTCAGCCACGGCTGATATGGGCGCTATCGCGTCTCTTTGCAATGCAGCATGCCTCACACAAGGGCTGCGTCACATGCATGCGTCTCATGGTGCAGCCAAAAAGGAGAAGATTTTTCTTCATGGGCCTCATGCACCAATACCTGCAGCGGCTGTGATTGTGACGGACGTTTTGATCTATCACACAGCGTGAAGGCACCCAGAGGTGTGTCCGCCCTCAGCGCTTGGCTCACCCGGTGACACACGAGCCATATCGACGATACGTGCGTGTTTCGCGTGATACGCATGCTGCAGCACCAAGCGGGCGTACAACCAAAGCCCTGATCACCAGGGCGGTCAACTCATATGACTGCTGAAGAAGTGCCGTGGCTCCGCTCCGTGATCAGCAGAAATGTGCCATGAAAGGTTAACCTATAGCTGTCCCGACCTACGGCAGCTGGGAACAGAGGTAGATGGCGGTAAACGCGGATGAAGCGGCAGATGCTACAAGAAGAAGATCAATGACTGCGTGAGGCCGATATATCAGAATCCAGTTTAGCATAATCTATCTCTAAAATGTGGGGTGAACCGCTGAGGACGGCCGAATATCAAGAAGCGCATACCGGTCAGTCTTCGCCTGCCTAGTGCATTCTCCTCCGGTCAGCCGTGACAACCAATGAACGCCGATCTGGCTCAACCTCGTGAGACGAGGGCGGCCGAACTGATGTCGGGGTTCGAACCTTCCTGTCATGCTCGTCAAGGATAGCGATTGCCGCTCGAGCCCAATCGCGAAACTTCGCCTTGAGCCGCTCGGGCTCAAGATCCCAATCCCATCCCTGCTCTTGCATCTCGTACAGGGCTTGAGCCACGGCTTCTATTTCCTGCAGGTTCATTGCTATTGGTCTCCTTTGAGGCATCGACGGGGGAGCGTCACGTGCGCTCGCCTCGGATGACCGCACCGCAAGTGTCTTCATCATCATACGGTGTTCAATCCGGCAGGCCTGACCGACGGCCGAAGCGAGCTACGGTTTACCCTGCGCGCGAGAGAGCACCGAATGCATTGATACGAGTACGAAAACTAACTCTGGTGCGCAGGCACGCTTGTAACTTGCTCAATCGTCTGTGCTCAAGGGAAAGATTGTCTCTTTTCCAAGTGTAAGCGAGAAGATCGTTTCTCCTACATTGTGTAAGCAGAAGGAACATCCTAAGGCCAACACAATCATGAGGCTGGAGTGCAAATCACCGCTTCATCATCGTCCTTTGAGATGACGCAGCAGACTTCGTAGTTCTTAGCGCGATCGTTGTAAGAGACGCCCGTCGGAACAACCAAGAGAATCAAGGTACGTCGGGGTCAGATGCGATCGTCCCGGTCCAAGCATTCTCGAGACCAACCAGGTATGATGCTCCGCCTAGAGCAATCGGACCGTCAGATAGATCGCACTGGCGATAACAGCCAACCCTATCACCAGACAAAGCAACCGAAAGCCCATGGAGGGCCTGCGTCGGACCCACCGATGCTCATCGACCTGCAGAAGATCATCGTCATCCTCTGTGCGCATCATAAGCCTCCCGGTTCTGTGGGTGGGAGTTGTCGTGGCCGCTGGCGGGCGGTCTCGTAACACCCGCATGCGATCTGCTCGAGGCCGGAGCCGTCGGTTACGGTGATCACACCGCGGTTCTGGTAAATCAAACCAGATGACTGGAGCCCACACGTGACGAGACTGACCGTCGAGCGTTGCACGCCCAACATCCGGGACAAATGCTCGTGCGTGAAGGGCAAGGCCGCCTGGTCGGCGCGATCCCGCATGGTCAGGATCCAGCGGCAGCAGCGCGCCTCGACAGTGTGGACGATGTTGCAGGCCATCGTTTGCAGGGCCTCTGCCAGCAGGGCCGCTTCATAGCACATGAAGAGCTCCCGCAGGTTCGGCCGGTCCTCGAACGCACGATGCAGGACGTCAGTGTCAATGCGTGCGCCGGTGCCTGCGATGTGAACAACATAGCGCCCGACAGATTGGCGCGTCACAAGCGTGCTGGCCAAACCAACCATGGCCTCAGACCCGAGCACCGCCATCTCGACGGTTCTGCGATCGGGGAGAACCGCCATGAGCGAGACAATGGCGTTATGCGGGAAGTAGACGAACGGCATGCTCTCATGGGTCTCATAGAGAACCGTGCCCTTCGGCAGCTCGACCTGCTGAAGGTGCGGCTCAAGATGCGCGAAGTCGTCTGGCTGCAGCGTCGACAGCAAGCGGTTCGTGCGATGGGACGATTGGCTCGAGGACAGTGCCATGGCAAGAACCCTTAGCCTATGTTCGACTGCCTGAGAGGCGGACAGACTGCGTTTGGTGCCGATGAATAAAACCTGCGCGTTTGCCCCTCGGAGGAATGGTACCCTTCTCCCAACATTGATCGAGCAACTCGAAGTGCTGAGCAGGATAGAAGAAGAAAATCAGTGTCCGGCCGGCATTGAGGTTTCTCGCCTCGGAAGTTGAGGGCGGACGCTCCTTAACGACGCCATGAATCTCTTGGATCAGTTCGGCTGAGGTATCGAGAAGTGTCACGTCGATTGCTCTGTAGGCTGCATCGGAAGAATCGGTGACCAGATCGGCTCCGGATTCGACCGAGCACTCGTGCCCTATCTTGTTCAACGGTAAATGCGGTGCGAAATTCGGTGCTTTCGCAATGCGCGCTCCACCTTCAAACGCATCTTTCGGAACTCCAATGCTCATTGCACGACTCCAATTTTGATAGCAGAGGCACTCTGTCCCTTTCTTAATCTATCGGGTCGGAAGCGGCTCCTCGCCTCGATAATCATAGAAGCCGCGCTTCGTCTTCCGGCCGAGCCAGCCGGCTTCCACGTATTTCACGAGGAGCGGGCAGGGGCGGTACTTGGAATCGGCCAAGCCTTCGTACAATGCCTGCATGATCGAGAGGCAGGTATCGAGGCCGATGAAATCGGCCAGCTGGAGTGGCCCCATGGGATGGTTGGCGCCGAGGCGCATGGCTGTGTCGATGGCTTCCACGGAGCCCACGCCCTCGTAGAGGGTGTAGATCGCCTCGTTGATCATCGGCAGCAGGATGCGGTGGACGATGAACCCTGGGAAGTCCTCGGCCACCGTTGCCGTTTTGCCGAGCATGCCGATGAATTCCTTGGCCGACTCGTAGGTCGTGTCGTCAGTCACGATACCGCGGATCAGCTCGACGAGCTGCATCGCCGGCACCGGGTTCATGAAGTGAATGCCGATGAACCGCTCCGGCCGGTCGGTGGCCGCCGCCAGTCGGGTAATTGAGATCGATGATGTGTTGGTGGCGATCATGGCGTCAGGGCGCAGAGAGGGGCACAGGTTGTTGAAAATCTTGCGCTTCACCTGCTCGTTCTCAGTCGCAGCCTCGATGACGAGGTCGCAGATCGACAGATCGCAATAGGACAAGGTCGGCCGGATCCGCTCAAGTGCCGCCTGCCGGTCGGCATCGGAGATCATGCTCTTCGAGACTTGGCGTTCTATGTTATCATGGATAGAGGCCAAGCCAGCGGTGATCCGATCGTCTGAGAGGTCGTTGAGCAGGACGTCGAATCCCGCGAGCGAGCAGACATGGGCAATGCCGCTGCCCATCTGCCCTGCACCGATCACGCCAACCGTTTTAATGGCAACTGCCACTTTGATACCTAAGGGGTTTCGTTGCGGTTGAATGGCACGAGGGGGCAAAGCGGCGAACTCAGGCATCAGGCAAGCCCCTCGTCGGATGACACAGTGCGGCTTTTCAGGAGGATGGTGATCCGCATCGGGCAGTCCTCTCAGGCGGCTTTTCTTCGGGCTTCGCAAATGAGGCCGACGGCGGTGGTCAGTTCGGACTCGTCGAATTCAAAGCAGCCGCAACTATCGAGGGTTGTGCCGGTGGCATGGGAGTGCACTTCCAGCCAAAATGGTGGAATACAACGCGACTTGTATCCCGGCTGGGTCAGCTCTGTCAGGCGCACCTCGACCGATCCAAAGTTCGCCAACGTTGCAGTTCTCGTGCCATTAACCTGGTCCGGCATCGCGGCGAGCTGCACGTACGCCAGAAGGATGTTCCGTTCGAGCTGATCTGGCTCAAGGGGCATGGCATCGGAGAGGCTTGGAGAGGACGATTTGCGCCGCGCCATCGGAAGCTCCGTTACGTCGCGTTCGATCAGGGTCATGCCGGTGCTATCCCGCTTGTCGATGGCGAAGACGCCGAGATCCGTGATTGCCGGGTCGATGACGCCGGCGCTGGTGAGCGGCAGGGTGCAGGCTTCGAGCAGTCCGTCCGCAGCGAACCGGTCCAGGCACGCTGCCGAATAAAAGATCTCGCCGCGGCCTCGCTTGAGGGCTTGCTCTGCTCGGACGTCATGAGAACAGCAAGATCCTCTGCATGAGTGCGCTTCAAAACAGCCCATGAGCGGAGGATCTTGCCGCGAGCAACGGGTGTATGGCCCCGCCAACGGAGGAAAGCATTACGAGCTGATGTGACGGCTTGGTCCACAAGATCCGTGGAGCAGACTGCAACATCCACGAGTTGCTCGCCAGTAGCCAGGTCATCAACCGGCAGTGTTGCTTCACATTCGATCCACTCATCGGCGATGAACGCACGATGCTCTGGGGTGAATTTCGGCTCAGTGTAGGGTATACCCGTCATGCCTCAACAGCCTCTGGCCCTGTGCCGCATGCCCGATCAGCACACAGCCTTCCGATGGATTGGAACTCAGATTGAAATCGTTTCAATCTCCAGCAGCTGGATCCTGCTGTAACCCTTTACGCGGCAATTCGCTCTTCGTCGCGTTCGGTGTGGCTCGGTATCCTCGACGACTGGTTCTGGGCCATGATGCATTGCATGGAGTCGAGCACGGCAGTCGGTGACGGATCCTTGAGGATGATATGCCCTTGGGCCGAGACTCTCGCTTGCGAGGCGGCAATCACGGCCGCCCGATGGGGATGACTGTCGTGATACTCATCGGCTAAAATCCAGCCATCGATCAGGCCAGGCAGAGCGGCACGGCTGAAGAGCCAGTCGATGGGACGGCGCCGGTCCTTCAGGATGTGGAAAGCCTGCACGCCGGACTCTGCCGCCACGACATCAAAGTTCCTGGCCCGAAGTTCCCGTGCAAGTCGCTCCAGAAACAGCGGGTTGGCATCGACGACGAGGATGCGTTCCTGCTCAGGTGTGTTCATAGCTGGCTCCTGGCGCCAAGTCAGATTGCTGGCGCGCCTCGATAGAATTTCCGTAGAACCTGTCAGTCATCGAAAATCGCCATTCCGGGTGTCAGATCTCCGTTACACTTGCATCCGTGTCGACACCTGGGAGGTTCAGGCGACCTATACTCTGGGTTATATTCGCTGGTACTATACAGTGGCCCGATGTGGCCTACGCTTAGGTCCTTGTTGATTGGTGGTGGCCCGCCCAACTTGGATGGCCTCTATGGGACCAACCAGTATCGTTGCCCGCCCGTCGCCCGCGAGTGCCCTTGGCGTAGCAGCAACCCGCCATCGCCGCGCGTTTGGTTCAAGCTCAGGTCAAAATGCTTTAGTAGATCGAACCCCAGCAATCTAACTGGGAACCGAGTGCGATTTATTGCAATATACGGCGTCAACTGCTTTAAATCCTGCAACTCTAGCCTCAATAACGCATAAAACGTGCATGTTTCGGATTGTGTGTGTCAAGTTCTGCAAAGCGGGGTGGCCGGTCAGGCTGGCTAAGCGGCTTCGCGAAGCTGATCCTTCTTGTACTCCGTCAGATTCTCCATGTTGAGGTAGCGGTGCGCCTCAAGCCGGTTCTCGTGGGTTTCGACCGCCAGCGCTTACACCAGCCGGAATATGAGGCCGCATTGGGAAAGATCTGCGCCACGTATGTGCGTCGGCTGAACTCCTCGCTGAACCGCTCGAGCATGTTGGTGCTCCTGAGGTGCTTATAATGCTGACGCGGCAAGCGTGAGACCGGTCAGCGTCTCCTCAACAACTCATCCAGCGTGCTCGGACGTACCTCCATTTCAAGCTTCTCAGCTATCTCGCAGAGCCAATCATATGGAATACGAGCCGGCTGTCCGCCGTAGAATTGTAGTTCGAGCTGACCAGCTTCATCGGGCTGCAGTTGAGCAACATGCTGGCCTTCCTCCCCAACAACTCAACGTACAGCTCAAAATCCTTTCCACGATCGTTGGTAATCTCTACGCTCGATCGCATTCGCACCTCGCCGTGGACCGTTCGAGAGGAAACCCAACGAAGGAGCCATCCGCCTTCCACCAGGCCCCTGAGCCGTCCGGAAACCGGATCCGCACAACCGGTCCGTGTGTTGGATGAACAATCATCGTCTATTGACCTCTGGCAATGATTTCATCGGTGATCGCTGTAGCGACCGTTGCGTTCTTCGGATCGTACCCCCCTGCACCAGCCCCTCAAGTCGCGAGCCGCATCGGCTCGCATGGCGGCACCCGGTACCACTGCATGGGGGCGGAGCCGTCAGTTCGTCTGGTGTCACGCTCATCCCGTCCTAACCGTGCTCAGATTAAATGGTCATCGTATCGGAGTATCCCAATGTCAGGGTCTCAAGAAGCTCGGAAGCCAAGCGCAGCTCTGATGAAACCATTGCAGCCCTCGCAGGAATTGACCGCCATTGTCGGCCTGGCTCCCTTGCCGCGCCCGGAGGTGGTGAGCAAGGTGTGGGAGTACATCAAGACGCACAAGCTCCAGAACCCGCAGAACGAGCGCGAGATCATGGCTGACGAGAAGCTTCAGGCAGTGTTTGGAGGCAAGAACAAGGTGAGCATGTTCGAAATGAACAAGCACCTTGCGCAGCACCAGAAATGATGCCCATGGTCGTAGAGTTGTGGAGGGGGCGGGTGACTGAGACCGAGCCGGGAACTCCTCTAAGCACCTCAAGGTCGGGTGACGGAGATGCAAAGCCTGCCTAAGGGCGGGCCTGTGCTCTTGCTGGCAAGCTTATAGAGGTGTCCCTTGGAGGCTCGAAAGGCGCAGCGTCCGTCCGAGCACAGCTTGCCATCAAGCGAGAGAGCGGGTAGAGCGCTGTCTATGTCTTCGCTCTCGTTGACCATCCTCTTTGCGCTCGCTTGGACATCGGCATCTTCCGGGGCCAAGAACTCAACGGCATAGGATTTCCGCAGCCCTCCGCATCTCTCCGCACCAATGGCCTCGATCATCTCGGCCGCAAGCACGGGGAACGCTGACAACCCGATAACCAGTGCGACAGCAGGAGCGCTTGCCAGAAGATGATGCACCATCGACTCGACTCCTCCAGAGAAACGCCTTTGACGCGCTGCCAGCATGCTAGCACTTCTTCACCGCTCGGGAGACAATCCTGGCTCACTGGGAATGCCGCTCCGGCATAAATCCGAAGACCCCTGAATGCACAATTATGTGCTCACGTAACGGGCCAACTCGATTGGGTTCTCGACCCAAGAGGTGAGCTAGTGGGGCCGATGACTCCATTCCCTAACTCTGAGCAAGCGCTTTAAAGTCATATGCACTCGTGGCTCAAACCTTGAGTAATTGGCGGAGGAACTTGGACGAGATGTGGTGGGATTGGATTGCACCCCCTGCAACCAACACGGATCGACAGAGGATATTCCTCACCGCTGCGGGGTAAGGAGCCATTGAGTGGGCAGACTGAAAGCAACCCACCTTCTCGAAGAATCCTGGCTGCCATGAAGCGCCTCAAACTGGACGCCGAAGCCGGTGTTGCTACCGCTTTCTACGCTGGGGAGGTCATCTTCGTTAAATTCTGGGCGTCGTATCGGCCGCCCCATGGCTACTCGTGCTTCCCCGAAGGTCTGGGACCTGCACCCGCTCAATGAGGATGAGCGCACGACAGCTACTTGGGTAGCTGGAGCGCGACGGGCGCGTGCGCCAGGAAGTCAACCTTGATCGGCGGGTCCGCAGCGATACACTGGTCTCAAAGCGCTCTTGTCCTGAGGAAGCGCAGTCACCGTACGCCAGCGCTTCTCCTGCAGTCGTACCAGGATCGAATGACCATGCTCGGCAACCATTCCCTCTCCGGTCTCATGAAATGGCTCACACACGAGGAATGGCGTGAGCCGTTTGCGGACGTCCTGGACCTGCACCTCGGTCCGGCTTGCGAAGATTACGAGATGGAGTTTGAGGACATTGCGGAGGTGATCGGCGATCACGCGGCCATGACCCTGTGGGGCTGCGCCTTCGAGGATTTTCTGACTCAGGCGATCGAGCCGGACGGGCGCAACATCGTCGAGGACTATCTCAAGCGCCGCGGCTGGAAGGAAAGCGCCGGCAACCGGCGCTACATGGAGGCGCTGCGGGACTCCTGCATGAGCCTGTACGAGGTCAGCGAGATCGTGCCCGGCCAGTCCTTCCTGGCGCGGGATCTTCTGCGCGGCGGGGAGCCGATCCGGGTCAGCGAGCACTCCGCCACCAAGAGCCTCAAGCTCTGGGACAAGATCGGTGCCCGCATCATTGAGGTCTCGGGCAAGAACATCCTTGCTGGAGGCCTCCTGCCCTTCCGCCCGAGTGCCGCCACTCTGCTCATGGACGAGCTCAAGGCGGCCAGGCAGCAGGCCCGGCGCGAGTTCCGCAAGCTAACCAAGGAAGCCCAGCTGCCCAGGTCCACCCGGGAGGATGGCCAGATCGCCGACCTCCTGTTCATGGCGACAGCCGCGCCGATCTTCAGCAACATCTGGCTGGATGATGCCCTGGCCTCAGCGCTCGACCAAAGCCTGCCGACCATTCTCAACAGCGATGGCGACGAGGTGGTCTTCTGCCGGGTTCGCTTTCCCTTGCGCCCAGAAGGCGCAGCCAGCGAGCTCCGGGAGCGCCTGCGCACCGTTCCAGCCTTCCAGGAGGAGAATGAAGGCTTCTGGAATTGGATCGAGCGGCAGCCTGCCAAACGGAAATCCTCAGGCAAGCCGGCGAGCAGGTCCGTCCCAGGGCGAGCCCCGTCTGTGCGGGTGACGCTCGACACCGGCGATACGGTCCTGGGCACCATCGAACTGACCGACAAGGCATTGCTGCTGGAGGCGAACTCCCGCGAGCGGGCCGAGCGTGGGAGGGCTATCCTGGCTGAGCTGGCCGGGGCGCTGGTCGGGCCGGCTCTGACCGAGATCGAAACGCTCGAACAGGTCATGGCTGGACGAGACGGGGACGACCATCTGGATCAGGCCAGCGACCTTCCGGCCGAATTGCAGGCCGAACTGGTCCATGGTGCTCTGACCGACCACTACCGCAACACCCTCGACGAGCCGATCCCGGCACTGGGAGATCTGAGCCCACGGGCCGCGGCCCAAACCGCTGCAGGCCGGCACAAGGTTGCCGACTGGCTGAAACACATTGAGAACCAGACGAAGAGCGGACGCCCGTCGGACGATCCGATGGCCAGCTATGACTTCACCTGGCTCTGGCGGGACCTGGGCCTGGAGAAGCTCAGGCGGTAGATCCCACTCGTTGATGCGGCAGCGTTGGCTCGGCTCTGATGGTGGCCGCCACTGTTGAGAGCGTTGCGCAGGCCTCTGCGTCTTTGCGGGCGAACAACTTGCTGAACAGATGAGCTTTGTCATTTGAGGTGGCGATCCGAGCTTCCCCTCGCCTGTCAGCCGCCGAACTGCCTCAAGATAGGTCCGAGCTGATGGGCTATGGAGACTGCCCAGGGTTACCGGTGCTCCAACGTTGCTCACGAGGATCTGCGCACCTTAAGCTTGGCCCTTCCAGGGCTCTTGCCTCGCCAGCAGCCTTGGGCTATCACCGTGCCTTAGCACTCCCATGCGTCGAGTGCTAAACGTGCTGCTCGGCGCAGACGAGTGCCCCCAATTCCATATCGAGGAGGCACACCCATGACCTTTCGCCCGTTACATGACCGCGTTGTCGTCCGCCGCATCGAAGCCGAAGAGAAGACGGCCGGCGGCATCATCATCCCGGACACCGCCAAGGAGAAGCCGCAAGAGGGCGAAGTCATCGCCGTCGGCCCCGGCGCCCGTGACGAGAGCGGCAAGGTCGTCGCCCTCGACGTGAAGGCCGGCGACCGCGTGCTGTTCGGCAAGTGGTCCGGCACCGAGGTGCGTATCGATGGCCAGGATCTCCTGATCATGAAGGAATCCGACATCATGGGCGTGATCGAACAGTCCGCCGCGGCTCAGAAGGCGGCTTAACCAGCCCAGCCCGAACAGATAATAACAGGAGTTCAGCTCATGGCTGCCAAAGACGTTAAATTCTCTTCTGACGCTCGTGATCGCATGCTGCGTGGCGTCGACATCCTCGCCAATGCCGTAAAGGTCACGCTGGGCCCCAAGGGCCGTAATGTGGTGCTGGAAAAGTCCTTTGGCGCTCCGCGCATCACCAAGGACGGTGTGACCGTCGCCAAGGAGATCGAGCTCGCCGACAAGTTCGAGAACATGGGCGCCCAGATGGTGCGCGAGGTGGCCTCGAAAGCAAGCGATGTGGCGGGTGACGGCACCACCACCGCGACGGTGCTGGCCCAGGCCATCGTCCGCGAGGGCGCCAAGGCGGTGGCCGCAGGCATGAACCCGATGGACCTCAAGCGCGGCATCGATCTTGCCGTGGCAGAGGCCGTGAAGGACATCCAGGCTCGCGCCAAGAAGGTTGCCTCGTCTGAAGAGATCGCCCAGGTCGGCACAATCTCGGCCAACGGCGACGCTTCCATCGGCGAGATGATCGCTCAAGCAATGCAGAAGGTCGGCAACGAGGGGGTGATCACGGTTGAAGAGGCCAAGACCGCCGAGACCGAGCTCGACGTGGTCGAGGGCATGCAGTTCGACCGCGGCTATCTCTCGCCGTACTTCATCACCAACGCCGAGAAGATGATCGCGGAGCTCGAGGATCCCTACATCCTCATCCACGAGAAGAAGCTCTCCTCCTTGCAGTCGCTGCTGCCGATCCTTGAGGCTGTGGTGCAGACCAGCAAGCCCCTGCTGATTGTGGCGGAAGACATCGAGGGCGAGGCTCTCGCCACGCTGGTGGTCAACAAGCTCCGTGGCGGCCTGAAGATCGCCGCCGTCAAGGCTCCGGGCTTTGGCGACCGCCGCAAGGCCATGCTCGAGGACATCGCGATCCTGACCGCCGGTCAGACGATCTCGGAAGACCTCGGCATCAAGCTCGAGAACGTCACGTTGGACATGCTCGGCCGTGCCAAGCGCATCCGGATCGACAAGGAAAGCACCACGATCATCGACGGCGCTGGCTCTTCGCAGGACATCGAGGCTCGCGTTTCGCAGATCAAGGCGCAGATCGAGGAAACCACCTCGGACTACGACCGTGAGAAGCTCCAGGAGCGTCTGGCCAAGCTCGCCGGCGGCGTCGCGGTGATCCGCGTCGGCGGCTCGACCGAGATCGAAGTCAAGGAGAAGAAGGATCGCGTTGACGACGCCATGCATGCCACCCGCGCTGCAGTCGAGGAAGGCATCGTTCCCGGCGGCGGCACGGCCCTGCTGCGCGCTAAGGCTGCGGTTGCCAAGCTCACCAGCGACAACCCGGACGTGAAGTCCGGCATCAACATCGTTCTGCGCGCGCTCGAGGCCCCGATCCGCCAGATTGCCGAGAACGCCGGCGTTGAGGGATCGACCGTGGTCGGCAAGATCACCGACAACACCGCGTCGGACACGTTCGGCTTCAATGCTCAGACCGAAGAGTTCGTGGATCTGCTCCAGGCCGGTATCGTCGATCCGGCCAAGGTCGTGCGCACCGCTCTGCAGAATGCAGCGTCAGTCGCTGGCCTGCTCGTCACCACCGAAGCCATGGTTGCCGAGGCTCCGAAGAAGGAATCGGCTCCGGCGATGCCAGGTGGCGGAATGGGCGGCATGGGTGGCATGGACTTCTAAGAAGGTCCCGCACGACGCGAAGAAAAAGAAGCCCCGGAGCGCTCCGGGGCTTTTTCATTTGGGTCTGGCTGCGAGGCGTCGATCGCTAAAGTACTTCGCGCAAGAAGTGACAATGTAACTTGGTTGCCACACGCGTCTACACGCGAATTTCATTGAACATTTTTATGGAACCTCATGCTGCCAACGGCTCGGACAAAACGGTCACGATTAACAGCCATTGAGCTCAATATTCCTAATCTTCTGACTTTTAGCCGCAGTCCGCCGCGTTTGCCGTATGGAACAGGAAAGGACCCCTAGCACTTAACCATAGTGGTTTTATACGGCCGGGGGGCGCATGACCGAGGATGAAGTTGAGGCGGTTGCGGCCGAGCTTGCCAAAGCTGGTGGGCTCTCCTGGCATTCAGGAAAAGAGCAAGGTCCTGTGAAGCTCGTCATGGCGCGTTATCGGGACCGCGCCCGTCTTGCCATCGCTGCTGTCGACCGCGTGCGGGCAGGCCAGCAAAACATCGCTCCCACTGCAGGTGAGCCGCTCGAAGCGAGCGCGACAGCCGGCTTGGAAGCTCTTCCTGGCGACACTGTCGCTGCTGGAAGTCTGGTCCTATACCGCCCTCCGGGAGACCAGCGAACCTACGCGTGCCGGGTTGAGAGCGTGGAAGGAAGCCGCGCCTACCTCATCCCCGAACTCCCGACCTGCACCGGCTGGGTCGATCTCGCAAACGTCTCACACTCGGTAGTCCAGTAAGGCGGCCCAAAACGTGGCAACCACTATCAAAGGCAAGCTCGAGGCTGCTGAGGATCTCGGCACCGGCATCCCGTCAGCTGGTTCCTGGACAGGCGCCGTACCGGCTCCAGCAGCTCCAGCCCGCTTTTACTTCAACCTCACGGACGGCGATGACATGATCCGTGATGAAGAGGGCATTGAGGCTTCCAGCATCCAGGCAGCCGTGGTCTCCGCCCTAGAAGCGGTCGAGGAGCTTCGTGCACAGGCTCCCGCAAGCTCAGACGCGTGGCGGGGATGGCGGTTGGAGATCGTTGATGCCTTTGGCCGAGCGCTGCAGGCCATTCCGCTTGACGCTCTCTCCGCTCATTGAACAGACAGTGGAAGAGCAGCTATTTGCCTCTCGTCGCGGCAAACCGTGCGGGCTGAGTTGCATACCTGGTTCAAAAGAAAAGTCCTGTTCTGCTGCTCAGGCCGGGTGGGGTTCTATCTTTCTTCGCTTCCGAGCAACTGGAATGACCGAAGGCTTAGTCGACCGGATAAGACGTCAAGGAACCATCCGGAGCACTCTTAGCAAAAAAGCGCCGAAAGCCCTCTCCACTTCAGGAAGAGGATGGACAGGCGGTGCGGCGAATGCCGCAAAATCATATCTTGAACCTTGGCCATTGTGACCGTATATCGGGAGCAATGGCCGGAACAGAGCAAGAACCAGCATACCTGACGTTCAGCTTTCGCGTGAAGGGCGCGACGAGCGGCAAGCATCTGGTTGCGCTCGGCAATGCGACCAACACGGTCTGGAATTACGTCATCCAGGAGATCATCGACGAGTTCCTGACCAAGCGGAAGGAAGTCGGGCGACCAAGACTGCGCTGGCGGGTGAGCCGTGGGCCTCGCCGCTCGCTCGGCTGGGTTCCGTTTACGAACCAGGATGTGGAGATCAGCGGCTCGATCGCGCTGTTCCGCGGCCGGAAGATCCGTCTTTGGAAGCATCGTGAGATCGAGGGCCGGTTCAAGTCCGGCAATTTCTCGCAGGACGCGCGGGGCTGCTGGTACTGCAACATCGTCTGCGAGATCGAACGCCAGACGACGAACCGGACCCACGTCGTTGGCATCGATCTTGGGCACAAGACCGCCGCAAAGTCAGCGGATGGACTGGAGCTGCCTCAAGCCCGGTTCTACCGCGATCTCGAGGACAAACTGGCCGAAGCGCAGCGGCGGGACCGTAAGCGTCAGGTCCAGACGATCCACGCCAAGATCGCCAACCGCAGAAAGGACGCGCTTCATAAGTTCTCCCGGGCGGTGGTCAACCGCTCCGGTGCCGTCTTTGTCGGCAACATCTCTTCCACCTGGCAGATCGCATCGGGCGCCGCGAAGGCGACGCACGATGTGAGCTGGGCGATGCTGCGCAACTTCCTGAAGTACAAGAGCGATCACGCCGGAGTTGCCTTTGCCCAGGTGAATGAGGCCTTTACAACGCAAGCCTGTTCTGAGTGCTTCGCGCTCAGCGGCCCACAAGGTCGAGAGGGTCTTGCGGTCAGGCAATGGGTGTGTAGCGACTGTGGTGCGGTCCAGGCCCGCGATCGGAACGCCGCCCTGAACATTGCCCGTCTCGGGTGCGAGACGCTGGGTCTGAAGGGACCTGGAAGTCGCGTCCTTTAGGACGAGGAGGCATCACATAGAAAGCGCGGTACTCAGATCCGGCTCTGGCAAACCCATAGCCCGGCTGATGATGATGCTAACCACATGGTCAGCCAGCATCCGCAACTCAGCCCGCTCTCCCCGTGAGAATGAGCGCGGCTTCGTATCCAAGAGACTCAAGGAGCCAAGGCGGACTTCCCCCTCATAAATGAGTGGAGCCCCAGCGCAGAAGCGGAGGAAGGGGTCACCCGTCACAAGTGGGTTGTTCTTGAAGCGCTCATCAGCACGAGCATCGGGGATGACGAGGACCTCGTCTTGCAGGATCGTGTAGGCACAAAAAACCAGATTGCGGGGGATCTCCGAAACATCGATACCCTGGCGGGACAGGACCAATGCGCGGTCAGCTTCGATGAGATTGACGAGACAGAACCCAACCCTGAAGTGGTCTCGGGCGAAGGCGGTAATCCGATCCACTGTCGCATCGGGGATGCACTTTTCAACCTTCAGGTCCGCGAGAGCGTCGAGATGCAGCACCTCATTCGGATCAAGGGTAAAGTCCAATTCCACCTCCTGAGAACAGAGGCATCGTCCGAACACATCGCTTTCACAAAGAAAGAGATGCGCCAAATGTTCCGCATGGACATCCCCGCTGCCCTCCGCCTCCTTGCCCGCTGCCTCGCTCTGGGCCTGTTGACCGTTGTGAACCTCCCAAGCCTCGCTGAAAGCTTCGACGGACACCTGGCAGTTGAATGGCGCCCACCTGCTAAGCTGGGTTCATGAAAGCTTGGCCACCGCCGCTGAGACCCGCGGTGGCACTTGCGTCTGCGGCATTTGCACTAGGAACTTCCGCCATCACTGTGAACCTATTCAGGCGCGCCGGGTTACCCGTTCAGAGACCTTCGGGTGAATGGTTCCGTCATGTTGGCCAATGAGAGTATCTGGAGCAGAAGGGTTTATACCCCGGCACCGATCGCCTATTCGGACCTCCTATCCTACCTTGGCCGAGAGCTCGCGCTGATGTACAGCGTCGCCTCGCAAGAGGCCCTTCCAGAAGCTTGGTTTCCCCTGCTCCACCTGTTATCGCAGCCTGAACCCTCAGAAGAATAGGGCCAAGTTCTCCCGAGCTTCCTCTGGCTTCTTCGAAAAAATTATGCGCGAACTTATTCCTGCCGTAGTTGTAGCAGAAACGTAAGATAATATCCCTTGTAGCGATGTTTCTACCGTATAGGTGAACGGTACACACTGTAAAGCAGCGAGCAGCCAAGCTACGAGTGGCCCTTGAGAAGAAGAAAAAGAATTCCTATCTGCTTTAGACCAGCAAGATGAGCACACGTTATTCTCGAGCTTCTTCGAAGAAGGAGGGGTAGCGTGGCCGGTGCGCAAACTATTCTCGAATAAGACTGGATGGACTTATGCCTGCTGTTGTGACCTACAGCCCGACCGGCAACGCTTACATCGATGGTGTCCTGGGCGACCTGAAATGGGCAGTCAATAGCTTCACCTACAGCTTTCCGGCCAGTGCCTCGTTTTATGGCAGCGCCTATGGAGCCGGTGAGCCCCTCAGTAACTTCGAGGCCCTGAACGCCGCGCAGCAGACGGCGACCCGCGCGGCCCTGAAGCTGTATGCCTCCGTTGCCAATCTCAGCTTTACGGAAATTGCGGAGACCGCGACGCAGCATGCAGATTTGCGCTTTGCCATGTCGGACAAACCCGGCACAGCCTGGGCCTATTTCCCGACAACGAATGCCGCGGGCGGGGATGCATGGTTCAACAATTCCAGCGGCATTTATGATGCGCCGCAGAAGGGCAGCTACGCCAACCTGACCTTCATCCATGAGATCGGCCACACGCTCGGGCTTGAGCACGCGCACGAGCATTTCGTCATGCCGCAGGATCGTGACGCAATGGAATACACGGTCATGAGCTACCGCTCCTATGTGGGCGCCTCGACAACAACGGGCTACGTGAACGAGAGCGCGGGCTATGCCCAGTCGCTCATGATGTATGACATTGCGGCCCTGCAACATATGTACGGCGCCAACTTCGTCACCAACGCTTCGAACACGACCTACACCTGGAGCCCAGCCACGGGCGAGATGTTCGTCAATGGCGTCGGCCAAGGCGCGGCAGGGGCGAACCGGATCTTCCAGACGCTCTGGGATGGCGGTGGCGCTGACACCTACGATTTCTCGCCCTATACGAGCGGCCTCAAAGTCGACCTTCGACCCGGCGAATGGACAACCACGTCGACCACCCAGCTCGCCAAGCTCCACTACAATGGCTCCAAGGTCGCCGCTGGCAACATCGCCAATGCGCTGCTCTACAACAACGACACGCGCGCGCTGATTGAGAATGCGGTCGGCGGATCCGGCAACGACACCCTGATCGGCAATCAAGCCGCGAATACCCTCCAGGGTGGAACTGGTGCTGACACCCTGACCGGTGGTACCGGAGACGACGTTCTGGATGGCGGTGTCGGAAGCGATACCGCGGTTTTCAGCGGCGAACGCGCGCACTACAGCGTCACGCAGTTCACAGATGGATCAACCCACTTTGTTGACCATCGGGCGGATGCGTCGGATGGTAAGGACATTGTCTGGGGGACTGAATGGTTCCAGTTCATGGACGGACGCTACTCTTTCGAGGAGCTCTTGTCCGGCACGACAATGGCCACTCTCAGCACACTGACCGTCCCGGTTGAACCGACCGTCCCTCCCCCAGTCGAACCAACGGTCACCCCCCGGCGCTTGTTACCCCGGATCTGAGTGTGTCGGGCGGGGCTGGCAACGATCGGTTGTATGGTGGGGCTGGGAACGACAGACTCTATGGCCACGGCGGGAACGACATCCTGCATGGTGGCGCCGGTGCAGACCGGCTCGACGGAGGAGCCGGCACCGACTACGCCAGCTACAGCGGAGCAGGTGCGGGAGTGCGGGCTGATCTTCTGTCGCACTCGCTCAACACGGGCGAGGCCATGGGCGATATCTACGTGGCCATCGAGAACCTGCTGGGGAGCACCCATGCCGACGCCTTGCGTGGCAACAATGCCGCTAACGCGATCAAGGGTGGCGCAGGAAACGACACACTGACCGGGCGGGGTGGCCATGACACCCTAGACGGTGGTTCCGGTGATGATCTCCTTCTCGGAGGAGCCGGGCGCGATATCCTCAGCGGCGGCACAGGGCGGGATACGTTTATCTTCAAATCGGCCGGTGAATCCCGTGGCTCCAGCATCGACACGATCAAAGGCTTCGTCCGTGGTCAGGATCACATCGACCTGCGTAGCATCGACGCCAACACCACGACCGGCGGCAATCAGGCCTTCAAGTTCATCGGCAAGGCTGCATTCAGCGGAATGGCCGGGGAGCTCGGGTTTTCGGGCGGGGTGCTGTCCGGCGACATCAATGGCGACAAGGCTGCGGACTTCCAGGTCAAAGTGGCCGGACTTATGACGCTCGCCAAAGGCGATTTTTATCTCTGAATTCGCGCATTCGTGCGCCCGACGAGGACGTAGAGATGAGCGACTGGATTGCGTACGACCGTTGGCCGGAATGTGCCGGGATGGAGCGGCTGGGTTATGTGTTTGAGGTCAAGAATGCCGAAGGGCAGAGCCTGTTCACGAACTGCACGGTTCCATTGCAACTGCCGTTTGACTGGAAGTCGCCACCGCTTCACTTCCGCCTGATTGCGGCTCCGCCGGCACGCCACTCTGGACCGATACCGAAACCCCAGGGACAGCGTTAGATAGTGCGGACTGTTCCACTTTCCGCCTCTCGAGCCCCGTATCCAGCGAACGGCATTGAGGTCAGGCGCAGAGGCTCGAGCCGCATCGTTCTCGAGTCCTTTGAGCGGATGCCGACGTTCTACGGCAGGATCTGCCACAATGAACTTACCGCTACCGACTTATGCCATTGTCAGAAGACCACAGTCCATAAGACTACGTTGTCTTAACCTTGGTGGTGTAGCGGGTGGCGGCTATCTGAGAAGCCGCCCTGGCGTCTCTGTTCAAGCGCCGTCGCTGACCGGCCGAGATCATCCTGTTACACATGCGCTGGTGCCGCAAGTAGGGCATCAACTATCGCGATCTCGCCGAGATGAGGCAGGAACATAGCGCCAATGTCGACTCATCCATCATCTTTCGTCGGATCCGGCGCTACGCTCCGGAAATCGAGACGAGGGTGCGTGGTACAGAGCGATATCGACCTCTCGAACATAGCCACTACAATCGCCCTGCCGCCATGCATGACCTTGTCCAGAGATCCTATAGCGTTATGAGCGAAGCAGATATGCTGGAGTTCATTGCGGCCAATTGAAGGAATTCTTCCTTGCGTTAGCGTCACCCGCTCGAGGTGGCATCCTAGCCACCTGAAATCTTCAGGCTCGAACGAAGCCAGCAGGCGATTGGATTGGACTGCTTCGTGCGGGATCATGTGCCAACCCACAACTGTCGGGTTCGGGAGAAGCAACTGGTGCAATCCTAGCACGAAGGCGCAGAAAACCCAGCCCCGGGCAGAGCCGAACGGGGTCCCGTTGGAGCCTGATACGCAACGCACTCCGCATGCGTGTAGCAGCGGGGACACGACTGGTTGCCCTCGCCCGCCCGATTACGCTTGCGGATCGCACATAGTTCCCTAGCATCACGCCAGGGAAGGGCGAGGCCTTCGGCTATAACGATCTCACACCGTTGTGCGGTTCCCTGTTCGACCACGCTGGATCCTTTGTCCTTTTGGCTTCGATCCGCGAAGTTGGGCTTTCCCGGCTTCCTCGTCTGGAATGGAGCCGATGATGTCGGCTAATGCTCTCAGATCGAGATTTGCAGCTTTGAGAACCTTGGCGAGAGACTCGGACGATGGCCATCGCGCGCGGCCCTCACGGCTAATCCGCTTCGAGAGATTGAATGAGGTCGCATCCAAGCCGGCGCTTTTGGCGAGAGCCGAGACTGATATCCCTTGCGAATCTGCAATTGCATCAAAGGCAGCCCAAATCTGGTTGTGAGTGAACATTCTTCTTTTCCTGCCAGGGAGGAAAAAGAAGCCCCACCCAGCCCGAGCAACCGAATGACGCTTCCTAGCGAATCTGCGCCGCGTCTTCCTAGCCACAGATTCCGCAGATATCAAAGGGGTAAATTCGCGTAATCGATTACATAGTCCGAGACTTACTTCAATTCTCGGCTCCAAATGGCAAGGAGCTTTCTTGAGCCGCATCTATCGCCGGGGCGCATGAAAGCGCGCGAGTGTGAGGTATTATTTTAATATATTGAAGTACACTGAATGCATCGCCGACAAAACAGGCGTCGATAGCAAACCCTGAGGAGGCGTACTCTCTCGCATTGACGGCGATGAATGAGCCCCGCGAGATAACCCCGAAGTCGCAACTGATGGGACAGGCTGGCAACTACAAGTGAGACTCCCCGCCCTGAAGGACGAGGCATCTTAGGCTAGGCGGCAAGCCGCTTCATCCCTTGACCTTTGCTTCCTGTTTCACGGGCGCGCTTAGAGCGGAGGCCTCCACAGGCTGCCACCGGCGCTCCACCGGCGGTCGTCTTCGATGCCGCCCAGCGATGGCGGCCCAGCGCGAGGATATTCCTCGCAGCGTTGATGTCAGCATGAGATTCATACCCGCACAGCGGGCAGATGAAGCGGTCGCGCGTTATGCGCCCGTGCGGCAGGTGTTCGGTCGCCTCGTCATCCCGAGGATGCCCACCGCACTCCGAGCAGCGCTGCGAGGTATGACGAGCGATGACCTCAACGCACTCGCCGCCCTGCCACGTAGCCTTGTACTTGGTGAACGATCGGATCTGACCCGGCGACACGTCGAGGATCGAGCGGTTCAGGCCAGCCTTCGCGGCCACGTTCCGGCCTGGCTCTGCCAGCGTGCCGCGCGCACTCGCCGTCATGTTCTTAAGGCGCAGGTCCTCGAACACAATGTGCGTGTGCTGCTTCGCAACCTGGCACGAGATCACGTGCGCCGCGTTCCGCCGGCGCCGGGCGAGCTTGACGTGGAACCGGGCCAGAGCCCGACGCGCCTTCAGCCGGTTGCGGGAGCCCTTCTTCTTGCGGGCCAGGCTCTTCTGCAGCCGCGCGAGCTGGCGCATCTCCTCGGGCGAGGTCCGCGGCATCGGCTGAATGTTTCCGTCCGAGATCACCGCCCCTGTAATCACGTTGAGATCGACGCCGACCTCAGACACAGGCCGTTGCGCAGGATTTGGCAGATGGACCTCGCACGCGATCGAGGCGTACCAACGATCGCCCTCCCGGGCGATTGTCACCGACGTCGGTCGGCCCTTCACCTTGCGGTGGGCGGCCATCTTCAGCCAGCCGAATTTCGGCAGCTTCAGGCGATGCCGTTCGATCGTGAAGCCTTGCGGAAAGCGGCAGCTCTCGTGCACGAATTTTCGCCGCGGCTTGGGATAGCCGGCGTCCTTCCGGAAAAAGCGCTGGAACGCATCCTCGAGATCGCGCAGCGCCTGCTGCAGGCATTGGCTCGGGGCATCAGCGAAAAAGGGAAACTCTTTTTTCAGCTCTGGAAGTTCATCCGCGCCCGTATAGTAATTCAGGTTCCGCCCGTTGCGGCTGAACAGCCGGCGCTGTTCCAGCGCCAGATTATAGACCAGACGGCAGCAGCCCACCGTCATGCTGAGTTGCACGACCTGCTCTGGTGTGGGGTACACCCGAAAGCGATAGGCTTTTCTGATCTTCATTGATCAGAACATAGAGAGAACAGGCAAGCTGTTCAAGAGTCGCTCTGGCTCTTTTCATCCTCCACCTGAGAGAGGAGGTCTTTCAGAGCATGATGATAACAGGTGAAACTGGGCGCGATGTTAATGCGGTTCACTTAAACGGTGGGCTTTCCTGATCCGTTACCGAATTTCCCTCTTTATCTCTCTTCTTTGATAACCTTCGCACTATGTTTTTTGCATTTACTCCGTCCCTTATGGAGCGCTGCTTCGTGCGCATTGACCGGAGGTGGCTGTTCAACCGTTGTAGGCCTCTCTCGGGACAAACAGGAGCAGTGACCTGAAGTTATTGTAAACCGGAGCATAATCCATTGATGCCGGACGGTACCTGAGGTTTTCTCCAGATGCTTGCCCTCTTTTCTGCGTCTGACGATTACGCATTGGCAGAATCCATTTTCAGCATGGATATAAACACCGCTGGCGTCCCACGTCCTTCAATCCAGTGACTTGAGGCAGCGCCTGTTCGCAACGCGGACTGGAACCGTGCCCGTCCTCAGCACCCGAACGGAGCCTCTCTTCTTGGAGCAGGTAACGCAACAGTTCCGCTCCTCACAGCCTGACTCAAAAAGACTTGTAGTCTTTCAGGGTCTTGCGAGCCGTCTGGGCAGCATCCGGATATGGGTGATGAAGACCCAAGCCATCGCACTCTCGATGGAGGCTTCGAAGCCCTTGGCCAGTCGGCGGCAGCGTCCAGGCCAATCGAAGGTTCGCTCCACGACCCAACGGCGCTTGAGGACCGCGAAGCCTTTGACCGCGTCGGAGCGCTTGATGATCTCGCTCGTCCAGTGCCCGAGAGTGGCGATCGCGTCGCGCAACTTGTCCCCCGCATAGCCACCATCGGCAAAGACATGGCGCAGCCAGGGATAAAGGGTGCGGATCGAGGTCAGCACCTCCACGGCACCATCCCGGTCCTGGATGTCGGCGGTGTGAACGCGCAGCCCGACCAGATGGCCCTGCGTGTCAGTGATGATGTGGCGCTTGCGTCCCTTGATCTTCTTGCCGGCATCAAAGCCGCGCGGGCCGCCGCTTTCCGTTGTCTTCACCGATTGGCTGTCGATCACGCCTGCTGACGGGCTCGCCTCGCATCCAGCTTTCGCCCGCGAGGCGGCCACGAGAGCGTGGTTGATCCGCTCAAAGGTGCCATCCGGTGACGAGGCATAGAAATAGCCCTGCACGGTCGAATAGGGCGGAAACTTCATTGGTAGCTGGCGCCATTGGCACCCGGTCGAGGCCAGATACAGGATCGCCTCAACCACGGTCCGCAGGCAGGTCATGCGCGGACGCCCGATCCGCCGAGCCGCCGGCATGAACGGCTCGATCAGCGCCCATTCGGCATCGGTGAGATTGCTGGCATAACGCAGTCCGTCCCGCCGATACTGTCGGCGAGTGGCTTCGGTCCAAACCATCGTGACCTCCATCGAATCTTCGCAAATCCGACGGAATCGTTGGGTCTTGAGGCCATTCAACCTTTTCGGGCAAACTCTGAGAATGGCGAGTAAAGTCGAGGACGCGCGGTAGTTTGGAGCCGCTGGGGAGCGTCCACCTCACCAGAACCCTTGAACACTGGGTTCTCGCTCATTGCGCCTTCGGACGCGGTCGCCGAACCTTTGAGACGAAAAAGTGTGCAACGGATTTGTTACCCGATCGACTCCAAGTCGGCACAAACTTTCGCCATGCGATCTTCAAGAGCTTGAGGCTTTACCGTGACCCCGTCCGCATTGTCGGGCTCAACTTCAGCACAAGGGCGCTTCGGATCGCTGCCAAGTGGCATACAGGCCGTTTATCAAGCACCTTGCTAGACCCGGTGCCGCACAACGTCTGCGGTCCCTTCAGCTTACCTTGCGTGTCGATCTCACAGCAAATTTAGGGCGCGCTCGATTGCTCGAAGACAGGGCAGATCCCGGAGGATCGCCATCGCGAGCGACGTGAGATACCGGAGCCGCTCTCAATGCAGAACCTTGGTGAGAGGATAGGAATCAAGAAGAGTTCCGTCGGGGCCAACGATCTCCAGCCGCCAGCTGGTCCAGTCCGCGATGGCGCATCATATTCCTGTCGTAACTCACTGATGGCCTTGTGCGCTTCCGCCTTTGCGGTCTTATGGTCCGGAACGTCAACACCCGTACCGTCCAGGACGGTCTCTTGCTCGTTCACGAGTTGAAAGTAACAGTGCATAGTCACCCTGAGTGACAGGTCATTGGCCGCTTGCCTCGATGGCACAGCAAAGGGTGCCGCGGTTGATGTCCGCAGCACCCGTTCGCGGTTAATGGACGGAGAAGTAATCGCCCGGGTTGTTGTGAACATCGTCGGCGTTGACATTCACCAGAGTGATGCTGTCGCCGTTGCCAAGGTCGACCACCGTGTTGTGGCCGACCTGCTGAATGCGGCTCGCAAGATCGTCGGCGGTCGCAATGTCAGTGCCGTTGATTTCTTTTGAAATCTGCAGGATGTCCTGACCGGCCTTAAAGTCGAGCACGACGTCGTTGCCGCCGCCGCCGGTGAACACGAAGGTGTCGCTGCCGGCCCCGCCGTGGAGCACGTCATCTCCAGCGCCGCCCTCCAGGATGTCGTCTCCGGAGCCGCCGCGCAGGATGTCGCTGCCAACACCGCCCTGTATCAGGTCGTCACCGGAACCAGCGTCAATGATGTCATTCCCATCTCCCCCGAGCTCAATGTCGTTGCCATGACCGCCGCGGAGGTCGTCGTCGCCAGCCCCTCCGAGTTGAACATCATCGTCGTTGCCGCCGAACAGAATGTCATTGCCGACGTTGCCGTCCTGGACGTCAGCGCCCTCGCCGCCAGACAGCCAATCGTTGCCCGAGCCGCCGGATATCCAGTCCTCTCCGCTGCCGCCGAAGAGGACGTCCTGGCCTTCGTCGCCGGAGAGAGCGTCGCCCCCTCCTCCACCGAAGATCAGATCATCACCGCCATGTCCGAACACCACGTCCGCAGTGGCCGTGCCGTGCAGCGAGTCGTTGAAAGCCCCGCCTCCTAAAGTTGCCATGTCTCGTCTCCTTGGTATGCGCGCCAAGTGAGAGGGCGCGTTGGGTCACAAGTTTCAACGTGAAGCAGGGTGCAGCGGTTCGCACCCTGCATAGCACTTTTAAGTCGAAACCTATGCGCAGTAAATATTAAGTTCAGCATTATCAGTATTGCCGGCTAAAATACAAAAATGTTATGTCAGATTAGTTGCGAACATGGGCGACATTCATTTTGTAATGAAACGAATATACAACGATGTTCGAGCTATTTTGTTGTTGAGCTCGACGGAACAGCCGCCGCTTCGAATGAGAACGACCTGTCTCAGGATATTCGCAAGGGATGAAGATTGGGGCACGGCTGAAGAACGGAGCGCGCTACCAAGAAAGGTGTCGTCGCGCGCGCTCCATTGCCGCCCGAGAGCGCCGGGTTCTGTGGTCTGTGAAGGCTGCAGCGGCGGCCACCGCCGCCTATGCACTCAGCGCCAGCGACCTCATTCTGGACCTCATCTCCGTGCTAGCCGATCGTATTCACTGAGTTTGTTGCAGTGACCTGATAGATGGCCCGGGCGCGCCAATCCGTTGCGTCTGTTTCACCGCGGCGAGGTTTGGAACGTGGGGAACGCGTTGCAGAGACGAAATGAGGTGAGCGGGGCGATGGCGGCCCCGTCGCTTATGGCGAGGCCGCCCGGGGCTGGGGTGCCAGAGCGCTCGCAAGACGGCGGACGAGATCCGCTTCCGGACAGCACGAGGCAAAGGCCAGTCGGATGCGGCTGGTGCTTTCCTGCACCCGCACGGCGATCTTGAGCAGGCGCAGCCGCAGCGTTGCGAACTCCGCCCGGGCGAGATCGCGAGTGGCTGGGATGGCCTCCCGCACTGCCAGCATCAGCCAATAGGCGGCCGTGTGCAGCACGAGGCGAACCTGATTGGCCACCGCGCGCCGGCACGAGGTCCGGTCGGAGGCAAGCTGTGCCTTGTGGAACTTGATCCAGTTCTCCGCCTGACCGCGGGCACAGTACAGGCTCTCGTAGATGACTCGCGGGCTGGTTCTGATCAGGTTGGTGACCACAAAGCGGATGTCGAGCCCGAGGCGGGTCGCCTCAATGCGGGCCACCACCCGTCGCTCGCACGACCAGCTTTTGGCCCGGTGCATCGTCTCGGCAAAGCCGCGAACGACCTCGCGATCCTCCAGTGCCCTGTGGGTGCGCACCGCATCCGCCACATCCTGGACTTTGGCGGTGAGCGGCCTCGTGCCGGCCAGCCCAAAGAGGTAGCTGAGGCCGTTCTGCTCGCAGAACTCCATGGCCTCGGGACGGGCATAGTGACTGTCGCCGCGGATGGTGATGCGTGTCGTCGGCCAACGGGTGCGGATGCGCCGCACCAACCGGCGTAGATGCGCCCGCACCTCGATGCCAGACGGCGTCTTGCCCGGCCGCAGCACGATGGCGACGGGGCGGCCGGTGGCGCTGTCGTAGACGTGGATCGGCAGAAAGCAGCGCTCGTCATAATGGGCGTTGAACAGTGACAGCTGCTGATGTCCGTGCACCACGTCACAGGTGTCATCGACGTCCAGCACCGCCCCGTCGGGCGGAGTGGGATAGCTGTCCATCCATTGATCCACCAGAGCATAGGTCAGCCGGATCGCATCGCGCAGGCTCGGGGCGTTCTCCAGGCGCGAGAGGGTCGGCTGCGAGGCCAGATCGGCCCCGGTCTCCGGCAAGTGGCCGCAGGCGAGCTTGAACGCCGGATCCGAGCGCAGCGGGCCGAAGTCGTTGCAATCCTCATAGCCGCACGCGATGGCGAAGATGCGGGCGCGGATCATGTCGGTGATCGCGTGTGTCACGCGGCTCGGATCGCGCCGATCGGGGATGAGGCGCGCCAGCCGCTCGGCGATCCCGAGCTGGTGCTCGGCCTGGGCCAGGAGCATGACGCCGCCGTCCGACGACAGGCGCCCACCGTCAAAGGCGGCGGTGATCTTCTTGCGGGATACGGCTGGAAACGAGAACGTCGGGGTTGTATCGTCCGTCATGGCGGGTGTGGCAGCCTTGAAGGGGTTGCAGGATCGGCTTCAGCAACCAAATCCTACGCTGCTTCAAGCGCTTAAGCTACATCCGCCAGCCTTCTCCAGCCCTCTCGTGCATAAGAACGGCTAGACGACCTTGACGAGGTGATCCTCCTGCCGGTCGCAATCACTCTCGTGATCAGGAGGATCCCTGATCCGTTCCTCGCAGAGTCCCGCGAGGAGCCTCAGGATCGAGCTGATCAGCTCCTCCGTCTGACGCAGCACCAGCTGAAACACCGCCCGGAGTGTCAGGGCTGTCTCGAGCGCCAGGGCCGAATAGTGGAGCTGACCACCTGGTATCTCCGAGGCTCGGTGCGCAAGGCGGCAATCGCCTCCCTTGAGACAGGCCGTGGGACTGCCGCGCTGGCACAGGGCAGTGTCATACTCGGCCCAGTTCCTCCCTCTGTGCTGTTGCCGGGGGATCCGATGACGGCGCGCGGCTGAGACCTTGACCGACGTGGCGGATGTTTGTTCAGACGGCGAACAGGCTACTACGCTACCTCTTTTCGCGCCACTGCCTGGCCACGAGGAGGCGTTCATTGGCGGCCTGCACGCGGAAGGCTGAGACGAACAGCGCTGTAGCGGCGACGACCGCAATCAGGAGCGCGTTGGTGTTCATGCTGATCCCGAAGAGTTGTTCAGCGACGACGCCGGGTGAGTTTTTCACGTGCCGCCCGGCTGGCGTCCTCGATCGAGGCAAAGATGGTCAGATCGAGGGCCTTGAAGGCAAAGCCGGCGGCGAAGAAACGGAAGCCGCCTTCGACGGCGACGACGATGCCCGCCGTAACGTCTCCGACTTCGATGACGTGTGTGGTATGTGGCATGACACAAGCTCCCTGCCGCCAACGCTGGATCGGCAATAATGCGGTTGTCTCAAGGAACGAAAAAGGCTCTTTATGAAAGCCGATACCAGCTCCGGGTGCCGCGAGCCCGACGCACCATTCGATGCAAGGCGAAGTTCAACAGAGCAACAATCATGATCGCAATCCTTCGATGGGATCACGAGGCGCATGAGACGCATCGTGACGCTTTAGCGTTTGGTTTCGCGGCGCAAGCGGTTCACTTCAAATCACCGCGGTCTCGAATGCCGTATCGAGCTCTGAGACCCTGAGAAAATGGCTTGGCCTCATGACGTCGTCAACGGGAACAGAATTGTTTATTCGTCACCCAGACGCGAATGACTGACTGTCGGAAAGTGAGCGAAAGAAAAACTCTTCCGCAACCTGGTATCGGACCTTGCGGGGCCGGTAGCCCCGTTCCATGAATCTGGCCAGATCACAACAGGTGTACTCGGAACTTTCAGCCAGACGGACCAACCATGCAGCTTGGCAGCGATTTGAACTTTGCCGGCTGGTCCTTACCCTGTGGGGCCGCATGATCCCTGGAGCGCCAAAGCGCTCCAGGGATCATGGTGAGCGTCATCCTGGGGCTCCCACGGAGGGAGGTGGACCTGAGCGCTCGGCGAGTGGCCCTGATGATCCGGTTGAAGGCCTTTGAGGCGCAGTACTTGCTTTGTTTCAGCGACAGCCCGTAGTTGCGCAGGCACCATCAGCTGAGAGCTTTCACTCTTTGAGTTTTGCTCCAATTTCAGTCACGCGACGCGGCGCAGCTCCGTCTCAGTCACGCCGAGGCTGGTCAACAGCTGAGCGCGCAGTTGCGCGAAGCGTAGCTCGCGCTGCCGTCTGTCAGACGGTAAGTTGACTTCCAGATCCACCGTGAAACGGCCCTGATCGAGAATAAGAATGCGCTGAGCCAGATGGATCGCCTCGTCGACATCATGGGTCACGAACAGAACAGCCGGCTGGTGACGTGCGCACAGGTCGAGCAGAAGGGCCTGCATCCGCAGCCGGGTCAAAGCGTCGAGCGCTCCGAAAGGCTCATCGAGCAGAAGGAACTCAGGCTCGCGCACGAGCGAACGTGCCAAGGCAGCGCGCTGCTGTTCGCCGCCGGAAAGCTGCATCGGCCAAGCCGTCGCGCGCGGGGCCAGGTCGACCTCTCCCAAAGCCTTAAGCGCGCGCTCGCGGGAGGCCCTTCCGTTCAATCCGAGCGTGACATTGTCAATGACCTTCTTCCACGGCAGCAGCCGGGCGTCCTGGAACACGACCGAGATTGCGTCGGGAGTGTCAACTTGGCCTGAGCCTGGAATGTCATGGTCAAGGCCAGCGAGTGCGCGCAGGATTGTGCTCTTGCCGGAGCCCGAACGACCGAGCAGAGCGACGAACTCGCCACGGCCGATATCAAGATCGACGCCGTCGACAATCGTGCGCTCGCCGTACCGGCGCCTGAGCCTGCGCACCTTCACGGCAGGCTCCTGGATCAGTCCGCCAAGATCTTTCGCCATGGGAGAGCCTTTCGTGTGATAAAGCGTACCAGCCAGTCCGAGCTCAAGCCGAGCGCGGCATAGACGGCAAGGCACAGGATGATGACTTCGGTCTGCCCGTAGGTGCGGGCGAGATTGATCATATAGCCCAAGCCGCTGGTGGCATTGAGCTGTTCGACAACGACGAGCGCCAGCCAGGCATAGGTGACGCCAAAGCGCAGGCCAAGGAGGAAGCCCGGCAGAGCTGCAGGAAGCACGACATGGCGCAGGAACTGCAGGTTGCTAAGGTCGAGCGTCTCGGCCAGCTCGATGAAGCGGGCATCGGTCGAGCGCAGGCCGTCATGGGTCTGGATATAGATTGGCGCGAACGTGATCAGTGCGATGGTTAGGATCTTCATGCTTTCGCCGATGCCGAACCAGAGCATCAGGAGAGGAATCAGGGCCAACGCAGGAATAGCGCGCTTGATTTGGATCGGACCGTCGACGAGATACTCGCCAATTCGGCTCAGGCCGGCGATGACACCAAGCGACGCTCCAGCGACGATGCCCCAGAAGAGACCCCAGAAGGAACGGACGAATGAGGTCCAGAGATTCTCCTGTAAGCGGCCATCTTGGATCAGTTCAAGGCCGGTCAGTGCGACAGTCCATGGTGCTGACAGGATGCGATCGTCAATATAGCCGGTGGCCGAGCCGATGCTCCACACGATGAGAAGTAGCGCAGGGCCAATCGCGGCACCATAAGGGATGGTCGGACCTGGTCCGAGCTTGCGCCGCCGCTGGCGCCTGGTCCGGTTGCTCGTAATCAATGGCGAGGATTGGATCCGGCCAAGGCTCGGCCTTCTGTGCCATTGCTGGTGCCGTGATACATCGGGAGCAGAATCGGCGTTTGGGATCGAAAGGTCCACCATGGTTCACTCTCCCCGATAGGCGGCGCCGGCAACTGTCTCGAATCGCCGGTCGAACAGGGTTTCCGCTTTCAAGACCGGCTTCTTCAGTTCTTCCGCGAGCAGGTCGATCGTTTCCTGTTGGCGTTCGATCGCCCCGTTCCAATCGAGTGGCACATCCGGCTGGCCGTTCGATTCCACCAGAAACCGGGCAGCGTCCTCTTTCAGGCCTTGGTCCTTGATGTAGTATCCCTTGATCCATTCTTCGGGATGCGTCTCGATCCATTTCGTGGCACGACCCCATGCCGCGACATAGGCGCGGATGGCTGCTGCCTTGTCAGGATCCTCAAGAGAGGATTTCACCACGTACAGATAAGCCGGGTCGTCACGCAGACCGTGGGCAAGCGCCTTAGCCCCATCCTTGGCGTAGTTCTGAATGAAGCGCTGCTTGTTTGCTTCCGCAACCGGCGCGGCATCGACGAGCTTGCTCGCCAGTGCATTGACATAGGCGTCACCGACACTCGGCAATTCGATGAGTCGGACGTCGCTGCGCTGCAAGTTTAGCTTCTTCAAGACTCGTAGGACGAGCGCACCCTGAGCCTGCCCAGGGCTGAAGGCTATTCTCTTGCCTTTGAGGTCGTCGAGTTGCTCGACGCCGGAATGCGGTGCGGCGGCGATGACGTAGATAGGATGACCCACTGGATCGAGGCGGAATTTTGCCGCGACGATCTTAACATCCAAGCCAGTCCATTGCGCGTGGATCGGAGGAATATCAGCGACTGAACCAATATCCAGCGCCTTGGATCGGAAAGCCTCGATTGTCTGCGGGCCGCCCGAGATGTTGGCCCACTCGACCTGGAACGGCAACTTGCCCAGTTCGCCCGAAAGAGTGAGCGCGACCCGGGTTTGCGGATCGCCGATGACCAGCTTGGTCCCTGGGGCGATCTTGTCTGGGACAGGTGCATTGTCGGGGAGAGGCTCGGCAACGGCTGCTCCGGTCATCAGGAGGGCCGTCAATAGAACGTATCGGATAGCGGCCGGTAGGCGCAAATATGCTTTCATTCTGGTCCCCATATGAGCTCTGGGCGCAATTGAGACTCCAAGGTATGGTTGGTAATCAGAATAGTCTATGGAATTAATAGTCTAATATTGAGATCATTGAAGAATAGTTTTAACCGAAAGCGGAACGTGAGGAGAATATCTTTTAGGTTAGCGGTGGGAGGTCGCTTGACGGCCCGCAAGCGCCTGCCTTTCCTGGTGATCGGTGGTGGCCTTAGTGCTGGCTATCAACTGCGAGCGCATGACACCGCGCCGATGCTTGCGTGTTGGCTGACAAGGAGACTCCTGACCGGGGAAGGCAGGGTGAAGCAACTCGTTCTTTCAGTGCTGAGTCGACGCGGGCTCCATCTGGCGCTTTGGTTCCTCGAGTTTGCTGTAATCGCTACGCACTTCTTATCTTGAATGACACCGAGGCTCATGGCTCTGGGACCTCCGTATCGCACTCCTGCTACTCGAGGCGCAGCGGTTCAGATGTGTCTTTGCCATGAGCCGGAACTTCGCAACGTTTAGCTTGGCTCTCTATCGAGGTGGAGTGCATGTGCTCCCGAGTTTGTTGACGAATGCAAAGAACGCCCTTGTGCCACATTGAGCCTATGGGTGCGAGAGCCCTTCAGCCTGAACTGCGGATAGCGTACTCACTGCTTGTGGCCCAGGGTGTTCTAGAGCATCGGACTGAAAGGCAGATTCAAGAGGTTTCGGCCTGGGCTGAAGTGTGATTCCCTTCTGAGAACAGGAGGTGGATCATGACCCAGAGCTTCTCCTTGGATCTGCGCGTGCGGGTGGCGGCCTTTGTCGAGGCAGGCCATTCCTGCCGGGCAGCAGCCCGCCACTTTGGGGTCAGTGACAGTTGCGCTATCAAGCTGATGCAGCGCCGGCGGCACTCCGGCTCCCTCGCGCCAGCCCGTCAGGGCCGCCCGCCGGGAGGCGGCAAGCTGGTGGTCTATAAGAGCTTCCTGGTCCAGACCGTCGAGGCCGAGCCGGCCATCACCATGCCTGAGCTCGCCGCAAGGCTGCTGGACGAGCACGGGATTGTCGCGGCTCCCGCAATGCTCTCGCGTTTCCTGTGCCGGCGCGGCTTCTCATATAAAAAAATGCCTGATGGCGGCGGAGTGCGCACGCGCCGACGTGCGGGATGAGCGCCGGGTCTGGCATGCCCACCGTCAGCCTCGCATGCGCCAAGAGCCGCACCGGTTGGTGTTCTTGGATGAGACCTACGTCAACACCAAGATGACGCGCCTGCGCGGGCGCTCGCGCCGGGGTCAGCGGCTGCGCATGAGCGCACCCTTTGGCCATTGGAAGACGCACACCTTTATCGCCGGGCTGAGGTGCAACGAACTGAGTGCGCCCTGGGTGATCGATGGCCCGATCACCCGTTTAGCGTTCGAGGCTTACATCGAGACGCAACTGGCGCCGACGCTGCGCAAGGGCGATGTCGTGATCCTCGACAACCTAGCGGCCCACAAGAGCGAGAAGGCCGTGCAGTGTCTGAAGCAAAGAGGAGCCTGGTTTCTGTTCCTGCCGGCTTATTCGCCCGATCTTATTGATCCGGCTTGGGTGATCTTGAATTACGCGGCATAACGGAAAGATGGATGCCTGAAGTAGCTGCGGATCCGGTCGGGCAACTTGGCGAGCCGGCGCATGTGGCTGATGATGGCGCGCTTAAGTTCGGGCTTGCTGCGGGCCGGCGGCTTGCGCGTCACGGCGTGCTTCAGGTCGGCGTTCAGGCCCTCGTCCGGGTTGAGTTCTGGGCTGTAGGGAGGCAAGTGAAAGACCTCGATCTGCTCTGGGCGCTCAGCCAACCAGTCCTGCACCGCCCGGGCCCGATGGACCGGCAGGTTGTCCCAGATCAGAAACACCTTGCCGTTGGCATCCTCGATCAGCCGGCCGAGAAAGCGGATCAGGCTCGGGGCCGTGACGGCACCATTGAGCACCATCCAGCGCAGCTCGCCCTTGTTGGTCACAGCCGAGATCAGGCCCAGCCCCGCGCGCCTGTGGTTGGGGCGGACGACAGGGGTGCGGCCCCGCGGGGCGAAGCTGCGGCCGCGCACATCATCGGAGCGCAGGCCGGTCTCGTCCCCCCAGAAGATCGAGCCCTTCTCTCTTCTGGCTTGCGCCACGATGGCCGGATAGTCCTGCCGCAGCCAGTGCCGCACCGCCTTCGGCGACTGCTCGTAGGCCCGTCGGAGCGGCTTCTGGGCCGTGAAGCCCCAGCGCGCCAGGTAGGTGCTCATCGTGCGCACCGCCAGCCGGACCCCACAGTGGCGCTCGATCAGCATCCGCACCGCCGCCCGGCTCCATAGGGCGAAGGGCAGGCCGAGGTCGTCGGGCGTGTGCCGGCGGATCAGAGCGCGGACCTGCGCTTCCTGCTCGGCCTCGAGAAACCGTCCCGTGCCGGGCGCCGGGCCGCGCGGCCCGCTGGCCAGTCCGGCCAGACCCTGCTCGGCGAAGCGGCGGCAGATATCGAACACGCCGGTGCGGGTCAGGCCCACCTGGGCGGCGATGGCATCATACGTCAGACCGCTCTCGCGCAGGCCGATCACCTGCCGGCGGCGCTCCTCTTGCGCGGCTGCGGGCAGCTTGCGCATGTCAACATGTTTCATCCCGTCAAACTGGATCACCCAGCCGCAGATTTCAAGAGCACCCAAGCCGGATCAATAATCCAATTGAACAGGCCTTCGCCAAGATCAAGGCGCACATGCGCAAAGCTGAAGCCCGAACCTTTGAGGCGCTCTGGCGGGCGCTCGGCGACATCTGCAATCTCTTCGAGCCACAGGAGTGCTGGAACTTCCTCAAGGCAGCCGGATATGCGTCCGTGTAACCGTCCGATGCTCTAATGATCTTCACGAAGGTGGTGTAACATAGGGCGGTGTCGATCCTCGTGAGGAGGTGTGCGATGGAGGACATCGTTTGGCGTCCGGCGCATCTGACACCGGAGCAGATGGAGGAGCGCCGTCTGGCGGCCGCGAGACTGTTGGGGCAGGGCCGGTTCTCCCAGGCCGAGATTGCCCGGCAGCTGGGTGTCAGTCGCGCCAGTGTCTCCCGTTGGGCCGCCACCCTGGCTCAGCAGGGCCGGCGCGGATTGGTCACCCGCGTCCGAACAGGACGAGAGCCCCGGCTCGATGAGGCGGCCTGGGCCCATCTGGGACGGCTTCTGGATCGGGGCGCCATGGCGGCGGGCTTTGCCACCGAGCGCTGGACCCTCCAGCGCATCGCAGCGCTGGTCGAGCGCGAGTTTGGCGTTCACTACCATCCGCGCTATCTGGAGCGGCCGCTGAAGGCTCATGGCTTCAGCGTGCAGCGTCCCGCCACCCGGGCTAAGGAGCGCGACGAGCTCGTGATCGCGGTCTGGCCCAAGCGCGAGTGGGTTGTTTTAAAAAGAAGGCCCAGCGGGAAGGCCGCACGCTCCTTCTTTGGGACGAGACGGGTCACAGCTTCCGGGCCCGACCGGGCACCACCTGGGCGCGGCGTGGGATGACCCCGGTGCTGCGGCGCCTGAGCAAGCGGCGGGAGGTGTCGAGCATCGTGGCGATCACCCCAAACGGGCGGCTGTATGCCCGCCACTTCCGCACCAGCGTCACGAGCCCGACCGTGATCTCGGCCTTGCGGTATTTTCGGCGCAGAATCGGCACGCCGCTGCTGGTGGTCTGGGATCGGCTCAACGCCCATCGATCACAGGTCACCACTGCCTTCATCGCGGCTCATGCGCAGGACTTCGCAATCGCCTACCTGCCGGCCTATGCACCCGAACTCAATCCGGAGGAGCAGTGCAATGCGTTCGTCAAGCGAGCTATGGAGAATGCATTACCCGGATCCGTCGACGACCTGCACCGTCTGGTGCGTCTTGAGTTCGTCCGCCTGCAGCGACGACCCAAGATGATCGTCAGCTTCTTTCGACACGCAGGCCTCTCCGTCACAGGACATTCGTGAAGATCATTAGCCGGCCCATCGATCTGTTGCTGAAGCATTCCGATGCACGGTACCGAGATGATGCATCAGGCGGTGGAGACCGCCGCCCGTTGCGACCGTTGACCCAGAAACAGGGCATGGTCCGAGATCGCACCGCTCAAGCGGATGGATCCAAGCCCGTCGCGCTGATCGGTAAGACGGACGCTCCGGCGCCAACTACGGATAGCAGAGCGTCCTCGAAGATGCCGAATGGTGGTCGCCAGTCTCAGGCACTCTTCCTCTGCGCCAGTGCATAGCTGCTTTTCGGCCGGGGCAAGTCATAATGGTCGCGCAGCGTATCACCGGAATACTCCTCCCGGAACAGCCCGCGCTTGCGCAGGATTGGAACGACCTCGGACGCGAACGCGTCGAAGCCGCCGGTCAGCCAAGGCGGCATCACGTTGAATCCGTCGGCTGCGCCTTGTTCGAACCAGGTCTGGATCGCATCGGCAATGCGCACGGGTGTACCAGCCAACACCCAATGCCCACGTCCACCGGCGAGGCGTTGAATCAGCTGACGGATGGTCGGTTTCTCGCGGTCGATGATGTCGACGACAAGCTGGAACCGACTGGCGACGGCCTTGAGCCCGCCCGTGTCGACGAGGTGGCGCGGAAACGGTGCGTCGAGGTCATGACCTGTTAGATCAACTCCGATCATCCGCTTGAGTTGCTCCAGCGAAGCGGCCGGCTGAACCAGATCGTTAAGCTCCTCCTCCAGCTTGTCGGCCTCGGCCTGCGTCGAGCCGAGATAGGGACTGATGCCCGGGAGGACGCGAATGTGGTCCGGCCGCCGCCCGAGCGCGGCAGCACGGGTTTTGATATCGGCATAGAAAGACTGCGCGCTCGCCAGCGTTTGGTGTGCCGTGAAGATTGCCTCGGCGTGCTGGGCCGCGAAAGAGCGGCCGTCGTCAGACGAGCCCGCCTGGACGTAGACCGGCCTCCCCTGGGGACTACGCGCGATGTTGAGCGGCCCGCGGACCCGGTAATGCTTGCCAATATGGTCGATGCTGTGCACCTTGTCAGTATCAGCAAAGACTCCGCTTTCGGGATCAGCAACGAGCGCCCCGTCCTCCCAACTGTCCCAGAGCTTGGTCACGACCTCAAGAAATTCGCGCGCCTTCTCGTAGCGGTCACGATGCGGGGGGTGCTCTGGCAAGCCGAAGTTCTGCGCAGCACCGGCATCACCTGTGGTGACGATGTTCCACCCAGCGCGCCCTTTGCTCAGATGATCGAGTGAGGCGAAAAGTCGGGCGAGATTGTAGGGCTCGGTGTATGTGGTCGAGGCTGTCGCAATCAGCCCAATTTTCTGCGTCGCTGCTGCGATCGCGGCGAGCCAGGTAATGGGCTCAAAGCGAAGACGAGAGGAATAGCGGACATTCTCCGGCAGTGAGGGCCCATCGGCGAAGAAGATCGCGTCGAACTTTGCAGCCTCTGCGCGCTGTGCGAGTTCCTGATAGTAGCTGATGTCGAGCACTCGCCCAGGTTCGGATTCCTTGAACCGCCAGGCTGCCTCATGGTGGCCACCAGGATAGATGAAGAGATTCAGGATCAGTTTGCGATTGGGATTGGACATGGAAACCCTCGCTTCAGATTGGTCGGCTCCGAAAGTCGACAAAAGGTGTCGCAGCCTCTTCGAGCCAGATTGATCGACAACGCGATGTCGTTGAACGATGCCAGGGGCGTTGCAACTCGGTCAAGAGAAATGTTGTTTATAAAGAACTCAAACAAGAGAATATTGAACTAAACTTGCGCGGGAGGCCAAGACTAGTCAGATCAGCCCACCCGCAGCTCAGAATTAGGTTATGGCAGCTAATTTATACTTAGTGCCGCGAATGACAGAGAGAATAGTCTTCTCTCTATCGTTCTTCAAAAAGAACGAGTCGCCCATTGGGCGTTCCCATCGCCGGCAGGCTCTGATTGATTGCTTGAGCGGGTCAATGTTGTTGGCTGTCGATCTGATCAGAGGAGAAATGGTGCGGCTGACCTCACTGTTGTCGTGCAGCCGGGAGATATGGCTGATCGCGGCTTTGAGCCTGAAACTCTCATCGGCACCCGCAAGGCATCGCCGGAAGCCACTGTGGCTGGCCAAGCGGTTCGGCGTTGTTGAGTTGCTCTCGTGAGGGGCTGACGATCATAGTCGATCCAGCGGCATGCAAACCGCCGGGTTAATAAGGCATATGGGCGGCTGTTGGGCGGTGCTGCTGCAAACGACGTCCTGCTTTCAGACTATAGCAAGCGTGCTGGCGCGCATTGGTCTGCAGTTCATACTCTTCAGCCGTGCTCCCAACAGGAAGGCCGAGGAGTTGCAGGGCTCGGCTATCTTCTCATTCTCGCCTCATAAACAACTCCCATCGGGAGGCGGTCGTGCATGACTGATCGACAAGCATTGAAAGGCTGGATTAATGCCCCCGCTGCCTAGCCGAGCTGTGAGAACCCGGACCAACCTCGCAGTCAGGCGATGCTGTCTTTCCTGGTGCGAGCTTGCTTTCCCTGAAGCATGCGTCTCGCAGACCACAGTGTTAAAATTGATCCCTTTCTGAGCCGGGAACGGAAAAACCATTGCTGAAATATGCTTATTTGATAGACATAATCTAATATCGACGAGGGCCGAGGTATAGGGGTGTTGACCAACAAGGGCAAATACGGGCTCAAGGCAATTGTTCATCTCGCAAGGCTTGACGCCGGAGAGACGGTTCAGGTCGCAGAGATTGCCCAAACGAACAGCATCCCTAAGAAATTCCTTGATGCCATCCTGCTGGATCTGCGCAATGCCGGCATGTTGAGGAGTAAGAAGGGCCCAGGCGGGGGCTATGCCTTGGCCAAGCCGGCCCGGACCATCAAAGTCGGCGCAGTCATCCGCGCGCTTGAGGGTCCGCTCGCGCCGATCGCGTGCGCCAGCCGATCCGCGTTCCGCGCCTGTGACGATTGCGGCAAAATCGAGTTATGTCCTGTTCGTTCGATCATGAGCGAAGTGCGCGATGCCATCGCCTCGGTCGTTGATAACACCACCGTTGCCGATCTCGCCAAACGCACCCCATCACGCTTTCAGCCCAACAAATCCAGAACAGCATGACGGATGTTGGTCTACTAAATTACTAAACCAATTTTATGTGACACTATATTTGCCCGTCCCAGGGACTTGCGCCGCGTCGCGTGTGCCTATCGTCTCCGCAGTCAAGGGACGGTCACTATGAACAAACTGTCCCTAGCCTAGGGCCCGCTGATATCGAGCCCTCCGCTTTCCGCGCAGTGATGCGCAATGTCGCTGGCGCAGTCAGTGTTGTTACGGCCTCGGCCGGAGGCGTCGGCACCGATTAACCGCAATTTCGTTGACGGTCCTGTCGGTTCAGCCTCCATCCGCGCTCATCTGTGTCAATCGGAGTGCGTCGGCTTGGCTAGTTAGCGCGAAGGTCCGTCATTTCGCTATCAACATCCTGTCGATCCGGCGTCGATCGATTGCGGATCGTTTCGCTGGCCGTGGCGGGATCAAGGGCGAGGCGTGGTTTCAGGAGGGGGACTGGACGCGGCTTATCACCGGCGCGCCTGTCCTGAACGGTGCCTTGGCGATTCTCGATTGCGAGACAGAGGAGATGATCGACCGCCATTCGCACACGATTCTGATCAGTCGCGTGAAGGCGATTCGTGGGGATGATGCAGCAGGCGTCCTCCTGTACTGGCGCGGCGGTTATAGTAAGCTGGACGAGGCCCTCCAGCACGGTGCTGGTATTCGACCGCTGTTCGACAAAGATGAACGCTCGCGTTCGGAAGAAAATTCTCTCCCTGAAACCTAATCGGGATTGCTGTTCCATCAATCGCCCTGAATTTGACAAGGCGTTTCATTGACTGCTCTGGCCTCGAACCTGATACTTCTCGGCACTTGAGGAAGATCAGCTATGACAATTCTTATGATCCCGGGCTTCAAGGGCTCCGAGCCGGAACATTGGCAGAGCCGCTGGGAAGCCGCGTTGCACGATGTAGAACGGGTCCAGCAGGAGCACTGGGATGCACCGGATCTCGACGTCTGGCTCGCGGTCCTGGTCCACCACGTGAAGCGAAGGCCGGGTGCCCTTCTGGTCGGCCACAGTCTCGGAGCGACCTTGATCGCCCATCTGGCCCTGCGCCATCCAGACCTGGACATCGGAGGTGCCCTGCTGGTCGCACCAGCCGATCCCGACTTGCGGCGCTCCCGCGTACCTGGGATCGCTTCGTTTGGCCCGTTACCGATTGAGCCCTTCGGCTTTCCAGCCATATTGGTTGCCAGCCGAACCGACCCCCACATGGCGCAGGAGCGTGCCCGTATCATCGCCAATCTGTGGGAAGCAGCCTTCGTCGATGCCGGAGATGCCGGGCACATCAACGTTGCCAGCGGCCATGGCGCTTGGCCGGAGGGGCTTCCTTGGCTTGCCCGCTTGCAGGTCCGGCAGCATGCCTTCGCGCAACTGCCCCTGTCACGGCCGTCGACGGGTTCGAGACATTCTGCGCCGTGAGCGCTGAGCAGGGATGCGGTTCGAGCCGTCTGCTGTCGGACACTGCGAAGGAGTCCGAGGTGCAGCCGGACGTGGCAATGAGGTCAGGCGAGATGCGCCCGTATCTGCCGCCTTTGTGGCAACCTTGCGGGACGTTGTGATGAGCATGACGACAACGATCAATTCGGCCGCGTTGCCGCCGGTCGACGTTAAAATCTTCTGGCAGACCCTTGCTGAGAGGGTGACTGGCATCACGATTGTGACCGCTCACGGGGAAGACGGCCCGGCCGGTTTGCTGGGGCTTTCGGCTGCGCACGTCACCGCCGACCCGCCAACGATTCTCAACTCGATCAATAAGGAGGCGACTGCGCTCAGCGCGATTCTCTCGCGTCGCACTTCGCGGTGAACTACCTGCCGGCCGGAGCAGACGCGGTTGCAGACGCATTTCAGGGGCTGACCGCTTCCTCGGGGGCCAGTGGAACACCCTGGTGACCGGTGCGCCGGTATTCAAAAGGCTCTCGGCGCCTTCGACTGTGTGGTCGATGACGTCATTCAGCGTGGCGATATTTCTATTGTGATCGGCATTGCTATTGCCTCTCGTGCGGACTCCTCACGACCACCGCTTGTCTTCTTTCGGGGAGCCGTCCGGAGTGATCTTGGCGGTTGATGATTTGCCTTAAGCGCAGCCTTCCGGAGGGAGCCCTCTCTAGGGCTGCCCCACAAACGGTCCCTGCAGTACCGTACCTGCGCGTAGTCGAGCAGGAATGCGTTATTCCCATAATCCTAGTGTCGAAGGGACGCTTTCTGACGGCACGATTCGTCCTCTTCATTTTTGCGATCCTCGCAACCGGCTACTACCGCGAGGAGCGCCATGGACTGGGCCTGAAGGACCCATGGTCCTTGCTCGATGCAGGCCAAGACCGGGCCAATCGACGCGCTTCCGGGCGCGGCCCCATCGCGACGCTCCACAAGATCACCAAGCCCCCGAAGCTCTCAGCCGCTACTATCCCGATTGGGTTCAGCCTCGCCTAGATGATTTGGCTTTGCTCAGCTATCCGGACGCATGAGCCTGCGGGCCGCGATCGACGCAACGTGACCGATGAATTGCGGCCACATACTCAACTACTCCGGGCCCCCCTCCGCACGAGTGCCGCGCCCGCTTCCTTCGGCATGCCTCAAGCATGTAGAACACGGACCGTCACCGGATGCCACTATCGTTGGCGGCCCGCCGGGGCATCCGCTGAGGAATGGGGAGAGGCCAATCATCCTCTCCCCTTCGCGATCCACGCTAAATCTCTTCTCTTTTCAACAGCAACTATGAAATGGACACAGGATGCGAACCACTATTAGTCTACTTTGTTAGTAGATTTATAGAAGGAGACGCCCATGTCCAAGCTCGATATCGTTGGCCTCGCCGGTAGTTTCAGCGTACCCTCTCGCACTCGTGGCCTCGTTGAAGAGGCCGTTTCTCGCACTGTAGCTCGCTTTGGGGGGCGGTCCAAAGTCATCGATCTGTCGCAGGTGGGGCCAGATTTTGCCGGCGCACGTGATCTCAAGGACCTCACTGGATCCGAGCGCGAGCTGGTCGACGATATTGTCGGCGCCAAGGCATTGATCGTTGCGACGCCAGTCTACAAGGGGGCTATCCAGGCCTCTTCAAACATCTCTTCGACCTGATCGATCCAACGGCACTTGCCGGGAAGCCGGTTCTTTTGGCCGCCACGGGAGGAGGAGACAAACACGCTCTGGTGATCGATCATCATCTGCGCCCGCTCTTCGCGTTCTTTGAGGCGCAGACGCTCGCCACAGGCGTCTACGCCTCGGAGCGAGACTTCGTGGACGGCCAGCTTGTCTCTCCAAGCCTCATCAACAGACTGGACCGCGCGGTTGAGCAATTCGAGCCACATCTGCAGCGGGACGACCGTGACGTGGTGTTCACGGCACAGACCGAACGCTGGCGCGGTACTGCAGAAGCAGTCGCTGTCAACTCGTGACCCACCTTCCCCTCCCAGCCCACCAGGAGAAGTCAGATTTGACCCGACAGATCAAGCTTGGTGCCTTTCTGCCCGGCGGCGGCCAGCATATCGCTTCATGGCGTCACCCGGATCAGCCGGCGGACGGCGCCACCAGCTTCGAATTCCATAAGCAGCTCGCGCTCACTGCCGAGCGCGGCCTGTTCGATGCCTATTTTCTCGCCGATGGGTTGGCGGTGTCGTTCGGCGGAGGCTCCGAGGGCGGCAGCGCAAAGGTGGCGGGACTGGAACCTGTGACGCTTTTCTCCGCACTGGCGCCGCTAACCTCCCACATCGGATTTATCGCAACGGCCTCCACAACCTATGAAGAGCCGTACAACCTTGCGCGGAAGTTTGCGTCCCTCGACCTCCTTTCCGGCGGCCGGGCCGGCTGGAACGTCGTGACAACAGCAACGGCGGCCGCAGCCCACAACTTCAACCTTGATCAGCAGCATCCGCACGCCTTTCGATATGCCCGCGCCAAGGAGCATGTCGACGTAGTCAAGAAGCTCTGGGACAGCTTCGAGGACGACGCCTTCATCCGCGATAAGGCGAGCGGCGCGTTCTTTGATCCGGACAAGCTACATGTCAGCGATCACCGTGGCGAACACTTCAAGGTCAAGGGGCCGCTTAACGTGCCACGGTCCCCGCAGGGTCATCCTGTGATCGTGCAGGCTGGGCAATCCGACGACGGCCGCGGGCTTGCCGCCTTGACTGCAGAAGTCATCTTCACGGCGCATCAACGGCTGGAGACGGCCCAGGAATTCTATCGGGACATCAAGTCCCGCGCGCAAGGGCTCGGCCGTGATCCGCGCCACATTCTCATCATGCCCGGGGTCTCGCCGTTTGTCGGCAGAACCGAAGAAGAAGCTCGCGAGAAGTATGACCGCCTGACCAGCCTGATCCTGGAGCAGGACGGGATTTCGCTGTTGAACGGCCTCACCGGCAGTACGCTCGACCTCAAGGGTTATGACCTCGACGGCCCTCTTCCGCCCGCAGCACCTACGGAAGGGAATAAGAGCCGGCAGGCGCTCATTCGGCAGATCGCCGACGAGAACAACTTCACCATCCGGCAGCTTTATCAATGGGTCGCCTCTGCTCGCGGCCACTTCACAGTGGTCGGCTCTGCAACCCAGATCGCCGATACACTGCAGGAGTGGTTCGAGAACGAAGGAGCAGATGGCTTTAACATCCTGCCGCCCTGGCTGCCGACCGCGCTTGAGGACTTTATCGAGCTCGTCATCCCCGAGCTGCAGCGGCGCGGACTGTTTCGCACGGCATACGAGGGCCGCACACTTCGGGACAACCTCGGACTTCCTTATCCGCACAACCGCTGGGCCGCCGCAAGACATACGGTTCAGGCCGCAGAGTAGGGCCCAGGAAAAGGATTCAGTCATGTCTATGATCGATACAGAGCAGGGCCATGCCTACCGTCGAACCCGATTTGACATCGCCTTTGTCTCGGGACTTGCCGAAAAAGCCACAGCCGGCCTTATCCAAATCGGCACCCGCTACGGCGTGCTCGTCGGCTTCCTGGTCTTCTGGCAAGTGGCCAGTTCAGTCGGTTGGCTGAACCCCGCGGTCTTCCCGCCGCTCAATACGATCGTTGCGGCCCTTTGGAGCGGCTTGGTCGGCGGATTTCTGCTGGACGACGTGGCCATCAGCCTGCAGAGAGCCGGCATCGCCTTCTCGGCAGCCGTCGTCATCGGCATTCCGCTCGGCCTGTTCATGGGTCAGGTGAAGGCGGTTGAGCGCAGCCTCGACCCGATCCTGCAACTGTTCCGGCAGACATCGGCCTTGGCGCTCTATCCGGTCTTCATCCTTCTGCTCGGCCTAGGCGAGGCTTCTAAGGTTTTCGTGATCTTCTGGGCCACACTGTTCCCGACGCTCCTGGCCACGATCGGCGGCGTGAAGCAGGCGGATCCCAAGCTCATTGAGATGGCCCGCGTCTACGGGGCGTCACGGCTGACGATCTTCCGTCGCGTGGTGCTGCCGGGCGCGGTGCCGTCCATCTTCGTCGGCCTGCGGCTCAGCGCGACCACCGCCCTGCTTCTTCTGATCGCCGCTGAAATGATCGGCGCCAACAGCGGCGTTGGCTTTCAGGTCATGAATGCCCAGTACAACTTCCAGATCCCGCTGATGTTCGCGGCCATCCTGTTGCTAGCGATCCTGGGACTGAGCGCAAACTACGCGCTGGAGCGCTTGCAAGGCCGGCTCTGCCGCTGGAACCGGCTGAACCAATGACATCACCCGTCCATCCTCAATCGAAAGGGCATACTGATATGAACATCACCCGCAGACATCTCACTCTCCTGGCGATGCGCTCAGCGGCCGCGCTTTTCGCCAGCACCGCGCTCCTGGGAACGGTGCACGCTGCAGAAGGGACGGCGAAGCTCCGCTACCTTGCCAGCCACGGTGGCGTCTCGGCCCACGAACTGGCTGCCGAACTTGGTTACTTCGACGGAACGGGAATCGTGCTGGAAAACATCGGCTATTCCGGCGGCGGCCCCGAGTCCCTGTTTGCTCTGGCATCCGGGAACGTGGAGATCGGGAGTGCCGCAACTGCGGCGGTGATCAACGCGATCTCCGGCGGCAATGATTTCGTCGCGGCCTATCCGAGCAATGGGATCAACAATCAGGTTCGGAGCATATTCTACGTCCTCGAAGGCAGTCCCATCCGCTCGGTGAGGGACATGGTCGGCAAGACCGTGGCGGTCAACACGCTTGGCGCGCATCTGGATTACACCGTGCGAGAGGCCCTGCATGCCGAAGGCCTGCCCGAGAATGCGGCGCGCCTGGTCGTCGTCCCGGGCCCGCAGCTTGAGCAGGTGCTGCGCTCCAGACAGGTGGATGTTGCCGCCTTCGGCTACTGGCAGACAACCTTCGAGGGCGCGGCGCGCCAGAATGGCGGCCTGCGCCCGATCTTCGACGACACCGCCGTCCTAGGGGAAATCGCCGGCGGCTTCGTGGTGCTCCGCCGGGACTGGACGAAAGCGCATCCAGAAGCGGCCAAGACATTCATTGAGGCCTCCGCGAAGGCGCTCGATTTCGCACGCGAAAACCCACAGAAGACGCAGGAGATCCTGGCCCGCGTCTTGAAGTCCCGGGGCGAGAATTCGGACATTGCAAAATACTTTGCGGGTTACGGCGTGCGGCCCGGAGGCCACGCAGTCGATCGCGACCTGCAGTTCTGGATCGACGTGCTGGTTCGCAAAGGAAAGCTGGCCGATGGACAGCTCAAGGCGTCGGATATCCTGTACGCCCCTGAGACGGTTGCAAGCGGAGGTTGATGATGGCCGAGGCACAGACCACCGGACGCGGAGAGGTCTCCATACGGGGCCTCTCCAAATCCTTCTCACTCAACGGGCGCGACCTCGACGTGCTGCGAGGTCTCGACCTTGATGTCGGCAGCGGCCAGTGTGTGGCGATCGTCGGGGCCAGCGGCTCGGGCAAGACGACCTTGCTGCGCATTCTTGCGGGCTTGGAGCCCGCTGATGGCGGCGACGTTCTGATTGACGGCGCGCCCATTCGCGGCGTGGGGTCCGATCGTGCCGTCATCTTCCAGGAGCCACGTCTTCTGCCCTGGCTCACGGTGATGGGCAATGTCGCTTTTCCCCTTCAAATCCGCGGCCTTGCCGCTAAGGAGACCCTGCAGCGGGCACGCCGCTACTTGCGACTGGTAGGACTTCTCGAATTCGCGGAGGCCTATCCTGCCCAATTGTCCGGAGGCATGGCGCAACGGGTGGGCATCGCCCGGGCGTTGGCGGTGCAACCGGAACTGCTCCTGCTCGACGAACCTCTCGGAGCGCTCGACGCGATGACGAAGATGACGATGCAGGAGGAACTTGCACGGATCTGGGCGGAGGAGCATGTGACAATGGTGCTTGTCACCCATGATCTCGAAGAAGCGGTCTATCTTGCAGACCGAGTCCTGATCCTGCCAAAGCACAAGGGCAGTGCCATCCGCACCATCGAGGTGGATCTTCCGCGCCCCCGCGACCGCAGCGATCCTCGCTTCGTCTCACTGCGGCAGTCTCTCTTAGCCGAGTTCGGGCTACATTAGACCCGGTCAGGGATTGCTTCTGTTGCACTTGCTTGCTCCAGACTGCGCATGATCAGGAGGCTGCAGCAATCGTAAATGGGAGGTTCTTTCTCGACGCCAAGAGCAAGCACAATGATGCGGTAGAGCCCGAAAGCCAGCCTCTTAGGCGCCATCTCCGCTAATGGAAGCTCTTGGGCTCACGCGCGAGAGGATGATAGCTGACGAGCGTCGCGCCCTCGCACTTACCTTCAACATGGCGACAAGAGTTTTGAGCCGCCTCCAAGTCTTTGACGCAGCTGCGTCTAATAATCGACCCGCACTTCCCGACCATCATCTTTTGAAGGTGGCGAGTGAAATTAGGAACTCGCTCGCTGAGGATTTGCACCAGCTTCGAATTAAAGTAATGTCGGCGCAACTCACTCCAGCAGAGCAGTCCTTGTTCAAGGCGTTTGACGATCGGATCCGGATGAGCCAAACGAACCACGAAGAACTCAGATGTCTCTTCCCCGGGGCTTCTCACCCGTGACAATTAAGCGGCCTGGTGGCATGGAACGACGAGGACCGATCCTGTACTCGCGGTAGAGCGGTATTGACGATCGAGCCAGGTGCGCCACTTCCGATTTGTGTCAGTTCCCTTGGCACACAGACGCCCTGGTTGAGGTTTGCGAGAGGCCCCGGCTGGGGCGTTTCTTTTTCTGGGCTACTCCTGAAAGCAGAGAGTGCGCGTTTCAGGACCAAAGACCCACCCCTCTTGCTCAGTTGCGGATGGATAGGGACCGCGTAACCTATAATGCGTGGCTCAAGCAGTTGCCCCTATGGGAGCCACGGGCGCTCTGGCTGAGAGTTAAAGCGAATCTCTCTCAGCTGGGGCGTTCCCGTTTCAGCAGCCTGACACCGGATGTTTACCTTGTCCGGTCAGGATTCTCTCACCGGGCGCGTTGTGTATCAGCCCGAACAGATGCGGAGGCTCTACCCTCCGCTGAGCACCCTGGTTGAGGTTCAAGACAGCCCTCAGTCGGGGCGTTTTGGTTTGGTTCTACCTGCCGACCCGTGCGCTCGGGCGCCGCGCGCTCGTAAAGCCGCTCCCTAGCTCGTGGGCTCATCGGAGCCGAAATCGCTGTGATGATTGTTGATATCTCTTCTTGAGAAGAAGCCTTCTCACAGCAGCGTAGAGAGTCGATCATCATAGATCCCGACCTTGCAACGATGCCAGACGGAAGACTCAGCCTCGCCTTGTGGGGCTTGAAGTTCCATGAGGCAGATGTACTTGCGATCAGGGAGGACATCCATCATCACCCTTGCCCCTTGAACCATGATGACAAACAACTCCGCCTGTTGCTTTGACGTGGGGCTTGTTGAATGCGCCGGGGCGTACGCTGCCAATCATCCATGGCAACCTCTTGAGCGAGGATGTAGGGATAGGCCCAGTTGGCGCTGCAATCGCTGACCGGGCCGCTTACTGCCATCAGACTAGGTCTCTACGGAGACGCGACAGACGCCGGCGCAGTGATCCTGGGTGCAATCTACAGGCAGCGTGGCTCGCGTCGGCGTCGTTAGGCCCTCAGGTGAGTTGATGGGCAATGACTGTGGCGTGCCAACCTGAACTTTCAAGCGAAAAATTTTGGATTAGTGCCGGCCGTGTAGGGTATAGATCATACGTAAGCTTACAAATGTAGGTACATCTCTACCGTACGAGCCGTCCGATTTAGTCATTACAATCCGATCTGGCGACGAATATTCTCGGCAGTTTTAGCAAGACAAATTCGCATGAATGCGTATCCTGTTGCCAGTCGAAGTTTACTTGCATTCGAAGGATCAAGCTATCGAATTTTCGATCTCACTCCTTGAATTATGGTATCGTAGAAACGACGCTTGCCGAAACGAGTTAGGGACTCACCATCGTATTCAAGATGCAAATGACCGCGTAGATCCTTGCACCGTTTTCGGTTCATGAAGGATGACGATGCCAAGAACCGATCAATGGATGTTGATCAAGAACTCAGTCCTTCGAATTTGGGAAATGCCAAATTTAGTGGGTAGAATTCGTTCGACGAATTTCATCGTCAGTCAGCATGGATGTGCACGTTTTCCGGTCGGAAATCGTCAAAGAAGTCGCGTATCCGATCAGTTCTCGTCACCAAACTCGTCAGCCAGACGGGCGCTCCAGCAATCCCGACATGCTCACCCTTCTGAGAAAAATGTTCTTTCTTTAGGTCTGACTATAGAGAAGATTTTTCTATGCTCCGGCCGCAAAAGAGAAAATGCAAGTCTTTCGTCGGGAGAATAGCTATCCCAGCTATGATGCCCGTCAATCATCTAAGTAACTTGTTATCCCAACTGCTTGACTTTGTTCGGTATAAAGAACACTTTCTCCATTGAGCTCAGGAGCTGCCAGAGCCAATAAAGGTCCGATCACGGGCAACGATACGCATCCCACCTATGGAGACCCATGATGCCCCACTTGGGACAATGGACCGAGAATGAACTGGCCAATGACACGGTCCGCTCGAGCGGCTCCGTACGAGGAACGAGCCTTGTGAAGCGGCGCACCTTCCTCGCCTGCGCCGGCATGCTGGCGACTGCCATGATCATAGGCTCGCAAGCCCTTGCGCAGAAGGCATCGGTCACTGCCCGGGTCGGCGTCATCCCGATCATTGGCACAGCTCCATTGTTCGTGGCTCAGAACGAAGGCTGGCTGAAGCAGGGTGGCCTCGATCTCACCGTCACCACCTTCGAGTCCGGCCCCAACATGATCCAGGCGCTTGCCTCAGGCACGATTGATATTTATGTGGCGGGTGTTGCGCCACTGGCCGTGGCTCGCTCGAAAGGCGTTGACGTGCGCGTTGTCGCGGCAACAGCGACAGCTGAGAACGTATTCGTGGCCGCGCCGAAGCTTGCCAAATATTTCACACCGGGCACGTCGCACGCTGCTGCGTTCAAGAATTATCGCGCGGCCGAGGGCAGGCCCGCTCGCCTGGCAACCCAGCCGGCAGGCTCAGTGCCGAACACGACCCTGCAATACTGGCTGTGGGAGCAGGCGAAAGCCGACAAGACGGATGTCGAGATCGTTCCCATGGGGATCGATGCCACTCAGCAAGCCACTCTCGCAGGAGCTGTTGAGGGTGCCACCATTCGCGAGCCGGCCGTCACGATCGTGCAGGGACGCAATCCTGGCATTAAACTAGTGGCTCTCGGTGACGAGATGTTCCCTGGCCAGCCCGGAACGGTCGTCGCCGTGTCAGGAGCATTCCTTGAGAAGAACCCTGAAGCGGTTCAAACATTGGTCAGCGGGCTTGTGAAGGCCTCAGATCTCCTTGCCAAAACGCCGGATCGCGCTGTCCCGCCGCTGGAGGCCGCTCTCGGCAAGGGGATCGTGGATAGCGAAACGATCCGCAAGGCCCTCTCCTCACCGGCGACCAAGTTCCAGATCGATCCTCGCACGATCGTCGAGTCGTCGCGCCTCATGCAAGCCTATCAGGTTAAGCTGGGTTCCCTCGACAAGGAGCTGCCGTTCGAAGGCTTGTTTGAGCCGCGCTTCTTTGAACGCGCCACCAACAGCAACTAAACCTTTATGCGCCTTCTCCTGCTTTCGTGCGTCGGCCTCCTCGTCTTTCTTGGGTTGTGGGAGGCCGTTCCGCGTCTGGGTCTCGTCAATCCGGCGATGCTGCCTGGTCCCAGTGCAATCCCGACGGCCTTTCTGAAGGAAGTCACAAGTGGGGCTTGGCTGAAAGCCGTCAGCAGCAGCCTCAGCCATTATGTCACGGGTCTGAGCGTAGGTGCCGGGCTCGGGGTGGCGCTCGGCATCATCACGGGCATGTACCGGACTGCGGAAGGCTTTACCGCTTGGATCGTGCGGGTTCTGCGTCCGATCCCAGGTCTCGCCTGGGTCCCCTTTGCCATCATCTGGTTTGGCGTCAGCACGTCGGCGGCCGTGTTCATCATCTCAGTCGGAGTGTTCTGGATCGTCTACTTCGCGGCTCATGGAGCTATCCGCAACGTCGATCGCGACCTAGTGGAGGTCGCTGAGGCCTTCGGGTTCCATTCCGGTTTGCGCCGCCTGCAGAAGATCCTGCTTCCTGCTGCCGCTCCCGGGATTCTGGTCGGCCTGCGCACCGCCCTGGGACAAGCCTGGATGGCTGTGGTGGCGGCTGAGATCTTTGGCGTGAGTGGGCTGGGCCAACGCATGATGCAGGCCTCGAGCCTCCTGGCGACCGACGTGGTCGTGGTCTACATGCTGACCATGGCGGCCCTTTACGGACTCTTTGATACGGCTTTCGTGGCCTTGCAAGGATGGTTGTTGCGATGGAAAGCGTGATCGAGATCCGGGACCTCTCGCTCGCCTTCGAGAGAGCTGGCCAAAAGACGACGGTTCTCGACCGCCTGTCGCTGGATGTGCGCCGCGGCGAATTCCTTGCCATTGTCGGTCCGTCGGGGGTCGGCAAATCCACCCTGCTGCGCGTGCTGACGGGACTTGTCCGTCCTAGCGCCGGCACGTGGCGTGTTCGTGCTAAGAATTCGGAGCGCCGGCCCGTGGCATTCGTGTTTCAGGATTCCCGTCTGTTGCCGTGGCGGCGCGTCATGTCCAATGTGGCCTTCGGCCTGGAGCATCCTCATACGCCCCGTCGTGAGCGGAAGTCGAAGGCACAGGGTGCGCTCGATTTCGTCGGCTTAAGCCATCTGGCGCAGCGGTGGCCGCACGAGCTATCGGGCGGGCAACGCCAGCGTGTTTCCTTAGCGCGGGCTCTCGCAGTCCAGCCTGAGGTTCTGCTCATGGACGAGCCATTCTCGGCTCTCGACGCCATCACCCGCGAGAGCCTCCAGGACGAACTCATCCGCATCTGGCAGAAGACCGGCAAGACGATCCTGTTCGTGACGCACGATATCGACGAGGCCACCTATTTGGCGGATCGGGTCATCATTCTCTCAGGATCCCCTGGACGGATTGTGGCGGAGCATCGCATCGACAGACCGTACCCGCGCCGGCGCCAAGATGCGGCTCTCGCGAAGACCGCGAAAGCCCTGCGTGACGGCCTGACCTCTGATATCGTCGCCGATGGCGGAATGATCTAGCCTCGCGTGTCAAGGACCCGTCGCAAGCTCGAAGCGAGCACGCGGCAGTGGCCGGTGCTTTGCAAGGCATTCATGTGGCGAGCAGGTCAAACTGCTCGGCCGATGACGGCTGCAAATGGCACATAAAGAACCAAGACGCGGCCGTTCACCTTCCCTAACAGGAGAACGGCACATCTCGAACCTGCAGGGATGAGGGCTTCTACTGATAGACTAGCCTCTATGACCTGATATAGATCTTAGCAATATTCGTTAACGGTTGATTGAATGCCTGGGTTTGTTGCTGATCTGAACGACGACATGCTTCGCCATTTGGTGGAAACACTGACCGAAAGCGGACAGGCGATTTGTCTCTACGATGCGGACGACCGGCTCCGGTATGCCAACAAGACCTACCAGGACATGTTCCTGGGAGACTACGAGGGCCCGTTCACCTTCCCGGATATCCTTCGCTACGCGCATGAGCACGGACGAGGGGTAAGGATCGATGGTGGCGATGTGGAACCCTTCATTGCCAGGACGCTCGCCCGACGCCGGATCGTTCCGCGCAAGTCCTTTCAGACGGATCTCGTCAACGGCCGCTGGTTCTGGATGGATCATACCATCCTGCCGAATGGCTGGTTGCTTACGGTGGGAGCTGACATCACGGCGCTGAAGCACGATGAGAGATCACTGCGACAGGCACACGACGCGGCTCTCCTGGCATCGCGGACCGATGTGCTCACCGGCCTGCCGAACCGCCGCTATATCCTGGAGATCCTTGATGAGCACCTCAGAGGGTACAAGCACGAAGGCTCCAACCTGTGTGTCGCCCTGATCGACATTGACTGGTTCAAGTCTATCAATGACCGTTATGGCCATGACGTCGGCGATGCGGTGCTGCAGCACTTTTCCTCGGTCTGCCGCGAGAGGCTGAGTCCCGACATCTCTGTTGGTCGAACCGGAGGCGAAGAGTTTCTGGTGCTGCTGCCAACGGTTAGTCTTGAGGCGGCTATCCGAACCATAGCCCGCATCAGGGCAGACTTTCCGCTAGCCAAAATCGAAGGGTATGCCATTGACCTCACCTACACATTCAGTGCCGGGCTGACAGAGGCCCTGCCCCAGGACAACAGAAGCACCATTCTGCAACGCGCGGATCGGGCCTTGTATGATGCTAAAGCAGACGGCCGCGACTGCACGAGAGTGAGGTAGCGAGAAGGAAGCAGTCTCTAAGATGATGAGCAGTTACCGTATCTATCTTGCCTCTGCTCCTAAAAGCCTCACCAGGAGGCAGGATGGAGACGCCGCTTCCAACGCTCATGCCTCGGCAGTTTAACAGCGGCAGCCTGACGCTTGGTCAGTCTGCACTCGATCTCCTTCGACGGTGTCGCCAAAGTTGGCGCAATCATCTCGGCATCTGGGATCGGCTCTGGCCCCAGCGTTGGGTTGAATGCCGTTACCGGTTCAAAAACTTCCAGACTCTTCTTTCGGGGAACTCGTGAATTGAATCTCACGGGTTGACCCTGATCGCGCTGAACGCCATCGGCAGGCCTCGCGTCCGCTTCAGCGACATTAGTATTGGCAGTCTGCGACATCGTTTCGGCGACCGCCAGCACAAGCGGGGGCGCATGCTTCATATCCTTAGAGGGTGCCTGAGTCAGATTAAACTCCAACTGTTCCCGATCAGCGTCCCCTGAAGAGCGCCTGCGGCGAATAGGCTCATCGGGTTCCGAACGGCCCCATGCAGGCTCGACAATGCTCGGCAGGATGCGAGGGGCTACCACTGGTTCCGTGACAGCTTGAGGTTCTTCTTTCTGCAAGACCTCTGCAGGTTCATCCGCAAAGTTTGCGAACAAGCGCCTTGGCAGAAGTTGATGACGCTGACCTTGAACACGGGACTTCTTGATCTCAACAGAGAAAGGCTTTGAATTACGCTTCATCTTATATGCTGATTATAGATTTATACCGTGAGGACCTAAGATTTTGCGCGCATGACGTCAAGCTGAAGCCCACAGGCCTCTCCTCAAAATCTTCGTGAACCAGTCTGGCACCAGACTACATTCTATACAACAGATTACCTCAGAAGCCAGCAGCTCTCATTTTGAGCGATGACCGAGGGAGACTATGCTGCTCGCCGGGTGAACAGTCGTTGAAACAGGCGCGGCTTATCGCTCGAGTCGACGATGACGGTGCCCTCACCCTTCAGCCGTCGCGCCGCCTCAAGGTAGGCTTGAGCCGGTGCACTGTCAGGGCTGCCCAGGGTCACTGGGGCTCCAACGTTTGAGCTGAGCAGCACTTCTCCGCTCTCCGGGATGATGCCCAGCAGCGGGATGGACAGGATCTCCAACACGGTGTCCACCGTCATGACCTCACCGCGCCGGGCACGAACGGGATCGTAGCGGGTGAGAAGCAGATGCTTGTCGATGCGCTGCCCGCTTTCCGCTTTGGCCGTCTTGGCATCAAGCATGCCGATGATGCGATCGGCATCGCGGATCGAGGAGACCTCCGGGTTCACCACGACAACAGCGACATCGGCATGCCGCATAGCCAGGGTGGCTCCCGTCTCGATGCCGGCTGGACTGTCGCAGATGACCCAGTCGAACTGCGCCCGCAACTCACCAATGACGTGCGCGACCCCTTCTTCAGTCAGGCTGTCCTTGTCCCGGCTCTGCGAGGCCGGCAGAAGAGCCAGTGTGGCGAGGCGCTTGTCCCGGATGAGCGCCTGCGCGAGCTTGGCCTCGCCTTTGATGACATTGATCAGGTCAAAGACCACGCGCCGCTCGGCCCCCATGACCAGATCGAGATTGCGCAAGCCGATATCGAAGTCGACGACGACCACCTTCTGCCCGTTCTGGGCGAGTGCCGCGCCCAAGGCCGCCGTGGAGGTGGTCTTGCCGACGCCGCCCTTGCCGGAGGTCACGACGAGCACCCTGCCTTGTTTCGCCTTTGTCTTCACCTTGGAATGCTTATGTCTCGGCTTTTTCATCGCTAGCATTTCTCCAGAGAGACCGTGAGGAGGCACGGCACCCACGCAGGCACAAGCGAGATCGAGGGGCAGCGATACGGAACGAGGCCACAAGAAACTGGAGCAGTGACGGCCATGCCTCTCAAGCAGGCCCATTCGGCGCCAAAGGTGGTTACCAGCCGGTTAATAGAAGTCTGTGAGGTCTTGAAGTGAACGCGTTCTATGGCAGACGGAGGAGCTTGGGCTTAAGCCGCCAGTTCTGTGCACGAGCCGATGAGTTGGAACAGGTAGAACCCATTAAACCGCACGCCCACCTGGGCGGCCCGTTCGTCGAAGCCCGGAGGGCACATGTTTGAGGGCCGTAGCGCCCGCTCGAACCTCCAGTCACCCGGATCGAGAAATCCGGGCACCGGGCGATCCTCCGGCACGGCACAAAGAATCTCGGGTCGGGGCCTGTTCCGGAACAGATTGTAGGTGCAATCCCGTGCATGTGCTCTGGCCGGTACCAGGTGCTGAATGAATGGCATGAGATCCCCCGAAGCCGGCGTCCTTGAGCGGTTGTTCGCACAGCATCTGGGCATGCCTTACACCAGACAGCGATGATTCTGTATGACCCTTGCGGAGTATCCAAAGTAGGCAGATCCGTCAGAAGTAAAAACTCACCAGCCCCTGTCAACGGAAGGCAAATCTGCGTCTGATGACACACTCACTCCCCGGAGGGAGTGAGTTTCTTGGTTTTTCAGGCCACCTCGGGCAGCGTCTTGCGACGCACCGGCAATCCAGTGTCCCTGGGGGGTTCTGAAGGTCCGCCTTGTGGAAGGGCGGCCCAAGCATCTGGATCTGACGCCTCAGGCTCGTGCCCGGGCTCCTACGACGTTCCGGTGCTGACGCAACCGCTCGGTTGTTCATCCCGAGCCACGACGTGGAGCTCATAGCCGTCTTGCCAAGCGAGCTTCACGCGGCCTGGCTCGAACGCGAGAGCAATCTTGACCACGAGCGATTTCCGACCACGGCCCATCGGCAGGATCAGGCGCTTGGCGCTTTTCTGGTAGGTCCCGGCCTGCGCCGGCCAGGAGAGCGGATGGAACGCCTTCTCGCGATGCGGATAGCGTAGCCATGTGCGAGACGAGGGCTCATTGCGTCGCCGCTCCGTTGTCGCCTCGCTGTTCGCCAGGAACTGACGGGCGATCATCTCGATCGTCTGCGAATGCAGACGGTAATTTCCTTTGGTGACGTTCTGTAGCACATCCCGTCCCGGCCATTGTTCACCGGCCGGCCGCGCTTTGTTGGGAACGGCGACGAGATCCATCCATTCCCACGCCGCCTCCTTGTGCGCCTCGCCGCAAGCTGCCCGTTCGGCAGCCAACTTAGGCGATAAAGCGAGACCCTTCCCATGCCCTCATGGCAAGAACAAACCGGATACGGTCAAGCTTCGCCCACGCTGACCGTGCTGGCAATGCTGCCAGCCTGCCCTCCTCCCGATCCCCTGAAGGGGATGGGATTTCCCGTAGGCCAATGTTAAGGACTGCTCAGCCATTGCAAACGACCTCTAAAACGCTGATCCCATTTCGGGCGGCGATCCCGATTTCTCATGCAAAGCGTTTCCCAGCACCTGATCCAGCCATCATTGGCCTCGTGTAGACCAAACGCCTGTGCCATGGGCACCAGCTCGATCCATCCTGCGTCTCCCCTCCGCAGAAAATCACTTCGGACCGATCGTCCGAGACGATAGAACGGCATTGCCGCGCCCGGAGCTTGAACAGGGTTGTTTGGGTCCGCGCGGACGGCTCGCTGATCTCAGGCATGGCTCTGGCATCCGATCCATGGATCTGCGGCAACTCAATGAGGGCTTGGCTGAGTTCCATGCCCGCTTGAGCTATCAACAGATTGAGCGATGACATGTCGGATCGCGGAGCCACTGCGTCGCGGATGATCGGGAGTCTTCCTACGGAAGTTGAGCGCATAAGGTGATGAGGGCAATGGCAGCCGAAGTCGCCGTGGCCGTCAGCCAAAAATCGATAGCCTGTGACCGGTAAGGGGTGAGTCGCTTCATGAAGGCACGTTTCGAAAGAGAAGGTTAGGGAGCAATGGGTTGCTGACCCGGGCACGCTGCCCCGCCACTAACCCCATGTGGCCGCCAAGGTTCCCACGTCGGGTTCGTTCCATGCGCAGGAAGAATCGTGATACCGCTCCCATCTTCAGCAGCCCAACGCTTCGCTCTCCAGCGCTGGCTGCGTCAGCGCTCGTCTTATTCGTCTGTGGCATTCGCCTCCAACAATTCAATTTGCAATCGAGGTGCTTAGTCCTGCCTCTGCCACAAAGCCCTCGACAGAAGGCGCGAAGACTTCCACCATTGTGCCTCAGATCCTGTAGCTTTTGAGTTTCCATGCCCTCTGCTCCGACCTCCCGGCAACCCAAGACCCTCAAGCAGCCTTATGTTGCCCCGACTGTCGATCTCAGTGCCGTGATCATGGCCGCCACACCGGACGAGCCACGGGTACTCACGATCCGAGCCACTCCGCAGCACCTTGAGGGACTGCCCTCAGGCCCATTGCAGTCGCAGCATCGCACTCTGGAGATGGGGTTGCGGACGTGGGTGGCCGAGCAAACCCAACTGACCCTAGGCTATGTTGAGCAGCTTTACACCTTCGGCGATCGGGACCGAGCTGAGGCTGACGTCGAGGGTGTTGGCCATTCCCTGTCGATTGCCTATCTGGCTCTTGTGCGGGAGGCGCGACCGGCCGGGCTGGCCCATGCCGCTTGGCGGAACTGGTACAGCTATCTTCCGTGGGAGGACTGGCGTGAGGGCTGCCCACAGGCCCTCAAGGCCATCGAACCAGCCTTGAAGGCTTGGGCTCGTACAGGTGGGAAGTCTCTCAAGACCTTTCGGGAGGAACGGATCGAACTCACATTCGGCTTCGAATCTGGCACATGGACCGACGAGCGGGTGCTGGAGCGCTACGAACTCCTGTTCGAGGCTGGTCTAGTACCGGAGGCTGTGCGAGACGCACAGCCTCCCGTTTCCGCGAAGGTGCGGCTTGCTCCCGGGAAGCCGATGGCGCTTGACCATCGGCGGATTTTGGCCACGGCCATTGGCCGCCTGCGCGGCAAGATCAAATACCGACCTGTGATCTTTGAGCTGATGCCCTCGTCCTTCACTCTGCTGGACCTTCAGAAAACCGTTGAAGCTCTGTCTGGAGTACGCCTGCACAAACAGAACTTCCGTCGGCTGGTCGAGATGCAGGGGCTGGTGGAAGAGACCGGGGAGATCTCATCCGAGACGGGCGGACGCCCGGCCCGGCTCGTGCGCTTTCGGCGTGAGGTGCTGGTCGAGCGACCGGCTCCCGGCGTGCGGCTCCCCCGCTTGAGGTGAGCCACTGTTGCGGCAATTTGTGGGTTGACGCGAGCTTATACTCGGGTCTAGCATAAGTGATGTGCCGGCTATCCAGCCGGTTTTCTTATAGTCCGCCAATGCTCATAATGAGCATTACTATGAACAGCTAATGCTCATAATGAGCATAGGAGGCTGCCATGTCCGCTGCTCCGATGGTGCCTGTGTCCCTGCCCTTGCCCGATCTTTATGCCCGTGTGCGGCATCACGTGCCGGCCATGGAGTGGCCATTCTATGCCGGCGACATCGAGGCCATCCTTGCCCTCAAGCGCGAGCACAATGCAGTCATCCTGGCCCACAACTACCAAACACCCGAGATCTTCCACACGGTGGCTGACATCGTCGGCGACAGCCTGGCCCTGGCCCGTGAGGCCGTGAACACCGATGCCGATGTGATTGTGCTCGCCGGCGTGCACTTCATGGCTGAGACCGCCAAACTTCTCAATCCGGACAAGACGGTGCTCATTCCAGATGATCAGGCCGGCTGCTCCTTGGCGGAGTCGATCACGGCCGAGGATGTGCGCCAGCTACGGGCGCGCTACCCGGGCGTACCTGTCGTCACCTATGTGAACACGTCGGCTGCCGTGAAGGCTGAGTCGGACATCTGCTGCACGTCGGGCAATGCCAAGAAGGTCATCGAGTCTCTCGGTGTCGACCGCGTGATCATGCTGCCGGACGAGTTCCTGGCCCAGAACACGGCCGCCCTGGTGCCCGGCATTGAGATCATCACCTGGGCCGGCCACTGCGAGGTGCACGAGCGCTTCACCCCTGAGGATATCCGCGCCGTGCGCGAGAGCTATCCGGACGTGGTCGTACTGGCCCATCCGGAGGCACCGCCCGAGGTGGTGGCGGAGGCGGACTATGCCGGATCGACGGCCGGGATGGCTGACTATGTCGGCGAAAAGCGACCCGCCCGTGTCGCTCTCGTGACTGAGTGCTCGATGAGCGACAACGTGGCGGCTCTGTATCCTGAGGTCGAGTTCGTGCGGCCGTGCAACCTGTGCCCGCACATGAAGCGGATCACCCTGCCCAAGATCCGCCGTGCCCTTGAGCAGCGTCAGCATGAGGTCACGATTGATCCAATGGTGGCCGAGCGGGCGCGGTTGGCTGTCGAGCGCATGCTTGCTGTTCGCTGAGGGCTGGCCATGAGAACAGCCAATCCGCGCGACCGTGTCGTGGTCGTGGGTGGCGGCATCGCAGGGCTCGCAACTGCCCTGCACCTGGCGCCGCTGCCCGTGACCTTGCTCGTAGCGTCCCCTCTGGGACAGCACGCCTCCACGCCTCTGGCGCAGGGTGGGATTGCGGCCGCCCTCGGAGCAGATGACGATCCTGCCCTGCACGCCGCCGATACCCTTCAGGCGGGTGCTGGTCTCAGCGATCCCGATGTGGCTGCCCGAGTGGCGGCCGCTGCCCCCTCCTGCATCGAGTGGCTGGTCGCTCAAGGCGCAGCCTTCGATCGCGCTCCATCTGGGGATGACCTGATCCTGGGACTGGAAGCCGCGCACTCCCGCCGGCGGATTGTTCATGCGGATGGGGACAGAACCGGCAAACGTGTTCTGGACGCACTCATCCGTGCTGTCAGGAACGCTCCCTCCATTCAGATCCTGGAGAACCACCGTGTCACGGATCTGGTGCTCGCCGCCAACCGTGCAGTGGCCGGTGTGCGCTGCGCTCCCTGGAAATCTGACGGAAGTAATGAGCCCATCCTGATCCCCGGCCAGGCCGTGGTTCTGGCGACAGGCGGAATCGGGGGCTCTACGCCCACACCACCAATCCCTTGGGCGCATTGGGTGGCGGGCTGGCGTTGGCGGCCCGTGTGGGGGCTGTCCTGCGCGATCTCGAGTTCGTTCAGTTCCATCCCACAGCAATTGCGGCTGGGCTTGATCCGATGCCGTTGGCCACCGAAGCCCTGCGTGGCGAAGGGGCAACGCTCGTCAACAGCCGCGGCGAGCGCTTCATGCAAGACGTCCCCGGAGGGGAACTGGCGCCGCGCGACGTGGTGGCCCGGGCGATCTTTGCTCAGATCTGCACCGGTGAGCGTGTGCTCCTCGACACGCGACAGGCCCTTGGGCAGCAGATCATCCGCAAATTTCCGGGGGTGACGGCGCTGTGCCAGGCCGCCGGCTTTGATCCGGTTCGTGATCCGATCCCCGTGCGCCCGGCCGCTCATTACCATATGGGCGGCATCAAGGTGGATGATCACGGGCGCAGCTCTGTCGAGGGGCTCTGGGCGTGCGGTGAAGTATCCTCGACAGGCTTACACGGGGCTAACCGGCTGGCGAGCAACTCGCTCCTGGAGGCGCTGGCCTATGCCGCCTGGATTGCAGAGGATATCAAGGGAGCGGTAAGTCGGCAGCCCACGAAGCAGCCAGTCTCACCGTCTCTTGCCGCGCAGCATCGGCCCATCTCTGATCAGCAGCCTTCCCATCTGAAACAGATCCGGTCGATCATGGATCACCAGGTTGGTGTGCTGCGTGACGCGCCTGGTTTACAGCAGGCCATCCGTCGCTTCCGCCAGCAGGTGTTCGATAGCCACTCAGGAGGAGCACGCAATGCTGCCCTGGTCGGCCTGTTGATTGCGACTGCGGCGTACACCCGGCAGGAGAGCCGGGGCGCTCATCAGCGGCTCGATCACTCTGCCCTGGTGCCGGAACAGCATACCGACATGACCCTCGATCAGGCGCTGCGCATCGCAGCCGAGATCGACAACAACACAGCCGTGCCTGTCAGGAGAGTCGCATGAAGCCGATCACCACTACACGAGACGCTCTCGCGCCGCTCCCGCAGCTTCTGGTGGAGCCCATCGTGCGCGCAGCCTTGCTCGAGGATCTGGGCCGGGCCGGCGATATCACGACCGATGCTGTCATCCCTGCCGATGCCAGACGGCGTGGGGCCATTGTGGCGCGTGAGCCAGGTGTAGTCGCGGGCGTCAACGCGGCGCTCCTGGCCTTCACCTTGATCGACCCTGCCATCACAGTGGCCGTCGACCGCCCCGACGGCAGCCGGGTGGAACGCGGAGAGGCCGTGCTTCGGGTGGGCGGCCCGGCCCGGAGCATTCTCTCGGCGGAGCGGGTTGCTCTCAATCTCCTCTGCCGTCTGTCAGGCATCGCAACGGCAACGGCTGCTCTTGTCGATGCGGTGCGTCCATATGGCCATGCCCGGATCGTCTGCACGCGCAAAACGACGCCAGGACTGCGCTCGCTTGAAAAGCATGCGGTCCGGGCCGGAGGTGGAGCCAACCATCGCTTTGGGCTCGATGATGCGGTCCTGATCAAGGACAACCACATCGCCATTGCCGGAGGGGTCAAGCCAGCCCTGGAGCGCGCACGCGTGGCCGTGGGGCATCTCGTCAAGATCGAGATTGAGGTCGATACCCTTGATCAGCTGGATGAGGTGTTGGAGGTTGGCGCCGATGCGATCCTGCTCGACAACATGAGCCCTGAGACCCTCTCGGAGGCGGTGCGGCGGGTGAACCGGCGAGCCATCACGGAAGCCTCTGGCCGAATTACAGTCGCGACAGCACCCGCGATCGCAGCCACAGGCGTGGATCTGATCTCGACGGGCTGGATCACGCACAGCGCTCCCATTCTTGACCTCGGTCTTGACGTTGCCTGAGGCCGCTTGTTAGGCAAGTCTGAGCTCCCGGTAGAAGTTGTGAGGCCAGCGCTCCAGCGGATCATCAGATAGATGCTGGATGGGCACGATTGGCCATTGTAGCCAAACCTCCGTTCAGAACTTGACCGATCCCAGACACGCTGCTTCAGGATCTTAGCCTCACGGAAGCCTCTTTCGCGCTTGCTATCCCAGATGATCCAATCCGAGCCGGCGCCCCTGCGGCCTTCGCCTCGCGGCGGCGCGCGTGCAGGATCCATTCGGTATAGCCGTTGGGCTGCTCGGCGCCCTTGAAGATCAGGTCGCAGGCGGCGTTCCAGGCCGGGCCCTCGAATTTCGGCGTCATGGGACGATAGAGCGGATCACCCGCATTCTGCCGGTCCACCACCTCCGCCATGCGGCGCAGGGTCTGCATCACCTGGTCCTTCGAGACGATGCTGTGGCGCAGCCAGTTGGCGAGGTGCTGGCTCGAAATGCGCAAGGTGGCGCGATCCTCCATCAGCCCGACGTCGTGGATGTCCGGCACCTTGGAGCAGCCAACGCCCTGGTCGATCCAGCGCACCACGTAGCCGAGGATGCCCTGGCAATTGTTGTCGAGCTCCTGCTGCACCGCATCCGGCGCCCAGTTCGACTGCGACACCGGAATGGTCAGGATGTCGGAGAGCTTCGCGCGCGGACGCTCCTTCAGCTCCTCCTGACGGACCTGCACGTCGATCTGATGATAGTGGAGCGCATGAAGCGTCGCTGCGGTGGGCGACGGCACCCAGGCGGTGTTGGCGCCGGCCTGAGGATGGCCGATCTTCTGCTCCAGCATGTCGGCCATCTTGTCGGGCGCCGCCCACATGCCCTTGCCGATCTGGGCCTTGCCAGGTAGGCCGCAGGCGAGCCCCACATCCACGTTGTTGTCCTCGTAGGCCTTGATCCAGGCGGTCGCCTTCATGTCGTTCTTGCGGACCATGGGGCCGGCTTCCATGGACGTGTGGATTTCGTCGCCGGTGCGGTCCAGGAAGCCCGTGTTGATGAACACGATGCGCTCGGACGCTGCCTTGATGCAGGCCTTGAGGTTGACGGAGGTGCGCCGCTCCTCGTCCATGATGCCCATCTTCAGCGTGTTGCGGGCAAGGCTCAACATATCCTCGACGGCACCGAAGAGGTCGTTGGCGAAAGCCACCTCGTCCGGACCGTGCATCTTGGGCTTCACGATATAGACCGAACCCGCGCGACTGTTGCGGATCGGTCCCGAGCCCTTGAGATCATGGATGGCGATCAGCGAGGTGACGGCGGCATCGAGAATGGTCTCAGGAATCTCCTGGCCGTCCTCGTCCAGCACCGCATCGGTGAACATGTGGTGGCCGACGTTGCGCACCAGCATGAGGCTGCGCCCGTGCAAGCGCAACTCGCCGCTGTTGGGCATCGTGTAAACGCAGTCCGGGTTGAGACGGCGCTCGATGGTGCGTCCGCCCTTCTCGAAGCTCTCGACGAGGTCGCCCTTCATGAGCCCGAGCCAGGTGCGGTAGACCTGGACCTTGTCCTCGGCATCCACCGCCGCAACGGAGTCCTCCAGGTCCATGATGGTCGAGACCGCCGATTCCAGCACCACATCGGCGATTCCGGCCGGATCGTCGGCGCCGATCGGATGCGAGCGGTCGATCCGGATGTCCAGGTGCAGGTTGTTGTGGCGCAGGAGCACGGAGGACGGATTGGCAGCCTCGCCCTGGTAGCCGACGAACTGGGTCGGATCCATGAGGCCGGTCTCGGTGCCGTCCTGCAGCGTGACGAAGAGGGCGCCGCCCTGATCGGCGTAAGCCACGGCATCCCGGTGGCTGCCGCTGGCCAGGGGCGCCGCCCGGTCCAGCACCTCGCGGGCACGCTCGACCACTTTGGCGCCCCGTGCCTTGTTGTAGCCGCCGGAGCGGGCGGCACCGTCCTCCTCCGGGACGGCGTCGGTGCCATAGAGCGCATCGTACAGGCTGCCCCAGCGGGCGTTGGCGGCATTGAGCGCGTAGCGGGCATTGGAGACCGGCACCACGAGCTGGGGACCGGCGATGCGGGCGATCTCGTCGTCCACATGCTGCGTCCCGACGGAGAAATCCTCCGGCTCGGGCAGCACATAGCCGATGTCGCGCAGGAAGCGCTCGTAATCCGCCTGATCGAAGGCCTTTCCGGTCCGGGCGCGATGATACTCGTCGATCTGGGCCTGGATCTTGTCACGGACGGCGAGCAGCTCGCGGTCGCGCGGCGCGAAATCCCGGACGAGCCCGGCCAAGCCGCCCCAGAAGACAGCACTCGACAGCCCCGTGCCGGCAATCGCCTCCCGCTCGATGAAATCGTGAAGAACCGGTGCAACCTGGAGGCCGTTCGTCTGGACGTGCACTATCCCACCGTCTTGGAGATCCCCGGGATTCAAATTGACATGCATTCAGGATCCTCGTCAGAGTGGGCGCCGCGGAGATATGGCCTGATGTGCCAGTCGTAGATGAAGCGCTGGTCAGGCGTGAGTATCGAAAGATCATGTTCAGCAACAAGCCGTGCCGTCGCCCGCGCAGCGGGATGCTCGAAGACATCGTCTGCCAAGAGATCCCCCAGCTGTTTGGATAACTCTTCGTTCGCCGAGTAATCTTTGCTCATGATCAACTTTCGTCATTCCTCGCTGTCATCCGTGGAGAGCCCTGAGCAGAGGGCGACTGGATCAGCTACGGGGTCGTACTACTGACGACTGATCTTCAGACCATCTTCCTTCCACGACTTTACATGCAAATTCGGGGCGATGTCATGAGCTCAGTCGGCAGCGGGGATGGTCGTGGAAGCGGCAGAACCCATCGATGCACGTGTTTCGTGTGCCATTCATTTTGATGTGCAACAGGGGTGAGTCTCATTGCCCCAAAAGAAGCCCCGTGCAGTTCGAACCCTGTTCGAGGCTTCTTGTTGCACTTCAGCGCTGTTCATTGCTCTGCTTGACCACGATTGGTACGATCAGATCGCCCCAGTAGCCTTTCTCCGAATGGAAGCGCTTGACCCTTTGCAGCTCGACCGAAAGGCCATGGCTGACGCAGTTCATCACCGCCTCGTTCGTCCGGTGGAGTTCGTTCGCAAGGATCCGCAGAGCCGATTCCTGCTCAGGAGACATCGAGCTGGCTGCCTCCTCGATTCTGCTCGTCAGGTGCGGCTTTTCTGATGCAGTCATGGTCTCACTCCTGTTAAACGCGAAGGCGATTACAGCATTCGGAATATCAACGGTCTGTCAGCGTCCGTCATGCGTAGCGCAATGCAGGCATGACGGACAATTTAGGCCCTAGCCGAACTGGTTCATGGTGTTGTGAGCACCGCCTGCCTTGAGGGCAGCCTCACCGGCAAAGAATTCCTTGTGGTCATCGCCGATGTCGGAGCCCGCCATGTTCTGGTGCTTGACGCAGGCGATGCCCTGGCGGATCTCCTGGCGCTGAACGTTGCGCACGTAGCCCAGCATGCCCTCGCTGCCGAAATACTCCTTGGCCAAGTTGTCGGTGGAGAGCGCCGCCGTGTGATAGGTCGGCAGCGTGATCAGGTGGTGGAAGATGCCGGCGCGCTTGGCTCCGTCGGCCTGGAAGGTGCGGATACGCTCGTCGGCTTCCTTAGCCAGCTCGGTGTTGTCATAGTCCACGCTCATCAGCTTGGCGCGGTCATACTTGGACACGTCCTTGCCGGCCTTCTCCCAAGCGTCAAAGACCTGCTGGCGGAAGTTGAGCGTCCAGTTGAAGGACGGTGAGTTGTTGTACACCAGCTTCGCGTTCGGGATGACCTCGCGGATGCGGTCGACCATACCGGCGATCTGCTCGACATGCGGCTTCTCGGTCTCGATCCATAAGAGGTCCGCGCCGTTCTGCAGCGCGGTGATGCAGTCGAGCACGCAACGATCCTGACCCGTACCGGGGCGGAACTGAAACAGATTGCTCGCCAGCCGCTTCGGCCGCAGCAGCTTGCCGTTGCGGTTGATCACCACATCGCCGTTGGTGCAGTTCTCCGGCGTGATCTCCTCGCAATCGAGGAAGCCGTTGTACAGGTCGCCGATATCGCCCGGCTGACGGCTGAAGGCGATCTGCTTGGTGAGGCCGGCGCCGAGCGAGTCCGTGCGGGCGACAATCAGACCGTCATCGACGCCGAGCTCGAGGAAGGCGTAGCGGATGGCGCGGATCTTGGCGAGGAAATCCTCGTGTGGAACGGTGACCTTGCCGTCCTGGTGACCGCACTGCTTCTCGTCCGAGACCTGGTTCTCGATCTGAAGGCAGCAGGCGCCAGCCTCAATCATCTTCTTGGCAAGCAGATACGTTGCCTCCGCATTGCCGAAGCCGGCATCGATGTCGGCAATGATTGGAACGACATGGGTCTGGTAGTTGTCGATGGCGCTGACGATCTCACGCTCCTTGACCGTGTTGCCGGCTTTGCGGGCAGCATCGAGATCGCGGAACAGAAGCCCAAGCTCGCGGGCATCGGCCTGGCGCAGGAAGGTGTAGAGCTCTTCGATCAGGGCAGGAACGCTGGTCTTCTCGTGCATCGACTGATCAGGGAGCGGGCCGAACTCCGAACGGAGCGCTGCCACCATCCAGCCGGAGAGATAAAGGTAACGGCGCTTGGTCGAGCCGAAATGCTTCTTGATCGCGATCATCTTCTGCTGGCCGATGAAGCCATGCCAGCAGCCCAGCGACTGGGTGTAGAGCGACGGGTCGGCATCATAGGCCGCCATGTCCTCGCGCATGATCCCGGCGGTGTAGCGGGCGATATCGAGGCCGGTCTTGAACCGGTTCTGCAGCCGCATGCGGGCAACCGGCTCCGGATCGATGCCATTCCAGGTGCCCTGACCCTCGATGAGCATTTGAGCCTGCGTGATCTGATCTTGGTACGCCATATCCGTATTCCTCGACTAAAAGGGATCGCTGGATTGGCAGTATAGGGCGCGTGTCAGGCCGGAAAGTTCAGTAAAAGTCGAGGTGAAAATCTTTACAAGGAGTCGAGTGTAAATCTGTAAATTATTTACAGTGTAGTTAGATAGCCGTGCTTAGACCAACATCTTGGAAACGCTGCTGAAAAACCGTGAGGTCCGATCACGGCTGCCTATGTGATTGTTACCTCTGGAGGATATCTCATCCTAAAGGCCAAGCCACTCGGATGAGCGAGGGAAGGCATTGCTCCCTCAAGGGTGTGACAAGTCAGGTGTCACGGTTTTTACAATTTAGCCTCTTGTGCTGACATCACTAGAGGCATTGAAGCCTCTCAATGGGGCGGAATTGCACCCCATTCCAGCCATGGAGGCGAAGGCAAGGCGGACGTACCAGCCCCAGTCGACCATGAAGTTCTGGGACGACATTTGAATACGGTATTCCGCAACCGTGCTCCCGCGAGAATACATTGATGCAGGAAAGTCTCAGCCTCGCGCGAAGGCGAGACACCGACCGAATCTCCCTTGATCGATACCCAGCCGTCTGCGCCTATGCATCGCCCGAATTGGTGTGTTCCCGATACTGTCCTTTTGTGTCGCTCTTGTTGTCGCTTCTCTCACTGCTGGATTTGCAGTGGCCTTTGCGTTTGGGCTCGACAGCCTCCTGGGCATCCGTTCTCACCTGAGCAAACGCCTGTGATCCTTTGGGCCTGAGACCGAAAACCCCATCCTGATCCGCTGACAGCTGCTGGACCAGCGAGATGGATGGAAACCCGACCAAGTCCAGCGATAAGAGAGATAGGAGGTCCTGGGCTTGGCCGGGAGTACGGTTGGGCGACCGGTCCCTCAAGATGAAGCGCTCGCGCTGAATCATCGGTGAACGGGGAGAACCCGTACCAACCCCTGGCATATCTCTGCACCGCAGACGGAGTTGAGGGTTGGCCGGATCGATCCCGCGTTTCCAGGCCCTTCAAGCTGGAGCTCCGCGCCCAAAGTTGCTCTTCAACTCTGGACGCCGAGCCAGGCGCAGAGTTCCTGCATGGTTGGGAACTGGTCCTCCTGTGAGCCCTCAGACATACTTCAGGGTGGATAAGTTCAATGGGGTTGATCAGCCTGGAATTTGGCTGGTGCTTGAACCAGAACACGGCGCGCTATTCATCACCGGCCATTCCTCTGCCAGCGTAAGGATCTGAAACGTCGCATCATCCATTACAGGCCACCCGACTATGACTCTCTGCGTCTAATATATGACCAGGCCGGTTATTAGACGGACCCTAAGCACGATCGGGCCGCCGGCCGGTCTTCTCTTGGCGTGGCTCACCCATGTCCGGTAGCTCCGATGGCCTCGGCTCGCCCAACACCCTATCGATCTTCGCGCGTGTGCCAGAGCCGTAGAATATAAATATCGGGCCCCCGGACCTCGTAGCGCATTTCATACTGTTGTCGGCCGAACTGAGAAACTGCCCCCCTGACGAAACGAAGAACTGACCCCCTCCTTGGCAAAGGAGGAATAGATGTCGACTGGGGTTTCAGTGGATCCTGCATTGTCGCGGACGATGCGGGGAGAGGAGATGCTTCAGGCTGAGGAGGTGGCCGCGATGCTGCGGCTTCATGAGCTTGGCTGGGGTGCCAAGCGGCTGGCCAAGGAATTCGGCTGCGCCCGCAACACAGTGCGGCGGTATTTGCGCGAGGGCGGGGCTGTGGCGTTCCGCAAGCCCGTGCGCCGGACCGCGTTCGACGGCTTGGATGACTGGCTGCGGGAGCGCTTCTTCCGGCATGGCGGCAATGCCGACGTGGTCCGCCAGGAACTGGCGAGCGAGCACGGGATCGTCATCGGGCTGCGCTCGGTGGAGTTGCGGGTGCAACGCTGGCGCCGCGAGCTGAAGGCGCAGATGCGCGCAACCGTGCGGTTTGAGACGGCACCGGGTCAGCAGATGCAGATCGACTTCGGCGACACGCGGGTGTGGATCGGTGGCGAGCGGGTGCGGGTGCACCTGTTTGTGGCCACCCTGGGCTACTCGCGCCGGCTGCATATCCGTCCCTCGCTGCGGGAACGCCAGGCGGACTGGTTCGAGGGTATGGAAGGCGCCTTTCTGCGCTTTGGCGGGGTTCCGGCCGAAGTGCTGTTCGACAATGCCAAGGCGCTGGTCGAGCATCACGATGCGGCAACACGGGAGGTGCGCTTCAATGGACGGCTTCACGCCTTTGCCCGCTACTGGGGATTTACCCCGCGCGTCTGTGCGCCCTACCGGGCGCGCACCAAGGGAAAGGACGAGCGTGGGGTCGGCTACGTCAAGAAGAACGCCATTGCCGGCCGCTGCTTCGAGAGCTGGGCGGCCCTCGAGGCCCATCTGGACCGGTGGACGCGCGAGATCGCCGATCAGCGGGTGCATGGCACGACAGGCGTGGCTCCGGCGGAGCGCTTTGCGTCCGAGGCCGGGGCGCTTCGCCCCCTCGGCGGACGAGCCCCGTTTGGGCAGTTGCGGGATCTGGTGCGCAAGGTTCAGGCGGACTGCGCCATCGACCTGGACACGAACAGCTACTCGGTGCCCTGGCGGCTGATCGGGGAGAGCGTCCAGGTGGTGGTGCTGGGTGGGCGGGTGATCGTGCGCCATGCCGGTGAGGTGGTGGCCGACCATGCCTTGTGCCGGGGGCGCCGGCAACGGATTGTCGAGCGGGCGCACCTGACCGGCGTGGTCGGCGCGGCCGGGCCGGTGCGATCGGCGTCGGCGGACCTCGATCCGCCTCCCGCCCTGTTGCGGCCGCTGGCCGAGTATGAGGCGCTTGTGGGAGGAGGCTGGTGATGACGGGTGTCGATCACGAGGGGCTGGTGACGATGCTCGACCGGCTCAAGCTGACGGCGATCCGCGACCAGCTCGACACGCTGCTGGACGAAGCAGCCCGTTCCGACATGACCTTGCGCGAGGCCCTGGCGTTCCTGGTTAGGCGCGAGATCGCACGGCGCGACGAGCGGCGGATTGCCATGGCGAGCAAGATCGCGCAGTTCCCGTTTGTGCGGGAACTCGACGGCTTTGAGTTCGACGCGCAGCCGTCGCTGGATCCGCGGCAGATCCGGGAGTTGGCGACCTGCCGCTGGATTGCGCATGGTGACGCGGTTTTGCTTTTAGGACCTCCAGGCACCGGCAAGACCCATTTAGCGGTGGCGCTCGGGCGGGAGGCGATCCGGCAGACCTGCAGCGTGCAGTTCGTCACGGCTGCCACGCTGGTGGCGATGCTGGCCAAGGCCCATGACGATGGCGTGCTCGACAAGCAGCTGACGATCCTAGCACGGCCGAAGCTGCTGATCATCGACGAGCTCGGCTACCTGCCGTTCGAAGCCAATGCAGCGCATCTGTTCTTCCAGCTGGTATCGCGCCGCTACGAGCGCGGCTCGATCCTGATCACCTCCAACCGCTCCGTGGGCGAATGGGGATCGGTGTTTGGCGACGCCGTTGTGGCGACGGCGATTCTGGATCGCCTGCTGCATCATTCGACGGTGATCACCATCCGCGGTGACAGCTACCGGCTGCGCGAAAAGCGCCGTTCCGGCCTACTGCAAAAGGCTGGAGCGGCATTCGAAACCGAGGGAGCCACAAAGCAATGAGAGGGGGTTAGATCTTCAATTCGCTCAAGGGGTCAATTCTTCGGTTCGCTTGACAACTGTCCGACGAGGATCCGGCGAACCTCGCGAGGCTCGAGTTCATGCAGTTGTTCCCCGATACGAGGATGTTCCAGTAACCGTCTTGGTGCGGCCGTTAGCGATTGGACCGCCTTTGCGGCAGCCGACTTGTTGATCGGCGCGAGAAAATCGTAGAGGCGCGTCAGGTCCGATAGCGCCTTTTCTGTCCATTTGAGGCCCATCAGCGGGGGGGCGGCAGAGGATTGTCACTGTCGAGGCTGTCCGCCCATGCCTGCACGGCCTGATGATCGATAACTCGGCCAGCATCCACATCTGCCAGTGCCTCAAGTGTGAGCTGCCTGCGCTCCTCTTCCCGCGCGATCCAGGCGGAGAGGGCCTGCTTGACGATCCAGCCTCGGGATCGTTCCAGCCTGGTCGCCATCTCATCCACCTTCTCAGCGAGAGGCAGCGGCACATGAGCCGTCAGGACCTTAGTTTTCATCTCATTCTCCCGATCATAGTCAATCGTAGTGATTAAGTTTGATTAAGTCGAGTTGGTTCCGGGTCCCCTTGCCTCTAGCCGATTTCCCAGGCCCTGTAATGTCGCCAGCCGGTCAATTCTCTCAGTAAGGCCCCAGCAGCAGGAGAATCAGATCGACGGCCTTGGGTGTGACCTTCAAGCGCTTCGCGCCTAGAGGCACGGTTACCAGAGGGCGCGACAGGTAGAGATCGACGAGTTCAGGCAGTTTGGAATTGCTGCGGCACTTGTTGGCCAATGAGATCGGGCTCCAGAGAAGCTCGTCGCTCTCCACACGCCAGCGGGCACCGAAGCCTATCGAGAAGAACCGATAGCCCGGCGGATGCGACCGGAAGAAAACGGAGCTAACTTCGTCGGCTAGGAAGCCGTTGAAGCCACTCGGACAGCTGTTTGGCAGGAGACTGTAGAGGCGCTTGATCTCCGCCCTGTCATAATTGTTTCCCCTGACCCGAAGCACCTCATCAAAGATCAAGCTGGGTTAGGTGTTCATCGCGGAAATCGCATTCGTTGCAATGTAACACAAGCGTCATTGAACAAACATTTTGGAACGAACAAACTGCACTCGGGGGTGAGCCGGTTGCATTGGCGTTCTGTACATCTACAGATACTTAACAGTATTCCGTCATGGTTCATCGAGATATGATCGACGTATAATCTCCAAAGGATGGGTTTGTGTCACTGCGCACCCTCAAAGTCATTTTTGGTGCCGTTGCCGTCTGCTTCCTTGTGGCGAGCGCCTATATCGCAGTGCTGGTGACAGAACGTCAGAAGGTGCTGGGAGATATTACGCACTATAACCCAGCCTGGCAGGCCAGCCAGGCGGTGTCAGAGTTTATGCGCCTCGAGCGCCGATTGGACGCGTTCAATCTCCCGGGCCGAGGTGTCGACAAGGACGAAGTTGAACTCCGCTTCGAGATCCTTCTCAGCAGAGCAACGCTCCTCATTGAGGGCCGTTTCCAGAACATCATTCGGGACGATCCTGATCAGCTGGCCACTCTCCGCCGTCTCGCTGATGTCTTGGCCTTGATGCAGCCTCTTATCACAGGACTCGAGCGCCCTGGCTCCGTCCAGCAGGCGCTTCAGCTGTTGGAGCCGCTGGAGGCAAGATTGCTGCAACTCGCATCCTACGCACAAATCCGTGGGGGTGAGAGGATCGCCCAGGATCAGAAAGCGCTCAATCGCCTGTACTGGATCTTCTCGGGACTATCGCTCGGCCTAATCCTGCTGGGACTGATCCTGATTGGCCTCTTCAGCAGGCATAATCAGTTGCTGGAACGAGCCCATAGGGATCTCCACGCTCTCACCAGTCATCTCGCCCATGCAGCTAGCCACGATGCACTGACTGGACTGGCGAACCGCGTGCTCTTCCATGAGCGATTGGCGGCGCATCTCACCAGGTGGCACCAGAAGGGCATCCGAATTGCTGTCCTGTGCCTGGATCTTGATCGGTTCAAGAGCGTCAACGATACATTCGGTCATGAGATTGGCGACGCTCTTCTGAAAGTTGTCGCTGATCGCCTTCGAAGGTGCCTGCGTGATGGCGGCATAGTGGCGCGCCTTGGTGGCGACGAATTTGGAATCCTTCTGGAGGCTCCAGGCGGGCTCGAACCGTGCACTGTTCTTGCGAGACGCATCGTGGAGCAGCTGAGCGCCCCCTACTCTGTCGACGGGCGTGAGATCGTCATCGGCACCAGCATCGGGATCGCCTCGGTCGAGGCAGATATTATATCGCCCGATCAGATGCTGAAGCGTGCCGACCTCGCTCTCTACGAGGCTAAATCTCAAGGGCGCGGCATGTTCTGCTACTTCGAGCCGAGCATGGAAGCGCGATTGGATGCACGCCGGTCGCTTGAGATCGATTTGCGCAAGGCTCTGGCCCACGATGAGTTTGAGCTGTTCTTCCAGCCTCAGGTTAATCTCACGCTCAACGAGATCAACGGCTTTGAGGCGCTTCTTCGCTGGCGCCATCCCAAATGGGGCAAGGTTTCGCCGGCAGAGTTCATTCCGGTTGCCGAGGACATTGGCTTGATTTCACCGCTTGGCGAGTGGGTCATACGGACGGCTTGCGCTGAAGCGGTCAACTGGCCGCGGGACATCAAGGTCGCCGTCAACGTCTCGCCGGTTCAGTTCCGCGACGGAGCCCTTGTGCAAAGCGTGCGCCATGCGCTGGAGAGTACCGGGCTTGCTCCAGAGCGGCTCGAACTGGAGATCACCGAAACGTCCCTGCTCGATGAGAACGAAGCGACGATGGCGGCTCTGCATGAGTTGCGCCGGCTGGGAGTGCAGATTGCCATTGATGATTTTGGCACGGGCTATTCATCTCTCAGCTATTTCCGCAGTTTTCCATTCGACCGGATCAAGGTCGATCGGTCTTTTGTGCGGGATCTTTCATCACGGCGGGATGCGATGACGATTGTACGATCGATCGCAAGCCTAGGGACTGGCCTCGGCATGTCCACTGTTGCTGAAGGGATTGAGACGCAGGAGCAGCTCCTCCAGGTTCAGACGGCGGGCTACACGGAGGCCCAGGGCTACTACTTCGGACGTCCCAAACCGGCTCATGAGCTGGTCTATTCGCTGGACCCGGCAGTATCGGCGCCGTCAGCCTAACTCAAAGGGGGCGATTTGGACAGTATCGATCGCCAGGTGCTCAACCGTACACGACCCGATACCCTCGTGCAGCTGAGCCGCTCTGTGACCATCACTCATGATGACTCGTTGGGAAAACGACACGGTTTGCCGCTTTTAGCGTTGTTGAAGCACCGTGCGGGGCTGCTGCATGCAGCGCCACCAGCATCACGACTTGGTCCTGATCCTGAATAGGGTCGAGGCAAGCTTGCCCGCTGGCAAGGGGGTCCACGCCGTCCTTGACAACCATGTTGCGCACAGGCCTCCAAAGTTTCGGGTCGGCTTGCCCATCATCCGCGTGGAATATTCCACGTCACTCCGACTTCACTCTCATGGCTCAATGCGGTGGGACATCCGTCTCGGCACTTATATGACAGCGGGAGGTGCGGCAAGTGTATTTCGCTGGCCGACTTCCGGGCCGCCTTCAACCGCTACATCGCTGAGCACATTGGTCGTCCAGTCTTTTCGTGCAGATCATAACAGAAAGCGATACTTGCCTGGGCCAACGGCCGGCCTGAGCCGTCCGAACGCGTCAGCGTACCAACCGGCGAAGCGGGGTCAAAGCGGGTGCACCGAATAGGGCAATCGCGCCGAAAGCACCCAACAGGTGGAGCTAGGTGGAGAACCAGCGTCGCATGGCCCGGCAATTCTAATGCTCTCGGATGTGCGTTGATGCAGGAAAGGCTCAGCCCGATGCGGAATTGAGCCGCCTCCTGAGTCGGTCTTGATCGGTTCGCTGTCGTCTGCGCCTATGCGCCCATCTTTCAGTGGCTGTCTCTCCAATGCTGTCCCTATGCATCGCCGTTGCCGTCGCGACTCTCACTGTTTGTTTCACAGTGACCTTCATTCTTTGCTTAGACAGAGTTGCTTCCAAAGTTCAAAGGATCGGCCGGAAGGCATAATCGACGTCCCGCAAAGCCTACTGCCTCTGTCGCCCCTTCACACCCGGGGTCAGAGCTGCCGGACGAAATGGTCGCCAACATAATCCCGCGGGACCTGAGCATTGAGTGCCAGTGCGGGTACAAGCCGACCATCCAAAGGCGTCCACCGACCTCATTGGTCCGCGCCTCACGTGCGGCCAGTGCGGTGAGGAACCAATGCCTTTCAGAAGCTTTGACCCTTGTGACGTTTCGCAGCCTGTGGTCGAGGCGCGATTGGGTCTTCAGCACGCTGGGCACAATCACATAGGAGTTTCGGTCTGGCGCATATGGGTATCGACAAACGCCTTCGCTTCAGCAATCGCGGTATCACGGTCGCTGTCCCGTGAGGTCTTCATCGCATCGAAGCTGAAGCGGCTTCCAGGCGAATAGATGTAAACAGTCCATCCCAGGCCAATGCGGACCACCTTCAGGCGATATCTGTGATACTCAATCTCATTGTCCATCGTCTCAGCCTCGGCATTTCAGCGAGAAGCCGAGGTGTCTACCGGCTTACGGTTGCAAAGCATATCACCCGTGTGGGGTATTCGGCTGTGTTAGCCTTTGCCTTACGGGCCTGAGATGCTTTTGTCGATTGTGCGCATTGTTGGGGTGCGGTGACCTCGAAGTCGTAGATACCGTTCAGTTCCCATGCATGCTCTCCACGCTCAGGCCAAAGGGCATACACCGCCCAAACATCCGCCATGTCAGTCCTGTTCTCGGGTTGGGATCATCATCAGGAACGCCTTGCGAGGCTCCGACACATTTCCTGTTGCAGCTCCGCTGCCTCTCGGCCTCAGCGGCAGTGCCGACCGACAGTTTGCCCATCACAGGATGCCATCTGGTCTATCGTTAGCCCTTTAGCGTGCAGGCCTATGCGCCGGCGATCAACAGCGCCCATCCAAGGAGCCCCATTGCGGCAAACAAACCCAGCCGCGTGAGCCGGTGAGCCAACCGATCAGTTGCCGGGGATTGCCCCATTGGTATCGGACCAATCATCATCTGTCATCGGTGACCCCGCCGCTTTGATTCTCACGCCCACGCCGTTTTGTGTGGCCACACGAACGCGCCGCCGGGCCGCCCGGCTCCATGCCACGTGCGCCTCGACCTTGAGATCCAGACCCGGGATCTCCAACGCAAATTCGCCCCGACGGCCGAGCGGTGCGGCGAAAGCAATGTGAGCTCTGCTGGAGGATCGATTCTGCACCATGCAATCGAGAGCTGGGGAGCGGTTGTTGAATACGGCCCGTGCGCTGCGGCCGACGACCCCCGAGGATGCCGGTGGCACTCACGGTTCTGGGTCATGGCGATGTCTTCCAGAGGCAAGATGGTCAGGCCTATACATATTTTATGATGCGCGCGCCACGAGACAAGATGTCGTCTTCACCGGGGTATAGCGCGACGATCTGGATGGAGCGCGCGACGATCAGGATCGGGTGATTGGCTGTCGCGGCGGGATGATGATTGTCGCGCCGTGACAGAGATGCAAGTGCTTTCTTGATTGTCGCGGAGCGTCAATCAGGATGAGGTTTTGATTGTCGCGCGGGTCGGCGGACGGCCTGGACCGCGCTTACGCTCAAGGGCTTCTCTGCGGCGATAGCTCTCCACATTCATCTCGAAGATGGTGGCGTGGTGGACCAAGCGATCCACCGCGGCGAGCGTCATCGCTTGATCCGGAAAGACCGAGTTCCAGGCTCCAAAGGGCTGATTGGCCGTAATCAGCAGCGAGCGACGCTCGTACCGGGCACCGATGAGTTCAAAGATGACGCTGGTTTCCGCCTGATCTTTGCTGACATAGGCGAGGTCGTCGAGGATCAGCAGGTGGTACTTGTCGAGTTTGGCAATCGCCGCTTCGAGCTGTAGATCCCGCCGCGCGCTCTGCAGCTTCTGCACCAGATCGGTGGTGCGGGTGAACAGCACCCGCCAGCCGTTCTCGACCAGGGCCAGGCCCAGCGCGGCCGCCAGGTGCGATTTGCCCCCGCCCGGCGGGCCGAACATCAACAGATTGGCGCCCTTCTCCAGCCAACTGTCGCCGGCTGCCAGCGCCATCACCTGCGCCTTGCTGATCATCGGCACCGCGGAGAAGTCGAAGCTGTCGAGGGTCTTGCCAGGCGGCAGGCGCGCCTCGTCGAGATGGCGCTGGATGCGCCGGCTGGCGCGCTCGGCCATCTCGTGTTCGGCCAGAGCCGCCAGGAAGCGGGCCGCCGGCCAGCCTTCCTTGTCAGCACGGGCGGCGAAGTCTGGCCAGATTGACTTGATGGCGGGAAGCCGCAGGTCGTTGAGCGCCAGGGTCAGGCGACCGGCATCAATATCGGAGCTCGTCATGCGACCTCTCCCGGATGCACGCGGGCGAGTTCCTCGTAGGCACTCAGCGGCACATGAGAGACCACAATGTCAGGCACGGCACCGGCATCCGGACTGAAGAGGGCGCGCAAGCTCTTGAGATCCGGCAGCCGGCCAGCATCGAGATCCGCATCGAGGCGCTCGGCAAGTTCGGCTTCGCAGGCGCGCTCATGCGCCAGGGCGAGCAGATCCACCATGGTGCGGCAGGCAACCCGGGCCGGCAGTTTGGCGCACATCGCCTCGAAGGCACGGGCGTAGGCTTGGCGGGGAAAGAGCTGATCGCGGTAGACCAGCCCCATCAGGGCCATGGGCTTGCGTCTGAGCGAGTGGATCACATGCCGGTAATCGACCACATGCCCGTGCCGGCCGTTGGGATGAGCCCGCCCGCGCGGCAGCGTCATCTGGTGCGTGCCGCCGAGATAGATCTCGAGGCGATCGTCAAACAGCCTCACGCGCAGCCGGTGGCCGATCAGGCGCGAGGGCACGCTGTAGAACACCTTGCGCAGGACAAAGCCGCTGGTCGAGGTCACCGTGACGATGGCATCCTCGTAATCGGCGGTGCGTCGATCCGGCAGCTCCTGAAGGGCAGCGCGCTCGACCGCGATGCGCGCGGTATTGCGGGCATTGCGGCGCCCGACCACCTCGTCGATGAAGCGGCGGTAGGCACAAAGATCGGCGAAGTCGCGCGCGCCGCGCAACAGCAGGGCATCGTCGATCCCCTTCTTGAGGTGGCCGTGCACGCTCTCGATGGCGCCGTTCTCGTGGGCGACGCCCGTGTTGTTGCGGCTCGGCTCCATGCCGTAATGGGTACACAGGGCATCATAGCGCTGGGTCAGGTCCTCACGGGCGTCGCGATCCAGGTTGCGGAAGGCAGCCGAGAGGCTGTCGCTGCGGTGCTCGCGTGGCGCACCACCCAGGGCCCAGAGAGCGTTCTGCAGCCCCTCGGCGAGAGCGACATAGCTCTCGCCGCCGAGCACCACGTGGGCATGCTCGAAGCCGGAATAGGCGAGCCGGAAGTGATAGAGCCGGTGATCGAGGGGCTGGCCGGCCACGGTGATGGAAAGGTCGGCCATGTCGGTGAAGTCGGACAGGCCCATGCGTCCGGGCTCATGCACCTGACGGAAGATGACCTCCTGCTCGGGGCCGTGCAGGGCGCGCCAGGCAAGGACGCGGCGCTCGAGGGTGCGGCGGATGCCGGTGCCGAGCTCGGGATGGCGACGGACGATCTCCTCGAAGAGAGCCACGGGCCGTAGGCTCGGGGCGGCTTGGAGCAGCGGGACGATCTCGCTGTCCCAGACGCTCGCGAGCGGGTCGGGACGCCGGCGCCCGCGCGGGGCTTTCCTCTGGGAGGGCAGACGCGGGTCTTTGTCGATGCGGGAGGCGGTGGAGGGGCTGAAGCCGGCTTTGGCAGCGGCGATCGGGATGGTGTTGGTGTGACGGAGCTTCATGTAGAGTCTCATCTGGCAGTCGGTGATGTGGCGGCCGGGCAAGGGCTGGGTTCCTCATTGGCGTGAAGAAGCCCAAGTCTTACCCGGTCGACCGCGACGGCCAGACGGTGCGATCCGTACGGATCGCACCGTCACCTCTCATTCTGATTGCCGCTCAACTTCCACCCTGATCGCCGCGCCTTACCGGGGCCAGATTCAATCCGGGGCACAAGCGCGAGAGATTCATAGCCTGTATGGACATCTTGCCCTCGTCACAGTCTGCGTCAGTTGACCTTTGTGAACCTTTCCGGCTTCGCTGGGTCCGTCGACAATTGGGACACAGTCATCGATCGGCCCATCATCGCGCGGATCGGAGCGGATCTGACTCTTGAAGGGGATGTCAATTGCGTCTGGAAGCGACCCTATTCCGGCCTCTGGCCTTTGCCTGATACAGAGCGATATCGGCCTCGCGAAGGAGGTCTTGAACGGTGGAGGCTACACCGGTCGCACAGCCGACACTGACAGTCACGTTAAGACGCAGCCCGCGAACAACCATGGCGACAGAGGCGAACGCATGCCGGATTGTCTCTGCCAATTCCTCTGCTTCTGCCTGACCCAGAGGTGCCATGGCTCCGAACTCCTCCCCACCTAGTCGGCCAAAGACACTGTCAGGGAGATGATCCGACAGAACTCGGCCAAAGATTTCGAGGACATGATCGCCCACCTCATGGCCATGGCTGTCGTTGAGGTTCTTGAAATTGTCCAAGTCGAAGAGGAGGCAGCTGACCGGCGCGGTTCGTTGCCCGGAGAGCACGGCAGAGGCCTTCTCAAAGAAGGCCCTTCGGTTCGGAATCCCTGTGAGAGGATCAACCAAGGCAGCGCGCCTGTATTCAGACGCGAGTTGTTCTTTGGCCATGGACAGGAAGACGAAGGCGATCGCCGGCATGAAGGTCGCTACGGCCAGTGCCATGAGTCCTGACCCTTGCGGCGCCGGGGCATCGATCCAAAGAGCATGAGCAAGCGAAAACCCGAGCGCTCCGCGCACGACATTGAACCCGGCCAAGCTAATCAGCAGGATGATCGCGGCGAATTGGGACGCCAATCGCTGAGGGGCATGGCGCCAGAGTTCCCAGGCGGCAAGCGCCGAGTATCCGACACCGATTGCGGAGGTGAGAATTAATCTGGCACTCGAATGATCGAAGAGGAGGGGAAACGCGGCGCACCACACAATGGCGCCGATGAAGAGACATGGCAGTTTCAGCAGCCGTCCATTGAAGACCCGGCACCCTTCATAGAGGGCACCATAGGCAAGCATCAGGAGAATGTTGGCCGCGAGCACGATGACCAGGGTCGGCGCGCCTTGTGCGACAACCATAAGGCCCATGCCAGCGAGGACGAGGAAGAACGCCAGCCCCCACCAGGCCAGAGCCCTCACCTGGTGGTTGACTGCCCATGCGAACAGAAGAAGTGCCGTGAGCACAGCCGTGTTCACAACAAACACTGTACCAAGCGTAGGGAAGTCGAGCTTCATCGATCGCTCAAAGGAGTTGAGCGTCGCCTTGAAGGGCGTACGGGCTCCAGGCGTTCAATCGCGTCAAACCACCTTGCCCAAATTATCATTCTGAACATCGTTCCCCTTCCCTGCCAGAGGTTGGGGACTTCTCCCGGTCACCCCGCTGTGTCGTCGCAAGTTTAACAAGCGCCAGATGCCCCGATCCTTATTTCCGCTTCGCGGTGCCGGCGTCGAGCCGCACATCCTCTATCCGGTGAAGACCTGCCTGAACGAAGCCGAGTTCGCCGAGACCGCCAAGCGCCTGATCGACATGTTCAACGAGAACTTCAAGCGCTTCGACGGCCACGTGGATTCGGACGTGCACTCGGCAGTCCCGCAGACCTCAATTGCAGCTTAAACCGTGATTCTACGACGCCGATAAATGGCTCAAGCCTCACATTCTGCAGTGCTGGCCTTGTCCGGACCTCCCATCGAGAGCCCGGGATCAAGGCGATGGCGCGGCCGCAAACGAGACGAGTTCGAAGAAAAAGCTCTCCTTCACAAGCGCCAACGCGGTCCCCGACTCGCTGAGGATCGCAGCGATGTGCTCCAGGATGATCTCAGGGCATGACGGGTGAGCGAGGTCGCAGCGTCGCTCTGGATCCTCAGCGGGGTCAGCGGTGAGCGGCCCGACGCGGGCAGCCAGCGTGCGACGGGACGGATGAAGCGGCGCAATGACGGTCCCGAACGGGACATCTGTCGTTTGCAGGAGATCGTTCATGCCTGCAGCGAGGCGTTGCGGGATAAACCAATTCTCGGCCGCCGCGAGCGGCAGTGTGCCCCGCATCAGCCGAACCTGCCGGTAGTCAATGGCTTCGCCGGAAGCGGGTTCTAGAGCCAATAGGACGTCGTCAGGGATCACGGCCGGTGAGAACCGCTGACGGATCTCGACAGTGACTGGCCCCTGCGACAGGCCATGCTCCTCGCACCATGACAGGAGCGTTTTCGTCGCCGTTGCACCAGCGGTAAGCCGGGCACTGAGGTCCTGAATAGGGGCATCGGGCGTGGATTGTGTCGTCATGACGGGTCCGGCCCGTCCGCATCGGCTGTCGCCTGCCGAGCGATCGCATGCGAGACCAACGCCAGCTCGTGATCGGACAGGGCTGTCGGCGGGGGGATCAGGAGTACGTTGTCGATCAGGCGGGTGGTCCCGACAGTGGCGGCGACACACAGGGCAGCCGGCTGCTCGACCGTCCCCTGAATGGCGTCCAACGTGCGGGCATCCCGCAGCTCGAGATACTGCAGTTGGTCGACCTCGGTCATGGAAGCCCGGGCCAGCGCGATCAGCCGCTCGCTGTCCCGCTCCCCTCCCTGTAGGCGGCCTGGGCGACCAACAGACCCTGGCTGAGGCAGCGGGCGCGCTCGCGATCGGTGGGGCTCAAGTAGCTGTTGCGGCTGCTCAGGGCCAAGCCATCCGGCTCACGCACGGTCGGCACCGTGACGATCTCGATGGCTAAGTTCAGGTCGCGCACCACCTGCCGGATCACGGCACATTGCTGGAAGTCCTTCTGGCCAAAGAAGGCCGCATCCGGCTGCACGATGTTGAACAGCTTGGTCACCACGGTGGCGACGCCCCGGAAGTGCCCGGGCCGAACAGCGCCGCACAGCGGCTCAGCCACAGGCCCAGGCTCAACGTACGTCTGGAAGCCGGGCGGGTAGATCTCGCCGGCATCCGGCACGAAGATCAGGGTCACGCCGGCCGTGCGGCAGAGGTCGTGATCCTGCTCCAGAGCGCGCGGGTAGCGCTCGAGATCCTCGTTCGGCCCGAACTGGGCCGGATTGACGAAGATGCTCACCACGGTGATGTCGCAGCGGGCGACGCTCTCGTCGATGAGCGCCCGATGGCCCGCGTGCAGGAAGCCCATGGTGGGCACAAAGCCGACCCGCAGGCCTGAGGCGCGGTAGCCGCGCAGGCACTGCGTCAGCGATTTGATCGTGCGGAAGGTGAGCATCAGCGGCCTCACGAGCTGCTGGAGGGATGCGGCATCCAGGCGGATACCGCTGCCAGGGCATCGGCCGGCAAGGCATAGGATTCAGCAGCGGACGGAAAGGCCCTCCTGCGCACGTCGTCGGCCCAGTGCGTGAGCGCCTGCTGCAACAGATCGAAGCCGTCGACGTAGGTGCGCACGAACTTGGGCCGGTGCCCCTGGGTCAGCCCGAGCACGTCATGCAGGACGAGAACCTGGCCCGAGCAATGCGGGCCAGCGCCGATGCCGATGGTGGGGATGCTCAGGCTCTGGGTGATCCGCGCCGCCAGCTCGGAGGGGATGCCCTCGAGCACCAGCGCAAAGCATCCGGCCTCCTGCAGCCGATGCGCGTCCTCCAGGATCTGGATGGCGTCCTGCGCGCCCCTGCCCTGCACCTTGAAACCGCCCATGGCATGCACGCTCTGCGGCGTCAGCCCGAGATGGCCCATGACCGGGATCTCGCACTCCACGAGAGCCCGGATCGTCTCGACACGCTTTTCTCCGCCTTCCACTTTCACGGCCGCCGCTCCGCGCTGGAGAAAACCGCCGGCATTGCACAAGGTGTCGTCGAGGCTGAGGTGGTAGCTGAGATACGGCATGTCGGCCACGAGCAGGGCACGAGGCTTGGTACGGGCCACGGCTTCGAGATGATGGTTCATCATCGCCATGCTGACCGGCAGTGTGTTGTCGAAACCGAGGCAGACATTGCCGACGCTATCGCCAACCAGGATCATGTCCACGACAGGATCAGCCAGCCGTGCCGTGACGGCATCATAGGCCGTGGTCATCACCAGCCGCTGGCCATCACGCGCGCTGCTGCAGCACCGGGATGGTGATCGGCGATCGATCGGTCGAAGCGTGATGGCTCATGCGCAATTACCTAATCTCTGGGCCGGAAAGGCATCTGTCATCGTGTCCATCCGTTCGAAAGTGCCGATCTTAAGCTGCCGGCACGCGATAGGTTCGGCGGGCTTTGAATGACCGATCGTCGGACCGCCTCAACATGATCAACAGACGCTCCTTGGTTGTCACGAAAGACGAACTCTCCATTACAGAAATCAAAGTGTCGCTCTTTCATCGATTGCTCCGAGATGTTGGCTTCCGTCAGCGGAAACTTACCTCAACGACCTGTACGCTGCCCTGATATGTCTTCGGCCAATCTGATCGTCGTTCTGATGGTGAGGACTCCTACTAAACAGACTATTGGGGTCTAGGACCTTCGTTTAAGCCAATTTCTGAGCCAGGCGGCTGCCGCGAACAGGATGGCGCCGCCGATCGCTTCGACAAGCAATGCACCAACGACATGCATGTAGACATTGTCCGGGATCTCCGTTGAGAGTGCGGAATGGATCTGATGGACGACGCCCACTGCGAATCCAGTCAGCCCACCATAGACAGTACTGGCGGCGATGCTCCACATCTGCTCCGGCTCAAGGCGCTGTTTCATGCTGCGCTCTCCCCGGAACCGCAAGGTCTTGCGCATCGAGACTGGATGACTTTGAGGATCGCCGGTTCAGGTGTGCCTTGAGAACTGGAGAGGCGCTAAATTGGATGACCCGGCGGGGCTCGATGGGCACCTCCGATCCTGTTTTGGGATTGCGCCCTGTGCGCTTTCCTTTGTTACGCACATTGAAGACGCCAAATGAAGAGAGTTTTACGTTCTCGCCGTCTTCCAGCGCAGTGCAAATCGTCGCGAGGACCTGATCGACCAGGTCCGCGGCAAAGTCCTTTGTGACGATACCCTGTTGGTACACGGCTTCAGTGAGATCAGCGCGGGTTACACTCTTGCCGGCCATCAGCGCACCCCGATGAGGTCAAAAAGGGGGCTGCCGTCACCAGCAGCCTGAGTTTGGGAGGAACGACTTTCCTCAGAGGAGCGAAACCACAGGGTAGATGTGGCTTGCGCAAGTCCCTTACCATCAATCGCAGGTATTTGAAGCCTCGTTGCGCGCGTGTAATCGATTACGAAATTTTATTTTGCCAAGTTAAGGCTAATCTGTGGCTCAGGAGACACAGGCAGGAGCGCCAACCTGCCGAGGAGATCCAGATCCGATAATGCGGCTGCAGGCAGTCCGAGCCGGCACGAGTTAGAGTCCGGCCCAGTCCAGCAGCGCGAGATGTAAGCTTCAGGGCTGGGCTGACGAGGTTTGCTTGCCGCGGGCTAGTTGCCGCGTTGGGTCATTCGGCGATGGATTGCTGTCGTCTCAGGCGCCTCGTCCTACCGGGCTGCGCCCGAAATTGCTCTTCACCTGCGGACTGCCGAGCCAGCCGCACAGGTCCTCAAGCGTCAGAAAGGAATGCTCGATCTCAATGAAGGGAGCTGGTCGCTTCCTCCGAGGAAGATCTTCCAGCAGTTCGGCCGTCCAGGTCGTGTTCGTGCTGCGGTATCCGGATTTGACAACGCTGCCTATCACCTCGCTATTCAGGAGGAGATCGTAGGCGCCAGGCGCGAGCTGGATAAGGCGATAGGTCATGATGCGCTCTTAGCAGACTTGAGTTGCATCTCAATCCACTCATCAGCTTTGGCGAGGACAGCCTCACGATCCGGAGCCATGATCAGGGTCGGTCGCTGCTTGGGCCGGGCCACGAAGGCCATCCATTCCAAGCCGACATGGCTGAGGCGGATTTGGTAGCCGTGACGCTCCACCACGTCGGCTTCCGTAAGATTGTGAGGATCGGGTAAGATCTTCATCGCAGATAGGGACATTGGGGATCGATACATGAGGCGAGCGTCGCGCCAGGGAGCTCGGATGTGCGTGGTAAGCCTGGCAGGACTTGAACTCTCAACCAGACCGGTAGGATGGGACGCCGTTTCCGCGTGGGAGGTGCAACGTCCTTCCTCCGAACTGTATCTGCAGCTTTGCCCGCATACGCTCTCCATCCATCCATTCCGCCGGGTGTAGCCCAGACGGTCATGTGGGCGCGTCTTCACTTTTCACAGGGAACGGGATCACGACACATTGCCCCCGAGATGGCGGCGCTGGTGCCGAGCTTTCCCATTCTGCCCGGGCCGTCGACAGGGCCAATGTCATTCCCTGCCCGATCGCCCTGGCGAGATCCTCATAGCCAGCTTGCACGGTGAAAACCCGCTCATAAGCGCCATCGGGAGCATTCAGGAGCAGATGCAGGCAGGGCGGGCCGTGTAAAAACCCGTCTTCTTCGCCATCCGCTTTCACAAGGGAAAGGTGCAGGCCGTCGACCTCTGCGAATGTCTCGAGGGTATCGTAGCGGATCGCCTTGGGCATGGACCTGACGGACATCGGCTAGCCTTTCCCTTTCGTACTCCGCGTTCGGATGGCTGGCGGCCGAACGTGCCGCACTGTCACACCCGGACGGCTGCCATGCTCAGGAACGAACATCACACCTTCTGCCTCAAGGATTGTTTGCAGGCCGTGCAGCATTATGGCCTGGGCATCCAGGGGCCCGTCCACGGGCCAGTCGAACCTGACGCTGTAGTGCTGACCTCGGCTCCCCACCACATGGGCATCAACACTCAGGGCGAGGCAAGGAATCACCAATACAAAGTCGGGTGGAAGGGCGACAGGGGCCGCGAACCGGATACGAGCCCCTCCCGTCGATATGTCGACCACAGTACAGACGACGGCGAGAGATTGGTCTTTGAGTAAAGCCTTAGCCCGGTAATCACAGGGCCACTGACGGTGCCGGCCGCGTTCGTCCTCTCTCGTCATGGTAGACTAGCGCCTCCGGTCGGGCCGATTTCGGAGAGCTGTGGTGACCGCGAACAGGATTGCGCCGCCTAAGTCTCCGGCGATCACGTCGAAAATGGGATGCGTGAGAGCGCCTTCCGGGATGTCGTCTGTGAGGGTGTCGTGAATTGGGTGGAAGACTGTAAGAGCGATACCAATCAGGCAGCCATAAAGAGCGCCACTTGAGACGCTCGAATGCTGCTCCGGCTCTAACTCCCTTTTCACGCTGGTCACCCTATCCAACCCTCAATGTCATGAAGTCAGAACCCGATGAAGGGAGGACGCTCGGTTGATGTGTGCCTTGGCACGAGCCGAGGCGTTGAATGGGATGACTTTCCGGGGTGCAATGGGCACCTCTCCTCCAGTCCACGGATGGTGACCCGGGGGCTTGCCCTTTCGGCGAACTGTGAAGACTCCGATTAAGGACAGCTTCACGCTCCCGCCCCTGCTCGAGCGTGGTGCCAATCTCCTTGAAGACTTGATCAACCAGGTCTGCGGCATATGCCTTTGTCACGGCAGCCTGCCGGTACGCAGGCGGGGCCAAATCGGGCCAAGTTATGCTCTTGCGAGGCATCGGCATACTCCAGTGGAGACAAAGGAAGCACTGCCGTTGCCAGCAGTCCGCATTTGGGAGGATCCCTCTTCTCAGAGGAGCGACACCGCACTGCATAAAGGGGTAAGCGGGTCGCACGAGTTTATTACCATTAACCCGCTGCTTTTGAAGTATCAGTTCGTCAATGTAATCGATTACGCAACTTTGCTTTCAAAATCATGCATATATGTGGCTACAAAGACACAGGCGGTGGATGTCTTATGTCGTTCGAGTGAAATGATTGAGATCAATCGGCGCTATAGGCGGAATCTGAGTGATAAGGGTGTGAGAAAAGCTATTTTGGACACAGTCGCGGAACCTTTGAGACCAGAAAGTTTGCAGCGGATTCGTCACCCGGTCGACTTCAAGTCCGCACTGACTTTCGACATGGCGAACTTCAAGAACTTGAGGCTTTACTGCTATCCCATCCGCATTGTTGTGCTCAACGTCAGCGCAAGGGCGCCTCGGATTGCTGCCAAGTGGTATACAGGCTGTTTATCGAGCATCTTGCTAGACTCGGTGGCACACGACGTCTGCGGTCCCTTCAGCTTAACTTACGTGTCTATCTCACAACGGATTGAGGGCGCGCCCGACTATCCGAAGGCGAGCCAGGTGTTTTGATGGACGATGGTTCTGCCAGCGCGGCATCGTAGACGGTACGGTGGCGAACTAGGTAGGCCTCATCAGCCTGAATTCTTGACCGAGCTAAGCCGGCCAGACGCTTCCGGTTCGGCGGCGCCATTGCCCTCACAATGTCGCTGATGGCACTCGCGAGGGCACCTGCGCTTCTGGCTGGGAAGAGGCGGTCGACCGTCGGGTTGACCTTCTCGGCCATTCCACCAATGTTTGATACGAGCAGAGGCCGAGCGGCTAATCGTGCTTCCTGAATGACAATAGGCGAGTTCTCCCACCAGATTGACGGCACGACAATCCAGTCGCATGTGGCCATCAGGTCTATGACATCCTCTCCACGGTAGCCTCCCATGAGGCATGTAACATCCTTAACCTGAGCGAGAAGTTCCTGGGTCCGCCGGTCGAATTCCGTATTGCGATAGTGTCGATTCTCACCATGGATGCGGATCATCACCTGCCGACGAACATCTTCCGGCAAGGAGGAGGTCGCCTCGAGAAGAATATCCAACCCTTTGAACGGATTGATCTGCGCAAAGAATCCGAACACCAGTCTCGCCTCTGAAGGAGTTGGGTGAGCCCTGCCCTGCTTCCGGGCGCTTAGAGCGTAGGAGCGTGCAACTGCAGATGCATCGAGCAGGTTCTCGATGACGGTGATCCGCTCCTTCGGAATTCCCCATGCGACATACCGCTCCCTCAGGAAGTGACTGGGAGCGACAAACTGGTCAACACTCTCGAACAGCGACTTCAGGATCGTGTCGCGGACGAAGAACTTCCCGGCCCCAATGGCTGGGTAGCACAGGCCGCACTCACCAGGCGACGACACGTGGCACAATTGTCCATCGGTCTTCACCATCTGGCCATATTGCGCACAGATAGCGGCAAATTCATGCAGGGTAAACACGACACGAACCCCCACCCGCCTGAACAGTTCGAAGATCTCGATTCCCCAGAAGATGAAGTGATGGATGTGAACGACATCCGGCCTGACACTCTGGACGAGGTCGTTCACGAGCCGTTCGAGTGCGTCATACCCAAAGCTCTGGAACGTAAATCCATCAACGGGAGGTGCTGCGACCAGGATTTCATCGGGCCGAGCGCGGAAACTGCCAAAGGAGGCATCATGACCAATCGCCTCATGACGGGCATAGGCAGCAAATACGGCCTTTGTCACTCCCGGACTTTGTTTCAGGCGTTGGAACAGGGCGTAGGCTGCCCGCTCCCCTCCCCCGGGATTGAGATCGGGATGGCCGTGCGCGAGAACGAGGATCCGCATCACTGTGCCTCGGTCACAGCATGCCGATTCCGGACGCACTCGCTGCGCCTAAGGAGCGCACGAGGTCGCGCTTTCGCACGCCGATCATTCTGCGCTCCAAGTCGGAATGCACGGGCGAACCGGTTGGGAGCGGGAGACCCTCGGACAAGCGAGCATCCCATCGGAAGTTGAACTCAACACAGTTCATGTAAGTGATCATCTCCCGGAACTCGGGATCTCCCATTCGGCGGATCGACTGCCGCTCAAGGTGATAGAGGCCTGGCCGGACATGGATCCAGATCTGGGCACCACGCTGTCGGGCCCGCAGACAGAGATCCGCATCTTCAAAATCCCCTCGCTCATAAGCCGTATCGAGCCCTTCAAGATCCCGAAAGAGACGAGCCGAGAGCGCCATCAAGGCCCCTGTCACCGCCTCGACCTGCTGGGACATGCCCCCCGGTACGATGCGAACGGCAAGCCCTTCATGGGATGATCGGCCAAGCGAAGATCGCCCATGAGCCGGGAACGGGGGAATTCCATGCCGATATGTTGAATGGTGTCGTCTTCATAAAGAAGCGAGAACCCGATAACCGCCTCGGGCTGATGAAACTCTTGCCGCGCGCGTATGGCATCGGCCGCCTCATTCAAGGTCGTCGGATTGAGAACCAGAATGTCCGAGTTCATCAGAAAGATCACATCACCGCGAGCGGCCGTGAACCCGAGATTGTTGGCGCGCGCGTAGCCGTAATTGCTGGCGCATTGCAGCAGAACGGTCGGAACCGTGATCGAGGACTGGCGGGCGCTCAGGCGGCCATAGATTTCGGGCCAGATCCGCGGATCGTCGACGACGAGCACAAGCTCGAAACCTGGCCCCAGAATCCGCTGCAGGTGGTAAACGCAGTTGAGAAAGAACGCATCGCCGTAAAACGGGATGATGATGGACGAGAGAGGTTTGGTTTGATCGACAGCAGGGCCAAACTCAAAGCGCCGTGCACAGGCGCTCATCTTCGGACGAGCGAGGATCGGACGGTAGACATCCCGGATGAGCGTCTCGGGCAAGGACTGGATTGGACCGAAAGTGTCCCGAACAAGGCGCACGGCTTCGGGCTCATCATCCACACCAGTCACGGTCCAGGGGCCGTGGAAGATGGCCTCTGCTCCTGTCGGATCGACCTCCACGACATAGATGGACTCGGCGTTTCCCATGCCCGTGGTCGGAAGGACGGCCGTAAAGCTTGAGTCGACCGCATCGCTCTGACGATCAGCGGTTGCTTCGGTCACGGTCTCATCGACAGCATGGACCGCAGTTTGACCGGACGTCAGCCAGCGGCGAAGATCCGCCGTCACGATGTGAAGATCACGCCCCGCGAGCGCGGTCGCTCGGCCCCTGAGAACCAGACCAGAATTCGCGCGAATGGCGCACTCGATCCGGATCGGGGTGAGGTCGTCAACCGACCTTATCTGAGGTGATGCCTGAAGGACTGAGGTGATCTCCGGCATCCCGACCGCTTGCAAGGCATCATGCAAGGCCAGCCTGAAGCCGCGATCAAGGAGCCGCGCAGGATCGATGGTGCCCATTTCGATTATTCCGGACCACACTTCAGCCGTGCCCGCGTGAACAGCCGCATGCACGGGACGATCGGTGCTGAAACCCGTCGATGCGTCGCCCCCAAAGATTGTCAGGTAGACAATGCCGGATCTGCTGCGCAGCCGCACCGAGGAGGGACGACTTCCAGGTCCTCGTTTTGCCGTCGTAATCGAGGGTCCGTTGATCCTGATCCAATCCTTGGCATCGCTACCGACGCTCACACCATTTTGCTCGAGAGTGAAACGGTACGAATGCTCCTTGGACGAGCCGCCGGATACGCAGATCAGGCCGATGATCGCGCCACCAATCTCGAATACTTCGTTTAGATGAGCGCGCATGGTTCGGTTGAGGGAGCGTTGAACGTGTAGCGCTCGTTTTGGAGAAATGTTGGCAGGTCGTGCGCGATAAAGGCAGCTCGACTTACGCGGGCGATGCTATAAACAATCTTTCTTCAGGGCAAGGGCGAGAGTGTCCCATCTTGAGTCGAGGAAGAGCGCTTGTTGCGGATGTGCTGCCAACAAGAACCATCGTAGTTCTTGATCGAAATGCATTCCCACAAAAGTGCAGCCTTTCCCGGGACACATGCCTTCTGTTGACCAGACGACCCATTTTCCCATGGACTACGAATGACGTGCAATGTCCTCTTTCTCCATCAGAACTTTCCCGGACAGTACAAGCTGCTTTCCCGTGAAATCAGCAATCGCGACGGGTTCAAGGTCGTCGCCATGGGGCAAAAGCAACCCTTCGGAGCCGATTTCGGCCCGGTTCAATACGAAGCCTATAGCTCCGGACCGGGCCATTCGTCTGACGTGTTCCCGCCGCTAACGTTCTTCTCGGAGCAGGTTCGCCGGGGCGACACGGTTCGCCGGCGGCTGCAGGATCTGAAGCGGCGCGGCTTCACGCCCGGTCTATGCTTCGTCCACCCCGGATGGGGCGAAGCCTTGTTCATCCGGGACATCTTCCCAGAGACAAAGCTGATTTCCTATCTGGAATACTGCTACCGGAGCAGCGCCAGCGATCTGGATTTCGATGCGGAGTTCCAGGCGCCGTCAGTGGATCTGCAATATGTTTCCCTGCGCAATCTTCCCACGATGCAAGCTGCAGCGGTCTCGGATGCTCTCGTATCGCCGACGCGCTGGCAGGCGGAGACATTCCCAATGCCCTTGGCGCAACGGATCAACATCATCCACGAAGGCATCGACACGGATTTCGTACATCCCGCGCCGGCCGTTCCCCTATCGGTCCCGAACGGCACGATCCAGCCCGGACAGATCCTCGTCACCTATGTGGCGCGCTCCCTGGAACCCTATCGTGGCTTCCATACATTCATGCGGGCCCTTCCCTACCTGCAGAAACTCCTGCCCCATGCCCGGGTGGCGATCGTGGGCAAGGAGCCGACGAGCTACGGGCGCAGTCCCGGTCGGGGTCGGACTTGGAAGCAGGTGATGATCGAAGAGATCGGCTCGAAGGTTGATTGGGAGCGGGTCCATTTTCTCGGGACCTTGCCCTATGACAGTCTGATCAACCTCTTCCGCCTGTCAACCGTGCATGTTTACCTGACATATCCGTTCGTGCTGTCGTGGTCCCTGCTCGAGGCGATGGCGACTGGCTGCGCGATCGTCGGATCGGCCACAGACCCGGTCATGGAGATGATCCAGGATAGCCACAACGGCGTGCTGACGGATTTCTTCGATGAGCGGGCGCTTGCCGCGCGGATCGCGTCACTTGCGGATAACCGGGACTTGCGCCACCACCTCTCAGCCCGCGCCCGTCAAACTGCCCGTGATCGGTTCGATTTCAGAACAGTTTGCCTGCCGGCCTACGAGCGCCTGATCCAGCAGACGCTCGCGCGGTAGGCTCTGGAGCGCCACGCTTGTAGCGCTCAGGATCTCACCGGCCCTTGGCGGCCGCCTTTGCGGGGGGCTTCACATCTTGGGCGGCGACATTACGATTGCCCTTCACCGCATCGAGGCAATCTGCATAGGCATCGAGGAGCCACTCCCGATCAAACACCACGCCTGTTTCTCGGGTCTGCTCATGCTCAAGCTGCGCGAGATAGCGCAGCAGCGCGAATGCCACGACCTCCGGGCTGTCCCCCTCGAGATTGACCGCGCGGCTGCTGGTCGCATCGCCCCTCTGGTGCTCCGTCATCTGTCCTGTACGCCCCATTGCCATTGGATTCTCCTATTCTTCCTTGAGAGCAAAATCGTAGATCTTCAACACGGGATCCAGGAAATACGCGAGAATGGTCCGCTTGCCCGTCTCGATCGTGACCTGTGCCGGCATGCCCGGTGTCAGCTCGACATGAGCCTTCTCGATCTCTGTGGGATCCACCCTGACGACGCCTTTGTAGTAGATCCGGTTTGTCGCCCTGTCTTCGAAGCGATCGGCGGACACTTTCTCCAGCATCGCGGGGATCGCCTTATGATAGCGCTGACGGTAAGGCAAGAAGTGGATGCTGGCCGTCTGCCCCGGCCGTACGCGGTTGACATCCGTCGGATTGATCTCCACAGCGACCACGAGCGGTTCATCCTTCGGCACGATCTCCAGGGCCGTCTGCCCAGGGGTGAGGGCTGCGCCGGGTCCGAAGACCGTAAGGCCATACACGTATCCGCTTTCCGGGGCGACGATGACGGCCTGGTCCAGCTTTCGTTGCGCTGACGTCAGTCGCGGTTCAATCTCCGCCAGACGGGAGTCGTTCTCGGCACTATCTCGTGCAATGCTCTCGAGCCGTTCCTTAGTGAGTTGATCAATCTGGATCTCGGCCGCGCGGATCCTGTCCTCCTCAGCCGTGACGGAACCAGAAACGGAGGAAATGTCGCCCCGCAGGGCCGCGGCAGACCGCTCTAGGGTGAGCACGCGCGGACGTGCGATAAGGCCCTTCTCCAGGAGCGGCTGCAGCGATTTGAGTTCATCTTCGATGCTGAGTAGTTGGGTCTGGGAGGCATGGGAACGGTCTTGTAACGCCTTGATCTGACGGCGACTGCCCTCGATCTGCTGCTGCAGCAGGCTGATCTGCCCAAGATAGGCTGCGTGTCGTGCCGCCAGAAGTCCGAGTTCCTGCTGGTAGAACATCTGGATCTGTGGGTCCGTCGTCTGGTCGCGCAAGGCCTCGGGAAAGATGATCTCGGCGGCGTTCGTCCGCTCCGCATGAAGGCGGGCTGCGCGCAGAAGGGCTGCAGCGCGGCCGCTGCTCAAGACGGTGGCCTCGGCTCTGGCGTCGGCTAGTTCAAGCTGCACGAGCTTCTGCCCCTTTTCGACGAACTGCCCCTCGCGCACAAAGACGACGCCGACCTCGCCGCCCGTGGGGTGCTGAACCGCCTTGCGGTTTCCCTCAACGGTCACCACCCCGGAGGTGATAGCGGCACTTGCGACCGACATGGATGACGACCAGGCCGCCACAAGACCCAGGAGGGCCAGAGCGGCAAGGCCTCCGAAAAGCACAGGTCCGGAGGCCGAGTCGTTGACCGGCGAGCCTTTGACAGCCACTGCGGGAAGCTGATTACTCATGCGCCTGCGCCACTTTCTTGACGATTGTCGGTCGACCGAGTTGCTTGAAGACCTCGGAGGTGGCGCCAAAGCTCACCAGTATGCCCTCCTTCAGTATGGCGGCGTGGTCGAGATGCATGACCAGATTGGGCCGGTGAGTGATCAGGATCACCGTGGTGCCGCGCTCCTTCAGCTCCCGCATGCAGGCGATCAGCGCCTCCTCGCCGGGCCCGTCGAGATTGGAGTTCGGTTCATCGAGAACGACGATGGAAGGATGCCCTATGATAGCGCGCGCCAGAGCAATCAGCTGGCGCTGCCCGCCTGAGAGCAGCGCGCCGTCGTTCAGTGCGGTCTCATAGCCTTTTGGAAGCCGCAGGATTACGTCATGCACGCGCGCTCTCATGGCCGCATCGATGATTGCCTCGTCGGAGAACATACCGAAGCGGCCGATATTCTCGGCAACGGTGCCGGGCAAGAGGCTGACGCTCTGGGGAAGATAGCCGATGAAGCGTCCCAAATCCTCGTTGCTCCACTGGTCCAGTTCTGCTCCATCGAAACGGACGGACCCTGCGGTGGGGGCGCAGGCTCCCCGTCAGGACCCGCGCCAGGGTCGTCTTGCCGGATCCGTTCAAGCCGACGAGGCCCAGGCTCTCGCCGGCCCGAACACCAAAACTGATCCGCTTCAGCACGGCCTGATCCGATCCGGCAGGCAGGAAGGTCAGATCCTGGCAGGTGATCGTTCCCGCCGGGCGCGGCAGTTGCAGCGATGTCGAGGGCTCCGGGGTGTGCTTGAGCGCCGCATTGATGCGTCTCATGGCCTCCTTGACCGGGTGGTAATCCTCCCAGGCCGCGATCAGCTGATCTACAGGCTTCATAGCAAAGCCGAAAATGAAGATCGACGCAAAAACAACCCCGAATGGGACCTCGCCATTGATGACCTGGATCGCGCCCGCGGCCATGAGAGCGCCCTGCATCAGAATGCGAGCCGAGCCGAGAAAGGACGAGAAAACGACGCCCCGTCCGCTGGCGATCAACTGCTCCTCGATGGCCTTATCGCGTTCCCGGCGCCAGCAGACGACGACAGCATTTAACATTCCAAGGCCAACCACAGCCTCGGCCGAACGTGTGACTGCTTCGCTGAAATGGTGCGATGCGTTCGCGACCACATTGGCGTTGATTAGGGCCCGTTTCGTGAGAATGGAATTGGCCACCGTCGCCGCCGCAGAAATAGCAATGCAGATCCCTGCAACTGTGCCGATGATGGGATCCAGAACGATGAGGACGCCCAGGAACAGGAACCCCCAAGGCATATCGAGCGCAGCCAGAGCTCCTTTGCCGGTCACAAACTGGCGGTAGCTGTCCAAGTCGCGGATGAGCTGCGCGTTGGACGGTCCCGTGCCGTTTGCTGACCGGCGGACGACAACCTTAAATAGCCGGTCAGCCAGCCGGCGCTCGATCCGCGCCGAGGCACGCACCAGAAGTGTGCCCCGTACCCACTGAAAAATACCCTTCGCACAGACGGCAGTCGCTAGGCCAATCACCAGAGCGATGAGCGTCTCCCAACTCTTAGCCGGAATGACCCGGTCGTAAAGCTGGATCATAAAGATCGGATAGGCCAGCAGAAGGATGTTGACGCCGCTGTCGAAACACAGCGCGAACAGGAAATGCTGCCGGCACGCTTTCAGTGCATCCGCAACGTCCTCGACCTGAGAGGGGGAATAGCGATGACTGCTCATGATCTGTCACCTCAACCAGGCCGATAAAGATTGGACTTATTCAGCGGCCACGTGGCCAACGCGCTTGCGAACCCGGAGCCTCGCCGCAGGTGATGATTTGTGCAGAATCTGCAGGCTGTAAGAATCAATTTGCGCATGAAAGTCATCGTGACAATCGGTTGTCCCGGTGCGGGTGAAACGGAGGTTATCATCAATCTTCAATGTCTCACCCGCCGCGCCCTGAAACGCCTGGACTAGGATGAAGCCTTCGAGGGTATAGAAGCACGGTGTCGCCTCAAGGTTCGGCCTAACTCCGGGAGCTACGGCGGCCGCGATGATCCGATCAGCCAAGCCGGCTCCCGCCTCGCTGCGGTTCAGGCTTGCAAGCCGGACCACAGATGCATTGTCCTGACCGGCAGCGCCAAGGCCTGAATCGGCGCCGACGAGAATTCCATTCGGCCGTGATTCGAGCTTCGACAGGATCTGGGGTAGCCAGCCGCTCAGCCGGGGAGCCACTCCGGCCCGGCAGAGAATCTGCGGGCGCGCACTCGCAAAGAATTGCCGTGCGACCTGCGCGTCTGTGGTCCGCGAGCTGAAGATGGACAGACGAAAATCCACGGCATACATCCGCGTCCAGTTGCGGGCCGCCGTCTCGAGCGCCGCCGTCAGACGCGGATCGAACAGACAAAGGTGGACGGAGAACGGCGTGTTCCGTGTAGTGAGCGACAAGCCCAGGACTGTGCGGTGCAGTGCCTCGAGATCACGCCCCACAAACACGACGATGTCGGCATAGGGTTTGGCGGTTTCGTCTGTCAGATCGATGATCTGCAGGAGACCGGGCGCCACGTCCGCCTCCGCGGCAGCTGCCAGGGGATGAAGGACGGTTTCGAATGTTTTGCGATTGACCAGGGCCAGGGGTGCGAATTCCTGTGCCAGAGCGCGATTTCTGGTATCCGCCGCATCAGTCTCGCGGATCCAGGTGGCATTCGGCTGTCCGGCGCAGACCCATGACAGCTTGAAGCAGCGCGAGGTGGATCGCGGCCCGAACGCCGTCACGACGATCTGCTGTCGGAACTCGCCGGCCTCGCTGTCGACATCTCGCGCGATGATCGCGCTGTCGAGATCCTCCCTCTCGCCGAAGGCCTCGATTCTGAGTTGCCTCAGGTCCGCCGGTTCGCCCGCAATGCTGAGGAAAAAGGCTACATCACCGGAGTCCGGCAACCGGACAGCCCGGAACAGCCTGATGGTCCCTTCATCCGAATGAACTGAGGTCTGAGCCCGGCAACGGCCCGCAGCCCACGCCGCAAGCTCCTCGGAGGGACCTTCGACGATTCCGTGCAGGGCCTCGACAAGTTCGGGGCCGTCGGCGGCGTCCGTGAAAGGGGCAGCAGGCCGCACCGGTCTCACGTCGAGATTGATCCGGACCAGGGAGCCCTGGATCTCGAGATAGGCATACGGTGCATCGATGGCATCAAGCCAGAGGGTCAACTTGCCGTCGCGATTGTGAAGAACCTTTGCCTCGATGCGGCGCAAGCCGTGACCCGTCACGGCATAGATGGTAATGTCGCTCTCTTGGCACGTGGCATCGACTTCGATGAGGCAGCCTTCGGGAAATACACTGATGAGGTGGGCGGGAGCCTGCCAAGTGCTGATGAACGCAAGATACCGCTCGAGGACGGGGGATGATCCCTGCGCGCTTGTAAAGCGATTGGCGATGAGGCTTAGCGCCCGCCGGGTCTCTCCGTCGTCCCAGCGCGCAAGCCGCGCGAGCCCATGACAGCTGACCTCATGACCATCGACCGCAGTCACGTCCAGCGCGCACTCGGCGCCGTCCCGGAGGCTCACACCGTCTACGAACAGGACCTCGAGATTCTGGCCAGGGCGAAGTAGCTTTTTGCGCTCGTGGATGGACGCAGCAGCGCCCGCCACCCGGAGGCCGGCAAGTGTGCCGCCCTCGAGGCGAGGACACCAGACGAAGGACGCACCGGCCGAATACGGGACGACGAAAACCGGAAGAGCTTCCGGAGGATTAACCACCGGAAGCTCCAATTCGCCGTTTGGAGTAGCAAGCATCAGAAGTGGAAGAACGAGCTGTTGATATCGTTCGGATCATAGCCGACCAGCTTGAATTTCGTGCCATCCGCCTTCACAGTCACGACTGTATTGCCATGGCCGTCGCTCTTGAGAGACAGGCTGCTGAATTTCGTCGCTGCAGTGCCGGACAGGTCGATGACATCCTCATTCTGGTTAAAGTCGGCGATCGTATCGATATCGCCGCGCGCTCCCTTCTGAATGTCGAAGGTGTCGTGGCCTTCGCCGCCCCGTAAGACGTCGGAGCCCGTGCCGCCGAAGAGCGTGTCGCTTCCGTCTCCGCCTAGCAGCGTGTCCTTGCCGGCGCCGCCGAAGAGCACGTCGTCGCCGACGAGACCATCCAGAAGATCGTTGCCGGAGCCGCCATCCAGGAGGTCATTGCCCTCCTGGCCAAACAGGCGGTCGCTGCCGTTGTCGCCGTAGAGGCGATCACTCCCGCTTCCGCCATAAAGCAGGTCGCTGTCGTCGCCGCCCTTGAGGGTGTCGTTGCCGACACCGCCACTGAGCAGGTCATTGTCGTCGCCGCCAAGGATTGAGTCGTTACCTGCGTCACCGAAGAGCGTATCGCGACCACCTTCACCGAAGATGCTGTCGTTACCTGCCCCACCGGCCACAACGTCCTTGCCGATACCTGCCTTGATCAGGTTGTTGCCGTCGTTGCCTGCGATCCGATCGTCCAGAGAGCTGCCGGTGACCTTGGCGTTTGTATCGCCGGTCAGAACGACGCCCCGGAACCCGGTGCCCTTAATGTTGATCGAGCTGCTGGTCTCGACAGTATCGAAGCCGCGCGGAGCCCCTTCACGCTCGCCAGCTTGTCGCCGCTGCCGAGAATCACGTAGTCGGATCCACTCGTTCCCTTTACGACCGAGTGCGCTGGATTCTGACTGAAGTCCCGGACGCGAAACGAGTCGTCGCCAAGAGAGTTCTTGATACCTCTCAAGAAATAGCTGTACGCCTCCTGCGACACAGCTCCGTCGAATGCACTAGCAACAGATGCCATCTCTACCCCTTAATGGGGCGCACATCGCCCCAAGCTACCCATTTCGAGAGGCTCCCATATACGCAATGGGAGGTGCGAAATGGATCACTGATCCATCACAGATGGAAGGCCGCGACGAGAATTCTTTGCCACGAGTTGAAATTCGGGCCGCTACTCATCTGGCTCAAACCGGGATATCTAAGAAGGGCGTTAGGTTCAGGATCGAACAGGCCGCGTCGCTTGCCGACCACTCTGCGAACTTGGCGTTTTCCGCAGCGAAACCAATCGGCGCCATTCTTGTGGACCACCAGTTGGCGCCGGCGTACTCGTCAAGGATCACAGCTCCTGCGCCTGAAGCTGAGCCAGGAGTGCGCGTCCGTATCTGGTCTTAGAGAGTGCGCGGGCAGCATGTTCAAAGGTATTTTGGTCAATCCAGCGCTCCCGGTAGGCGATCTCCTCCGGGGAAGCGATCAGCTGACCTTGGCGTGATTGCAGCACGTGGACGAACTCGGATGCCTCCAGCAGCGATTCGTGCGTTCCCGCATCGAGCCATGTGTATCCACGGCCGAGTTGCTCCACATGCAGGCTTCCTTGGGAGAGATATCGATTGTTGAGGTCGGTGATCTCTAATTCGCCACGCGCCGAAGGCTTTAGGCTCTTGGCGAGGTCGATCGCCTGCTCATCGTAGAAATAGAGTCCGATCACCGCCCAGTGCGATTTGGGTCTGGCCGGCTTCTCCTCAATGGAGGTCGCCCGCCCCTGGTCATCGAAGGCCACGATGCCGTAACGCTGCGGGTCCTCGACCCGATAACCAAAGACCGTGGTGCCTTCCCGACGCGCATGGGCCCGTGTGAGGACCTCAGAGAGACCGTGGCCGTAGATCAGGTTGTCGCCGAGAACCAGACAGGAGGGGTGACCACGCACGAAGTCCTCGCCGATGACGAAGGCCTGGGCGAGTCCATCGGGGCTCGGCTGAACAGCGTACTCAAGGCGAACGCCCCATTGTCGTCCGGTTCCGAGAACCCTCTTGAAGGCCGCTTGGTCCTCCCGAGTGGTGATGATCAGGATATCCCGGATTCCCGCCAGCATGAGGGTGGTGAGCGGGTAGTAGATCATGGGTTTGTCGAAGATCGGCAGGAGCTGCTTCGACGTGCCAAGCGTCAGCGGGTGGAGACGGGTGCCGGAGCCCCCGGCGAGAATGATGCCCTTGCGGTCCATGGTGCTTTCCTTGTTGTGCCCTCTGCCTGGGCTCTAGGATGCAGTGAAGAGCTGTGGCAGCAGCCGCTCGATCGCGGCGTCGACGGCACTCTCCCAGGGCTGCGCGGTGTAGCCGAAGGTTCGGCGGAACAGGCTGGAGTTCAGCACCGAGTTAACTGGTCGCTTGGCCGGCGTGGGATATTCGTCTGTCCGGATTGGAACGAGGGCCGGGGCACGTCCCGTGAAGCGGCGCTGCGCCATGATGATCCGCTGCGCAAAACCGTGCCACGTGGTCGCCCCTGAACCGGCACAATGGTAGGTGCCGTAAGGCACCTTTCCCTCTCTGAGGTGTTGCGCCACGGTGAGGAGAGCTTGGGCGAGATCGGTTGTGGAGGTGGGGCACCCGTGCTGGTCGGCGACAATTCTCAGTTCATTGCGCTCGCCGGTCAGCCTCAGAATCGTTTTGAGGAAGTTCGCACCGTAGACCCCATACACCCAGGAGGTCCGCACGATTACATGCCGGGGCGCATGGAACCGGATCGCCTCCTCGCCGGCCGCCTTGCTGCGGCCGTAGACGCCGAGCGGCGCGACAGGATCGTTCTCGCGGTAAGCGCCAATCTTGGTTCCGTCAAAGACGTAATCCGTCGATACATGAACCAGCGGGATACCGACGGACGCGCAGGCGCTCGCGAGGACCTCAGGTCCTATAGCGTTGGCGCGAAAGGCTTCCGCGGCTTCGGTCTCGGCCCGATCAACCTTGGTGTAGGCACCCGCATTGATGACGACGGTCGGTTTCAGGCCGTCGAGGACACGCTGGACGGCGGCCTCATCAGCGATACTAACCTCTGCCCGCCCCAGTCCGGTCAGGGCTGTGCCCGCCAAGTGGGCGGTCTCAGTCAGCTCCTGCCCGAGCTGACCACCGCTGCCGAAGACCAAGATCATGCCGCTGTCCCCAGCCGTTCGCCGCGATAGATGCCGGAGCGGATCCGCTCCCACCAGATGCGGTTGTCCAGGTACCAGCACACAGTCTTGGCCAGTCCTGTCTCAAACGTGTCCTGGGGGATCCAGCCCAGCTCCCGGCTGATTTTGGAGGCATCAATAGCGTAGCGCTGGTCGTGCCCGGGGCGGTCCTTGACAAAGGTGATCAGCCTGTCGCGCGGTCCGATGCGCGTGTCAGGGGCGATCTCGTCCAGATTGGCGCAGATCGCCCGGACTACTTCGAGATTGGTCTTCTCGTTGTGGCCGCCGATATTGTAGCTCTCGCCGACGCGGCCTCGCTCAGCGATCGTGACAAGGGCTCGGGCATGATCTTCGACATAGAGCCAGTCTCGCACATTCGAGCCGTCGCCATAGACTGGCAGAGGCCTACCTTCGAGCGCATTGAGAATGACAAGTGGGATCAGTTTTTCCGGAAAGTGATAGGGACCGTAGTTGTTGGAGCAATTGCTAATTACGATCGGCAAGCCATAGGTGTGGTGCCAAGCGCGCACAAGGTGATCTGAGGCCGCTTTCGAGGAGGAGTAAGGCGAGCGCGGATCATAAGGAGTGCTTTCCGTGAAATAGCCTTCAGGGCCGAGAGAGCCGAAGACCTCGTCAGTCGAGATGTGGTGGAAACGGAATGCCTCCTTCTCCACGCAGGACAGGAGCTGCCAGTAGGCCAGGGCGGCTTGCAGCAGGGTGTAGGTACCAACGACATTGGTCTCGATGAACGCGCCTGGCCCGTCGATCGAGCGGTCAACGTGGCTCTCGGCTGCCAAGTGCATGATGACTTCAGGGCGATAGGAGGTGATGATCTCCTGCATCAGCGGCGCGTCCACTATGTCCGCCTGCACGAAGCGATAGCGGGGACTGCTGGCGACCGTTTCGACAGAGTCTAAGTTGCCCGCATAGGTCAGCTTGTCGAGAATGAGCACGTGATGCTCCGTCTCGGCGATCAGGTGGCGCGTGACCGCCGAACCAATGAAGCCGGCGCCGCCGGTGACGAGAATGCGCTTTGCTGCCATGAGTATAACTTTAACCTGAATTAGGAGACGCGGCGTAGCAGGCCTAGGCGAGCGCGGTAGACAGTGCGTAGCGGAAGGGCGAGACGAAGTCGGAGAAAGCAAGTAGGGACTTGTCCTTCTCAGACAGGAGCACGTCCTCAGGCACAATCGGCCACTGGATGGCAAGGGTCCGATCGTTCCAGGCTAGGCCGGCATCACACTCGGGTGAGTAGAAGCCGTCCACCTTGTAGGCGACCTCGGTATTGGGCTCGAGCGTGCAGTAGCCGTGGGCGAAGCCGCGCGGCACCAATAGCTGTTCGCCTCCCTCCGCAGTGAGTGTCGCACCCACCCATCCCCCGTAGGTGGGCGAGCCCGTCCGAAGATCGACCGCGACATCGAAGATGCTCCCACGAATGGCGCGGACCAACTTGGCCTGAGGCTTGGGCGGCCGCTGGAAGTGCAATCCTCGCAAAGTCCCCCTCGCGGAGGAGAAGGCTTGGTTATCTTGGACGAAGGCGATATCCCCGAGCGCCTGGGCAAAGGAGCGTTCGTTATAGATTTCGCTGAACCATCCCCGATCATCGCGGAAACGGCGCGGCGTCAGCAAGATGATGTCAGGAATGTTGGTCGGCTTCACGATAAGATCGGACATGTGCCCCTGCTCTGCCCAACGGTAGGGAGGAGATTAGCTAATACTGCTTACTCTATACACTTGGCTCCCTGGTGGTAGATCACCGATTCATTACAGACCGGAGTGCGCTCCCTGAGATGGTAGGCCCGCCTAAGGGTTTAACCCGGGCTGCTACTGTTGTTATTCGAGCACTCGTTTCGCACGAGAGACCTTTTCGAGGATAGCTGCGGCAGAGGCCGTCGAGGCGAAGGGCTTCGGACCAGCATTGTAGCGGCTAGGTGTGAGTTCTGATCAGGTTGTTCCGGCGAGAGCCTGAGCCGGTGTTCGTCGACCGAGACTACCATGCGGGCGCTGCTGATTGTACCAGGTGAGCCATCGCGGCAGATCAGCAACTCGAGCATGCGATGAGCTGAATGGGATCGCATAGGCCCATTCCCGCAGCAGCGTCTGGATGAAGCGCTCGGCCTTGCCGTTGGTTTTCGGCGTGTAGGGTCTCGTGCGGATGTGCCGGATCCCGAGCAGCCTCAGTGCTTTGCGGAACAGCCGTGCGACGTAGCCGGACCCATTGTCGGTCATCACCCGCTCGACCCGGACGCCGCGCGCTCTGACCAGGAAAGCCGTGGTCGAGCGACGGGTCTCATCCGGCAGCACTTCGACATAGGCCAGCCGAGTGGCGTCATCGATGGCCACATGGAAGCAGTCGTAGCCTGCCCCAGCACTCGCATGGCGTCGGTCACCCGTAATGCGATGACCGATCCGCTCGAAGCGAGCCAACTTCTTGATGTCGAGGTGGATCAACTCGCCAGGGTGCTGGCGCTGATAGCGCCGCGGCGGCTGCTTCGGCTCCAGAGCCGTCAAGTGACCCAAGCCGCGCCGGGTGAGCCAGGCCGCCACGGTGGAGCGGGCAAGGTTGAGCTTGCCGGCGATCTCGTCAGCGGTGAGCCGGTACTCCCGCCGGAGCATCTCTATCACACCGATCCAGTACTCGGCCGTGCGGTTTGCGACCGTTCGTGGGCAAGAGGAGCGATTATCCAATCCGCTCAGCCCCTCGGCTCTGAAGCGGGCCAGCCACTTGCGAGCGGTGCGCTCGCTGATGCCAAAGCCTCGGGCCACCTCACCAACAGGTTGGCCATCCTCAATGATGCGGCGGATCATTTCCGCTCGACCCAGCCGGGTCGTGCGGGCATTCTGATGCGGGTTGTTCATTCCTCAGGTCCTTGGGGTGAATCGTCTGGCAACGACCACCCTCAGGCCATCAGACGGGATGAACAACCTCCTTAGATCTCACAGCTAGCCCACCCTATTCATGAGACATGTTGATGTCTTCCGTTCTGGACTGCGATCGCAGGGGCTCGTTGCGTCTGTTTCATCGCGATGAGGTCTGGAACATGGGGAACGCGTTGGCAGGAAATGGATGGGCTGATGGGGCGATCGTGGCCCCGCCGTTCATGGCGACGCCGTCCGCGGCCGAGGGGCGAGAGCCCAAACAAGACGGCCGAAGAGGTCGGCTTCGGGGCAGCAGGACGCGTAGGCCAAGCGGATGCGGCTCGCCGTTTCCTGCACCCGCACGGCGATCTTGAGCAGGCGAAGCCGTAGGGTCGCGAACTCGGCTTTGGCGAGATCGCGCGCAGCCGGGATGGCCTCCCGCACCGCCAGCATCAGCCAGTAGGCGGCCGTGTGCAGCACGAGCCGAACCTGGTTGGCCACCGCCCGGCGGCACGAGGTCCGGTCGGAAGCAAGTTGCGCTTTGTGGAACTTGATCCAGTTCTCCGCCTGGCCGCGGGCACAATACAGGCTCTCGTAGACCACCCGTGGGCTGGTTCCCCTGAGGTTGGTGACGACAAAGCGGATGTCGAGGCCCAGGCGGGTGGCCTCGATGCGGGCGACCACCCGGCGCTCGCACGTCCAGCTCCTGGCTTGGTGCTTCGTCTCGGCAAAGCCACGAACAACCTCGCAGTCTTCCACCGCCCTTTGAGTGCGCACCCGCATCCGCCACGTCCTGAACTTTGGCGGTGAGCGGCTTCGTGCCAGCCAGCCCGAACAGATAGCTGAGGCCGTTCTGCTCGCAGAAGTCCATGACTTCGGGACGGGCATAGTGACTGTCACCCCGGATGGTGATGCGTGTCGTCGGCCAACGGGTGCGGATGCGCCGCACCAGCCGGCGCAGATGAGCCCGCACCTCCAGGCCCGAAGGTGTTTTGCCGGGCCGCAGCACGATGGCAACAGGACGGCCGGTGGCGCTGTCGTAGACATGGATCGGCAGAAAGCAGCGCTCGTCATAGTGGGCGTTGAACAGCGAGAGCTGCTGGTGCCCATGCACCACGTCGCAGGTGTCGTCGACGTCCAGCACGACCCCATCCGGCACGGTGGCATAGCTTTCCATCCACTGATCCACCAGAGCATAGGTCAACCGGATGGCATCGCGGATCGTCGGAGCGTTCTCCAGGCGCGAGAGGGTCGGCTGCGAGGCGAGGTCGGCTCCGCTCTCCGGCAAGTGCCCGCAGGCGAGCTTGAACGCCGGATCGGAGCGCAGCGGGCCGAAGTCGTTGCAGTCCTCATAGCCGCACGCGATGGCGAAGATGCGGGCGCGGATCATGTCTGGGATCACGTGCGTCACGCGGCCTGGATCTCGGCGATCGGGGATGAAGCGCGCCAGCCGCTCGGCGATTCCAAGCCGGCGCTCGGCCTGGGCCAGGAGCATGACGCCGCCGTCCGACGACAAGCGCCCGCCGTCGAAAGCAGCGGTGATCTTCTTGCGGGACACGGCTGGAAACGGGAACGTCGCAGTTGTATCGTCCTGCATGGCGGGTGTGGCAGCCTTGAAGGGGTGGCAGGGGTTAGTCTCAGCAACCAAATCCTACGCTGCTTCAAGTGCTTAAGCTACACCCGCCAGCCTTCTCCAGCCACCTCGTGCATAAGAGCGGCTAGGTATCCATGACTGTGGCCTCCAGGTCAGGAATGCTTGGGAAAACGCTGGGCCGGGAGCTCTCCTAAGGATCAGGGCAAAGAAGCGCTCGACTTGGTTGAGCCACGAGGCCGATATTGGCGTGGAGCATAGCTGCAAGCGAGGGTGCAGAGCCAACCAAGCCTTCATTTTCGCGAGCTTGTGTGTCCCGTATTTATCAACGCTTAGGTGTAGGTCGAGGCACTCGTCCTTACCACCATTGTGACGCGCAGAAGCTCCTGATGGCGATGCCACGTCAAGAGTGGCAAACAGAGTCGTAGGGCAAGGTCGTTTATCGTCATGATCATCGTGCTGGGAGCCCCTTCTGTGGCAGAAAGGCCGGCCGGTTGCCGTCGAGTGCCGGATTAGTGACTTTTTATCGACCGCGAGAACCCGGGCGCCATCGCGGGCTGAGATGGAGGCCGCGTGCGTCTGGGCCTTCTCGACGAAGTTATTGTCGGTGGGGAGAAGGATTTCATCAAGTGTGGCTTAAGGTCATGGGCTTGCCAGATCCGCTGCACGCTGATGTGAAATAGCTCCGTGCCAGGTTCCGTTGGGCGCACGCTCCACTTGGTGGCGCGGGGGCGTCTCATGCAGGGCGGGAATTTCCCGGTGCAAAAACCCTGGACCGGATAAACGCCCACGATGGGCGAGATCCCTTGCCGACCGACGAGTACACTGCAGTCCCGCTTATAAATTTTGATTACGATCGCTCATCTGTAATAAATCGGTGACCCGACGTCGTCGCACTATGTGATACGAATTGCTGGCTTGGTCAGGCAAGGCGCCCGTCCGACGGTCCCGGTGGTACAATCGAGCTCTCGCACCCATTCCTTCCTTCCTTCCTGCGCCGCAGTGAAGAGGTTCGCGTCTCGTTGGGCCTTCGCCCGAAACAGGATAAAAATGGCGCCGCTTGGCCGTGATAAAACTGCGGGGCAAGGGATGCATCGATCCGATTCCAAAGGAATTCGCAGGAGCCTAGGCGCGACACCGAGTTGCGGCGGGATCCGCGCAACGATGTTGAAGGACTCACCGCAGCCCACAAGGCACGATCGGACCACGCGCCCCACTCAATGGCTCCCAGCTCCATTCACCGCTCTCGCCATCCCCCGCTGCGACACTTCGCGATGAACAATCCGGATGTTGACTATGCGAAGCGGGTCCACGAGGGGTGCTTCAGAGCTATCCTTGAGGGAGCAGGTGAAAATGGACTGCTCCTACTCAGCGAGCAGGCCATCTTTGATGCCGTCGCGAGCGCGCTGGCGATGCTGCACATGTCACAGGAAGCTCTCCCAACCAAGCAGAGGACCACGATGGCCGCAGAGCAACTGGCCATACGGTTTCAGGAGTGGTCAGCAACGTTCAAGAAGGCCCGAGATGAGGCGCCCCTCCCTGCATCACATTCAAAAAAAGCGATCGCGTCATTAGTGGTCATGAGATGGCAACCTCAAAGCGGCGTTACGGCGCGTGGGCGAGAACCTCAAATAGTAACGTGAATAGCTCCGGAGAAGTACGAATGCCGATCGACACATTTGCAACTATTCAGAACAAGAAAGTCTGTGTTACAGCAGAGAACTCAAAGTACATAGCTGTCGAGACAGAGTATTTTGTTGCCCTACTTAAACCTATTCTCTCGCGCATTCGCGTCGATGCAGAATGGTATCTCTCAAAATACGAAGATGTTCGTACAGCTATCCGCAACGGTGAAATAGCGAGTGCCGTCGATCACTACTGCATCTTCGGCTTCTTCGAGCATCGGATGCCTTATGAAATTACTATCGACGAGGACTGGTATCTCGACCAATATCCTGATGTCAGAGAAGCTGTTGGCGCTCGTACATTTGAGTCGGGGCAGAACCACTTTGAGCAGCGTGGGTACAGAGAGGGACGGTTTCCTTTTGCCCACTTCGGCTTAGAATACGTCTAAGAGGATATGATGGAGTTAGACGACAACATACGAGCCGTATTGTCCGGACCTGCGTCTGTCTCAAGGACGGACAGTTTGGCTTCAGAGGCCTATGATCATTCCTCAACAACACAACAGCGCAATGCCCTGCTCGACCTCGTCGAGTTCAATGAGGAGTTGTATGTTGCGATTTATCCCGATGTGTCGAAGCTGATTGAGGAGGGGGATATTGTTCTGGGCCTTGAGCATTACATTGAACGCGGCAGAAGCGAAGGGCGCCTGCATAATCCGGAATATTTTGCAGCGCTTGGCTACTCCAGAATGCCAAGATCTCCGATCCAGATCCCCTTCAGCATCGATACGGCATTCGTTTCCGAGAGCGGCATCGCCTTTGTGGTTGGGTGGGTCGATGATCGCCAAGTCCCTCTGAGCAGTATTTCCATCATCTCTGGATCCGAGGGGTGCAACACCCGAGCCTTTGGACGCTGCCGACGTTCCGATGTTGAGCGAAACCTGAACATCCCAGAGGGACATTCCGTCGGGTTCTGGACCATGGTGCAGCTAGTTCCGGGCCAGGACTTAACCGGCGCGTGGAGGGTCAGGGTGTTGTTGGATAGCGTTGGTTTTGCCGAAGCGCAGACCAATGCGCGAATGGTGTCTGACAGTGAGCTTCGCAATATTGTCTTGGGATACTTCGCCAGTGTTGAGTATTATGGCAACCGCGACATTGAGGCTTTCCAAGCGCTTGAAAGTGGCCTTGGCCGGAAGCTTATCCAGCTGAACCGCTATATTTCGTCCTCCATCACCGCTACGGCGCATGTCGAGCGGTTCGGTCGGCGAGACCGCCACTTCAAGGCATCCATCATCGTTTGCCTGTTCGGAAAGCACGAGTTTCTATTTCTCCAGAACGCCCTCTTTTCTCGCGCGAATCGCTTTGACGATTACGAGTACGTCTATGTTTCCAATAGCCCAGAACTCTCGGAAGTCCTGCACAAAGAAGCCCGCATTGCGGAGCGGATCTACGGGATCAGTCTCACACTTGTGACGCTCTCAGGGAATGCCGGCTTCAGCGCAGCCAACAACATTGCGGCGAGGTATGCAATCTCCGACCGCATTATTTTCGTCAATCCAGACGTGTTCCCGATCGACAATGGCTGGGCCGAGCGGCATGAAGGTATCATTGCCGGTCTGCCGGCCGAGCAAACCGCCATATTCGGGGCCCTTCTTTACTATGATGATGGGTCGTTGATGCATGGTGGCATGTATTTTGACATCGACCGGGGCCTATCCATTAAACCGAACTCCATTGTCTCCCGGGCAATGATTCGCGTCGAACACCATGGGAAAGGTTCGCCTGCCTCATCGGCTCAGTACACGAGTGCGCGGCCTGTCCCGGCAATCACCGGGGCATTCATCTCGACCGACCGGTCTTGGTTCGAACGGCTCGGTGGCTTTAGCGAGGATCATCTCTTTGGCCATTACGAAGATGCTGACCTTTGCCTGAAGAGCTTGGCGCAGGGAGTACCGGTCTGGATGCATGATATCCGTTTCTGGCATCTGGAAGGGAAAGGCTCTGTCCGACGGCACGAGCACGAGGGCGGATCGCTTGTAAATCGCTGGCTGTTCACCCGCAACTGGGGCGAGCTTATCCAGGCAGAGATCGCTGGGAAGACGCCAGTACATCGCCTTCTCAATCCCGCGTCAGAGTCTGCAACGGGGACGACCAATCTAACCACGTCGGGACAGCCGACCGACCAGCAACGCTCCGGCAATCCAAAAGCCGTCCCACCGTGCGGCGGCGCTCGATGATCAAGACTGCGAACGAAGCATGACAATCATTTCACTGAAGGCTGCCTCGGATTACAAGCCTGAGGAACAGCCTGTGCGTAAGAAGGTGTTGCTCGTGAGCCTTTTTCACCCCGAACTGTTGCGGGGTGGAGCTCAGCAGATCTGCTACGAGCTTTTTGAAGGATTGAAGCAAGTTCCGGAAATAGAGCCGGTCCTGCTCGCCTCTGTCGATAACAAGAATTATCCCGCGCTCTTCAAGAGCGGCGCCCGGATCACCGGCTTCGACAGGCGCGAAGGCGAGTTCCTGTTCCTCACCCAGGACTACGACTATTGGTGGCACAAGACCTCCTCACCCGCGATGGTAGAAGGATTCGCCGAGTTCCTGGAGCTTGTTCGTCCCGATGTGGTGCACTTTCATCACTTCTTCACGTTCGGCATCGACCTCATCACCCTGACCCGGCGCGTCCTGCCAAACTGCCGTATCGTCTTCACATTCCACGAGTTCATGAGCATCTGTGCGGCCGATGGACAGATGGTGCGTCGGACGGACCGCTCACTCTGCACGCAGGCAAGCCCCGTTCGCTGCCACCAATGCTTCCCGGAGCGCACGCCAGAACAGTTTCATGTCAGGAAGATGTGGTTCCAGAGCCATTTCGCTGAGGTCGATGTCTTCACCTGTCCCAGTCACTTCATGATCGAGCATTATGTCCGCTGGGGCATTCCACGGGAGAAGATCAACCGTATCACGAATGGGCAGCGGATGTATGGTGATCCTGCAGCTCTTCCAATCGCTGATGGGCCGAAGAGGCGCTTCGGGTACTTCGGCCAGCTCGTCGACAATAAGGGCGTGCACATACTGCTAAGAGCGGTGCAGATCCTACGCTCGGAAGGATATATGGATTTCGTCGTCGAGATCAACGGCGACAATCTTCAGTACGCATCTCCGGCCGTTCGCGACGAAATTAATAATTTCCTCGCCAGCGAGCAAACCTTGCCCCCAGACGAGCAGATCGTCTTCAACAATGGCGGCTATCACGTAGACGAACTGCCGAATCGCATGGGCCGCGTGGACTGGTGCATCGTCCCCTCGACTTGGTGGGAAATTTTTGGCCTTGTTATTTCCGAGGCTTGGATGTTTAAACGGCCGGTCATTTGCTCAAATGTTGGAGGGCCGGCTGAGCGAATTATGGATGGCGAGTTTGGCTTGCACTTTCGAATGGGCGACCCTCGGTCCCTGTCTCAAGCCATAAAGCGGGCGTGTACAGAGGACGGCCTTTGGGAGCAACTGTCGTCTCGCATTCCTTCACCGCCATCGCGATCTGAAATGGTAGCGGGCTTCCTCGAAACCTACCAAAGCTAAACGTCATCTGTCCGCCTGCTTCCCCCAACATTCGGGCAAACCAACGCTTGGGCTATTCACTTTGACCTTCCCCTTAAATAACTCAGGTCGCTGTCCCGCCGTCGTCGAGGCCGGCTCCGTCCGCTTCGGCAATCACCTTCCGCTCAGCATCATCGCCGGTCCCTGTGCCATGGAAAGCCGCGAGCACGCGCTCGAAATGGCGGCTGCGCTCAAGGAGATCACCGGAAAGCTGGGTCTCGGCCTCGTCTACAAGTCGTCCTTCGACAAGGCGAACCGGACCTCCATCTCGAGCGCCCGCGGCATCGGGCTGGACAAGGCTCTCTCCATCTTCGCCGAGGTGAAGGAGAAATTCGGTCTGCCGGTCATCACCGATGTGCATGAGAACGACCAATGCGCCCCAGTCGGCGAAGTGGTCGACATCCTTCAGATCCCCGCCTTCCTCTGCCGCCAGACCGATCTTCTGGTCGCCGCGGCCAGGACGGGCCGGGTGGTCAACGTGAAGAAGGGCCAGTTTCTGGCACCCTGGGACATGGCCAACGTGGCCGCTAAGATTACGGGAGCGGGCAATCCCAATGTCATGCTCACCGAACGCGGCGCCTCCTTCGGCTACAACACGCTCGTCTCCGACATGCGGAGCCTTCCGATCATGGCCGAGACCGGCGCTCCGGTGATCTTCGACGCCACCCATTCCGTGCAGCAGCCCGGCGGCAAGGGCACGACCTCCGGCGGCCAGCGCGAATACGTTCCGGTGCTCGCTCGCGCTGCCGTCGCTGTCGGCGTGGCCGGCGTCTTCATCGAGACGCACCAGGATCCCGACAAGGCGCCGTCCGACGGTCCCAACATGGTTCCGTTGAAGGAACTAGAAGGGCTGCTTGCGCAGCTGAAGGCATTCGATGCGCTAATCAAGCCACTTAGCATCACTAGCCCTTAGTTTATTTCCGCCACGCAGATTCTATTGGATGCAAAGTTGCTCGATATGCTCTCAAACAATCTCTCTACACTTCCGGCCGACTCTTCGGACTTGGATGAAATTATTCGCTCCGCAGTCCGGACTGTCGAAATTGAGATCGCCGGGGTACAAACGCTGGCTAGCTCTCTGCGTGGTTCCCTGAGTTCGTCCTTTCGGGATGCTGTAAACACGATCTTCCGCTGTCAGGGCCAAGTCATTGCCACTGGAATGGGAAAGTCTGGTCACATCGCAAAGAAGTTCGCCGCGACGCTGGCATCAACAGGGACTGTGTCAAACTACGTGCATCCCGCCGAGGCAAGCCACGGCGACCTCGGGATGATTGGCGCTGATGATGTCATTATCGCATTTTCATGGTCGGGAGAGACGCGGGAACTTGTAGATCTCGTTGCATACTCTCGTCGGTTCAATATAAAACTCATTGCAGTGACCTCAAATCCTTTGAGCACGCTTGGTTCAGCGTCGGACGTTTGTTTGACCATTCCCAAATTGACTGAAGCTTGCCCGAATGGCTTAGCTCCAACGACATCGACGACAGTACAACTCGTGTTAGCGGATGCGATTGCTATGTCACTCCTCTCCTTGAGAGGCTTTTCACCTGCAAATTTTCAGGTCTTCCATCCTGGAGGCAAACTAGGAGCGTCCCTCAAAACAGTTCGTGATTTGATGCATAGTGGAGATAAACTTCCTATAGTTACAGATGCTGCCTGCATAGCTGATGCTATAATAGTAATGACAGAAAAGTCATTCGGCATTGCAGCTGTCCTTAATAAAGCTGGAGCGCTTATTGGTGTCGTAACGGATGGAGACCTACGGCGTGGCCTAAGGTCTGATATCTTAAATACGTCTGTTATTGAAATAATGACAACTGAACCAATAGTGATCGGTGCCAAAGTGACAGCTGCTCAAGCTCTAAATGAGATGAATTCAGCAAAGATCACAGCTCTGATGGTTGTTGATGATAACAAATTAGTAGGAATTCTGCACGTTCACGATCTACTCCGGACCGGAGTGATATAGGAGTCTAGTTAAGGTTGCTTATACAACCGCGATCCTTTTGTCTTGTGGAGGCCACCAAATGAGAATTGGCTATTTTGAAAGCGCTCAATTCCAGAAAAGCGGTCTCCGCCTAATCGGGTGGGCGCTGGATACGGATGCACGTGAACCACCTACAAGAATTATTTATGTTCATGGCGACTTCGAGCACAGCTTGCAATGCTGCGATCTACGTAGCGATGTTGAACGGATTCACGGTGTTTCGACATGCGGATTTAGCGCAGAAGTAAACGTTGCGTTCAATGACCGGATGGGAGAGTCCGAGGCTAAAGTTATTGCAGTCTGGCAGGATGGTTCCACATCTGAACTGCCACGTCTGCGCAACGGCGTTTATGAGCCGTCCAGTATGCGCTTCAGAACTCTTGAAGAATTCGATCGCGCTTATCAGAATCCGGCTTTTCGCACGAAGAACAAACAACTTCTTGTATGGGCCGCGCGCCGCGCTCTCAACATGAGCAGACCTGATGAAAACCTCTTCATGGCAGCAGCATGTGTTCTTACGTACCGTCATATTGAGGATGATCTTGTTTCCGCCGATGAAATTCGCGAGGTGATGCAACGGTGTCATACAACCCGTGCTAAACTCAATCATATCGCATCCGGTGCAGCTCTTAGATGGGTCGGATCCACCCATCTCGCTTTTGGATATGCTTACCTATCTTGGAGCCAGTTTGATGAGGCCCGTAGGGAGTTCGACGCAATCTGCGCACGAGTGGACTCATTTGAAAGCTGGCCTCAGGCAGCAACAAACGTTGCAATCGCTCACTTCGTTGCGGGCTGGCTTGCATGGCGAAGCAAGGACTCTGCTCATGCTTTGCAGCGTCTTCAGGCTTCATTGACGATCCTCCGTCCGGCAGGAACCGTCAAGATCTGGAATTGGCACCAGTACGAAGAGTTTCGAGGAGTTGTCACGGCCTGCCAACAATGTTTTACATTGATGAAGTTCATTGAGTGGGAACGTGCTGAACACATTTTGCCGTCGAGCGCAACAATTTCATTCGAGCGTGTCTCTCGCGTGCTCGGGGTGCTTGCAAGGAAGGGGATCATTTCAGACGACATGCTCCCAAAACGGGACTGTATAGCTCTCGAAAAGCCACCGAAAAACTTTGCTGCCTAGAGAAACTCCGACTTTATGTGCCAGAGTCTCATGGAATTTACATGTCCGAATATCTTGTCCTTATCCCGGCTCGCCTCGCCGCAACCCGCCTGCCCAACAAGCCCATGGCCGAAATCGCAGGAGAGCCCATGATTGTCCATGTCTGGCGCAGGGCCGTCGAGGCGGGAATCGGGCCGGTCGCCGTCGCGACGGATGCTCCCGAAGTCGCCGAGGCCGTCATCCGCGCCGGAGGGACGGCCGTCATGACCCGTTCCGACCATGCGTCGGGTTCGGACCGAATCTTTGAGGCTGTGGAAAAGCTCGATCCGGAACGGCGGCACGACGTGGTCGTCAACGTCCAGGGTGATCTACCGACCATTGATCCCGCTGCCATCGTGGCCTCGATCACGCCGCTCTCGGACCCATTGGTCGACATCGCAACCCTTGTGGCGGTTATCGAAAGGGACGAGGAGCGCACCAACCCGAATGTGGTGAAGATGGTTGGAGGCGAGGTGTCGCCTGACCGCTTCCGCACCCTCTACTTCACCCGTGCGACCGCGCCCTATGGCGATGGTCCGCTCTATCATCACATTGGTCTTTACGCCTATCGCCGCAAGGCGCTGCAACGCTTCGTCGCCCTTCCGCCGTCCCGACTGGAGCTGCGCGAGAGGCTAGAGCAGCTGCGGGCCCTGGAGGCGGGCATGCGCATCGATGCCGTACTCGTGCGCGACCTGCCGCTGGGGGTCGATACTCCCGAGGATCTGGACAGGGCGCGCGCATTCATTGCCAGCGCCTCTAGGTACTCTCAAAAAGGAACCGAACTGGCTCCGCCGACCGAAGAGTGAATTATTCGCGTTGAGGAGGCTCGCAATTGAAGAAGCACTGGCTGGAGGCTACGTTATCTGCAAACTTCGTCCAGGAAATTTCCACCGCACTGCCTTAATGGCTTTCTGAGAGCTGAATAGCACCGAGAATGTCCACCAATAAACAACTTCATGAACTTATTATGGCGCATTCTGCACTGGCTCAGCGGCGTCTGATCGGAACCGAGGGTTTCACTATTCCCCACTTCAATGATCTACTTGTCCTCGAGGCACGGGAAGAGACGCTACGGGAGCTGGCTAACCTTGGGATTGAAATTGTAGGAAATCCTGGAACGGAAAATCTTTTCTTTGTCGAACGGGGAATGCCGTGCGTTAATCTCAGAGTTCACCTCAAGGGATCTCACCGCAACAGCGTTGTTCTTGAGACAAATACACGGGCTGTTGGTGAGGTTCACTTCGAAGGAGACGGGCACCTACTCTCTGTAGGACGTTCGTCGCGAGAGAACCGGCTTTGGATTATGTTCCGGGACCACCGGTCGGTATTCTTCTGCGGCCGTGAATGCTCTTCGCCTGGGATAAAGTGTTGGATAGAAGGACCTGAACGCCATATTCAGATCGGTGACGATTGTATGTTCTCGTGGAACATTTGGCTCCGAACGTCAGATTCCCATGGAATTGTTGATCTAGAAACCAGAAAGAGCCTTAATCTCCCTGATAGCATCGTCCTAGGCTCTCATGTTTGGATTGGACAGGACGTCGTAGTAATGAAGGGGACTGAGATTGGCGCTGGATCAATTGTAGGTGCTGGATCTATTGTGACTAAGGATATTCCGAGTTGCAGTCTTGCTGTTGGCTCTCCATGTCGGGTTCTACGTGGCAATGTTTCTTGGACGAGAATGTCTCAGCCCGACGAGAGCGCAATCAATGCATTACTTAGTATGCCGTTCATGAATTGAACGTCATTGGATTATCTCGCGATGAGCAGGGTTTTGGTAGGGGACTGCCGAGTTTCGCCTATCCCTACTGGCAATCACATAGTAACGAGGCGATCAGAACCGGGGATCCCGTTTTATGCCACGACTTGTGACGCGGGGCGAGCGTCGGCTTTATGGAGTTCGATGAGATAGCGCAGGTTCTCGGTAAGAGCAGCAAACTGATCCCATCTAGTGCGGCGTGATGCGATCGGCGATTCCTTCTCACACGGTAGGCTGACTCTACATAACTGGCGCCAAGGTCAGTTGACAGTAAGCGCAAAGCTGATGCCGTTCAGGGCCAATAATTTCACGGCATGAGGGCATCGATCTCGCGGGTAGGCCGTCCGGTTGATCCACCCCCATGGAGTGATCCGGTTAGAATGTCAGTGAAGTGATGGCTGGAACTGGCTTCAGATGTGATCCACCGCCTATGCAACTTTTCGAGCTTGGTGAGTTTGTTGGGCGAAGGCGTTTGGGGTCAAGCCGCCGAGCGCCATATGGGGCTTGATCTCATTTTGATCTCTCCTCTATTGCTGAATCCTCTCCCTGGCATCAGCCATGGAGAGGAACCTTGGTCACGACCATGTCACCGACACCTATTGATACCGGGAGGCAACGCCGATCCCGATGGGTCAGATTGCGGTGCCGGTGAGGCCTTACACCAGTGAGCCGTCGCGTGACCGGACTGGCTCCTCATCTCGCCACCTTCTTGCAAGGCCACCTGCCCCATGAACGGCGGGCGAGCCCGCACACGTGTGAGGCCTATGCCTAAAGCATTCGGCTGCTGTTGTACTTTGCGGCTGCCCGATTTCGGACCGCGCCATACCGCATCGATATCGAGCAACTCGATACGCCGCTCCTCCGCCTTCCTCGAGCATACCGAGGAGGCGCGCGGCAACTCGGCACGCCCCCGCAATCTCGGCTTTGCCGCGATCCATTCGTCTTCCGCTTCCTCGAATACCAGCTCCGTCCTGCCTGGACCAAGCCCGCTGGGTCCGGCGAACCCAACGAAGAAGGCCGATGAAGCGCTCGTCAGCCATCTCCCGCGCGAGGAGATGCAGGCTTTGCTTGATGCGCCGAACCCACGTCAGGTCTCCGGCATCCGGGATCGGGCGATGCCCCACTTGGCGTTCGAGGGCCCGCGCGTCTCCGAATTCGTCAGCCTCCGCCTTGGTCAGATCGACCGCCAAGCGGCGGCCAGCATCCACGTTATGGGAAAGTGCGCCGTGAGCGCCCGCTGCCGCTCTGAAAGGAGACAACGGCGGCGCTGAGGGCCCGATTGGCGATCCGCCCGGCGAGCGGCGATGCTGAGCTCTTCCTCAATGCCACGGGACAGGCGATGACCCGATCTGGATTAAAATATATCCTTGCTAACCCATCGCATTCACCAGAGCTTGTTGCAATGATGTGATTTGCGCCCAGGACGTGCTGATCCGCTGCGTCTGTTTCACCGCTGCGAGGGTTGGAACAGAGGGAACGCGCTGGCGGGAACGGGATGGGGTGATCGGGGCGATGGCAGCCCCCTCGCTTAGGGCGACGCCGCTCTCGGGCTTGGCATGAGAGCGGCAGCCAATGTGCGGACGAGGTCGGCTTCGGGACAGCAGGACGCGTAGGCCAAGCGGATGCGACTTGCCGTTTCCTGCACCCGCACGGCGATCTTGAGCAGGCGAAGGCGCAACGTGGCGAATTCTGCTCGGGCGAGATCGCGCAGGGCTGGGATGGCCTCCCGCACCTGCAGCATCAGCCAGTAGGCGGCCGTGTGCAGCACGAGGCGAACCTGATTGGCCACCGCTCGCCGGCACGAGGTCCGGTCGGAGGCAAGCTGTGCCTTGTGGAACTTGATCCAGTTCTCCGCCTGACCCCGGGCACAGTACAGGCTCTCGTAGATGACGCGCGGGCTGGTTCTGATCAGGTTGGTGACCACAAAGCGGATGTCGAGCCCGAGGCGGGTCGCCTCAATGCGGGCCACCACCCGTCGCTCGCACGACCAGCTTTTGGCCCGGTGCATCGTCTCGGCAAAGCCGCGAACGACCTCGCGATCCTCCAGGGCCCTGTGGGTGCGCACCGCATCCGCCACATCCTGAACTTTGGCGGTGAGCGGCCGGGTCCCGGCCAGTCCAAAGAGGTAGCTGATGCCGTTTGTCTCGCAGAAGTCCATGGCCTCGGGACGGGCGTAATGGCTGTCACCCCGGATGGTGATGCGCGTCGTCGGCCAACGCGTGCGGATCCGGCGCACGAGGCGTCGCAGATGCGCCCGCACCTCCACACCCGAGGGTGTTTTGCCCGGCCGCAGTACGATGGCGACAGGCCGACCCGTGGCGCTGTCGTAGACATGGATGGGCAGAAAGCAACGCTCGTCAGAGTGGGCGTTGAACAGGGATAACTGCTGATGCCCATGCACGACATCGCAGGTGTCATCGATATCCAGCACGACGCTATCCGGCACGCTGGCGTAGCTTTCCATCCACGGATCGACCCGTGCATAGGTCAGCCGGATCGCATCGCGCAGACTCGGGGCATTCTCCAGACGTGAGAGGGTGGGCTGGGACGCCAGGTCAGTGCCCGTCTCCGGCAAGTGTCCGCAGGCGAGCTTGAATGCCGGATCCGAGCGCAGCGGGCCGAAGTCGTTGCAATCCTCATAGCCGCACGCGATGGCGAAGATGCGGGCGCGGATCATGTCCGCCACAGCATGCCTGACGCGGGTTGGAGTGCGCCGGTCTGGAATGAAACCAGCGAGCCGCTCGGCGATCCCGAGCCGGCGCTCGGCCTGGGCCAGGAGCATCACACCACCGTCCGACGACAGGCGCCCACCGTCGAAAGCAGCGGTGATCTTCTTGCGGGATACGGCTGGAAACGAGAACGTCGGGGTTGTATCGTCCGTCATGGCGGGTGTGGCAGCCTTGGAACGAGTGCAGGATCGGCTTCAACAACCAAATCCTACGCTGCTACAAGTGCTTAAGCTACACTCGCCAACCCTCCTCATCCGCCTCATGCATAAAATGGGCTAAGCCTGTAGTCACCGCGGCGCAGAGACTGTCTTCCATCGCTGACAAATCTTCACTCAGCATTTTGTGCGCCATATCTGCGCCATGCACACCCTGCAGGCGACACGCGATGTTCGCAAAGTGTCGCCCTGGCTTGGTCACGCCACTCTACAGAGCGCGGAGATCTATCTGCGAGCCGATCCGACCGAAAAGCTTGAGGCGCTTGCCGCAATGGTGCCGCCGTCGCTCAGACCAAGCCGCTTTCGGGCTCCTGACAAGCTGCTGGCGATTCTGTAGTCAAACGGCCGATTGGCGAATTATGTGGAGTGATTGCTTCCCAAAAACCGCAGCTGGCAAGCGATCGTCGCTGCGGAGTCCGCATAATCCGGCGCTGCACATAATTCCTCAAATTAATCTGGAAGGTAGTCCCTCCGAGTGGTTCTAACAATCTCACAGTCGGAGCAGTTCCCTTTTCTTGACGTCGAGATCTGAACGCCACGTTTCTTTAATTCCTCCTGATATGCGGTTGAGCAATATTGGGCGAATTCAAGCGGTCGTCGCGACACGGATTCCGTTGGCCTCCCGCAGCCACTCGTCAAGCGCTTCTGCAGGAATATTCCAGCCCAGCGCCGTTCTCGGCCTTGAGTTGAGGGTGGCTGCCACGGCAGCGATCTCCCCGGCACTGTGGGTACTCAGATCAGTGCCTTTCGGGAAGTACTGATGCAGCAGTCCGTTGGTGTTCTCGTTGGTGCCATGCTGCCATGGGCTTTGCGGGACTTGAATGCCCGTATTGAACTCCGCCACAGCGCGGATCGCGCGGCTGCGGAACATCGCGATCAAACCGCTGATCGCAACATCCTGGTTGGTGAACGGAACCCAGCTGAGCGATCTGCGAGGATCGCGGCTGACGCGCCAGCGGAGTATCGGGCGCCCGACCGTCTTCCGCTTCGTCACGAACTCGTCGATGACCTCCTGGATCACTTGAGACGGCAGGCCGAGCTCCTTGCTCGCGCCTTTGGTCAGGTTACGCCGTTGCTTCTTTGATTGAACAGACTTCTTCCCGGCATGCGGCAAAAGGGAGCTTCCCTCTAGGGCTTCAACTTCTCGGAGATGGCGGAGTGCAATCCGTGGAGCCACCCGGCGATGTCGGACGAATAATGCGCTACCTCCATTGCGAGCAGCGCAAGGTCTTCATCCGACGAGACCCGGGCACCCTTCACTCCTGAGAGGAGCTTCATGACCTCTTTATCGCGCGTGGGTTCCCGGGGGTCTGCGACCCAGCCGATGCTGGCCTTGTTGATGGCGAGCTTGAAGCGCTCTCCGCTCTGAAAGCGGGCATCGACAAACCACCCGTTGCCACTCGGGCTCAGGTCTACGACGGTGAGTGATGGAGTTCTGACGCCGACCTCGGGCGCCGGATGCTTATCGGCCACCTCCAGCACTTCCCGCAGCCCCTCAATGAACTGTTCCACACTCATCGCGGAGCGGGCCAGTGTCTCCATTCCATAGATCATCTGGCTGAGGCTGGTGAACGGATAGCCCGGTTCGCCCACCCTGTCGGTGCTCCAATGAAAGATAGACGACAGCCTCTCGGTAATTTCCCTGTCATCGGGAGCCACGCTGACGCTCTTGCCGTCCCTGCCGGCTGTCATCGTCGCCGTGCTGCCATCGGGGAACATGATCCGGAGCATGAGGAGGTCGCCATCGATGACCGGAAGGATGTGTCGCCGCCAAGGGTCTCGACAGGCGCTCTAAACGACCCAGAAATCGTCTGCCGTCATTTTTTTCACTTGACGGGAGAGTTCGGCCAGCAGGACGGGCGCCGCTGGGCCCCAGCCGTCGGCATCGTAGGAAAGTGTCATCTTCTTTCGATCATAGATGACTGAATCATTGGCATCCTTGGCGTGATCGCCGATGGTGAAGAAGTCCTTCGGAAGCTTCCTGGGATGGGACGTAATGCCTTTACCAAACGGCTTGAGAACGGCGTTGTCGAGCGCGATGATATCATCCTTAACATTGAAGTCAGTGATCCTGTCGAAATTCGCCTTCCCCTCCAGTTGCGTGTCGAACAGAAAGGTGTCAGCGCCTTCGCCCCCCGTCAGAACGTCGTTCCCAGCTCCTCCTATCAGGGTATCGGCACCCTCACGACCGTTGAGACGGTCGGCTCCGGCCCGCCCTGAGAGAACGTTGGGCGCGACGTTGCCGGACAACCGATCGTCGCCCGATCCACCTGTTGCATTCTCGATTAATGATCTCAGGTCGCCGCCATATAAAAATGCATTCGCGATGTTGCCGCAGGCGAAGCGGAAGTGCCCCAGGTAGGCGAGTTGGTCATAAGAAATCGTGGACCAGCCGCCTGGGCGCAGGTCCACGGTTAAATTGGAGGTGTGGTTGGAGAGGTTGTAGGTATCAATGCCACCCCCATCCCAGACCGCCTCGAAGACCCGGTTGTCGCTTGGCGTGCCCTGCCCGATACCGTTGACGAAGGCTTGGCCCGTCGTCTTATCCCAGCGATAGACCGTATTTCCGCTGTTGGCGGAGTAATTCGCGCCGTACATGTGCTGCAGGGCCGCGATGTCGTACGTCATGAGAGATTGGGCGTATCCGCCAGCCTCGTTCTCGAAATGCTGAACGCCCGCGCCAACATATGACCGATAAGTCATTACCGAGTATTCCATCGAGTCCCGGCCAGCGCTCATGGCTCCAAACCCATCCGCCTCATGTCCGTGTTTCAGGCCAAGGGCATGCAGAACTTCATGCAAGAACGCGAAGAAGGCATAATCCGCGAGATCCGGTGTGTCATACAGCCCAGCTGAGTTGCTGAACCATATGTCGCCGCTCTTTTGGGTGCCATCGAGAGGATAGGCCCAGGCAGTCCCGTAAGCGTCTGTCATTCCGAAACGCATGGTTGCGTGGATCGCCGCGGTCTCTTGGACTTCAGTGAAGGTCAGATTTGCCACCGATGAAACCATGTCGAGGATCTTGTGCACCGTCGCGACCTGAGCAGCATTAAGCACTCGAAAGTTGTTCTGAGGCTCCCCTATGCCGTAATTGTCCCCGTAGAAGGATGGCTGCGACGGAAAACTATAATCTAAGTTGAGTGTGTCCCACCGGACATCTGTCAGGAGCCCATCTGTGTCTTGATTGTTTGTCCGTGGCACAGGTACCAAGCCGAGCATGGGCGCCCCTCGCATGACAATGCTTGCGAAGTATCCGCTCCAAGCGGCGCATTTTTAAATGTTACTATGAATTAGCTCGTACAGAACCGGACTAGGTAGTCAGAAACTTAGTATTACTCTGAAAGCAAGCTTTCTTCTTCGAACACCTCATTCCATCATCCGGGACCTTGCTTGATTGCTCCGGATGCAACTACGTGACAGGAAGGTCCAGATCTGGAAGTGCTGGTCTTCGCATGAGATAGAAGCCGGCAGTCCCTTATGGGCCTGGAATAGCGGGTTGTGATTGCATTAGACTGCTCGACGCTATCCTGAAGCTACCAAAATTCATCGAGCACGTTGCGTCACCTTGCTCTCAGCGAAGTGGCAATGACGTGTCATCCAGTCGCGACTAGAGCGCCGGCGGGCGATGCGCCCTGTGACGCAACAGAAGCAAGGGGTGAGCGTGAAGCTTGCCTGTAGCGCAGGAGATAATCCCTTGTCGCTTTTAGGCTTGTGGCAATAAACGCAGACGTCTAACCGCTCTTATGCACGAGGTGGCTGGAGAAGGCTGGCGGGTGTAGCTTAAGCACTTGAAGCAGCGTAGGATTTGGTTGCTGAGACTAACCCCTGCCACCCCTTCAAGGCTGCCACACCCGCCATGCAGGACGATACAACTGCGACGTTCCCGTTTCCAGCCGTGTCCCGCAAGAAGATCACCGCTGCTTTCGACGGCGGGCGCTTGTCGTCGGACGGCGGCGTCATGCTCCTGGCCCAGGCCGAGCGCCGGCTTGGAATCGCCGAGCGGCTGGCGCGCTTCATCCCCGATCGCCGAGATCCAGGCCGCGTGACGCACGTGATCCCAGACATGATCCGCGCCCGCATCTTCGCCATCGCGTGCGGCTATGAGGACTGCAACGACTTCGGCCCGCTGCGCTCCGATCCGGCGTTCAAGCTCGCCTGCGGGCACTTGCCGGAGAGCGGAGCCGACCTCGCCTCGCAGCCGACCCTCTCGCGCCTGGAGAACGCTCCGACGATCCGCGATGCCATCCGGTTGACCTATGCTCTGGTGGATCAGTGGATGGAAAGCTATGCCACCGTGCCGGATGGGGTCGTGCTGGACGTCGACGACACCTGCGACGTGGTGCATGGGCACCAGCAGCTCTCGCTGTTCAACGCCCACTATGACGAGCGCTGCTTTCTGCCGATCCATGTCTACGACAGCGCCACCGGCCGTCCTGTTGCCATCGTGCTGCGGCCCGGCAAAACACCTTCGGGCCTGGAGGTGCGGGCTCATCTGCGCCGGCTGGTGCGGCGCATCCGCACCCGTTGGCCGACGACACGCATCACCATCCGGGGTGACAGTCACTATGCCCGTCCCGAAGTCATGGACTTCTGCGAGCAGAACGGCCTCAGCTATCTGTTCGGGCTGGCTGGCACGAAGCCGCTCACCGCCAAAGTTCAGGACGTGGCGGATGCGGTGCGCACTCAAAGGGCGGTGGAAGACTGCGAGGTTGTTCGTGGCTTTGCCGAGACGAAGCACCAAGCCAGGAGCTGGACGTGCGAGCGCCGGGTGGTCGCCCGCATCGAGGCCACCCGCCTGGGCCTCGACATCCGCTTTGTCGTCACCAACCTCAGGGGAACCAGCCCACGGGTGGTCTACGAGAGCCTGTATTGTGCCCGCGGCCAGGCGGAGAACTGGATCAAGTTCCACAAAGCGCAACTTGCTTCCGACCGGACCTCGTGCCGCCGGGCGGTGGCCAACCAGGTTCGGCTCGTGCTGCACACGGCCGCCTACTGGCTGATGCTGGCGGTGCGGGAGGCCATCCCGGCTGCGCGCGATCTCGCCAAAGCCGAGTTCGCGACCCTACGGCTTCGCCTGCTCAAGATCGCCGTGCGGGTGCAGGAAACGGCGAGCCGCATCCGCTTGGCCTACGCGTCCTGCTGCCCCGAAGCCGACCTCTTCGGCCGTCTTGTTTGGGCTCTCGCCCCTCGGCCGCGGACGGCGTCGCCATGAACGGCGGGGCCACGATCGCCCCATCAGCCCATCCATTTCCTGCCAACGCGTTCCCCATGTTCCAGACCTCATCGCGATGAAACAGACGCAACGAGCCCCTGCGATCGCAGTCCAGAACGGAAGACATCAACATGTCTCATGAATAGGGTGGGCTAATTGTTCAGCAAAAGTTCGGCGTGCCGCGACACGTGATTGACGTCGTCACCCCTTAGGCGACACACTGTCCAAGATCAAGGTACCGGGGCATTGCCACATATTCCCGTGTGGCGTCATCGACGGATTCAGGAGCTATGACGGAATTTAGGTGACGGGGCCGATCAGGCGGCGCTGTTTGTCGGCATCGGAATGACCTCGCTGCCGTCCTTAAACCTGACACCAGCGATCACCTTCGGCAACTGGTTTTCGCCCATCAGCCGGCGCCAGCTTTTCGCGGCTGCCATCACGAGCTTGAACACCATCAGGCGAGCGGTCGTTGGCGACAGCGAGCCTTTTGTGCGCACCGTACGATGCCGCACGGTGGCAAACACACTCTCGATCGGGTTCGTCGTGCGCAGATGGATCCAGTGCTCGGCGGGCCAGTCGTAGAAGGCCAGCAGCGCCCGCTGGTCCTTGCGCACACACTCTACGGCCTTGGGGTAGCGCGCCTGATAGGCCTCGGCGAACAGATCGATAGCGACCTCGGCCTGGGCTCGTGTGGGCGCGAGATAAATCTCCCGCAGGGCCGCCTTCATGCCGGGCTGCACGGATTTCGGCACCTTGTTGAGCACGTTGGCGGTCTTGTGCAGCCAGCAGCGCTGATGATGCGTGCCGGGGAAGAGTTCGTCGAGCGCCTTCCAGAAGCCGAGAGCCCCATCTCCAACCGCAATCCGGGGCGGGACGGTCAGGCCCCTTCGCTTGATCTCGACAAGCAGTTCTCTCCAGCTCTGGGCGCTCTCGCGCACGCCGGCCTGGAAGCCGACCAGTTCCTTCTTGCCTTCCGGCGTGGCACCGATCAGCACCAGGATGCATTCGGCCTGATCCTCCATCCGGGCCTGGAGGTAGACGCCGTCGGCCCACACGTAGACGTAGCGGCGGGCTGACAGGTCGCGCGCCTGCCAGCGCTCGTACTCGGCCTGCCATTCGCCCGTCAGTCGGGTGATGGCCGAAGGCGACAGGTTGGGCGCGTCTTTGCCCAGCAAGGCAGCCAATGCCTCCTGGAAGTCGCCGGTCGAGAGCCCGCGCAGATACAGGACCGGCAGCAGCGCATCCAAGCTCTTTGCCCGCCGGGCCCATTTCGGCAGGATCGCCGAGGTAAAGCGGATGCGGTCGGCATCGTCCGTGGCGCCGCGGTCGCGGATCTTGACCCGGCTGACCTCCACCGGACCGATGCCGGTCTGGATCACGCGCTCGGGGCCATGGCCGTGCCGAACCAGGCGCTCGCGGCCATCCGGCAGCTTCAGCTCGCGCATGCTGGCAAGATAAGCCTCAGCCTCAATCTCGATGGCCTGGGCCAGAAGCTTGCGCGCGCCGGCTCGCAGAATATCGGTCAGGGGATCGTCAATCGTATCGGGCTGACGCAGGTGCAAAACATTGGTAGTACTGTTCATGGCGTATCGCTCTCTCGAAGAGGTTCTGGCAGGCTCGACACCCGCCTCGATACGCCGCCCTTCTCACACCGTCATCACCCAGTTTCCGCCATAGCTCCGGATTCAGCCGCTTCCGCACTGGCTCGATGGGCGGTCCTGCTGCTCAGCCTCAAACGGCTGGGATCGTTTACGTGATCGGCCCGCTGAGACAGCAGCAGCGGGCGCCCGCCTCATTCCTGAGGGGCTGTTTACTTCTCTGACGCCTCGCTTGACCACAGATGCGCAATCACTCTCGGGAAACGCACATGGGGAAACAGCGCCTGGATGCGATGCGCCCGCAAAGCCGTCGCTGGCCTCGCCGGATCGAGCGTCATCAGGAAACCAATGGCATCAGTGATTAAAAGCGCCTCAAGTCGAGCCCTCTCCACCGCGACAGCTTCGATGGCAACACCTGGCAAGAGTGCCCCCCTGTAGAGGCGCACGGCTTGATCCAGAGCGTTCATCCGCTCTTTTTCGGTCAGCTGCGCGTCGTGCAGTCGCGACAGGGCTTCCTTGAGGCGGCCAAAGTCGGTCGCGACATGATCCAGGTTCAGCCGAACGTGATCGTCTTCCTGTACGATCATCTCGGGGCCGAGGAGCTTGCGCAGTCGGTACACGGTTGTGCGCAAGGTGTGCATAGCGCGGTCGCCATCGAGATCCGGCCAGAGCCGATCGGCCAACAGGTCCTGTGCGATCCCACGATCATGAGCAATGATCAAGGTCCAGAGCAGCTCAAGCGGTTTGCGCTGAGCCTTGCCTGGTCCGGCTCTTAGCCTATTTCCGTTGATGCTGATCCCAAAGCCGCCGAGGCAATCAATCTCGACCGTATAAGGCCATAGTTCATGAACCTGATCATCACTTGGTGGTCTCAAGCGCCAGAGATTGACAAGAGAGCGTATGATCCGAGTATCAGCTCCCAGAGCAAGCGCTTCGTTCGCAAGCCGGCTCAGATATGAAAGGTTCATACCCGTTATCCGGCGGAACTTCAGATCACAGGCGTGCTGCGCCATATGCTCCCAATGCCGTACAAAGTCTGCCATGCGGCCTTGGGCATACGCAAAAAAGGCTTCCGCGAGATCGGCATGTAGGACGAACACCGCGTTGCGCATCTGCAGGGCGAGATCGCGCAGATCGTCTATGGCATGGCGCGCGGCATCACGTCCGGTGGCGGCCAGCGCCATCGCCAGAAGCAACATCTGATCCCCAATTCCTTGAGGAGAGTCGGACCAAATTGCGGTGTCCAGCGCCATTTGGGCGTGCGAAATCGCTCCGTCATGATCGCCGGCACTAAGGGCAAGAGCAGCCCTCAACGTGTGTGGACCGGAGTAGCCGATGCGACCGCTTTGCCTGACGGTCCTCTCGTACTGCTGAAGAACCTGGGCCGCATCCGCGTGATTGCCCTCGGCGGCAAGAGCCTGACTGAACATCCAATAGATCATCGACAGCCGATGGCTGATGCCCCAGGTCTGGGCAAAGGCCTTGGCCTCCTCAACAAGGCGGTAGAGGGTCTCGCCGTCCCCTTCCCGGAAAGCCACAGCCGCAGCCGCAAAATACCAGTTGAGGCTGCCAAGCAGGGGAGTATCGGAACTCTCAATGAGGGGCCTGAGAGCATTCACGTGAAACCGGCTGGCATCGAGACAGCCGCGCCACGACAGGAAGTAGTACGCCAGCACACTGCCCGTTGGAAGCTGCAAGATTGGAGGCAGGAGCGGTAGAATCCGTTCCAATTCGTTTTGTGCGTCGGGCACGCCGGAGTGAGTCGGTTCCCCGTAGAGCATCGCCAAACCGCGCGCGACGATCAGTTGCTGACGCGCCGGCTCCAGCGCGTTCTGCATGAGATCAAGGCTCGCCCCGGTTTCAACGACCAGCAACATTAGACGAGAGTCGATCGACCAATCCGCCAGGGCAGCTCTCACTTCGCCGTATACGGCATCGGCGTACAGAACCGGATCAGTCCTAGGATCGAGACTGCGCCAGAGTTCAGCGAACACCGTTCTTGCTACGCCGGGCTCAAACGGCAATCGCGCATAAGCCCTCAAGATCCAAATTTTCGGCTCGTTCTGCGTCTGGTCCGGCAGCATTGCTATGAGCTGAAGGACCACACGGCTCTGGCCTGCACTGCGGAGGCTCACAGCTTGGTCGAGCACCAAGCTTCGTACCTCATCCTGCGCATCTGCTTCGAGAAGCAGCCTGGCGCCTGTCAGAAGCTCATCTCGGGCAACCAGAAGCCGTCCTGCGTGCAAGCGGGCCATCTTCAGGTCTGCTGCGGTCAGAGTCGCCTCGGCAACAGCTTTAAGCCAGTCGTGGAACAGATCGTGTTTGCGCACCGCGCCGCTCACGAGCCGCGAAACGAGGCTGCTTTCCTCAGCCAATCGTGTCATCATGGCGACTGCCTCATGGCCACCGAGCGCCTGCCATTCCCCCTCATGCCCCACTTGTAAGAAGCCTGTTGCCAGGAGAGCTATGCGCTCTGTAGTGCTATAGTCGGCGAAGAGCTCGTCCAAGCCGGAGGGAGGATGCCGCGCCAGCTGCCGCAGGGATAGCTGGGACGCTGGCGCTACGAACATGTCGGCGATCCAGTGGCCGGACTGCCGCAGCTGACTCATGAAGGTGCTGCGGGTTAGCTCCTCGGCGTGTCCGAGATCGCGTTTGAAGTCTTCGAACTCGTTGGCTTGAACCTGAAGGTCTGAAATCTGGATAAGGCGCGACTTTGGCAGCCTTGCCACAACGTTATCGGGTGGGCCCTGCCGCGATAGGCAGAGCACTTGATCGCCAGTACGAAGGCATCCCGCCAGAATGGGCAGAATACTGAGCGTAGCGGCGTCCGGGGGAAGACGGTGGATATCGTCAAAGACGAAGAGGTAAGGGCCGCGATTCTCATCACGTAGCAGCACCTCGAACCAAGTCTCTGTAAAGTCTTTGAGCGCTGGAAGGGCCCCGGGAGTGAGAGCCGGGAGCTCCCCGACAGGAGCATCTGGCAGATGGGCTACCGCACGCTTCAAAATCTGGAAGAAGAGAGCGGGGTCGGCATCCGTTTCGTCCAAACGGTACCAGATCCCACGGCTGGGGTGCGCCTGGGCGAACTCCGAGTGCAACCAAGTCGCGGCCGTGCAGGATTTCCCGGCCCCCGGAGGAGCGACGATCCAGACAAGGCTGCGTGGCGCCGCCTGCCGGATCTTCTCGAAGAGCCGATGCCGCTGGACTAAGCCATAGGCTTCGGGCGGTACGAGTTTGCTCGGAAGGTCAGATAAAGGCAAGTTTCTCCCCCTAACCGGCAAGTCAGATTTTCCAACTGCTCCCAAGGTTTCTACGATCAACTCGGTAAAGACATGGGTGTAGGAATTTTGCGGCAAGGCGTTGGTGACGGATTGGTAAATTTGGTGCAACGCGACGACCCCGAAGCCGATCGGGCTGCCGAAGAGAGCAATGCTTGACGGGCTCATCTCCCGTTCCGGTGTTGATCCCTTCTTCATACTGTTCCACCGTTCTCAAGAACTTGTGAGACGAGCAGGATTGGGGTCGAGGAACCTTGGTTCATGCGGGTCTTGAGATGGGGCGAGGCGCTGAACGTAATGGACGGACGGAGTTCAATGGCCGCTTCCAAATTGGTCTTGGGATTGCGGCCGATGCGTTAGCCGTCTGGCGCACGTTGAAGGCCCCGAACGACGACAGCTTTACGGTCTCGCCTTGTTCGAGCGTAGCGCAGATCGTCTCCAGAACCTGATCAATCAGATCTGACGCGTAGTCTTCAGTCACGGAAACACGTTGGTACACGGCCTCAGTGAGCTCCGCGCGCGTGATACTCTTGCCGGCCATTTCGACAGCCTCACTCGAAGAAATAAGGACTGCTGTTGCCAGCAGCCCAAGTTTGGGAGGAACAGCCTTGTCAGAGGCGCGACACCGCATATGGGCAAGGGGGATGCGGGACGCGCAATCTCCTTACCGTCCCGCGCTCGAGTTTGAAATCCCCCGTCTTCAATGTAATCGATTACGAAATTTTATTTTTCAAAGCAGACTTATCCTGTGGCCAGGAAGACACAGACAGCCGGTGCGCTGTTTCGTCTGCACGATCTTCCTCATCTACGTAGTCTCTCGACTCTTGCTCCCAGGTGGAACGACATCTTCGGAAGGTCAGCCACATGCTCTTCCCGCCTGCTTTCGTTCACCGGCCGTGCGAGTGTTCTCCATCGGACTCTGTCACGAATAGCTCGTCCCTTCGGCGGCTGCAATCAACCAAAAAGGACAAACCAACTGTCTATGATCTTGGGACGGCAAAAACCATCTCTATCAAAGGATGAATATAGAACATCTAACCCTTGAACGCAGAGTCATGACCGCGTTAGAAACTCTCGGAGAAATGGGACCTTCTGTTCGTCATCTGGAGACCGTTCGCAGCAATGATGTCGACGCTCCTCGTAAGAATGGAAGTCGAATCTTGCCGCATGGAATAGACCATGACTGATCGGTGGGGCGATGACGGTGCCTTGCGTCCAATCAGCTGCATCGCCGGACTTCAGGGAGGATCGCACGATGAGGAAAATTGTTGCTGCTTCTCTCAGGAGGGACATTGTACAAGCATACCTGTGTCTGCCTCGGCCTTGAATAGCTTACGGAACCTACGATTGGCCAGTTTCGCTATTCATCGGGTTCTGCGTTTGGATGAGAGCAATGTTCACTCATAAGAAGCTGTGGCAAACCACCGATCTAGTGGCAGAGCAATCCGGGCTATCCATCTCAGGCCTCGCGAGAAAGGCAGCCCTGGATCCCACTACCTTTAACAAGCCGAAGCGCATAAGCCCTGCTAGTCGGGAGAGTTGGCCCTTAACAAAGACCCTGGCCAAGATGCTCAAGGCAGCGGGAATGGATCTTGTTGCCTTTGGGGAGTTGGTCAACTCAATGCCCGACGAACCGGATCGTGACGCTTCCGCAGCCTAAAGGCCGCGGCTTCCCGATTCCTTCGTACCAAGCATCTCGCATCCGAGACGGGCAATGGCCGGCCGCTCAACGGCGACTTGCTATCTCGGGCTAGCGGACCAAGTAGCAGCGATCAAGGGGGTTGATGAGGTTTTACCTGGCACTTGGGAGCAGATAAAGCCACTTGGACAATTATTGGGCAAGAGATCGTCGAGGCGCGTGATCTACGCCCTGGCATACCCGGCCAGATCTGAAACCGCGCCCATCTCGCGCTTCGCTTCTGCAAGCTGGCACCAATGAAAAAGCCCCTCACGCAAGTGCAATGTGAGGGGCCAAGTCGATTGAAGTGTCTGCGGTCTCGGCCGCGGGAACGGAGTACCAGCGTTCAATGACGCTTTTGAGTCAAGGATGGCGGCATAATTCTATATCCTCGGCATGACGCACTGCGCACGAATCCCACACTTAGGATTCTGGCTACGCTGCCTGCGACTGTCGTAAATTGGGAACAAGAGTGCACCTGTCGTGGCTTATCGGTGCACGCCATCTCTAACGGGGTAGAAATGATCTACGGGCACAACGAGACGGATGAGGCACTAGATCAGAAGCGCCAAGAGGTGAATGAGCGCTTGGCTCGTGAAACCCGAATTGGCTGGCCCATTCTGATTGCCACTGTCGCTCTCATTATCGTTGGCGCAGTAATCGTTGCTTACCTCTTCCTCAACACAGGGGGTAATCGCTGGCAGCACCCCTTCACTGGCGAGCTCGCCAGCACCTTGTCTGAGGAATGGCGGATCAAGACGGAGGCCTGAGCCGTCCTGGAGATGTCCAAGGCCGGGTAGAGTATGTTCAGAAATGTTACTTTCCCGACAGATGGCAGAGTGCGCGATCGCCTACACATGGGTGCTACTTCTTTTTGCTCCTACTGACCAGTAGAATGAGCGCGCATTGAGACGGAGCAGCTCACTTTTTGGCAGCGCCCAGGCTCGGCGCTTCCCCAAGATCAAGGGGTGTGGCCGGACCGTCCGATTCGGGCACAATCCTCACTCATTTCCACCACCAGCGCGGGCTCTACCTGACGAGCCGAACGCGATGCGGCCGACACTTATCACTCCTGGGAATGTACTGCCGACGTTACCTGCCGGAGTGGCAAGTGCGGGTCGAGAGGTTCTGCCTCGACGCGAATTCTGGCCGGAGGCCGAAGCCGCTCTACGCAAGAGCCTGAGTAGGACCAGACACGCGACAGCCGCTACTACTCTTGGACTATGCGGAAACTACAGCTTTTCCGTTGCCAAGTTAGTGCAGGTGGGCTGATGGTGTATCGTCAGTTCGATACCTGACAATACTTTCCACCAGTATGCAGAGACGACGGGCAATGACCGATGGCAAGAAGGACAAAGGAGGAAGTAGAGCTCAGGTCTCAGGGGAGGCCACACAAGCCGAACAGGTTGCAGCATATACCAAGGCTGTCCTGGCGCGGCTGGGTCTCCGCTCCTCTAAGCCACGTAGCGATGGACGACCGCCGTCCCGCCCCGCGTAGATCCGTCTCAGGCTAACGGCATGCCAAGCGGCATTGAGACGAGTAGGTTTCCAGATTCATCGACCACATCGAGCTGCCAGTCACGCCAATCCTCCTCATTGTGATGATCGTCTTGGCGGTGTTCATGGATCGCCCGCGCAATTTGCTGATGCATTGCGTCCAGGTCCATGACCTCGAGTCCGGTGTCGTCCAAGATCTGGTCGTGCGTGCTTACCAGGTGAAAAAAGCATCGCATAGCGCCACAGCCCCACCGAAATGTTGACATCGAATGTCGAGCCTGATCAGGACGGCAGGCCGTAGGCTACATTCCCGATTTTCCGCATGTACGCAAGGTGAGGTCTTATTCTTGCCGGTTATTCACCCAGCGCCTCAATCAGATTCGATGATGGAAGGGGTAGCGCAAGGGCGCGCCGGGAGAGATGGCAAGGAGGAGATGCTGCAAGTCCGTCGCAACGGATGAGTAGTGATCCACATTGGCTCTGAGCCATGCGCGGTCGATTGCGAGGCCGCTCGTGGAGCGTTGGCAGGGGACCCGCATAGGCCAGTGATTGAACCGATGAGATTGCGGCTTCCAGGCGCCGAGGTTCGCCTTGTGTGCGGAAGGCAACATAAGCCGGCGTGAGAGCGCGAGGGCTGGCTCAAACCGACGGAGCTGGAGACCTTGGCACGCAGGGACGCTCATTGCACAGAAACCAGGACTCGGGATTGGCCAGAGTGGCGTGCCACGGCTGATCCAGTGCATAATGAAGAAGCGTCGAGTTGATCTAGCAGACTTGACGCCCTGAAACTTCCGTTCCCGTGGTCGCACCACCTGATGGGAGTGCTCGGCTCGATTGTTCTTGGGCAGTCCTGTTCGTGATGGGCGGAAAGCCCCAACTCGCGCCATGCAGTTCCGCCGAGGGGCGCATGAGCGAGCCGTCTTCCCAGTTTTGTCTGTGCCCTCCCTACAAAGAGAAGAGGTTGTTCGCCGTAGTGGTCCGTCATGCTTGATCGGCCCGCTAGGGTCCTGTGTTCGGCCAGGACGATCCAAGCTGTGACGATCTCGATGATCAGGGCGTTTTCGTTCCACTGACATTCTGGAAGGTCACCATTCGGGTGCTTAATGGTGAGTCACGCTTGTCCGGGTTCCTTGCCAATCACGAGAAGCTCCTCAAGCGCTGGCGCAACACGTTGCGGGAGAGCAAAGCCGCGGAAGGATCCCTGTATGTGGATGAATATCTCGCATCCTTGCAGCGAGTTGAACGGGTGACCGCTTTCGAAATGAGCAGTCTCAAGCCGCAGGATACCTTCAGGGGACAGGCATCAGAAGGAACTGAAGGGAGTGGGCTCCGGGTCATTTGGTCCTTCAGCGAGTTGGCTTGAAAGTGGCCGAGGTAGGCGGGCTGTACCTAAGCTTTCCGGGACGGCTCCCAAAAGTCCGCGACCATTTGGGGTGCGGGAGGCGTAAGGGCGCGGCAGTAACTCACCGCGGCGACCTTCGACATCAACTGGCTCTCTGAGGCCGAGCACGGCGGCTATTACCAAATCCTTGCGGACAGCGCCTGCGAACGATAGTACCTGAAGGTCGAAGAGCCATATGGCAGCATGAACTGCAGCCGCAACGCTACTGTGCAATCTGCGCTTTCAATGCAGCAGCTCCAAGAATGGAAGTAATGCCTGTCATACGAATGCGAAGTCCGGTCTTTAGAATCCAAGTTCGCGCAAGGACCTGTCCCTTGGCTTCCCACATAAAGGTGGGTCTCGGTATGACCACTCCGATCTAGCGCTCAGTGTAGGAATTACAGCTTGGCGCCGCCTCATCTAGACGTTAGGAAAGTGCCGAAGGGGATCTGCTGTGGACTGGGAGAAAGTTCGGCTGTTCTATGAAGTGGCTCAGGCTGGTAACTTTACCCGTGCCGGCGTGAAACTCGGACTGAACCAGTCATCGATTAGCCGCATGATTGCTGCCCTCGAACGCGATCTGAAGGTGACGCTGTTTCATCGTCACGCCCGGGGTCTGATTCTGACCGAGCACGGTGATGTTTTATTTCGCAGTGCTCGTGACGTCTGGAAGCGCTTTGAGGCAACGCACGCGCACCTGACGGACACCAAAGAAAGCCCAAGCGGACACCTTAAGGTGACGGCGACGGTGGGCCTTGGTGGGACTTGGCTCGCCGGACGGATCTCCGAGTTTCTGGATCTATATCCCGAGATTCAGATCGAGCTCATCTTGACCAATGATGAACTCGACCTCGCCATGCGGGAAGCCGATATCGCCATCCGGCTACGGCAGCCGATCCAGGCTGATCTGCTCCAGCGACGGCTTTTCACGGTTCAATACTATCCCTACGCCTCACGCTCCTATCTTGAACGGGCGGGGGAGCCAAAAAGCATAGAGGACCTCGACCGTCACCGGATCGTCTGCCTGGGGGGCAATCAACCGGATTACATCCTGGACATGCATCAACTCATCTCATTAGAGCGTGACGCCAATAACGCCCGTGAGCCACATCTGGTGGTCAATGACAGCATGGCATTGAAGAACGCCCTCCAGACAGGGGCCGGCGTTGGCATGGCGTCGGCGTACGCGATGGAGGGAGCACCGGGTATCGTGCGGATCCTTCGAGATCTCGATTGGCCCTATTTAGACACCTATCTCGTGTACCCGGAGGAAATGCGCTCTGTGGCACGCCTGCAGGTATTCCGCGATTTTCTGGTCATGAAGGCAAGGAGTTGGGCTTACTGAGTATTACCTCTGGGGCTGTGTTACAAACCTGGTTAGGACCGCAAAGATGGAACGAAATCTGGCAGGCGTCCACGCGGCGGGCTGGTCGAATTGCTCGGCCAGTGACGGTTGTAGATAGCGAGTGTATTTCGCCTGCTGTCTGCACATTATATGCACTATTTTGCTGCCACTCAGGATCCCACGAGTGGAAGCCATAGACTGAAAGCCGAACTCGGGCGTACCCCCATTGGCCATACAGTGGGTTTGTTCAATGCGATTGTTGAGGCTGTTTCTGTCATTTATTCTTCTACGTCTCCGCCATTGGTTGTGATCTCGAGAAATGGAACGGCAATTAGAGGCTGGTGAGCAATTTTATTGCTCGCTTCAACTGATTGATTCAGAATAGATTTCACTGGAATCGGTGAGGCGGATGCGGGCTGTTTGACCCTTGAGGAGCCCCGCCATGGATGTCTGTTCTTACGCCAGCGACCTCAATGATGCCGAGTGGGCGCTGCTCGAGCCCCTCGTTCCCCGCAGCCATCCGGCCGGGCGGCGGCAGACCTACCCGCTCCGACGCATCGTTGATGCGATCTTCTATCTGCTGCGCACCGGAGTCCAATGGCGGTTGCTGCCGCACGAGTATCCTCCGCGCTGCACCGTCTTCTACCACTACGCGCAGTGGCGCGAGGATGGCACCTGGGAGCAGGTGAACCAGGCTCTGCGGGAGAGCTACCGCCGTGCGATCGGCCGGTCTCCTCAACCGAGTGCGGCGATCATCGACAGCCAGTCGGTCAAGACCACCGAGATGGGTGGGCCGCGCGGCTATGATGGCGGCAAGAAGATCAAGGGCCGCAAGCGCCATCTTCTCGTTGATACGCAAGGCAATCTGCTGAAGAACAAGGTGCATCCAGCCGACATCCATGATCGTGCCGGAGCCGAACTCCTGCTGGAGGGGCTGCAGCATCTGTTTCCGGCCATTGAGCTGATGTGGGCCGACACGGCTTATCGAGGGCTGAAGGATTGGCTTCAGAAGGCCCTGGGCTGGCGATTGTCCATCCCGCAGCATGGGTGGAGCGGCGGAACCTGGATGCGGGCTGACGCGGAGCCGCCACCACGCCCGAGCGGGTTTCAGGTGCTCGCGCGAAGGTGGGTTGTTGAACGAACGATCGCCTGGTTGACCACCAACCGCCGGCTCGCGAAAGACTATGAACGTTTGATCGAGACCGGCGAGATGCTGCTCTATCTCGCGATGAGCCGCATCCTGCTGCGGCGTCTCACGCGAAAAGAAAGATAATTGCTCACCAGCCTCTAACACTACAGTTGCACCTTTCGTTTGCGATGAGAGGCCTGCGCCATCGCCTGATGCGCGCGGCGCCACGCGGACCAGGCGATCACGAGGGCAGGCTCGATCTGGTGTTGCTGGAGGCGTGTGGCCACGCGGCGGATTTCCTGGACAGACCAGCGTACCAGCGCTGCAGCTTGGCTTCGTCGTTTCTTTTTTGGGGTGACGTGAGCGTGTTGGCGCGCTCGCGCACCACCGCCATCATGGCAAACGCCAGCATCACCAGGGACACATGCCGGTGCCAGCCCTGCCACGAGCGGGTTTCGTTATGCGTCAGGCCCGACTCCGTCTTGGCGGTCTCAAACGCGTCCTCAATCGTCCAACGCTGCCCCTCGACCCGCACCAGGATCTCGATCGGCGTGCCGGCCGGACACCAGGTCGAGAAGAACGCCAGGTCCTCATCACTGAGGCTGCGTCGGATCAGCAGGCCACGGGTCCACAGGCCGGTGAGATCCTCGTTGTACTCCTCCGCCTCAAGATCAGCGAGTTCGAGATAAGCCCAGTCGTACAGGCGCGCTCCCTTGGTGCCGTCGCCCGCCGACAGGCGCGTCCAAGCCTCGGGCGCAAGAGCCTGCGCAATCTTCTCGGCCGTGCCGGCCACTTCGGGTTTGTCGATCCAGGACGAGAACTGATCGGTGGCATGCGCGCCCAGCACATAGCCCTTGCCGGCCCGGCGCAGCTGCATCTCCACTTTACCGACACCATAGACCGTGTCGGTGGCCACCCAGTCGAACGGCACACCGGCGGCAATCGCGCGCTCGATCATCTGTGTGGCGATCTGCGGCTTGGTGACGAAGTGGAGGTTGTCGGGCACATGAGCGGCGGTCCGACGCTCCGGCTTGTTCGTCCAGTCCTGCGGCAGATACAGCTGGCGGTCGATGAAGGCGCAGCCCTTGTCCGAGACATAAGCGGCAAATACGCCAATCTGGCAGCTGGTAATCTTGCCCGCTGATCCGGTGTACTGCCGACCGACGCCACACGAGTGCTGACCCTGCTTGAGAAAGCCGGTCTCGTCGATCACCAGCACGGCCCCGGGCGCGGCGAGCGTCTCAAGAGCATAGTCGCGCACCATGTCCCGCAGGGCATCCGCGTCCCAGTGGCTGCGCCCGAGCACCGCCTGCTGACGCCAGGGGCCCGAGTCTCCTGCGGCTTCCGCCCGCATCCAGCCGGTCTTGCGCCGCTCCGGCCCCAACAATCCGTCGAGGAAAGCAGCCGCTGAGGCGCCAACACTCGGATGAGCAAACAAGGATTGGAGATCCGCTTTGACCTGACGCAACTCCACACACCAGAGCTCGAGCATCTGCTCGATGGGCACACCCGTCATGGCAGCCTCCTGGGTCAGATCAGCAGATTATGAGCCCATCTTCAGAAGGTGCAACTGTAGTGCTAAGACCCTCTCTGACCATGAGTTGCCCGACACCTGCATTGCCAGGCACGATATCGCGCAAGATGCGCGGCGGGAGTGCTAAGGCTCGACTGTGAGCGGTCGCTGAGCGGCGGGTCCGAGCAGGCTGAGTGAGAGATAAGGACAGCAATGCATCCATGCCTGTCCTCGTCACTCGATCCAAGCGGCCACAGGGCTCACCTGAAGCCGCCCGATGACGGCATCGTGACATTGCGCTGCTTGTCGAATGGCAGAGGATTCAGCAATCTCGATCAATCAATCGCATAAGACGCTGAACATTTTTGATGGAACTTGGTCCTGGAATCTTAGCAATCTTCAAGGAAGTGCAGAGGCTTTCTCTGTTACCCTTAGATCGCATGACTTCAGGTGTCCTCAGAATTTCTGGTGACTCCAGCACAGAGCTGGGCCCGTGAGAGCCCAAGGTACGAGACTCCTGCTTGTGCGACAGCGGGCATTGGCTGCTCAAAACACCTATTCAGTCCGGCGTAACGGCTTGATTTCGGGGTCCCCCAGCCAGACGCACACCTCCTCGAGCGACTTGAACGTATGCTCAACCTGGTTAAACGGCGGGGGCCATGGCCCAGGTGCGGGATCGTTCAGAAGCTCTGCGGTCCACGTGACCTGGTCGGCGCGCGAGCCACTCCGCACAATGCTTCCAATAATCTCGCCATGCAGCAGAAGATCGTAGCTGCCTGGAGCCAGTTGGATAAGACGGTAGGGCATCTGTTCGCTGTCTCATGGTCGGTGCTGAATGCGAGTCACTTGTTTTGGTGACCAACGTGTCGTGGGCTGGCAAAGCACAGTTCGATATCCATCGCAACCGCCTCGGAAGGAACTTCAGCTGTGGGCGCACTCAGGTGATCGCGAGCAACTGATCCAGCCCTGGGCTTCCACACGGGTCTTGAATTGTCCCGTGATCGTCGCGAGGATCCCCTGGACGTCTGCAGCTTCTCAGTTTCGAAACAGGCTGACTTGATCGCATTTGCTGAGCATTTAGAGTGCACCTGATATCAGGCGCTGCACCGCCTGATGCGAAAGCGACAGGGGGTCTTGCATGTGGACTCTCACAGTTCTGCACAACAAAGGAAAGATTTTCATGGCTACAGGGACGGTGAAGTGGTTCAACGAGCAGAAGGGTTATGGCTTTATTCAACCGGATACTGGCGGCAAGGACGTGTTCGTGCATATCAGTGCGGTCGAACGCTCCGGCCTGCCTGGTCTCGCAGAAGGCCAGAAGATCTCCTATGAGGTTCAGGCGGATCGCCGCACCGGCAAAGAATCGGCCGTGGATTTGAAGACGGCGTGATGCCTCCTCGTCCTAAAGGCCGAGGCTTCCAGGTCCCTTCAGACCCAGCGTCTCGCACCCGAGACGGGCAATGTTCAGGGCAGCGTTCTGATCGCGGTCGTGAACCGCACCACAGTCGCTACACACCCATTGCCTGACCGCAAGACCCTCTCGACCGTGTGGACCGCTGAGCGCGAAGCACTCAGAACAGGCTTGCGTTGTAAAGGCCTCATTCACCTGGGCAAAGGCAACTCCGGCGTGATCGCTCTTGTACTCCAGGAGGTTGCGCAGCATGGACCAGCTCACATCGTGCGTCGCCTTCGCGGCGCCCGATGCGATCTGCCAGGTGGACGAGATGTTGCCGACAAAGACGGCACCGGAGCGGTTGACCACCGCCCGGGAGAACTTATGAAGCGCGTCCTTTTTGCGGTTGGCGATCTTGGCGTGGATCGTCTGGACCTGGCGCGTGCGGTCCCGCCGCTGTGCCTCGGCGAGTTTTGCCTCCAGATCACGGTAGAACTGGGCTTGAGGTAACTCCGGTCCGTCGGAGCACTGGGCCGCCGTCTTATGCCCGAGGTCGATGCCAACGACGTGGGTCCGGTTCGTCGTCTGGCGTTCGATCTCGCAGACGATGTTGCAGGACCAGCGGCCCCGCGCATCCTGGGAGAAATTGCCGGACACGAACCGACCCTGGATCTCGCGGTGCTGCTATAGCGGGATCTTGCGACCGCGGAACAGCGCGATCGACCCGCTGATCTCGACATCCTGGTTCGTGAACGGGATCCAGCCGAGCGAGCGGCGGGCCCCGCGGCTCACCCGCCAGCGCAGTCTTGGTCGCCCGACTTCCTTCCGCTTGGTCAGGAACTCGTCGATGATCTCCTGGATCACCTGAGACGGCAGGGCAAGCTCCTTGCTCGCACCCTTGGTGAGGTCGCGCAGCTGCTTCTTCGTGACCCATTTCGGGCCACGCCGTGCGGATCTCTCGCTGACCTCGTTGACGTAGTTCCAAGTGGTATTCACCGCATTGGACAGGCGGACCAGGTGCTTGCCGCTCGTCGCGTCCTTTACGCGGAAGCTGAACGTTAAATAAGCGGGTTCTTGGTCTGTTCCGGCCATTACTCTGATATACGGTCACAATGGCCAAGGTTCAAGATATGATTGTGCGGCATTCGCCGCAGCGCCTATCCATCCTGTTCCTGAAGTGGAGAGGGCTTTCGGCGCTTTTTTGCTAATGAGGCCGCATGCGCTCAATCGGGCCGCTCCGCAGGGGCGGCCGTCTACCCCACCGTGAATTTGAGCGCACATCGGACGTATCAGAGCCGGCGAGGGCTCAGGGATCGGGCGAGTTCCCGGATGACGCTATCCTCGATCTCAAGATCGTTCAGATCTTGCTCATCGTCCGTTTCGGCCTCAGCCTCAGCTGACTTCGTGGATGCAACCGGCTGAGGAGCCGCCGCTTGTGGCTCGTGGACTCCAGAGCGGCCATCCAGGGTATCGAGCAGGCTGTGGAGCGCCGCGTTTGTAATCTCAACCTCAGGTGCCGCTGGCAGCCCGGCCAGTGCCATGGAGCGGGTCTGGTAAGCAGGGTCTCCCGTGACCTCGGGGCCGAACCAGGCCGGCGGCTGAAACGTGCGGATCTGCTTGCTCGGCTCGGCTATGACGATTATCAAATCCAGCGGTCCTGGTGTGACGAAACGGCGGAGAGTGACCGGTTGAGGGCCGATGGTCAGGCTGACCCTCAGGTGCTCCACCCGTCCGGCAACCAACTCGAGCAGAGCCTCGGCCTGAGAGCGGGGAATGTCAGTGACCTGCTCGACAGGGCCGGTCGGTTGATGGGCTACCAGGACGAGCTGACCCGTCTCGCCCTCCACCTGCACGTGAGTGCTCCGGTCCGGACGATCCGGGAAGTAGCCCTGCCGGATGTGGTGGCCTCCCCTCTCCTTCTCGATCAGACGAGCCAGAGCGGGGGCAAGCAGAAATACACGGGCGGTGCTCATAAGATTTCAGCCTTCCCGGAAGATCACACCGTCCAGGATGTCCAGGCCGATCTCCTCACCCACCCTTAGGGTCGTCACAAGCGGGGCCTCGACCTCGAGCTTCGTACCGTCCGCTTGCAACACCTCGATCCGGCGCATGGATCCCAGGCGCCGAACGCCACTGATGATGCCCTGATGGGATCCATGACCGGCGGGGACCGGCTTCAGATGCCATGGACGGCAATAGAGGCTCGCCTGTCCAATCGTGGATTTCGGGGCAGCGCAAGGAACAAGCTTTCCGTTCACCAGCACGCGCCCGTCGCGGATTTCGGCGTTGAAGCGAGCGGCCTGACCGAGAAAGGTCATCACGAAGGGCGTTGCAGGATGATCCTGCACATCATCGGGGCTGCCAACCTGCTCGAGATGTCCGCGATCGAGGACCGCCACCCGATCCGCCAGTTCCAAGGCTTCGTCCTGATCGTGCGTGACGAAGACCGTGGTCTTGCCGGTGCGCTCGTGAATGTCGCGCAGCCAGGCGCGGAGATCCTTGCGCACTTTGGCATCAAGGGCTCCGAACGGCTCGTCAAGCAGCAGGACGCGCGGCTCAACGGCGAGCGCCCGGGCCAGGGCGACGCGCTGGCGCTGGCCGCCGGAGAGCTGCGCCGGGAACCGGCTCTCATAGCCGGAGAGCTGGATCAGATCGAGCAGCTCAGAAACACGGCGCCGGATCTCGCTCCTCGACGGACGGGTCGCGCGCTCACGCACCCGCAGGCCGTAGGCGATGTTATCGGCAACGCTCATGTGCTTGAACAGAGCATAATGCTGGAAGACGAAGCCGACCTGACGCTTTTGCACGGAAAGGGAGGTGGCATCCACGCCTCCGAAGAACACCTGTCCGCGATCGGCCTCCACCAATCCGGCAATGATGCGCAACAATGTGGTCTTGCCCGAACCCGAGGGACCAAGCAGCGCCAGGAGTTCTCCAGGCCGGACCTCCAGATCCACATCGTGAAGAGCAGCCGAACCTGAGAAGGTCTTCGTCACGCCGGCGACACGGATATCGACCGCTTGGCTCCGCTCAGTGGGATGAGCCGCCGGCAAGATCGGCTCCATGACGCCACTCGAGGATGGACTTGAGCGCCAATGTGAGGAGGGCGAGACCGGCGAGGAGCGAGGCGACGGCAAAGGCCGCAACGAAGTTATACTCATTATAAAGAATCTCCACGTGAAGCGGGATGGTATTGGTCAAGCCGCGGATGTGTCCCGAAACGACGGACACCGCGCCGAACTCCCCCATGGCCCGGGCATTGCAAAGCAGAACGCCGTACAGCAGTCCCCATTTGATGTTGGGCAGCGTCACGGTGAGAAAGGTGCGCCAGCCGCTCGCACCCAGCGTCAGGGCGGCCTCTTCCTCTGCCGTTCCCTGCTCCTGCATGAGCGGGATGAGCTGCCGCGCCACGAAGGGGAAGGTCACGAAGATCGTGGCGAGCACGATGCCTGGCAGCGCAAACGCAATCTTGATGCCGTGCGCCAAGAGCCAAGGTCCGAACAAGCCCTGGGCGCCGAAGAGAAGCAGGTAGATGAGGCCGGAGACGACCGGCGAGACGGAGAACGGCAGGTCGATCAGGGTGATCAGCAGGCTCTTGCCCTTGAATTCGAACTTGGCGATGGCCCAGGATGCCGCGAGACCGAACACGAGGTTCAACGGCACCGCGATGGCCGCGACGGTCAGTGTCAGCTGGATTGCTGCCAACGCATCCGCCTCCTGAAAGGCGGCGAGAAAACCCGCTAGCCCTCGCCTGAAGGCTTCCACGAAGACGACAGCCAGCGGCAGAACCACAAAGAGGAGCAGGAAGACGAGCGCCACCGTGATGGCGAGCCGTCGGACCAGCTTATGCTCGGTCACGACGCTCTGCTGCGCTAAAACCGATGGCGCGAGAACAGCGCTGAGATCAGACATGGCCAAACCTCTTGCGGCTCCAGGCTTGGATCAGGTTGATCAGCAACAGCACTGAGAATGAGATCGCCAGCATGATCGTCGCGATCACCGTCGCGCCGGTGTAATCGTATTCCGACAGCTTGATTACGATCAGCAGCGGGGCGATTTCGGAGACATAGGGCAGGTTCCCGGCGATAAAGATCACGGAGCCGTACTCTCCGACCGCGCGGGCGAAGGCCAGGGCGAAGCCGGTCAGCACGCCGGGGAGAAGCGGAGGCAGGAGAACACTCCAAAGGGTGCGCCAGCGGGTCGCGCCGAGGGTGGCAGAGGCCTCCTCCAGCTCATTCTCGATTTCTATGATCAACGGCTGGACCGTGCGAACGGTAAAGGGAAGCCCAATGAAGACCAGGGCGACGAAGATACCAAGCGGTGTGTAGGCTACCTTGAGACCGAGAGGCTCGAGAAGCGAGCCCACCCAGCCATTCGGCGCATAGAGAGCGGCCAGTGCAATGCCAGCGACGGCCGTCGGCAGGGCAAAGGGTAGATCGACGATCGCATCGATGAGCTTACGGCCAGGGAAGTCGTATCTGGTGAGAACCCAGGCGATCAGGAGGCCGAAGAGAGAGGCGACGGCGGCGGCAAGGAGGGAGATGCTGAAGCTCGTCCTGAGTGCCGCAGCGATCCGAGGCTCCGTGGCGGTTGCCACAATCCCGGCGAGCCCGATGCCTGAAGCCTTTACCACAAGCGCGCCGAGCGGCAGCAACACCAGCAATCCAAGGTACAGCAGCGTGTAGCCGAGCGTGACGCCGAAGCCCGGCAGCACGCTCGATTGCTTGAGACGCAGGTAGGACGCAGAGCTCATGGTCAGCGCTTGCTGATCTGGTCGAAGAGCCCGCCGGAATCGAAGTTGTTCTTCTGGATGTCGTCCCAGTTGCCCTGCAGGGACTCGATCGTGAACAGCTTCAGGTTTGGAAGAGCCGCAAGATCCTCCGGCTTGGCGGCCTCGGCCTTGATCGGCCGGTAATGGTGCTTGGCAAAAATCGCCTGTGCCTTGTCGGTGTAGAGGAAGTTGAGAAAGGCCTCAGCGACCTTGCGCGTGCCCTTACCATCGACATTACCCTCAACGAGAGCGACCGGCGGCTCCGCCAGGATCGACACCGTCGGCACCACGATCTCGAACTTGTCGCGCCCGAATTCGTCGAGGACCAGGAACGCTTCATTCTCCCAAGCTGGAAGAACATCCCCGAGGCCGCGCTGCGCGAAGGTCACAGTTGATCCGCGAGCGCCCGTATCAAGCACCGGAACGTTCTTGTAGAGGGCGGTGATGAACTCCTTCGCTTTATCGGCACCGCCGTCCTTGGTCTGGGAGTAGCCCCAGGCTGCCAGGAAGTTCCAGCGACCACCCGCGGAGGTCTTTGGATTAGGCGTGATCACCTGGACGCCTGGCTTCACAAGATCGCCCCAGTCCTTGATCTCCTTCGGATTGCCCTTGCGAACCAAAAAGACCACGGTCGACGTGTAAGGCAGGGAGTTGTTGGGTAGCTTGCTGCGCCAGTCAGCCGGGATCTTCTTCGTCACTTTCGCAATGGCATCGATGTCGGATGGAATGCCGAGCGTCACCACATCGGCGTCGATGCCATCAATCACCGTACGAGCCTGAGCGCCTGATCCACCATGGGACGTCCGGAGCGAGACGGTCTCGCCTGTCTTTGCCTTCCAATCATCCGCAAAGGCTTGATTGATCTCGCGGTAAAGCTCACGCGTCGGATCGTAGGAGACGTTCAGCAACTGCGTTTGGGCTGATGCGGTGCCGATGAAAGGCAGAAAGCCGGCACTCCCCAGGATGATCAAACCGACGGCGGGCAGGACAGACCGCAAGCAGGAATGTTTATTCGTTCCAGCGACGTCTAGGGATTTGTTGTGCATCCTACCCTCCGGGTTCTGATCGAAATGGAAGCCGGCAGAAGACCACCGATCGCTCCCATGCAGGCACAGCAATATCCGCTAAAAAGAACGGGTGTCAAACGAACCCGGGCGCCAGCATGGTTGTTTTTGCGCCGTTCCATCGCTCGTTCTCAGTGCTCGGGCACGGCTTCAGAGAATTAACTTCTCCCGGATCGTTATTTCCGCAGTAGGTTCATTCTGAAACTGCGCTCTCAAACAAAGAGTAATTTTTTATTTGTTCAGGCGCGGCCCCCGGAGGCCCTTTTTATGTTTTCATCAGGCCCATTTGGAAGATTCTTCTCTTGAGAAGGGCCATTGTGAGTAATCTATTTTACTCTGGCATGTTCTGTAAAACGAACATTTTCATTGACTTGGTGCCTCCTCTGACGGACACTTCGGCCCTGCCAATGGGTGCATCCCTGGTGTCAGGTTGGCTTCCGCCGCAAGACGTCAGGAGCGATCCTGTTCGGACTCAAGGCTGAGGCCGGGACGAGGACCTGCCGCATGCATTCTGTAACTGGCAGCGAAACGAAGAAATACACGTGATCGGACCAAGCAGATTGCAGACTGCCTTGCAGGCGCAAAGACCGACCCACGCTTAACGGAGAAAGATTCCCTGCCATGACACTTCAAATCGGCCAGACTGCTCCAGATTTCGAGACGGTGACGACCGAGGGCCCGATCCGCTTCCATGAATGGATTGGCGATTCCTGGGCAGTGTTGTTCTCGCATCCGAAGAATTTCACCCCTGTCTGTACGACGGAATTGGGCGAGGTGGCGCGCCTCAAGCCTGAGTTCGACCGCCGTGGCGTCAAGGTCATCGGGTTTTCCGTCGATCCCGTGGAGAAGCACGAGGCCTGGGCGCATGACATCGAGGAGACACAAGGGGCAGCCGTCAACTATCCGATCATCGGAGATCCCGACCTCAAGATTTCCAAGCTCTATGGCATGCTCCCGGCCAATGCAGGCGAAACGTCCGAGGGACGTACGGCCGCTGACAACCAGACCGTTCGCAATGTCTTCATCATTGGTCCCGACAAGAAGATCAAACTTGTCCTTGTCTATCCGATGACGACAGGCCGCAATTTCGACGAAGTGCTCCGGGTCATCGACTCCCTCCAACTGACGGCCCAGCATCGGGTTGCGACTCCTGCCAATTGGAAGCAGGGCGGCGACGTCATCATCGCCGGCTCTGTCTCGGACGAAGAAGCCAAGAACCTTTATCCCGGCGGCTGGAAAGCCCCGAAGCCTTACCTGCGCATCGTGCCCCAGCCCGCGAAGGCGAGCTGATCCGATACCGCCCACGCGAAGTGCGGGGCGAAAGCCCTCCCCTGAAACAGTGACGCCGTCAGCTTGATTGCAGACGGCGTCACAATGCGCTGATGGGGCTGCCCGACGCCGATCCTCAAGGAAGTGAAATGATTGGAATGAAAGCGCGTGTGTCCTGGGTCGAGGACACGATGTTTACAGGCGAATCCGGCAGCGGGCACACCATCGTACTGGACAGCGCACCGGAGAACGGTGGCCGCAATGCCGGTGTCCGCCCCATGGAACTGATGTTGCTAGGGCTCGCCGGCTGCACGGCGTTCGACGTGTTGCTCATCCTCAAGCGCGGGCGCGAGCCTGTCACCAATTGCGTGGTCGAAGTTGACGCCGAGCGAGCGCGCACCGATCCGAAGGTGTTTACGACGATCCATCTCCAATATCGTCTCTCAGGACAGGGACTTTCGCCGCAGAAAGTGGAACGTGCCATCCAGCTGTCAAAGGAAAAGTATTGCTCCGCGTCCATCATGCTGGGTCAGGTTGCGGAGATCACGCACTCCTGGACCGTTGATCCCCGCGAGGCAGCGTAATTGCTCGGAGCCATTGTCATGACAACTTCCCCCTCGTCTCAGTCGAATGGCTTTCAGATCATATTGCCGATCCCTCAGTTCTAATCGTTGACATCCGCTCGGCGGAGGGCGGTGGCCAAGTGGAATTCGCGGCCGGTCACATTCCTGGTGCCGTTCACAGCGACTATGCCGCCGACGGCTGGCGGATCGCCAAAGGTGGCGCCGGCGGCCTGCTCCCCAATGCAGGCCATTTATCCGCGCTGCTGGGCCGCATCGGCGTAAAGCCCGGGCATCATGTGGTCGTCGTATCGGCCGGGGAGGCTGCGTCCGATTTCAGCGCGGCCGCACGGGTCTATTGGACGTTCAGGGTTGCCGGTCATGAACGCGTGTCGGTTCTCGATGGCGGCTACCGATCCTGGCGCGACGCCGGCCGACCTGAGGAGGCGGGATTGTCGCTCCCAACTGTGAGCGAGGGCTATCCCGTGCGGCTCACAGGACGCCTGCGCGCAGAGGCCGAGGCTGTTGAGAAGGCCGTCGTGACAGCCGCCGCAACACTGCTCGACGGGCGCTCGCAGGCGCAGTTCGACGGGAGTGAGAAGAGCCCGCAGGTGGTGCGCGCCGGCCATCTGCCGGGTGCAGTGCACCTGGACCACAACAAAGCCTTCCGGGCGGGAACAGGACGCCTGCGTCCCGTTGCTGAACTGGAGCAACTCTTCGAGCATGTTCCGGCGGGGCCTGTGATCAGCTATTGCAACACTGGCCACCTTGCCTCGACGAACTGGTTTGTTCTCTCGGAATTGCTCCAACGCCCCGCCGTGACGCTCTACGACGGCTCGATGTCGGAGTGGACCCAGGAGCCCGGCCGACCCGTCGCCACGAACGCGAGTTAGAGCCTCGGACCCAATAGTGGATTTGCATTTCCGGATCTGTCCGATGCTCCCATCTTGGATGAGCGCATCGTTTAAGTCGGAAAGCCAAGGCCACATTTCTGCACTGTGAACTCTATGCTACTTAGTTGAGAATGTCGCCGGCACCTCTGGCAACGGCGGCTGTATAAGAGCGGGGCTCGTCCCCACGCATGCTATCCAGGCGCGAGAAGCCGTAGGCGCGGTCGGGGCGGAGCAGGCCCGAAGCCACTGCATCATCAAGCGCCGGCGGTGCGCTTAGGGCCTCGGGGACAGGATTCCGCCGCCCTCTGCGTAACCTCGTTTGCCTTGCGCTATTGACGCATCTCCCTGGCTCAATCAGGAAGAGCTGCATGAGCAAGGATCATGACGACTTCGATCAGTTGATCGCCAGCCTTGGCGCTGTGCTTGCCCTGACGGACTATGACCAGAGCCTCGGTAATGGCCTCAAGATCCCGGACGCCATTGATGTCGCCGCGGTCCGGACGAAAACGGGGCTATCGCAGGCCACCTTTGCCCGTCGCATTGGGGTGCCGGTGGGTACGCTTCGCAACTGGGAGCAGGGCCGGCGTGCCCCGAACGGGCCAGCTCGCATCCTGCTGGCGCTGCTGGATCGGAATCCGAGGATCGTTGAGGAGACGCTAGGCCTCTGAGTGTAGGGACGTGGCGGACCTGGTAGACGCAAGGGACTTAACCTGTAGTAGCTGGAACTTGATCTGACATTTGGCGTCCGAGAGTTGGTCGGGCTCATCTGTCCGATGGTGTTTTCAAGCGGCGATCATCTTCTCCTTCGCTAACGGGATTGCATCGAGGAAGGTCTGCATTGGCGTCTTGCCAAAGCACCACCGGCCCTGGTGCGGCCGCTCCTCATTATAACTCGCCACCCAAGCATCGAGATCAAGCTGCAGCTCCGCAATCGAGCCATAGATCTTCTTGCGGAACGTCACGCGATAGAACTCGTCCAGCACCGTCTTGTGGAAGCGCTCCACGATGCCGTTCGTCTGCGGGCTCTTGGTCTTGGTGCGGGTGTGATCCACATCCTGCACGGCGAGATACAGCTCGTATTCGTGACGCTCGGGATTGCCGCAGTACTCGGTGCCGCGGTCGGTGAGCACCCGACAGAGCTTCACGTCGTGGGCATCGAAGAACGGCAGGACACGGTCGTTGAGCAGATCGGCGGCGGTAAGCGGGGTCTTGCGGTCATACAGCTTGGCGAACACCACCTTGGTGTAGGTGTCGATGAAGGTCTGCTGGTAAATCCGCCCAACTCCTTTCATGGTGCCGACGTAGAAGGTGTCCTGCGCCCCACAATAGCCAGGGCATTCGCTCTCGAACTCGCCGTGAGCATCCTTCTCAGCTTTTGCCTTCTCCAGGGCCGCCACCTGGCTTTCGGTCAGGATCAGGCCCTCCTGCGCGACCTTCGCTTCCAGGGCTTTGAGCCGTTTCTTCATCGTCTCGAGATCGTGCCGCTGCCACACTCCGCGCACGCCAGCCGGCGAGATCGAGTGGCCGCGCTTGCGCATCTCGTTGGCAAGGCGGATCTGGCCGAAGGCTGGCTGCTCCAGGGACAGCTCAACGATGACGGCCTCCACCTCCGGTGGAGTGCGGTTGGCCAGCAGCGGCTTACGGCGCGTCAGCTCCTGCAGGGCCAGTTCGCCGCCGGTCTCATAGAGCTCCTTGAAGCGGTAGAAGCTGTCGCGGGAGTAGCCCATTAAGGCGCGGCGATCAGGGTGGAAGTTGAGCGGCGATCAGGATCAGAGGTGACGGTGCGATCCTCAGGACCGCACCGTCTGGCCGTCGCGGCCGACCGGATAAGGATGGGAGTTCTTCACGACCAAATGAGGAACCCAGCCTTTGCCCGGCCGCCACATCACCGACTGCCAAATGAGACTGTACATGACGCTCCGTCACACCAACACCATCCCGATCGCCGCTGCCAAAGCCGGCTTCAGCCCCTCTACCGGCTACCGCCTCGCCAAAGACCCGCGTCTGCCCTCCCAGAAGAAAGCCCCGCGCGGGCGCCGGCGTCCCGACCCGCTCGCGAGCGTCTGGGACAGCGAGATCGTTCCTCTGCTCCAAGCCGCCCCGAGCCTGCGCCCTGTTGCTCTCTTCGAGGAGATCATCCGCCGCCATCCCGAGCTCGGCCCCGGCATCCGCCGCACCCTCGAGCGTCGCGTCCGTGCCTGGCGCGCCCTGCACGGCCCCGAGCAGGAGGTCATCTTCCGCCAGGTGCATGAGCCCGGACGCATGGGCCTGTCCGATTTCACCGACATGGCCGATCTTTCCGTCACCATCGCCGGCCAGCCGCTCGATCACCGGCTCTATCACTTCCGGCTCGCCTATTCCGGCTTCGAGCATGCCCACGTGGTGCTCGGCGGCGAGAGCTATGTCGCGCTGGCCGAGGGGCTGCAGAACGCCCTCTGGGCCCTGGGTGGTGCTCCCCGCGAGCACCGCAGCGACAGCCTCTCGGCTGCCTTCCGCAACCTGGATCGCGACGCCCGTGAGGACCTGACCCGGCGCTACGATGCCCTGTGCGCCCATTACGGCATGGAGCCGAGCCGCAACAACACGGGCATCGCCCACGAGAACGGGTCCATCGAGAGCGTGCACGGCCACCTCAAGAAGGGAATCGAAGACGCTCTGCTGCTGCGCGGCGCACGCGACTTCACCGATCTTTGTGCCTACCGCCGCTTCATCGACGAGGTGATCGGACGCCGCAATGCCCGGCTGATCCCGCGCATTGAGGTCGAGCGCGCCGTCCTCCAGGAACTGCCGGACCGGCGCACCGCCGATTACGAGGATGCCATCGTCACCGTGACCTCCACCAGCGGCTTTGTCCTGCGCAAGGTGTTCTACAGCGTGCCCTCGCGCCTGATCGGCCACCGGCTGCGCGTGAGGCTGTTTGACGATCGCCTCGAGGTCTATCTCGGCGGCACGCACCAGTTCACGCTGCCGCGCGGGCGGGCTCATCCCAATGGCCGGCACGGGCATGTGGTCGATTACCGGCATGTGATCCACTCGCTCAGACGCAAGCCCATGGCCCTGATGGGGCTGGTCTACCGCGATCAGCTCTTTCCCCGCCAAGCCTACGCCCGTGCCTTCGAGGCGATGTGCGCCAAACTGCCGGCCCGGGTTGCCTGCCGCACCATGGTGGATCTGCTCGCCCTGGCGCATGAGCGCGCCTGCGAAGCCGAACTTGCCGAGCGCCTCGACGAGGATCTGAAGGCCGGCCGGCTGCCGGATCTCAAGAGCTTGCGCGCCCGCTTCAGTCCGGATGCGGATGCCGTGCCCGCCATCACGGTCTCCTATGCGCCGCTCAGCGCCTACGAGGAACTCACCCGCGGCCATCAGGGAGAGGTCGCATGACGAGCCCCGATATTGATGCCGGTCGCCTGACCCTGGCGCTCAACGACCTGCGGCTGCCGGCGATCAAGACGATCTGGCCGGACTTCGCCGCCCGCGCCGACAAGGAGGGCTGGCCGGCGGCCCGCTTCCTGGCGGCTCTGGCCGAATACGAGATGGCCGAGCGCGCCAGCCGGCGCATCCAGCGCCATCTCGACGAGGCGCGCCTGCCGCCCGGCAAGACCCTCGACAGCTTCGACTTCTCCGCGGTGCCGATGATCAGCAAGGCCCAGGTGGTGGCGCTGGCAGCCGGCGACAGCTGGCTGGAGAAGGGCGCCAATCTGTTGATGTTCGGCCCGCCGGGCGGGGGCAAATCGCACCTGGCGGCCGCGCTGGGCCTGGCCCTGGTCGAGAACGGCTGGCGGGTGCTGTTCACCCGCACCACCGATCTGGTGCAGAAGCTGCAGAGCGCGCGGCGGGATCTACAGCTCGAGGCGGCGATTGCCAAACTCGACAAGTACCATCTGCTGATCCTGGATGACCTCGCCTATGTCAGCAAAGATCAGGCGGAAACCAGCGTGATCTTTGAACTCATCGGCGCCCGCTACGAGCGTCGCTCGCTGCTGATTACGGCCAATCAGCCCTTTGGAGCCTGGAACTCGGTCTTTCCGGATCAGGCGATGACGCTCGCCGCGGTGGATCGCTTGGTGCACCACGCGACGATCTTCGAGATGAATGTGGAGAGCTACCGCCGCAGAGAAGCCCTTGAGCGTAAGCGCGGACCGGGGCGTCCGCCGACGCGCGCAACAATCAGGACCTCATCCTGATTGTCGCTCGCAGCGACAATCAACAAAGCGCTTGCATCTGTGTCGTGGCGCGACAATCATCGTCCGGCCGCGACAGCAAATTACAAGCCTGATCGCCGCGCTCCTCCATTCCAGATCGTCGCGCAATAAGCCCATCATGTGGCAAGCTTGGCTGACGTTGCCGAGCTGCTTGGCCAGCTCCAAGAGGCCGACCTTAGCGCGGATGATCTTCTGCTCGTTGGTCATGACGATGTTCCTGGTGAACGCCGAGGCCGGGCGCTACGCACCCCGACCACTCCGCGCCCGGCCTCGGCTCATGCCTCAGCCTAACGACACCGTCTGTCAGATTAAGTCCAAACTACTTCACTTAACACGAGCCTGCGGGAAGTCCCATTCGCTTCAGGGAATTGGGATGAGAGCGGGCCAGCCGCGCAGCGGCTATTTCCCTTGGCATTCCTCGATGTAGCGCTGGATCGTCTCGGCGGCGACCTGCCCAGCCGTGCCGACGTAATAGGTCTGGGTCCATAACTGGTCCCGCCCACACACCCTTCTCAGCTCCGGGAACCGCTCGCGGAGATAGCGCGATGTGTAGCCCTTCAGCAGGTTCGCGATCTGCGCGGGTGACCATCGCGGCGCGGCGGAGACGAAGATGTGGACATGATCGATGTCCGTCTCGACCGCGAGAAGGGTCAGGCCGTTGCGCAGACATGCCTCCGCGATCAGATCCTTGGTGGCTGTGGCGACGTCCGCCGTCAGCACCTTCCGACGGTACTTGGGAATCCATACGAGATGGTATCCCGTCTGGTAGTGCGTCCAGCGCGTGCGTCCGACTTGTAGGCCACGTTCCATTGCTGTAGCTTAGAAGCCATGGAATCCGTGTCAATCCATAGACCTAGCGACATTCCACGCTTTATGCAGGCCACCTTGCGTGACGCGCAGATGGAGGCAGGCCGCCTGTGGAACGACATCGTCGGCGCGCACCGCAAGGCGCGCGAGGACAGGACTCCATGGCCAACCCGCGACGCGCTCCAGAAGCACACCAAGGGACGGTACAAGCTGCACTCCCAGACCGTGCAGATGATCTGCCACCAGCTCCTCACGAACGTCCAGACCACCTCCGAGCGGCGGCGCAACGAGCCGTCCTCAAGGCGGTGGCTGCGCTACCCGTACAAGGAGAAGTGCTTCTTCCCTCTGTACTGGCCCGCGCAGGCCGTCGACTACGATAAAGGGGCGAAGCGCCTGGTCCTGCCGATGGGCCGGGGACGCAAGTCCCTGGTCTTCAGGCTCGACCTCGGCTTCGAACCCGGCGGCGTGAAGCTGGTCTGGAACGAGGGCTACGAGCTGCACATCGTGCGTTCGGACATCGCGAAGGCGAAGGACTCTCCGGGCGACAACCGTGCCACGGTCGACCTCGGCGAGATCCACCAAGCGGCGGTGGCTGCGAGCACGGGCGAGGCTCTGGTGGTGTCGGGCCGCGGCATCCGGAGCGACAAGCGCCTGCTGTCGAAGCAGCTCGGTGAGATCGCCCGCAAGCGTTCGAAGTGCAAGAAGGGCTCGCGGCGGGCCAAGCGGCTCCAGAAGGCGCGCGAAAAGCGCACGCTTCTGTCGCGCCGTCGCATCCGTGACAAGCGCCACAAGGGCACCCGCAAGGTGATTGACTTCTGCGTCAGGCATGAGATCGGCGAGCTGTACGTGGGTGATCCGCGCGGCGTGCGGGATCTGAAGTCCGGGCGCCACCACAACCAGCGCATCTCGCGCTGGGAGGTGGGCAAGGACATGGACTACCTCGGTCACAAGGCCGAGTGGGCCGGCATTGCGTGCTCTATCGGGGACGAGCTTGGGACGTCTTCCCGGTGTCCGCAATGCGGCCATCGCCACCGGCCCAAGGGCCGGACATGGCAGTGCAAAAAGTGCGGGTTCGAGGGCCACCGCGACATCGTGGGTGCCGCGAACATGCACGTGAACGGCTTCGGCCAAAAGGTCACGTTCCCCGCTCGAGTGACGTATCGACGAGCCGGCCCGATGCGGGCGGCGCGAGGAGTAAATAACCCCGCGTCGAGCTTACCGGCCCGTCGTAGTAGCCCGGACACGGGCCTGCGGGAGGACTTGCCTCGCCATCACCGCAGTTGCCTGCGACCTCCCTTCCACAAGGAGGAGCTTCACGCCGCAAACGGACAGCCGGATCGCCGGCGCGCCGCAAGGCGCAGTCCCTCGTGGCCTGAAAAAGCAGGAAGCTTATTCCCTTCAGGGAATGGGAGTGTCACTTGCTTTTGATGCTAGGAGTTTTGTCATGATCAATCGCATCACCCTAAACATGCTCCATTTCGGCGTCCCTGCGAGGGTGCACGGGATTGGTGTTGCGCTCATGCGGGCGTGATCATTCCCAATGACCCTCCCGAGGTGGGTAGGGTCCTGTGTGCTTCTGCTCTCCTCGTGTCGATTGTGGAGAGCAGATATGACACCATCCCACCTACTCATCAGCGTGCGACCCGTTCCAGCCCAGCAAAGCCTTTCGTCAGGGGCATTGCTGCCTTAACCTCCAGCATCGTCGGTTGGTGGAAGCAGCGGTCGTTAGAACGGGTGCAGTATCTCAACGACCACCTGCTGGATGACATCGGCGTGAGACGCGAGCCTGAATGTCGAACAGAAGCCTGGTGGAGAACGAAGCCTCCGCCATAAGCCACATGCGTGCCCGCATGAAGGGGGCAGGCGTCGGAAGCCGCGCCTGCCTCTCCCACAGACCGATTACTTAGGGTATTCGAAAGATCCGCTCTCAAGCGGCGACACGCAGTTGCGTTTCATGAGGCCCGTTTAGCGAAGCGCGCGCGCTTCGCGGACCATCTTCCCATCTATGTGGGAGGCTGGTAAAGCACCGGTATATAAACAACTTCGCATCGGGGCATAAATGAAAGCCTACGACGATACCAAGAAGGCGAAGCATGAGCAGGCGAAGCAACGAAGCTTGGAAGCTATAGACGCTCGGCTGGCGCGTCACGAGAAGGTAACGCGGATCATCCTAACACTAGTCCTGATCTCGGCAGGGCTGACGCTCACCTTACTGGCTACTCATCTCATTGATCTTTCAAACTAATCATAGAATACCTCCGCAGGGGCCCCATGATGAACTTTCACGACCGCGATCTGAACCTTCCCCGCCTGTGCAACGAGGCGCTCAATCAGCCTCTGACCGAGGCCGAGTGCAGCGTCATGATCGCCGCTGCTGCCCGGAAGGTCGAGGAATTGTTCGACATCCTTCGTATCGATCATCGGAACGACCACAACACCCGCGACACGCCCCAGCGGGTGGCCAAGATGTACGTCGAGGAGATCCTGGCGGGCCGCTACACCGCTCCGCCGCGGATCACCAAGTTCGACAATGCCCAGGCCTATGATCAGCTCATCGTCACAGGTCCGATCGAGCTGCGCTCTATGTGCGCCCACCACCTGATGCCGATCCATGGCGCGGCTTACATTGGCATCCTGCCCTCCGCTGATGGCAAGATCATCGGCCTGTCCAAGTACGACCGCATCGTGGAGTACTTTGCCGCCCGCCTGCAGATCCAGGAGGAGCTCGTCAAGCAGATCGGCCAGTACATCATGGACATGACCTCTCCGCGTGGATTGGCCGTGCGCATCAGCGCCGTGCACATGTGCAAGACCCAGCGTGGCGTGCGCGCCAGCCACCGCAGCCGCATGGTCAACACCTACTACTGGGGCGAGATGGCCAGCGACACTGCCCTCAAGGGCGAGTTTCTGCAGGAGTGCACAATGCTCGACCGGGACGGAGCAACGTAAGTAGCCTGGGTCCGGCCGACGCAGATCAATCATTCTCGAATGAGGCATCTGAATGATGCGTTCGACCTGTGATCGCCGCCGGCACCAGCGCCCGTATACGGCAGGAGCTGCCCGGGTTTTTGCAAGCTACACGGATTTGAGAGCCCAAGTCCCTGTTCCTCAGGAAGCCCCATGATGTCGTCTGAAAGGCCCGTTCCATAAGCAGCCTTCCGCGTCTGCCTCATTAAGGAGCGGTGCATAATTCTTGATTTATGCGCCACGTCTGCCACGCTCAGCATCTGTATTTCCATCCACCACCTCAAGTTACTTCGGCGGCCCGTTAGGATGAACTATGTCTAGGTCCATCACAGGAACATGCCTTTGCGGCGCGGTGAGCATATCGTGTGGTAAACCACTTAGTCCGGGTGCTTATTGTCATTGTGAAGACTGTCGCAAATCCACCGGCAGCGCCTTTAGCGTCGCTATTCCGTTCGAAGCCGCCGAGTTCCGCGTTCTTTCCGGCGAGACTCGTTCGTTTACGAAGGTTGCTGACAGCGGTAACGAAATAAGGCGGCATTTTTGTTCGAGTTGCGGTTCTCCGCTGTATGGGACCTCCCCCAGCACCCCGGCCGGGTCTATGTGAAAGCAGGCATTCTTGATGAGCCATCGCTTGTTCGGCCCGCTTACCAAGCCTGGTGCACGTCCAGGGTAGAGTGGTCGAAATTGAGCACCGATCTACCATCATACCCGAAAGGTAAACCCTGATCGGTCAACCAACCAAAGTTCAGCCAAGCGAAAGATGAGGGCGCGACTTCAGTCGCGGCTCCCAGTTCCATAAACGGTCCTCGGCGAAATACAGTCCTGCAGTTAGGTGTTCACGGTTTTCGAAAGTGTCCGCTTCGAATGCGAGCGCACATAGCCAATGATTGTAAAGACCAACCATGCGGCCTGAGCAATGAATGATGGCAGATTGAAGTCAAAGATCAGCGAATAGAGAATAGCAATGGCGCCGATCCCGTTGAGCGATGCATAACGGTCATCCTCGACTTTCAGTAGGTCCAGTTGCAGCAGGCCATAGGCTAATAGATAGGCTGCAACCCCGATCAGCCCGACAAAATCAGCGATGCTCATGAACGTCCCCGCTTGCTCTGTTGAAGACCATACTTCGGTGAGGCGCATTCCAGAAAGAACCTTCTACGAAAATCGGTATACCTAGATCAGCCCATCAGCTCCTTGAGGAAGTGCTGCACGGGAGCGTCTGACCAGACCTGGATTTCAATGGACTTTTCGAACGGACGTCGAGAATAACCTTCATAGCCGTGGCTATCCTCATCGCTAAGACGGCAACCGCCTTAAACCCGTTCGAGGGCCCGCAGCAGATCGTCGATCAGGTCATCCGTGTGTTCAAGGCCGATCGAGAGCCTGACGAGTCCTTCCGAAACTCCCATCTCAGTGCGCTCTTCCGGCGTGAAACGCTGGTGCGTCGTCGTCGCCGGATGGGTGATGAGGCTCTTGGCATCGCCGAGATTATTGGAGATCCGGATGAGATCGAGGGCGTTCAGGAAGCGAAAGGCGCCCGCTTTCCCTCCCTCGATCTCGAGTGCGATCAGCGTCGAGCCTCCCTTCATCTGGCGAGCGATGATCTCGGCCTGCGGATGATCGGCGCGGCCGGGATAGATTAGGCGTCCGATCTTAGGATGTCCGGCCAGGGTATCGGCGATGTTGGCCGCCGTTCGGGTCTGGCGCTCCACGCGTAAGGGAAGTGTCTCCAAGCTTTTTAGCAGCACCCAGGCGTTGAACGGAGACATCGACGGTCCGGTCTGCCGCAGCAGCGTATGAACGTGCGTTTGGATGAACTCCTCGGAGCCGAGGATGACACCGCCAAGGCAACGCCCCTGCCCGTCGATGTGTTTTGTGGCCGAATAGACGACGCAATCGGCTCCAAGCTCCAGTGGCTTCTGCCAGAGCGGCGACGAGAACACGTTGTCTACCACCAGCTTGGCACCAACCTCGCGGGCAATCTGCGCAACCGCTGCTATGTCGATCACCTCGAGAGTCGGATTAGCCGGACTTTCCAGGAAGAACACCTTCGTTTCCGGTCGCACGGCCTCGCGCCAAGCGTCGAGGTTCGTCCCATCGACCAGGGTCGACGCGACGCCGAACCGCGGCAGAAGCTCGGCGACGACATAACGGCAGGATCCGAAGAGAGCCCGGGCGGCAACAATGTGATCGCCGGCCTGCAACAAGCCCATGAGGGCCGCCGTCACAGCGGCCATGCCGGTCGCCGTCGCCCGTGCGGCTTGCGCACCCTCGAATGATGCAATCCGCTGCTCAAACATCGTCACGGTCGGGTTCGAGAACCGGGCATAGAGGAACCCGGGGCTCTCTCCCTTGAAACGGGCCTCACATTCTTCCGCGCTGGCATAAACGTGGCCCTGAGTGAGAAACAGTGCCTCGGATGTCTCGCCGAACTCGGATCTCAGCGTGCCTTCATGGACAAGCCGGGTATCCGCATGGAGATGCCGATCCCGGCTTGAACGCTCGCACATGGCTCTTCCTTTGAACTGGCACCGGCCCCTGCAGATGGCAGCTCGGGCAACTGAGATAGTAATGATTGTTGCTTGGTCGGGCTGCAGATCGCCTAGCCGGCTCCTGAACTCTGAGGGTCGGTGCCGCGCGGTTTTGCAGCAATGGACAGGCCGAACTTGATGCGGGTCCACAGGCGCTCATGGCCATAGTAAAGCACGAGCTTGGTCACTACCTCGGTCGCTCCTATCGCCGCGGCGAGGCGCGTGTCCTGGGTCAGCACGAAGGCTGCGGCCACAGTGGCAACAGAGCCGATGACCCGCCAGGACATGGCCTTGAGCACGCTTCGCCGTTTCTGTTCGCGCACCGCCTTCAGCCACGTCACCTGCCCGTCGTTCCGGGCCGGCTGGGACCCCGCGTCCCGGCCGGATCCCGCGCCATCGACGAGACCGATCGCAACCGTGTCGAAGCTCTCCCGATCGATGAGGATGAACCCGCCGGTGCGGCGGCTCTCCGTGTAGGGATCGAATGCGATCGGCTGATCCAGGAGGAGAACAACATGGCCAACGTCATTCGCCGCTAGCGAAGAAACAGGCACGGAGGCGAGTGACGCAAGATCAATTCTCTGGCGCACCGTGACGACCTTTGCAGGCACGGCCGCGGCACCGAGCTTCAGAAGAAACTGGTCGCCTTCCTTCAGGTGTTCGGTTGCCATCCAGAACAGGCGAGCATCGATCCTGTCGGAAACCCGGGGCCGGCGCTCCATGGACGTGATGACGTCCCCTCGGGAGATATCCACCTCGTCGGACAGGGTGAGCGTGACGGATTGGCCGGCAACGGCTTCATCGAGCTCTCCGTCCATCGTCACGATTTTCGCAACGGAGGTCTCCAATCCCGACGGGTGGATCCGCACCCGGTCGCCCGGTCTGATCCGGCCACTCGCGACGAGGCCGGCAAAGCCGCGGAAATCCGGGTGGGGCCGATTGACCCACTGGACCGGCAAGCGGAACGGCTCATCCCCTGCCGTCTGCTCGATCTCGACGGATTCGAGATACGAGAGCAATGTCGGCCCTCGGTACCAGGTCGCCTGAGGGGACGGCTCAACGACATTGTCGCCATGCAGCGCGGACAAGGGAATGGCCGTGACCTGCTGGAAGCCCAGATTGACCGAAAAGGCCTGGAACTCCGCGCCGATCTGATTGAATCTCTCTTCGGACCATCCCACCAGGTCCATCTTGTTGATCGCCAGGGCGACATGACGGATCCCGAGCATGGACACAAGAAGCGCGTGGCGGCGGGTCTGGCGCGTGATGCCCTTGCGCGCATCGATGAGGAGGATAGCGACATCCGCAGTCGAGGCGCCCGTCGCCATGTTGCGCGTGTACTGTTCATGGCCGGGCGTGTCGGCGACGATGAAGGTTCGCCGATCGGTCGAGAAAAAGCGATAGGCGACGTCGATGGTAATGCCCTGCTCGCGCTCGCTGGCAAGTCCATCCACCAGAAGGGCAAAGTCGATGCTGCCTCCCTGTGTTCCATGCTTGCGTGAATCGCGCTCGAGCGTGGCGAGCTGATCGTCGAACAAACGCTTGGACTCATACAGCAGGCGACCGATCAGCGTAGACTTGCCGTCGTCGACGGAGCCGCAGGTGATGAACCGCAGCAGGCTCTTGCGCTCATGCGCTGCGAGATAGTCCTTCAGCTGGAAACTCGCAGCTGCGGGATGAACCGACATCAGAAGTAGCCCTCTTGCTTCTTGCGTTCCATGGACGCCGCCGTGTCTTTGTCGATGGCCCGTCCGTGGCGTTCGGACGTCCGGGCCTCGAGTGTTTCCCGAATGATGTCGGGTAGCGTGGCCGCCGTGCTTTCCACGGCGCCCGTCAGGGGATAGCAGCCGAGCGTTCGGAACCGGACGGAGTGCAGCTGCGGCTGCTCGCCGGGACGAAGCGGCAGCCTGTCATCATCCACCATGATGAGCATGCCGTCCCGCTCTACGACGGGTCGCTCGGCCGCGAAGTAGAGCGGGACGATGGGGATGTTCTCGCGGTGGATGTAGAGCCAAATATCGAGCTCGGTCCAGTTGGAGAGTGGAAAGACGCGCAGGCTCTCACCCCGGCGCTTGCGGCCGTTATAGAGCTGCCAGGGCTCCGGGCGCTGACGCTTGGGATCCCAGCGGTGATGCGCATTGCGCAGTGAGAAGACGCGTTCCTTCGCCCGTGACTTCTCCTCGTCGCGGCGGGCGCCGCCGAAAGCCGCGTCGAAGCCGTAGCGCTCGAGCGCCTGCTTGAGCGCCTGGGTCTTCATGACGTCAGTATGGACCTCGGAGCCGTGGCTGATCGGACCGACATTGCGGGCCAGTCCATCGGGATTGGTGTGCACCAACAGATCGAGCCCGAGTTCGCGCGCTCTCCGGTCCCGGAATGCGATCATCTCGCGAAACTTCCAGGTGGTATCCACGTGAAGCAGAGGGAAAGGAGGCCTCGCCGGATAAAACGCCTTCAACGCCAGATGCAGCAGAACTGACGAGTCCTTGCCGATCGAATACAGCATGACCGGGTTGTCGCTTTCGGCAACCGCCTCGCGCATGATGTAGATGCTCTCCGCCTCGAGGCGGTCGAGATGGGTCAGGCTGGACCGGAGCACCTTGTCCTCGGAGACGGAACGTTGAGAATCGGGCAGCTTTGCGTGGCGCACGCTTCCTGCTTCACGCCCGCTGATCATGAGAATGCTCCTGAGTTTGATGGGTCGGCACGAGGTGCAGACCGCACTCTTTCTTGGCCTCCTGCTCCCACCACCAGCGACCTGCGCGCTCGGGCTCGCCGAGACGGACTGCCCGGGTGCAGGGCGCGCAACCGATAGACGGATACCCCTGGTCGTGCAGCGGGTTGTAGGGAATGGCATTGTCCGTCACATACCGGACGAGGTCCTGCCGGCTCCAATCCGCCAGGGGATTGATCTTGATCAGGCGATAGCCGTCGTCCTGAGCTGCCAGCGGGACGGCAGCGCGAAAGGCCGACTGCTCGGCGCGAAGGCCTGTCACCCAGCCTGCCGCGCCAGCCAGGGCCCGGCCCAGGGGCTCGACCTTGCGAACGTCACAGCAGGCTTTCCGGGCCTCGACCGAATGACGGAAGCCGTTGATGCCTTGGCGTGCGACCAAACTTTCCAGACCGGCACGATCAGGACTGACGGCATTGATCCGGCGTTCGTACCGCTCCTCCGTCTGAGCCCACACATCATAGGTTTCGGGAAACAGCCGCCCGGTGTCGAGCGTCACAAGCTCGATATGAACATCGAGCCCGGCCCTGAAGATCGCGTGGGTGAGCGCCTGGTCTTCGAGGCCGAAGCTCGTCGTAAAGACCAGGCGGCCGGCAATCGAACGCGAGGCGAGAGCCAGCCGTTCCGGAAGCCCTGCATCCGTCATGGCACGGGCCAAAGCGTCGGCCCCTACGCCTCCTAAGCCCAAATCCATCGTAAACACCTCCAAAGCACAAAATCGAACTTGTTCTTAATAACGAACGATGTCAAGGTCAGGTTGTTCTGTGTTGGAGGGATAGCTGAGTGATCAATGGATCAAGTTATCCCAAGTAGAGAAGATTTATTCACCAGCAGTCGGAACGAGAGAATTTATATTTGGCAAAGGGCAGGACGCAGAGATGGATCGCATCGACCGAAAAATTTTGAACCTTCTGCAGCAGGATGGCACACTGTCCGTCGCAGATGTCGGTCATCGGGTGGGTTTGTCTCAAACACCATGCTGGAAACGCATTCAACGCCTTGAAGCCGAGGGCGTGATTCAGCGGCGGGTCGCACTCCTGGATGCTGACAAGCTCGGGCTCGGCTTAACCGTATTCGTCTGCATTGAAGCCGGGGACCATACCCAGGATGCTATCAAGCAGTTCACCGATGCGATCGCGACCATGGATGAGGTCGTCGAGTTCCATCGGATGGCCGGGGATGTCGACTACATCCTTCGTGTCGTTGTGGCCGACGTCAAGGCTTATGACTTGTTCTACAAGCGCTTGATTGAAATTGTTCCTCTCAAGAAGGTCAGCTCGCGCTTCAGTGTCGAGCGGGTGAAATCCACCACAGCCCTGCCGATCGAGACGATGGCATAATCATCGGATCCTTGGCGTATGTTCCTAAAACTCAAGGCGAACAGAATACTTTTCTCCGATTTGGAAGATTGGAGGAAGGAAGTTTCTGTCATTCCGCGTTCTTTAAAAAGAACGTTTCATTGACTTGTCATAAAGGCTCGCCGAGACTGCAGCCATGTCAGCATTTGCCCTTCTGCCTCAAACAGCGCCCTTTGGAGACGACGACCGGCTCAGCCTCGATCGTGTCCTGAGTGCAGCCTCTCCTATCCAGCGTGCGTGGCTCGCCGGCTTTCTCGCTGGGGTCGATGCGGGCCAGGTGCCCCTCCCCCGTGTGGATGCACCCGCCCGCCCGGCAGAGCCCCTCACGATCCTCTTCGCGAGCGAGTCCGGCAATGCGGAGCGGCTGGCCCAGGACGTCGCGAAGCTTGCCCGGAAGGGTGGCTTTAAGCCCAAGATCATTGATTTTGCGGATCTTGATGTCGCCGATCTACCAAAGCAGAGCCGCCTCGTGGTGATTGCTGCCACGTGGGGCGAAGGCGAGCCGCCGGCGCGGGCGACCCGGGCCTATGCGGAGCTCATGGGAGGATCGGCGCCGCGCCTCGAAGGCACGAGCTTCGCCGTCCTGGCATTGGGCGATACCGCCTATGCCGACTTCTGTGGCGTCGGCAAAGCCATCGATGCACGGCTCGCCGACCTAGGAGCGGTGCGTGCGGTCGACAGGATCGATTGCGACCTCGATTTCGACGCTCCCGCCGCGGCCTGGATCAGGAGCACGCTCGAGGCGTTTGCCCCGGCTCAGGAGAGTTTGGGCAATGTGGTGTCGGTCGATTTCAGCTCCCGTGCCGGCACCGAGATCAGCCGCGACCCGGTGGCCGCCGAGATCATCGAGCACGTCAACCTGAACTCCTCGCGCTCCGACAAGGAGACCGTTCATCTGGCGCTTGGCTTCGATGGCGCCGCTCCGGCCTATGAACCCGGCGACTCGCTCGAACTCTTTCCTGAGAACGACCCGGTCCTCGTCGATGCCGTCCTTACGGCGACGGGACTGCCTGCGGACGATACCTTGCGTACCGCGCTGATAGCTGAGCGGGACATCACAACCCTCTCGGTCAAGACACTTGAGACCTTTGCCGCTGAGACAGGGCATGCGGAGGTGCGCCGGCTCCTGGACGAGGGGCAGGCCCGCTCCTGGATCGAAGGTCGCCAGCTGATCGATCTCGTCGAAGCCTTCCCCGCATCGTTGACCGGCCAGCAGCTGACAGCTCTCACCCGCCCTCTTCCGCCGCGGGCCTATTCCATCGCCTCCTCCCGCAAGGAGGTCGGCGACGAGGCGCATCTTCTAATCGCGGCCGTTCGCTATGAGACGCATGGCCGGGCCCGTGGTGGTGTCGCCTCGACCTTTGTGGCCGACCGGCTCAAGACCGGCGCGACCGCCCGTATTCGCCTGAAGCCCAACAAGCATTTCCGCCTGCCCGATCCCTCCACCGACATTATCATGATTGGCCCGGGGACCGGCATTGCACCCTTCCGCGCCTTCGCGCAGGAACGGCGCGCCATTGGCGCCAGCGGAAAGTCCTGGCTGTTCTTCGGTGACCGGCACTACACGCACGACTTCCTCTATCAGCTGGAATGGCAGGATGCCCTGAAGGACGGATCGCTGACAAAGATCGATCTCGCCTTCTCGCGCGACACACCGCAAAAAGTCTATGTTCAGCATCGTCTCTGGGACCGCCGCCGCGACGTCGTCGACTGGTTGGAGAATGGCGCTCAGCTCTATGTCTGCGGCGACGCCAAGGCTATGGCGAAGGACGTGCGTGCAGCGCTGATCGCCGCCTATGCGGACGTGAAGGCCCTTTCTCCCGAGGCTGCCGAGCTCGCCGTGACAGACCTTGAGCGCGGCCGCCGCTATCACCAAGACGTTTATTGAGAAGCATCAACGATGTCCAAGGAACTCTCGCGCAACGAGCGCATCAAAGAGGCGAGCGGTTATCTCCGCGGCACGCTCGCGGAAGGCCTCACCGACATCGTGACCGGTGCGATTACCGAGGACGACCAGCAACTGGTCAAGTTCCACGGCATGTATCTGCAGGACGACCGGGATTTGCGAGCCGAGCGCACGAAGAAGAAGCTTGAAAAGGCCTATTCCTTCATGATCCGCCTGCGCATTCCCGGCGGCGTCTGCACGCCGGCCCAGTGGCTCCAGCTCGACCAGATCGCCCGGGAATACGCCAATGGAACGCTGCGCCTGACGACCCGGCAGACCTTCCAGTTCCATGGGGTGATCAAGTCGAACCTGAAGGCGACGATGAAGGCCATCGACACGGCGCTTCTCGACACCCTGGCCGCCTGCGGCGACGTCAACCGCAATGTGCTGGCCTCCACCAATCCGCATCAATCCCGCGCCCACAAAGCGGCTCTTGATCTCGCCCGGTCGATTTCCGAGCATCTCCTGCCGCAAACCCCGGCCTATCGCGAGATCTGGCTCGACGGGGAGAAGGTCGTCGGCGGAGAGGAGGTCATCGAGCCCGTCTATGGCCGGACCTACCTGCCACGCAAGTTCAAGACGGTGGTGGCGGTCCCTCCGTCGAATGAGGTCGACATCTTCGCCCACGACCTCGGCTTCATCGCGATCCTCGACAAGAAGGGAGATGTCAAAGGCTGGAACGTGACGGTTGGCGGCGGCATGGGCATGACCCATGGCGAGGAGGACACTTATCCCCGCACGGCCGACGTAATGGGTTTCTGCCGGCCTGAGGATGCCCTTGCCGTAGCAGAGGCTGTGGTGACGGTACAGCGCGACTGGGGTGATCGCACACTCCGCAAGCACGCCCGTCTCAAATACACCATTGAGGATCGCGGCCTTGAGGCATTCCGCGCCGAGGTCGAGCGGCGCATCGGCAAAGCGTTGGGCGAGCCGCGGCCGTTCCGCTTCGATGCGAATGGTGACCGATACGGATGGGTCGAAGGCGAGGATGGCCGCTCCCATCTGACGCTCTTCATCGAGAATGGCCGCCTGCGCGACATCCCGGACGGCCCTTCCCTCATGACCGGATTCCGCCGGATTGCGGAGGTTCACGATGGGGAATTCCGCCTAACCGCGAACCAGAACGTCATCGTGGCCAATGTGTCGCCTGAGAAACGTCCGGAGATCGAAGCGCTCGTGGCGGAATATGGCCTGACGAGCCACGCGACCGCGCTGCGCCGCAATGCCATGGCCTGCGTGGCCCTGCCGACCTGCGGCCTGGCGCTGGCCGAAAGCGAGCGCTATCTGCCGTCGCTCGTGACCGCTCTCGAAGAGCGCCTCAACCTTCGGGGTCTAGCAGAGGATGAGATCACGATCCGTATGACCGGCTGCCCCAATGGTTGCGCCCGCCCGTACATCGCCGAGATCGGCCTCGTGGGCAAAGGCCCTGGACGGTACAATCTGTATCTCGGCGCCGGGTTCGATGGCTCTCGGCTCTCCAAGCTCTATGCCGCCGACCTGCAGCACGATGAGATTGTCGCAGCTCTCGATCCGCTCTTTGCGGCTTATGCTGATAGTCGCAAGCCCGCCGAGAGGTTCGGGGACTTCGTCATCCGCTCAGGGCTTATCGCCGCCACGGCCAATGGGCCGGACTTTCACGCCAATACAGGCCCTCTTGCCAAGGCGGCGGAATGAACGCGTCCCTACGGCCCGAGGATCGACGCCCTGCCCGCCTTGGCGCCCTCCCAAAGCTGCCGGTCTTCTTTGACCTCGCAGGACGCTCGATCCTTGTCGTGGGCGGATCTGACGGGATTGCCTGGAAAGTTGAACTTCTCGCATCCGCCGGCGGCACCGTTAGAATCCTTGCGAAGGATCCCTCGCCTGAACTGCTCGCGCTCGTGCGGAACGACCCGGAGCGCCTCACTCTGACCCGGCGGGGTTGGTGCGGAGCCGATCTCCAAGGTGTCTCGGTCGCGGTGGCCGATATCGACAATCAGCAGGAGGCTCAACTCTTTGCCGACATAGCCCGTCGGCGTGGGGCCCTCGTCAACGTTGTCGATCAGCCTGCCTTCTGCGATTTCCAGTTTGGCACCATCGTCAACCGGGCACCGGTGATTGTGTCCATATCAACCGACGGAGCTGCTCCGATCCTAGGCCAGGCGATCCGCCGCCGGATCGAAGCCGTCCTGCCGTCCTCTCTCGGCGTGTGGGCGCAGGCTGCAAAAGACTTCCGAGATAACCTGCGAGACCTTGTGCCCACAAGACAGGGCCGGCGCCGGTTCTGGGAACAGTTCGTCGATGCCGCATTCGCGAGCAGAACCCATGAGCGCGACTTGAACGCCACTCTGGATCAATTCGCACACAAGGTTCGTGGAGAAGCTTTAGCGAGACGGGCGCTTGGCGAGGTCGTCATAGTCGGCGCCGGTCCCGGCGATCCCGAGCTTGTGACTCTGAAGGCAATGCGCGAGCTTCAGGCGGCTGATGTGATTGTCTACGATCGCCTCGTCACGCCCGCCATTCTTGAACTGGCCCGCCGGGAGGCCCGCCGGATCCACGTCGGCAAGGAAGGCCATGGCGCATCCTGCCGCCAGGAAGACATCAATGCACTGATTGTCGATCTGGCGCTTGCTGGCCAACGTGTCGTTCGTCTTAAAGGCGGCGATCCTGCCATCTTCGGCCGCACTGGCGAGGAGGTTGCAGCCTGCCGTGAAGCCGGCGTTCCGGTCCGCATCGTTCCTGGCATCACGACCGCGAGTGCCGCGGCCGCCTCGCTCAATACGTCATTGACCCACCGCGATCATGCTCAAAGGGTTCAGTTCATCACGGCTCATGACCGCCACGGCGACCTTCCCGAGAACTTGAACATTGGCGCTTTAGCCGATCCACAGGCCACAACAGTAATCTATATGGGCCGGCGCACGGCAGCCAAGCTGGCGATGCGCCTGATCGAGAGCGGTCTTCCTCCCGATACGCCCGTTGTCGCTATCAGCAATGTTTCGAGAGACGATCAGCAGAGCTCGCACACAACCATCAAGAACGTCGCCCACGGAGCGTTGTTGCCTGAAGTCGGGCCATTGATCATCGCCATCGGGGCCTCCGTTAGCGCTGCAAACGAATCTCCGATCCAACAGGACGGCGCATTCAATGTTCCCAATGAGGAACGGCAGTTAGTGGCAGAGAACCAACAGGCCGTCTCTGCTCTGCTGGATCACTAAGAAGCATTGATGTTGCCGTCACAACGGCCTTGCCGCTGCAGGTGCTGAGATCTGGTCAAAGTAAGCAATTCTTGCGGCTATGGCAGCTCCAACCACAAGCCAGAAAAGAACGGTGCCCAAAGGCATTTTGCGGGAGGGACGCGAGTTGGAACGTGCCATGTTATCTGAAAATCAGTGAGTTCTACACTCTGGCCATTATAGACGAGAGCATGAGCCCTTACAGCGATTTCATGCCTCTGAACGAGGTTTGAAAAAATTGTTCTTTGGTCGATCAATGCGCAGGATGAACATCCTTTATTTGGTTGCCGGCAGAGTTGAAAATTCTCTCACGGGTGAATGCGGTGCTTGCGAAAATGCTTCGCTCAAAAGCAATGTGGCCGAGACGGTACACAACTCCATCTGAATCGAGTTCGGGCTGTTAGCGAGAAATGCAGGACGCCACAGCGCGTTGCTGACAATGAGAAAGCCCGCGCTTGCGGCGCGTGGAAGGATTGGCCTGTGGCAGCAATCTGGATGAGGGAAATCCTTGAATGGAGTCTGAGGTGACAAGCCTCCCTCAAAACGGCCTAACAGTCCTCGAAGCTGGGCCGCATTCCCGCCAAGGTTGACCTTAGGTTAGCAGGTTCCCGTAGGGGCAAATACGGGCCGGGGGCCGCGTCTTGGTTCGTTATAAGGACCAGGCGCGGCCTTTTCTATTAAACGACACGGGAATGCCAACTCGCGGAAGACGTCGATGGAGGGTTTTGACAGATAGACCAGCACCCATGAGCTGATCGTGATCTCATACAAGTCGATAACCGTTGATGACTTGTCTGGGTTTGTTGCTGATCCGGATGACAAAATGCTCTGTCCCTTGGTCGAGACACTGATCGAGATCAGACAGGGGATTTGCATTGATGATGTGAACGACGGCCTCCGGAGGCATGAGGAAATCTGACGCAACCATTGTTACCAGTGCCCTCAGTTCGACTTGCACATCCGCCCATGAGGCTTAATCGCAGCTTTCCGAAGGGGACCCTCTCCATGGCTGCTTGACAAAGTCTCATGCTCCCCAGGATTGACGCTGAGCAGACTCTGTTTGCCTGACATCCTTGCTCACTTTTCAGGAATGGGAGAGCAGGTAGAAGAATCCTTCTCCAAAACGCTCTCGTAATGTCTCGCGAGCAATCCGATGAATGATTGCTGACAGCAGCATGCATCTTGGGCATGTCTGCCTCAATTTTAGCATCACTGCTCATTTGTGCGTCGCACAGATATGTATGTTGCGCCGCACAGGCAGAAACAACAGCCGCCAGCCCACACGTTATCGAACCGACAGGAGTTCAAGATGTTCGTATCCCAGATCCTTGCCCAGATCCGTTCTTACTTACGTAATCGCGAGACCGCCAACGAGCTGTCCAGGCTCTCCGATCGTGAACTCAATGACCTCGGCATCAGGCGCTTCGAGATTGACAGCATCGCTCGAGGGCGTGGTCACGGGAACCAAGGCCGAGCCTCAAAGGGGTTGTGAGCCGCTCCTATTGATATTGCAGCCGTTGTGAGCCGCCTGTGTCCTGAACAGGCGGCCCGTCCTGCGGGAAAAGGCACTGAGGTTGATGTGGTGTCAACAGCGGCATGCATGGAAGGAAAACGTCGTACAGAGCCAGGAGACTGAAACCTCCGCATCTTCGCTCGCGTCGTCTCATCACCTGATATGCATTTTCGGCCCGATGGTTCTTATACAGTCCTGCCCATGGCGCACTGACAAGCGCAGCGCTCGCGTCGGGCCGCTTCGGTGGACAGCAGCTTGTTCGTCACGAGCACGCTCGGAGCAAGCCCTTGCCTCTTGAGTAGCTTGCACATGAACTTCAGGGCAGCACCCTTGTCGCGGCCCGGTTGGATGAGTGCGTCCAAGACCTCGCCCTCCCGATCGACGGCTCGCCACAGCTATTTGGATCGGCGCTGGATCAAGACAGCCATCCAATGCCTGACAGAATCCTCACGACGTGGCGTCCTTCCCTTAGAATTGAGCCGCGATTCAACGACCATTCCGCCCCGAGCCAGCGTGATATAAAACAGCGTCCTGAAGGGGCGCTGTTGGGAACGCAAGACAGGCCGTTCCTCGGACATGGCGGACAGGCATCCCGGAAGTAGCAGGGATTCGCATGGTTGTTTCAGGGTAGGCCTGCCGTTCGCTACGCTATCTGTTGTACCCGTGAGCGGATGAATCCTGCGGTTCCTCCGAGAACCACCCAGAAGACGAAGCTGATCACGGAAACCATCACACCGAAATCATGGGCCAACGCCGCGGGGATGGGGCTCTCAAAGCTGTCGGGCTTTGGTGCACCGATCAGATGCGGTGCAACGATGAGTGCAAGGCCCAGGATGGCGAGCGGCACGGACCGCTTGAACACCAGCAAGGCAAGACCGAGCCCTGTTGCCAATGCGGTCGCGACCCACCAGATCTGGCGCTGGTCCAGTTCCGCAGCTGGCATGGCCGGCAATTCAGGCGGGAGGCCGAGGCCAGGCGCCAAGGTGAACACAGCGAACCCAGCCAGGCCCCAGACCACTCCCTGGCGCCAACCAGTCATTCCACCCCTGAGCTCGGCTGCGGCGACAAGCAAGAGGGCGAAGCCAATAGCCGTAACCACGTTGGCGAGAGCGGTGTAGGCCGAGCGCTCAAAGCCATTCGCCGGAGCCCATTGGTCCTCGTCATGCGAATGAGGAGCCCCCGCATTCGGCACTGCGGCATGCTCATGGGGCAGCTCCGCGTTCTCGAAGGTTTCGGCTTTCAAGATCAGTGGGATTGTGCCGGCAAATTGCATGACAGTCATCACAAGGCCTGCCATGAGCCCGGCGAGAGCGGCGATGAAGACGATATTGCGAAAGACGGCCATCGCTCTTGCCCCTCAGTGGCAGGGGAATGCAAGCGAGTGGCGCACATCATGCGATGCGTTGTGGATGGCCTCGATATGCGAGAAGCCGGCGGTCCCGAGGACAAAAAGGCCGAGGAAAGCTGCAAGACCGATTTGGACCAGCCGGGAAGCCGATGTAACCGATGCTTGGATTGGGAGCGAAGTCTGTTGAGTATTCATGGTTCATCCTTTGTCCTCCACCCGAGGACTTTGAGAGGTTTTTCGATGCCGTCAGGTCTCCTGGCTCACGGATCAGCGCGTTTCCTCTTGCCTTCCCGGGAAACCCAGTGGCGCGGCGAGGAACACTCTCCGTCTACAGTTGCGGAGGCAGCCGCGGCATTGGGTGAAAGACAGCCCGCACCGCATTCCCATACTTGTCCCCGAAGGGCTCCGACACCTTAGCTATAACCCTATTTGTCCAAATCACCAATGCAAAGACAGCGACGGACATGGCCGCAAGCCCTCACAATGGGCCGGCAGCCTCCCCCAGAGCTCGTCTGATGTCACGGCTTGTCAGATGGAAGTTCTCCGTGCTCGATACGCCTGCCCTTTGGATCTTCGCTTGGGCGGCCCGTTCAAAGACATCCTCATGCGACCGAAAAAAGGCCTCGCAGCTTTCCCGCAAAGTCTCCTGACTCAAGGAGCGGAACGCCAGCCTGTGGACGAAGCAGCCGCCCTGGTGCCCTTTCGGCTTGAACACCAGAGCATCAATATCTTGCCGCCATGTCGGATCGTCAGAACGCATTTTTGCGAAGGCTGGGCGCACATGCCCATCGCGGACGCGCGATCATGCTTTGCCGTTCTCCTGCTTCAAGAGGTATATGTCCATGATCCAGCCCTTTTCCGCGCCGAGCGATTGACAGATGAGCATAATCACGACACTCGCGGTATCCCGGTGTGACCCTGGGCGAGCATCCGCACCGTGGTGATATGAACAGCCTCGTCGATGCTGTTCAAGCGAATATTGTCGACGGGCCAACGCCTGAACGGTGCTGATCGCGGAGATCACCTGATCATCGAATGCGACGGGTGTCCAAGCTAGGGCGTGCTGCAGGATCCTGATCATGCTGTCGTAGAGAGCCGGATCTCCTCACACGAGGAACGCTCCGCATTCGTTCGGCTCGAGTTTGTCACGGATCAGTCCCTCGAACATCGTTGCCCTAGCGCGATGCCACTCATCGACCCTGCGCTTGTAATCGACTGCCTGACCGTCGCGCTCAGAATTGCCGGCCCGGACGATGCGATAGGCCGGATCCTCGATAAAGCGGCGAATTTCGTTGCGGACATCGATCAGTGCGTTGGTGGCAGGTCTCTTGTCGATCACAAAGAAGGCGTCGGCCTCATTGGGGACCTTGATCGTCTGAATGGTCCTATGGTCGCGATTTTGCGAGCCAACGCCGATCACATAGATCTTTTTCATCAAAAGCGCGTTTCACGATAAGGGCTCACGGCCATTTTTGTCTTGGTCCGCAAAATCGACAATCGCTTTCTCAAGCCGCACCCAGGCCAAATCGGATCCATGCAACCCGAGACGCGGCAGGTTGGGATGCCCTCTGAATCGCCGCGTCCAAATGCGGGAGCATGAGGATCTGTGAGACGTTCCCCCGGGAGGGCCGCGATTGTCTTGCCCTGAGTGGGTGATACGAGTGTGATATTAATTCAGGGTGGGCAAGCACTTCGACCACCTCAAGCCACGTAGCAGTCCGGATGACCTGCTCCTCGGTATTCTGATCGATGCATCTCCCACTTGCGCCCGTCTGCGTATGTCGTTAAGTCTCGACATATGGAATCAGACAGCGTCATCCTTGCCCTTGCGGCCTTGGCCCAGCCGACACGCCTCGACGTGTTCCGTCTCTTAGTGAAGCATGAGCCGGACGGGCTGCCGGCGGGCGACATCGCAAGGTATCTCGCCGTCCCCCACAACACGATGTCCTCGCACCTGGGCATCCTTGCCCGTGCGGGACTGGTCCGCTCGGAGCGCCGGAGCCGCTCGATCATCTACCGCGCTGACCTCGATCGCCTGCGCGAGACGGTGACCTTCCTGCTCAAGGACTGCTGCGGCGGGCGCACAGGCCTGTGCGCCCCGCTGATCGATGCCCTTGCACGCTGCTGCCCAGCGAATGAGGTCGCCGCAGGGTGACGTCTCCCGTTGCCCCTGCTCCCCAACGGTTTCCGCCCCGACCCGAGGTCATTGCCATGGACGTGATCATCTACCACAACCCGGACTGCGGCACGTCCCGCAACACGCTGGCCATGATCCGCAACGCCGGGATCGAGCCGCACATCATCGAGTACCTCAAGACCCCGCCAACGCGACGCCTGCTGCGCCAGCTCATCGAGCGCATGGGCGTGAGCATGCGGGATGTCCTCCGCGAGAAGGGCACGCCGTACCACGAGCTCGGGCTCGACAACCTTGATCTGACTGATGACCAGCTTCTCGACACCATGATGGCGCACCCGATCCTGATCAACCGCCCGATCGTCGTCACGCCCACGGGCGTGCGCCTGTGCCGTCCGTCCGAGGCCGTGCTCGACCTCCTGCCGCCGCAGCTCGGCGAGTTCGTCAAGGAGGATGGGGAACGGGTCATCGACGAGCACGGTCGCCGCGTGGCCACCGCCTGAAGGAATTTCCGATGTCCATCTTCGAACGCTACCTGACCCTCTGGGTCGCGCTCTGCATCGTGGCTGGCATCGCCCTCGGTCACCTCTTCCCCGAGCTCTTCCAGGCCGTCGGCACCCTGGAGATCGCCAAGGTCAACCTGCCGGTTGCGGCTCTGATCTGGCTCATGATCATCCCGATGCTGATCAAGATCGACTTCGCCTCTCTGGGGCGGGTGCGCGAGCACTGGCGCGGCATCGGCGTGACGCTCTTCATCAACTGGGCGGTGAAGCCGTTCTCGATGGCGGCACTCGGCTGGCTCTTCATCGGCTACGTGTTCAAGCCCTACCTGCCCGCCGACCAGATCCACTCCTACATCGCCGGCCTGATCATCCTGGCAGCAGCCCCCTGCACGGCCATGGTGTTCGTGTGGAGCCACCTGACCAAGGGCGAGCCCCACTTCACGTTGAGCCAGGTTGCCCTCAACGACGTGATCATGGTCATCGCCTTCGCGCCCATCGTCGGCCTGCTGCTCGGCCTGTCCGCGATCACCGTGCCGTGGGACACGCTCCTGCTCTCGGTCGTGCTCTACATCGTCATTCCGGTGATCCTGGCACAGTTTCTGCGGGGACACCTTCGCGCACAGGGCGGCGAGGCAGCCCTCACCAGGCTGTTGCGAATCCTCCAGCCGATTTCGCTGGTATCCCTGCTCGCGACCTTGGTGCTGCTGTTCGGCTTCCAGGGCGAGCAAATCCTGGCCCAGCCTCTGGTCATTGCCATGCTGGCGGTGCCGATCCTGATCCAGGTCTACTTCAACTCCGGACTGGCCTACCTGCTCAACCGGATCGCCGGGGAGCAGCACTGCGTCGCCGGCCCCTCGGCTCTGATCGGTGCATCGAACTTCTTCGAGCTCGCAGTGGCCGCCGCCATCAGCCTGTTCGGCTTCAACTCCGGGGCGGCGCTGGCGACCGTCGTCGGCGTGCTGATCGAGGTGCCCGTGATGCTGTCCGTCGTGTGGATCGTGAACCACAGCCAGGGCTGGTATGAGCGCGGCGCCAAGCGGTCAGCTCCCTCGATACGGAGGGTTCCAGCCGGTGAGTGATCTTCCTAACATCGACTTCTCCGTCCTGGATGTTCCGGACCACAGCAAGCTGGCGCCACGGCGTATGTCCACGCGCCCTGCTGCTCTACGGGCCCTGAGGGAATGCTCCTATAACCCCTTCCTGACATTCGAGGCCGAATGGCTCCTCAGGGATTTCGGGGCCGATACCTGCGTTTTCGATGCGCACGGCCTGCAGCTGCCGGACGCTACCGCCAGTGACCACTCCAAGGTGCAGGAATTGCGGGAGCTGTCGGGGATGTCGGGTAACTTTTGATGGGGAGCCGCGGCTTAGAAACCGCTGCATGACCAAACCTCTCAGCTACAAACGCCGTCGGTTATCACCCCAGATTATCGCCCATGCAGTCCGGCTTTACCTCAGATTCCCGCTGAGCCTGCGATTGGTTGAGGAGATTTTGCTCGATCGCAGCATCGTCGCATCCTCTGAAACGATCCGCCGCTGGTGCAACGAATTCGGTCCGGAGTACGCCCGCGGCCTTCGTCGCAAACAGCCATGGTCGACTGACATCTGGCACCTCGATGAGGTGGTCATCAGCATCTCTGGCAATAAAGCACTGGTTGTGGCGGACTGTTGAGCAGGACGGCTTTTCTTGCAGGTTGCGACTATCAAACACGCCTGGTTCAGGCTAAGCACGCCTCAGCTCCAGCAATTCCCCTCTCGATCCGATAGTTTCCGATGAGCAAAGTGCTTCGGTATCTCTCTTGGGCCAAGCGCCTTATTCCGGATCTGTCTCATATCAGTCGTCTGGAGCAGCTTCGCGTTTGCGCTGGAATCTTAACGGGCATTATGACGGTCGGATTCGTCGGAGCAGGCTTTCTCGACTCTCCTGGGAATCTGCCTCTCCTGAGTGCGCCTTTGGGAGCTTCCGCCATCATTCTATTTGCTCTGCCGGCGAGCCCGTTGGCACAACCATGGTCCATTCTCGGCGGGAACGTGGTGTCGGCGGCCATCGGTGTGACATGCGCCAAATGCCTGGGAGAGCCGCTCATGGCGGCCGCGCTCGCGGGGACGGCCTCGGTGGCCGTGATGTTCGTTCTCCGGTGCCTGCACCCTCCAGGCGGAGCTCTGGCCCTCATGGCTGTTCTTGGTGGACCGGCGATCAAGGCTGCCGGGTATGGGTTTGTCCTTTGGCCTGTCGCGCCCGCATCATTGATCCTGCTGGTGATGGGAGTTCTGTTCAACAATTTAACCGGTCGACGCTATCCGCATCTGACTGACCAAGCCCACCTCGACCAATCATTACAAAACGACGGACCCTGCACCCTTGCAGCGGGCCGGGTTCAGGAGTGACGATCTGGATGCGATCCTGCGCGAAAGCGATGAAGTCGTTGACGTGAGTCGCGACAGCCTTGATGCCTTGTTCAGGAAGGTCGAAGTGCAGGCGTATCATCGCCGATTTGGGCGAGTCGTGTGCGCAGATATCATGTCCCGCGACATTGTATCCGTTACAACTGACACTCCACTGCGTGTGGCGTGGGGGCTTCTTCGTCAGCACAGTATGAAAGCCTTGCCGGTTGTCTCCGACAATCACCACGTTGTTGGGATAATCACCCAAGCCGATCTCATCAAGCATAGTGACTGGGATGCCAATCGAGGCCTTCGGATCGGCATTCGTCAAATGGCCCGTCGGGTGATCCGGATCGAACGCGGGCAAACAGGTTCAGTGGGGCAGGTCATGACGGTTCCCGTCCAAACGGTCCGGCAAGATGTGGCTGTCGCCCAACTCGTTCCACTGATGGCCGACGCCGGGTTGGAGCAAATTCCAATTGTGAATGACGATGACCAGCTCGTTGGCATCGTTACGCAGTCAGATCTGATCGCGGGACTGTTCCGATCTCAGTTGGCAACGGCATCGGGATCACCCGAGCGTGCACGAGCGACCTTGTCTGTTGTCAAGTAACCACGGCTTATTGGTGATGTTCTTGGATCCGCCCGCACTCGTGGACTGAAGCAGGGTGCCTGTTTTGCCTGCCCTAGGCCAGACCGGAGAGGACATTGGCGCTCTCAGCATGGCAAGCCGAGTCCAGATCGTGTGGGAGGCCCGCAAGCGGCATTGGTGCGGGCTCGGTCGCCCGGCCCGGGCGGGGTTTCTCTCCCCTGGTTCCGGGCGACTAACCCGTTAGGCTTAAGGATCCCCAAGGTCGGTCAGGACTGGCACCCGCTTCGCGGGAGCTCTTGTGTTGCCGCCAGAGAAACTTGACGCCATGATGCTCACCTCGGCTCCATGCCACACGAGCATCAACACGCAGGTTGAGGCTCGGGATCTCCAACACGAACTCCCTTGGTAGAGCGACAGCCGTTGGCAACCTGATCCGAACACCGCCTGCGGATATGTTTTCGACAGTACAGGTCACGCTCGGCGATTGGTTTGGAAGCACAATATTGGCACTGAAATCTGACAAGCGTCTGCGATGCCAGCGGCGTTCATCCTCTCTCATCATTGCGCTCTAACGCCTCCAGGTGAGTCGGTGCCTGACAACTGCCGATCCATGGGAGCGATGAGGACCGCGAACAGAATGGCGCCGCTGGAGATCCCTGCTGTCAGTACGTCAACGATACGCCTGTAGAAGTTCTCAGGAATGTCCGACGAGATGGCGTGACGAATGTGGTGGAACGTGGCAGCAGCCAAGCGGATCAAGGTGCCATGATTAGCGCACCGTGAGAAACTCCAATTCTGCCACGGTCCCGATTCCGTTTTCATGCGGTCCGCCGTCCCCGAAGTTCACTGTCCTTCGCGTCTCCGAAGGCCGGAGTGGAAGACCGATTCAGATGGGCCTTGAGAACGTTCGAGGGAATGAATGCGATGGCCCGGCGTGGATCAATCGGGACCTCGACCCCCGTTTTTGGGTTCCGCCCCACCCGCCCTGCCTTGTCACGCACATGGAAGGTGCCGAACCCCGACAGTTTCACACTCGCACCTGTGGCAAGAGTATCGCAAATCTCTCCGACAACCTGTGAGACCATCTCCGCGGCCTCAGTTCGCGAGAGATCGACCTTTTGACAAATGGCCTCAACAAGGTCTGTCCGGGTCACGGTCTTAGGCGCCATTACCACAGTCTCGTCCGGTCAAAGAAATGGGCTGCCGTTGCCAGCAGCCCCAAGTTGGGGAGGAAACCCTCTTCTCAGAGGAGCGACACCGCATCTGCGTAAAGGGGGATGCGGGTCGCGAACGCTCCTTATCGCCAGACGCTTTCGTTTGAAATCCCATGTCGGCAATGTAATCGATTACGAAATTATATTTTTTCAAGTGGAAATAATTTGTGACGGGGAAGACACAGAGTGCAGGCGTCTTCTGCAGCCTTCATGGTTATTCTCGCCTGCTGAATCTTGCCCTCTGCTCTTACACCTGAGTGGGACGCCATCTTGCGAAAGGTCAGTCGCATCATCCTCCCGCACCGCCTTCTTCCACGGGCAGAGCGAGCCCGCTCAATTCTGCTCTGTTGCGAATGGCTCATCCCTTCGTTTGCGACAATCGACCCAAAAAGCACAAGCTGACTGTCTCTGACCCGGGAATAGCAAAACGATCTCCGTCGAAGGATTAATTTAGAAGATCTAACTCTTGTAGCCGGCCTCATTGCGGCGCTAAAAGGTTGCTGTGACTGCGGGCCTTTTCTTGGTTCGTCTGGAGCATGTGTGCGGCATCGATGTCGACGCTCCTTCTGAAACTGGGCTCGATTCGTGCAGCGCGGAATGGACCATGATTGCTCGCTGAAGCGATGACGCTGCGGTGCAGGCGGCCCAGTGCATCGACGGCCTTCATGAAGGATCACGCCGTGAGGAAAGTTGTTGCTGCCAAGCTGCACGGCATCCATGTGACCGAGGCCAACTTGAACTATCACGGCTCGATCACCCTGGATCCGGAGCACTGTGAAGAGGCGGGAATTGTCCCCCTCGAGTTCGTGGAGATCTGGAACAAGAACTCCGGCGCCCGGATCTCGACGTACGTGATTTTGGGCGAGCGCGGATCCCGCTGCTGCATCTTGAACGGCGCGGCGGCACGAACTTGCCAACCTGGGGATCCAGTGATCATCTGCAACTCGATCTATATTCCAGAGGGGCAAATCACCGCGATGAATCCGAGGATTTTGACCTTCGACCGCGACAATCATGTCATTGGACGTCTGAGCTATCAGGTCCGGGTCGATGCAGCAGGACGCTATCAGTTTTCGATTCTCAATGAGGTTGGCGTCAGGCAGCCGATCCCCCTTTTCACAGGAATTGGGTGATCTCGCCCTCGTCGCTCATGAGCGGATGACCCATGATTGAAGGAGCAGATCGGCTCGTGCACCCCACCCCTCACCTCCTCTTCGACCGGGTGACCTACTCTCACGGGGAGCACGTTGTTTTCGACGGCTTCTCACTCTTGCTGCAAGAGCGGCGTGTTGGCCTTATCGGATCCAACGGTTCGGGCAAGAGCTCGCTGTTGCGACTGGCCCACGGTTTGGCTCTGCCGGTGAGCGGAAGCGTGACGACACTTGGCCTGAGCACAGCCAGCCACCGGAAGCAGATCCCGTCGCGTGTTGGCTTTCTGTTTCAGAATCCTGACCGCCAGATCATCTTTCCAACGGTCGGCGAGGAGATTGCCTTCGGCTTTCAGGAGCGAGGGGACACACGCCGTGAAGCCATGCGTCAGGCGCTGGTTTGGCTCGGCCGGTTCGGTAAAGCAGACTGGTCTGAGCGAGTGGCTCACGATCTGTCAGAGGGGCAGAAGCAGCTGGTCTGCCTGATTGCTGTCCTCGCGCTCGAGCCGAGGCTCATTTTGCTCGATGAGCCCTTCGCCAGCCTGGATCTTGCCACCCGGCTCGCCTTTGCGGATCAACTGCAGGCTCTCGCGCAGCCGATGGTCATGGCCAGCCATGATCTCGACTTCCTGGCACCATTCGATCGCATCGTGTGGTTGGAGCAAGGGAGGGTTCGCGCCGATGGACCTGCTCGGGACGTCCTGGAGGCCTACAGAGCTGAGGCGCATCGGGGGATGAGGGAAGTCGCATGATCGCGGGATACCTCGCCCGTCCCACCTGGCTGCACCGTGTTCCGGCGGGCCCAAAACTTGGAGCCGTCACGGTCTTGAGCCTTCTCGTGCTGCCGGTGACGGACTGGCGGGTGCTCGGCATGGGACTGGTCCTGGTGCTGGTGATCTACGCCAGCCTTGGGCGAGAGGCCCTGCGCCGCCTGGCCTTGCTCAAGCCCTTGATGCCGCTTCTCGTTGCGATCGCGCTGCTGCAGGGCTGGTTGGAGACGTGGCCTGCGGCCGTGGCCTCGTTCATGCGCATTCTCCTGATGGTGCTGGCGGCAAGCCTCGTGACCTTCACCACGACCATGCAGAGCATGATCGACGCCCTGACTCCGGTTCTGGCCCCGCTCAGACGGCTGGGCCTCAACCCCCGTGTGCCCGCACTCGCGATCGCCCTGGTGCTCCGCTTCGTGCCGGTTCTGCTGTCCGCGTGGCAGCAACGCGAGGAGGCCTGGCGCGCCCGCACCGGCCGCCGCGCCTCGCTCAGGCTCATCCCCTCCTTCGTCGCCGAGGCGCTTCGCATGGCCGACCAGGTGGCCGAAGCGCTCGACGCGCGCGGCTTCAACACCCGTCCATCCACTCACCACTCTCCAGGAGACAAGCCATGACCACCCGCGAGTTCGTTCGCGTTGCGCTGTTTGCGGCGATCATTGCTGCCCTCGGGCTTCTGCCCAAGATCGACCTGCCCTTTGCGGCTGGCGTCCCTGTGACCGCCCAAACCCTCGGCGTGATGCTGGCGGGAGTTCTTCTCGGCCCGCGTTCAGGGGCCGCAGCCGTTGTGCTCTTCATCGTGGTCGTGGCGCTTGGGGCTCCGCTCCTGGCCGGCGGGCGCGGGGGGCTCGGGGTCTTCTTTGGCCCGACGGTCGGCTTCCTGCTCGGCTGGGTTCCGGGCGTGATGGTGACCGGGCTGGTCTTCCATGCACTGCCCAAGTTGCCCGTTGGCCTCTCGGCCGCCGCAGCGTCGATCCTGGGCGGGATCGGCGTCATCTATGCCTGCGGCATTGCAGGTCTTGCCCTGATGACCGGAATGCCGCTGGCGAAGGCGGCCCTGGCCAGCCTCACCTTCCTGCCCGGCGACCTTCTGAAGGCGATTGCCACGGGCGCGGTTGTGGCGGCTATGCCGGCCTCCATACGCCTGAGAGCCTCCGTCCCGCAGCCATGAACGTGACCGCGGCTCTTGCGGAGCACGCCCGGACAGCCCCGGATCGGCTTGCGCTCATCGTCGAGGATGAGACGCTGACCTACGCGCAGCTGGAGGACTGTGTCTCCCGCCTCGCCGCATCGCTGGCCCAGGAGCCTGCGGGCGGCATTGCCCTTCATCTGCCCAATGGTCTGCCGCTGGCATTGCTGAGTCTGGCTGCGGCCCGGGCGGGTCGTGAAGCCCAGATCCTGGATCCGGATTGGCCTGCTGAGTTGACGCAGCGGGTTCTCACCGGACTGCGCCCTGCCCGCGTGTTCACCGCCAGCCCAGATGTCATGGGCGATCAGGCTGTTCTCATTGAACCATCCGCGTCGGCCCAATCTCTTGCCGGATCCCTCACACCCCCTCGACCCGGAGCGGTCCCAGAAACCGATCCCGGCACCGCCTTCTATGTCGGCTTTACGTCCGGATCGACCGGGGAGCCCAAAGGGTACCGCCGCTCGCATCGCTCCTGGTTGGAGAGCTTCAAGGGCGATGCCATCGAGTTCGGTCTTGGCCCCACCGATGTTGTCCTCGCCCCCGGAACGCTCACCCACTCGCTGTTTCTCTATGCCTTCATGAACGGTCTGCATGCCGGGGCAACGGTTATTCTGAGCCGTCGTTTCAGGCCGACGCAGGTGCTGCATCTCATCACCCAGTATGGGGCAACGGTGCTCTACGGTGTGCCAACGCAGCTCACCCTGGTGATCGAGGCGGCTGAGGAGGGGCAGCAAGAGCTATTGTCGTCCCTGCGCTGGATCCTGAGCTCGGGCGCCAAGTGGTTCTCCGAGGCCCTGCCGCGCCTTAAAGCCTTTGCTCCCAATGCCCGCTTTGCCGAGTTCTATGGAGCGTCCGAATTGAGCTTCGTGACAGTGGCAAAGGATAGCGAATCTGTGCCTGTGACGTCGGTTGGGCGGGCCTTTCCGGGGGTGACCATCACCATCCGGGATGAGGCTGGGCATGTTCGGCCGGTAGGCCAGCCTGGACGCGTGTTTGTCGAAAGCCCTCTGGTGTTCATGAACTACGCCTATGGCGGGACTGGCGGTTGCTGGCGCGTGGGATCGGCGGTGTCGGTGGGGGATGTCGGCTTTCTTGATGCCGACGGCTTTCTGCATCTGGTCGGCCGCGCCAACCGCATGATCGTCTCGTCCGGCAAGAACATCTACCCGGAGGAGATCGAGCGGGTCTTCGCGCGGCACTCAGGGATTGCCGCGGTTGCGGTGCTCAGCATACCCGATACTCAGCGGGGTGAGCGGATCGTTGCGATGCTGGCTCTGCGCGATCAGACCGTCACCCGGTCCGCTCTCATCGCCCATGGCCGCCAGGCTTTGCCGCTGTTCAAGGTGCCGCGGGTCTATGGGGTCGTCACCGACTGGCCGCTGACGCGCTCGGGCAAGACGGATCTGGAAGCCTTGCGCGAGGCCTGGCGCCAGGGCAGTTACAAGGCTCTGCAATGAACCGCGTGTTCCTGATTGCGGCCCGGCGCATTGCCGTCATCCCGCGTGGTGGCGCCTTTGCCGGTTTTGAGGCGCACGAACTGGCCGCAGGACCCATCCGCGCAGTGCTCGATGATGTCGGCGTCTCGCCCGCACAGGTTGATGAGGTCATTCTCGGCAACGCTCTGTATGGCGGCGGAAACCCGGCCCGCCTTGCCGCACTAGCAGTTGGCTTTCCCGAGACCATCCCTGCCATGACGCTGGACACCCAATGCTGCGCCGGCTTGGACGCGATCCTGCCGGCGGTGACCCGTGTTCGCGCGGGCGAGGCAAACCTCATTGTAGCGGGCGGCGTGGAGAGTTACAGCCGCGCGCCCATGCGGATCAGGCCTCCCAAGGAACCTCAAGACAAGCCCAGACCGTATGACCGGCCTCCCTTCACGCCGTGGCCTGATCAGGATCCGGACATGCTCCCGGCGGCGGCCGCCTTGGCAGAAGAACTCGCGATCCGGCGTACTGATCAGGAAGCGTTCGCCGTGACAAGCCACGCTAAAGCCTTGAGCGTGCGACACGTGGACGAGATTGTGCCGCTCGGGGGTGTCACGCGGGATGCCTTCCCACGCCAGCTGGCACCGGCTCTCTGTCGTCGGCTGCCAGTGCTGGCCGGTGACACGGTGCATGGAGTGACGGCCGCGACGGTGGCCGTCGAGGCCGACAGCGCCGCCATTGTTCTTGTGGCCTCCGCGTCCATCGCTCAACACGTGGATCGCACGGTTTTGGAAGTGCTCGGGGGAGCCAGGGTGGGCGGTGATCCAGTCCGGCCCGGCCTTGCGCTGATCCCGGCAGTCCGCAGGTTGCTTGCCCGCCAGGAGGTGACGGCATCTGAGCTGTCGTGCGTGGAGATCATGGAGGCTTTCGCCGTGCAGGCGATGGCCGGGATCGCAGCCTTGGGCCTCAACCCAGCTCTCGTCAACCGGGGTGGCGGCGCTCTCGCGCGAGGGCATCCGATCGGAGCTTCCGGCGCTATCCTAGCTGTCAGATTATGGCACGAAATGGTGCGTATACGACGTAGTGGCTTTGGGCTGGCCGCGATTGCGGCTGCCGGAGGACTGGGAAGCGCCCTTCTCCTCCGCTCTTCCGGAGATCGTCATGGGTGAGCCCTTGCGCGTCAAGCAGGCGTCTGATCTCGGCCAGTTCCTGCATCAGCCACTCGGTCCGACAGCATGGCGCCAGGTGGGACAGGACACCATCAATGCCTTCGCGGCGCTGACCAACGATCCGCAATGGATTCATGTTGATCCGTCTCGCGCCGCGCATGAATTGTCCGGCAGGCGAACGATCGTCCCGGGTCAGCTGCTCCTCGCCCTCCTGCCTTCTTTAATCCGGGAGACCTATCTCGTCGCGCAAGCCCAGAGCGGCTGGCTTGCAGCGCTGCGGTATGTGCGATTCCGGCACGCCATCGAATGCGACACGCCGTTCCAATTGTGCGGACGTCTTCTCGACGTGAGCCAGCGAGGGTCAACAACGTTTGTTGAGATGCAATGCGAGTTGGTTCTGCCCGATCAAACTGTTGCCTTGGAGGCCAACCGTGTCGACGCATTCCGGAGCTGAAAGGCTTCAGTCAACAAACCGCTCAAACACGCTGCGTACAAACCTCATCAATATCGCCCATTGCGATGAGCGCAAGCTTTTGATGTCCCTGATCCCTGAGAAGGCTCGCTGCCCGCCACGCTCGTAGGCCGCTGCGGCAGCAGAGCACGATCCGGCTCGATCCTGCGACATCCCGGCTCAATTCAACGATCGTGTCAGTGGTCACGCGGTGAGCCTGCGGAAACGGAGAGACCGCCACCTCATCCATGCTTCTGAGCTCAAAGACAATATCGTCGGCGTTGACATCCGATAGCGCAATGAACGGCGGCGCGAAACCAGCCGCCTCCGGCGCATCCAGGAAGGAAAACCCGCCAAACTCCAGTTTCTGCAGATCAACCGAAACCAGCTGCCCGAGCGGCGATGGATCCAAGCCAAGAATCAGGGCTAACACCATCTGCGCCTGCAACCCGCCAAGCACACCGACGACCGAGCCCAGGACGCCCAGCGTGGCGCAACTCCCTAGGTTCTGAGGAATATCCGGAAACACGGATCGGTAGCTCGGAGCACCGGCACAGAAGGCGCCGACATAGCCCTTCAAGCCCACACAGGACGCACTGATCAAAGGCTTGCCCGCTGCCTTGCAGATGTCGCTCAGATTGTACGTGACCGCAATGCTATCAGCGGCATCCACGACGACATCGGCGCCCCTCACAAGATCCTTCGCCGCGGCCGAATCGAGATAGAGGGCAAGCGCGTCAACAACCACGGACGGATTGAGGACTTCGAGAGCCTTGCGAGCAGCCTCGACTTTTAGCTGGCCTACGTCGGTCGTGCGATAGAGCGGCTGCCGGTGGAGGTTGCTCTCGTCAACGCGGTCATGATCGACGATCGTGATATGCCCGACTCCGGCCCCCGCGAGATATTGCAGGACGGGACAACCCAGACCGCCGGCCCCGACGACCAGAACCGAGGATGAAGCAAGCTTGGCTTGGCCAGCCTCACCCACCGCCGGGAGGACGATCTGTCGTGCGTAGCGTGTGATCATACGATTGCTCTCGTTGCTGCGATCCAGCGGCGGGTTTGATGCTCAGGGTCCGGGTGCCGGAGAATGTCCGTCACCACCGCCGCACTGTCGGCGCCCGCAGCCAGCACCCCTGGGATGCGGTCGATGGTCAGACCACCGATGGCAACGAGTGGGATCTCGCCAATGAGCTGCTTCCACTCCGTGATGCGGCTCAAGCCTTGGGGATTCCAGGGCATCTGCTTCAGGACGGTCGGATAGATCGGTCCCAGAGCCACGTAGTCCGGCGCAACGGAGAGTGCCTGATCGAGTTCGGTGTGATCATGCGTACTGACACCCAGCCGGATCCCGGCCGCTCGAATGGCCGCCAGATCCGCGCCCGCGAGGTCTTCCTGCCCGAGGTGAACGAAGGTGCAGCCCTCCGCAATGGCGAGCCGCCAGTAATCGTTGACAACGAGGTGAGCACCATAATGTTCGCAGCAGATCTTCGCCTCTCGAATCTGACGTGCGATCGCCGCATCGGACTCGCCCTTGATGCGAAGTTGAATGAGTTTCACGCCGAGCGGTACCAGGCGCCGCACCCAAGCCGCGCTGTCGACAATGAGATAGAAGGGATCGAGCACGAGCGTCATGTCAGCATCGCCCTGCCCAGAACCGGGGTCGACGGGCTCGCCATCTCCCGCGGCTCCATCGGAATGGCGTGCCGTGCCAGCCGGCCAGCCTCAACCGCCAGGGCGAAAGCCTTGGCCATCCCGACTGGATCACCGGCCCTGGCAACCGCGGTGTTCAGAAGAACCGCGTCGAACCCAAGCTCCATGGCGGCAGCCGCGTGTGAGGGCAGGCCAATCCCGGCGTCGACCACAAGCGGCACGTCGGGAAAGTGGGCCCGGAGCATCTTCAACCCGAAGACGTTATTGAGACCTCTGCCTGAGCCAATCGGTGCGCCCCAAGGCATCAGAACCCGACATCCCGCCGCGAGCAGGCGTTCGGCCACAACGAGATCCTCCGTCGTATACGGAAAGACCTGGAAGCCCTCTTCGGTCAGAATTCGCGCAGCGTCGACCAGGCCGAAGACGTCCGGCTGGAGCGTGTCCTCCTCCCCGATCACCTCGAGTTTGATCCACGGCGTTCCGAAGACCTCCCGGGCCATGTGGGCCGTCGTGACCGCTTCCTTGACCGTGCGGCACCCAGCCGTATTGGGCAGAACGCGCGTGCCGAGATCGCGGATGATCGACCAGAAGGCCTGTCCGGCCTGGCTGCCGCTCGCCTCGCGCCGGAGCGAGACGGTCACCACCTGCGCACCCGAGGCTTGGACCGCCGCTGCCAGGATGGCAGGTGATGGATATTGCGCGGTTCCCAGCATCAAGGGTGACGCAAGCTCGACATCGTAAAACAGCATGACCTACCCTCCTTGCATCGGCGCGAGAACCTCGAGACGATCGCCGTCGTTCAGCTCGATGGCCGATCGCTGGGAAGCGGGAACGAACCGTTCATTGACGGCCGTGGCCACAACGGCATCGCCGAAGTTGAGCTCACACAGAGTGCGCGACAAGATCCGCTCCTCAATTTCACGCTCCTCACCGTTCAGAATAATCTTCATGCCTTGTCTCTCAGTTGTGGAAGACGACATCAGCGACCCGGGCCGCAAAGGCGGGGGCGAGCAAAAATCCGTGACGGTACAGGCCGTTGAAGGAGATCGTTCGGCCGCAGTCCCGGATCGCAGGCAGGTTGTCAGGAAAGGCGGGCCTGACATCAGCTCCAAACTCGATAATCTCGGCCTCGCCGAAAGCCGGGTGAACAGAATACGCTCCATTGAGGAGCTCAACCACTGAGCGCACTGTCACGCGACCTCGATCCGAACTCTCGATCATCGTCGCTCCAATCATGAAGAGCCCGTTCCCGCGCGGCACGATGTAGAGGGGGATGCGCGGATGAAGCAGGCGAACAGGGCGTTGGAGAAAGACGTCCCGGGTTCTGACAAGCAGCATCTCACCCTTGACGCCGCGCAAGTCTGGAAGATCCTCCCGTGCGGCAAAGCCGCGACAGTCGATGATGCGATCTACATCTCTGTCGCTGACGGTGGCCTCGGCGCCAAATCGCAGAGGGACACCAAGCTCTGTGAGACGCGCGGCGAGTGCCGTCAGTGCGCTGCGGGGGTCGAGGTGTGCTTCGTCCGCGAAGAACAGGCCTTTGTGGAACCGTTCTTGAAGATCAGGCTCGAGGTCAGCAATCTGATCACCGTCAACCCAGTCAAAGCATTCCGTTCTGCGAGCAAAGTGAGTGAGTTCGCCCACGTCGCGTGGCTGTGCGACCACCAACGTACCCTTGCGCGTGGTCCCGGGGAAGCGCCGCAGCCACCAATCGATTGCATAACGGCCCAGTTCCGCCACGACCGGATCTGCGCTCGCGCGTTCACACCAGGGCGCGAGCATACCGCCCGCACACCAGGAGCAAGCGGCTGCACCGAGGTGCGGGCCACGGTCAAGAACCTCGACCATGGCGCCCCGCTCGGCCAATTCGACTGCCGCTGTCAGGCCGGCCACTCCGGCGCCAATGACACGGATGTGCATGCCGCTACTCCGAAGCCGAGACGTAGAGTCTGCCGCCGCCGTCCAGGAACTCGCGGCTCTTGGCGCGCATGCCGGCCAATTGCTCCTGAACCTCGGGGCTCATCGCCGCCACCTCAGCCCGCAGGTCCTGTGTGATCTTCATCGAGCAGAATTTTGGGCCGCACATCGAGCAAAAGTGCGCCACCTTGTGCGCGTCCTTCGGCAAGGTCTCGTCATGATAAGCGCGGGCTGTATCGGGATCGAGGGAGAGATTGAACTGGTCCTCCCAGCGGAAATCGAAGCGGGCCCGGGACAGGGCATCGTCCCGCACCTGTGCCGCCGGATGCCCCTTCGCGAGGTCGGCTGCGTGAGCTGCGATCTTGTAGGTGATGACTCCGGTCTTCACGTCGTCCCGGTTGGGAAGGCCCAGATGCTCTTTCGGCGTTACATAGCAAAGCATCGCCGTGCCGAACCAGCCGATCATGGCTGCACCGATTCCGGATGTAATATGATCGTATCCAGGCGCGACGTCCGTGGTAAGCGGGCCGAGGGTGTAGAAGGGCGCCTCTCCGCACGCGCGGAGTTGCTTGTCCATGTTCAGCTTGATCTTGTGCATCGGCACATGACCGGGGCCCTCGATCATGACCTGGCACCCCTTGTTCCAGGCGACCTTTGTCAACTCTCCCAGGGTTTCGAGTTCGGCGAACTGCGCCGCATCATTCGCATCGGCAATGGAGCCCGGGCGCAGCCCGTCACCCAATGAGAAGGAGACGTCGTAAGCCCGCATGATGTCGCAGATCTCGTCGAAGCGCTCATAGAGGAAGCTCTCCTTATGGTGCGCCAGGCACCAACGGGCCATGATCGAGCCGCCGCGGGAGACAATGCCCGTGACCCGATCGGCCGTGAGCGGGACATAAGGCAGCCGTACGCCTGCGTGGATGGTGAAGTAGTCGACACCCTGCTCAGCCTGCTCGACGAGCGTGTCCTTGAACACCTCCCAATCGAGCTTCACCGGATCCCCGCCCACCTTCTCCAGCGCCTGATAGATCGGCACCGTGCCAATCGGCACCGGCGAATTACGCAGAATCCAGGAGCGGATGTTGTGGATGTTGCGGCCGGTGGAGAGATCCATCACCGTGTCGGCGCCCCAACGGATGGCCCAGGCGAGCTTTTCCACTTCGTCTGCCGCTGTCGAGACGACCGCCGAGTTGCCGATATTGGCGTTGACCTTGACCAGGAAGTTGCGCCCGATCACCATCGGCTCCAGTTCCGGATGGTTGATGTTGGCCGGAATGATGGCGCGCCCACGGGCCACCTCCTGGCGCACGAACTCCGGTGTGATGAAAGCCGGGGTCGAGGCCCCGAAGCTCTCGCCGTCGGCGATCGTTGCCTCGGCTTCCGCCAGCATCGCCTCGCGGCACAGGTTCTCGCGATGGGCGACGTAGATCATTTCCTCCGTAACGACCCCGGCGCGGGCGAACTCATATTGCGTCACCATCTGACTGCGCACCGCGCGGAGCACGATGCGCTCGGCTGGGCATGGCGCCACAAGCGCGTCAGCTGAGACATTTCCGTTGTCCTCGGGCTTCACAGGCCGCGCCTCGACCGCCGCATAGTTCCGCGCTGCAATCCAGGGCTCGCGCACAAGTGGAAGCCCCTTGCCAAGATCGATGGTTGCAGCCGCCTCGGTGTAAGGGCCTGAGGGGTCGTAAACGCGGACGGGTGCCTCATTGGGATCCGTCAGGACAATCTCGCGGAAAGGCACCCGGATATCGGGTCTGCTATCAGGTGCCGCATAGGCCTTGCGCGAGCCCTGAATGGGACCGGTGGTGACGGATTGGGGAGCACCCTTAGGCGCATCGACATGAACAGTCACTGGATCTCTCCTCTTTGACAAAGGGAGATCCGGGCAAGCGAGCTGAGGGATCGCGTGTCGCTCGGTAGTTCCAGTCCCTCCGCCGGTATGACCCGGATCAGGTTCAAGGGTCACGGCGGATCAGCCGACTCTCAGCCCATCACAGGGCTCCCCTCGGAACGGATTCGATCCTCGTGGACGTGGTCTCGGCTGTCAAGAGCTGAACAGATTGGTTCTTGCAAAAGGACAACCAAGGAATTATCACGGCAGCATCTCCTTGGGGTGCCCGCTCGGGCTGAGAGGTCTTCTCGATCAACCCATCGAACCTGATCCGGATTATGCCGGCGGAGGGATTGCGAGATGGCGAGTACACCAGCGTTCGGATCGGATGCTTTTAGTCTTCGAGAATTGGCCGGGCATCTGCCCAACCGCCTTCGCGGTCAGCGCACGCGCGTCCATGCGATCACCAATGCTGCGCCGCGAACCTTTACGTTTAACTTTTTGCTGGACGCAGGCGGCATTCGCTCACTGATCCCCGCGCTGCTCGCCAATCTCGGCAGGCTCGACAGCAAGCGTCGTGCAGCGGCCCCGAAGGCTATCGCGGCTGCTCGCGCGCACGCCAAGCCCTGGATCCTCGATTCCGACTTTGTCGAAGCCTCCCCGCCCCGCCTGGAATCTGCTCGCTCCGGCCTTACGGGCAGGTCGCATGTCCTGCGCTCCGACGCAGGCGAGCTTTCGGCTCTCGCGGGAGAGGACGCGACACCTGAAACCATGCAGGCCTTCGCGAGGGCTCACGGTACTATCGCGGCCTTGATTGGCGCGGTGGGCTGAATGAGGGATCGCGTCCCTATCATTCGTGTCGAGAACAGTCATCCGCTGATGACCCGAGTGACCGCCACGGGATGCCACGGAACCACCCTCGGCGCAGCACTTAGTTTCCTGCATGGCAGCCACTTGAAGCGCCGGCTACGGCATAGGGCGGATCAGGGTCTGATATCGCGGAATGTTCTGGCATGACCGCCATCGCAGTCACGATCGCCGGCTCGGATTCAGGCGGTGGCGCCGGCATCCAGGCAGACCTCAAGACCTTCTCGGCCCTCGGCGTCTATGGTGCGAGCGTGATCACCGCGCTCACAGCCCAGAACACGACCGGTGTTCAGAGCATTCACGATGTTCCTCCTCAGTTCATCACACAGCAGATTGACAGCGTCTTCGCTGATCTCACCGTCAACGCGGTGAAGGTCGGCATGCTGTCACAACCCGCTGTCGTCGAAGCTGTGGCGGAAGGGCTTGCGCGTTACAGCGCAGCGCGGGTCGTACTCGATCCCGTGATGGTGGCGGCAAGTGGCGATCGCTTGCTCGTGCCGAGGGCTGTTGACGCGCTGCGCCGCGTGTTGCTCCCCATGGCGCTGCTCGTCACGCCAAATCTTCCGGAGGCTGCGGCGCTCCTCGACGAGCCGTTGGCTCAGGACGAGCAGACCATGTGCCGCCAGGCCAAGCGCATCCTGGCACTTGGCCCCAAGGCCGTTCTCGTGAAAGGCGGCCACGGCACGGGACTGGAGAGCACCGACATTCTCATGGATCAGCAGGGCATATGGCGCTTTGCGGCATTTCGCATCGACACGCGCAACACGCATGGCACCGGCTGCACCCTGTCCTCGGCCCTTGCAGCCGGGCTCGCCAAAGGCTTGTCGCTCCCCGACGCGGTTGCAGCCAGTAAGCGCTTCATCACTGCCGCCATTGGTGCTTCCGATCAACTCCATGTCGGGCGCGGGCACGGACCCGTGCATCACTTCCATGCCACTTGGTCCTAAGCACTCACGCCGTGCGGCGCTAGGCGCCGGAGTCTCCGTTCTCGCGACACCCACCTTTACTCGCACGCGAACCCTCCGCCAGGGCGCTTTCACCTCTAAACACCAGGAAGATCTCATTGACTGCGCAAGTCATTCAGGTCTCGTTGGCGAACCTGCGCCTGACAGGGGCTCGTGGCCAGAGCCGATCCGGTTGGGAGACATCCGACGGCGGAGATCTCGAGACCGCATCGGTTTGCGTGCCGACGCATTTGAAGTCGGTGGACCTGCAAACGCGCGATTCTCCTAAGCGTTCACCCCGATCCGCTTCTGCCCGGCGTAAACGACAGCATACAACCATGTGGCAATGAGAATGCATTCGATCACACGCCGCCTCAGAATCGCCATGGCTGTTCAGCCGGAGGGATCAAGACGCCCAGCCTACCCAAGCATCGAAGCCGAGGGTGTTTGAAGTTACGGCTGGCCTTGAGCAGTGCCTTTTGGTCCGCCGATCAACCAATGCTCGACTTCTGGCGCAAACCGCGCCAGAAGGACAACCCTTCGTCACCTGAAGTGAGCCATGACTGCGATCCTGAAAGAACTCGGCACACGCACCTTGATCATGGGTGTCCTGAACGTCACGCCGGACTCGTTTTCGGATGGAGGTCTGTTTAGCGATCAAGCCACTGCGGTCAGCCATGCCTGCGAGATGGAGAAGGCCGGCGCTGACATCATCGACGTTGGCGGAGAGTCCACGCGCCCGGGCCATACGCCCGTGGGCGCCGAGGAGGAGCAGCGGCGGGTTTTGCCGCTGATTCAGGCTCTTGCTCCTATTCTAACGGTGCCGATCTCCATCGACACCTATCGAGCGGCAACGGCCCAGGCTGCCCTCGCGGCGGGAGCGAGGATCGTCAACGACGTCTGGGGGTTTCAGCGCGATCCCGGCATGCCGGCCGTCGTGGCGGAACACGGTGCTTTCGCGATCGTGATGCACAACCGCGCCCAGCTCAATGCTTCGCTCGACATCATGGCCGACCTGATGCGCTTCTTCGAGCATTCTCTGGCTCTGGCCCGCCAAGCCGGCATCCCGGACGCCCACCTGATCCTGGATCCCGGCATTGGCTTCGGCAAGACCGCCGACCAGAACCTGGAGGCTCTCCGCCGCCTGCCGGAGCTGAAGGCACTGGGCTTCCCCGTGCTCGTGGGAGCCTCCCGCAAATCGGTCCTGAGCCGCTTTTACGATCCCCAGGTCCCCCCACGAGACCGGCTCTTTGGCACCTTGGGGGCGCATCTGGCTGCTGTGAGCCGAGGAGCCGACATTGTACGTGTTCACGACGTCAGGGCGCACGTCGAGGCCTGTCGCGTGGCTGACACCGTGCTGAGGACCCTGCCGTGAGCGACACGATCACGCTGTCCCGTCTGGCACTGTATGCCCATCATGGCGTTCACGCCGAAGAGGCCCGCCTGGGGCAGCGCTTCTATGTCAGCCTGACCTGCTCGCTCGACCTGAAGCCGGCCGGGCAGGCTGATGATTATCGGCAGACCGTCTGCTATGCGAGCCTCGCCAAGCTCGTTCATGAGATCGGCACGATGCGTCGCTTCGAGACCATTGAGGGCTTGGCCGAGGTGATCGCCACCCGCGTGCTCGACGGCTTCCCGCTGGTGGCGTCCGTGGCAGTCCGGGTCGAGAAGCCCCAGGCGCCGGTTCCGTTCATCCTCGACGGTGTTGCGGTCGAGATCAGGCGGTCGCGCAATGGCTAGGGTCACGCTCAGCCTCGGCAGCAATCTCGGCGACAAGCGCGGCGCCATTGCCAAGGCCTTGTCCGCTCTCGACGCGGGTGGGGCAAGGATTCTCACCCGCTCCGCCCACTACCGCACGGAGCCGTGGGGGCCGGTTGCTCAGGACTGGTTCGTGAATGCCTGCGCTGTCGCTGAGACCGAGCTTGCGCCGCATGACCTCCTGGCCCTGTGCCTTCAGGTGGAACGGGACTTCGGACGGGTCCGGGACGTCAAGTGGGGTCCACGGGTGATCGACATCGATCTTCTCACCTACGAGGATCTGGAGGTGAACACCCCCAGCCTGGCACTGCCCCATCCCTATCTGGCGGAGCGCGCCTTTGTTCTGGTGCCGCTGGCTGAGATCGCACCTGAGCTGAAGCTGGGTCGGAAAACCATTGCAGACATCCTCGCTGACCTGAACTGCAGGGGCATCACGAAGCTGGCTTAGCTGAATGGAGGGCTGTTGCCGCCACTTCCAGTCTCAGGCCAATCTCATGATCCGTGTCACCTCATCAAGGCGAGGAGCTTGGCGCGAATATGCTCGACTGTCTCCTGTCCGGTGCGGGAGAGCGGCTTGCCGTCGAGTTCCGTCGCGTGCGTCACGAGCACGACAGAGTTGGTCAGGAACACGGCATCGGCTTGAAAGAGGCTGTCCCTCGACAGGCTCACCTCCTGAGGGATCAGTCCAAGTTCGGGGGCCACAACATCGAGCACAAGGGCACGGGTGATTCCAGGCAACACTCCATTGTCGAGGGACGGGGTCAGCAGGCTCTCTCCCTGGAGGACGAAAATGTTTCCCGCACTGGTGCAGGCCAAATGCCCGCCCGTTTCCAAGAGGAGCGCGTCGTCCGCACCCTGATCCAGCGCCTCCTGCAGGGCGAGGACGTTATCCAGATAGGCAAGCGTTTTGTATCGCGATGTGGGAGAATGAGGATTGCGTCGGATTCGCGCCGTTGCCAAGCGCATCTCCGCAGCCGTCGGATTGGGGGACCACGGCCCGGATGCGGTCGCAAAGATGGTGGGCTGTGGAGAGGCAGGAGGGCGCAGGCCGCGTGGCCCCGCCCCACGGGTCAGGGTCAGGCGAATGATGCCGCCATCGGGGAGAGCGGCAGTCAGATCGTCAACCGGCCGTCGCAGAGACGCCCGGTCGACGGGGATGTTCAAGGCAGCCGCTCCGGCAAGAAGACGATCGAGATGGGCGTCGAGCATGAAGGCTCGGCCATTAGCGACAACGAGCGTCTCGAACAAGCCGTCGCCCAGCAGAAGCCCCCGGTCACGCAAGTCGAAACCGGCTCGCGGATCATTCGAGATCGCCCCATCAAACCACAGCACAGCGACCCTCCCCGGCTTGCGCAGCGAGATCGAGGAAGTTGGACAAGAGCGCGTGTCCCTGCTCGGTCAGGATGGACTCCGGATGAAACTGCACGCCAAAGGTGGGGTGGCGTCGATGCTGCAGGGCCATGACTTCGCCGTCTTCAGAGCGCGCGGTCACCGCCAACTCCGTCGAGTTCCGATCCTCCTCGACAATCAGTGAATGATAACGCCCCGCCTGCAATGGATTCGGCATGCCGTTGAAGATGCCCTGACCGTTATGCCGGATGGCAGAGGAGCGCCCATGCATGGGGTGGCGTGCCCGCGTGACCCGCCATCCAAAGATCTGCCCGACGCATTGATGACCAAGGCAAATCCCCAGAATCGGGAGCGACCCCGAGAGATGCCGGACGATCTCGCAGGACACGCCGGCTTCTAACGGGGAGCATGGCCCCGGCGAGAGCACGACGGCTTTCGGCGATAAAGCGCGGATCGTGCCAAGATCGATCGCATCGTTGCGGACCACCTGCACCGTCTCGCCCAGCTCGGAGAAGTACCGTGCGACGTTGAAGACAAAGGAGTCGTAGTTGTCGATGATCAGAATCTTTCCGGTCATTTATGCTTCAAAGGCCGCAAATAGGCGCTGGGCCTTCGCCAAGGTTTCCTGGTACTCGGCCTGCGGGTCCGACAGCGCCGTGATCCCACCGCCCGCGTGAAACACCGCTGATCCGTCTTTCAGCATCACGGTCCGGATCGCGATGTTCATATCAGTTGTCCCGTCGAAGCCAAAGTAGCCGATGGAGCCACAATAGACCTGCCGGGCGCAGCGTTCGATCTGCGTGATGATCTCCATGGCGCGGATCTTTGGCGCACCCGTAATCGACCCGCCCGGGAAGCAGGCTGCTATTACGTCGGTTGCCGTTGCGCCTCGATGGAGTTGGCCCTCGACGGCTGAGACGAGATGGTGAACGGCCGCATAGCTTTCCAAGTCACAGAGCACCGGCGTGCGCACGGTGTGTGGCCTGCACACCCGCGACAGGTCGTTGCGCAGCAGATCGACAATCATCAGGTTTTCGGCCCGATCCTTCTCGGAGCGCAGCAGTGCATCCGCCAGATCTTGGTCACGTTGCTGATCAGAGGAGCGAGAAGCTGTGCCTTTGATCGGGCGTGTTTCGACGCAGCCCCGGTCGACCTTCACAAAGCGCTCGGGGGAACTCGAGGCGATCGTCATCTCGTCGAAGTCGAGAAAGGCGCCAAAGGTTGCAGGATTCACCCGCCGCAGCTGGCGGTAGAAGGCAAGCGCATCGAAGTCATTGGAAATATGAGCGATAAAGCGCTGCGCAATGTTCGCCTGAAAAATGTCTCCGGCCAGGATCGACTCGATCACAGCCTTAGCCGCCTCCCCGTAGCCGCTGGCCGAAAAGTTTGATGTCCATCGGCTCGCGAGCTTGCAGTCACGGAGCGGGCACGGCCCATGGCTGAGAAGCGCCCGAAAGTACTGGGCGCGCGCTATAGCCCGCTTCTGACGTCTGTCTGGATCCTGCTCGGGCCAGCCGGTTGAAACAAGCCACGCGTCGCCGCTCCGGTGATCAAAGCTCACGACAACATCGTAGAATGCGAGCACGGCCTCCGGGCATGGGAAATCGGCCGGCGCCGGTGTGAGCCTCTCGAAGGTATGCCGAAAATCATAGGCCAGATACCCTGCCGCACCCCCTTGGAAGGGCGGCAGGCTGTCAATCCGCGATTGGCAGTGCCGATCTAACAGGCAGCGCAGGGCGGACAGCGGAGATTGTGGTAAGGGGTCGCCGTTCCAAAAGGCTCGCCCACCCCGCACGACAAACCGGCCGAACGGGTCCGCGGCGACGAAGGAGTAGCGCCCGAGCCCAGGATGGCGCAGGGCGCTGTCCAGAAACAGCGCATCGGGCAAGTGCGACAGTGTCTGCACGCAGGTGAAAGCGTCAAGACTGCCAAGATGTTCAAGATGGATCGGGTGTCGCATGCCATCGGCCGTCGATAATCAGATCAAGGTGGGGGTTCTTGGGCTGCTTACCTCATGCAACAAGTGGTGGGGGAAAGCGACTGGGCACGAAACCGAGGCCGATACAGGAATCGGTCACGTTTGCACCGGCATGCGAATCCGCTCATCCCGCTGGCGCAGCCAGGACATCACCGGGATGCTCAAGACCACCATCCAGGCTTTGCCGAGGATCTGCGGCAACAGGAATTCCAGGCTGCCAAATGCCAGGGCCAGGAAGACGATGCTGTCGATCACGAGGCCGACGATGCTGCTTGCCACCACAGCCAGGACCAGCCCCCGCTGCTGCAATGGTGTGTAGACGGCCTGGTCCGCCAGTTCGGACAGCAGGAAGGCCGCGGTCGAGGCGAGCACGAGCGTGGGCGGGGCAAAAACTGCCGAGAGGATGGCCCCGAGACCAATCGCCGCTAAGGCCCAGGACCGCCCCAGGCGCCGCTGAACCAGATCGCGCAGCACCAGTGCCAGACCGACGATGAGGACACCGCTCGGAGCGGCCAAGCCTGGGGCGACGGGGATCAAGCAAGGGCCTGCCGGAACACAAACAGTTCCTAGGTTGCTGACGAGCCAATTGGCGGCTGGGATACAGCCGGTAAAGCCCGCGAAGGCCGCAATACCTTCGATGGTGCGGCGTGCCTCAAGGTTCATGTTTATCCTCTCTCGGGAATTTATTGCGATTGTCGTGCGACTGTCAGTTTCGAGCCTCAGGAGGACTGCTTTTCCTGGTATTTCCGGCAAGCTTCGATCCAGAAGTCTGGGTCTTCGTATGGGGTTGGATCCTCAACTCCAGAGAGGTGGAACGCCTCGCGCCGCTCGACGCACGTACCGCAGCGCCCACAATGACGCTCGCCGCCCTGATAGCAGGACCAGGTTTCCGCAAAGGGCACGCCGCGCCTTGCGCCTTCGTGCACGATGTCGGCTTTGCTCTGCCGCACGAACGGTGTGTAGAGGGCGATATTCGCTACCCCCTCCAAAGCACGGCGCTGCATGGTCTCGAACGCCTCAACGAAGCCCGGGCGGCAATCCGGATAGATGAAGTGGTCGCCGCCATGGACGGCCGCCGCTACGGCCTCGGCCTGCTCGGCGGCAGCGATGCCGAAAGCAATCGCGAGCATGATGGCGTTGCGGTTCGGCACCACGGTGATCCGCATGGTGTCTTCCGTATAGTGACCCTCCGGCACCAATTCGCTGCTGGTCAGCGCCGATCTGGTCAGGAGGCGTCCGACGGCCGATATGTCGATGATGTCATGCGGTACGCCGAGGCGGTCGGCGCAGGCTCGCGCGGAGTCGAGCTCCTTTTTATGACGCTGGCCGTAGTCGAAGGACACGAGACGCGTGAGGGTTCGCTCAGCCGCGACTTCGTGCGCGAGCGTGACGGAATCCAGTCCGCCGGAACAGATGACGAGGGTCTTCACCAGGGCTCCTTGTTTTGACCGGGTAGGCTGCGACCGGATCGACCCACAGGCCGACGATTGTGCGGTAGACGGATGAGGAAACGAGAAGCATCGTTGATGCACTCACCTATCAGCGCCCGAGCATCAAGGACTACATCGGAGCGGGTGTCAACACGGCCGTCGTGTCACGAGAGATGGGTTGCAGCCCACTTCCCAGGATCGATAGAATTATCGTGTTCTCGAAGGAACCTGTACCGACAGCGCAGGCGGCCGAGTCCATGTCAGTCTGCCTAGGAGACAGCTATGGCATAACAGCTGCGGGGCCTCCAAGGTGCTACAGGCTCGGTATCAGAGTCTATCCAAGCTGTGTCTCGACCCAACCGGCAAGCAAGCGTATCCGGCGAGCTGTCACGTGTGGTCTAACCAGTATTCTCTGCAGGTTCATGTCGGCGCGGCGCAGCATGATGAAGGGAGTAAGGTCATCCTACCATACAACAACCGCTCGAACCGCTTGGGAAAGAAGCTAGTCCTGTCGGGGCTCAATCCAACTCCAGGAAGCGAGTTTCCGATATCACTCCCAACCGCGGGGCTGTCTCCTTCGACGGCGCCAACATGAATGCCTGATCGGCTTGGCGCGACCCGGCAGCATTGGTTCCGACGTCTCGCACCTTAACCTGTACAAGGCTGGCGCACGTCTCGCACGTCCCGTTGGGCCTCGAAGTCTAGTATCCCATCTCTGACGACGACAAGCCACGGTGCGGCAGGTGCTCAAACTGACATGTGCCTTCCATGGGCGCATCGCACCCCCAGCGGATACAGGTTGAGATCACCTTCCCGCAGCACAAGGAAGCGCGCGGGCGGGTGCCCTTCAGCGAGGCCAGGTGGACGCGAACGAGCCAGGTCGTGACCAGATCAATGGCGGGGGAAGTAAGGGATAGGCACGCGCTTGCGGGCCGAGCTTGTCGGCCGCTCGATCGACAGCGTCATCTGAGGCGGGTCCTCGCCCGCGTGCAACTGGAAGACGCGCTCATCCAGTTCCTTGTCGGCGGTCGTGAGACGATGGTTCAGGCGCAGGTAGTCCGTCCAGGTCGGTGTCTGGAAGGTTTCTGTCCATTGCAGTGGTTTCTGAAGGTTGCGCTGCAGGGTCCAGCGCCGGGCACCGACGCGGCTGTGCACATGCCGGCGTTCACGCATGAGATCCAGAAATGCTCCAACATGCCTCTCGGGGATCAGATACTCGACCTTGACGACAATGGGACCACTCCGCGGCTTCAGATTGAGGGCGACAGCCGGAGCGTCGAAGGCCTCCAAAGGATCCGGCTCGGACTCCCGGCGCTCGCGCAAGGGAAACAGGGCCCCGGCCGCGGCGACGAGCACCAGAGCCCCCGCGGAGCCCGCCAGCGCCCAGGAGAGGGAATGGTTCTGGGCCACCGTGCCCCACAGCCAGCTGCCGGCCGCAATCCCGCCATCGACCAACGCGTAGTAGATCGAGATGGTGCGCCCCACGACCCAGCGCGGGCTCGCCAGCTGCACGCTCACGCCCAGCCCGGACCAGGCGCTGACCCACCCCGCGCCGCCCACGGCAAGGGCAACGGTCGCCACGGCCACCGACGAGGTCAGCGCCAGGGCGAGGGAGCACGCCGCGCAGGCGATGCAGGCGAGCGTCATCAGCCGTTCTTGCGACAGGATGCGCCTGAGCACGCCATTGCAGACGCCGCCGACAACAGCGCCGATCCCGAAGCCGGCCATGAGGGCGCCATAGGCGAGCGGTCCTCCTTTGAGTTGATCGCGGACCACCAGGGGCAGCAGCGCCAGGATGGCGATGCTGGCCAGACCAAAGAGGGTGCCGCGGGCGATCGCCGCCTTGATTTCCGAGGACATCGCCGTAAAGCGCAGCCCGTCATAGATCGCCGTTCGCATCGACTCCCGCGGGAGCGGCGAGGAGCGCACCTTCCACTTGCAGCGCCAGAGGGTGGCCAGGGGGACCAGGTAGCCCAGTGTGGTAACAGTGAAAGCCGTCAGAAGGCCGAACGAGGCCACCACGAGGCCGCCGAGCGCCGGGCCCACGGTCCGGACCGTGTTGAAGCCGACGGAGAGCAGGGTCACGGCCGCGGGAACCTCGCGTCGCTCGACGATATCACCGACCGAGGCTTGCCAGGCGGGGTCGTTGAGAGCGGTGCCGCATCCGACCAGGAAGGTGAAGCCGAGGATCATCCACGGGTCGACCAAGCCCAGCGCCACACACAGGGTCAGCATCGCCGAGGCGATCACCATCAGGCCCCGGCCGACGACCATAACCCTGCGACGGCTGTAGTTATCAGCGATGGCCCCGGCAAAGACCGATAAAATGAATGCGGGCAGGTACGAGGACGCCTGCACCAGCGCCACCATCAGATCGGACGTCGAGATCGTCGCCATCAGCCAGCTGATGGCCACCGTCTGCATCAACCAGCCGAGACTGGAGACCTGCGTGGCGAGCCAGATGGCGCGAAAGGTCGGGTTCGTGAGCGGCGCGAACGTCGCCGGCGCCACCGGCTTCGCATCGTCCCCCCCACACTGCTCATTGTACTGGCCGTTCTTGTCGTGGGTTTCATCTGTTCCCGCTTGGTCCAAAGGTTCGTTTCCGATCAGTTTTGCCGCCACGTGAGGGGTCCTGCATCTCTTGTGAGGGAGGTCAAGAGTGTCTCCCCAGCAAGAACCTGACCTTGTTCACGGGACGCGCACTTCCTCCCGCCCGAGGGCGCAAACGCGGTGGCATGCGAAGCGGGGCTCTCTAGCCTTGCCATCCCTCCACCATCAACGAAAAGGTCATCCGCGGGAGCCGAGATCAGGATCTGCATGAGTATTGTATGTTCCTTAGAGACAGACGTTTGCTGGGCCTACAAGGAGAGGTGCAGTTGCTTGACTCAACGGCTGGTGCGGGTACCCAGCTCGCGTAGTAAGGATCCCTGCGGTGATATCCTCATGAAAATACCGCTCGTCAGATGAACGCACTCTGAGGAAGCATCCATGGCGTATTTCGACGTCCCTCTGCGGGTCTTTATCGTGTGAGCTTAGTCGATGCTTGTCGCTGATTTCAATCAAATGGATCAGCTATCTGAGCACTTTTCTGCAAAATGGCGGTGAATCCAGATGGAACTCGGCGCCAACATGAGAAGATTGCACCAGTTGACATGGTGCAATGAGGACGATGTTGGTTGCTTCGTTAAGACCGATTCGCCTCATGTTGCTTGTTCGCGATGTCAGCTGGTGCGAAACGTTCGACAGTAGTCGCGCTGCGCGGCCATTTCGCTTTGTCGCATGTTGGTAGGAGGCGGCAACTTGTTGCGCCAAGGGGTGACGCGACTGCTCCAATGCTATTGAGGGAAGAGCATAAGGAAACGTGGGACAGCAATGCCGCCCGCAGTCTTAGCTCTCACCGCGCTGCCTGTGAACAGGATTGCTCCGCCGGCTGTTGCGGCAATGATCTCGCCAAGGACATGGCTGGCGATGTCGTCCCGGATGGTGTTGGAGATGACATGATGGACCTGGTGAACAACCGCGGCCGCCAGGCCTGCCAAGCTGCCGTGGACGGCGCTGCTCCTGCGGCTCCATTTGGGCTTTGGTCAAGCCCCCTGATCACCCTGCCGGTCCTCCTGATGCCGAGTGCCTTCCCGAGGGGAGTTGGAGGACTGAGAGGCAGCGCGGTTGACGTGCGCCTTGAGAACCGGTGAGGCCCTGAAGGTGATGGCGCGGCGGGGCGCGATGGGCACTTCCACGTTGGTCTTGGGATTGCGGCCGACGCGCTTGCCTTTGGTGCGCACGGTGAAGACCCCGAACGAGGAGAGCTTCACGGGTTCGCCCGTCTCCAGCGTGGTGCAAATCGCCTCAAGAACCTGGCCCACCAGGTCTGCGGCGAAGTCCTTTGTGACAGCCCCCTGCTGGTAGACAGCCTCAGCCAGATCAACGCGGGTGACGCTCGTGCGGGCCATGAGCACACTCCAGAGGAAGGGAGAAAAGGGGCTGCTGGTGCCAGCAGCCCGAGGTGGGGAGGAACGCGTGTCCTCAGAGGAGCGAGGCCGCAGGGTAGAGGCGGCTCGCGCAAGGGCCTTAGCAAAGCGGGGCTTCGATTGAAATCCCGTGTTGTGGATGTAAACGATTACGCAACGAACATTCTGCGCGCGGGGCTGCGCTGTGGCTTTCGAGCGACAGCGTGGACATCCACGAACGGGTCTCCTCACTCGCCACGCCGCGCCGGCTCGTCTGGCGCTTCGACGTTTGCCCCCTGCGCCCATGACCCTGGAGCGGCGTGCCTGATGGGAGGGCTGGGCCTGGATCCGCGCAGCCTCACGGCCTTGTGTGTCGCAGAATGTTGCAAGGGCGTTCGGCCAGGGTGCTGATGGGTTCTTGACGGCGGCGTGTTGCATGATCAAGAGAACACCGTCGTCCTGCCTCAGGACAACCGCTCCACGGGCTTGAGCCCGCGGGGCATCCTGCAGGCGCTCAATCCGGCTCCACCGATCGAGAGCGCCGCTGACGCAGCGGGGAGTGCAGATCCATGCAACATCTTCACCAGCTCTATATCGGCGGACAGTGGACCTCGCCTGAGAACCTGCGCCTCGTTGATCTCATCAATCCAGCCACTGAGGCCGTCTTCGCCACCTTTGCACCCGGCGGTGCGGGTGATGTGAATCGCGCTGTTGCCGCAGCCCGGCAAGCCTTCGGGGCGTACGCCCGAACGACACGACAGGAGCGCCTTGATCTCCTGCGCGCCATCGCCGAGCGCTACCAGCGGCGTACCGGCGACCTCATTGAGGCGGTCCTGCTGGAGATGGGAGCCCCACTCACCCTCGCCCGCGCGCGGCAGGTGCCGGCCGGACTCATTCATCTGCAGCAGAGCATCAAGGCGCTGGAGACCTACTCATTCGACACCCTGGTCGGCTCGACCCTGATCACGCGGGAACCTGTCGGCGTCTGCGGGCTGATCACCCCCTGGAACTGGCCCTTGCTGCAGATTGCCTGCAAGGTCTGCCCTGCCCTTGCGGCCGGCTGCACGATGATCCTGAAGCCGAGTGAAGCCGCACCCGTCTCGGCCTCGATCTTTGCCGAGATCCTGCATGAGGCCGGCGTGCCGCCGGGCGTGTTCAACCTCGTCCAGGGCGATGGCCCCACCGTCGGTCAGGCGCTTGCATCCCATCCCGGTGTCGACATGGTGTCCTTTACAGGCTCAACCCATACCGGGATTGTTGTGGCGAAAGCGGCAGCCGCCACCCTCAAGCGGGTTCATCAGGAGTTAGGGGGCAAGTCGCCCAATATCCTTCTCGATGATGCAAGTTTTGCAGCGGCTGTGAGACATGGGGTCTATGCCTGCTTTGCCAACAGCGGGCAATCCTGCAATGCGCCAACCCGCTTGCTCGTCCCGGCCGGTCGGCAGCACGAGGCTGCTGGGATCGCCAAGAGGCTTGCCGAGGAACTTGTGGTGGGAGAACCGCGCTCGCCATCAACCATTCTTGGCCCGGTCGCGAACAAAGCGCAGTTCATGCGGGTTCAAAGCCTGATTGCGTCCGGTATGCAGGAAGGGGCAACGCTCATTGCCGGGGGACTAGGCCGGCCGGCCCACCTGGACCGCGGCTATTATGTGCGCCCGACGGTCTTCATGGATGTGCGCAATCAGATGACGATTGCACGGGAGGAGATCTTTGGACCGGTGCTCTCCATCCTGCCGTACGAAAGCGAGGACGAGGCCATCCACATGGCCAATGATACCCACTTTGGTCTCTCGAGCTATGTAACCTCAGCCGACCTCGAGCGCGCCCGGCAGATCGCCCGGCGCCTTCGCGCCGGCATGGTACATCTGAACGGGGTACCCAGTGATCCTGCGGCACCTTTCGGCGGCTACAAGCAGTCCGGCAATGGGCGCGAGCGTGGAGTGTTCGGGCTTGAAGAGTTCCTCGAGGTCAAGTCGATCTTCGGATACAATCAAATCTGACCTCTTCTCTCCACAGGAAGATACCCTGGACTTGCGGATCGCAGATGTGGGTTTGAAAAGTGCGGGACAGCGGCCGAGATAAACTCCAGTTGCTTCGATCGCGATCAAGGGGTTGTTTGATCATGCGGCCCAAGGGCAATCACGCGAAATCGTCACCCGTCCAGACCAAGCCATCGTGCACTCGGTCCCGCCTCCCCTTTGAGCCTCCGACAGTTGGTGAGGCGATCGTTGGGGCGGCGGATCGACGGGCTCCTGCGTCCTCTTTCTCTCACGGCTGAAGAAAACATGATGGGTCAGATGAACAGGTACAGCATTACCAAGAGGGCGAAGATGTGCGTATTGGTCCTTCCAATGGTTTGAAAGTTACTGTGGGGCAAAGCTGATGCCCCTAGCACGATCCTGGCGTCCAGCGATGCCGGGCAGCGCTGGAGTGGAATGTGGGATTGCCGACCACCATGAGCGGCCTACATTCACAGTGTGCGACATTCCCTTGGCACACCAGCGCCCTGGGCGATGCTTAGAGACAGCGCCTCGGCCGGGGTGCTTCATATCAGGGCCCTCCTGCCGGGCGGTCTACCAGGCTGCGCGCCTCGTCTGAGCCGCTTGTGCCCTTCGGCAAATCAGCTCACTCTCACCTCGGTTGCCTTACACAGACAGCTGTCGACGAGCTCCGGGTTGAGCACGGATGCACTGCCCTCCCGGGCTCCTCGTCGGACCGCAGCGCTGGCCTGTTCCCTTCGCCAGGCGTTCCCCCCATTGAACCTCGCGATCACAGCCTTCGCTGCCGTGAGCCCCAGTTCAAGAGAGGCGGATCCCGGCCGCGACAAGCCTCGCTTCCCTGGCTCTGATGCGTTCACGGTGAGCCGTGTAGAGGCCGCTTGCCGCTATGACAGCCCCGCCGACCAGGGTCATGGCTCCCGGCACGGTGCCGAACACGCCAAAGCCGAGCAGCCCGGCGAACAGGAGCTGGACGTAGGAGAATGGCGCGATGGTGGACGCTGCGGCCTTGCGGTAGGCCAGGATGATGAGCCAGTGCCCCATGGTCGAGAAGCCGCCCATCAGCACGGCCAGGCCGATCTCCCCGGCCGTGGGGGTGCGCCAGTGGAACGGCACGAAGGCTGTGAGGGCGATCAGCCCCACCACAGCCGACCACGCCAGGGTCGTCTCGGGCCGCTCAGAGCTCATCAGGCGGGTGACGATGGCGGCCACGGCCCAGGAGAGCGCCGCGCCGATCGGCAGCAGGGCGGCAATCTGGAAGGCCGAGCCGCCGGGCTGGACGACGAGCATCACGCCCAGAAAGCCCACCGCCGCCGCGGCCCAGCGTCGGATGCCCACCTTCTCGCCGAGGAGCGGGATCGAAAGCGCGGTGATGAAGATTGGCGAGATGAAGTTGATCGCCGTTGCCTCAGCCACCTGAAGGTGCCCCAGCCCCAGGATGAAGAGCATGGACGAGCCCGCCACCGCCAGCGCCCGGATGATCTGGGGGCGCAGGCGCGGCGTGTGCATCGCCCTTGTGCCGCGTGCAATGAGGACGGTCGGCACGACAACCAGGCAGAAGACGACGTAGCGCAGCCAGGTGACTTCGATGGCAGGCAGCGTATCCGTCAGGACCTTCGCGGCAACATCGCCCATGGCGAAGAAGACCGTCGAAAGAAGGGCCAAGCCGATGGCGGCGAAGGTCGCGTCCCTGGCAGGAGCGCCGCTCCTTGCGCCTGGTCTCGCGGGACCAGCTTCGGCGATCGAGGAACAATCCGCGACAGCGGAGACGGAAGGAGGAGGGCTCATGGGTGCTTGGAAGATCTTGGCGAGAGGATGGGCTTCACGCGCTCTGGTGACCCAGCAGGAGTAGCCGACACTGCTGAAAGTTGCGTGAACTGAACGCGTGTCCTTGCGCGGGGCACCCCCGCGCCTGACGCATGGATGTCGCGCAAGATACAAGTCACTTACACCCTGCTCGATGACGCGCCGGGTCTCAGGTGCGGCGAACCTCCAGGCCTTTTGCGGAGGCGCACTTCACCGCAGGACTATCAAGTCAGATGCCGAGTTCATCCAGAGTCGAAAGCGGTGCTCGGTTCCTTGGGAGAGAACAGGTCTCTTGCTCTACGGCACGTCATCGAGCAGTTCTGCTCTCCACGTGTACGGCTGTCGTACCCGCTTCCAACGACGTTCTCCATCACCTCACCATTCAGAAGGCCAAAGATCCTGGGCGCAAGCTGGATTAGGTCGTAGGTGATGCTGGGTCTTTCGCGGAGGCAAGTTGCGCCTCGACTTATTCGTAAGCCTTAGTGAGGGTGGCCTCACGATCCGGCGCCATGATCAGGATCGGGCACTGATGTGGCAAGGCCACAAAGGCCGTCCAGTCCAAGCCACACGGGCTGAGGCGAATCTGGTAACCCTTGTGCTCCACGAAGTCAGCTTCCGGATGAGAGTGAGGATCAACCATGACTGCGATGGCGGATGTGAGTTCCCGCGAGGGACGCACCGGGCCGATGTCCCGCCCTTCTGCTTGTATGGGTTAACCTGTGGTGGGCCCGCCCGGACTCGAACCGGGAACCAGACCGTTATGAGCGGCCGGCTCTAACCATTGAGCTACAGGCCCTCGCACAAGAATCCAGGCTAGATCTTCAGTACGTCGGTTATACCAAGAGGAACACAGAAGGCCAAGAGCGTAATTGGCTCCTGACCAATATGGCCAGCTATCTCTCGCCGCAAAAACTGAGAGTGCTTTGAGGCAATGCCACCAGCTGAATTGCCAATTGCTGTCTCACAGATCTTCATTCGCGCGGTTCCAACGGATCTACACTGGTCCGGTGCATCACATCAACGCGCTAAGGTATCTCGCATCATTGGCGGATGGTCTCTTGGTCGTTGGCCCAAGCTATGTCGCGCAGCCCTGAGTTTGAGGGCTAAAGTTAAGGTGCTTTCTGTCGAGGGTCTAGCCAAGGCGCGTCAAAGATCTGCATGGCAAAAAATCGGGATAGGGGGAACCTCGCGGTTCCTCCTCCCACACCACCGTACATACGGGTCCGTATACGGCGGTTCGTCGGATTACTCGACCGGCTTGACGTAGACAGAGGCGAGGCCGAGGCGTTTGAAGAAGGCATTCGGGAAAGCCGTAGCCAGTGCTGGGCTGATACTGATCCGCCAAGGGCCGTGAGGGCTCCCGGCGGTTTGCGCCGCCAGATCCTTTCCGATACCAAGACGGCGCAGTTCCGCGAAGCGGTGACGCCCATACTTCCACTGCTTCCAGACGATGGCACGGAGCCGTCGCCTGACCCATTTGTCCAGCCCACGCAAGATCCCTGGTGTCTCGCAGAAGCCGAAGTACCCGCGCCACCCAATCAGGTAGCGTGATAGCGCCAGAGCAATCTGCGCGAGGCTGCGCCCACCTGTCCGTGGCGTGAGTTCTCGGACTCGCTTCTTGAATCGGGCGAGCGCCTGCGGCGCGATGCTCCGCCTGAGCCGGCCCTGGTTCATGAAGCTAAAACCGAGGAACTTCCGTTCGGTCGGAGAGGCCACAGCGCTCTTGGCCGTGTTCACCCTCAGCTTGAGACGCCGTTCGAGGAACCGGGTGACGCTGGCCATGACCCGTTCGCCTGCGCGAGGACTGCGAACATAAATGTTGCAATCATCGGCGTATCTTGCGAATCGGTGGCCGCGCCGTTCCAGTTCCTTGTCGAGCACATCGAGCATGAGGTTTGACAACAGCGGCGAGAGCGGCCCCCTTGCGGGACTCCCTCATCCATCGGATCGACCATCCCACCCACGAGCACACCGGCCGTCAGATAACGGCGGATGAGCCGGAGCAGGTGTCGGTCCTGCACCCGTTTGGCCACCAGACCCATCAGGATGTCGTGGTTCACTCGATCGAAGAATTTCTCCAAATCGAGATCGACGACGGTGTGGCAACCGTCAGCGATGAACTGCTGAGCGGCGGCCACCGCCTGATGCGCCGAGCGTCCGGGCCGGAACCCATAGCTCGACGGCGAGAAGGTCGGGTCCCAATCCTCTTGCAGCACCTGCATCACTGCCTGCTGGAGGAAGCGGTCGAGCACCGACGGAATGCCGAGGCCGCGAGTGCCTCCCGATGCCTTCGGAATGTCGACGCGCCGCACCGGCTGCGGCTGGTAGGTGCCGTTGAGAAGTTGAGCCCTGATCTCGGGCCAGTGGTCTTTCAGGTGGGCGGCCAGATCGTCGACGGTCATGCCGTCAACGCCGGGCGCGCCTTTGTTGCGTCTGACCTGGGCCAGCGCCTTCTTCAGATTGTCGCGGGCGACAATCCTCTCCATCATTGATCCCACCGGGATCGCTGGGCTTTCGGGGGCAGGTGCCGCCGACAGGACTTCGGCTCCTCCGGCGAGTGGGCTCGGGGTTTCACCCTCTGCCCCACCACCGAAAGCCAACTCAAGTTGGTGTTTCTGCCGCTTGGTCCGTCGAGACACCCGTTCTACTCGCCCTCTCTGACGTTCGGGCCTTCGATCTTGCGACCTACTATGCCGTCTGCTGACTTCTCCGCCACGATCACGGGCCTTGCAGCCCGCTCAGTCCGGAAGACCGGACATGGTGGAGATCTCCCGAGGTAAGTTCGACCGCCTTCCCCGCACACCTGCCGGATTTACCGCCCCGGTCTTTGATGACTCTGGACTTCGCAGTCATCTGCCTGCTCGTCCGGCCGCGGCGGCCTCATATCCGGTTCTTGTCCATCAGGTCGCGGTTTTGCTCCACGCTTCCTTCAGACCCCACCTCACGATGACGCCCTTGCGCTTTGCTAACCCTTCGCCATCATCAGGCTGGGTAGAGGACTTACACCTCCGAGCTGTCGAACATGCTCGGCACACAGAAAAAAGCCGGGCCAAAGGCCCGGCGAAGTTAAGGTATGACGAAAAGTCAAAACCTTCCAGAGGGAACGGCCGATACAGCATCACCGGGAGGAAGAAAGCGATGCCGCGTTGAAATCAGCCACCGCTCATATCGACCACATCCTGCCTCTTCGCAATGCAGCATGCCTCATGAAAGGGCTGCGCCGAATGCATGATGCTGATGCTGCAGCCAATGCGGAGAAGAATATTCTTCGCTGACTTCAAGCCCAACCCAAGCAACGGCTTGGGATATGATGTGCATTCCCATCGGGTACACAGCAACACCGCACGTGGGGTGTGCCTGCCCACTGCACTCGACCGCGTCCAACGATACGGGAGGTATGTCGGCTATAGGCATGCTGCAGCACAAAGCAGTGCCACGACAGAAGTCTATCTCACGAGAGCGGCCGTTTGCTACGACCTTTTAAGATGAGCCGTTGCTAAGCTCGTTGGCGCACTGATGCATACTGCGAAAAGTTCGCATGCTACTCTCCAAACCTAGGGCAGCTGGAAACAGAGATAGATGGCGGTGAACGCGGATGAAGCGGCAGAGGCGACAAGCAGAAGATCAACGACCGTGCGCGGCCGATAAATCGAAATCTGGTTCAACATAACTTTACCCTAAAATGCGGGTTGAGCGGATGCTCTCCACGTTTGCCCCTACCTCGCTCGATGAACTGAGAAATTGACCGTGAACTTGTGGGCTGCTTGTACGCCTGATAGGCTCTCCTGTTGCAGACAATGTACATACAGCTATTGTGTCTGATCGCTACACTGATCGAGATAAGCTACGGCAAAGCACAAAGGACTATCCGGTTTTCGCTGTCCTGTGCAGCGGAATGTTACGAAGCGCATATCGTTCACTCTTGGCTTACTCAGTGCCCCCTTGCCCTATTATCTCTGGCAAACATCACGTGGCAATTTGGCTCCGGCCCATCATACGAGAGCGGCTGACCGGACTTCGCGGTGCGAATGTGCCTGTCATGCCGGTCGAGGACAGCGATGGCTGCTCGGGCCTCCTTGCGATACCTTTGCTTGAGCCGCTCGGACTCTCGATCCCAGCCCCATCCCTCCTCTTGGATCTCGTAAAGGGCTTGGGCCACGGCTTCGACTTCCTGCAGGTTCATCGTTCGAAATCCCCTTTGATGTTTCGACCGGAGAGCGTCATGTGCGCTCGATCCGGAGTACCGCACCACAAGCGCCTGAGTCATCAATTCTTGTTCCATCCGCAGGGCCTAACCGATGGCAGAGCCGGGCACGACCGACCAGGTCCAAAAGCAATCTCGCGACTAACCAGGCATGAGGCTCCGCCTAAAGCGTACCGACCGTCAGGTAGATCGTACCGGCTATGCCGCTTAGCACCAGAACGAAGTAGAGCGACCGGAGCCCCTTGGATGGTCGGCGTCTGACCCACTGATGCTCATCGACATGCAGAAGATCATCGTCATCCTCTGGGTGCATCACTCATCTCTCCGTTCTGTGCAGGTGCGCGTTGCTGTGACCGCTGACGCGCGATCTCGTAGCACCCGCATGCGATCTGTTCGAGACCGGAGCCGTCGGTTACGGTGATCACACCGCGGTCCTGGCGGGTCAAGCCCGCGGACTGGAGCCCACATGTGACAAGGCTGACGGTCGAGCGTTGCACGCCCAACATGCGGGACAGATGCTCGTGCGTGAACGGCAAGGTCACCTGACCGGCGCGATCCCGCATGGTCAGGATCCAGCGGCAGCAGCGCGCCTCGACCGAGTGGACGATGTTGCAGGCCATCGTCTGCAGAGCCTGCGCCAGCAGGGCCTCGTCGGAGCACAGGACGAGATCCCGCAGGGTCGGCCACTCCTCGAACGCACGATGCAGGACGGCCGTGTCAATGCGGGAGGCAAAGCCGGGGATGTGAACAACATAGCGCCCGAGAGACTGGCGCGTCACAAGCGTGCTGGCCGATCCGACCATTGCCTCAGACCCGAGCACCGCCACCTCGACCGTTCTGCCATCCGGGAGAGCCGTCATAAGTGAGATTATGCCATCATGGGGGAAGTAGATGAACGGCGTGCTCTCATGGGTCTCGTAGAGAACGGTGCCCCTGGGCAGCTCGACCCGCTCAAGGTGTGGCGCAAGCTGCGCGAAGTCGTCCGGCTGCATCGCAGCCAGCAATCGGTTCGTGCGATGGGAAGGCTGGCGAGAGGATAGTGGCATGGCAACACTCCTGAGCCCGCTGGCCATCACGCCTGGCTCGCGGCTTTGCTGCCGAGCGCCGCCTGCACCCCGGCGAGGCGGACGATCGGCACGTGGCAAGGCGAGCAGAACACGGGGACGAGGCTGTCGTTTCGCAGAGCTGGCCGGGTGTGTGCCTGCGCCTTATGACAGTGGCTCATTGCCATGCCGACCGGTTGGGTGTGTTGAAGCCGAGACAGACATGACCGACGCTGTTCCTTAGCAGGAGCATGTCGACTACGGGACTAGGCAGGCGCGCGGTAAAGCCATCAGAGGCGGTAGTCATCACACGCTCCCGGCCATGGCGGGTCATCGTTGCAGCAGCAGGATCATGATCCGATCTGAAAAGGATTCGGTTCGGTAACTCACTTTGCTGACCTCGCGCAAAGAGCGGTCGCCGTTGGGCTCGAGTGTCCCTGATGCGAGGCCGTCCAGAAAGACCAAAGGGGCTCGCTGCGGCCAGGCCGAGCGAGCCCAAGTTTGGGAGGAACGTCCCAGAGGACAGCTCCCCTTCCAGAGGGGAGAAAGGTGGCCGGGACGGAGGCCACCTCCTCCACTGTCAGCGCTACCGACAGGGAGACGGGTGCAGGCCTGTGGCCTGAAATCGAATGCTTTGAGGATCTTCATCCGATATCCTCTTATGCAGTATCCTCGCTTGGCTCCCAGTCAGCGTCGTATCGCAGCCATGGAGTGCACTGAACTGTTACCCAACTCTCATTTCCGCTTCGGAGACGAGATCGGCAGCGATGGCCAACTCCGTCTCGGTGAACTCAAAGCAGCCACAGCTGTCGAGAACCGTACCGGTGGCGTGGGAGCAAACCTCCAGCCAAAAGGACGGTATGTCGCGCAGGTCATCTTTCGGCTGAACGATCTCCGTTAAGCGCACCTCCACAGCACGAAAGCTCGCCAACGTCACGGATCGGACACCGTCCGTCTCATCCGGCGTCACCGCCAGTTGAACGTACGCGCGAAGAACCGCTTGCTCGATGTGGTCGAGGTTGGGATCCTCGGCAGAGACCTGATCTCTGAGTTCCGGCTGTCCTAGGCCATCGATGAACCCAAGCTGGATCCCCATGGTCCTGTTGGAAGGCAGAGACGATCGCCTGTGGGCTGGAAGTGCTCGCATCTTGTGGCCTCATGGCTCCTGCCGGTTCATGTCCATCGCTCTGCACGGCTCAGACTAGACGGCAACAGTCTCGTCCACCGGCGCGAATGGCAGGCCCAGGCTGTCGGCCACCGCCTTGTTGGTCAGACGTCCGCGATGAATGTTCAGGCCCTCGCGCAGGTGGCGGTTGTCGACCACGGCCCGAAGCCCTTTGTTGGCCAGCTCCAGGCCAAACGGGAGCGTCGCGTTGGTGAGGGCATAGCTCGAGGTGAGCGGAACCGCCCCGGGCATGTTGGCGACGCAGTAATGCACAACGCCCTCCACCTCATAGGTGGGATCCGCATGGGTGGTGGCGCGTGAGGTCTCGAAGCAGCCGCCCTGATCAATGGCCACATCCACGATCACAGAGCCGCGGCGCATGTGCCGCAGCATCGCGCGGGTCACCAGCTTGGGGGCGCTGGCGCCCGGCACCAGGACCGCGCCAATGACCACATCGGCAGAGAACACCTCCTGCTCGAGGGTCTCCAGGGTGGAGAAACGGGTGCGGACCCGGCCGGCAAACTGCTCATCGAGCTCCCGCAGGCGCGGGATCGAGCGATCCAGGACCGTCACCTCCGCGCCCAATCCAACAGCCATGCGGGCGGCATGAGTCCCGACCACCCCGCCGCCGATGACCACAACCCGAGCGGGCTGCACCCCCGGGACACCGCCAAGCAGCAATCCGCGCCCACCGGCCGAGCGCTTGAGAGCAGCGCCAGCCGCCTCGATCGAGAGCCGGCCGGCCACCTCGCTCATGGGCGCCAGCAGCGGCAGTCCACCCTTGGCGTCAGTGACCGTTTCATAGGCGATTGCGGTACACCCGGAGGCGAGCAGGCCTTTGGTCTGGTCCGGATCCGGAGCCAGGTGGAGATAGGTGAAGAGGATCTGCTCTTCGCGCAGCTGAACCCACTCGCTGGGCTGCGGCTCCTTGACTTTCACGACCATATCAGCCTGAGCAAAGATCTCGGCCGCGGTCTCGACGACCACGGCTCCGGCTTTGCGGTAGGCCTCGTCCTCGGCGCCGATCCCGGCACCGGCCTTGCTCTCAACCAGGACCGAATGGCCGGCGGCCACGTATTCGCGGACTGCGCCTGGGGTGAGCCCGACCCGGTACTCGTGAGTCTTGATTTCCTTCGGCACTCCAACCCGCATAACAACCTCCTTGGCGCGGCGCCATTGTTAGCAGCCTATCGGGTTTGGTTTTCAGCAAAAACGAGGTGACGATGCATGATTTGTGCTAAGAACCCCCAGATGACGTCGGAAAAGTGCGTCATCCAGCTCGACCATCCTTAAATAGCATGTTTTTCGGAGCTGCCCGCCAGCAGACAAGCAAGCAAGGCGGAACAATTGGACCGGATCGGCCTCTCCAGTACAGCAATCGCGAGGCGTCAGAAGGCTCTCGAGGAGCACGGCATCGTTCAAGTGATCACCCCGTTGATTTGGTCTACCTGAAGTACGTCTTACGTTTCGAAGGTGGACCCGGATGATCTCAACACCTCGATCTGGTGCAAGGGCTCTACTCCTCCGCTGAGCGGCTTGGTTGAGGCTCATGACTGCGCCTCAGCTGAGGCATTTCTATTTTCAAGTTGACAAACTTACATTGTAGGATAGGGCTCCGCAGCCTACGTACTCGACACACGGACGGTGCGCCCTGGCTGAAGGTGGGAAGTGGCCTCGGCTGGGGCGCTTACGTGAGGCCATGCGGCTGGGCAGGCAGGCCGAGACAGGATCGTGCCAAGGCGCAGCAACCTTCTCTTCACCCCTGCATGCCATACCCAAAGCATGACTTCTGCCGACCACAGCCCCTGCCTCGCCAACATAATCTTCGAGCGCATTCTCGCCGGTGTGCAACCGCCTGAGGCGCCGAACACAGCGTTGGCACGCTTTGCCCTGTATTGGCTCATCGTTGACGGGACGAAAGCCGGCACCACCGTCACAACAGCCAAACTTGGGCAGCAGACCCAGATCCGTCCCTCCCGGTTGCTTGCCTTGGCCGAGCGGCTGGAGCCCCTAGGACTGATCACCCGCGAGAGGATCACAGTGAGCCATGGCAAAGGACGCGCCTGGGCCTACCAACCTGTCCTGCCGACGGATCTCACCGCGATTGCCCTCGACCCTGATGAGGCGCAGCACGAACGCGAGAGTTTCATTATGTGTCATCGCGCGGGCGATTATTGAGACGGCTTGGGTGATCTTGAACTGTGCGAGAGCTTTCGCTGGCTATCCAGCCCTATCCGTGATCGCCGATCTTTCAACTATACTCAAGCCGCCTCAGTAGGTCACCATGAAATCGGCCCGCTCTCACATTCTACGATTTCATGGTGCTAGTGCCGTTTCGACCAAGCGCACCCAATAACCAATGCCGTAGGGCAGTGCTTCATCGTTGAAGTCATAGGCTGGGTTGTGCAAGCTGGCCGTCGCGCCATTGCCGAGGTAAATGAACGCGCCAGGCCGCGCCTCAAGCATGTAAGCAAAGTCCTCCGATCCCATCCGCGGCTTCATCCTGTCGTTGACTGACGCAGGGCCCACGAGGCTGCACGCGGCCTTGATCGCCAGGGTCGTTTCCGCAGTGTGATTGAAGGTGACAGGGTCATGTCGACGGTACTTCAACTCGACGTCCGCCCCATAGCCGCGCGCGATGCCCCGGGCGCATGCCAGAATCTGCCGCTCGGCGAAATCCCGCAGGCCGGGAACAAGCGTCCTCACGGTACCTGCCATTTCGACTTGGTCAGGAATGATGTTAAATGCCTCAGCCCCTTTCAACATGGTGACCGAAACTACGAGCGCTTCCAGCGGATCCGTGCTGCGTGATACGAGAGTTTGCAAGCCGACGATGATCTGTGCGGCAATGACCACTGGATCAATCGTTTCTTGTGGCTTGGCAGCATGGCCGCCTTTGCCGGTCACGACCAGGTCAAACTCGTCAAGCGCTGCCAAGATCGGACCATGACAAATTGCAAACTTGCCGACCTCGAGGCCTGGCCCGTTATGCATTCCGAAAACCTGGGAAATGCCGAAACGATCCATAATTCCTTCCTGGACCATTCGGAGACCGCCCAGCGCACCTTCTTCCGCAGGCTGGAAGATCAAGGCCACGGTTCCCTTGAAGTTGCGTGAGCCCGCCAGGTACTTCGCGGCACCCAGCAGCATAGCCGTGTGGCCGTCATGACCGCATGCGTGCATCTTGCCGGGTATCTTCGACGACCATGGCTTGTTCGACGCCTCAACAATCGGCAGAGCGTCCATGTCGGCTCGTAGCCCGATCGTCGGACCGTCTCCGCCTTCGCCCTGGATCAGGGCAACAATGCCGGTCTCAGCGATCCCCGTTTCGATATGATTGATCCCGAATGACGCCAGTTTCTCGGTCACGAACCGCGCTGTGTTGTGTAGCCGGTAGTCGAGCTCAGGATGTTCGTGGAGGTAGCGGCGCCACTCTGTTGCTTCGCGCCGCAGATCGCGAAAGGCTTCAACGCTGTGCATGTCTGCTCCCAACTTCAATCATCACGCACGATTGAGCGTGTGTTGTGTCTAGACCTAAAGCGCCAGTCTCAGATTTGAATCGTCGTACCCACGCCGGTAGAGCTTGCCAGGGAGAAGGCGAGCGTCGCAATAGCGGTGTCCTGGATGCCGGTGCCGGTGAGATCAGCAATTGTAATCTGCTTCGCGCTTGTCCTGCCGGTCTTGAACCCAGCAACAATGTCCCCGAGCTCGACGAACTTTTTCTTCGTCCTCGACCACTCCAGCAGCTAGGGCATGATGAAGTTCGCCAAGGCGTCTCGTTTGCTTAAGACTGTCGGCAACGTACAGATCGGCCCGCGCGATTGCAGCTGGATCGATCTCATTCTTGTGCTCGGCATCTGAGCCCATCGCTGTGATGTGCTGCCCGGGTTCGAGCCATGCCTCACTGATGAGTGGTTCTGCTGCCGGGGTTGTTGTGACTATCACGTGCGAACCGGCGATTGCGCGGCGAGGCTCTGTGTACGCGGTGACAGGAAGTTCCAGTTCCGAGGAGAGCTCTTGTGCGACCTTTTCAGCTTTTTGGTGATTGCGCGCCCATATCCGAGCCTCACGAATAGGACGGACAAGCGCTAGCGCCCGCAATTGCAATCTGGCTTGGACGCCGGCTCCGAAAGCAGTGGCAATCGAGGCATCCGCCGGCGCGAGATACTTTGCTGTCAACGCCCCCGCTGCCGCCGTACGCACATCAGTTAAGTAGCCATTGTCAAGCAGCAGCGCTTGCACCAATCCAGTCCTGCTGGCAAGCAAGACCATCAAGCCACTCGTACTTGGCAGTCCCAGTTTCGGATTATCAAAGTACCCTGGGCTGATCTTTACGGCGAAGCTTTCTCGTCCGGGTATGTAGGCGCTCTTGACGTCAATCTCCCCGCGATGCTCGGGAACGTCAATGCGCATGATCGGAGGCATGACCACCCGTTCAGTGGCAAGTGCAAGAAATGCATCTTCGATACATTGCAACGCATCGAGATCAAGCTGAACGATCTGCCTGAGCTGAGGCTCAGTCAGGATACTCACGTCGACCATTTAAGCAGCCTCCTGATCAGGGTCGGTCATTCCGTTTAAGACCTGCTGGTGCAATTCCATGGCAATGTTCCGGCCTGAGAGGATGACAGCAGTTGGGCCAGTCAAATGCCCGACCTTGCTGGAAAGAAGAGCTGCAATACCCACGGCCCCCGACCCCTCTACAATCTCTCGTTCTTCATGGTAGGCATGTCGAATGCCAGCTGCAATTTCTTCTTCCGTCAGCACGATGAGGTCGTCGAGCAGTTGCTGACACATGTTGAAGGTCCACTTGTTGTCTAAGCCAATGCCGCCGCCGAGCGCGTCGGCAAAGCTACGAAGCTCCTCCACTTGGACCGGGTGCCCGGCATCGAGGCTTGCCTTCATCGCCGCCCCGCGCTCCATGGACACCCCGATAATTTTTGCGTTCGGGCGCAGGCCCTTCACCGCAACGGCAACGCCGGCTGCGAGGCCGCCGCCGGAGACCGGTACCAGTACGGTTTCAACGTTTGGTACCGCCTCTATGATTTCCAGACCGAGCGTACCCTGCCCCGCGATGATGGCCGGATGATCAAACGGTGGGAGCACCACGAGCCCATCCTGCTTTACCAGTCGGTCAACCTCATGCTCCGCTTCATCCTGTGACCGGCCAAGGATGCGAACATCCGCACCCAGGCGCCGGATTTCCGAAACCTTGTTGTCCGGGACGAGGTGTGACATGCAAATCGTTGCCCTGGATCCGGCGGCACGTGCAGCGTAAGCCAGGGCTCGCCCATGGTTGCCGGTTGAAACTGCAACGACACCCCTCGACCTGTCAGCGTCCGGGAGCTGAAGGATTGCATTCGTAGCGCCGCGGAGTTTGAAACTGCCCGTCTTTTGACGATGCTCAAGTTTGAGAACAACCGGAACGTGAAACAGCTTGGAGAGAGAACTTGAAGGTTCCGTGGGAGTGGCGATGATGTGACTGGCGATGCGACTCCTAGCGTCCCGGATCGTTTGTAAATCTATCATCTATTGACCCCTAGTGTCACTTCATCGGTCGGAATAGAGGTATGCAGATGCGGGTGCATGGTCCCTCTGAGCAGCGCAAGTGTGGCTTAGATCGTTTGCGTGAAGTCGGCGTTCTTGGGAGTTCGGCGCGAAAATCAGGCGATTTTAGGCAGCTTGCGCAGGAATTCCACGCGAACCGCCACCTCACAACGGACTTGTTCCGGAGAAACAGCCAGGTTGCAAGGGCCGAATCCGTGTTGTTGCCTCGGAATGATCGAATGGGGTCACCCAGGCTGATGTGAAGCGATGAACTCACGAGGTGGACGCCGGTATTGTGAGGCTGATCATCCGGGAGCGGATAGCCGCAAGCTATGGCAAAGGACGTGCGTGAGCCGACCACCCTGTCCTACCGACGGATCCCGCCTCGATTGCCCTCGGCCGAGAGCAGGATCGCTTGTTCAGATCGGTGATCCCAAGATTAGCCACATAACGTCGTGCCACACCTCTCCAGCACGGCCCGAGACGCGGGCAGGCAGTACTTGAGGGAACTAATCAGAACCTACGCATTTACAGTGAAGGAGTCGGACCCTGCTCTCAGCATGGATCGGGCAGCTCCAACATATGAGCAGGCTGGAATGAGGAGGTCAGCGTCTGGTGGGCCTTGCAGCGTCTCTCCTCGGGCATTGAGCCTGAACCCGACTCGGCGAGGCTATCGCTCGCTTTGATCGGTTCGGCTGACATTTTGGGGGGTGTCACATCGAGTGTTTTCTCAGCTGCATGGGAGAGCTGACGATTAGTCTGGCTCTGGATTCGACCGAGCCCTCGTGCCCTCTCTCGGATAACTGCAAGTGCGGTGCAGACTAAGGAGCTATCGCAATGCGCGCCCCACTTTGGAGCGCTTCCCTCAGGATCCCCAGTTTCATTGCACTGTTCCAATTCGATCAGCAAGGTCACTTTGCTTTGCCCTTGCACTATCGTGTTGGAGCCGGTTTCTCGCCGCGATAATCGTAGAAGCCGCGGCTCGACTTGCGGCCAAGCCAGCCGGCCTCGACATATTTCACGAGAAGCGGGCAGGGTCGGTACTTGGAATCGGCCAAGCCCTCGTAAATGCCCTGCATGATCGAGAGGCAGGTGTCGAGGCCGATGAAGTCGGCCAGCTGCAACGGCCCCATGGGATGGTTCGCGCCTAGCCGCATGGCGGTGTCGATGGCCCCGACCGAGCCCACGCCCTCGTAGAGGGTGTAGATGGCCTCGTTGATCATCGGCAGCAGGATGCGGTGGACGATGAAACCCGGGAAGTCCTCGGCCGCCGTCGACGTCTTGCCGAGCTTGTGGATAAACTCATTGGCCGCCACATAGGTCGCGTCGTCGGTCACGATGCCGCGGATCAGCTCGACAAGCTGCATCATGGGCACCGGGTTCGTGAAGTGGATCCCGATGAACCGCTCCGGCCGGTCGGTGAAGGCGGCCAAGCGCGTGATCGAGATAGACGAGGTGTTTGTGGCAATTAGCGCATCCCGGTGGAGGGACGGGCAGAGACTGGTGAAGATCTTTCGCTTCACCTCCTCGTTCTCGGTCGCCGCCTCGATGACGATGTCGCAGCTGGACAGGTCGTCGTAGGTACGCGCTGGCTGGATCCGTTCCAGCGCCGCCTGCCGGTCGGCCTCGGAGATCACCCTCTTCGAGACCTGGCGTTCTATGTTGGCCTGGATACAGGCCAGGCCAGCGCTGATCCGCTCTTCCGAGAGATCGTTGAGCTGGACGTTAAATCCCGCGAGCGAGCAGACTTGGGCAATGCCGCTGCCCATGTGTCCCGCACCGATTACGCCAACCGTTTTGATGGGAATAATCATCTGGAAACCTCAAGTGTATCGCGGCGTCTGAGTGGCGCGCAGAAATAGCAAGGCAACGAGCTTAGACAGCATGCATGCCCCTCTCGTTGGATGATGCAGGGCCGCTTTTCAGGAGGATGGTGATCCACATACAGCACTCCACTCAGGCGGCTTTTCGTCTGGTCTCGCAAATGAGGCTGACGGCGGTGCTCAGTTCGGACTCGTCGAAGTCGAAGCAGCCGCAGCTATCGAGGGTTGTGCCGGTGGCACGGGAGTAAACCTCAAGCCAAAAGGGAGGGATACAGGGTGACTTGTATCCCGGCCGGGTCAGCTCTGTCAGGCGCACCTCGAGCGATCCAAACCGCGCCAACGTGGCCGTCTTCGCGCCGTTGGCCTGATCCGGCATCGCGGCGAGCTGAACATATGCACGAAGAATGCCAGGTTCGAGCGAGTCGGGATCGAGAGCCATCGCATGAGAGCGCTCTCGAAAGGGCAGTCGGGATTGCGTCATTGATGTGCCCATGGAGTGGAGCCCAGGCCGAAGACGTTTCAATCTCCGGCCGGTGGATCCTGCTGTGCGTCCTTACGCGGCAAGCGGCTCCTTGTCGCATTCGGCGTGGCTCGGGATCTCCAACGCCTGGTGCTGGGCCATGATGCAACGCATAGTGTCGATCACGGCAGCTGGTGATGGATCCTGGAGGATGATATGCCCCTGGGCCGAGACCCCCGTCTGCGAGGCAGCAATCACGGCGGCCCGATGAGGATGATTGTCACGGTACTCATCGGCCAAAATCCAGCCATCGATCAGGCCAGGCAGAGTTGCACGAGTGAAGAGCCAATGGATGGGACGGTGCCAGTCCCTCAGGACGTGGAAGGCCTGCGCGCCGGACGCTGCCGCAACGACATCAAAGTTCCTGTCCCGAAGTCCACGCGCGAGTCTCTCCAGAAACAGCGGGTTGGTATCGACGATGAGGATGCGTTGCTGTTCGGTTGTGCTCATCGCTGCCTCCTGGGGCTAGGTCAGATCGCTGACGCGCCTCGATCGAATGTCCATAGACCCTGTCGCTCATTGACAATCGCCGTTCCGATGTCAGAGCCCCATCACATTTGCAGACCTGTCGACCCTCGGGAGGTTCACGCGACCTATCCTCCGGGTCGAAAGCGCCGATGCAATCTAGTGGCCAATGCGGCCGACGCTTGGGTCCTCGTTGAATGGTGGCATTCCGCCCAACTTGGATGGCCTCTCCGGGGGAGACCCGCATCGTCATCTGCGAGTGCCCCTGGTGCAGCACCGACCCGCCCTCGCCGCGCACCAAGTTCAAGCCCAAGTCAAACTCCCTTTGTCGATCGGGCCGCCGAAGTAGCGTCCATCCGACTGCTGCAATTTAGCCGGAAACGGAGCGCGATTAATTGCAATATGAGACACCAGTTGTCTAATGATCTTCACGAAGGTGGTGTAACATAGGGCGGTGTCGATCCTCGTGAGGAGGTGTGCGATGGAGGACATCGTTTGGCGTCCGGCGCATCTGACACCGGAGCAGATGGAGGAGCGCCGTCTGGCGGCCGCGAGACTGTTGGGGCAGGGCCGGTTCTCCCAGGCCGAGATTGCCCGGCAGCTGGGTGTCAGTCGCGCCAGTGTCTCCCGTTGGGCCGCCACCCTGGCTCAGCAGGGCCGGCGCGGATTGGTCACCCGCGTCCGAACAGGACGAGAGCCCCGGCTCGATGAGGCGGCCTGGGCCCATCTGGGACGGCTTCTGGATCGGGGCGCCATGGCGGCGGGCTTTGCCACCGAGCGCTGGACCCTCCAGCGCATCGCAGCGCTGGTCGAGCGCGAGTTTGGCGTTCACTACCATCCGCGCTATCTGGAGCGGCCGCTGAAGGCTCATGGCTTCAGCGTGCAGCGTCCCGCCACCCGGGCTAAGGAGCGCGACGAGCTCGTGATCGCGGTCTGGCCCAAGCGCGAGTGGGTTGTTTTAAAAAGAAGGCCCAGCGGGAAGGCCGCACGCTCCTTCTTTGGGACGAGACGGGTCACAGCTTCCGGGCCCGACCGGGCACCACCTGGGCGCGGCGTGGGATGACCCCGGTGCTGCGGCGCCTGAGCAAGCGGCGGGAGGTGTCGAGCATCGTGGCGATCACCCCAAACGGGCGGCTGTATGCCCGCCACTTCCGCACCAGCGTCACGAGCCCGACCGTGATCTCGGCCTTGCGGTATTTTCGGCGCAGAATCGGCACGCCGCTGCTGGTGGTCTGGGATCGGCTCAACGCCCATCGATCACAGGTCACCACTGCCTTCATCGCGGCTCATGCGCAGGACTTCGCAATCGCCTACCTGCCGGCCTATGCACCCGAACTCAATCCGGAGGAGCAGTGCAATGCGTTCGTCAAGCGAGCTATGGAGAATGCATTACCCGGATCCGTCGACGACCTGCACCGTCTGGTGCGTCTTGAGTTCGTCCGCCTGCAGCGACGACCCAAGATGATCGTCAGCTTCTTTCGACACGCAGGCCTCTCCGTCACAGGACATTCGTGAAGATCATTAGGATCCTGCAACGTTAGTGTCGATAACGCATAAAATGCGCATGCTTCATGTTTGTCGCCGATGCAGCGATGAAGGCCATAAGGAAGCGTGGGAGGCTTGCCGAGCATCAACGTGGCGGCGCGGATTCTGCCGCGTCGACAGGGGTGGCCCTTTCGCCACCTGCCGATGTCGGTGTGGCTTGGAGATCCCATGCTCCTTCGCCTCCTCTGGCTGCCGTGCGAACTCAGCTAGTCTGATCTCAGGCCGGCCGCCAGGGACAGCGGAGTCGACTGGCTGGGCGGCCATCAGGGCCTCCTTGTCTCGGGACATATGAACCTCACTCTTCATGCGAGTGGGCCTTGGGTCATGGAGCCATTCCGCCGGTGGTTCTGGACCTGCGGATTGCCCAGCCATTCGCACAGCTCGACCAAGCTGCCGAAGTTATGCTCTATCTCCACAAAGGGTGCCGGTCTCCGATCCGGAGGCAACTCCTCCAGCAGTTCTGCGGTCCAGACCGTGTCGGTGCTGCGCACGCCTGATCTGACCACGCTGGCAACGGTGCTGCCAGCCAGAAGCAGGTCGTAGCTGCCCGGAGCAAGTTGAATCAGGCTGTAGGTCATGCGGCACCGCGGTCTTCAGGCTTTTGCGCCGCGATCCTTGCACGAGTCTTCACAAGGACAATCTCGCGGTCTGCTGCAGCAATCAGCGTCAGCCGGCCTTGAGGCCGCGCCATCGCTGCTACCCACTCCAGCCCTGTCTGCGTCAGCCGAATCTGGTAGCCGCCGTGATCGAGAATTTCCAGGATTTGGGAAGTATCAGCATTCATCATGGTACGTTGCGTTTCAATCACCGAGCTCTTCGCCTGCCACCTGGACCTCTCGGCCACAGCGACCCGGATCCTTTCTTGATCGGCCTCGCCAACGCCTCAGGCCGCGATCGAGGTCTGAGGCCCTGCGGAGCGCACGTCGGAATCCACGTGGCCCTCGAAGCGTTTGAAGTTCTCGTTGAACATGTCGATCAGGCGCTTGGCGGTCTCGGCGAACTCCGCCTTGTTCTGCCAGGTCTTGACCGGATACAGGATGTGCGGCTCGACGCCCGGCACCGAGGTCGGCACCGCGAAGCCGAAATACGGGTCGCGGCGGAAATCGGCGCGGGAGAGCGACCCGTCGAGCGCTGCGGTGAGCAGACGGCGGGTGACGCGGATCGGCATGCGCCGGCCCACCCCGTACTTGCCCCCGGTCCAGCCGGTGTTCACCAGCCAGCAATCCACATGGTGCTTGGCGATCAGGTCGCGCAGCAGGTTGCCGTAAACCGACGGATGGCGCGGCATGAAGGGCGCGCCGAAGCAGGTGGAGAAGGTGGCCTCCGGGTCCTTCACGCCCTTTTCCGTGCCGGCCACCTTGGCGGTGTAGCCGGACAGGAAGTGATACATGGCCTCGGCCGGCGTCAGCTTCGCGATGGGCGGCAGCACGCCGAAGGCGTCGCAGGTGAGCATCACGATGTTCTTCGGGATGCCCGCGCGGCCTGTCGCGCTCGCATTGGGGATGAAGTCGAGGGGATAGGCGCAGCGCGTGTTCTCCGTCCTCGAGGCGTCGTCGAAATCGGGGATGCGCGTGGTCGGATCGACGATCACGTTCTCCAGCACGGTGCCGAAGCGCTCGGTGGTGGAGAAGATCTCGGGCTCCGCCTCGCGGGACAGGCGGATGGTCTTGGCGTAGCAGCCGCCCTCGAAGTTGAAGACGCCGTTCGGGGCCCAGCCATGCTCGTCGTCGCCGAGCAGGATGCGGTTCGGATCGTTGGAGAGCGTGGTCTTGCCGGTGCCGGAGAGGCCGAAGAACACCGCCACATCACCCTCCTTGCCCACATTGGCCGAGCAGTGCATGGGCATGACGTTCTGCGAGGGCAGCACGTAGTTGAGATAGGTGAAGACCGACTTCTTCATCTCACCCGCATAGGACGTGCCGCCGATCAGCACGATCTTGCGCTTGAAGTCGCAGGCGATCACCGTCTCCGTGCGGCAGCCGTGGCGGGCGGGATCGGCCTTGAAGGACGGCAGGTCGATGATGGTGAGGCCAGGCACGTAATCGGCGAGCTCGCCCTGCTCGGGACGGATCAGGAGATTGCGGATGAAGAGCGAGTGCCAGGCGAATTCCGTGAAGACCCGCGCCTTGACCCGGTAGGACGGATCGGCGCCGCCGTAGAGGTCCTGCGCGAACAGCTCCTTGCCCTCGGCATGGGCGAGAAAGTCCTGCAGCAGGGTGTCGAAATGGCCGGGGGTGATGGAGCCGTTGTTGTCCCACCAGACGGTGCTTTCCGTAGCCTCGTCGCGCACCACGAACTTGTCCTTGGGCGAGCGGCCCGTATGGATGCCGGTCTCGGCCAGGAGCGCGCCGCCCTTCACGAGCTTGGTCTCAGCCCTCGTCAGGGACTGCTCGTAGAGTGCGGGCGCCTCGAGATTCCAGTAAACGCGTTTGAGATTCCGGAGGCCGAAGGCCTCAGCGCCCTGCGCGCTGTTGAAGACGCCGATATTTTCCACGGAAGAGTCTCCTGATGGGCGTGCACTGCGCCACCAATCTAGGCCTGTTCTGAACTGCACCCATCGATCGGGCAACGATGCTGTGTTTGTCCGAAAATCGGCAAAGCTGCAATAAAAACGTGAGAGTACTGCCGCCAAAATCGCGCGATCAGCAAAGAAAGGAGTGTTCAACACACACGTTTCCCAGGTCCTTCGGCATGCTTCAGGTGCAAGCCTGCAGCTGTCCTGACCTATGGCAGTTGCGAGCATAAGTAGATAGCGGCGGCTGTGGATGATGCGGCAGAGATCATGAGACACAGATCAATGACCGCTCCTGGCCAATAGTTCACAATGGGGTTCAACATGACATCTCCTGAAAAGCATGGATTGAGCGGATACACTTCACCTAGAACCGAAAGGTCGACTCGCAATGCTCACCTGCGACTGGACTGCTATGCCACTTCAAATTCCGTGCGCACTGTTCCAAGCAGAGTGGCTACGCGGCACATCGTTCAAAATTCCAATTCTTCGTGGCCTACGCTGCAACGCGACGGGCGGATAAGAGTCGTCATCGCTCAGGCCTTACACGCTTCTCCGGAAGCGGGGCCGGTGGGGTAATTCATCTCGCGTACCTCAGACCAAGGCAGGCTGCGGCCAGGCCGAGCAAGCCCAAGTGTGGGAGGACCGTCCCAGAGGACATCTCCCCTCATATGAGGCCTATCGCGTCAAGGGTGGTGCGCAGCGACGGGATCGCTTGCAGACGACATCAGGATCGGCCTCGCGGTCAGCTGTGGAGCAAAAGTCCACATCACCTCATATCCGGTCGGCTCACCAGGAGCCTGCACCCATATCCCGCATGCACGGGTCAGTCTGCGAGGCCAGGAGGGATGGAACCCATCTTTTTGACGGCATCAAAGCCCTGGGGGGCATACGGTCCACATCCATCCTGCTTCGTCGCGAGCAACGCTGGTCACTACGCGTCGAACTCTGAGCTAGCCCTTGATGACCGCTCCTTCCGGCACCAGCCCTTGCGTCACATACCGCCACAGGGCGACCATCAACTTGCGGGCCAGAGCTACGATCATTGTGCGGCGGATGCGCCCCTTGCCGGCGCCGACGCGCTCCTGGAACCAGCGGGCCAGATCGCTCTCGGGTTGGTGCCGCAGCCACAGCCAGGCCAGCTCAATCGCGGTGCGGCGCGCGCGGGGGTTGCCGGATCGCTGAAGGCCTTGATCGCGGCTGACCGCGCCGCTGTTCCAGGGGCTGGAGGCCAGGCCGAGATAACCGGCGATCTCGCGCCGGTTCTGAAAGCTGCGAAAGAAGACCTCGTCGGCCAGGATGCTGGCGCTGGTCAGGCCAATGCCGCGCAGCCGGCTTAGCTGGACGGCCCCGGTGGCCGCTTTCTCAGCGGCGTGAACCTGTTCGGCCTCAACCTCTGCAATCATGCCGATCACCTGCCACAAGCGGCGGCACTCCCGCTCGATCTCGGCCGTCAGGCAGGCGGCGAGAGCCCGCCCATCAGCCGTGCGCAGCTCTGCAAGCCGCTCGCGCCAATTGCGCCGCGTGGGCGCAAAGTCGCGGATGCCCTGGGTCATCAGCAATCCCTTGATCCGGCTCGCATGCTGACCCCGCTCGTTGACAAGCCGGGCTCGCTCCCGGCTGCGCCGGCGCTCATCCTCGTGCTCCGGACTGGGAACCCGCACCACGCGGCAGACCCGCGGCTCCCCGCGGTCGAGGGCCATCAGGGTGCGCAGCAGCGCCGCAGCATCGAGCCGATCTGTTTTGGCCCGGCGTGACCGGCGGTCGACCAGGATACTGGCCGCGTCCAGCACCCGGTTGTCGAGACCGGACGCGCACAAGAGACGATGCAGCCAGAACCCGTCATAGCCTGCCTCGTAGCACGACATCACGTGCACCGGACGCGCCAGGGCGGTTTGCGCCTGATCGCGCTTGCGGGCGATCAGCGTGAGCAACTCCTGCGTGTCGCCCCCAGCCAGGCGATGCAGGCTGACCTTGTCGGCCGCTGGCGAGTGGAGCGCGACAAGCCAAGTCGCCTTGCTCAATTCCAGGGCCACAAAAAGTGTGGCAGGCTTCTCGCTGACGGGCGGCAGAGCAACGGTTGAGAGGTCCATGAGGCGTCTCCAGGGTTCGGATGTCGGACCCCGAAACCCTACCCGAGTTCCGCTGTCCGTCGCCTCATAGGATCTTTCAGAGGGGGACAAGGTGGCCGGAACGGAGACCACCTCCTCCGCTGCCGGGAAATCCGGCAAGGAGATCGGTACAGGCCCACGCCTGAGAGTTGGGTGCCCAAGCTGGATCCCCATGGTCCTGTTGGAAGGCAGAGACGATCGCCTGTGGGCTGGAAGTGCTCGCATCTTGTGGCCTCATGGCTCCTGCCGGTTCATGTCCATCGCTCTGCACGGCTCAGACTAGACGGCAACAGTCTCGTCCACCGGCGCGAATGGCAGGCCCAGGCTGTCGGCCACCGCCTTGTTGGTCAGACGTCCGCGATGAATGTTCAGGCCCTCGCGCAGGTGGCGGTTGTCGACCACGGCCCGAAGCCCTTTGTTGGCCAGCTCCAGGCCAAACGGGAGCGTCGCGTTGGTGAGGGCATAGCTCGAGGTGAGCGGAACCGCCCCGGGCATGTTGGCGACGCAGTAATGCACAACGCCCTCCACCTCATAGGTGGGATCCGCATGGGTGGTGGCGCGTGAGGTCTCGAAGCAGCCGCCCTGATCAATGGCCACATCCACGATCACAGAGCCGCGGCGCATGTGCCGCAGCATCGCGCGGGTCACCAGCTTGGGGGCGCTGGCGCCCGGCACCAGGACCGCGCCAATGACCACATCGGCAGAGAACACCTCCTGCTCGAGGGTCTCCAGGGTGGAGAAACGGGTGCGGACCCGGCCGGCAAACTGCTCATCGAGCTCCCGCAGGCGCGGGATCGAGCGATCCAGGACCGTCACCTCCGCGCCCAATCCAACAGCCATGCGGGCGGCATGAGTCCCGACCACCCCGCCGCCGATGACCACAACCCGAGCGGGCTGCACCCCCGGGACACCGCCAAGCAGCAATCCGCGCCCACCGGCCGAGCGCTTGAGAGCAGCGCCAGCCGCCTCGATCGAGAGCCGGCCGGCCACCTCGCTCATGGGCGCCAGCAGCGGCAGTCCACCCTTGGCGTCAGTGACCGTTTCATAGGCGATTGCGGTACACCCGGAGGCGAGCAGGCCTTTGGTCTGGTCCGGATCCGGAGCCAGGTGGAGATAGGTGAAGAGGATCTGCTCTTCGCGCAGCTGAACCCACTCGCTGGGCTGCGGCTCCTTGACTTTCACGACCATATCAGCCTGAGCAAAGATCTCGGCCGCGGTCTCGACGACCACGGCTCCGGCTTTGCGGTAGGCCTCGTCCTCGGCGCCGATCCCGGCACCGGCCTTGCTCTCAACCAGGACCGAATGGCCGGCGGCCACGTATTCGCGGACTGCGCCTGGGGTGAGCCCGACCCGGTACTCGTGAGTCTTGATTTCCTTCGGCACTCCAACCCGCATAACAACCTCCTTCGTGCTAGTCTCAGCCGCAACTACAGGAAAACCGAGTCCCTCGATCAAGCCGCAGTTTGCGCGAGCGTTTCTTTGACGATCTTCGCCGCGGCTTCGTATCCGATGCTATTTACGAGATCAGTCGCGAATGCCGTGCTGGACGCCAGATTGCTTTCGCATCTGGCCGCATTCGCCGTCACACCAACCACGCAGGTTGTGGTGAACGCTTTGACTGCGTTGCACAACAGCTCCATCGACTGGTGGATGCTGAAGATGATCACCGGCTCCATGGCGTTCAGCTGCAATTGCCCCGCCTCAGCTGCCATCGCGACGGTGGTCTCGAGGCCGTAGACGTAGAAGCAGACCTGATTGAGCGCCTCAGCCGCCACAGGATTGACTTTACCCGGCATGAGCGACGATCCGGGTTGCAGCGCCGGCAGAATGATCTCACCAATGCCGCCCCGCGGTCCACTCGACAGAAGTCGGAAATCGTTCGCGATCTTCGAGAGCTTGGCCGCCGTGCGCTTGATCATGCCCATCTGGAGCATGAAGGCGCCCATGTCCCAGCTTGCCTCAAGCAGGTCTTTCGAGCCGACCACAGGCAGCCCGGTGTCGCGTGACAAGTGCTCGAGCGCACGCGCGCGGTAGGACGGCGTGGCTCCGACCCCTGTTCCAATCGCGGTCCCGCCCAGGTTCACCTCAAGGAAGAGCCGCTCAGTTTCGCTGAGACGGTCGCAATCTTCAAGAATGGTTGTTGCAAAGGCCGCGAATTCCTGCCCAAGGGTCATGGAGACCGCGTCCTGAAGCTGCGTCCGCCCGAGCTTGCGGATGCTGGCGAATTCGTCCGCTTTGCTGTTGAAGGCTGCGGCCAGTCTGGCCAGTGCGTCGCGCAGCTGCCGGCTTGCCGGAATGATGGACAGGCGAACAGCGGTCGCATAGGCATCGTTGGTCGACTGGGATCGATTGACATCGTCGTTGGGATGGACGAGGCGCCCCTCGCCGCGCTCGCCGCCCAGCAGTTCACTCGCGCGGTTGGCAAGCACCTCGTTCATGTTCATGTTGGTGGACGTGCCTGCTCCCCCTGGAACACATCGACGAGGAACTCCTCGTCGTGTTCCCCGGCCAGCACCTCCTCGCAGGCTTGCACAATGGCGTCCCGCTTTTCAGTCGGAAGATTGCCTTCCTCGCAGTTTGCCCGAGCGGCTGCCATCTTGACGCGGGCCAACGCCTGAATAACCAGCGGCAAACGCTTGATCGCGATGCCGGAAATCGGAAAGTTTGCGATCGCTCGGGCAGTCTGCGCGCCGTAGTATCGGTCCGACGGCACGCTAACGCGACCCAATGGATCATGTTCCACACGATAGTCGATAGTCATGATTGCCTCAACGAGGTTGATCTTTGCGCCCGGCCAGGGCCACTCGCGCGTATTGTCTTGGATGCTGCACTCGAGTTCTTCAGGTGACGCCAGTCAGGAAGAGAGCAGCACCGGCTGGCGGTGCGAGCTCACCCCCGGTTGATGCACACCACCTTTGGCTGGGTCATTTCCTCATAGGCAAAGCGAACGCCTTCCCGGCCCATGCTGCCGTATTTGAAGCCACCGAAGGGCATGGCATCGAACCGATAGTCCGACGAGTCGTTGATCATTACGCCGCCGGCCTCGATCCTGCCGGCCGCCTCAAGCGCGACAGACAGATTGTTGGTGAAGATGCCGGCATGCAGGCTATAGTCCGGATCATTGGCCATCGCGATGGCTTCATCGAGCGTGTCGAAGGGAGCAAGCATGACGACAGGGGCAAACACTTCCTCGTGCCAGAGGCGGCAGGTCGTTGGCGTGCCTTCCAGCACCGTCGGGTGATACAAGGTCCCCTCGCGGCGGTGCCCGCACAACAGTCTTGCTCCGGCGGCAATGGCTTCATCGACCGCTGTCTTCGTGCGTTCCGCTGCCTGTTCCGAGATCATTGGGCCGACATCAGTCGTTTCGGACAACGGATCGCCGGCCCTGAGTTTCTCAGTGGCCTCAATGAAGGCCTTTCGAAAGCGATCGTAGAGTTCGGCTTGAACCAGAATGCGCTGAGCGCCAATGCAATTCTGCCCGGCTGCCCAGAATGCGCCAGAGACGCAACCTCCCACGGCCTTATCGAAATCGCAATCATTCATCACGATGACGGGAGCATTGCCCCCGAGTTCCATCGCCAGCTTCTTCAATCCTGCTATGCGACTGATGGCCTCTCCGGTGGCAAATCCGCCGGTGAACGACACCATGCGCACGTCACGTGCAGAAACCAAAGCGGAAACCAGCTCTCTATCGCCGTGGACGACGGTAATAACCTCCTGAGGTAAACCGGCCTCCAGAAGGACCTCGACAAGGTTGATTGCGGAGAACGGAGTCAAATTCGATGGTTTCAGAAGCACCGCGTTCCCTCCCGCGATTGCGGGGCCGAGCTTATGAGCCACAAGGTTAAGCGGGTCATTGTAGGGTGTGATGGCGGTGATGATGCCGAGTGGCTCACGGGTAAACCAGCCCTGGCGCAGTTCTGATCCCGCGTAGGCGTCGAACGGCACGATCTCACCGGCGTTGCGCTTTGCCTCCTCGGCTGACAGCTTCAGAGTATTGACGCAGCGAAGGACTTCCTTTTGTGCCTGAACAATCGTTTTTCCGGCTTCGAGCACGATGGTTTTAGCAAATGCATCGCGACGGCTTTCAACGACTTGAGCGGCACGCTCAAGAATGCTCGCTCGTTGATGCCGTGGCACGTTCCGCGAAAGCTCGGCCCCGCGCCGGGCGCGCGCGAGAAGCTCACTGATTTCGCTTGCATCCGTCGCGTCTACCGACCCCACGAGAGCTCCATCATAGGGGCTGTACACTGAGATGGGCGCCAAGCGAGTCGTGATATGAAGTTTGGCAGCGGTCATTCGCCAGCCTCCTCTTCCCTGATGATGCGCCGGCATACGCGGCGGTTAAGTTCGTTGGTCAGGGCAAGGCGCATTGACCCGCGCCCCGCCCGCACTTTTGATGCAGTGGTCGATTACGATTGAGACGCCTGTGATGGTGGCCGGGCTTCTCCGGCCTCCATCGTTCAGATTTTCTGGCCGTCGCGTGTGAGTTCGTCCATGACCTGGCGCACGGCGGCTTCGGCGATGGAGACGATCTCGTCGACCTCACCTTTGGTCGTGACCAGAGGCGGGGCAAAGCCCAGGATGTCACCGTGCGGCATCGCGCGGGCAATCAGCCCACGGTCACGGGCCACCTTGGAGATCCGGGCGCCAACCTTCAAACTCGCCTCGAAGCGGGACTTTCGCTCCCGGTCCGCCACGAACTCAATGGCTCCCATCAGGCCGACGCCGCGGACCTCACCCACAATTGGGAGCTGGGCGAAGGCGGCTTTGAGGCGCTCCTGGAAATAGGCGCCAACCTCACGGGCATTGCCGGGAAGGTTCTCTTTCTCGACCAGGTCCAGGACCGCGTTTGCAGCAGCCGCACCGATGGGATGACCGGAATAGGTATACCCATGGGAGAACGCTCCAACGCGGTCGGCACCCTCCTCGAGAACCTTGTAGACTTTCTCACCGACGATTGAGCCCGACAGCGGGAAGTACGCTGACGTCAGACCTTTTGCGACGGTAATCAGGTCGGGCTCGATGCCATAGTGATCGGAGCCGAACATCGATCCGACGCGTCCGAATCCCGTGATCACCTCGTCGGCAATCAGCAGCACGTCGTACTTCTTCAGAACCTGTTGGATCGCCGGCCAGTAGCCCTCCGGCGGCGGCGTGATGCCGCCGGTCCCGAGAACGGGCTCGCCGATGAAGGCCCCGACCGTCTCCGGCCCCTCGCGCAAGATCAGCTCCTCCAGTTCTGCCGCTCGGCGCTGCGAGAACTCCAGCTCGGTTTCGCCTGGATTAGCGCCCCAGTAATGGTGCGGAACGCCAGTGTGGATGATCCCTGAGACGGGCAGATCCATGTAATCGTGGTAGAAGCTCATCCCGGTCATCGAGCCGGAGATCACGCTGCAGCCATGATAGCCGCGCTCGCGGGAGATGATCTTCTTCTTCCGGGGCTGGCCGCGCAGGTTGTTGTAGTACCAGACGAGCTTCGCATTGGTCTCATTGGCGTCGGAGCCCGACATGCCATAGAAAACTTTGCTCATCTTGCCGGGAGCCATGCGGACCAGGCGATCGGACAAAATGGCCAGCTCGTCCGTGGTGTGGGCGGCATAGGAGTGGTAATAGGCCAGCCGGTACGCCTGCCGGGAGATGGCCTCGGCAATCTCTGTGCGACCGTAACCGACGTTGACGCAGTAGAGACCGGCAAAGCCGTCGATGTACTCGCGTCCCGTAGCGTCTTTGATGCGGATCCCCTGCCCGGTTTCGACAATCGTCGGATCCCCGGCCTTGCCGGTGGCGAAATCCTTCAGCTGCGTGAAGGGATGGAGCACGCTGGCTTTATCCAGCCGGCTGATCTCAGCCACGTCGATCGTCATTGTCGTTCTCCTGAATTCAAGCGGCTAAGTTGCCGATGCACACATATTTCGGTTCAAGGTACTCAAGGATCCCGTGGCGAGATCCCTCGCGGCCGAGACCGGACTGCTTCCAACCGCCGAAGGGAATCGGCGCGCCGGTGAATTTTGGCGTGTTGACCGCAACCATGCCGTATTCGAGCTGGTCCGTAAGGCGCATCGTCCGTCCGAGATCGGTCGTGTACACGTAGGCGGCCAAGCCCATTTCGGTGTTGTTGGCCCGTGCGATGACCTCGGCTTCACTCTCAAAGGGCAGGATCGCTGCAACATCCACGAGGTGTTCGCCCGCCGGGTCAACGACCGGCAAATTTGTATTGCATTCGATCCACTCACCGGCGATGAACGCGCGATGCTCGAGGAGATCGGGCCGCCGTATTCGGCGCAAAGTGGCTGCAGCTAGGCCTTGCATGGCATCTCTAAAGGGTATGGGCCGCCGAAGTGGCGGCGACTGGATCCCTACAATTTATATAGGAATGGAGTGCTATTGACGGCTTTATGAAGCATATTTAGTCTGAAATCGGGCAAATTTAGCCTGGATTACGCAGAAAAGATGCATGCCTGATCTTGATCGCCTCGATGCGGCTCTTCTAGAAGCCGTGCAACGGAATAACCGCCTCACGTCAGAAGAACTTGGCAAGCTCGTCAATCTCTCCCCGACGGCATGCCAGCGCCGCCTCAAGCGCCTCCGGGCTGAGGGAGTGATCGAAGCTGATGTGGCCATCGTGTCTCCAAAGGCGGTCGGTCGCAGCGTCACGATGATTGTCCTCGTCTCGCTTGAGCGTGAGCGCGCCGACATCGTCGATCGGTTTAAAAGCGCAATCCGCTCGACCCGGGAGGTGATGATCGGCTTTTACGTCACCGGAGATGCAGACTTCATCTTGGTTGTTACGGCCAAGAGTATGGAGGACTACGAGCAGTTTACGCGCCGGTTTTTCTATGAGAACCCTGACATCAAGGGGTTCAAGACCATGGTTGTGATGGACAGAGTGAAGGCGAGTTTTGAATTCCCCATCGATGCCGATGATCCGGTGTTCGGCGCTAGCTAGTGGAACTAGTGTTCTGTCACTGACGGGAGATTCCGAAATCGGGTCTGACGTGCGATGTTGCTCGGATGGGCAAGATCGAACGCATTGAGGTTCCGGCCGCTGATCGGGATCGCCTGGAGACCCTGGTCCGCGACCGCAACACACCCCAGAAGGTCGTCTGGCGTGCTCGGATTGTTCTGCTGACGGGTGAGGGCCTGCGCGCCACCGAGGTGGCTGCTCGCGTCGGCACGAGCACTCTGACCGTGCGGCGCTGGCGCCGCCGCTATGCGCAGGCGGGCGTGGAGGGGCTTCTCAAGGACGCGTCTCGCCCGCCGGGGCGCAAGCCCCTCACGGCAGCGGTGATCCAGCGCGTGCTCGACATGACCCTGCACGAGAAGCCGCCGCGAGCGACCCACTGGAGCGTGCGCTCCATGGCCGCTGTCACAGGCCTGTCCCACACCAGCGTGCAGCGGATCTGGCACGCGCACGGTCTCAAGCCGCACCTGATCAAGACGTTCAAGTTGTCCACCGACAAGCGCTTCGTCGAGAAAGTCCAGGACGTGGTTGGCCTCTACCTCGATCCGCCGGACAAGGCCCTGGTTCTCGCGGTCGACGAGAAGAGCCAGATTCAGGCGCTCGACCGCACCCAGCCCGGTCTGCCGCTGAAGAAGGGGCGGCTCGGGACCATGACCCACGACTATAAACGCCACGGGACCACAACCTTGTTTGCGGCTCTGGATGTGGCGACCGGCACGGTCCTGGGCACCTGCATGAAGCGCCATCGCCATCAGGAGTTTCTGCGCTTCCTGCGTGTCATCGATCGGAACACGGACAAGCGCCTCGACCTGCACCTGATCGTGGACAATTATGCGACCCACAAGCACCCGAAGGTGAAGGCTTGGCTCGAGAAGCATCCGCGCTTCCACCTGCACTTCACGCCGACCTCGGCCTCATGGCTCAACCAAGTTGAGCGGTTCTTTGCCCTGATCACGCAGGAGCGCATTCGGCGGGGCGCCTTCACGAGCGTGCCCGATCTGGAGAGTGCGATCATGGACTACCTGGAGCACCACAATGCGGATCCCAAACCCTTTGTCTGGACGGCCCCGGCCTCGGCTATCCTGGAAAAGGTCGCCCGTGCGAAACAAGCGTTAGAGTCACAACACTAGCTGTTCGGCAGCTTGCCGGACAGAGGGGGCAACTGGTCTTATGGCTTTCATACACTAGCCTCCCGGAGGGCCTGCATATCTTGTTACGACTTGGTGAGGAAGACCGTGAAGACGAGTTCGTGTCGCACGCTCGTTTGCAAGGCGTCGCTGCAGCGAGGGGGCCGCATTTGCGATCAATGCATCTGCGCATCAGTCAGCCGTCAGAGTTTCAGTGGGCTCCATTGCTGAGGAGGACCTCCATCGGGGGCTCACTGCAATTTCAAATCTCTCGTGCAGCGAACCTGAGCCAGCCCTATTAGCTGTATAAGGAGAGCATCAGGCATTGTGGGCAACATTGCCTCCCACGAGCTTGGGTCTCATCCCGCTGCCGCTGAACGGATCGATCACCGCTCTTCTGAAGGCACCCTCTCACGAGTTGTCCCACAGGTTCGCATGCTCCCCTCACTGGCTAGATATAGAATCCAAGCGTCCTGCATCGTCGGTACTGGAGTTATCGACGATCGACGGTGAGTTTCTCCTACCTTGACACATTGTCGAGAATGTGTGTTTCATACTCTATGGATTATAGCCGCGCCAAACTCACGATCTCGAAAAAAGCCCCGCACTAGGGGCATTTGGTCTTTGCGCGCAGAAGATAGCAAGCACTCCGATCAGATTGACCCCGCCGGTTTGGACGGGGTTTTTGCGCGCGCTCCGTCTCCGGCCTTGAGGAGATGGAATTCATGGACGCCACACCTTCAGTCTTGAGCGGCCTCTGGCTGCCGCTCATCACACCGTTTCGCGATGGCCTGCTGGACGAGGGTTCCTTGCGCAGGCTTGTCACGCATTACGCGGCGCAGCCAGTCGACGGCCTCATCCTTGGTGCCACCACCGGAGAGGGTATGTCGCTTGATGACGAGGAGGCCGAGCGACTGGTGTCGATCACAAGCGACACTCTCACCGCAGCCGGAAAGCGCATCCCGCTCTATTTCGGCCTCTCCGGCAGCGACACGCGGAAGCTGGTCAAGGCGCTGGAGCGTACGGCATTGTGGACTATCACGGGCTACCTGATCGCTTGTCCCTATTATACAAGGCCATCACAGCTGGGATTGCTCGGCCATTTTTCTGCGCTGGCCAACAGCACCGAAAGGCCGATCCTCCTCTACAACATCCCGTATCGAACCGGCGTCAATCTCGGCAATGAGACATTGCTGCAGTTGGCCGAGCGCCCCAACATCGTTGGCGTCAAGGATTGCTCAGCCGACCCCGCGCAGTCTTTTGACCTTTTACGGCATAAGCCGGCGCAGTTTGCGGTCTTCACCGGTGAAGATCATCAGTTCTACAGTGCCCTGGCTCAGGGCGCAGATGGCGGCATTACGGCTTCCGCTCATGTTCAGACGCCTGCGTTCGCCGCCATCCGTAACAAGCTGCTCTCTGGCGATCACGTCGGAGCGCTGGCAGACTGGAAGCGTCTTGCCGACCTGCCGCGATTGCTGTTTGCCGAGCCTAGTCCCGGACCTGTCAAGTATTGGCTCTGGCGTGCAGGCTTGATCGATAGCCCTGAGACACGTCTGCCAATGGTCCCCATTACCGCTGGGCTGGCGTCAAGAATTGACCAAGCAATGGTAACTTGGGGAACGTGAGGAAGTGCAGATTGGCTTATGCAGCTGCCGGTGGAAAGAGGTTCAGGTCAAAACGAATAAATACCGGCGGCTGTAGTCATCAGGTACCGTCAAGTTACCGGCCTGGAGGCAAAGCAACTTATTGGGTAGCGGCTCAAATAGCTTCAGTGACAGCTTCTCCTCGACCTAATTCCAAGGTGTTCGCAGAACAGAAGAAGTGGCTTGCAATCTGATCGTGAACTGAGAGGAAGCGTTGGGCCTAACCTGCGGATTTGAAGCAATTCATAACCCTCTCGCGGCATAGGGCGGGCTGATGGCTTTTCTCAGCTCAATTATCAAAGCCTGGGTGCTGCCGATGCTCCACGCTGGGCATCACGATCCTTTTCGCTGCGCTTTATCTGGGATCATCACTCGCGGAGCTATGCCCGGCTTCCCGAACAACTTGCGTAAAATGCGCCTGGCTGGGCGTTGTGGCGGCTCCGAACCGAGATGTCGAGCACGACGTTATGCCAATCTATTGTGCGCCAAAGCCAATGCTTCTTGCCGGCTATGCTGATCACGACCTCATGGAAACGCCATTTGTCTCAAGGGTCAGGAATGCGGCGGCGGATCTGTCTGGCAAGGCCCTGACCAAACCTCAGATGTCGCTGCCGGACTGCCTCGTGGCTCATTCAATGCCTCTGGCGGCGAGCATCTCCTCCACTATGCGCAGGCTCAAAAGGGAATCGAAAGTACAGCCAGACGCCGTAGCTGATGACTTCAGCTGCAAACCAATGGCGGCCTGGTGCGGATGGCGAGGCGATTTCATCCCACACATATGCTTCGATCCGGTCACTCTTTGGTTAAGTTGACGGTGAGGAGGGGTCCACGGGGCCTCAGGGTGTTGGTATGGCGCCGCCAGTTTTCAACCACGACCTGAGCCTCCTGAGCGAGTAGAAGATCTTGCCAGCGAGGAGTTCGTCTCGAAGCCCACCTCAGTCGCGCCGATGGCGCGACGGCAACGAATTGGCCTTCGACCATCACATCGACTTGGCGCAACTTTGCGACATTCTCTTCCGGCTTGTGACGTTTCTTGAGCATTGTGGTCCTGCTGTGAGCCTCAAGACAAACTTCAGGGCGGATCGTTTCAGTGGAGGTGGATCACCGCTTGTGAGCACAGCTACCGATGCTGCAGTATCGTGTACAAGTACTGCTTATATAGCCTGATTTTGCACTTTTACTGCGTCATAAACCATGAATTTGCAGGAAATCGTACCTACGCTACGAATAGTCTTTATGACAATCAAAGGTGAGAGGGAACACATCATGCATCGTCGAGATTTCATTTTGCTTTCAGCTGCCTCAGCAATTGCAGCACCCAGCATCGTGCGTGCACAAGGCAAATCCTTCTCGGGAGTCACCCTGCAAATAAACGGCTATGGCGGCGACTATGATCGCTTAATGACCGAGCTTATCGCCACGCCTCTCAAAGAGCGAACAGGCCTTAACGTCATCTATACCCCAGGCTCAAGTGCGGCTGCAGTCGCGAAGGTGATCGCCACACCGGATAACCCGCCTTTCGACATTGTCCTGTGCGACAGCCCTTCCCTGCCAGAGTTGATTTCGGCAGATGTTACCAAGCCGGCGACGGCGGATCAGATAGGCGGAATCTCGAAGATCCTACCCCGAATGCGCGAATTCGGCGACTACGGCATTCCATTTACGGTGTCGGCAATGGCCTTGGCCTACAACACGAAGTACATTGACCAGCCACTGTTTTCCTATGCGGACCTTGCCCGCCCAAAGTTGAAGGACCGCGTCGGCTTATTCAACCTAGAGAACAATGGTGGGCTGCTTTTCCTGCTTGCCCTGGCAGAGGCGAATGGCGGCGGAGTCGACAACATCGATCCAGGCTTCGCTGCTTTCGCGAAGATCAAGACCAATGTAGCGTCCCTCACCCCATCGACGGTCAACTTGCAGCAGCTATTCCAACAACAGGAGGTTTGGGCTGGCGCATTATGGGATGGCCGTGTCAATGCCATGCGCACAGCGGGCATGCCATTGGAACTGGTGACTCCGCAAGAGGGACTGTACGCAGTTCGCTCCTATTTCTGCCCGATCAAAAACTCCAAGCACCCCGAGGCTGTGAAGGCCTACCTTGAGCAAGCCATGTCGGACGAATTCATTGGCGGCCTCGCCAAATTCTTCCGTTACGGGCCGACCACCAATGTGCAGCTTCCCGAGGACATTGCGAGGACAATCCTGACCTACGGAGAACGAGCCAGCAACATCAAGAGCGTCGACTGGAACAAAGTTGCAGCTAACCGCTCGGCTTGGTTCGCCCGTTTCAATCGAGAATTCCGATAAGCTAGGGAAACAAAAACAATGCCAGCTCTTTACTTCACTGAGGTCGAATACCGGGCGCGACTCGCCGCCACCAAGGTAGAAATGGAGAAATCCGGTTTTGACACGATCATCCTGTCAGATCCGGCCAACATCTTCTATCTGACGGGGTTTGACGCCTGGGCGTTCTATTCTCCCCTATTTCTTGTCGTCTCGTGCAATCTGGATCAGCCGATCTGGATCGGCCGCTTCATGGATGCGGTGTCTGCTCGCGATACAACGTACCTGCGCGACGAAAACATCCGCTCCTATCCGGACCACTTCGTGCAATCTAGCACCTCGCACCCCGTCGAGCCGACGTCGGAAATCCTGAAGGAAAGAAACCTTGATAAAGGGTCTATCGGCGTCGAAATGGGGGCATATTACTATACTGCGCGCATACATGCGGAGTTCGTCAGGAACCTTCCGAATGTGCGCTTTGGTGACGCCGAACTGCTGGTCAATCGTGTGCGACTGGTCAAAAGCCCGGCAGAGCAGGATTACATGCGGCAGGCAGGCCGGATTGCGGACGCCGCCATGGCGGCCGCGATCGACAAGTGCGCCCCAGGTGTCCGAGAATGCGACGTTGTCTCGGAAATTTACAAGACGCAAATATCAGGCACTCCGGAATTCGGCGGTGTCTACACGACTAGCCCTCCTCATTTCTGCGCCGGGGAAAGGGTTCGTACCCCGCACGGGCTGTGGACTGACCAGCCGCTGCAGAATAACAGCCCCCTCAACATCGAGATTGCGGGCGCGCGACTGCATTACCACTGCCCGATCTCTCGAACAGTCTACCTCGGTCAACCGCCGGAAAGCTACTGGCGTCTAGCCGATGCTGTGGTCGAGGGGTTGAACACAACAATGGACAGCATCCGCCCAGGGATGACCGCTGAAGAGGTCGAGCTGGTCTGGCGCAAGTCGATTTCCAGGCATGGCTTCGAGAAGGAAGCACGGCTTGGCTATTCCATCGGCCTTGGCTTTCCTCCCACGTGGGGTGAGCGCACCACCAGTCTACGTCCAGGCGACAAGACAGTGCTTCAACCTGGGATGGCCTTCCACTGCATGTCCGGCTTGTGGCTTGAGAATACGGGGATCGCCATCACCCAGTCTTTTCTCGTGACTGAGAATGGCAACGAGCCCCTAACCCTATTCGAGCGCAAGTTGGCTGCGAAGAATTGATGCAGACATCAGCGAAAACTGGGATGCATTCTAAGAAATCAGGCATGAACGCATCTACCCAATCACCCTTGGTGCCAGCAGCGCGACAGCGCTTCTGGTTTGCGGTTTTGATTGCGCCATCGTTTCTCTATCTTGTCGTGATCCTAATCTTGCCATTCCTTGGATTGGCAAGGATCAGCGTTCTGCCAGGAGAACGTTCGATCGGGGGCGAAGGGTTCAGCTTGATACAATTCGGCCGGCTGCTGTCAGATGGGCTCTTCATATCGGTCCTCTTCGAAACGTTGGCTATGGGAGTGGCCGTTTCAGTTATCTGTGCCGTTCTCGGGTTCCCGGTTGGCTACTCCCTAGCCCGACTTCCCACCAGCAAACGTCGTTGGCGGTTAATCGCAGTTGTTTTACCAATGACGCTCAGCCTCGTGGTTGTGGTTTTTGGCTGGTTGGTGGTTTTGGGTCGCTCGGGCATCATAAACCAGCTTCTCCTAGCACTCGGGATATTGGATTCACCGGCGCGAATGGTCTTCAACCACGGGTCGGTAATCTTCGTTCTTGTCCAACAGTTCCTGCCATTCACGATCCTGTCAGTGATGGGGGTTGTCTCCCAGATTGATCATGTTCTTGAGGAGGCAGCTGCGAATCTTGGAGCCAATCGGCTTCGAACGTTTAGGCGCGTCATCCTCCCGCTCGCAGCACCCGGCATTGCATCCGGAATGTTGCTCGTGTTCATCCTTACGATTTCGGCATTTATCACGCCGCGTCTAATTGGCGGGAACCGCGTCCAGATGATCGGCGCGATGATTTACGAGCAGATTGTAGTTCTGTTGAATTGGCCGATCGGAGCAGCAATGTCGATCATTCTTCTAGTGGTGACGGTCATTCTGTTGTCCTCCATTCGTGCCGCGAATGCCCTGCTCTCGAAAGACAGGAAATGAATACTAAAGTTGACTTATCGGATCAGATCCTGCGCTATGGTGGGCTCATCCTACGGGGCTTCGTCTATTTGATGATGCTGACCCCGGCGATCATTGTCGTTGGATCATCGCTCACCTCGGGGGCCATGCTGCAGTTCCCGCCGGACGGCCTGTCTCTCAAGTGGTACAATCAGGTCTGGCAGAATGGCCAATTCATCAGGGCCATCTGGAACAGCACTTACCTCGCGCTCCTTGCGACGGTCATTGCTCTTGCCCTCGGTTTTACCGGCGCATTCGTACTTGACCGCTTCAAATTCCCCGCGCGTTCGCTGTTCGTATCGCTGCTGCTCTCTCCGATCGTCATTCCCATGGTGGTCTTAGGGCTGGCGCTTCTTCAGTTTCTGTCATCGATCGGCTTGAGCCAAACATTTACCGGTCTGCTTCTGGGCCATATTCTAATCATGCTGCCTTATGTTGTTCGCACACTGACAACTGGCTTCAGCCTGCTGAACAAGACGCTGGAGGAAGCCGCACTCAACCTAGGCGCACCCCCACTGCGAGTGATCATGCGGGTTTCGGTTCCCCTCTTGATGCCAAGTATCATAGCCGCCGGAGTATTCGCTTTCGTGACCTCCTTCGGTAACGTTACGCTCTCAGTATTCCTGGCGAGCGCATCAACCATCACTCTCCCTGTCCAGATATTTTCGTTCGTTGAGAGCAGCTATGACCCGACCGTGGCTGCCGTTTCCAGTATCGTGATTGCGGTGACTCTGGGGGTGATCCTCCTGATTGAGAAGCTGGTCGGCGTCAGCCAAGTAGTTGGCAGATAATCGATAATACATGAGCTCGACACCTGTTGTTTCCCTCAAGGGAATTCGCAAGACTTACACCGACCATGTGGCAGTGGAAGACTTCTCTCTCGACATGATGCATGGTGAGATCGTCTGCCTTCTCGGCCCATCAGGATGCGGAAAAACGACGACCTTGCGCATGGTTGCGGGGTTTGTGGAGCCTACAGACGGACAGGTTCTTATCTCTGGCGTGGACGTGACAACTGCTCCGCCATATCGGCGCGATACAGGTATGGTGTTCCAGGCCTACGGGCTGTTCCCCCATATGACGGTCGCTCAGAATATCGCTTTTGGGCTGGACAATCGAAATATGGAGAGAACGGCAAAGCGCCAGCGAGTCGAAGAGATGCTTCAACTGGTGGAATTGGAGGCGCTGAAGCATCGCTACCCCAAAGAGCTGTCGGGCGGGCAGCAGCAACGCGTCGCCTTAGCTCGGGCGCTTGCTGTGAGACCTGCCGTTCTCCTTCTGGATGAGCCGTTCTCCAATCTAGCCGATCGTATTCACTGAGTTTGTTGCAGTGACCTGATAGATGGCCCGGGCGCGCCAATCCGTTGCGTCTGTTTCACCGCGGCGAGGTTTGGAACGTGGGGAACGCGTTGCAGAGACGAAATGAGGTGAGCGGGGCGATGGCGGCCCCGTCGCTTATGGCGAGGCCGCCCGGGGCTGGGGTGCCAGAGCGCTCGCAAGACGGCGGACGAGATCCGCTTCCGGACAGCACGAGGCAAAGGCCAGTCGGATGCGGCTGGTGCTTTCCTGCACCCGCACGGCGATCTTGAGCAGGCGCAGCCGCAGCGTTGCGAACTCCGCCCGGGCGAGATCGCGAGTGGCTGGGATGGCCTCCCGCACTGCCAGCATCAGCCAATAGGCGGCCGTGTGCAGCACGAGGCGAACCTGATTGGCCACCGCGCGCCGGCACGAGGTCCGATCAGACGCGAGTTGCGCCTTGTGGAACTTGATCCAGTTCTCGGCCTGACCCCGGGCACAGTACAGGCTCTCGTAGATGACTCGCGGGCTGGTTCTGATCAGGTTGGTGACCACAAAGCGGATGTCGAGCCCGAGGCGGGTCGCCTCAATGCGGGCCACCACCCGTCGCTCGCACGACCAGCTTTTGGCCCGGTGCATCGTCTCGGCAAAGCCGCGAACGACCTCGCGATCCTCCAGTGCCCTGTGGGTGCGCACCGCATCCGCCACATCCTGGACTTTGGCGGTGAGCGGCCTCGTGCCGGCCAGCCCAAAGAGGTAGCTGAGGCCGTTCTGCTCGCAGAACTCCATGGCCTCGGGACGGGCATAGTGACTGTCGCCGCGGATGGTGATGCGTGTCGTCGGCCAACGGGTGCGGATGCGCCGCACCAACCGGCGTAGATGCGCCCGCACCTCGATGCCAGACGGCGTCTTGCCCGGCCGCAGCACGATGGCGACGGGGCGGCCGGTGGCGCTGTCGTAGACGTGGATCGGCAGAAAGCAGCGCTCGTCATAATGGGCGTTGAACAGTGACAGCTGCTGATGTCCGTGCACCACGTCACAGGTGTCATCGACGTCCAGCACCGCCCCGTCGGGCGGAGTGGGATAGCTGTCCATCCATTGATCCACCAGAGCATAGGTCAGCCGGATCGCATCGCGCAGGCTCGGGGCGTTCTCCAGGCGCGAGAGGGTCGGCTGCGAGGCCAGATCGGCCCCGGTCTCCGGCAAGTGGCCGCAGGCGAGCTTGAACGCCGGATCCGAGCGCAGCGGGCCGAAGTCGTTGCAATCCTCATAGCCGCACGCGATGGCGAAGATGCGGGCGCGGATCATGTCGGTGATCGCGTGTGTCACGCGGCTCGGATCGCGCCGATCGGGGATGAGGCGCGCCAGCCGCTCGGCGATCCCGAGCTGGTGCTCGGCCTGGGCCAGGAGCATGACGCCGCCGTCCGACGACAGGCGCCCACCGTCAAAGGCGGCGGTGATCTTCTTGCGGGATACGGCTGGAAACGAGAACGTCGGGGTTGTATCGTCCGTCATGGCGGGTGTGGCAGCCTTGAAGGGGTTGCAGGATCGGCTTCAGCAACCAAATCCTACGCTGCTTCAAGCGCTTAAGCTACATCCGCCAGCCTTCTCCAGCCCTCTCGTGCATAAGAACGGCTAGACGCGCAGTTGCGCTTGCGCCTGCGGGAGGAAATGCGTGCGCTGATCAAACGCGTGAATATCACAACTCTTTTTGTGACACACGATCAGGAGGAGGCCTTGGCTATCGCTGACAGGGTCGTTGTTATGAGCAAGGGTACCGTCGAGCAGATCGGCACCCCGCTGCAGATCTACGAAACCCCTGAAACTCGGTTCGTGGCCGAATTCATTGGCGCGTGCAATACTTTGCCGGCTCGCGCTGACGGGGATGGAAACCTTATTCTCGATGCCGATGTCAGGTTGCCTTGCGGTGCGCCATCTGGGGACGTGGTCGCTGTCATTCGGCCTGAGGCGATCACACTGGCGACCAGCGCGGATGCCGCCCCTGTCTTTCAGGCGACCGTGGTGAGCAGCAGCTATCTGGGACACGCATATCGGACTGTCATCAAGGTCGGATCGCTAAATCTCCTTATGGACGGGCACTTTCCCAGCAAAGTGGTCCCTAACCCTGGAACCAGGTTATCAGTCATGATCGACCCCACTCGGGTTCGGTTGCTACCCCCTTCGATGCAAGTCTGATGATAGGGCCTTATGGAATGTTTGACGTAGCCATGAACGACCTGTTTTCCCGGAATTACTGTCAGGCCCGCGAGCGGTTTCTTACGTTGACAAGTGCAACTGCCTACCCGTCGATCCATGTGGGCCCCAATGGGGAGAAACTCATTACTGACGTCGCATATCTGGGGAGCGTGGATGCCAAGAACCTGCTTGTTCTCGTGTCCGGAACGCACGGAGTAGAAGGTTATTGCGGATCCGCGGCACAATTGTCCTTGCTCCATTCGGGTCTAGCCGTTCTTATGCACGAGAGGGCTGGAGAAGGCTGGCGGATGTAGCTTAAGCGCTTGAAGCAGCGTAGGATTTGGTTGCTGAAGCCGATCCTGCAACCCCTTCAAGGCTGCCACACCCGCCATGACGGACGATACAACCCCGACGTTCTCGTTTCCAGCCGTATCCCGCAAGAAGATCACCGCCGCCTTTGACGGTGGGCGCCTGTCGTCGGACGGCGGCGTCATGCTCCTGGCCCAGGCCGAGCACCAGCTCGGGATCGCCGAGCGGCTGGCGCGCCTCATCCCCGATCGGCGCGATCCGAGCCGCGTGACACACGCGATCACCGACATGATCCGCGCCCGCATCTTCGCCATCGCGTGCGGCTATGAGGATTGCAACGACTTCGGCCCGCTGCGCTCGGATCCGGCGTTCAAGCTCGCCTGCGGCCACTTGCCGGAGACCGGGGCCGATCTGGCCTCGCAGCCGACCCTCTCGCGCCTGGAGAACGCCCCGAGCCTGCGCGATGCGATCCGGCTGACCTATGCTCTGGTGGATCAATGGATGGACAGCTATCCCACTCCGCCCGACGGGGCGGTGCTGGACGTCGATGACACCTGTGACGTGGTGCACGGACATCAGCAGCTGTCACTGTTCAACGCCCATTATGACGAGCGCTGCTTTCTGCCGATCCACGTCTACGACAGCGCCACCGGCCGCCCCGTCGCCATCGTGCTGCGGCCGGGCAAGACGCCGTCTGGCATCGAGGTGCGGGCGCATCTACGCCGGTTGGTGCGGCGCATCCGCACCCGTTGGCCGACGACACGCATCACCATCCGCGGCGACAGTCACTATGCCCGTCCCGAGGCCATGGAGTTCTGCGAGCAGAACGGCCTCAGCTACCTCTTTGGGCTGGCCGGCACGAGGCCGCTCACCGCCAAAGTCCAGGATGTGGCGGATGCGGTGCGCACCCACAGGGCACTGGAGGATCGCGAGGTCGTTCGCGGCTTTGCCGAGACGATGCACCGGGCCAAAAGCTGGTCGTGCGAGCGACGGGTGGTGGCCCGCATTGAGGCGACCCGCCTCGGGCTCGACATCCGCTTTGTGGTCACCAACCTGATCAGAACCAGCCCGCGAGTCATCTACGAGAGCCTGTACTGTGCCCGGGGTCAGGCCGAGAACTGGATCAAGTTCCACAAGGCGCAACTCGCGTCTGATCGGACCTCGTGCCGGCGCGCGGTGGCCAATCAGGTTCGCCTCGTGCTGCACACGGCCGCCTATTGGCTGATGCTGGCAGTGCGGGAGGCCATCCCAGCCACTCGCGATCTCGCCCGGGCGGAGTTCGCAACGCTGCGGCTGCGCCTGCTCAAGATCGCCGTGCGGGTGCAGGAAAGCACCAGCCGCATCCGACTGGCCTTTGCCTCGTGCTGTCCGGAAGCGGATCTCGTCCGCCGTCTTGCGAGCGCTCTGGCACCCCAGCCCCGGGCGGCCTCGCCATAAGCGACGGGGCCGCCATCGCCCCGCTCACCTCATTTCGTCTCTGCAACGCGTTCCCCACGTTCCAAACCTCGCCGCGGTGAAACAGACGCAACGGATTGGCGCGCCCGGGCCATCTATCAGGTCACTGCAACAAACTCAGTGAATACGATCGGCTAGTTAAGGACTTGGATGGTTCCGTCGCAATTCTGCTGATCCATTCCCTGAATGCGTATGGCTTCGCTTGGGATCGTCGGGTCACTGCCGAAGGTTGTGACCTCAATCGGAACTTCATCGACTTTTCCCAGGCTCTGCCGGAGAATGACGGCTATGAGCGGCTCGCTGATCATCTGGTGCCGGCAGACATATCCGAAGAAGGATTGGCGCGGGCCGAGAAAGCTATTGCAGAGTTTCGTGCAGAACACGGCGAGAAAGCTTTTCAAAGTGCGCGGAAAAAGGGCCAGTATACGCGTCCTGATGGTATGTTTTTTGGCGGAACCGAAGCGTCGGAGCCGCGCAGGATTCTGGAACAGATCTTCAACGATTATGAGATCGCGGCACGGGAGTACGTGATCATCATTGATTATCATACCGGACTTGGCCCATACGGATACGGCGAGCTTCAGTGTGAGACAGCGTCCGGTATCGAAGGTTATCGAAGGGCATCGGAAATCTTCGGTCCCTCCGTCACGTCGCCTGAGCTCGGGACATCTTCTTCTGTTGAGATTACCGGAACTCAGGACGAGTTCTGGCAGCGAGAGCTAGGAAGCCGCCACACCTATGTATGCTTGGAGTTTGGTACTTTCAGCCCAGAAAAGGGGCGCGAGGTGCTCCGCAATGACCATTGGCTGTTCGCTTACCGACGTGATCAAGCGAACACCGCTCTGGGGAAGGAGATTCGACTTGCTGCGAGAAGTCATTACAATCCTGATCTCCCGGATTGGCAGGAGATGGTGATTTTCCGCTGTCATCAGGTTCACCGCCAAGCCTTGGGTGCGCTGACAGGGCAACGCCTTGGATCATCCGCGGGTGAGCGGACCGAGACCTGGTGAGGGGTGAGGAACTCCCGGCATGCTCGCAACGGTTGCCAACTCGTGAGGGCTTCCGCTGGCGCTCCACATGATCGTGGAGTTGCTCGCATCCTGCGGCTTTTAGGTCGGCCGCAAATCCACTGGCACTGGTTGTTAAAGTTCGGCCGGGCCTTTACCAGCCAGATTGGAACTACCCCGCTTAAAAGGCCTCAGTGTCGCCCGCGCTGTTGGTGCCAGCAACTGCATTGACATTCCCGCCGAATAATTAACGTTCAGCCTTACCTCAACGTAGCCCGACGCTGTCGCTTCATCGAACATCCTCTGAATCAAGGAGTCGTTGGGGAGGCGTGAAAGGGCAAATTATCGACGCGCGGTGTCCAGGTTCCGTTCTCGATCACGGAATTGACGTGCCGAGCGATTTGGGACATGGACGCAAACCAGACATCGCCCTTGCTGATCATATACCTAAGGAGGGGCTCGATCGCCGCGCATCGCGCTAGCCTCCCGCTCACGGGCGGGTGCCAAACGCACATCCACATCCCTCTATGTTCCCAAGCCGCATCGAACTCCGCTTTAAAAACCTCACCTGCGCGGGCGGGCGCAGAGACTGGCGCGTGATAGTTGAAATCTCGCCAGTTCATGTAGTGATACCAGTCGCTTAGTCCATGGATGCATGGGATTTCTACGAGTCTTCCCCCGCTGGTCTGTAGAAGATATGGGATGTCGTCGCCATGTAAGGAGCTGTCAAATATAAATCCCAGCTCAACCAATAGTCCGATAGTATGTCTTGACACCCCATTCGAACTGATAATTGGCGTCCGATACCCCATAGGCCTTCGACCGGTGACCTTCTCGATAATATCAATTCCTCTACATAAAATATCTAGCTCCTCTTGGCGCGACATACTATTGTTGTCATGATGTAGATATCCGTGATGCTCGATCTCGTGAGAGTTCTGCAAAATAAGATCAACAGCTGCAGGATAGTGCTGGATGGTCCAGCCCGGGACAAAGAATGTCAACGGAATGTTGTAGCGTTTGAACAAGTCAAGAATTCTTGGCACCCCCACTTCCGGATCATATCGCATGAATGAAAGTGTCGAGACGTAGTTATCTGCGTCTTCTCGCCGGGATGCGTGGACTGAACTGTCGGCATCCACATCCCACGTGAAAGCTACAGCGCATCTCGCTCCATTTGGCCAAGGGATAGGATTTCGTATCATGACGGGATCCTGTTCTTCGATTTTAACCACCGCAATCGCGTTAACTCGCCTTTCCGAAGCTCAGGCAACAGCTTGAGCTCCGGTGATTTCCACCAGTGACCCACACATGAATGGTGCTTCTTCGGACGCCAGAAATGCCACAAGTGCGGCAACCTCATCCGGCTGCCCAATGCGCCCGAAAGGCACGAGTCTATTGGCTTCATCAAGAGTACGACCTGATCGAGCGAGACCTTCTTGGACCATTGCCGTGTAAATCTCACCCGGGCAAACTGCATTGACTCTGATTTTGCGAGGAGCATAGTCGCGCGCAAGGTTTTGCGTGAACGCAGCAACTGCGGCCTTTGATACGTTGTAGGCAATATTCCCAGGTGCAGGATGCAGACCCCACTGGGACGAGATGTTCACGATAGCGCCACCACCACTTTCGATCATTGATGGGAGAACTGCTTTGCAAAGGTGATACATTGAGTCCAGGTTGACCGCGAAGGTAGTTCTCCAGTCGTCATCGGACAGTGCGAGCAGTTCGCCACGCCTGATGATTCCAGCGTTGTTCACTAAAACGTCCACGCGGCCATGTGTACGCAGTGCCTCAGTTATGACCTGGCGGCACGAGTTAGCATCACCGAGATCGGCAATCCACGGTCTCGCAGCTTCGCCCTTGGAAGCAATTTCGGAAACGACCGCTTTTACCATCGCGCCGTCTATATCCACAACAACCACTGATGCGCCTTCGGACGCTAATCGGTGGCAGATGGCCGCTCCAATTCCCCGTCCGCCGCCTGTTACTACAGCGATCTTGCCTACGAAACGCTTCATGCTTCCTCCTATGACCCGTCTAGCCGGTCTATCCATATCTCGCGATAACCAACTATTTAATATCGCCAACTTGCGCTCCATTCTGGCAATGAGCAACGAAGCGCACCAAACCTAATAGAATAGGCTGAAGCATACATTCATCGAAAGCTCGGCACGAATCCCGAATAATCCTCTGTCCGCTGGTGGCGTCGAAAGAGGAGTGTGTCGTTGGAGGATAAGCTTGAGCGCCACCTTCTGCTAACATTGAGCCGTTATTCCTCAGATAAACGTCCAGTCTTATTTTGTTGACTTTGCGACTTGCTAACACTGCGGGCTACTGGAGAAGTTCATTGCTATTGTTGATTGGCCGACCGGCAACCCAGATCAAGACCTCGCGGAGCCAAATTGCAGCCTCGGGAGCATTGCGGGTTCAATAAGCGACAAGATCACAGCGCCCGTCTCTCTGCCCATTTCCGATTCAGCGAACAAGCGGGCGAGATGATCATATCACTTATGGCCGCAGCACAGCCGCATAAGCCGTACTGTCTCCAATGCGCAGGAACTGTGCCAGCGTCCAGTCTGGTACGCCAAACGATCATAGCGGGAGCGCAGCAAGCAGTACCATATACAGCACTGCGAGGAGAATACTGCTGGGCAAAAGGAACCAAGTCCATCTTGTGGCCCGTGCCGGCACCGGAGGCCGTGAGGCCTCCAGCGCACCATTCTTTGTGAGAGAGATCATTTTGCTCGCCATGCCAGCCATCGCTCTTGAATGTGGTCAAGATTTGTCTTGCCGTCGGGCCGCTTGGCGGCAAGCCAAGCGGCATCCTCGATTATCGTCTTCGAGGCATTTTCGGGGTTAACGCTGACCAGCGGAACTAGCTCGGACGGCAAATGCTGAAGCTGATTTACATTCGCGCCGGGATAGCCAGTGCCTTGCGTGAAGCCGGCTGCGATCGCTGCCCGGTTCACGAATGCGATCAGCCTCTGCGCGTTTTCGGTATTCGGACCGCCCTTGAGCACGACCCAATAGTTATTTTTCCCATACGCGCCGTCCCATACCATACGGATCGGTGCCCCTTGGCGGATGGCGGCGATTGCACGACCATCGTACGTGGTGGTCATGGCGTATTCGCGGCTGATGAGCAACTGTGGCGCTTCACCGCCGGCCGTCCACCATTTCTTCACATGTGGCTTAATTTCGTCGAGCTTCTTCAGCGCCCTGTCAATCTTCTCGTCTGTCAGCGGCCAAATGTCGGACTTCGCCACGCCATCGGCCAACAGCGCAAACTGGAGATTGTATTCGGGGTTGGGAGCGGAAAGACCGCGCGGTCCAGGGAACGCTCCGACGTCCCAGAAATCGACCCAGGTCTTTGGGCTACTTTTCCCGAATGCACGCTCGTCATATGCGAGCAGGGTGCCCGAGAAGAACGCCACGACCGCATCCTTAAGGCGGGCCGAGTCCGGCACGCCTTTCAGCGACTCGTCGTCCCACAGGCTGTAGTCGATTGGCAGGAACATGCCAGCTTCGTGCATGGCCGGATATGTAAACCCTTGTACGAAGGCCGTGTCCCAGTCCACGCGGCCAGCTTGGTTCATCGCCTTCACTTGGGGCTCAGCGAAGTCCGCTGTCACGTCAACGACGGTGATGCCGGTCGCTTTGGTGAAAGGTTCGAAGACATACTTGCGCATGCCGGCGGTAAATGAACCGCCGTACGAATAGACCACTACCTGGCCGCTTCCGGCGAGTTTCTCCTGTGCAAAGGCGGAGGTTGCCTGCGCAACCGCGGGCATGGCCATTGCGGCAGTAGCAGCCCGCAGGAGGGTCCGGCGGCTCAAGCCGGCTCCGGGAAAACTACGATCCTTTGACTCAGTCATCGCATGTCCTCTCTTGATTGTGGTTCCCTTTGGATCTTTGTGGGCAATTGGCTCCGCCTATGGCGGCAACCCGACGTCGCCCTGCGTCATCCGCGTAAGCCCCGACAGCGTCTGCCGAAGCACCTGACGGCCGCGAAACAGCACCGCCTCCTGCCAGATCGGATCGTCTGGACAGAAATGCGCCCGCATGTGCTGACGCACCTCGCGACCAAAGGCGCTGGTCCGGTCACCGCCGCCGTGCACGTGCAGCCATTGGTCAGCCAGCAGCACACGCTGAGCGGCTTCCGTATCGAAGGTACTGGAGATGGCGACCGTGACGCATTCAGCTTCGGGATCGTCAACCCAGGTGGGATCTACGGCTAACTCGTCACCCTCCGCCCCTGTCAAGTCGGGGAGGATGTAGGCGCGTGCTTGAGGCAATGCAGCGACGGACTTCCCGCGTGCCTCCCTGTAAGTCGCTGACAAGGAGAGCTTTACTAAAGCGAGGATAGCGCCGTCTTCCAGTCGATCAGACAACAATTGTCCGCCTCGGCCGCCGCTCTGAAGCGAAGAGAGAGAAGAATTCGGAGCCAAACCGGTCCATCCGTTGCTTAACCCGTCCCAAAAGCCTATGCCACGTACAGCCGCAGGAAAGACGTCATTCGATCGCAATTGCAGAATATTCTTCGGCGGCAAAAATTTAGCGCGAATGCATAAATTGTAGAGAGGAGGAATACTTGCTGTGCGCCCCGTCCGTAGGCGCGACAGCGATCGTCCACCGATGAAGAGCTTAGTCAGCATATGCGGTGGGTTACTCTTCAGCTTCGCCGGAATTTCGAAGAAATGACGGTATGGCGACTGCTCCCAGTGAGATATGAGGTTTTGTGTTGAACCATCTTTTGACCCTGACCTGACTGGGCGGAACTGGACCAGGTTGATTGAGAGAATTGACCTGTGGAGCCAAGGGGCCAAAGATGCCGACGAAGAGGTTTGGTTCGAAGCAGATCATCGCGAAGTTGCGCCAGTTTGAGGCACAGCACGCGCATGGCAAAAGCATCACGCTCGCCTGCAAGGACACCGCCATGTCGGAGCAGAGCTACTTTCGCTGCCGTAAAGAGCACAGGGCTTTGCAGATCAAGCAGCCTCAGCGGACTGAAGGACTTGGTGTAGCGCGAGGTCGGCCGCGTTAGCTCGTGGCCGACCTCGCGCTGGAGAAGAAGATCCTCAAGGATGGGGCTTCGGGCAACTTGTGTGAGCCCCGAACGGCGCCAGCAGGTGATGAGCCGCAGCTGGGAAAGGCACAGCCTCTCCGAGCGCCACGCCTGCCACATCATCAGATAACCGGTGGGGCACAGCGTTTTGGACCCACTCTTCAGGCTGACGAGGAAGCTCTGACCAGAGCGGTCGTCGCACTGGCCTCCGAGTACGACCGCGATGGCTTCCGGCGGATCACTGCCCTGCTGCAGCGGATCGACTGGACGGTGGGCCGATGTCGGGGCCAGCGAATCTGGCGTCGCGAGGTTCTGAATGTGCCCGGCTGTGGCTCAATGACAGCTCGTGCATGCGCCTGCGGATCATGACGCTGATTAATGAGTAGACGCGTGAGTGTCTGGCTCTGAAGGTAGTCTGGAGGATCAACAGCTTTGGGGTGATCGAGACATTGGCAGACGCCATGCTGGCCAAAGGCGTCCCTGAGCATGTGCGCTGCGTTAACGGCCTGGAGATGGTCGCCCTGGCTCTGCGGGAGTGGCTAACGCGACTCGGGACCAACACCCTGTACATCAAGCCTAGTGTCTCACGGGAGACCAGGTTTTGCGAGAGCGATAATGGGAGATTCAGGGATGAGTTCTCGAAGCTGGAGATCGTCTACAGCTTGAAGGAAGCTCAGGTCATGAGCGGTGCCTGAAGGCACCATCACAATCACGTGCAGCCCCATTCAACCTCGGGGTATCGACCGTCGGCACCTGTGACAATGGAGGCAGTTACGCAGCAGCTACCCACTTCCCCCATTATGCAGTCGGCTCTCAATCCGCCTCATGCATTATTAAAATCAGGTCAGTACCACGAACCGCATTGCGGACCAGCCTGCGTTGATAAGTCTGAGGAAATCCGGGATCAATGACGCTATTTATCAGACCGTCGCCAGGAACGGCAGTCCAGTGGATTCGCCGCTGAGTCGAGGTATGCTCTCGGAGCAGCCAAACGACGCTTTCGTGGTCGCTGAGAGGAGAAACGCGGCAGAGTCGCTGTTTCGCGGGCATTACCGTTGCCCTTCCCTCCCGACCCTGATGCAGTCAACCGGCAGGACTTGATTGTCTCTTTACTGGCTCACGGTGAGAGCTGGCGCCATGTTGAGCCGCGAGGGCGCTGATAACCTGAATGGGGTGCGGAAGGGTTACCTTCCTCATCCATTTGGCTTGCGACCGGCAGGAATATCCCGTCGCCATGAGAACCGTTTCGCCACATGCTGCGGCGATTTCGTCCTCCCAGCTCATTGCGAACAGAGCATCCGATATCTCACGGTTTCGGACCTCATGACCAAACGTACCGGCCATTCCGCAACAACCGACATCCGCAATCGACAAATCAATGCCTAGCTGGTCGAATACGGCAGCCCATTGGCTCGCAGCCTGGGGAAGGGCGGACCGTTCCGTGCAATGAGACAGAAGCCTGAACGTGCTGGCGATCTTTGCTTCCGGGATCAAACGTAGTGTTTTTAGATTACAGTGCAGCCACTCCTGCAGAAGCAGAACATGCGCCTTCGGAGAGGCTGACAGAGCCTCGGCATATTCGTCGCGATAAGTGAGCGTCATCGAGGGGTCAAGACCGACGAGCACGACGCCCATTTCCGCCAATTCGTCGAGATGGCATAACGTGGCGGCTACAGTTCTGGTGAAACGAGCGAGATAGCCGTGGACGTGCAAGGCCTTGCCGTTCTCGTGATCTTTCGTAACGAAAGGAACAAACCCCATCTTGCGAACAAGATCAGCGGCATCAAGGATAATTTGAGGGTCGAAGTTTGCTGTGAAGGCATCTGGCACAAGCACCACAACACGTTCGCGTTCATTCGGCGCCAGTCGCGCAATCCGGTCCGTGCTGGCAATGTCAACACCACGGCGGGCGAGTTCGCGGCGGAGCTTGATCGCTGGGATGGCTGGCAATGCTGTCAGCCCTACCAAGTGCATCACCATCTTGCCAAACGCAGTCGTGACGGCGACATTATAGACGGGGCGAAGCCACGCCGCCAATGGCAAGATCGTCTCCACTGCTGCTACGATCGGATCCTTCAGTGGGCGCAGGTAACGGTCGTGATAGAGCTCAAGAAACTTTGATCGGAAGGCCGGGACGCTGACCTTGACCGGGCATTGTCCGGCACAGGCCTTGCACGCCAGGCAGGTGTCCATGGCTTCCCGAACCTCATGGGAGAAGTCGTGACGATTGGCCGGATTGAGGCTGTTCCACGCTCGGACCAGGACGTGAAAGGGCTTGCGAGCGCGAGCGCGCTCCGCCTTGATGCGCGGATCGACGCCGCTTTTCGCAAGAAGGCGTAACCACTCCCGCATGAGTGAGGCTCGCCCCTTTGGCGAAAACCGCCGGTCGCGGGTCGCCTTGTAAGAAGGACACATGACATTATCCTCCTCGACGTCAAAGCAGGCGCCGTTGCCGTTGCAAAAGGCCACGTTGCCGAAGGCCGCCCTGATGTCGGAGGGAATGACGCGGTCGAATTGTCCCCGTAAGGGGACTTCATCGATCTTTTTCAGTTTAGAGGTCTCGGGCGCCGCAATCTTGCCGGGGTTGAGCTGATTTCCAGGATCGAAGGCCGCCTTGACAGCCTGCAGACTCGGATAGAGCGCTCCGAAAAATTCCGGAACGTATTCTGAACGCATACCCTTGCCATGTTCCCCCCAGAGCACGCCACCGTACTTGCGCGTCAGCGCTACCACCTTGTCGCTGATGCCTCGAATAAGCGGCAGATGCTCATCCCGCGTGAGGTCGAGCGCAGGGCGCACATGCAGTACACCTGCATCGACATGGCCGAACATGCCGTATTGTAGTCCTTCTGCATCCAGAAGGGCGCGAAACTCCCGAATATAGGCCGCTAGATTTGCCGGCGGGACCGCGGTGTCCTCAACAAAGGCAACGGGCCTGGCAGACCCTTCGGCATTGCCTAACAGACCGACAGCACGCTTACGCATGGCCCAGATCGCCTCGACATCTCCCGGACGTCTGGCGATAGTGTAGCCGACACGGCCCTTCATCGGCTTCGACCCGAGGGCCGATAGAACCTCCGAAAGCTTCAGCTCCAGCTCTTCTTCGTCGTCTGCCAATATCTCCGCGATGTTGATCCCGTTCGCCAGAGCACTTTCTTCGTCTGAGAAGAACTCGGCAACCCTCGTCCAGATCACGTCACCCTTGGCAAGACCTAGAACTTTCTCGTCCACGGTCTCGACCGACGCGACTTTGAGTGTCACGAGATGGCGGGCATCCTCAAGCGCTGTATTGAAGTCCTCATACCGGATGTTGATGAGAGCGGAGCGGTCTGGGATCGGCAGCACGTTCAGCTCCGCTTCTACGATCAGGCCGAGCGTGCCTTCCGAGCCACAGAGAACGGCATTGACGTCAAAGCGCCCATCCGGCCGCCGCAGATGGGCGAGGTCATAGCCTGTCAAGTAACGATTGAGCTTCGGGAATGTTGCCGCAATCAGATCCTGCTGCTCACGCTCGATCCGTTCCAGTTGTCGATAGATCGCGCCGATGCGGTCGGCCCGAGCCTGCAACTTGGCAAGTTCTTCCTCATCGACAGGACGGAACCACCAGTCAGTGCCGTCACTCAGCACCATCCTCAGGCCAAGCACATGATTGCTGGTCTTGCCATAAAGGCAGGAGCCCTGCCCGCAGGCATCCGTGCTGATCATGCCGCCGATCGTGGCGCGATTTGAGGTTGATAACTCCGGAGCAAAAAACAGTCCGTGAGGCTTGAGTGCTTTGTTGAGCTGGTCCTTGACGACCCCGGCCTGAACCCGGGCCACTCTGCGCACAGGGTCGATCTCCAGGATCCGGTTCATGTGGCGTGAGCAGTCGATTATGACCCCGTCGGTCAGCGACTGACCGTTGGTGCCGGTCCCGCCGCCTCTCGGTGTGATCGCAACGTCGGCAAATCGGGGTTCGGAAAGCGCTCTCATTGCTAGAACCACGTCTTCCGCATCGCGCGGAAACGCAACGCCAGCCGGCTTGACCTGATAAACGGAATTATCCGTCGCCAGAACAATTCGATGCGAATGATCGCTTCTCACCTCACCGCGGAAGCCGACCTCAACCAGACGTTCGAAGAAAGTGGGAATCCAAGGTTTGACGGCGGTTTCGGACAGCAGGCGTGGAATCATACGGGAGCTCGAGATTTCTCTTTAGTTCACCAAGTGGCTTGCCTGAGAATACGCATCAGTGCGGTACTGTCGTTGATGGTTATGTGTTTGACCACAAACCCAAATGACTCGAGGCTTCTCAACGTTCGCCACAGATAGTAGGGCAAATTGCGGGTTCCAGTACCCCCACAGTTTCCTCGATCATCGTCAGTCAAACCCTTTGGAACTCGCGTCCCGACGATGTTAGTTCTCCAATGAAGGGACACATCCAAATCTGCTCCTTCGGACATGTTAACGGGGCGCGCTGCGCCGCGTTAGGACGATGTGTTCATTCGATGCCACCAAGCTAGCGTGACAGGGTTGTTGTGTTGTTTGCAGCCACGAAACGATCCGGGTGCCGCCAATGCTGGTGCAAACTTCGGCCCATTGGCAATGAATTCTGAGCCTGCGTCGTAAGCCGGTTGCAGGCTTACGACGCAGTCACTCACGGGTTCAACTTAACGCACTGCAGTGACTTGGATCTCGACCGTATATTCCGATCCTGCCAGCTTTGCCTCGACGCAGGCCCGGCAAGGCGTGCTTCCGGGAACCACCCAGCTGTCCCATACACGGTTCATTTCCGCAAAAGAGGATATGTCGGAGAGCCAAATTGTGGCTGTCAGTATCTTGCTCTTGTCGGTTCCGCCGGCGGCAAGCAGATCATCGATCTTGGCTAGAATGTCGGCGGTCTGCTCGCCAACCGGCTTGCCGGGGGCACGCAGCGCTACAACACCCGCAGTATAGACCATATTACCACAAGCAACCATTTGGCTCATGCGAGGGCCAACTTCGTGGCGTTTGACTTCATCCATGTTGATGTCCTTTTCGGTGAAACGGGCAAATCTGACAGTCGTCCGGGAAATCCGCACGCCCGTGATTTAGAACTTCCTGGTGTATGATTGATTTTAGGCCCCTGCCGCCATGAATAGCCGATCAGGTGAGCCGACGCCCGCATTTATCGGTAAATGCGGGCATCCCGTTGGATCAGGCTATTGGGTCAGGATCGTCGCATCGGTCTGAGCCCACGATAGAACGCAACTTGACCCCACAGAGGGAACTGGGTTGCCCGGCTGGTTGAGGACCTTTGAGGTGAGCCGCAGCCCAGAACTTGTCTCGCATTCGATGACCGTCGCATCACCGACAAAGGTGGAGTCGACGACGGCTCCAGGGAGGCCCGGCGCCGCTCCAACACCGGCCAGATCGAGACGAACGTGTTCTGGTCTGACGCAGAGCATAGCCTCCGCGTCGTCGCCATCCCATTGTGTTGCTTCGAGACGTGCCCCGTCCGGACTGTAGGCCACACCGCCTTTAAGTTTGACCGGAATGAGGTTCGCTTCCCCACACGAAGCTGGCGACGAACAACTCCGCGGGGCGGCTGTAGATGTCGCGCGGTGAAGAAGCCTGCCTGATCCGGCCCTCGTGCATGACGGCAACACGATCGGACATAGCCAACGCCTCTTCCTGGTCATGCGTGACGTAGATCATCGTCTTGCCGACCTCCTTGTGCAGCGCCTTGATCTCCGCTCTCAGATGCTGCCGCAGCTTCTTGTCGAGGGCGCCAAGTGGCTCGTCCAGAAGCAGAACGGGCGGGTCGAACACCAGAGCGCGGGCGATCGCAACGCGTTGTTGCTGGCCGCCGGACATCTGGTGGGGATAGCGGTCGGCCAGCGCGCCAAGCTGCACCTGCTCAAGGACGCGGTCGACACGGCTTTTGACCTCTGCCTTCGCCATGCGGCGCATGCGCAGCGGATAGGCAACATTGTCCGCGACCGTCATGTGGGGGAAGAGCGCATAGTTCTGGAAGATGATGCCGAGTTCGCGGCGGTGCGGCGGCAGGCGGGTTATGTCCTTCCCGTCCAGCAGTATTTGGCCGGTGTCGGGCGTCTCGAACCCGGCGATCATCATCAGCGTGGTGGTTTTGCCTGATCCGCTGGGGCCGAGCAGGGAGACGAATTCCCCGGGCGATATGTCAAGGCTGACGCCGTCGACGGCGACGGCGGTGCCGTAGCGTTTGCGGACACCGCGAAGCGCGATGCCGCCGGTTTTCACATCAGTGATGTTATGTGCGGTTCTCATAATTCCATCTCCCGCGGGTAATCGGAGATAACCTCTGCGCCGGCGTTGGTCACGAGCACGGTTGCACTAAAGCCGACACTGACATCAGGCTCTGGGAAGAGCACCGGCACGATGTGGAAGACCATGCCCGGCTGCAGAACGCGTGAGTCTCCTTCCTTTAGGTCCATCACCCAGCCCTCGCCCCAGCCCGGGCAAATGCCAACCCCAACGGAGTAGCCCGTTCGATGGATGAAGGCATGGGCAAGACCTGCGCGAGCGACGGTGCCGCGACACGCGGCGTCAACTTCGCCGCTCGTTACGCCCGGCTTTATAGCGGCGATAGCTGCATCGAGTGCGGCTATGGACGTGTCCGCTGCGCGGCGGACGCTATCGCTCGGTTTTCCCATGCACCAGGTCCGCATCATGGCCGCGCTATAGCGCTTCCAGTTGCCGGATCCCTCGATGAAGACCAGATCGCCTCTTTCGATGCGTCGTCCAGCCCAGGTGGCGTGCGGGAGCGCGGTGCGCGGGCCGGCCGCGATGTAGGGAGGTCCGCCCATGTACTCACTGCCCGCCGAGATGGCAGCATGATGAAACGCCGCGGCCACGTCGTTCTCGGTACGCCCCGGACGCGCGGCTTCGTGCGCAGCCCTAAACCCTGCGGACAGCGCCTCAGCCGCGCGGCGGATGTAGGCGATCTCCTGCGGGGACTTGATCGCCCGGCTTTTCTCCAACACGGCGGACCCATTGAGGAAGCTGGATCCGGGCAACGCGGCGCGAAGCGTTTCATAGGCGCTCACCGGAAAGAACACGGAATTGGCATCGACGCCAACGGTCCTCCCCGCAGCGCCCAAATCAGCCAGCGTCCGGGCAAGCACCTCTGCCGGAACGTCGGTGTCCTGCCATATTGCGGCGTTGCGGTAGTAGGACAGCCGCTCGACATTGGCCTGTTCATAGCGACGCACGACGAGGATTGGCTCGCTGGTATGTGTCACGACCAGGGCCTGAAAGACGTAGTATCCCCGGGTTATGAACCCTGACAGGTAATAGATATTCTCAGGCGAGTTGAGCACGAGATAGTCGATCCCACGCTCGCTCATGGCCTGCCGGCATGCCGTAAGGCGAGCGTTGAATTCCGCCGGAGTGAAGGGTAGCTGGTCGATCGCATCGATGGGCAGCAGATCGGAGTCGGTAATCATGTCTGATTCTCTCTTGATTGGGCTCTCAGCGCGAGCCGTCACGTATTCCTTCGGCGCCCCAGCACCGCTCCAATGATGATGACGATCGCCGCGAACGCCATTTGTAACGTGGCCACCGCTGAGATGGTCGGACTGATATCCTGCTTGATCCCTTCCCACATGCGCATGGGCAGCGTCGTCACTTTTCCGATGCCGAGGAACAGCACATAGACGACATCGTCGAACGAGGTCAGGAAGGCGAAGAAGGCGGCGACGATGAAGGCCGGCATGACCAGCGGCGCAATGATGGTGCGGAAGGTGGCCAGAGGCCCGGCACCAAGGCTGCGGGCCGCGCGCTCATAGGCTGGGTTGAGGTCCCGCAAATTGGCAACCACGATCACCACCACGAACGGGATGGCGTGAACCGCGTGGCCAAGCGCCAGTCCAAACTCGGTGCCCTGAAGCCCGACCCGCACCAGCAGGAAATAGGTCGCAACCGCCACAATAACCGTCGGCATGATGATCGGTGAGAGCACGAGTGCGACGATCGCACTGCGCCCACGAATACGACCGCGCGAGAGACCGAAGGCGAGCATGGCACCAAGCACCGTCGCCATGCCGGCCGCCATCAGGGCGACGCGGATGCTGGCGAAGGTTGCGCTCATCCACAGGGTATCGGAAAGATAGGCCTGGTAGTTGCCGAGCGAGTAGCCCGGCACGGGGAACACGAAGTAAGGCGATGAACTGAACGACAGGTAGGCGACGATCAGGACCGGCAGCAGCAGGAGCACTGCCAGGAAGCTCGCCAAGATCACAACACCACGACCGCCCATCGAGGGGAGCCAGCGGTCGAGCGCGTTTGCTGCGGAGCCGACATGCATCAGCCAACGCGTACCCAGCTGGCGGCGGGGGGTGGCATCAGAGCCGCTTTTGCCGTCGGAGAACCCCAAGAGCTGCTCAATGGGGAAGAAACGCGAGCCGATCCACAATATGGCCAGGACGCCCACCAGTAGCACCATGGAGAGGGCGGCGCCGAAATTCCAGTTGAGGCGGTCGACGACCTGGGCGCTGATCTCCATGGTGATGGTGAGATCCGACAACCCACCGAGCAATGCCGGCGTGATGTAGAAGCCGAGACAATAGATGAAGACGAGCAGCACGCCGGCAATGACGCCGGGCAGGCTGAGCGGCAGGAATATCGTGAGGAAAGCGGCAAGCGGGCTTGCTCCACTCGCCCTCGCAGCCCGCAGCAGCCTTTGGTCGATGCTGGACATGACCGTGGACATCGGCAGGATCATGAGCGGCATGATGATGTGGGTCATGCCAATGATCACGCCGACGCGGTTGTAAAGCATGGTCACCGGCTGCGAGACCAAGCCGAGTTGGAGCAGGATCTCGTTGATGACGCCACCGCGTCCGAGAAGGACGATCCAGGCAAAGGTCCGCGCCAGAACGCTGGTGAAATAGGGCAGCACCACCGCGATGAGCAGGAAAGTGCGCAATGTTGGTCCGCCCGTCGTCAGGACATAGGCGATGGGATAACCGAACACGAACGCAAGCGCCGTCACCGAAAGGCTGATCTCAAGCGTGGTGCCCAGCACAGTTGCATAAGCAGGACTGTCGCCAATGCGTAGGAAATGCGCCAGCGTCCAGTCAGGCATCCCCAGGGAAAGCAGCAGCAGCCCCAGGAGCGGCACCACAAAAAGCACCGCGAGGAAAATGCTACCGGGTAGCAGGAGCCAGGCCCATCCGGTGGGCCTGGCCGACAGCGAAGGCCGCGAGGCCTCCGCCGATGCGTTTGTTGCGAGGGAAATCACTTTGCCCGCCATGCCAGCCACCGCTCCTGGATGTGATCAAGATTCGTTTTGCCGTCGGGGCGCTTGGCGGCAAGCCAAGCAGAATCTTCGATAACGATTTTTGAGGCATTCTCGGGGCTTATGCTGAGCAGTGGCACCAGATGAGACGGCAGATGCTCGAGCTGGTTCCTGTTGGGTCCGGGGTAACCGCTCGCCTGGGTAAAGCCGGCTGCGACAGTGGCCTTATTGATAAAGGCGATCAACTTTTGCGCATTTGCATTGTTTGGGCCGCCTTTGAGCACCGTCCAGTAGGTGTAGTTGACGTGCGCGCCTTCCCACACCATCCGGATTTTCGCTCCTTGGTTGATGGCGGCAATCACGCGGCCATCGAAGGCGTTCGTCATCACGAACTCGCGGTTGAGAAGCAACTGCGGCGCTTCACCGCCAGCCGTCCACCATTTGGTGACATGCGGCTTGATCTCATCGAGCTTCTTTAGAGCCCTGTCGATCTTGTCGTCTGTCAACGGCCAGATTTCTGACTTCGCCACGCCATCAGCCATCAAGGCGAATTCAAGGTTGTGCTTTGCAGCCGGGGCATAAAGGCCACGCGGTCCGGGGTACGCCTTGACGTCCCAAAAATCGGCCCAGCTCTTTGGACCATTGGCGCCAAATACCCGCTCGTCATAAGCAAGCAGCATGGCTGACCCATACAGAACGACCGCATCGTTGAGTCGATTCGCTTCAGGAACGCCTTTCAGTGACTCATCGTCCCAAAGACTATAGTCGATCGGAACGAACATCCCGGCGGCATGCATATCGGGATAGTTCTGCGCTTGGACGAAGGCCGTGTCCCAGTCCACGCGGCCAGCTTGGTTCATCGCCTTCACTTGAGGCTCAGCGAAGTCCGCTGTCACGTCAACGACGGTGATGCCGGTCGCTTTGGTGAAAGGTTCGAAGACGCTCTTGCGGAGAGCTTGCGTCAATGAACCACCTGGCGAATACACGACGACCTCGCCCTTGCCAGAGAGCTTGTCCTGCGCAAAACCCGTGGTTGCCCACGCAACCGCGGGAATGGCCATTGCGGCAGTAGCAGCCCGCAGGAGGGTCCGGCGGCTCAAGCCGGCTCCGGGAAAACTACGATCCTTTGACTCAGTCATCGCATGTCCTCTCTTGATTGTGGTTCCCTTTGGATCTTTGTGGGCAATTGGCTCCGCCTATGGCGGCAACCCGACGTCGCCCTGCGTCATCCGCGTAAGCCCCGACAGCGTCTGCCGAAGCACCTGACGGCCGCGAAACAGCACCGCCTCCTGCCAGATCGGATCGTCTGGACAGAAATGCGCCCGCATGTGCTGACGCACCTCGCGACCAAAGGCGCTGGTCCGGTCACCGCCGCCGTGCACGTGCAGCCATTGGTCGGCCAGCAGCACACGCTGAGCGGCTTCCGTATCGAAGGTGCCGTACTCCAGGGCCAGATAGAGGTGACGGCCGTCGCCGATCAGCCGCTCCCAATAGAGCTGGAGCGTGCCCTCGATGGGAATCGAACTGGACGTTCCCAGATCCGCTGAGGTGACGCTGGGGCCGAACATGTGCTCTGCGATCCCATGTGAGGCGCTGGCCGCCCGGTGCTCGCTCTGCAACTCGCCGTAGCCATAGGGGCCGAGACCAGTATGGACGTCAATGACTGCAACAAACTTGCGCGTGTTGAGTGCGTGTTCGCGGGCGATGGCATCCAGCATGCGAGCTGACCAGGACGGCTCGAACCCACCAAAGAACATCCCATCGGGATCCGAATACTGGCCGGCCTTGCGGGCAATTTGGAAGGCCCGCTCGCCATGCGCATGCTTGAAGGATCGTATGGCTTCCCGTGCCGCCTCAAAGGCCGGCCCATCCAGCGCGGGTGGCACGAAATGGGGCCGCAGTTCATCATAGCCGGGATTAGCCGGCGCGCCGACGGCAAAATCCACAAAGTTGCGGTTGAGGTCGCAGCCTTCCTGCGTCACCCGCCGGTCCCAGGCGAAGCCGTGGGGATTAAGGCCATGGATGAAGAGTAATGCCACGCCTTTCGGTAGGCTGACGTCTTTCATCAACGCGAGCCAGTCCATTTGAATGCCCGAGCCGCAGAAGCCTTCAGGCCCGTGCACGCCGGAGATGGCGACCATAACACATTCGGCTTCCGGATCGCCAACCCAGGCGGCGTCTACGGCCAGCTCTTCACCGTCCGGCCCCGTCAGACCGGGAAGGACGTAGGCGCGCGTCTGAGGCAACGCAGCGACGAACTTCGCGCGTGCCTCGCGGTAGGTCGCTGAAAAGGAGGACCTCACGGAAACGAGGAGATCGCCGCCTTCCAGTCGATCAGTCAGCAATTGCTGGCCTTCGCGGCCGCCGCCGACTTGTTGCAGAGCGAGAGAGAAGTTCGGCGCCAAGGCTCGTCCATCCGTTGCTAAGTTAGTTTCAGTAGATTATACCACTCGAAACCGCAGGAATAACAGCAATTGGGCGTCTGCGCGGAACATTCTTCGGCCGCCCTAATTCAACGGGCATATCGCGCAAGCATATGCATAAGTCTTTATCAGGGAGTTATACTTGCCATGCCCCCTCTCTCCAGCCGCAACAGCCGATCGTTTACCCATGAAGAGCTCAGCCGCCGTCGTACTCTCGGCGTGGAGCTTGATGCCATTGATATTAAGATATTGAGCTGCCTCCAGCTCGACGGACGCATGACGAAGGCTGCGCTGGCGGAGAGCGTCGGGCTTTCACCCAGCGCCTGCTTTGAGCGTGTCAATCGCCTCGAAAAGAAGAAAGTCATCACGTCATACCATGCACGGGTAAACTTGAGGCTTATTAATAACGTGCAAACTTTCTTTACAGAAATACTTATTAAGACACATAGATCGTCCGACTTTTCAATATTTGAGAACTATATAAAAAATATAGATGAGATTATTGAGTGCTACGCACTTGGCGGCGGCGTGGACTATCTTCTCAAGATTGTCACGTCTGATGTGGATATATACCAAGTTGTAATTGATAATATTCTTGATGCAGGCGTCGGAGTTGATCGGTACTTTACCTATATCGTGACGAAGCCGGTAAAGATGGCTGCTCAATTACCTGTTAGGGCCCTATTGGGAGACGGATTGGACGAAACACCGCTGTCGGCCCGCTAAATAGAGCGCGGACTCCCCGTCCATCATTCTCTGTCATTTATTCAGGAAATCCATGTTAATTTCGAAGAAATGACGACGGGGAGAATGCTATCGGCTTGGCATGGCCTTTTCATTTGAACCAACTGCTGATCCCCTACAAGACACCTATGGGTATCTGACTTCACTGCCGACCCGTGAACCTAATGTCACCGGGCATTCGATCGGGGCTGCCGCCCAGCTGGAGGTGTGCAACTCCACCCCAGGCAGGGCAGTCGGCACCGTGCTCGCTCGGGATAGCGCGCGAAGGCGTCCGGATCGGCTCAAGCTCGTCAATTCACGGAGAGATAACCATGGCCGTTGAAAGCCCAGAACTTACCATTGTCCTAAACCACCCGGCCGCTGAATCCTATGCGCGGCTTATAGAGGAGCGTTTCCCGCAGGTCCGCCCTATTGTGGCGCCAGACTCCAACGGGCTCGAGCGGTACATAGGGGAAGCTGACGCACTACTTGCCTTTCGCTTTCCAGTTGAGGTTTTCGACAAGGCGAAGAAGCTGCGCTGGTTCCAGTGCACCGGCGCCGGTGTCGATTCCATGTTTCCAATCCGCGACAGGGTGGGTCATATCACGGTGACCAATGCGCGCGGCATCCATGGCGACATCATCGCGGATTTCGTGATGGCCGGCGTGACGATGCTGCACTGGGATTTCCGCAGGTTTCTGCGCGAGCAGGCCAATCGGGAATGGAATCCGCGCTATGTGGCGCCATTGGCGGACAAGACGCTCGGCGTCGTCGGGCTAGGCTCGATCGGGGCGACCATCGCTCGGCGCGCGAAAAGCGCGGGGATGACGGTTGTCGGCTCGAAGCGGGATATTTCCGTCCCAGTTGACGGTGTCGACGGGCTGTTCGCCTCCGATGCACTCGAGGATCTGCTGCCACTCTGCGATTTCGTAGTCCTGGCGCTACCGGCAACGCCAGAGACAGTGGGCCTCATCGGAGCAGCCGAGCTCGCGCGTATGAGACCTGATGCGTTTCTGATCAACATCGCCCGGGGCAACGTCGTGGTGGAGGACGAACTGGTTAAGGCGCTGCAGACCGGCGCAATTGCCGGTGCGATGCTAGACGTATTTGAGCGAGAACCACTGCCAAAAGAAAGTCCATTGTGGGATATGCCAAATGTGATCGCAACGCCGCATGTGGCGGGAAGCCCAACGAACTATACAGAGCGGGTGTTCTCCATCTTCGCAGACAACATCGAACGCTTTCTAAAGGGACAAGCGCTGAAGAATGTCGTGGATTTGGGACGCGGTTATTGATTGCGGCGCTGCGCAGGCGAGTTGACCTAATGCCAGTGGTCCAAGCGGTTAACCGCGGTGCGTCGGTGATAGACGAGGTGACCGCGGAGGGACTTCGAGGGCTCTGCTGCGAATGAGACTAGTGGCGTGAGCTGCAAACGTTTCTACCGACGAAACCAATGCGATATACGATCGCGGCAAGATGGCGTTGATCGCGCACCACCTCCACCGTGGAGGTGGTGCGCGTGCTGTTTCATTGCGAACGGCACGACATTGTCCCACAACCTGTAAAATGTGTCTGGATGCAAGACCTCCCTGGGATGAGCGACGACCTGGAGGGTTTGCGCCACTCGCGGATGGTCTCGGGGCTGCCCCTATAGTGCTGCGCCAACACGCCGCTGGGCTCGGATGAGCGTGCAATCTCCAGGCGGACAGCTGGGGCGGTGCGGGCTTGCGGAGGGCGACAGCATCAGGCCCTTCCTCGATGCGGCAAGGAGCGGCCAGGCCGCTCGAAGCGCCACGTATAGTTCTCAATTACCCAACGCACCCGGTCTCAACACCTACCGTATGTGGAAGTGCTAAGGCGCAGGCAGCCGCGCTTGAATGCAAGGCGACCCTGTTTGCTCTCAAGCAGTCCTTGAACCGATAACTGCGGTTAGCCTTCCAACCGGATATGAGGGCGGGTCAGTCACTCGTGCAGTCCCACCAGGATCAGGACCGTCTGCTGCTCTGGGAACCTGGCTGGGGCAAACCGCGTGGTGATGTCACATTAACCGAACTCGGGCGCAGTGAGGGAAGCGCGGTCACATGACGGGCTCAGGCAAGGTCGGCTGCAGACTTCCACGCCGCCATAGCATTGAGGCGGTGAAGGTGGGTGGCAAGGGCAGAGCGGCGGGAGCGAGGGGAACGAACAGGTTGCGGACGGCAGGGAACACACTGACAAATCTCTGTAGCCTTCCCGGTGATCGAAATCCCTGCATGGCCCGCTCACGTTTTCGCAGTGGGAGATGCGAGTTCTCCGCCCGGTTATTCAGACGCTTGTGCGAGCGATGCTCAACCGCCGGCATGATCTGGCGCCGGGCGGCAGCATAAGAGCCGAGCTTGCCGTGATCATCCGCCGTCGAGGGCAGGCTGCTTTTTCAACAGACGCTTCAGCAAGCGTTTGGCCGCCTTGGTGTCGCGCCGCGTCTGGACGATCTCGTCGAGGGCATAGCCATCCTGGTCCAGGGCCCGCCAGAGCCAGTGCTGCTGGCCGGCAATGGTGATCACGACCTCATCGAGATGCCAAATGTCGCGCTGGTTCGGCTTCTTGCGTCTGAGGCGGCGGGCGTAAGCAGGCCCGAACTTCAGCGTCCGTCGCCGGACCGTCTCCTAGGACTCGAGAATGCCACGCTCGAGTAGCATTTCCTCGACCAGCCGCAGGCTCAATGGGAATCGAAAATAGAGCCATACGGCGTGGGCAATGATCTCGGGTGGAAAGCGGTGGCGCTTGTAGCTGAAAGCCGGCAGGTTCATGCCGCTGGGCCTAGCATAAGATATCCTGACGCCAAGTTACCGTGACAACACCAACCGCGTGGTCAGCCACCTCCTCGCCTCGCGCAGTGCCTCGGCACCAGCCGCATGGTTCTTGCCGCGTTTGATGTATGATTTGGCTCGCTGCGGCCCGTTTACGCCTTATGCCTCAGCAATGGAGCAGGCTGCCGATGAACGGCATGAATTGAGTCAGTGAGTACTTCAACCGGGTGGATCATGCGCCAGTCGAATTACGCGTCCCGTCATCCCATCGGCCTTGTCGGAGCTGCACCGAATGAATGATGGTGAGTATTCTATCCATGCTTGGTTGCGCCACCTGGCCGCTCCTCCAAGTCTAATGCCCAGAATGGCCCTTACCAACAATTGAGGCGACATGGTAATCAACTGGTCACATATATCTAAAATATCTGTCCACATCGCTATTCGCCGCGAGAGAGTTGTGCTTTCTTCGGTTGGAGACGGGCGACGCGGTCGGTCCTACTCCAAATCAACACTCCTGCATTTGCCGGAGTTGGTTCCCTTAGGGTCTGGTGCCGACGAATATTCGGGACTTATGCCCTTTTTCCGTCATTTGGGCGATGAAGGCTTGTATAATTTCTTACGGAAATGGTCTGGTAGTAGACGGACGATTGCTGGCTTTGCCAGAGACGTCAATTTTCCGATTACGTCGTGGAACAGTACGCCCAAGAAAGTGGTACGGGATGACAGACAAGAGCCTGGGGATACTGGAACTTGAAAATAGGCCGCTCAACCACCCTGGAGCGTTGTGCGCGCCTGGAACATTCGGATTTCCGGTTAAGCGCCTGACAGTGCCCGGTGCATCCGTGCGAACCGTCGTGGGTGGAGATAGATCGGTCAAGGACGCCTATGTCAGGAGTGCTCGTCAACTGGCAAGCGAAGGCGTCACCGCAATTATCTCGAACTGTGGGTTTAGCGCGGTGTTCCAAGAGGAGGTATCCGCTGCAGTTTCAGTGCCGGTCGCACTTTCGAGCCTTCTGCTTGTTCCCCTGGTGGCCAGAACCTTGCCGGCCGGCCGCAAGGTGGGAATCCTGACCTATGACGCCAGCAAACTGCAAGAGGAGCATTTCGCGGCTGCGGGATGGTCATCAGCTGACATCGGCGTTTCTGTCGCCGGGATCGAGGGCTCGGAGACTTGGCGCCAGCTTGCCGAGCCCATTCCTGATGTCTCACCACGGCTGCTCACTGAGGACGTGTTGACGGCAACGAGATCCCTTTTGGAGACTGATCCTGCCGTAACAGCGCTCGTATTCGAGTGCGCGGCCTTTCCCCTCGCAGCCGAAGCCGTGCGTCGCGAGACCAACTTGCCAGTGATAGACTACGTCGGCCTGGCAAACATGCTTGTTGAGATGAGCCCGCCTGCCAAGCTTCCATTGCGTGCCCATTGAACCTGGTTTCCTCCAGACTGTCCCTACGGGAATTGGCTTGAGGCAATATCATTCTGAGCAGGCGGGAGGTGTCCCGCCTTCGGATAGGACATCAAATCCTGGCGTCAAGCTTCGGTGCAACGGTCATGTCGGCCCTGGCCGCGCGAACCACTTTCGCAATGATACGGGCCAGCACGCGTGTCCAGCTCATCATCTGGAATGCGATTGCTCGGCCAGTAACGTACTCACTATTCTTCGCCAGCGCGCGATCACGGTTGCGCCGGGCACTGATATCGTCTCCTCTATCGAGGCGATGTCCACGCACCCGGCTTCGCTGTACCTGCTGTAAGGCATTCGATTTTAGGGGCCTATACTTCGCTCCAGGGCAGCGACAGCCCATTACCTGCGGTACCCCGCATATCTCGCAGGAATCCAGAGTTGATGCAGTGAACTATGCCGCGATTTTACGCCACTGTACACTTATGCTCCAATGTCAGCGATCATTATTTGAATGCTAAATATGAACAGACGAGCCGAAGCAGCACTGAAGATTCTCAAACAATCCTACCTGCTCCGATCCCGGGCGTTCTTGAGCGCGTCCTGGCTCGAAACACCTGAGACCCTGAAGGTACGAGACTCCGTCGCTGGCACGATCCTGTGCGTTGTGGCACTGATCTCGCCCAATCTATGGACGCTCGCGAAAGTAAGCGGGATGAGTGCGGCATGACGCGGACGGCCCTGATTACCGCCGGCACGACGGGGCTGGGCTTTGCTGTCGCCGAGAAGCTCTTGTCGGACGGGTTCGACATCGCGATCACGGGGCATAATCCAGGGAACATTGCCATGGCCGTGGAACGGCTGGAGGCTGTGGCTGCCGGACACCGTGTTTTCGGCATTGTCTCGGATCTCACCGATCCCCGAGACACTGAGGGCCTTTTCGTTGAAGCCTTGGCTGCGCTGAAGTGGATCGACTGCCTTGTGGTCAATTCGGGTCATATGGCCTACGGAACCGTTGAGGATCTTGCTGACGATCAATGGTATCAGGCGATCGAGATGCTCCTGATGAGCGCCGTCAGGCTATCGCGCCACGCTCTTCCTCATATGCGCGAGCGGGGCCGTGGTGATATTGTGTTCATCACGGCGGCCGGAGCGCGCGAGCCATCGGCTCATCTCGTCCTGTCGAGCGCATTGCGGGCGGCTATCGCGAACATGGCGAAGACGCTGTCGCAGAGCGCCGCTCGGGATAACATCCGCGTCAACGTGGTCGCGCCTGGCTACTTCGATACGGGTCGGGTCAGTGCCCGGGTTGATGCCCTCGCGTCAGAGCGGGGCATTTCCCGGACCGAGGCGATGAGGCTGGTCGCGGGAGACATTCCGCTGGGGCGTGCCGGCGCTGCGCAGGAAATCGGCGAGCTTGTCGGTTTCATCTGTTCGCGGAAGGCTGAGTTCCTAAACGGTACGACCATCGTCATCGACGGAGGCAGGAGTTCCAGCATCATCTAACCCTCCAGATGCTAGATGGTTAGACGGGGTTGAGCCCTATCTGGAACGGCTATGGTTAATGGGCAGCGCTTCGAGCCAATGATAGCGTCAGGGGGAGCCCTCTCCTTGGGCCGGTCGGCAGGTCCGCCACTGAGCCGCGCTTCTTCCACTTAGCGGCTGTCTTCGGGCTGATGCCCTGGCGCCGGGCCAGGGCTCCCAGGCTTGCTTGACTATATGCTGTATCGCTCGACGGACTGCCTTGTCGGTGTGGCGCTGCCATGGAGAGCCTGGTTCACAGCGCATCCTTCCACTTAGCACTACAGTTGCACCTTCTGAAGATGGGCTCATAATCTGCTGATCTGACCCAGGAGGCTGCCATGACGGGTGTGCCCATCGAGCAGATGCTCGAGCTCTGGTGTGTGGAGTTGCGTCAGGTCAAAGCGGATCTCCAATCCTTGTTTGCTCATCCGAGTGTTGGCGCCTCAGCGGCTGCTTTCCTCGACGGATTGTTGGGGCCGGAGCGGCGCAAGACCGGCTGGATGCGGGCGGAAGCCGCAGGAGACTCGGGCCCCTGGCGTCAGCAGGCGGTGCTCGGGCGCAGCCACTGGGACGCGGATGCCCTGCGGGACATGGTGCGCGACTATGCTCTTGAGACGCTCGCCGCGCCCGGGGCCGTGCTGGTGATCGACGAGACCGGCTTTCTCAAGCAGGGTCAGCACTCGTGTGGCGTCGGTCGGCAGTACACCGGATCAGCGGGCAAGATCACCAGCTGCCAGATTGGCGTATTTGCCGCTTATGTCTCGGACAAGGGCTGCGCCTTCATCGACCGCCAGCTGTATCTGCCGCAGGACTGGACGAACAAGCCGGAGCGTCGGACCGCCGCTCATGTGCCCGACAACCTCCACTTCGTCACCAAGCCGCAGATCGCCACACAGATGATCGAGCGCGCGATTGCCGCCGGTGTGCCGTTCGACTGGGTGGCCACCGACACGGTCTATGGTGTCGGTAAAGTGGAGATGCAGCTGCGCCGGGCCGGCAAGGGCTATGTGCTGGGCGCGCATGCCACCGATCAGTTCTCGTCCTGGATCGACAAACCCGAAGTGGCCGGCACGGCCGAGAAGATTGCGCAGGCTCTTGCGCCCGAGGCTTGGACGCGCCTGTCGGCGGGCGACGGCACGAAGGGAGCACGCCTGTACGACTGGGCTTATCTCGAACTCGCTGATCTTGAGGCGGAGGAGTACAACGAGGATCTCACCGGCCTGTGGACCCGTGGCCTGCTGATCCGACGCAGCCTCAGTGATGAGGACCTGGCGTTCTTCTCGACCTGGTGTCCGGCCGGCACGCCGATCGAGATCCTGGTGCGGGTCGAGGGGCAGCGTTGGACGATTGAGGACGCGTTTGAGACCGCCAAGACGGAGTCGGGCCTGACGCATAACGAAACCCGCTCGTGGCAGGGCTGGCACCGGCATGTGTCCCTGGTGATGCTGGCGTTTGCCATGATGGCGGTGGTGCGCGAGCGCGCCAACACGCTCACGTCACCCCAAAAAAGAAACGACGAAGCCAAGCTGCAGCGCTGGTACGCTGGTCTGTCCAGGAAATCCGCCGCGTGGCCACACGCCTCCAGCAACACCAGATCGAGCCTGCCCTCGTGATCGCCTGGTCCGCGTGGCGCCGCGCGCATCAGGCGATGGCGCAGGCCTCTCATCGCAAACGAAAGGTGCAACTGTAGTGTTAGAGGCTGGTGAGCAATTATCTTTCCTTTCGCGTGAGACGGCGCAGCAGGATGCGGCTCATGGCGAGATACAGCAGCATCTCGCCGGTCTCGACGAGTCGCTCATAGTCCTTGGCCAGCCGCCGGTTGGTGGTCAGCCAACCGATGGTCCGTTCCACCACCCACCTTCGCGCGAGCACCTGAAAGCCACTCGGGCGCGTCGGCGGCTCCGCGTCGGCCCGCATCCAGACGCCACCGCTCCACCAGTGCTGCGGAATCGACAGCTTCCATCCCAGCGCTCTGCACAACCAGTCCTTCAGCCCACGATAGGCGGTGTCTGCCCACATGAGCTCGATGGCCGGGAACAGATGCTGCAGCCCCTCCAGCAGGAGTTCGGCGCCTGCGCGATCATGGATGTCGGCGGGCTGCACGCTGTTCTTCAGCAGGTTGCCTTGCGTATCAACGAGAAGATGGCGCTTGCGGCCCTTGATCTTCTTGCCGCCATCATAGCCACGGGGTCCGCCCATCTCAGAAGTTTTCACTGACTGGCTGTCGATGATCGCCGCTGTTGGCTGCGGATTGCGGCCGATCTGACAGCGGTAACTCTCGCGCAGAACCTGGGTCACGTGTTCCCACGTGCCGTCCTCGCGCCACTGCGCATAGTTGCGGATACCGACGCAATCCGTCCATGTGTACCGACTTGAAGTCGTCCCCGGTTCCGATTTGATCCCGTCCACCCTTCCGACTTGAAGCCGTCCATCCTTCCGATTTGATCCCGTCCAGGGAGCCGTCGGAAGAACCGTGCTGCACCGGGTCATCCGATTGGGGCATTGCAATCTCTCCACCAGAGAGGAACGCGATGCCGGCCAACAGAGAGATGACCATGCGACAGATGCGGCAAGTGCTGCGGCTCCACGCCAGCCAAACCAGCGATCGCGAGATCGGCCGGATTGTCGGCGCGGCGCGCTCGACCGTGCGGGATGCCATCCAGCGGGCCAAGGCGGCCGGGCTGATCTGGCCGCTGCCGGAGGACCTGACCGATGCGGCCCTGGAGGAGAGGCTGTTCGCCCGGGCGGGCGCCCGGGTCGGCACGCGCCGCCGGCCGGAGCCGGACTGGGCCCACCTGGTCCAGGAGCTCAAGCGGCCGGGCGTCAGCATCGCCATCCTGCATGAGGAGTACCGGGCGGATCATCCGGACGGCTACGGCTATTCGCGTTTCTGCGACCTGGTTCGCTCCTTCGAGCGCCGCCTGACGCCCACCATGCGCCAGCATCACGTCGCCGGCGACAAGGTGTTCGTCGACTACTCGGGCAAGAAGCTGCCCATCGTCGATCCGCGCACCGGCGAGATCCGCCATGCCGAGATCTTCGTCGCGGTGCTCGGCGCCTCCAACCTGACCTATGCCGAAGCCACCTGGACCCAGACCCTGCCGGATTGGATCGAAGCCCATGTGCGCCTGTTCCGCTTCTTCGGCGGCGTGCCCAAGTTGATCGTGCCGGACAACCTGAAGAGCGGCGTCCACAAGGCCTCGTTCTACGATCCCGAGATCAACCGCAGCTACGCCAAGATGGCGGCCCATTACGAGGTCGGCATTCTTCCGGCCCGACCGCGTCGCCCGAAGGATAAGGCCAAAGTTGAGGCCGGCGTGCGCTTTGCCCAATCCTACATCCTCGGCCGGCTGCGCGACCGCACCTTCTTCTCGCTCCAGGAGGCCAATGCCGCTATCGCCGCGGCGGTCGAGCGCATGAACAGTGTGCCCATGCGCCGGCTCGGCGTCAGCCGGCGCCAGGTGTTCGAGACCATCGAGAAGCCGGCCCTCGCGCCCTTGCCGGCCGAGGACTACGTCTTCGCGCACTGGCAGTTCGCCCGGGTCGGGCTCGACTACCACATCGAGGTCGAGGGCTTCTTCTACTCGGTGCCGTTTGGCCTCATCGGCCAGCAGGTCGAGGTACGCGTCACCCAGCGCACGATCGAGGCCTTCCACAAGGGCGGGCGCGTCGCGGCCCACGCGCGGCGTTATGCCGGACGGGCGCACGGCACGCAGGCCGAGCACATGCCGCGCTCGCATCGCCGCTATGCCGCCTGGTCGCCCGAGCGCTTCCGCTCCTGGGCGGCGGCGATCGGCCCGCACACCGAGGGCCTGATTGCCGCCATCCTGGCGGCGCGGCGCCATCCCGAGCAGGGCTTTCGCACCTGCCTCGGGGTTTTGCAGCACATGCGCGGCATCCCGCAGGAGCGTGTCGAGGCGGTCGCGGCCAAAGCTCTGGCGATCCAGGCGCTGACCTACAAGAGCATCGTGTCGCTTCTCGACACCCACCGCGAACGCGTTCCCGCCACCGACACCCCCGTTCTCACCCACCCCAATGTCCGCGGACCGGGGTATTTCCACTGACAGGAGACCGACCATGTTGACCCATCCCACCCTCGACCAGCTCCACGCGCTGGGCCTGCACGGCATGGCTAAAGGCTTCAAGGCGCTCAGCGCCAATCCCGAGGCGGACGCGCTCGGCCATGCGGAATGGCTTGGCCTGATCCTCGATCATGAAGTGACGACGCGGCAGCAGAAGCGCTGCGAGAGCCGGGCCAAGACAGCCAAACTGCGCCACCCTGCCAGCGTCGAGGATGTCGACTTCCGGGCCGCGCGCGGCCTCGACCGGGCGCTGTTTCTCAAGCTCGCCTCCTGCGACTGGATCCGCGAGCGGCGCAATCTGTTGATCACCGGCCCGTGCGGGGTAGGCAAGAGCTGGCTCGCCTGCGCGCTTGGACACCGGGCCTGCCGCGAGGACCTGTCGGTGCTCTACCATCGTGTGCCGCGGCTGTTTGCGGCGCTCGATCTCGCCCGCAGCGATGGCCGCTACGCTCGCCTGTTACGCAGCCTCGCCCGGGCCAAGCTGCTGATCCTCGACGACTGGGGTCCTGAGGCGCTCACGGGCGAGCAGCAGCGCGATCTGCTGGAGATCGTGGAGGACCGCTACGATGCCGGTTCGCTGCTGATCACCAGTCAGGTGCCGGTTGAGAACTGGTACGCGATGATCGGCAGCATTCCGACGCTGGCGGACGCCATTCTCGATCGGGTGGTGCACAATGCCTACCGGATCACTCTCACCGGCGAGAGCCTGCGCAAGACCCGCCACACGCAAGCCGGCGCTTGACCAACGTCACCACCTCAACCACCATCCATCACCGACCCGAAGAGCGGCGCTCAGGTGGACGACTTCACCTCGGACCCATGGACGGCTTGAAATCGGAATGCCTGGACGACTTCAGATTGGACCAAGTGGACGGCTTCGTCGGTATCCTCAGCATAGTGGTAGAAGACGGCACCACGCGGGGGATACTCATGCGGCAGCAGCCGCCACTGCGCGCCGGTGCGCAGCAGATAGAAGATGGCATCGACGATGCGCCGGAGCGGATAGGTCTGTCGCCGTCCGGCCGGGTGGCTGCGCGGGACGAGGGGCGCGAGCAACGCCCATTCGGCATCGGTGAGATCGGTGGCATAGGAACAGGCATCCATGGCGGGGCTCCCGGGTCGTCAAACAGCCCACATCCGCCGCAGCAGCCAGCTCCAAACCTATGGTGAATCAAATACTTAGATCGAGCAATTATCTTTCTTTTCGCGTGAGACGCCGCAGCAGGATGCGGCTCATCGCGAGATAGAGCAGCATCTCGCCGGTCTCGATCAAACGTTCATAGTCTTTCGCGAGCCGGCGGTTGGTGGTCAACCAGGCGATCGTTCGTTCAACAACCCACCTTCGCGCGAGCACCTGAAACCCGCTCGGGCGTGGTGGCGGCTCCGCGTCAGCCCGCATCCAGGTTCCGCCGCTCCACCCATGCTGCGGGATGGACAATCGCCAGCCCAGGGCCTTCTGAAGCCAATCCTTCAGCCCTCGATAAGCCGTGTCGGCCCACATCAGCTCAATGGCCGGAAACAGATGCTGCAGCCCCTCCAACAGGAGTTCGGCCCCGGCACGATCATGGATGTCGGCTGGATGCACCTTGTTCTTCAGCAGATTGCCTTGCGTATCAACGAGAAGATGGCGCTTGCGGCCGTTGATCTTCTTGCCGCCATCGTACCCACGCGCTCCGCCCATCTCAGAGGTTTTCACTGATTGGCTGTCGATGATTGCCGCGGTGGGTTGGCGCGCTTTGCCGATCCGACAACGGTAACTCTCGCGCAGAACCTGGGTCACATGCTCCCAGGTGCCGTCCTCGCGCCACTGGGCATAGTGGTAAAAGACGGCGTAGCGCGGCGGATACTCATGCGGCAGCAGCCGCCATTGGGCGCCGGTACGCAACAGGTAAAAGATCGCATCGACAATGCGGCGTAACGGATAGGTCTGTCGCCGCCCGGCCGGATGGCTGCGGGGGACGAGGGGCGCGAGCAGCGCCCATTCGGCATCGGTGAGGTCGCTGGCGTAGGAACAGGCATCCATGGCGGGGCTCCCAGACCGTCAAACAGCCCACCTCCGCCGCAGCGGCCCAGCACCAAACTTATTCTGAATCAATGACTTACATTGAGCAATAAAATTGCTCACCAGCCTCTTATACCAAGCGGCGTGAAGGCTGACTCATTTGGGGTTTTCAGTCGGGCGCATGTTCGATTCCATGCTGGCGACCAGGAGGTTCGCCATGCGCCCAGGGATCGAGCTTCGCACTGACTATGACGCAGCCCGGCTGCGGGCTTTGGCCAAGGCCACCCGCAATGCTGGACAAAGCCGACGATTGCTCGCGCTGGCCGAGATCTACGACGGCGGCACGCGGAGCAAGGCGGCGCGGGTCGGCGGGGTTGGGCTGCAGACGGTGCGGGACTGGGTGGTGCGCTTCAACGCCCACGGTCCCGAAGGCCTAAGCTGTTTGGTGGCGGAACGTTGTTGGGATCAGGTGCATTGGGCGATTGAGAACTATACGTGGCGCTTCGATGGCTCGCGACGCCCGCCACGTGCCTGGTGGAGGATCTGATGCATTCCCTTCATCCCCAAGCCCGCATCACCCCGGCCGTTCGCCAGGAGATCGCCCGCTCGACCGAGCCCGCCGGCGTGCTGGCCCAGCGCTTCAGCGTGAGCACCGAGACCGTCCGCAAGTGGCGCAAGCGCGGGGCGCAGGACTGCCAGGATCACTCCAGCCGGCCACACAAGCTGCCCTGGAAAGCCACCGACGAGGAGCGCGCCATCGTCTGCGCCCTGCGCCAGGCCACCGGCTTTCCGCTCGATGACCTCACCTTCGTGGTCACGCACTTTCTGCCGCATCTCAACCGCGATGCGGTCTACCGCATCCTCAAGGCTGAAGGCTTGGGGCGCCTGCCGCCGGCGCACCAGCGCCAGCGCAAGATCGGCACGTTCAAGGACTACGATCTCGGCTTCGTGCACATGGACATCAAGCACCTGCCGAAGCTGCAGACCGCCGATGGCGAGCGCCGCAAGCGCTTCCTGTATGTGGCCATCGACCGCTGCTCGCGCTGGGTGCACCTGGCCGTCTACGACGAGCTGACCACAAGCGCGGTCGCCTTCCTGAAAGAGGCGGTCCGCGCCTTCCCTTCAAGATCACGCACGTCCTGACGGACAGAGGATCCTGCTTCACGGCTGATGGCTTTGAGGACGCCTGCTGCCAGCTGAAGGTGGAGCACCGCAGGACCAAGCCCTACACGCCGCAAACCAATGGCCTCGTGGAGCGCTTCAACGGCCGGGTGCAGCGCGAGGTGCTGGGCATCACCATCTACAGCCATCGCGATCTCGAGACGCTGCTCAAGGGCTTCAATCAGGCCTACAATATGAGACGCCAGCGCGTGTTGAAGGGGCAATCCCCGAATGAGGTTGTGCGCAGCCGCCTGGCCACCCAGCCGAAGCTGACCAACCGGCGCTACAAGCCACCCGATTCAGACGCTTTGCCGCCAGCCCTCCAGGTCATCGCTCACGCCAAGGAGGTCTCGCATCCAGACACCAACCTTGGACCATCATGTCCATCGGTCTGCGCGACTGGGCCAATGCATGAGCATCAGCGCCGGTTGGTATTAGAAGGCGAGAATGCACCATCGAACTCTGGGATCAACAATCCAGATGGGCCAAACTTCGGCATCCTGGACCTTCTGATTGTACGGAGTTCGCCATTCCGCGTGCGGCCGCAAGAATAGCATTTCCGCCCAGGACAACATCTAGCCGCTGAAAAGATTTCCGTGGTTCTGGAGTCTCCCAGCTGCCGGGCGCTCACACTTTGGCGAAGGGAAGGTGTGCCTTGGAGGGGTTCGGAGTATGCGCCGGCAACCGGCACGCCAAGCGCAATCACTCCTCACTGTTGTTAGCTCATTGCTTGATGACCAGTCGCCGTGGATAGGTCGTCAGGTCTTCTCGTCCGGATTCAGTCACGACGAAAGACTGCGTAATCGTGACGCCGACGTCACCGAGCCATAGCCCTGGCATCATATGAAATGCCATTCCCGCCTCAAGCACCGTCTGGTCACTGCTGCGGAGACTTGCGGTCCGCTCTCCCCAAGTGGGAGGGAAGCCAATTCCGATGGAATAACCGAGCCGAGCCTCCTTGTGGAGACCATGCCGAGCGATAGTATTTTGCCACGTGCGCTCAACATCAGCACACGTAACGCCTGGTTTAACCTTTTCAAGGGCTGCCTCAATGCCTTCAACGACTGCATCGGCGAGGCGGATGTAGGAGTCAGGCGGCGAGCCAAGGAAGATGGTCCGGCTCAAGGGAGCGTGGTAGCGACGCCGACACGCGGAAGTTTCCAAGTTGATTGGAGTGCTCGTGCCGATTACTCTATCCGACCATGGAGCATGAGGCTCGGCCGATCTCGTTCCGGTCAGTACGTAGGGCGGGCTTGATGCGTAGACGCCGCCATACTCAGGAGTACCCGCGATCATTCGATTATAGACAACCGCCGCGAGGTCACATTCGCGCATGGCTGGATTCGCCGCCTCTACTGCGTCCTTAATCATCGCGTCTGAAATCGCCCCAGCTTCGCGCATGATTGCGACCTCTGCAGGACTCTTGCGGATGCGTATCCAGTTGACCAGAAGTTCAGCATCGAGAAAGCGGACGTTTGGAAGAGAACTAACGAGCTTCGTGTGAGTTCGGGCTGAATAATAGTAGGCGCCAGTTTCAACACCTATCGCCTTGAGCGTCGGGCAAACCTCACGAAGCTGCGCAACCAGAAAATCAACTGGATCACGCTCGGCGGATTGGACATAGTCATCGCTGTACGGTCGGATTGCATTCGCAGTCAGGTGTGTCATTCGTTGCACGGATATAGCGTCCATGAAGCGCCCTATCCAAATGGGCTCGTCCAAATCGCGATGAACCACCAGTACCTGGAACACGTAAAAGGACCAAGCTTCGTACCCCGTGAGATAACAGATATTCGATGGCTCGCTGATCAGCAGCGTATCCATCTCGCGACGTTCCATTTCCTCTTTAACCAAGGCGATGCGGCGGGCATACTCCGCCTTTTCAAAGGGTATTCCGTCTCCGGTCGAGCTCATGACGTATCCTCTCCTGATTTAGCTCAGCATATGGCGGTTCACGATCAGAACCACGACTATGGGCTCTACACATGTGGTAAACTACCTGATCGAGAACAATTCTGTTCAAGCCCTAACCTCCCAGCCGCGGCCCGTGCCGTTCTCGATATGATGTCTGCCCACAACAATTGTCCGGCCTCGTTCGAAATAAGATCGTTTCGTATCTCAATAAGAACGTGCGGAAGTCCGCGCCGCTCCCCGTGAACTGGTATTGAATAGTCACTCAGATCATCGACCGTGTAAGGTTCGTTCAGCGAGGCTTTTATTTTCGGGAAGGAAGCGTTTACCTCCGTGAGCATCGCCTTTGCGAATCGTTCATCCCTGTTAAACAGCAATCCGAGTTCACATTCACGCTCGTCGCCTGTCTGCCTAAGAGCACGCGTAAAACTGTGTATCGCCAGCAATATGGGTTTCTTTCCAACAGCTGCAAAACGATCCAGAGCATTTGCCACCCGTCGGTGATATGGCTGGTGGATCTTTTTCATAACGGAGCCTTCGCTCCATCATCGACAGCGCAAAGTTCCTCGGGATTTGGGTGCCATCACTTATCTCGGGAATGCTGTCGCTCGCTTCCAAAGGCCGATTGCAATCGATTACGAGCCGGCTATAGCGTTGAATATACAAAGGGGCACAAAGAGCATCAGATAGTTTACGAGAAACCTCCTCTGCGCCGATATCATAGGCTATGTGCCGCTCCATATCGCTGTGTCCGACACCGAGGTCGGAGAGGCAGGCAGGAATTGCTCTGCCGGCGTGCTCGCAAATAAGGAAGAACGGCCCATTAAGCTCTTCGCCAACAACTTCGAGCGGCGGTGGATCGGTCTCGGCTAAGCCAAAGCAGCAATGCTCTTGCATGGATGTCTCTTTTTGAGTTTGTTGGGCTTTGTTTTCGCGGGCAAGAAGGCGGGGGCGCGGTTCAATCCCTGCTGGTGTTTAACCATCGATGCGCCAGTTCCACCCAATAGGTGGAGCCAACGCCAAGTACTTTATCATTGAAGTCGTAACTCGCATTGTGCAGCAGGCATGGACCCGATCCGTGGCCATGCTCCCGGTGCTCTCCATTGCCAATACCCAAGAATGCGTAGGCGCCAGGACGTGCAAGCAACATGTAGGCAAAGTCTTCGACGCCCATATCCAGATCGACATTTGTATCTACGTTGGCTCTATCAACGATCGTTTCCATCACCTGCACGGCGAAACAGGTTTCGTCCGGTGTGTTGACCGTCGGCGGGCAGCTGCGAACAAATTTGAACTCGACTTGACATTCGTGTGCGGCGGCGAGGCTCTCCACGACCGATTTCATACGAGATGCAATAAAATCAAGAATGGATATGCTTTGGGCGCGCACGGTGCCGGCAACGGTAGTGATTTCGGGAATTACGTTGGTCGCACCACCCCCGGCCTGGAAGTGGGTGACCGAAAGTACCGCAGCATCGACGGGCTTCTTGTTGCGCGTGATGATACCTTGCAACGCGTTGACGATCTGCACGCCGGCAAATAAGGAATCCTTGCCGTTGTGCGGAGCCGCTGCATGCGCGTCGACTCCTATTATCCGGATATGGAACTCACCGCTGGATGCCATGATTGTGCCTGGCCGGATGCCAAAGTTCCCGGCAGGCATACCTGGCCAGTTGTGCAGGCCAAAGACCGCGCCGACAGGGAACTTCTCAAACAGACCCTCGTCGACCATAACTTTGGCACCCGATCCGGCCTCCTCCGCAGGCGAGAAAATGAACACGATCGTACCGTCGAAATTGCGCGTCCGGGACAGATAGCGGGCTGCTCCCAAGAGCATCGCCATATGTCCGTCATGGCCGCATGCATGCATCCTGCCGGGATACTGCGAGCGATGCGCGAATTCGTTGCGTTCCTGGATTGGCAATGCGTCCATATCGGCGCGTAATCCGATGGAGCGCGTGCCAGTACCTGCTCTAAGCACGCCAACGACACCGGTGCGCCCGAGGCCGCGATGCACTTCGATGCCCCAGCCGGTTAAGGTTTTGGCGATCAGATCAGCGGTCTGAGTTTCTTGGAAACCAAGTTCTGGATGTGCATGCATCCAGCGCCTCAGCGACTGAATTTCGTCGTGTGCCTCTGCGATCTCAGGTATGACGTTCATACTGTGAATCTTTATGTTTGAAGGTTCGCCCACGGCTTCTACTGCGGAGTGGCCCGCTTGTTGATTTCCTACACTGGCGGGGCTTACATACAATGAAGGCACCACGCGCTACTTGAAAGACAACTTCGACTGAGGGCTCCGGGTCAAAGACCACCAATTGTCTTCCGTTTCCCCAGATCAGGTTCTCAGGACGAAGTCGGCACATCATCGTTGTTCAGTGTACGCGGCGCTGTGCATAACATCGTCTGTGCTCGTCCAAGTTTCACTAAGTCTTTGTTATAGAGTTTGTTCTCGCAGTGCCCTGACAAAGGCAACAATACTTCTGAATACGGGTGCGGGATATTCCAGTCGTCGCACCGTTCATCGTGTGGCGCGGTACAGCAGCTAACTCTCTCCCCGAAGAATCCCTCTCTGTGCATCGGCGCGCTCACGCTCCAGCGCGAAAGGCCAGTCTGGGGAGAAACACCTGCCAATCACGTTCACAGCTTTGTTATGAAATGTTCAAGATATACTGTCAAGACCCAGATCTGAACAGTTCTTGCCAATCTTGGATGCTATGGAACCGTTGAATGACGAGATCTCTGATCCCCATCCGTAACACAGTCTAAAGAGGGATCGATGGCGGTTCCTGAGGCGACGTACCAGGCGCAGCCGTCGATTGTTCTCAGCGGATCAAATTCCAATACGGCCCCGATTGACCTATTTCTGATCAATCTTGTACACGGTGGAGTGATGCACTTGGCGGTGTGAGTCGGTAACTCTAGGTATTCCGAGGCAGGATAGATTTAATGCGAGAGCCGCAACGCGTGATTGCCGACCGCATCTCTGCGGTCATGAGTTCGATGACCAGTTCAGAGAAGCGGGCGGCGCGCGCCCTACTTGCAAGGTATCCCGCCGTTGGCCTTGAGAGCGTCACGGCATTTGCCGAACAGGCTAAAGTGAGCGCCCCCACTGTACTTCGGTTTATCGCGAAACTTGGGTTCAGCGGCTATCCAGATTTCCGTCGTGCGCTCCGCGACGAACTGGACCAAAGCCGAGAAAATCCGCTGACGCTACGGCGTAGCGAAGTAATGGATGCGGGGAGTGAGCACGGTAACGAGCTACTTGAGGTAGTGCGAACAACTCTTATGGAGCTCGATCCCGGGCAAGTCGAGGCCGTAGTAGAGCTACTATCCGACGAACGGCGGAACGTCTACATTCTGGGCGGATCGTTTACGGCGAGTGTCGCCGCTCACCTATCGTACCACCTTCGTAAACTGAGGCGGTCTGTGTTCGACCTTCCTGTTGAGATCGATGCACGTGCCAGCCGTCTGGCAGATATCGGAAAACGAGACATTTTGGTCGTGTTTGACATCCGGCGCTACCAAGCCGATGTGGTGGCCACGGTCCGTATAGCTTCCCAGCGCGGTTGCACCGCGATCGTATTCACCGATCAATGGATGTCGGAGGCAGCTGAATTTGCTACTCACATTTTTCGTGCCAAGGTTGACGCGATCTCACCCTGGGATAGCCTCTTAGGTCTCAATGCCATTGTCGAGACAATCGCACTGAAACTAGACCAGCGCCTTTGGTCTGTCGTTCGACCGCGCCTCGAGACAATTGAGCAAAATAAGTCTAACCTTTTAAACGAAACCTGAGAGTCCGTCTGATCGCCGGGTAAGACCAGATGGAACTTTGTTCCCACTGAGGTCATTCTTTAAACCAGCCGGTTAACCGCCGCCGCGCCCCTGTCGCGGTGCTCGTTGCCAAGTTAGCTTTCCAAGAACCAAGGTAACCTATTTCCAAAATTGCGATCCACGTTTGGCGGGATCAATAGCGTTAGTGTCACCCCTCGTCATCAATGGCATGAATCTATCACGCCGGGCTAACCGAAGCGGAGCGACTAGGGAAACGCTCTAAGTTTTATGGGCATGCCGGCGCTATAGCCATATGTTGAGGGTTACATCATGCCCGGTCTGTAGAAGTTTGGTCCCGGTAACACGCTTCCTGAGATCTAAGTCGAACTGCGAAGCAGTCGGATCGAGGTACGAGCGATGTCGGCGATTCGTCTGATCGTCAAGTGCATGGTTAGCGATGTTCTCAGGCCACGGCCTTGAGGTCGGGCGCGGTGGCGTAGGCCCACAGCAGCAGATCATCGATCTGGGTGTTGAGATGGCCGGTGACGATGCGGCTCAAGACGTCGGCGAGATAAGCCTGCGGATCCACTCCGCACAGTTTGCAGGGCTCGACCAGTGAGGCGATAACCGCCCAGTGCTCGCCCCCGCGATCCGATCAGGCTTCATGATGCTGTTCCATTTCCTTGCGAGCGCTATCGGGATTGAGGCTGAGAGAGGCTCCGATGGGGCGCAGGCGCCATTCCCATTGACTTGACGGCGCTGGACCGCGCGATGTGCGATACGCGATAAACGCGCCCTCACGCACCCGTTGCCAGACGGCCGCCCGCGTCAACCCCGCCTGCTCGGTCACCTCGGACAGGGTGGGCAGCCCAGTGACGTCCGCGGTCCCGTCAAGACGCGCAATGTCCTCCGGGGTCAGGCGAACCCAAATCTTCGAGGCCGTCCGACGTTGGTCCGTCGACAGCGCCCCGTCATGGGCCCAGACCCGGATGGCGGCCAAGCTCTGGCCAAGGTACCGCGCCGCGACCGCAGCGGGGACGAACCCGTCGCTGCGGTCCTGCCGGTTTGTCGTGTCGACGGGGCAGCCGGTGGGAATCCCATGCACGCGGCGCATCGAGGCCACCCGATCATAGGTCCAGGGCTTTCCGGTCTGCGTCCGCAGTCCCCGCGCGTTCAGGCGATTGGCGATGCGATGGTCCGGGTGCTGCCCGGCAAGGTCGCGAATGAAGGCCAGCACGTCTGGATCGGTCCGCAGATGCCAGCCGGGAGGCGGACAGCGGACGCTATGCCGGGTTGCGGCGCCGCCGCTCCACAGCAACCGCACGTCGGCCGTCCGCGCGACCGCGTCCGCCACGATCGTGACCTCGACAATCGCCAGGCGCAGCAGGCGCTTGCGGTCCACCGCCGTCGTGGTCTCGGCGTGCCACAGCGCCGGAAGATCGGCCGCGAGGCGGCGGACCTCCTCGGTTTCCTCCTCGGTGAGGGGCGACAGTTCGGTGCGCTGAAGATGCGCGTACTCCTGCTCCAGGTGGTCCACTGCGCCCAACGCGGCCTCCCAGCGGCGTTCCAGTTCGCGTGCAACCAATCGGTTGTCCGGGTCCACGGCATCATACTGGCGTTGTGCCATTCGTGCCTCATAGCGCGCCCGCTCAAGGCGCAGGCACCATTGGTGATCGATGGAGCGCCGCTCTTCGGCCAAGCCCTGCAACGCCGCAATGGTGGTTTCCAAGCCGGCGGGACGGACGGCGTCCAGAAAGGCTTCCGCGGCGATCCGGTCGACCTCCCGCGCCAGGAATGATTGACAGGCCGGTTCGGCATAATTGGCCTGTGCCCGGCGGCATTCATACCGGCGGTGCTGATCGCCGCGGCCATAGCTGACGGCCATCCGGCTGCCACAGCGACCACAGACCACGAGCCCATGGAGCAAGGCCGCACCCTCACGGGGCGCACCGCGGCTCTTGCACGCGAAGTTGGAGAGGTTGTCTCGTAATTGACGGCGGTTCGCCAGATAGGCATCGAAGCTCAGGTAGGCGGGGTAGACATCCTGAACGACGATGTCCCACTCCTCCGGAGGGCGGCGCCGTTCCACCGATGACGGCGGATCGCCCGGTGCGGCCTCGCGCTTCACCCGGCCATAGACGAAGTCGGGTAGCCGGGCTCCGTTACCGAAGCCCAGCCCCCTCAGAACCGGACGTGACGATTGCTCGTCATCCGGCTCAAGCCTCAGCCGCCCGATACCCGACCTGCTGATGGTGTTGACGGTGGCACCATCGATGCAGGAGGCGCAGGTTCCCCATCTCGTTCCCGCCACCTGTGTGGCGAGGCTGAGCATGATGCACGTCCATCATGTTGAGGTCCTCATCCGGATCGAACGGGACACCACATGCGGCACAAGCATAGCCCTGGGCCCGCAGGAGCGCCTGCCGCCGTCTGGAGATGCAGCACGCCGCCAGTCGTGTCCGCCGCCGCTCGTCCCAGTAGGGTTGGGCGTCAGGATCAATGGGGCTGGCGCGCCCCTTGACCTTAATGTGGCGGACAATCTTGGTGTCGCTGTACCAGGGCAGCATCGCCGTCCCTGGGATGGCCGCGTCAGCGAAGTTCCACACCCGCGTCCGGGTCGGCCTGAAGTAGCGAGCCTTGACCCAGCGCCTGCTCTTCTGCGGGTGCCGCCGCCTGGCCCACGCCCACAGCATCTGCCAGACCCGGTGATCGAGATAGGCAAAGGTGGTGGCGGAACAGGCGTGGCGGTAGTACAGAGTCCAACCCCGGATCATCGGAGTCAGAGCCCGCACCACCGCTCCGGCGGGAACCTGTCGATGGGCGTCGAGATACGCTTTGATCGCGCGCAGGTGTGCGCGGACCTTGGCCTTCTCGGGCATGATCAGCAGCTTCCCATTGCGGACCTTCCGGATTGTGAACCCAAGGAAGTTGAAGCCCTCGTCGATCGCGACGATGCGGGTCTTCTCCCGGTTCAGCGTGAGCCCTTTTGCAGCGAGGAACGTCTCGATGGTGGGCTGCACATACTGCCCCAGGATCTCCTTTGACGGGGCCGTTACCAGGAAATCATCGGCGTATCTGATCAGGACGACGCTCTTGTCCATCCCCTTCTTTTGTGCGGCTTTCACGGGGTTGCCGTGGCCGTCTTCACAGCCGAAGAGGCGTTCCATTCCGTCGAGAGCGATATTGGCGAGCACGGGTGATGCAATTCCCCCTTGCGGCGCCCCCGCTCGGCTTTCCTGCCAGTTGCCGCGTTCGATCGAGCCGGCCTTGAGCCAGCGCTTGATCGTCCTCGTAAAGGTCGGCAGCTTTGCCAGCAATGGCCCATGGGCAATTTGGTCAAAGCAGCCGCTGATGTCCGCGTCGAGGATCCATCGGCTCGATCCTTTCTGGCCGAGCGCAATGAACATCGCCTCGATTGCATCCATCGTACACCGCCCGGGCCTGAACCCGTAGCTGTTCGCCTCGAAGCGCGTCTCCCATTCGGGTTCGAGCGCCAGTTTGACGACAGCCTGCAGGACGCGGTCCTTGACGGTCGGAATCCCGAGGCCGCGAGTGCCGCCTCCCGATGCCTTCGGGATATAGACCCGACGCACCGGCTGGGGCTTGTAGCCCTTGAGGTCCAGACCGCTCTCCAGCAGCGCCACCCGGTCTTGCGGCGTCTGGCACACCACGCCGTCGATCCCGGGAGTGTTCCTGCCCGCGTTGCGCTGGGTGACCTGTCGGATCGCCAGTAGCTTCGCGGACCGGGAGCGGATGAGCAGCTTTTGCAGGTTCTTCACCTGCGCGCCGTCATCGGCTTTAGCGGCGCGGAAGATCCGGTGCTGGAGACGTCGTACAACAGCCTCCGTTGCGGTCCAGTCGATGCTGGACCACTCCATCGGCTCTCGCCCGTCGGTCGGTTCGGCTCTCACCATCTGACGTCTCCGAACGGCACTGACGGTCCAGTTCCATTGCTTCCGCTGAGACCTGCCGGAAGTCAGCACCCTTTCGGGCCGGGTATGCCCCGCATCGTGCGGGCCCTGTCCCCGCCGTTACAGCGGGGCCTTCGCTTTCTCCGGCTTTCCTTTACCCCCTCCGTCATCATCCCTTCTTACGATTGGACTTCCGCTGTGTTGCGGGACGGGTGGGGCTTACCCTGTTGCCTGATCGGGAGTTGCGATCGGGGCGGCTGCGTCCTTTGATCCGGCGGGAGTTGCTGTCACCGTCGCCAACGGCACTATCTGGCGATCCAACCCGCTTACCTTTTGGTTCAGGCCACCAGCCTCTTGGGCCTGTTCTACGATCACGGACCTTTGATGGACATTCGCTTGCGCTCAGCCTTCCGATCTCTGCTAGGGCCGACCCGGATCGAGGCTTCCAGGTCTCAGCCCATTGTCTCCAGCGCTCGGTACGTCGGATTGCTCCTTCGCACTGCCGGATAGCAGCACCCAGGTGAATGGGGTCTTCTCTCGTATGAAGCACTCCTTCCTTATCAGGCCTTACGCTGTCAGAGTTCAGGTGTCGTGAGCTCTGACAGCTCAGGTCGCACCGTTCCCGCATAAGCCGGGTTAACGAGCATCTTCTGGATCATCTGATAGGACGGCCTCATCCAGGCGATCCGTCCGGCATCGGGACCCGATTGCAGCAGCCGCGGCAACAGCAAGCCATTCTCGAGAAAGTGGCGCTGCACGGCGCGTGCATTGCGCAGCACGGCAAACCGCTCGAAGACCATGGACACGGCCTGGCGTACGGCGTCGTCGGGGTCGATGATGGCAATCCCATCCGGGCGACGACGATAGCCGACCGGCAGGGTGACCTTCAGGTCCCCGCGCCGCGCCTTGTTGAGCAGAGCTCCATGCATGCGCGCCTGGAGAATATGAAGTTCTGCGGCAAACAAGGTTCCCTTGACACCCAGCAGCAGTTGATCGTTCGGGTTCTGCGGATCGTAGATCCCATCCTCGTCAGCGATGAGCGTGCGGAACACCGCACAGAGTTCGATCACCCGATGCCAATCGCTGTTGCAGCGCGACAGGCGCGAGACTTCGGTCACCAGCACGATCCCGACCTCACCCAGGCCGATTGCTGCAACCAGGCGCTGGAATCCTCCGCGCTGCTGGCTACTGGCCCCCGACAGGCCGAGATCATCGTCGATGACATGAATGCCGGTCTCCGGCCAGCCCATTTGGCGCGCCCGGTCAACCAGATCGTACTGGCGCCTGGTGCTCTCCTGATTGTTCACGACCTGCTGCGGCGTGGACTGGCGGATATAGACGAGGGCCTGCAGACGCAGATGGCGAGGTTCGATCTTGGACGGCGCATTCATGAGACATCTGCCTTTCCGAGGCCCTGCGGCTTCTCAGGTGGCGGCGCAGCAGCTCCGCCCACAGGGCCGCCATGGGATTGTGGATGTCGGCTGGCAGCGTGGCCCAGATCGGTGGCTTCGGGGCTGACATGATCGGTCTCCACGCACGGCACTCTGCCGTGCGCTCGCACCAACCGGACCAGGGCGCGCAGACTTCCCGGCGAGAACCGGAGCGGCATGGTTGAACCTCCGTCCTTGGACAGGTCGGTCCAGGCTAACGGAATCCGCTCCCGTCGCCCATCCGGGAGCTCGACGACCGCTTCGTCCTCGCCATCCTTCTCCGCTAAGCGGATCAGGCGAACAGCTTGCAAGACCAATGGGTGGTGCCAGGCGACGATGCGGGTCCAATGATTCTGAGCGTCAAGTCGAGCAGTATTGTGACGTGGGCTCGTCCGAGCCGGCAAACAGTGCATTCTTGCGCGTGAGGGCCAAGGGCCGGATCGCCCGCTCGACCACGTTGGAGTCGATCTCGATCCGCCCGTCGTCGACAAACCGCGTCAGCCCATCCCAACGCACAAGCGCATAGCGGATCGCCTCGGCCAGCTTGCTCTTCTGGCTGATCAGACCGAGCTTGCCGCGCAACCACGGCTCCAGAGCCTCCAGGATGGGACGGCTCTTCATCTGACGAATCCGGCATCTCTCCGCCGCACTCATGCCGCGGATCTCGCTCTCGATCCGGTAGAGTGCCTCAATGCGTGTGAGGGCTTCGCCGGCAATTGGAGCCGCGCCGGCCACGGCCAGCTCATAAAAGCGCCGCCGCACATGCGCCCAGCAGAACGCCAGCGTCACCTGATTGACTCTCGCCAGAGCCCGATAGCCGCTGTAGCCATCCACCTGCAGCACGCCGGCAAAACCGGACAGATGCTCGATCGGCCGCGCCGCCTTGCGATCCGGCGCATACACGTAAACCACCCCGGGCGGATCAGTCCCGCCCCACGGGCGATCATCGCGTGCATAGGCGAAGAGCTGACCCGTCTTGGTCTGGCCGCGGCCGGGATCGAGCACGGGCGCGGTGGTCTCATCGGCAAATAGACGGGGTGAGGTCTTCAGCTGCGCCAGAAGCCGTTCATGCACCGGCCGCAGATGCCAGGCGGCCCGCCCGACCCAATCGGCCAGAGTCGAGCTGCGGATTCCGATGAAGCCGGACGCTTATTCCAAGGTGAAGCCGGACATCTATTCCGTTTTCATTCCGGACAGTGTTCCGATCTGAAGCCGGACACTCTCCTCGTCTGATCCTGGGTCATGGAAGATGGTGGATTGGGATTGTTCGGTCGTCAATCGGACGATGATGCGGCGCCCGGGGAGCGCTGCTTGCGCAGGCTCTCGCCGGACAGCTCAATCCGATAGGCATTGTGGACGAGCCGATCCAGGATCGCATCGGCAATGGTCGGATTGCCGATGATCTCGTACCAGCGGTCGACCGGGATCTGGCTCGTCACGATGGTGGAGCGCCGCTCATAGCGGTCCTCGACGATCTCCAGCAGATCCCGCCGCTGATCGTCATCGAGCTTCTCGGGCCCCCAATCATCGAGAATGAGCAGATCCACCCGGGCCAGCGCCTTGAGCATCCGCGCGTAGCGGCCGTCTCCCCGCGCGAGTCCCAATGCCGCAAACAGCCGGGGGCGCGGTGATACACCACCGAGAAGTCCTCCCGACAGGCCTTCTGGCCCAGCGCGCAGGCCAGCCAGCTTTTTCCGACCCCGGCCGGTCCGGTCAACAGGAGCCCGCGTCGCTCGCGGATCCAGTCGCAGTAGGACAGCTTGAGGAAGAGCCCGCGGTCGAGACCGCGCGCCGCCCTGAAGTCGACATCCTCGACATGAGCATCATGGCGCAGGCGAGCCGCCCGGGCCCGGCTCTCAAACCGCTTCTGGTGGCGCAGCGTTGCCTCCCGCTCAAGCAGGAGCGCAAGCCAGTCGCCATGCTCAAGAGCACGGGCTTCGGGTTGGGATTGCAGATCCTTGAAGGCGGTGGCCATGCCATGAAGACCGAGATCGGTCAGCAGGGCGAGGGTGGGATGGGTCAGCATGGGATCTCCTCAGTGGAAGTAGCCGGGGCCGCGCAGATTGGCGTGCTCCAGGATGGCGGTGGGCTCGGGGTCGCGGGCGGGTTTGGCGGCCAGGCGGTTGGCCAGGATGGAGGCGATGCTCTTGTAGGTAAGGGCACCGATCTGGAGAGCGCGGGCCGACACGACTTCGGCGCGAGAGGGTTCGAGATCGCGCAACAGGCGCAAAACCCCGAGACAGGTCCGAAAGCCCTGCTCAGGGTGCGGGCGGTGCGCCAGAATGGCCGTGATCAGCCCTTCGGTCCGCGGGCCGACGGACGCCGCCCAACGGCGGAAGCGATCCGGGGTCCAGTCGGCATAGCGCCGATGCGAGCTCGGCATGTGGTCCGGATCGGTGCCGTGCCGGCGCCCACCGTAGCGGCGCTGATGGGCTGCCACGCGCTGGCCGCGGTGGAAGATCTCGATTGTGCGGCTGGTCGCCCGCAGATCGACCTGCTCGCGGATCAGGCCGTGCGGGACCGAGTAGAAGAAGCTCTCGTACTCGACGTGATAGTCCGTGCCGACCCGGGCGAAGCGCCATTCGGCAAACTCGTAGTCGTCGGCCGGCAGCGGCGCCAGCGCCTGGCGCTCCATTGCCTCGAAGAGATGCCGGCGGCTGACGCCGAGGCGGCGCACGACATGATCGTTGATGCGATCACACGCGCCGGCAATCGCCGCATTGGCCTCGGCCAGTGAGAAGAAGGTCTGGTGCCGCAGCCGCCCGAGAATGCAGGCCTGGGCGAAGCGCACGCCATTCTCCACTTTGGCTTTGTCCTTGGGCTTTCGGGGCCGCGCCGGCAGAACGCCGACGCCGTAATGGGCGGCCATCATGCCGTAGCTGCGGTTGATCTCGGGATCGTAGAACGAGGCCCGGTTGACGCCGCTCTTCAAGTTGTCCGGCACGATCAGGCGCGGGACCCCGCCGAAGACGCGGAACATGCGTCCGTGCGCGCCGATCCAGTCGGGAAGCTGCTGGGTCCAGGTCGCCTCGGCGTAGGTGAAGTTGGAGGCGCCGAGCACGGCGACGAAGATCTCGGCCTGGCGGATCTCGCCGGTGCCGGGATCGACAATGGCGATCTTCTTGCCGGAATAGTCGACGAACACTTTGTCGCCGGCAACATGGTCCTGGCGCATGGTCGGCGAGAGGCGGCCCTCGAACGAGCGGAAGAGTTCGCAGAAACGGCTGTAGCCATAGCCGTTGGGATGGACGGCCCGGTACTCCTCCCAGAGGATTTGCAGGGTGACGCCGGGCTTCTTCAACTCGACGACCGCATCGGCCCAGTGGGGCTCGGGCCGGCGACGCTGTCCCTGCTTGACGCCGGCACGGGCAAACAGCCTGCCCTCCAGGGCCTCGTCGGTCAGCGCGCCGGGCAAGGGCCAGCTCAAGCCGGCCTGTTCGGCGCGCTTGAGGTTCTCCTGGACGGTGCTGCGCGCGATCCCGAGCCTCTCGGCGATGTCGCGCACGCTCACGCCGTCACGGGAAAGGCGCAGCATCTGTCTCAACTGTCTCATGGTCAGCTTCCTCTTGGCAGGCATTCCGGTCTCCTCGATGACGTGAGGAGCGTGATGCCCGAGTTGCTGACCCAGGGGATCGTCAGAGTGGGGAAAGTGTCCGGTAATTGATTGGAACGGTGTCCGGCTTCATTCCGGAATGCTGTCCGGCTTCAAATCGGAATACCTGTCCGGATTGCGCCGGAATCCGCAGTCGAGCGATCCAGGCGGATGCCCTGACGGGCATAGATCTGCGCCTGCCGGTAGAGCGGCAGATGATCGGCATACTTGGACACCAGCACCTGCGCGACCAGCGCGTCGGTGGGCAGCCCACCCTCGATCACACGGGCCGGAGCGGGCACTTGCACCACGGCCTCACAGGCGCGGCAGGCGTATTTGGGCCGGCGCATCACCAGCACGCGGAACTGCGCCGGCACGATGTCGAGCCGCTCGGAGATATCCTCGCCGATGCGGTGCAGGAGGTTGCGGCAGCAGGGGCAGGTCGTATCCTCAACGTCGATGATCGTCTCGATCCGCGGCAGATGGGCCGGTAACGCTCCCCGGTTCCGGCGTCGCTGAGCCGCGCGGCTTTCACGCTCGGCCGGATCCGCTTGCTCGTGTTGGGCCTCCGCGGCGGCTTCGGCCTGCTCAGCGTCTTCCAGCGCGAGCAGCAGCTGATCCTCGGGCAGGCTCTCGGCGCGGCGGCCGAAGCGGTGACGCTGCATTGCCTTGATGATCTGCGCCAGGCGTTCAGCGCGGGCCCGCTCGGCCAGGAGCATGGCCTTGAGTAGATCGGGATCATCGGGGAGGGTTTGCGTCGCGCTGGTCACAGGACGAAGTGAATCATGCTTCGACAGGAGCCGCGATGACTCTTATGGATGGGAGCGTCCGCTCAGCTGGGCTCCACCGGCGCAGAGGTCAGTCGTGGCGCATGCACGCGGCGCCAGTCCAACCCTTCGAGCAGAGCGGAGAGCTCGGCAGCCGACAGGTGAATGACGCCGTCCTGCACCTTGGGCCAGCGGAACTCGCCATCCTCCAACCTTTTGGCCACGAGAACCACTCCGGTGCCGTCCCAGAACACCAGCTTGACGCGATCCGCGCGTTTGGCGCGGAAGACATAAACAGCCCCGGAGAAGGGATATGTGGCGCGCCACATATCCGTTCTTATGCGTCGTGAGAGATTATGTGGCGGCGGGATCACTGACGGTGGAGTTCCAGCGCTTTGCGGTTCCTGGCCGCTACATAATCTGAGCCATTTCTCCAGTGGGCGTCGGGCTATCCGCGCTCGCATGGAGAACGCACATGCTGGAACGCTACTTCAAGTATCCGAGGGTCCTGCATCGCTTGAGAGGCGGCGGCCTGGGCGACGAGCTCGATTGCATCGCAACCTATCTTTTCGAGAACGACTATCGGCACGCTTCAGCGAAGATCTACCTCGGCCGATTGGGACGGTTCGGTGGAGTCGTATCGCGCGCAAAGCCGATCACCCAAGTCATGATCGATGGCTTTGTCGCCGGTTGTCCGACCGAGGCGTCACGTATCGCCGCACGCACCGCGATCGCCCTGGCCCGGAGGATCGTTCCTCACCGCTTCGAGATTCGCCATCGCGAGCCCGATCCACATGAGCCCCTGCTGACAGGCTATTCCAACTACCTGCGTGAGGTGCGTGGTCTGGCCGTGAAGACGCGGGAGGGGCAGGTTCTCGCCGCGCGGCGGATGCTTGCCTGGTGGGACCGGCATCACGCCAGCGAGCCGCTCTCGGCCATGACCGGCATACATGTGCTGGCGCTCACCGGTCACCTCATGGGCCTGTCGTCCATGGATAACACGCGGGCAGCGACCGGGTCCTATATGCGCCGGTTTCTGAGGTTCCTGCACTGGGCCAACCTCAATGACCTGGACCTTGCGCGGTTCGTGCCGCGCACGCCATGCTACCGTCTCGCGCATTTGCCGCGGCAACTGGGTTGGGAGGATATCCGGAAGGCGATCGACGCCATCGACCCTGCGACCCCTACCGGCAGTCGCGATCGGGCTATCCTCCTGTTGCTGGCCACGACCGGCATCCGCAACAAGGAACTTCGCTCACTCGTCCTCGAGGATATTCGCTGGCGCGATGCGCAGGTTCGGATACGCCGCACTAAGGCGAGGCGCGATCGGAGCGTGCCCCTCACGCAGGAGGCGGGCAAAGCGCTCGCCGATTATGTCTTGCGGGCCCGGCCCGATTGCCGCAGCCGTCGCGTGTTCCTGGTGCACCTCCCGCCCGTGCGCCCGATCGACGGCAGCACCAACATCTCCCGCATCGTCCGCTCCGCACTGCAGCGCGCCGGCATCGTGCTGAACGGTCCCATCGGCGCCCATCTCATCCGGCATAGCTTGGCGACCCATCTCGTCAACCGGCGACGACCGATCAACGAGATCGCCGACCTGCTCGGCCATCGCAGCATCGATACGACCGCCATCTACGTGAAGGTCGCGGTGTCGCAACTCGCCGAAGTCGCCCTTCCTTTTCCCGGAGACGCGTGATGAGCACATTCTCCAGCAGACTCAGCAAGCATGTCGAGGCCTATGTCGCGCTTCGACGCTCGCTCGGCTTCTCGCTCAGCAAGCAGGCCGCGATCCTGCGCGCGCTCGTCGCCTATGTCGATGGCGAACAGCTCGATGGTCCACTCTGCCGCCAAACGGTGCTCGGCTTCATAGGCTCCTGGGCGGGCACGGCGAATGGACGGGCCGTTCGCTACGGCGTGGTTCGCAGATTCAGCGAGTATCTCGCCATCTTCGATCCGCGCACCGACGCGCTTGACCCCAAGGCCTTTCCCAGGAACCGAGCCATCCCGCCACCCAGGATCCTCACCGACGAGGAACTCTCACGGCTCATGGCGGCATGCCGCTCGGTGTCGCCCGATTATCCCGAGCGCCCCGGGTTCCTGACGCCGCTCGTCGGCCTGCTCGCCAGCACCGGCCTGCGGTCCGGCGAGGCGTTGCGCCTCGATCGCGGTGATGCCGATCTGGCTCAGGGGATTCTCCACATTCGAAGGACCAAGTTCCGCAAGGATCGCCTGGTTCCCGTCCATCCTTCGACGCTGGCGGTCCTGCGCGACTATGCAAGACACCGGGATGGGGCCTTCCCAAGGCCGGACATCCCAGCATTCTTCGTCAGCTCGCGTGGGACGCGATTGTCGAAGTCTGGTCTGAACGCCGCCTTCGGCGCGGCGCGCTCCCTCGCCGGCCTCGATCGCGGCAAGCCGGTGCGTCTCCACGACCTGCGTCACCGTTTCGCGGTCAGGCGGCTGGCGAACTGGCACCAGCAAGGCGCCGATGCGCGTGCGATGCTGCCGCTGCTCGCGACCTATCTCGGCCATGGCCACTACAGCGACACCGCCTATTACATCACCGCGGACGCCGATCTTTTGGCCATGGCCGCCGAACGGGCCTTGGCCTGGGGAGAGACGCCATGAACGGCCGCTTCTCCTTTCCATCGCTGTTGGAGTCCTTCTTCCGCCATCGTATGACCCGGCAGCGCAATGCCACGCCAGCAACGATCGCCAGTTATCGGGATGCCCTTCGCATGCTGATCCTGTTTGCCGCCGATAGGACCGGATGTGGGCCATGCGAACTCACCATCGGCGACCTGGATCGCGACACCATCCTTGCCTTCCTCGATCACCTGGAGGTCTCGCGCGGGAACAAGGTCCAGACACGCAATGCGCGGCTGGCGGCGGTGCGATCCTTCTTCCAGCACGTCGCCGCCAACGACCCCGCCTCGCTTGGCATCGCCCATAGGATCCTCGCCATCCCGCTGAAGAAAGCGCACACCGAGATCACCCATCACCTCACGCGCGCGGAGCTGGATGCGCTCGTCGCGGCGCCTGATCAACGGACCGTGCGGGGCCGCCGCGATCGAACCTTGCTGCTGTTTCTCGGCCGCACCGGTGCCCGGGTCACCGAAGCAACGGGCGTTAATGTCGACGATGTCCAGCTCGACCGGACCAGGCCCCAGGTGCTTCTGCGCGGCAAGGGGCGCAGGGAACGTGTTGTGCCAGTCTCGGCCGATCTCGCTCAAGCCCTCCAGAGCCTTGATCGCCGAACATGGCCTCAACCATGATCCGCTGGGTCCCATATTCCGCGGCGTCCACGGTGAGCGGATGACCCGGTTCGGTGTGACGCATGTCGTCCGGCGCGCGGTGGCCGGGGCCACGGCCACGCAGCCGGGGTTGGCGCGCAAGGTCGTCTCACCCCATGTTCTGCGCCACACCCTCGCCATGACGCTGCTGCAATCGGGTGTCGACCTGCTCACTATCCAGGCCTGGCTCGGTCATGCCCAGGTCGCGACGACGCATCGCTATGCGGCCGCCGATGTCGAGATGATGCGCCGCGGCCTCGACCACGCCGCCATCTCGGGCAAGCAGCCCGCCCGGTTCAAGGCAAAGGACGCGGTGCTTCAACTGCTCGAGAGCCTATAATTATGTGGCGGCTGGGAGCCGCAAAATGCTGGAACTCCACCGTCAGCGATCCCGCCGCCACATAATCTCTCACGACGCATAAGAACGGATCGGCTCCCATGGTGTCGCGCACGAGCGCAGCGAGGCCATCAGCCCCTTTGCGGAAGTCGACGGGCTTGGTGGCCACCAGGACGCGGACAGCACCCGTCGGTCCGATCATCGCAGGCTCTTGAGGGTTTGCAGCACGAGGGCCAATGTTGCTCCATCGACCCCACGTGGGACGCGAATGACGGCGCCCTCCACGGCCACCTCGATCACCGTCTCACGACAGTCTGCCGGACTGGGTTGCGGCACGTCAGGGGCGACAACAACCGGGGTAAAGGCCAGCGGACGATCGTCCGCCTCGCACCTGGCCTGACGACGCCAGGTGAACAGGTGCTGGGGCGACATGCCATTGCGGCGGGCCACTTCGGACACCACCGCGCCCGGCGCGGTCGCTTCCTCCAGGATCCGCGCCTTCTCATCCGCCCACCAGCGCCGGCGTCCGCCGGCTCCGGTGATTACTTCCAGGCGCCGCACCGGTCGCGGCGGCTCAAGCATATGGTCAACCATCGACACAAAACGATCCCCGATCAGAGATCGTCAGTCTCGCTCCTCAGACATGCGAATGTAAGGTGCGGCGAGAACACCGCTTACAGTGCATGGACCTCATGCACCGAAAAGATGCTCCGGGCGGTCTAAAAGGATCGGCCGGAGTTGATGAAGGTATCTCTCATCATGTGCCAATGATGGATGTGCTCAAGTCAGTCCGCAGCACAAACATGAGAGCCGGCGGCGTCATCGCGCGAATTGGTGCCCACAGTGTTCAGTCTGATAACCCCAACGCCGTTCTCGATGGTGATCTCGGTCCCAAATGGCTTCGATAGCTTCTGCAGACGCCTCAGAATTGCTTCTGCCTGTGGCATAGGAGCGAGACACGGCACGCCACGGTTTGCCAACCTCTTCGAGTAGCCGAGCTCGACGGGGTAGAGGCGCAATTCAGCAAGCTGGTTTTGCTCAAAACGGCTAACGGTGATAATACTTTCATAGTACACCGCGCCTGGAAACTCTTTCATAGCTTCGACTAACAGATCGGCAACCGTGTCGACCTTTGGGTTCATACCGAATTCGTCGAAGTAGTCTGCTCCCTCGACGGTCTGAAGGTTGTCAAAGATGAAATTACCCAAGCTGTAGAAGATTGGACGTCCCTTGTAGATCTCGATGCCTCGCAACTGGTGTGGTCCGTGCCCGACATATGCGTCGGCTCCGGCATCAATCAATGCATGCGCGAACGATTGTTCATAATCCGGCAGTTCTTGGCTCCAGTTCCCCGGTTCGTGACCGTGATTCGTGGCGATCAAGAAGTCGGAGAACTGCTTGCCTTGGCGGACGTTTCGTAGAATGTCGGCGGCGTCACGCGGGTCGGCTCTGAAGCTGTATTTAACTTGGTCGCCGGTCTTGTATGTCGCTCCGGCCAGAACGACTTGGTCTTGATCCTCGCGGCCCGGCATGGAGTCGGGCAACGCATCGCGTATCCGCTTTAAGTCTTGGATCATCTCCGGTGAGACTACGATGCTATTCGCCAAACGGAGGGCGGCGAGCCCTGGCCTACCCGGCGCCTCGCCAGCCTGATCGCAGGCACGAGACATAGGTGTGAACGTTGCAGCAAACGACACCAAGGCTACACGACCTCGTGCGGTCTCCAGATAGCGGGCCGCTCCGGCTTGCGCTAAGTTGTCACCCACACCCGCATGGATGATCCCGTTCTGATCGAGCACTCGACTCGTCTCGCGCATGCCCTCAACACCCCAGTCAAACGAATGGTTGTTTGCACGAGCTAGAACGTTAAAACCCATCGCCTTGAGATCAGGTCCGAGCTCAGGCGGGCCGACGTGGTAGGAACCGCCGTGCTCAGCCTGGGGGCTCCCCGTGAACGCTCGGATGTCGAAAATGTTCGTTTCCAAGTTGCCGAACGTAGCATCAGCGTCCCGTAGTATTTCAGCAATGGGGCCGAACCCAGCAGTCCGATTCTTGGTCACAGGCCGCCTCACCATGAGGTCGCCAACCGCTACGATCGTGAAGCCGTCGGCAACGTTGGTTGCTGTCGACCCAACATTATCAAATCCTTCATCTCGCATGAGCACATCTACACCTTGCTGGTACATTTTGCTGGAACGTTGCTTGACTCGTTGAATTGGGTTTACGGATAGGGATCAGCGGAATCTTCGAGTGGGGAGGTCCCCGCGATGGCGGCGATAGTCGAACCGGGTACCGCTATCCTACTTCCGGTACGCCCGAACATAATTCCGGAAGAGCGAGCTTTGACGAGACTCCGCTCACCGCTCGTAGGGTCGAGAATTTGCGCGATCTCCTCGCCAGCCACCACCTCCTGGCCAGCCGCCTTTGAAAAAGAATGACACCATGGGCATGAGCTTCGACATAGTCGATACATTCAAGCGTGGTGTGGAGTGTCGAAGTATCCTGCGGCACCTTCCCTTTGGGCTCCAGAATGCCTACGGCTTCCATGAAGCCCATCAAACCCAGTGCGTCCTCAATTGCGACATCATCGCTGACATCCCGTGTCCCGCGATACTCAAGTGTGGCGGCCAAGCGTCTGGTTGTCGAACCGCCTGGGAGAAGCTCTCGCGCCGCGCGCCATGGCCGATAACATGAACCCGGGAACGTAACTGCCTCGACCCACCCGCCCATGGTGGCAACACTCCCGATATGGCTAGACAATAGGCTGACATCAGGGTGATCTGGATCGGAGACAAAGGCATACACGACTTCGCCGTCGTCGCAGTGGACGTCTAAGACGTAATCTGCGTCGATCGCAAGGCTTAGAAGTGCCTGCTTCATGCTGTCGAGCTCGGTCTTAGAAGTCAAAGCGGCGACTGCCCTACGCAGCGCTAGTCTGACGGCCTGTTCATCCATAGCATAGTCTTCGCTCCGCAGCAGCGAGAGCTGCTCCCGAAATAAGTTGCTGACGTCAGGAAAGTTACGGTTGAAGTTGCCACCTACTCCAAGGTCAGAGCGTCCAGCAATGTGCCCTTGGAACCGTTGGGAAAGACCGATCGGATTTGCGCACGGGACTATAATGATCTCACCGTTTGGCTCGTCATCCCTCTTTTGGAGGAGTCTAACGAGATGATGTAGTATTAACATCCCCGGGGGTTCGTCAGCATGCAATCCACCCTGCAGATATATTTTCGGACCAGTGCGCCCACGGCCAAATCGGAAGACGGTGATGTGCCGGCGCGTACCAATCGACGAGTGAGAAAGTGCAATGTTTTCTGTATCGAGTTTCATGGATCTTCCCATGGTAGCGGTCTTGGGGACGGAACGAACCTCTGTCAAATTGGTTTGACGTCATGTTCTGATGGCTTGGTTCATGGCGCTTTCACGAACGCGATCGAAGAAACCGCGTCTGACGGCACCTGATTGTCGGCTGCTCGTCTCAATGAGGCACAGCGCCGGCAAGCGTGCTCTGAGCCTTAGATTTTGCCCGCCACCACCCAACGTAGAGGACGATAAGCCAGAGAACCGGCAGAAGGGTCAGCATAGAACCGACTGCGGCGATCGTCGGGTCAACCTGGTGGCGGATATCCTCCCACATCTTGAGCGGCAAGGTGCGGATCGAGAACACGCTGATGAGTGAGGTGATAACCACATCGTCGAACGAGTGGAGGAAGGCGAACACGGCACCGCCGATGATGCCAGGTCGGATCAGCGGCAAGGTCACCCTCTTAAAAGTCCGCAAGGGTCCGGCCCGCATGCTCTGTGCAGCCTGCTCCAGACGCCGGTCGAAGTTCGCAAGAGTTGCCGAGACGATGACAAAGACGGAGCCGACAGCGCCGACAGTATGCGCCAAGACAATTCCAGTCAGTGTTCCGATCAGTCCAAGCTGAAATAGCCCATAATAGATTGAGACGCCGACGACGATGCTCGGGAAGGTGATCGGCGACAGGATAATCATCGTCAGGGGCTGACGCACGGACGAGTGCGCTCGGCTCAGGCCATAGGCCGCGAGCGTGCCAACTACGGTTGAAACCACGGCAACTGAAACACCGAGCTTGACGCTGGTCCAAAACGCTCCAATCCAGGAAGGATCAGCAAAGAAAGAATGGTACCACCTCAGCGAGAAGCCTGTCGGCGGGAACTCGAGATAGGGTTTTGGGCTGAATGATATTATGATGACGATGAGTCCTGGAAACAGCAAGAAGAACATGACGAGCACGATCCACGCTGCGCCGACGACTTCCGACCAGTGATTGTTGATCCTCGCCCGGTAAAGCTGTGCCTTCCAGCGCTTAACTCGAAGCAATATGGCAAACTCGTTTAGGTGACGTAGAAGGGAGCCGAGGGAGGGCACCCGACTGGATCGGTATGCCTGCGCCGATTTACCCGCAAAGCCCTGTTTGCTGGAAAGATCAAGCCCTACCAATGAGAGCACAGCTATGGCAACCGCCAACAGGATGAAGGACGAAGCAGCGATAGAAGCTAAGCTGCCAGCAGCAGCTACTTGAGCCGAGATGAAAGTTGATAGCATGGCATCTCGCAGTCCACCCAGAGCTTGCGGCGTGATGTAGAAACCTAAGCAGAAGATAAAGGTCAGAAGCGAACCGCTGCGTACACCTGGCAGACTGAGCGGCAAGAATACTCGCCAGAAAGCAGCAAAGGGCCGTGCGCCCATGCTGCGGGCTGCTGCCACCAACGACTTGTCGATGCCGAGCATGACGCTGAGCAACGGCAGGATCATCGTCGGTAGCATGATGTGCACCATACCGATATAAACGGCCATGCGGTTGTAGATGAGCGACAGCGGGCTGGAGATCAGCCCAAAGTCGATCAGTAGATTGTTTATTAAACCGCTGTCGCCAAGAATCACCACCCACGCATAGGTACGCACCAAGCCATTGGTCAGCCAGGGGATGAAGACGAGCACCATGAGCACGACGCGCCACCGTTTGGGCGCGGCAACGATCAGATAGGCTGTGGGATAGCCGATAACGAGGCAGAGGACCGTCGCCACAGCGCTAATCTCAATGGTCTGGAACAGTACGCGGACATTCGCCGACTGTGTGAAGAACGCCTGATAATTCGCAACTGAGAACGAAGGCGCATTGAGACTGGTCAGGAAAAGTTGAACGATCGGGATGGCAAAAACAGCAAGCAGAATCGCGAAGGCCGGTACAGTAAGCAGAACGGGCATTCGCTTGAATTTCTGAAACGTTTCCATTTCTATTAACCCTCGGCCTCTCAAGCAACAACCAAGCGGACGTCAGACCGCAACCAGTCGAGCCGCACCTCATCGCCAGAGTGAAAGACCGGCTGCCCAGAGGCAACGTGCTCGCGAACGATGAGCACGTTTTCCCCGACGCGTACCGTGTACTTCCGCTGCGGCCCAGCATAGATCATGTCGTCCACGATGCCCGTGACCGACTGGCGCTGATCCGTATCAGCACTCCTTGATGCAGCGGGCGTCAAGACACGAATACGCTCCGGCCGGATCATAGCCATAGTCCCTGACGGCTGCACTGTATCGGCCTCGATCGGGAAGGCAGGATTTTCGAGGATGTTGGCCTCACCCAGAAACTTCGCTACGAAGCGGGTTCTAGGTCTGTCGTAGAGCGCTTCCGGCGTGCCAGTTTGCTCGATCCGACCATCGCGCATCACAACGATGCGATCCGACAGGGTGAGCGCCTCCTCCTGATCGTGTGTGACACATATGGTGGTCTTGCCGAACTCCCGGTGCAGACTCTTAATCTCGCCCTGCATCTGTTCGCGGAGGTTGCGGTCGAGGGCACCGAGCGGCTCATCCAGGAGAAGGACCGGCGGATCGGCGATGAGTGCTCGGGCGAGCGCCACACGCTGTTGCTGGCCGCCGCTGAGTTGCGATGGCAGCCGATCCCCAAATTCGTTGAGGTGAACGCGTTCGAGCATACGTTTGACCCGCGATGCTCTTTCGGCGGCATTCATGCCGCGCATCTCAAGCGGAAACTCGAGATTCCGGCGGACCGTGAGGTGTGGGAACAAGGCGTAGCTCTGGAAGACAATGCCCTGATCGCGTCGGTAAGACGGTACGGCGGCGATAGATTTACCGGCGATCAGAATGTCACCCTGAGTAGGTGCCTCGAACCCGGCGAGCAGCATCAGCGCTGTGGTTTTGCCAGAACCGCTAGGCCCAAGTATTGTTAGAAACTCCCCACGGCGGACGGCCAACGACAAGTCCTTCACCGCGGTGACTGGACCATACATTTTGGTGATGTTGCGAAACTCTATTTGCGCTAGAACTGAGCTTTTCTCCACTTCTTTACCCTCGATATGTGAGACGGGATCTCGGACGTACACAGTCACGGCTGCCTCCGTTTGGTGAACGATTTGCGTATTGGATACGGCGCGCCGACTCGGGGAGCCGGCGCGCCGTTAAATCACTTCTCCCGAAGTGATTCACGCTACAGGGAGCTTCGATTTACTGCAGGATCCAGGAATTCCAGCGCTGGAGGAGTCGACCACTGTTAGTCACGCCGTCCTGTCCGATTTCTGTATACCACTTCCCGTTGACGGGAATGCTGTTCTTCAAATAGTTCGGATGGCTGGCAAGTTTGACGGCCACCTTCTCTGGTATGAGCTTGTAGGCGTTGAGGTTGCTCGGTCCGTAAGGCATAAGCTGGGCAAAAGCAGCTTGGCGGTCGGCACGTGTGGCGAACTCGATAAACTTCTGGGCATTCTGCGCATTCGGGCTGCCCTTTGCAATCACCCAAAAATCCCATGTCACTTTTGCCTGATTTCGATTGATCTCAAGCGGGGCGCCTTGGTCGATCAAGAACTGCGCTCGGCCGTCAAAGGAACTGACGACATCCGCAACCTTGTCGCGCATAATCTGCTGGACCTCGGACCCGTACTCCCACCACTTGCGAACATGCGGTTTGATCTTTTCAAGGCTCGCAAAAATGCGGTCGATGTCTACCGGATAAAGAGCGTCGGGAGCTACGCCACTAGCCAACAGAGCTTCCTCCCAGGGACCAGATGCCCCACCCCCGTTGATCCCACTCGCGAGTGCACGAGCGCCAGGAAACCTCTCAACATCCCAAAATTCGGCCCAAGTGGTCGGGCGCGGCTTGTTGGCCGGATACTTCAGAGTATTGTAGACCATGACAGTCGAATAGATCAGCGCAGCGACGCCATATGGCATCTTGGCGAAGTCTACTATCCCGTCCAGCTGATCCTTTTGGTAGATGGAGTAATCGATCGACTCAAGGTAGCCTTTTTCCGCTGCGATAAATGCAGCCGATTGATTAGTACTCCATACGTCAACGGCTATGTTTTTTGTTTTCATCATCAGCTCAAGCTGAGCCGCGGTCATTTCGTCGGTGATCGGCGTCACCTTAATCCCGGTCGCGGCTTCGAACGGTTTTACATAGGCCTCCATGTTGGCCTTGCCCCAATCACCACCTCCCACCAATACTCTTAGCCCGCCGGATGACTGAGCCGAAGCCCGCCCAGTGACGGAGGACAAGGTGCCGGCCGCGATAGCGGACGACGTCGCCTGCATGAAAAGTCTGCGGTTCATTCTAAAGCTCATTGTCTGCTCCTTCCGTTTGTTCCCGCGCCAGCGGGAGGGATGCTTCATGACTTGCGATGGTTTTCACGCGGCAGCCGCCGCGTCTTCGCCTATTCGAGGATGGATCGTGGGGCGATCTTGGGTCCCATTCAGTTGGCATATCGTTGTGATCTAGCGGCAAAACGGATCCCGAGATGGGATCTCGCACACGCCCAGCGCCAATTATAAGTGAGACACTGCTGGAGCCTCGCGGACGAGGAATTGCTCGGCACGGCAGAACGTCGTCCGCCGACGTTGCGATCGCAGTTCCATCCTGAGTGGCTGCATCACGACACTGAGCTTCTCGATTTCGCCGAGGAACGTCCCAAAGGTCTATGCTCAAATTCGCTGAAGGGATGAGCGTAGCAATCGAGAATTGGATGGCCATCGCTCGCAGGAATTTTGCTATGCTCTGCAAGGGCGACCAAAGATATCCGAACAAGTCTATTCATCTAACTGTTCCCTCTTTTATCGTTGCTTAGTCTCTGGCATTTGATGATTTCCGCGACATCAAGGCTGCGGCGAGCCAGCAAGCTCCCTCTTGCTCCTGGCCACACGATGTCCCGAAGTTACTTTATTCTTGACACTTCTTATGGGGGAGCGTCCCTCGTTTAGCCTTGGTCTTGGCGAACACATTCCGTACTCGACCTTGAGAGCTGTCAGACAAGCCATCTGTAGTCGCTGCTTTAGCCAAACGTTAACCGAGCCACTCGCCTTATTGTTATGAAACTTTCAGATATTGCTGTCAAGGCAGGGCCGTGGACATTTCTTAACATGGCGGCACGCTGCTGACAAAGCTACTGAAAAACAGCGTCCGCCCTGAATGCGCACCGCGGTCTATGACGGGCTGCGCTTCACCGCGATGTCCTCGGAGATCAAGGCGGCGATCGCCCGCGGCACCCTCTTTGGTCTGGCCAGCGTCGCCATCCTGGCGCTGCTGCCCCTGGTGGTCCGCGATCAGCTCAGAGGAGGACCGCTCGCCTATGGCGCCGTCACGGCCGGCTTCGGGATCGGCGCTGTTGTCGGCGGCGTCTCCAATGGCGTGCTCAGGCGCATCCTGTCGCAAGAGTTGCCTCCGTTTGGTGAACGATTCGCGTATTGGACCGGATACGGCGCACCGACCCGGGGAGCCGGCGCGCCGTCAAATCACTCCTCCCGAAGTGATTCACGCTACAGGGAGCTTCGATTTACTGCAGGATCCAGGAATTCCAGCGCTGGAGGAGTCGACCACTGTTAGTCACGCCGTCCTGTCCGATTTCTGTATACCACTTCCCGTTGACGGGAATGCTGTTCTTCAAATAGTTCGGATGGCTGGCAAGTTTGACGGCCACCTTCTCTGGTATGAGCTTGTAGGCGTTGAGGTTGCTCGGTCCGTAAGGCATAAGCTGGGCGAAAGCGGCTTGGCGGTCGGCACGTGTGGCGAACTCGATAAACTTCTGGGCATTCTGCGCATTCGGGCTGCCCTTTGCAATCACCCAAAAATCCCATGTCACTTTAGCCTGATTTCGATTGATCTCAAGCGGGGCGCCTTGGTCAATCAGGAACTGGGCTCGGCCGTCAAAGGAACTGACGACATCGGCAACCTTTTCGCGCATAATCTGCTGGACCTCGGACCCGTACTCCCACCACTTGCGAACATGCGGTTTGATCTTGTCGAGGCTCGTAAAAACGCGGTCAATGTCTACCGGATAAAGAGCGTCCGGAGCTACGCCACTAGCCAACAGAGCTTCCTCCCAGGGACCAGATGCCCCGCCCCCGTTAAGCCCACTCGGGAGTGCGCGCGCGCCAGGAAATCTCTCAACATCCCAAAATTCGGCCCAAGTGATCGGCCGCGGCCTGTTAGCCGGATACTTCTGAGTGTTATAGACCATGACAGTCGAATAGATCAGCGCCGCGACGCCATGTGGCATCTTGGCGAAGTCTACTATCCCATCCAGCTGATCCTTCTGATAGATCGAGTAATCGATCGGTTCAAGGTAGCCTTTTTCCGCTGCAATGAACGCAGCAGCTTGATTGGTACTCCATACGTCAACAGCTATGTTTTTTGTTTTCATCATTAGCTCAAGTTGAGCCGCGCTCATCTCGTCAGTGATCGGCGTCACTTTAATCCCGGTCGCGGCTTCGAACGGTTTCACATAGGCTTCCATGTTGGCCTTGGCCACATCGCCGCCGCCCACCAATACCCTTAGCCCGCCCGGTGACTGAGCCGAGGCCCGCCCAGCGACGGAGGACAAGGTACCGGCCGCGATAGCGGACGACGTCGCCTGCATGAAAAGTCTGCGGTTCATTCTAAAGCTCATTGTCTGTTCCTTCCGTTTGTTCCCGCGCCAGCGGGAGGGATGCTTCATGACTTGCGATGGTTTTCACGCGACAGCCGCCGCGTCTTCGCCTATTCGAGGATGGATCGTGGCACGATCTTGGGTCTCATTGAGTTGGCATATCGTTGTGATCTAGCGGCAAAACGGATCCCAAGATGGGATCTCGCGCACGCCCGGAGCGCAACTACAAGTGAGACGCTGGCACAGTCTCGCTGAAGAGGAATTGCTCAGCAAGGCAACACGCCGTTCGGCGACATTCAGATCGTAATGCGATCTGGAGTGCCTTTATCATGCAACTGAGGTTCTCGCTTTCGCCACGGAACGTCCCAAAGGTCTCTGCTTATAAAGCCGTTGAAGGGATGAGCGAAGCGATCGAGGATTGAATGGCAATCGCTCGCAGGAATTTCGCGATGCGCTGCAAGACCACCCAAAGACATCTGTACAAGTCTATTCATCTAACTGTTCCCTACTTTATGGTTGCTTAGTCTCTGGCACGGGATCATTTCCGCGACATCAAAGCTACCTTAGGTCAGCAATATCCCTCTGGCCCCGGCAACGTGATGTCCCGAATACTTACTTTATTTTTGAACACTCCTTAGGTGAGAGCCTCCCTCTCTTGGCCCATACCTTTGCGAGCATTTCGCGTACTCGATGTCGAAAGCTGTCAGAGGGGCCATCTGCAGTCGCTGTGTTAGCCTGATCGGATCTTTAGCCACGGCGTTAACCGAGCGAACCCGATCTTTACTTTGTTATGAAACTTTCAAATCTTGCTGTCAAGCCGGTGACGCGGAAGTTTCTTAACATGCCGGTGCGTGCGTAACGAAGCCACAGAAAAGCAGCGGCTTGCTTTAATTTGAAAGGGTTGGGCTGATAGTTCGTGATCGACGGCAAGGTAGGAAACTGTGAACTGCTGCAGCCAGCAGTGAGATGTTTATCGTCCCATTGATAACCGGTGCAATTCCTTCTTCCATGGTGCTTATATCGCGGCGGGTTTTCGGCAGAGCTGATCACTGTTTTGCAGGATTGCACTTATTTCGGTCGGTCATTTGCTCGAATTCGGCATCGGGCATCGACTAAGCTCACAAAATAAAGACCCGCAGAGGGACGTTGGAAAACGCCATGGATGCTTCCTCAGAGTGCGTTCATCTGACGAGCGGTATTTTCATTGGAATATCACCGCAGAGATCCTTACTGCGCGAGCTGGGCAAACGCACCAGCCGTTGAATCAAGCAACTGCCACCTCTTCTTGTTCGCCCAGCAAACGTCTGCCCCTAAGGAACATACAATACTCATGCAGATCCTGATCTCGGCTCCCGCGGATGACCTTCTCGCCGATGGTGGAGGAATGGCAAGGCTAGAGAGCCCCGCTTCGCATGCCACTGCGCTTGCGCCCTCGGGTCGGAGGAAGTGTGCGTCCCGTGAACCGGGTCAGGTTCTTGCTGGGGAGGCGCTCCTGACCTCCCTCACAAGAGATGCAGGCCCCCTTCCGTGGCGGCAAAACTAATCGGAAACGAACCTTTGGACCAAGCGGGAGCAGATGAAACCCACGGCAAGAACGGCCAGTACAATGAGCAGTGTGACGGGGGACGATGCGAAGCCGATGGCGCCGGCGACGTTCGCGCCGCTCAGGAACCCGACCTTTCGCGCCATCTGGCTCGCCACGCAGGTCTCCAGTCTCGGCTGGTTGATGCAGACGGTGGCCATCAGCTGGCTGATGGCGACGATCTCGACGTCCGATCTGATGGTGGCGCTGGTGCAGGCGTCCTCGTACCTGCCCGCATTCATTTTATCGGTCTTTGCCGGGGCCATCGCTGATAACTACAGCCGTCGCAGGGTTATGGTCGTCGGCCGGGGCCTGATGGTGATCGCCTCGGCGATGCTGACCCTGTGTGTGGCGCTGGGCTTGGTCGACCCGTGGATGATCCTCGGCTTCACCTTCCTGGTCGGATGCGGCACCGCTCTCAACGACCCCGCCTGGCAAGCCTCGGTGGGCGATATCGTGGATCGACGCGATGTTCCGGCTGCTGTGACCCTGCTCTCTGTCGGCTTCAACACGGTCCGCACCGTGGGCCCGGCGCTCGGCGGCCTCGTTTGGCCTTCTGACGGCTTTCGCCGTCACCACCCTGGGCTACCTGGTCCCCCTGGCCACCCTCTGGCGCTGTAAGTGGAAGGTGCGCTCGTCGCCTCTCCCGCGAGAGTCGATGCGGACGGCGATCTATGACGGGCTGCGCTTCACGGCGATGTCCTCGGAAATCAAGGCGGCGATCGCCCGCGGCACCCTCTTTGGTCTGGCCAGCATCGCCATCCTGGCGCTGCTGCCCCTGGTGGTCCGCGATCAACTCAAAGGAGGACCGCTCGCCTATGGCGCCCTCATGGCCGGCTTCGGGATCGGCGCTGTTGTCGGCGGCGTCTGCAATGGCGTGCTCAGGCGCATCCTGTCGCAAGAACGGCTGATGACGCTCGCCTGCATCGCCTGCGCGGCGTGCTCCCTCGCCCTGGCGCTGACCTCGTCGGTGGCCGTGGCGACCGTTGCCCTTGCCGTGGGCGGCGCGGGGTGGGTCAGCGCCTGGTCCGGGCTGGGCGTGAGCGTGCAGCTGGCGAGCCCGCGCTGGGTGGTGGGGCGCACCATCTCGATCTACTACGCGTTGGTCGATGGCGGGATTGCGGCCGGCAGTTGGCTGTGGGGCACGGTGGCCCAGAACCATTCCCTCTCCTGGGCGCTGGCGGGCTCCGCGGGGGCTCTGGTGCTGGTCGCCGCGGCCGGCACGCTGTTTCCGCTGCGCGAGCGCCGGGAGTCCGAGCCGGATCCTTTGGAGGCCTTCGACGCTCCGACTGTCGCCCTCAATCTGAAGCCGCGCAGCGGCCCCATTGTCGTTAAGGTCGACTATCTGATCCCCGAGACTGAGCTGGCTCGGGAAATTTGGACAGTGGGATAAGTGGAGTTTCTGCCTGACCGCAGTCAGAATGGCTGCCGAACAGGAGAACCGATGAGCAAGAGACCCCGCCGGAACCACTCTCCGGCCTTCAAAGCCAAAGTGGCCCTGGCCGCCGTGAAGGGCGAGAAGACTCTGACTGAGCTGGCCCAGCAGTTCGATGTCCATCCCAACCAGATCACCCAGTGGAAGGCGCAGCTCCTCGACGGAGCCGCCGGCGTGTTCGGGGCCGAGAAGGCCGCATCCGCAAACCCGCCGGTGGATGTGAAGACGCTGCATGCCAAGATCGGCGAGCTGACCCTGGCCAATGATTTTTTAGAGCACGCGCTCGGCAAGGCCGGAGTGTGGCCGAGCGCAAAGCGATGATCGACCGCTCGCAGGCCCTGCCGCTGGCCCGGCAGGCCGAGGAACTCGGGGTCAGCCGCGGCAACCTCTATTATGAGCCCCAGCCTGTCTCAGCGGCTGATCTGGCCCTCATGCGGCGGATGGATGAACTGCATCTGGAGTTTCCGTTCGCGGGCCGCCGGATGCTGCGCGACCTCTTGGCGGCCGAGGGCTTCACGGTTGGGCGCCTGCATGTCTCCACGCCGATGAAGCGCATGGGCCTCGAGGCGCTCTACCGCAAGCCGAACACCTCCAAGCCGGCGCCGGGGCATCAGGTCTATCCGTATCTGCTGCGCAAGCTGCCGATCACCCGACCGAACCAGGTGTGGGCCATGGACATCACGTACATCCCCATGGCTCGCGGCTTCGTCTATCTGGCGGCGGTGGTCGACTGGTTCAGCCGGCGCGTGCTGGCCTGGCGGCTGTCGATCACTCTGGAGGCAGCCTTCTGCATCGAGGCGGTGGAAGAAGCCCTGAGCCACTACGGCAGTCCTGAGATCTTCAACACGGATCAAGGCAGTCAGTTCAGCAGCCACGACTTCACCAGTGTGCTGCTCAAGAACAAGATCGCGATCAGCATGGACGGCAAGGGCGCCTGGCGCGACAACGTCTTTGTCGAGCGCCTGTGGCGCAGCATCAAATACGAGGAGGTGTATCTGAAGGCCTATGACAGCGTATCCGAGGCCCGCGCTTCGATTGGCCGATATCTGACCTTTTACAACAGCCGGAGACCTCACTCGAGCCTTGACCGGCGGACACCCGATCGGGCTTACTTCAACCCGCTGCCGCAACGCGCGGCGGCCTAATCCCGGCAGACGTTCCACTTAGCAAGCCGAAAACGCTATTCAGACAAACCGAGCCACCTCAGAAGCCCAGGGGCCTGATTTCCAGTCCGGCGCTCTAAGCTCGACTTTGGCCAATCAAGCGGCGTGACAGAGTGCGTAAACCAAGCATTGCTGAAGGGCCCGTGAGGGTTTCGGCGTTTTGTGCCGGTGCCGGGATGTAAACAAACCTGTCTCGCGCCAAATCTGCCGTCGTACGGTTGCGAGCGCATCCGCAAAAGTCGGATGCGACTTGCGGTACCAGCTGTCGATGAGCACAGCTGTTCGGGTGCGCTGGTTGAGTTGGGCAGCCAGCAGGGTCACGATGGAGAACAGCCCGAACAGGCAAGGGGTGGTGCGGGCCACGGCACGATCCGACCATTGCCGTTGCGTCTCAACACCCAGATGGGCGCGGGCCTCCTGGAACGTGACCTCGACCTGCCAGCGCAGGATGAACCAGCGGATGATCTGCAAGGGAGCCTGCCTGGGATTGGTGCACAGCAAGGCCTGCGGCGAGAAGCGTCCAAGGGGATCGCGCAGCAACACCCAGCGGATTGGTACCACCGGCATGCCGCCGTGGCGCCACACGGCCGTTGCCGAGCAGAACTCGATCAGCCGATCCCCTTCGCCATACCAGCCCGGCACCGTAACGCGTTGCCAGCGCGTACTTGTCCGCGTCAGCACATCAGAAAGGGTTGGCAGGCGAGCTCCTTTGGTGCGGGGACGGCCGCATGTCCCTGGTTGACGCGGTGGAGCCGGCTCATAGAGGGCAGCATCCAGCCGAAGCCGGGTGATGCAGATCACATTCTGACGGGACAGGGCTGCGAGCAGTTCCAGGGCGGCAAAGCCCATGTCAGCCACCAGGATCAACTCGCGCGCGGGCAGCCAACGCCGCACCTGCAGCACCAGCTGGCGGGCCCAGTCGGTCAGCTTCTTATGCCGGTGTCCGCGCTCACGGCAGTAGCGCTCCGAGGGCGCCAAGGCGGTGAGGAACGGCAAGGCCCAGGTCCGGGCGGCCCACGGGATGGGCGCCAGGAGCATGAGACTGATCCAGCGCAGGCCTGATGCCTTGACGAAGTGAGCATCGGAGGAGCGCACCGGATCGCGATAAATGCCCTTGGCTTTGATGCGCCGGCCGCGCCGACGCTCGATGGTGTCATCAAGGCCGAGGATGATCGGACCAGTTGGTGCGAAGGCGTGGATGAGCAAACAAAGCAGCAGACGGGCGGCCTCACGTCCGCTCCAGCGAGCCCGGCTCAATACGCGATGGTAGTTGACGAAGTGAGCCTCGCGACTGAGGCCGGTGATGCGTAAGATGCTGGTCACAGTGCGCTTGCCGGGTGCCAGAATGGCCCCGACGAGCAGGACCTCGGCATGGCGCCAAGTTCGGTAGCGAAAGAGCGGGGCAAAGGCTAAAATGATCGCGGCGAAGCGGGCGGGCAGGTCTGGCATGGCCGTGTCTCTTGGCGGGGACACACCAACTTACCGCATCGTTCGCTTCGCCGCCTCTGCACTCCCAAACCACCTGCCAGAAATGGCCAAAGTCGAGCTAAGAGCCCGTCCCGAAAAGGGGTTGAGTGGTCAGGGTAGCCGTGATTCCAAGAGGGTGCTGAAGCCTAACTTGGAAGCCCGCGATGTGGACCCCGACCACTCGGCGGCAGTATAGCCGCGACGGCTTGCGATACGAAACCGATTTGACCGATGCCGAATGGGCGCTGATTGAGCCGCTTCTGCCCGAGCCCCGCACCCACGGGCGACCTCGGCGCTGGTCTTGGCGCGAGATCCTCAACGGCATCTTCTACGTGCTGCGCGGCGGGATCGCCTGGCGGCTGTTGCCCTCCGACCTGCCGCCCAAGAGCACCGTCTTTCGCTGGTTCAGCTTCTGGCGCGATACCGGCCTGTTCGAGACCATCAACCACTTGCTGGTCATGGCCGATCGCGAGCGGGTCGGACGGGAAGCCTCGCCCACCGCGGCCGTGCTCGACAGCCAGAGCGTGAAGACCACCGAGAGCGGCGGACCGCGAGGCTATGATGCGGGCAAGAAGGTCAAAGGCCGCAAGCGCCAGGTGATGGTCGACACCGATGGGCGCGGTCTGATCCTGGAGCCACAGCCGGCTGACGTGCAGGACCGGGATAGGGCCTGTGTGGTTCTGCGCCTGTCGCGGCGCGTGTTCCCGTTCATCGCCACCGCGTTTGCCGACAGCGGCTATGCTGGCGAGACCCCGGCCCAGGCCACTTCGATCCGAATCGAGATCGTCAGAAAGCCGCCTGATCAAGTCGGCTTTGCGGTACACTCACGCCGCTGGGTGGTTGAAAGATTCTTCGCCTGGATTAGTCGCAATCGCCGGCTCTGGAAGGATCCTGAGGCGACACTCACGTCAGCCCGAGCGTTCCTCTACGCCGCTTCTGTCATGCTCCTCATCCGCCGCTTGGGTCGATGCTCATGATTTACGGGACGGACTCTAAGGGGAATCCTCGAGCGAACTTTTTCCGTCAGGCGTAGACTACTAGGATAGGTAGGTGCGGTGGCCGATAAAGACATGATAACACTACCCACTAATGGACAGGAGGCAACATTATGAAGTGAGCCATAACGATCGAGTACGAGCCAGCGAGAGTCTCTGATCATAATGCTCGATCAACAGTTCAATAGCTTTGTATAACGAAAAGGCAGCAACCTTGGAGAATGCTACCATGAAGAATAAAATGGACTTGATCGATAATGTCATTCCACGTACCGATGTCGTTAAATGCACAGCGCGCATCGGCGCAGAAATCAGGAACATCAAGCTGTCGGCCAATTTAACGGATCAGACCATCGCCGCGATAAACAGTCTGGTGCTTGAGCACAAGGTCATCTTCTTCCGCGACCAGGGTCATCTCGACGATGCCGAGCAGGAGCGGTTTGCTCTTCGTTTTGGGAAACCTTCGCCATATCCGGAGGGAACAAGGCCGATCCTCGAGATTGATTCCGCAGGCGAAGATTTCAAGGCTGATATTTGGCACATCGATTGGTCCTGCATGGATGCCTATCCCAAGATTTCAGTGCTGCGAGGCGTTGTGATCCCACCAGTCGGCGGCGACACGGTGTGGTCAAACACGGCGGCCGCATATCTCGACTTGCCGCTGCCGCTGCAACGGCTTGCCGACGACCTCTGGGCTGTTCACAGCTTCCCCGGAGCTTATAACAGGCGTTATGTCGGGGACTTTACCGGACCGAGGATCGAGACCGAGCATCCCGTCGTGCGCGTGCACCCCGAGACCGGCGAGCGCACGCTGGTGCTCGGCTCTTATGTAGCACGTTTCGTTGGCGTCTCGAAACATGACAGCCAGAGGCTATTCGATCTATTTGAATCGCATATCACCGCGCAGGAAAACACGGTACGCTGGAAGTGGAAGCAGAGTGATGTTGCTATTTGGGACAACCGATCCACGATGCATTGTGCGACCAAGGATTACGGAGATCAGCGCCGCGTTGTTCGTCGCGCGACCGTCGAGGGCGAGGTGCCCGTCAGTGTCGACGGCCGGCACAGCGTTGCGCATTTCAAGTTTGTCGGGCGAAATGAGAAACTGACACCTAACGAAGCTTAAGTTGTCTGGATGCGAGACCTCCTTGGCAGCCGCAACGACCTGGAGGGCTTGGGGCAAAGCGTGCCGATCGGGCGGCTTGAAGCGCCGGTTGGCGAGTTTAGGCTCGGCGGCCAGGCGGCATCGCACAACCTCGTCCGGCGATCGCCTCTTCAACACGCGCTGGCGTCTCCTGTTGTAAGCCTGGCCTCGATCGTCTCGAACGTCGCCCAGCTGATATAGGCGGGGTACTGGTCCTTCACGACGATCCTCCACTGCTCGCGCGGAAGCTTCTTCTGAGCGGCCCTGGCTGATGGCGCTGTGCGGATCGAGCGGGTACGCCCGTAAACGAAGGCGCCGGCGTACGCGGGGTTCTTCAGCACCTGCAGGATGGCCGCAACGGTGGGCGGGCGCCAGACCGTATCACCGAACCGGCCCCGGCGCGGGATGCTCAGGCCGCGCTCGTTGAAGGCGCGCAGCACCTTGCTGGCCGAGCGGACCCGCAGGAAGGTCGCAAAGATCAGATCGAGACGGGCTTGCACCTCGCGGTCCGGGTTCTTCACCACCACACCACCAGTCTCGCGGACGAGGCCGACTGGCAAGATCAGCGCCAGCTCTCCGCGGGCCGCCTTGTTCAGGAGGCCGGCCGTGAGGCGGGCGCGGATCGTATGCAACTCGACTTCGGAGAGAGTGCCCTTGAGCCCGAGCAGCAGGCGCCCATTGGCGGTGCCGGGGTCATAGACTCCGTCGCGGTCGGCAATAAGGCAGTCCCTGTAGCCGCACAGATCGAGCAGCGGGTACCAGTCCGAACAGTTCCGGGTCAGGCGCGTCACCTCGGAGGAGAGCACGATGCCAATCTGGCCGAGCGTAACGCGTGCGATCAGGTCCTTGAAGCCCTCGCGATGGACAGCGGCCGCGCCGCTCAGCCCAAGGTCGGCATCGATGATCTCGACGTCCTCCTCACGCCACCCGAGGCCGAGCGCGCGCTGGCGCAGATCGTACTGCAGGCGCAGGCTCTCCTGATTGGTCAGCATCTGATGCGGGCTGGACTGGCGGATGTAGATGACCGCGCGGCGGGCCAGATGCCGGTCGGTGATGAGCTCTGATCTCATAGATCACCTCTGCGAGGATGGCGGCGACGTCTTCGGCGATCGCGGCGCGGAGGTCGTCGGGCAAGCGTCTCCAGACGCGTTCGGGTCGAACCGGCATGGCGTCACCCCGCACTCGTCGGCCAGGGCGATCAGTTCCTCCAGCGCCGCGTGGGTGAGCTTGCACAGCGGCTCACACGGCAGCTGAGGAACGAGGCTCGTCGCGGCGATCGGGAGCTTGAGCACCATGCGATCACGGTAGGAGACGAGAGCGTGGCCGTCACGCCGGCGCGCGCTCACCGATACCAGCAGGAACCGGCGGCCGAAGAGCGGATGCCGCGGATCGGTGACCTCGATCTCGACGAAATCCCGATCCGCCGGGTTGTGGAAGGGGGTATCAACTGACGCTGTCGTTCGATTCGCTGGACCATTCCGTCCTGCTCTCGATCCTGAGCGAGAAGATCCACGACGGCCGTTTCCTACGGCTGATCGGCAACCTGCTCTGGGTTGGCTATCTGGAGGACTGGCGCTACAACGCCACGCTGAGTGGCAGCCCGCAAGGATCGGTGCTCAGCCCAATCCTCTCGAATATCTACCTGGACAGGCTGAATCGCTTTGTCGAGACAACGCTCCTTCCAAAGTACAACCGTGGTGACCGACGCAGACCAAACCCGGCATCAACACGTATGCGTGAACGAGCGAAACGGCTGGAGAAAGCGGGGTTTCGAGACGAGGCTGATCAGCTTCGCCGTCAGATGAAGCAAGTGCCCTCCCTCGATCCGATGGACCCGACCTACCGACGCTTGCGTTACATACGCTATGCCGATGATTGGCTGCTCGGCTTCAGCGGCCCCCGATGCGAAGCCGAGGCGATCAAACGAGAGGTTGGAGCTTTCCTGCGTGATGATCTCAAGCTGGAATTGTCCGAAACCAAGACCTTGATCACCCACGCGCAGTCACAAGCTGCGCGCTTTCTCGGCTATGACATCCAGGTCCTGCACAACGACCAGAAGCTTGATCGACGCGGTCACCGTTGCCTGAATGGGCAGATTGGGTTGCGCGTCCCATCAGCCGTCGTGCGGGACAAGTGCAAACGATATCTCCGCCATGGCGAACCGATACACCGCACGGAACTCATCCACGACTCTGTCTTCAGTATCGTGGCTCAGTACCAAAGGGAATACCGGGGCCTGGTGGAGTATTATCGCAGGGCATACAACCTGCACCAGCTCAACCGTCTGAAGTGGACGATGGAGCGGTCGCTGACCCGGACGCTCGCGCATAAACTGCGCATGAGCGTTGCACGGGTTTATCGTCGCTTCGGAGCCACACTTCAGACCGACCAGGGTCCGCGTGTGGGACTTGAGGTCATGGTTGAACGAGGTGAAGGGATGAGGCCTCTGGTAGCACGGTGGGGCGGCATTACGCTGGCACGGCATAAGACAGCAGTCCTCGACGACCGCATCCCCTTACGCATCTGCAGTCTGCGTTCTGATCTCGAACGGCGCCTCTTGGCCAATACCTGCGAGCTGTGTGGCTCCCAGGAGGACATCGAGGTGCACCACGTCCGAGCCCTAAAGGACTTGCAGTACAAAGGGCGACGACCTCCGCCTCTGTGGATTCAAGTTATGGCGGCGCGCCAGCGCAAGACTCTGGTGACTTGCCGGGCCTGCCATGCTGACATCCACGCCGGACGGCTGTTGCGATGCACCCTGCCAACGATTTTGGAGGACACTGGAGAGCCGGGTGCTCCTAACGGCGCATGCCCCATTCGGGGAGGGGCGGTTGGAAAAGTGCCAGCAATGGCAACTCGCTAGCCGCCTACTCTACTTTTACAACCCCGTCCGGCGTCATTCGACGCTCGACTACTTCAGCCCGGTTCAGTTCGAAAGGCTGGCCGGATAGCTACCAAACCGCTCTCCACTTAAGCGAAGCAAATCCATTTCTGACGTGTTCCTGATAACCAGAGGTTTAAGAACCTCCATGCGCGGCAATATATCGGTCGAGTACGCACCTTGCGCCAGTGCAGCCACGGAGGTCACCGGCGTGCCCACGCCGCGACCGCGCGTCCGTTGTGCATTGCTTCACCATCAACGCAATCTGCCATCGTTCGCTATGAAGAATTCGCCAACCGCTGGTGTCTCGTGAAAAGCGGCTGATCTGCTGATTTCAAGTTTGCAGTCTGCCAGACGCTTGACAACCATCCGCAATTAGAGGGCTCATTGACGGTCAGGCTGCTCGGGAGTTGGGATAAACTCCTAATCTGCGCTGACCGCACATGAACCCCATCGAAGTTCTGAACCTCGAGATGTAGCATCCTCGCGGCCGGTGGATGAGAGATTTGAATTAGCGGCTTTGCCTCGGCCAGTCACAGTTCGCGAATGCGCGCGGCCTGCAAGACGAAGGTATGGAATGATGCGAGATGTGCTTCGTTCGCCGCCAACGCTTCAAGCGCGTGGCTTCCGCGCTTGGCCGCGATCAGTTGCACGAGGCACTCCACCGCTACAAATGCGGGAGTCATGGTGTGAAAGAGCAAAGGCATTTCGGTCCGAACGCGGATCATAACTTCGGAAAGTTTAACGATCGGAGATAGCTCGCTGTCAGGCAAAGCAATTAGCTTTGCACCGCGCGTGACCGCAAGCTCCGAGACCTGGATTGTGTAGCGACTGTACGGGCTCACTGTAACCGCCAGTAAAGCGTGTCGTGGGTCGGCCGACCGGACTGCATCATTGGCCGTGCCACCTATTCCGTCGATCAATGTCGTGGGCGAGCCGAGCAATGACCCGACATAGTGCATCAGATAGGCCGCAGGAAAGCTCGAACGGAGGCCGATACAGAAGCGACTGAGCCAGGAGATCGGCCGCCGCTACCAGCGCGGCAATTGCGGAAGGCTGCGCAAGGTTCCTTAGATGGCCATGCAAGACATCGATCGTTTCAACGATAAGGGCGCCGTCGCCCTCAGCCTCTGGTCGTGCCATTAATTCCGGTGTATGCCCCGCGAAGCTTTCTGGCAGTGCTCTGATGGTGTCCGCGAATATCTCCTTCAACTTGGCAAAACCATCGAAGCCGAGGCGCTCTGCAAGCCGAATTATCGTGGCCGTAGGCACTCCTGCTCCCTCATCGACAGCAGTGCAACCTCCTTCGGAAGGTCGAGCAACCAACGTGCGGCGACCTTTATGTGCGGTGGGAACAGCTCGTAGCTGTCGTAGATGGCACTTGCGATGGGCAAATCCATTCCGATATTTCCTGGTCAAGGGGCTAAATGCTGAGAGACGGCAAATGCGGGCCGATTCTTTCACGACAGTGACAGGCGCAACATCTTCGTCGTGAGACGCGCGACAGCACACGATGTCTCGTCAGCACTGCCTGGATCGCCCCGGCAGGCGCGGCGCTGCTGCCGAGAGGTAACTCGATTGGGATCGCACAGCCGTTCATAAGGTCGATCACTAAGTGGTGCATCCGGGAAGTCACGCTGCCCTCGGCAGGAGGGCGACACCGGGTGCACGGCGTGGCCGATGCCGGCGCCTCCTGCCCCAGACGAAGGGATGGCGATGCGCATTCCAGTAGACCGTCGAGCAGTGGATCGCATCGGTGATCTCGTCCCAGGTCTCGAAGCGCCGCCCCGCTAACGCCAGCGAGCGCAGGATCTTCCACCAGGGCTCGATCAGGTTGAGATAAGCCGCATCCTTGGGCTGGAACACCATCTCCCAGCGCCGATGCGCGAGCAGAAACAGCAGCACGTCGGTCGTGCGATGCGAACCCAGGTTATCCATGATCGCGGACACCCGCTTGGTCGTGCGCGGGATCCAGGTCTCAACGCGGTCAAGGAAGTCGACCCAAGGCGCGCCGCCCCGTCCTGGAGAGGGATGCGTGAAGGCTTCGCCCGTTGCGGGACAGAATGCACCGAAGATGGAGCCCTTGGCGCGCCGGCCGCGTCCGGCTGTGCATCAGGGCACGCCCGGCATAACTCTTGGCGCTCACCGGCCCCATCTCGTCGAGGCAGATGACCCAACTGTCCGCAGGTGATGCCGTGTAGAGTGTCTCGATCTTCCCCTTTTTTCGGCGAACGCCGGATCAACCCGCTCGCCGAACCAGGTCTCGTGCTTGCGCCAGCGCAGGCCCTCGTGGAGTAGGATCTCGTCGATGCGGCTGCGCTGCATGGCGATGCCCTTCTCATGCAGGTAGGCCGCCAATCGGTCGAGCGTCCAGGACGTGAACGGCAGCTCCAGCGTCTGAGGTTTGGTCAGCGCGGTGGCGATCACGGTGGCAGTCTGTTCGGCCGAATACGTCGGCGGGCGGCTCGAGCGGTATCGGTCTTTGAGGGCATCCACTCCTCCCGGTTGAAGCGGTGGATGCGCTTGCGCACCGTCTCGCCATCAAGCCCCACGCGGGCTGCAATCGTCGAGGCGCTCGCGCCGCAACTGGCCCGCCAGATGATCTGGGCGCGCTGCACCATCTGAGCCGGTGCGCGAGTGGGCCAACTTCTGGACCGCCGCACGTTCCGCAGCGGTCAAGTCCCGTAAGCAGACTGGTGCCATGGGCCACCTCCGCCAGCAGGTCAGAGGGGGCTGCCATTATACCCCTCTACCTGCCGGATGCACCACTAAGAGGCTGGTGAGCAATTATCTTTCTTTTCGCGTGAGACGCCGCAGCAGGATGCGGCTCATCGCGAGATAGAGCAGCATCTCGCCGGTCTCGATCAAACGTTCATAGTCTTTCGCGAGCCGGCGGTTGGTGGTCAACCAGGCGATCGTTCGTTCAACAACCCACCTTCGCGCGAGCACCTGAAACCCGCTCGGGCGTGGTGGCGGCTCCGCGTCAGCCCGCATCCAGGTTCCGCCGCTCCACCCATGCTGCGGGATGGACAATCGCCAGCCCAGGGCCTTCTGAAGCCAATCCTTCAGCCCTCGATAAGCCGTGTCGGCCCACATCAGCTCAATGGCCGGAAACAGATGCTGCAGCCCCTCCAACAGGAGTTCGGCCCCGGCACGATCATGGATGTCGGCTGGATGCACCTTGTTCTTCAGCAGATTGCCTTGCGTATCAACGAGAAGATGGCGCTTGCGGCCGTTGATCTTCTTGCCGCCATCGTACCCACGCGCTCCGCCCATCTCAGAGGTTTTCACTGATTGGCTGTCGATGATTGCCGCGGTGGGTTGGCGCGCTTTGCCGATCCGACAACGGTAACTCTCGCGCAGAACCTGGGTCACATGCTCCCAGGTGCCGTCCTCGCGCCACTGGGCATAGTGGTAAAAGACGGCGTAGCGCGGCGGATACTCATGCGGCAGCAGCCGCCATTGGGCGCCGGTACGCAACAGGTAAAAGATCGCATCGACAATGCGGCGTAACGGATAGGTCTGTCGCCGCCCGGCCGGATGGCTGCGGGGGACGAGGGGCGCGAGCAGCGCCCATTCGGCATCGGTGAGGTCGCTGGCGTAGGAACAGGCATCCATGGCGGGGCTCCCAGACCGTCAAACAGCCCACCTCCGCCGCAGCGGCCCAGCACCAAACTTATTCTGAATCAATGACTTACATTGAGCAATAAAATTGCTCACCAGCCTCTTAGAGCTGTTTGGGGTTGAACGGAATCGTGAGATCTGACTCGGTGGTGGTCAGGGGCGTGAGCAAAGAGGCTCGCTATGACCACACCGTTGTCCCAAGACCTGCGCGGCGCATCGTGCGCGCTGTTGAGAAGGGTAGCTCCATCCGCCAGGTTGCTGCCCGCTATGAGGTCAGTCCCTCGGCTGCCGTCAAGCTCATGCGGCGGCTGCGCGAGACTGGCTCGGTGAAGCCGGACCGGGTCGGAGGCCACCGCCGTCCCGTGCTCGAGCCGCATCAGGAGTTGCTCCGATCCCTGGTGGAGGAGAAGTCCGGCATCACGCTGTCCGAGATCCAGGGTGAGCTGCGCACTGGATTTGCTTCGCTTAAGTGGAGAGTGGTTTGGTAGCTATTCGGCCAGCCTTTCGAACTGAACCGGACTGACATAGTCCAGTGTCGAATGACGCCGGACCGGGTTGTAGAAGCCGGCGATGGAACGACCAATTGCCGCCTTGGCCTCGGCTCGGGTCTGGAAAACGGTGCGCCAGACCAATTCGGAGTTCAAGGTTTTGAAGAAGGTCTCGACCACCGAATTATCATAGCAGTTCCCTGTCCCGGACATTGAGATCCGGATGCCGTGTTTCCTCAACTTGGCCTGATAGGCTGTCGAGCAATATTGGCTGCCGCGATCCGCATGATGGATCAAGCCCGCTGATGGCCGTCGGATCGCCACGGAGCAATGCCTCCCTTGGCGAGCACGACGCCAAAGACTGATCCGGCCTGCTTGCCAAGAGCACGGCCGATGTCACTCAGCGACTCGCCAGCTCTCCACCGGGCCCAGAGTTCCCTTTTCTGCTCCGCCGATAAGCCCGGCCGCCCCGTACGCGCCATCATGGATCCTTTCAGACACCGAAAAATCGATCATGGTGCGCTGACCCGTTGAATCCATCAAAGATTATTTGTTATACGTTGCAGACGCGAGCTGACGCTCCTCAGGGTAGAGATCTGCATGCAGCTTTTGCGCGCAAGAAACAGCAGATGATAAATCGTAGAATTCGTTGATCCTGGTAGCATCGCTTGTTATTTCACTCACCAAAATTCGCTTGCCAATATGTAACAGTTTGATCTGGCGCTCCGTCAAGATGCCAACACCAACGTCCGCATCATGGCTCAAGTAAATAGGACCTCCCACGTCCTGACCCGAACCTACCCACGTGATGTCGAGTTCCTCTAGCACGCGTAGTGCTGCTAACCATTCGAAACGATCATCAAAGTCAACCTCGTCGCCGACCGATCGACGACAACTGTGGCAACATCTCCTGTGGCGGCGACATGCGTTCCGACCACTTCCCGCGGGCGCAACGATTTACAGGTAATCACAATGCCGCGGCTAGAGGCGTACTCAAGCGCCCCATAGTGAAGCACTTTGGCTCCATGGCGCGCCATACGGCTGACGCATGTGTGAGAAATCTCAGGGACCAACCTGGCTCCCTTTACCAGATGCGGGTCCGCCGTGTAGATGCCGCACACGTCCGAGTAAATTTCACAAGAGCCAGACCCAACGATATCAGCAGCTATCACAGCGGTTAAATCCGAGCTGTTACGGCCGAGCATTGAGATGCGCCCGCTCCTATCTACGCCCTGAGCGCCGGCAACTATTACAACTTGGCTAGTCTCCAATGCATTGCGAAGTGGTGATCTGTTAATGGCTTCGATAGATGCGCGGTTGAATCCAGAGGACACCCAAACACCTAGAGAGTAGCCAAACAGTGACGATACCGCAACCGAATGCTGCTCCAAGGCGGCTTCAAGTAGGCCAACAGAAACGACTTCGCCGGATGTGAGAACAGCATCGAGGGCGGCACGACCACATCGCTCATTCACGGATAGTGCTAGCTGCTTCAGAGATTCAGTAATGCCGGACATCGCACTGACTATGACAACAATTCGATCTGCATCTGAAGACAGACGCCTCACAATATGTGAGGCGATGAAATTATAGTCCTCCGCATTGCGAAAGGAGGAGCCGCCGAACTTTAAAATTCTAACAGTCATAGTGAAATAGCCTCAATCTCGATACCAACAGCGCCGCAATCTGTTCAATCCGGCGCCGCTCTAATCTTGATATCCCCGCAGCATATTTAAGCTTCCAACCTTGCCCCTGCACCTACCAGGGCTGATAGTACGGTCAGGTCCAGGTGACGCTAGTGCCCAGGACAATCGGCGCTTTAAGCCGAGAAGCGGGCTACGACCTCGCCCCTTATACTCGGCCATGCGCGTAGACGGACAGAAATGCATGTGCAGATTCCGATTTCATCCAGCCAGGGATTCCGAGGTGAAGCCGGCCGCGATTCCGATTGTTCTCCGGCCGCCGTTCCGAGATAAATCCGGCCACCATGGACTTGCTTCGAAAAGACGGAGAGCCTCTCATGAAGCAGGAGGATCTCCATGCCCCACACACGTTTTACCAAAGAGTTTCAGGATGAGGCGGTTCGGCTTGCTCTGACCAGCGGCCGCAGTCGACGCGCGATCGCCGAGGATCTCGGGATCGACCTGTCGACCCTGCGCCACTGGATCGACCGCCGCCGCGAGCGCGAGATCGACGCTCCGCCCGCGGAGCGCCAGGAGGACATGGTAACCGAGCTGAAGCGGCTGCGGCGCGAGAACGAGATCCTGCGCCAGGAGCGGGAGATTCTGAAGCGGGCCACGATGGATTCAACGGGTCAGCGCACCATGATCGATTTTTCGGTGTCTGAAAGGATCCATGATGGCGCGTACGGGGCGGCCGGGCTTATCGGCGGAGCAGAAAAGGGAACTCTGGGCCCGGTGGAGAGCTGGCGAGTCGCTGAGTGACATCGGCCGTGCTCTTGGCAAGCAGGCCGGATCAGTCTTTGGCGTCGTGCTCGCCAAGGGAGGCATTGCTCCGTGGCGATCCGACGGCCATCAGCGGGCTTGATCCATCATGCGGATCGCGGCAGCCAATATTGCTCGACAGCCTATCAGGCCAAGTTGAGGAAACACGGCATCCGGATCTCAATGTCCGGGACAGGGAACTGCTATGATAATTCGGTGGTCGAGACCTTCTTCAAAACCTTGAACTCCGAATTGGTCTGGCGCACCGTTTTCCAGACCCGAGCCGAGGCCAAGGCGGCAATTGGTCGTTCCATCGCCGGCTTCTACAACCCGGTCCGGCGTCATTCGACACTGGACTATGTCAGTCCGGTTCAGTTCGAAAGGCTGGCCGAATAGCTACCAAACCACTCTCCACTTAAGCGAAGCAAATCCAGTGCGCAGCTCACCCTGGATCTCGGACAGCGTGATGCCGGACTTCTCCTCCACCAGGGATCGGAGCAACTCCTGATGCGGCTCGAGCACGGGACGGCGGTGGCCTCCGACCCGGTCCGGCTTCACCGAGCCAGTCTCGCGCAGCCGCCGCATGAGCTTGACGGCAGCCGAGGGACTGACCTCATAGCGGGCAGCAACCTGGCGGATGGAGCTACCCTTCTCAACAGCGCGCACGATGCGCCGCGCAGGTCTTGGGACAACGGTGTGGTCATAGCGAGCCTCTTTGCTCACGCCCCTGACCACCACCGAGTCAGATCTCACGATTCCGTTCAACCCCAAACAGCTCTAAGCACTACAGTTGCACCTTTCGTTTGCGATGAGAGGCCTGCGCCATCGCCTGATGCGCGCGGCGCCACGCGGACCAGGCGATCACGAGGGCAGGCTCGATCTGGTGTTGCTGGAGGCGTGTGGCCACGCGGCGGATTTCCTGGACAGACCAGCGTACCAGCGCTGCAGCTTGGCTTCGTCGTTTCTTTTTTGGGGTGACGTGAGCGTGTTGGCGCGCTCGCGCACCACCGCCATCATGGCAAACGCCAGCATCACCAGGGACACATGCCGGTGCCAGCCCTGCCACGAGCGGGTTTCGTTATGCGTCAGGCCCGACTCCGTCTTGGCGGTCTCAAACGCGTCCTCAATCGTCCAACGCTGCCCCTCGACCCGCACCAGGATCTCGATCGGCGTGCCGGCCGGACACCAGGTCGAGAAGAACGCCAGGTCCTCATCACTGAGGCTGCGTCGGATCAGCAGGCCACGGGTCCACAGGCCGGTGAGATCCTCGTTGTACTCCTCCGCCTCAAGATCAGCGAGTTCGAGATAAGCCCAGTCGTACAGGCGTGCTCCCTTCGTGCCGTCGCCCGCCGACAGGCGCGTCCAAGCCTCGGGCGCAAGAGCCTGCGCAATCTTCTCGGCCGTGCCGGCCACTTCGGGTTTGTCGATCCAGGACGAGAACTGATCGGTGGCATGCGCGCCCAGCACATAGCCCTTGCCGGCCCGGCGCAGCTGCATCTCCACTTTACCGACACCATAGACCGTGTCGGTGGCCACCCAGTCGAACGGCACACCGGCGGCAATCGCGCGCTCGATCATCTGTGTGGCGATCTGCGGCTTGGTGACGAAGTGGAGGTTGTCGGGCACATGAGCGGCGGTCCGACGCTCCGGCTTGTTCGTCCAGTCCTGCGGCAGATACAGCTGGCGGTCGATGAAGGCGCAGCCCTTGTCCGAGACATAAGCGGCAAATACGCCAATCTGGCAGCTGGTGATCTTGCCCGCTGATCCGGTGTACTGCCGACCGACGCCACACGAGTGCTGACCCTGCTTGAGAAAGCCGGTCTCGTCGATCACCAGCACGGCCCCGGGCGCGGCGAGCGTCTCAAGAGCATAGTCGCGCACCATGTCCCGCAGGGCATCCGCGTCCCAGTGGCTGCGCCCGAGCACCGCCTGCTGACGCCAGGGGCCCGAGTCTCCTGCGGCTTCCGCCCGCATCCAGCCGGTCTTGCGCCGCTCCGGCCCCAACAATCCGTCGAGGAAAGCAGCCGCTGAGGCGCCAACACTCGGATGAGCAAACAAGGATTGGAGATCCGCTTTGACCTGACGCAACTCCACACACCAGAGCTCGAGCATCTGCTCGATGGGCACACCCGTCATGGCAGCCTCCTGGGTCAGATCAGCAGATTATGAGCCCATCTTCAGAAGGTGCAACTGTAGTGTAAGAGGCTGGTGAGCAATTTTATTGCTCAATGTAAGTCATTGATTCAGAATAAGTTTGGTGCTGGGCCGCTGCGGCGGAGGTGGGCTGTTTGACGGTCTGGGAGCCCCGCCATGGATGCCTGTTCCTACGCCAGCGACCTCACCGATGCCGAATGGGCGCTGCTCGCGCCCCTCGTCCCCCGCAGCCATCCGGCCGGGCGGCGACAGACCTATCCGTTACGCCGCATTGTCGATGCGATCTTTTACCTGTTGCGTACCGGCGCCCAATGGCGGCTGCTGCCGCATGAGTATCCGCCGCGCTACGCCGTCTTTTACCACTATGCCCAGTGGCGCGAGGACGGCACCTGGGAGCATGTGACCCAGGTTCTGCGCGAGAGTTACCGTTGTCGGATCGGCAAAGCGCGCCAACCCACCGCGGCAATCATCGACAGCCAATCAGTGAAAACCTCTGAGATGGGCGGAGCGCGTGGGTACGATGGCGGCAAGAAGATCAACGGCCGCAAGCGCCATCTTCTCGTTGATACGCAAGGCAATCTGCTGAAGAACAAGGTGCATCCAGCCGACATCCATGATCGTGCCGGGGCCGAACTCCTGTTGGAGGGGCTGCAGCATCTGTTTCCGGCCATTGAGCTGATGTGGGCCGACACGGCTTATCGAGGGCTGAAGGATTGGCTTCAGAAGGCCCTGGGCTGGCGATTGTCCATCCCGCAGCATGGGTGGAGCGGCGGAACCTGGATGCGGGCTGACGCGGAGCCGCCACCACGCCCGAGCGGGTTTCAGGTGCTCGCGCGAAGGTGGGTTGTTGAACGAACGATCGCCTGGTTGACCACCAACCGCCGGCTCGCGAAAGACTATGAACGTTTGATCGAGACCGGCGAGATGCTGCTCTATCTCGCGATGAGCCGCATCCTGCTGCGGCGTCTCACGCGAAAAGAAAGATAATTGCTCACCAGCCTCTTAGTGGTGAATGTTTCTGAAAGCATGCCGACGATTCCTTCGCCGCCTGCATCGCCGCGCCCGTCTTGGAAGCCTATTACGGGCAATGCACACGTCTTTTGCCCGACAAATCCAGGCAGCTTGGCACAACACTGGCCCAGCAAGACTAGCGAAATTCCAAGATGATCTCGTCCGTACTTCGAGTGCGGCAGTAGTGGCCGCGCACCGATTCCACCGAGGCCTTGTGGTTCTCGGGAGTAAAGGCTGCGCAGCAGTCTTCGACCTGAGTGACCAAGAAGCCCTTGTCAGCAGCATCTCTGATCGTCGTTTCCACGCATTGATCGGTCAGAACGCCGTAGACAATCAAGTACTCGATCCCGAGATTACGCAACACGTACTCGATGTTAGTCGAGTTGAATATTCCTGAAGCGGTTTTTGGAATTACGATTTCATCACCTTCCGGTTTGACCGCATCGATGACCTGCGCTCCCCACGAGCCCTTGGGTATGTTCAATTGAGAGATTCTGTGATCAAGGCTTCGGTCGCGTCCGTCCTGTGTAAGGCTTTCGATAACTGTAAAGATCACCTCAATTCCAGCTTCACGCGCGGCATGCTGCAGGCGCGCTTGATTTGGGATTACCGTGCTGGCCATGCGCTCGAAGAAGGAGCGCTTTGTGGCCTCTTGGGTTCCAGCATTCCTCGAGCGCTCCAGCATTTCATGGCTGAACTCAACATTCTGCATGTCGATGCTCAGCAGTGCCGTCTTTCGTGGCTCAATAGGACGTTCGCGGTAGGCTCCATTGGCAGCGTCGATCGGAGGGATAGTCATTTGTTCTCCAACGGCTGAAAGGGGTTGGCTCTTGATGGTCGCGCATTTGTCGCGTCACACAGCGGCGGAACCAAGATAAATTCCACGCTCATGCTATTATGGCTCAAGATGCGTATTTGCAATATTTCGAATACTCGGTTTAGGACTGATATCAGAGTGCCGAACATCTCGCGCGACACAATGATGCCTTGATCGGTGACCGCTCCGCAAAGGTGGTCAATTCTACCCCAGGAAGCGATCAAGTGTTCAGGTGGCACTTTCTTGGTATAGCGCAGATTGTAAGTGATCCCGCCGCCCTCGAAAGACATAATTTCCGAATCAAAGGCTGTTTCGAACAGATGGCCTGCAGTCTGTGAGCCGTGGCGAATATCGAGGAGCTTTCGCTCGCTGGTTGAGATCGCGGCCTCTACGCCAGCCGGGAGCCGCAAATGGACGCCCGTTCAGGGCCACCGGCTTGGTGTGGAGTATCCGGACTGGCTTCACCTCGATCCCGGATAGAAGCGTCAGCATCTCGTCGTGGCCGCCGACGCCGGATCTGGGCTGAACGGCGACCGCGCCTTTCCTTTTCGCCTCTGCAAGCAATTGTGCAACGCACAGTCTGTTCGGGTGGTTTAGGAAGCCGCGCGTGTCTGCAAAAGTGGGGAGTTCGTGCGTGCGCGATATGGAGTGCAACTGCGCTGTTCCTTGTGTACTCGGAATAGGCGAATACTAAAGAACGACCACTGGCGATACTACCATCCTGGGTAGGCGCACGGGCAGAGATTGCCGATTATAACCGCGGAGCCACCGCCAGAACTCCGATTAGACACCGGCTTGTGACGGCAGACCGAAATCGCAGCTATCAATTCAAGAGGATGGGAGGAAGATCATGCTTCAAGAGAGTAGCTCCAACTCGCTCTTTGCCTTTGAAAACCTCGAATCAAACGTGCGGTCATACTCGCGATCCTTTCCTGTTGTGTTCAGGAAGGCCGCAGGAGCCATTCTCGAGGACGAGAATGGTTGCGAGTTTATCGACTTTCTCTCCGGCGCGGGCGTCCTCAACTACGGCCACAACGATCCCGATTTGCTAAACGAGGCGATGCAATACTTGAAATCAAATGGAATCATCCACGGATTGGACATGGCTACATCAGCCAAAAGGGAGTTCATGGAGCATTTTAACGAAATAATATTACGCCCCCGTGGTCTGACATACAAATTTCAGTTTCCCGGTCCCACCGGGGCCAATGCCGTGGAAGCCGCTTTGAAACTCGCGCGCAAGGCCACTGGCCGGCACAGTATAATATCTTTCACAAACGCCTTTCATGGAGTGAGCTTGGGCGCGCTTGCGGTAACGGGTAATCGATATTACCGAGATGCGGCAGGTCTTTCTTCAGCCGGCGCAGTGTTCATGCCCTATGACGGGTATTTGGGAGCCGATAACGATACTTCGGAATATCTGGACAGGATGCTTGCTGATGCAGGCAGTGGTGTCGACCTGCCGGCAGCCATCATTCTGGAAACCGTCCAAGGTGACGGGGGCATCAACCCTGCGAGCAAGCACTGGCTGCAGTCGCTCGAGCGGCTTTGCAGAAAGAACGGCATCCTCCTGATTGTTGATGACATTAAGGCAGGTTGCGGACGAACGGGCAATTTCTTCAGTTTCGAGTTTGCGGATCTATCGCCCGACATCATTGTTTTGTCGAAGTCGCTTAGTGGCAGTGGCCTGCCGTTGTCCCTTTTGCTGCTCAAACCCGAACTCGACGTTTGGAAGCCGGGCGAGCACAGCGGGACTTTCAGAGGCAACAATCTTGCGCTCGTGACGGCGACTACTGCGTTACGAAAATATTGGACGGATGAAAAGCTGTCTCAGGGCGTTGTGGAAACAGGACGCATCATGAGCGAACGCCTTCGGCAGGTCGCTCAAAGCAACCGAAATCATAGTCTGTCCGTGCGCGGACGGGGCATGATGCTGGGGCTCGATTGCAGTACAGGTCAACTGGCCGAGAAAGCCGCCCGCAAGGCCTTTGAGGATGGGCTTGTGGTAGAGCGATGCGGCGCGGAGGACCAGGTTATCAAGCTTCTTCCTCCTTTGACGATTGACCGGCAGACGCTTCAACGTGGTCTGGACATTCTGGACAAGTCTGTGCACGCAAGCGCCTAAAGCAGATGGGCTACGACGAATGGCGGGGCCAAGCGCGTGAACTGTAACTCTGTGGGTTAACCCATTAAACCTTTGTTTCATGAAGGGACATACAATGAACACGACGGTTTCGGTTACTCGTAGCCTGTTGGGTCGGCTGACGATGTGAGTAAGTGAGATGATTGACCGTTCTCGAAGCCACTTCCAGCACATGTGGGCATTTAGAGGCTGGTGAGCAATTATCTTTCTTTTCGCGTGAGACGCCGCAGCAGGATGCGGCTCATCGCGAGATAGAGCAGCATCTCGCCGGTCTCGATCAAACGTTCATAGTCTTTCGCGAGCCGGCGGTTGGTGGTCAACCAGGCGATCGTTCGTTCAACAACCCACCTTCGCGCGAGCACCTGAAACCCGCTCGGGCGTGGTGGCGGCTCCGCGTCAGCCCGCATCCAGGTTCCGCCGCTCCACCCATGCTGCGGGATGGACAATCGCCAGCCCAGGGCCTTCTGAAGCCAATCCTTCAGCCCTCGATAAGCCGTGTCGGCCCACATCAGCTCAATGGCCGGAAACAGATGCTGCAGCCCCTCCAACAGGAGTTCGGCCCCGGCACGATCATGGATGTCGGCTGGATGCACCTTGTTCTTCAGCAGATTGCCTTGCGTATCAACGAGAAGATGGCGCTTGCGGCCGTTGATCTTCTTGCCGCCATCGTACCCACGCGCTCCGCCCATCTCAGAGGTTTTCACTGATTGGCTGTCGATGATTGCCGCGGTGGGTTGGCGCGCTTTGCCGATCCGACAACGGTAACTCTCGCGCAGAACCTGGGTCACATGCTCCCAGGTGCCGTCCTCGCGCCACTGGGCATAGTGGTAAAAGACGGCGTAGCGCGGCGGATACTCATGCGGCAGCAGCCGCCATTGGGCGCCGGTACGCAACAGGTAAAAGATCGCATCGACAATGCGGCGTAACGGATAGGTCTGTCGCCGCCCGGCCGGATGGCTGCGGGGGACGAGGGGCGCGAGCAGCGCCCATTCGGCATCGGTGAGGTCGCTGGCGTAGGAACAGGCATCCATGGCGGGGCTCCCAGACCGTCAAACAGCCCACCTCCGCCGCAGCGGCCCAGCACCAAACTTATTCTGAATCAATGACTTACATTGAGCAATAAAATTGCTCACCAGCCTCTTAGAGCTGTTTGGGGTTGAACGGAATCGTGAGATCTGACTCGGTGGTGGTCAGGGGCGTGAGCAAAGAGGCTCGCTATGACCACACCGTTGTCCCAAGACCTGCGCGGCGCATCGTGCGCGCTGTTGAGAAGGGTAGCTCCATCCGCCAGGTTGCTGCCCGCTATGAGGTCAGTCCCTCGGCTGCCGTCAAGCTCATGCGGCGGCTGCGCGAGACTGGCTCGGTGAAGCCGGACCGGGTCGGAGGCCACCGCCGTCCCGTGCTCGAGCCGCATCAGGAGTTGCTCCGATCCCTGGTGGAGGAGAAGTCCGGCATCACGCTGTCCGAGATCCAGGGTGAGCTGCGCACTGGATTTGCTTCGCTTAAGTGGAGAGTGGTTTGGTAGCTATTCGGCCAGCCTTTCGAACTGAACCGGACTGACATAGTCCAGTGTCGAATGACGCCGGACCGGGTTGTAGAAGCCGGCGATGGAACGACCAATTGCCGCCTTGGCCTCGGCTCGGGTCTGGAAAACGGTGCGCCAGACCAATTCGGAGTTCAAGGTTTTGAAGAAGGTCTCGACCACCGAATTATCATAGCAGTTCCCTGTCCCGGACATTGAGATCCGGATGCCGTGTTTCCTCAACTTGGCCTGATAGGCTGTCGAGCAATATTGGCTGCCGCGATCCGCATGATGGATCAAGCCCGCTGATGGCCGTCGGATCGCCACGGAGCAATGCCTCCCTTGGCGAGCACGACGCCAAAGACTGATCCGGCCTGCTTGCCAAGAGCACGGCCGATGTCACTCAGCGACTCGCCAGCTCTCCACCGGGCCCAGAGTTCCCTTTTCTGCTCCGCCGATAAGCCCGGCCGCCCCGTACGCGCCATCATGGATCCTTTCAGACACCGAAAAATCGATCATGGTGCGCTGATCCGTTGAATCCATCGTGGCCCGCTTCAGAATCTCCCGCTCCTGGCGCAGGATCTCGTTCTCGCGCCGCAGCCGCTTCAGCTCGGTTACCATGTCCTCCTGGCGCTCCGCGGGCGGAGCGTCGATCTCGCGCTCGCGGCGGCGGTCGATCCAGTGGCGCAGGGTCGACAGGTCGATCCCGAGATCCTCGGCGATCGCGCGTCGACTGCGGCCGCTGGTCAGAGCAAGCCGAACCGCCTCATCCTGAAACTCTTTGGTAAAACGTGTGTGGGGCATGGAGATCCTCCTGCTTCATGAGAGGCTCTCCGTCTTTTCGAAGCAAGTCCATGGTGGCCGGATTTATCTCGGAACGGCGGCCGGAGAACAATCGGAATCGCGGCCGGCTTCACCTCGGAATCCCTGGCTGGATGAAATCGGAATCTGCACATGCATTTCTGTCCGTCTACGCGCATGGCCGAGTATAAGGGGCGAGGTCGTAGCCCGCTTCTCGGCTTAAAGCGCCGATTGTCCTGGGCACTAGCGTCACCTGGACCTGACCGTACTATCAGCCCTGGTAGGTGCAGGGGCAAGGTTGGAAGCTTAAATATGCTGCGGGGATATCAAGATTAGAGCGGCGCCGGATTGAACAGATTGCGGCGCTGTTGGTATCGAGATTGAGGCTATTTCACTATGACTGTTAGAATTTTAAAGTTCGGCGGCTCCTCCTTTCGCAATGCGGAGGACTATAATTTCATCGCCTCACATATTGTGAGGCGTCTGTCTTCAGATGCAGATCGAATTGTTGTCATAGTCAGTGCGATGTCCGGCATTACTGAATCTCTGAAGCAGCTAGCACTATCCGTGAATGAGCGATGTGGTCGTGCCGCCCTCGATGCTGTTCTCACATCCGGCGAAGTCGTTTCTGTTGGCCTACTTGAAGCCGCCTTGGAGCAGCATTCGGTTGCGGTATCGTCACTGTTTGGCTACTCTCTAGGTGTTTGGGTGTCCTCTGGATTCAACCGCGCATCTATCGAAGCCATTAACAGATCACCACTTCGCAATGCATTGGAGACTAGCCAAGTTGTAATAGTTGCCGGCGCTCAGGGCGTAGATAGGAGCGGGCGCATCTCAATGCTCGGCCGTAACAGCTCGGATTTAACCGCTGTGATAGCTGCTGATATCGTTGGGTCTGGCTCTTGTGAAATTTACTCGGACGTGTGCGGCATCTACACGGCGGACCCGCATCTGGTAAAGGGAGCCAGGTTGGTCCCTGAGATTTCTCACACATGCGTCAGCCGTATGGCGCGCCATGGAGCCAAAGTGCTTCACTATGGGGCGCTTGAGTACGCCTCTAGCCGCGGCATTGTGATTACCTGTAAATCGTTGCGCCCGCGGGAAGTGGTCGGAACGCATGTCGCCGCCACAGGAGATGTTGCCACAGTTGTCGTCGATCGGTCGGCGACGAGGTTGGACTTTGATGATCGTTTCGAATGGTTAGCAGCACTACGCGTGCTAGAGGAACTCGACATCACGTGGGTAGGTTCGGGTCAGGACGTGGGAGGTCCTATTTACTTGAGCCATGATGCGGACGTTGGTGTTGGCATCTTGACGGAGCGCCAGATCAAACTGTTACATATTGGCAAGCGAATTTTGGTGAGTGAAATAACAAGCGATGCTACCAGGATCAACGAATTCTACGATTTATCATCTGCTGTTTCTTGCGCGCAAAAGCTGCATGCAGATCTCTACCCTGAGGAGCGTCAGCTCGCGTCTGCAACGTATAACAAATAATCTTTGATGGATTCAACGGGTCAGCGCACCATGATCGATTTTTCGGTGTCTGAAAGGATCCATGATGGCGCGTACGGGGCGGCCGGGCTTATCGGCGGAGCAGAAAAGGGAACTCTGGGCCCGGTGGAGAGCTGGCGAGTCGCTGAGTGACATCGGCCGTGCTCTTGGCAAGCAGGCCGGATCAGTCTTTGGCGTCGTGCTCGCCAAGGGAGGCATTGCTCCGTGGCGATCCGACGGCCATCAGCGGGCTTGATCCATCATGCGGATCGCGGCAGCCAATATTGCTCGACAGCCTATCAGGCCAAGTTGAGGAAACACGGCATCCGGATCTCAATGTCCGGGACAGGGAACTGCTATGATAATTCGGTGGTCGAGACCTTCTTCAAAACCTTGAACTCCGAATTGGTCTGGCGCACCGTTTTCCAGACCCGAGCCGAGGCCAAGGCGGCAATTGGTCGTTCCATCGCCGGCTTCTACAACCCTGTCCGGCGTCACTCGACACTGGACTATGTCAGTCCGGTTCAGTTCGAAAGGCTGGCCGGATAGCTACCAAACCGCTCTCCACTTATTGATCCGGCTTGGGAGATCTTGAACTACGCGGCATATCGGAATGGCCGATGTCCGAAGTAGCTCCGGATCCGCTCGGGCAGCTTTGTCAGCCGCCGCATGTGGCTGATGACGGTGCATTTGAGTTCGTGCTTGCTGCGGGCGGGCGGCTTGCGGGTCACGGCTTGCTTCAGGTCGGCGTTCAGACCCTCGTCCGGATTCAGCTCAGGGCTGTAGGGAGGCAAGTGGAAGACCTCGATCTGCTCCGTGCGCTCGGCCAACCAGCCCCACACCGCCCGGGCTCGATGGACGGGCAGGTTGTCCCAGATCAGGAACACCTTGCCGTGTGCATCCCGGATGAGTCGCCCGAGAAAGCGGATCAGGCTCGGGGCCTTCAGCGCACCATCAAGCACCATCCAGCGCAGCTCGCCCTTGTTGGTCACAGCCGAGATCAGGCCCAGCCCCGCTCGCCTGTGACAGGGGCGCACCACGGGCGTCCGGCCGCGTGGGGCGAAGCTGCGGCCACGCACATCATCGGAGCGCAAACCGGTCTCGTCCCCCCAGAAGATCGTGCCCTTCTCAGCTCTGGCTTGCGCCACGATGGCCGGGTAGTCCTGCCGCAGCCAGCGCCGTACGACCTTCGGCGACGGCTCGTAGGCCCGTCGGAGCGGCTTCTGAGCCGTGACGCCCCACCGCGCCAGATAGGTGCCGACGGTGCGCCCCGCCAGCCGGACCCCACAGGACTGCTCGATCAGCATCCGCACCGCTGCCCGGCTCCACAGGGCGAAGGGCAGACCGAGTTCATCGGGCGTGTGCTGGCTCATCAGAGCGCGGATCTGCGCTTCCTGCTCGGGCGCGAGAAACCGTCCCGTACCGGCGGCCGGGCCGCGCGGCCGGCTCGCCAATCCCGCCCGGCCCTGTTCGGCGACACGGCGGCAGATGTTGAACACGCCGGTCCGGGTCAGGCCGACCTGCACGGCAATGGCCTCGTAAGTCAGGCCACTCTCGCGCAGTCCGATCACCTGCCGCCGACGCTCTTCTTGCGCTGCTGCGGGCAGCTTGCGCATGTCCACATGCTTCATCCCGCCGACCTGGGTCGACGGGCTGCGAATTTCAAGATCATCCAAGCCGGATCAATAAGTGAAGCAAATCCAGCCGCAACATGCTCCCGAGCCGCAGCCAAATGCTTCCTGATCTGCTCCTCTTGCTTGAACGAGCTTGGTCCGGCCTGCGCGGTGATCTTCGTGCCGTCGTGCATGACGGTCTTCAGGGTCATCAGCCCCTCCGCACTCAAGATCCCGAGAGCCTGCGTGAAGACCTCGTCCAACGCGTCATGGTGGGCCAAGCGAAAGTCGGACAGGGTGTAATGATTAATCGCGAGGAGCCCCGTCAGCCAGTGAAAGCCGGGATCGTGCTCGCAGCGTCGCTCGCCCTCGCGCGCCGAGCCGATGCCGCGGCTGTAGGCGTCGATCCATAAGCTCACCAAAAGCTGAGGATCGTAGGCGGGGCGTCCAGCTCCACCTTCAAGCGAACCGATCCGGTCTACAAAGGCTGACAGATCAAGCCGGGTTGCCAAGTCCCAGATTGCCCGAACCGGATGGTCTTCATCCACTAATCGCTCGGCGTCGAGCATGGTCCAACACAACTGCCGGCGATCAGCGCACACCAGCCGAACGCGCTTCCGTCGCGATGGATCTGAGCAGGATGCTTGAGCCGTCTCACTTGAGGCCTGCGGATCTACAGGGTCCATCGCCTGATCTCCCTGGGAAAGCTCCGGCTATTGTAGCACGTCGGGGCTCCCAGAGGATTTTCTCACAGGTCGTGAATCGTCGCGTGATCGACCGAGATGCCGCGCTCGGTGATCATCTCTTCCAGATCTCGCCGGCTGAGATTGTAGCTCCGGTGCCAACCTTCTGCCGGCTCGGCGACGTGGGAAAGTACGGTCTTCACGGTGGCAACAGCATTGTCGATAACTATGATCACGGGACAATTTCTCCTCAGTCCGTGACGCGTTCGCGGATAACCACGCATGTACCATACCAAATGAATAAAGTCATTCCGAACCAATATGATAGCTCTCATACTGCTATGTCGCATGTCTGACAGTGTCGAACATCGAACAATGCGGAGCCCGGTTGCATGACGCGTGAAGCCCGCTCCCCCGCGGAGCAATCTTGTTCGCCATCGCTGCAAAAACGTCAGGCCCCGATACTTGCTGTTGGGTTTGTCCAATCCGCGCCACGGGAATATTCAGGCCGGCGTCCTGTCACACTCTCACTTAGGTCACTGAAGAATATTCCAACAATTTTCTCTCTGAGGCTCTTGTGCGGAATTGGCACGATTTTTGAAGCTCTCCGTCGCGAGGCGACAGGAGTTGCCAATCGATATGACATCGCTCGATTGAACAAAGGAAGTAAGGCAACATGTCAGATCTGCGTCAGATCCGCACTGATAGAGCTTTAGCGGGGCCGGCCTGCCGACGAGGGCGCGCAGAGCCGCAGTCTCTTACAGAGACAGCTTTGTGCACCAGTGGTGACAGCATCCGGTGCAAATGGCTGCTGAGGAGTGACTATGGAACGCCCGCGGATGAAGTTTTCTTTGGTTCCGTCGACGCATTTCCCGAAGGATCCAGGGAGGCGTTTGCGGTCGAGTTCGGCCGATTTCTCGACCAGACTGATGGTGTTGCTTACTCCGAACACTTGTTCGACCTGTTGTCCGCTTTTGCCTTGAATTTTAATTGCCCGTGGGTCGCCTATGGTTCTCTTACACCCGACCAAAAGTTTGTGAAGCCGGTCCGACGCGGTCCGGCGGTCATGCTGAATTATCCTGATGAATGGCAGGAGCGCTGTTTCGAAATGGGGTATGACAGGATAGACCCCATCGCCAAGACGTGTCGAAAGCGGGCAGATGCCTTTCAATGGAGTGAGGTTTACAATGACGCAAGCACGACCGAAAACGAACGGCGCGTTTTCGACGAGGCTGCGACGTTCGGCTTAAGGTCGGGCATCACTGTTCCATTGCACGGCCCCAATGGCAGCTTTGCGATCATGAGCTTTGCTCAACCCTGGGACCGCGGATTCCAAAGCAGAACAATCACATACTTGCAACTTGCCGCAGTACATTTCCATCTGAGGGTCGCGAAGTTCGCAAATTCGAGTGGCATCGAGGAAGCTCCTAACCTTTCTCTAAGAGAAAAAGAGTGCATTCTGTGGACAGCAAGAGGGAAATCGTCGTGGGAGGTAGGAATTATTCTTGGAATATCCGCAAATACGGTCAATTTCCATATAAAAAAGGTAATGCGAAAATTGGATGCTGCCAGCAGAACGGTCGCTGCTATAAAAGCAGTAAACTTCGGAATTATCGAAGTGTAAAAGGCGGCATCCAAGAAACGTCGTGCCCTAGTGGCGCGAGTTTGAAGTTGATTTGTAGTTTGGCGGTGGCGGGATCAGTCTGAGAGCCTCTCTGCTAACTGTCTGGATGCGAGACCTCCTTGGCATGAGCGACGACCTGGAGCGCTTGGGGCAAAGCGTCTGAATCAGGCGGCTTGAAGCGGCGGTTGGCGAGTTTAGGCTCGGCCTCCAAGCGCCGTTGTACGACCTGCTCGGGGGATCGCCCCTTCAACACGCGCTGGCGTCTCCTGTTGTAGGCTTGGTTGAAGCCTTTGAGCAGCGTCTCGAGATCCCGATGGCTATCGATCGTGATGCCCAGCACCTCGCGCTGCACGCGCCCGTTGAAGCGTTCCACGAGACCATTCGTCTGAGGCGTGTAGGGCTTGGTCGTGCGGTGCTCCACCTTCAGCTGGTGGCAGGCGTGTTCAAAGCCATCAGCCGTGAAGCAGGATCCTCTGTCCGTCAGGATGTGCGTGACCTTGAAGGGGAAAGTGCGGATCGCCTCTTTCAGGAAGGCGACTGCGCTCGTGGTCAGCTCGTCGTCCTTGACCGCCAGATGCACCCAGCGCGAGCAGCGGTCGATGGCCACATAGAGGAAGCGCTTGCGGCTCTCCCCATTGGCGGTTCTCAGCTTGGGCAAGTGCTTGATGTCGATATGGACGAAGCCAAGATCGTAATCCTTGAACGTGCCGCTCTTGCGCTGGCGCTGCTGCGCCGGCGGCAGGCGGCCGAGCCCCTCGGCCTTGAGGATGCGGTAGACCGCATCGCGGTTGAGATGCGGCAGGAAGTGCGTGACGATGAAGGTCAGATCATCGAGCGGAAAGCCAGTCGAGCGGCGCAGAGCGCAGACAATGGCCCGCTCCTCGTCCGTGGCTTTCCAGGGCAGCTTGTGCGGCCGGCTGCTGTGGTCCTGGCAGTCCTCAGCGCCGCGCTTGCGCCATTTGCGGATGGTCTCGGTGCTCACGCTGAAGCGCTGGGCCAGCACACCCGTGGGCTCGTGTGAGCGGGCAATCTCGCTCCGAATGGCCGGGGTGGTGCGGGCTTGCGGGTGGATGGACAGCATCACTCCCTCCCTCGGTGCGGCGAGGAGCGGACAGCCCGCTCGAAGCGCCAGGCATAGTTCTCAATCGCCCAACGCACTCGGTCCCAACGACGTTCCGCCACCAAACAGCTAAGGCCTGTTAGCGCTTGAACTCATTGCGTCTGAGGGCGTTTCGCTCGTCCTGATCTGAGGAGGAGCCATGCTGACGGACGCACAATGGGCGATGCTGGAGCCTTTGGTGGAACAGTGCCGTCCCAAGGGCAAGACACCGCCGCAGGATCTGCGGCGGACCGTTGAGGCCATTCTCTGGCGGCATGAGAATAGTGCCAAATGGCGGGCCGTCCCCGCTGAGTTGGGGCCGTGGTGGCGCGCGGCTCAGACGGTGAGTTCAATCGATCAGCGCAACAGCTTCGGCCAGCATAGCGCCAGGGGTTCTAAAGCCAAGGGTTTTCCTCGGCCGGGTATTGAGGCTGAGGGCAATCGCGTCGAGATCATTCTGGCTATAGACGGACAGGTCCGATCCCTTGGCGAGATACTGGCGTAACAAGCCATTGGTGTTCTCGTTACTCCCGCGTTGCCAGGGGCTTTGCGGATCACAGAAGTAGACGTCCACATCCGTCGCGACGCTAAACCGCCTGTGGTGGGCCAGTTCCATGCCGCGGTCCCAGGTCAGCGACGACATCAATCCCTGGGGAAGTTGCTGCACCTGGCGAACAAGAGCCTCCACCACGCTGGTGCTGTCTTTGCCTTCGACATGGACCAGCATGACAAACCGGGATTGGCGTTCAACCAGGGTGGCAATATGCGGTTCTTGCCGCCCGCGAGCGGATCGCCTTCCCAATGCCCCGGCACAGCCCGATCCTCGATCTCGGGAGGGCGATCTCTGATGGAGATAGCATCAATAATCTGGCCCCTCGGCTGGCCAGCCGTGCTGGCTGTCTTGCCGCGCCGCATGACCCGTCGGCTCCGCAGATGGCAGGCCAGCTCCTTTTGCAGAACGCCGCGGGCTTGGATGAACAGGCTCTTGTAGATCGTCTCGTGGGATACGCGCATCGTTCTGACATCGTGATATTCAGCCTTGAGCTACCCTGAGATCTGCTCAGGAGACCATTGGTTCTGGAGCTTCTCGCTACCAACTCCTGAAGAGACTTGTTGATTGCCAGAAGGCAAGCCTTCGGACGCAAACTGTGTTGCCAAGCACGTTCATCGGCTCGCGTGGCACGATATCTCCTTCGGCCCCCATTGCGACGGACTTCCCGGCTGATGGTCGACGGCGACCGCCCAAGCCGGTCCACGATCTGGTGGAATGACCACCCGGCTGCGAGGCCCCACGATATCTCCTCGCGTTCTTCAGACGTAAGCGAAAGCCGAGAGCGTGTCCTCGGCGATGGAGCAATGCCTCCCTTGGCGAGCACGACGCCAAAGACTGATCCGGCCTGCTTGCCAAGAGCACGGCCGATGTCACTCAGCGACTCGCCAGCTCTCCACCGGGCCCAGAGTTCCCTTTTCTGCTCCGCCGATAAGCCCGGCCGCCCCGTACGCGCCATCATGGATCCTTTCAGACACCGAAAAATCGATCATGGTGCGCTGATCCGTTGAATCCATCGTGGCCCGCTTCAGAATCTCCCGCTCCTGGCGCAGGATCTCGTTCTCGCGCCGCAGCCGCTTCAGCTCGGTTACCATGTCCTCCTGGCGCTCCGCGGGCGGAGCGTCGATCTCGCGCTCGCGGCGGCGGTCGATCCAGTGGCGCAGGGTCGACAGGTCGATCCCGAGATCCTCGGCGATCGCGCGTCGACTGCGGCCGCTGGTCAGAGCAAGCCGAACCGCCTCATCCTGAAACTCTTTGGTAAAACGTGTGTGGGGCATGGAGATCCTCCTGCTTCATGAGAGGCTCTCCGTCTTTTCGATACTGCTGGCGAACGGGCGCGGATTTTCCATCCGCCTGTGGCGGGAGAAACAGGGCGCCCTATGATCGGCTGCGGAGGGGAGCGGCCGATGTGAATGTGGTGGTCCCAACCCCGATGGCGAACATGGTCCACGGGCTGCTGCGCCCTTGAGAGTGGTGACGCCCAGGCGATCCCGGTTAGGAATGTGATGATTTCGCGCAGCCCCGCCCTCCGTTGATGCCACCCAGGAGGAGCCTGCCATGCCGCGCAAGTCGCCGTCCCGCCTGCAGCGGGAACTTGCCCCGATCCACCCCCATGCGGCCGCTGTCGACATCGGCGCCACGATGCACGTGGCGGCCGTTTCGCCCCGCTGCGATCCCGAGCCGGTGCGCACCTTCGGCACCTTCACGGGTGACCTGCAGCGCCTCGCCGACTGGTTAGAGCAGTGCAAGGTCACCACGGTGGCCCTGGAGTCGACTGGGGTCTCCTGGATCCCGCTCTATGAGATCCTCACCCAGCGCGGCTTCGCGGTGGTGGTGGTCAATGCCCGCGAGGTCAAGCAGGTGCCGGGCCGCAAGACGGACGTGTGCGACGCCCAGTGGCTGCAGCGCCTGCATGAGTACGGGCTCCTGCGGGCCAGCTTCCAGCCGCAAGGCGAGATCGCCACCCTGCGCGCTTATCTGCGCCAGCGCGAGCGCCTCCTGGAAGCTGCCGCCGCCCACATCCAGCCCATGCAGAAGGCGCTGACCCAGATGAACCTGCAGTTCCAGCACGCCGTGGCCGACATCACCGGCCAGACGGGGCTGCGCATCATCCGGGCCCTTGTCGCCGGCGAGCGCGATCCCGACCGCCTGGCCACCTTACGCGACGGACGCTGCAAGACCCCGCTCGCGACTTTGCGCGCCGCGCTGGTCGGCAACGACCGGGAGGAGCCCGTCTTCGCCCTGGCCCAGGCGCTGGAGTTGTATGAGGTCTACCAGACCAAGGTGGCCGCCTGCGACGAGCGCATCGCGGCCGTGCTGGAGCGCCTGCAAGCCCAGAGCCCGCCGCCGGCGGTGCCGCTGCCGCCGCCCCGTCGCGCGCAGCCGCAGGCCAATGAGCCGGCCGTACCGGTGCGCGCGGCCCTGCATGCGATCCTCGGGGTCGACCTGACCCAGATCGATGGGATTGGACCCGACCTGGCGCTCAAGCTGGTCAGCGCGTGCGGCTCGGATCTCGCGGCCTGGCCGAGCGCCCAGCACTTCACCTCCTGGCTCGGCCTCGCGCCGCACAACAAGATCTCCGGGGGCAAGGTGCTGTCGAGCCGCACGCGCCGCTCCGGCAGCCGGGTCGCGGCGCGGTTGCGGCTGGCCGCGGGCGCGGTTGGGCGCACCCAGACGGCGCTGGGGGCTTTCTACCGGCGGCTCGCCGCGCGGGTGGGCAAGGCCAAGGCGATTACCGCGACGGCGCGCAAGATCGCGGTGCTGGTCTACAACACGCTGAGCCACGGCATGGCCTACGCCGATCCCGGGGCGTCCTACTACGAGGAACGCTACCGGCAGCGGGTGCTGAGCAATCTTCGCCGCCGCGCCAGGTCGCTCGGCTATGTCCTGGAGAAGGCAGGGCCCGCCTCAGCCGCAGTGGTTGTTTCTTAGGAATTCATGATTCGGTGGAGCGGTTGAGGCGCGGTCAGCGTTCAGGCTGTAGGGGCTTGGGTCCAGACCTGGAGGGTTCCATGTCGCTCCGCCCGACTTTGAGTGGTGATGTTCCCGCTTCGACCGCAAGCGTCGCCCGTGCCGCGTTCCCGCATGGCAGCCCCTATTTGCGCTTGCGCGACCACCTTGGGACGATCTTCACTGACGCCCAGTTCGCACCTCTCTTCGCCCATCGCGGACAACCGGCGAACGCCCGTGGCGGCTGGCGCTGGTGACCCTGCTCCAGTTTGCCGAGAACCTGTCCGACCGGCGGGCGGCCGATGCTGTCCGCAGCCGCATCGACTGGAAGTATCTGCTGGGCTTGGAGCTGACCGACCCTGGCTTCGATGCTTCTGTCCTGAGCGAGTTCCGCAGCCGTCTTGTGGCAGGCGGCGCGGAAGAACACCTGCTCGACACCCTCCTGGCGCTGTGCCGGGAGCAAAAGCTGCTGAGTGCCCGTGGCCGACAGCGCACCGACTCGACGCACGTGCTCGGAGCGGTCCGCTCCCTGAACCGTCTCGAATGCGTGAGCGAGACGCTGCGGGCTGCCCTAAATGCCTTGGCGTCCGCAGCCCCCGAGTGGCTGCGCGTCCATGCCGATCCGGTCTGGCTGGAGCGCTATGGCAAACGGGCGAGCGATTATGACGTGCCGCAGGGCGAGGCGAAGCGGCACGCCCATGCCGAGCAGATCGGGCGCGATGGTCATCAGTTGCTCGCGGCGATCACAGCCCCTGATGCACCAGCATGGTTGCGGCAGATCCCGGCTGTTGAGTTGCTGCGGCAGGTCTGGGTGAAGAATTTCTGTCTCACCGGCGACGCTCAGACTGGGGAACCCGGGGCTGGCGCATTCTCTGAGACCACTCCCCTGGTGCGGTGGCGAACCGAGCATGAGGGATTTCCACCCTCCCTGCTGATGGCCGCGTCACCCTACGATCCAGAGGTCCATGATGCCAAGAAGGGGACGACGACCTGGATTGGCTACAAGGTTCATCTCACCGAGGCTTGCGATGAGGGCGGCCCGCACCTGATCACACACGTGGAAACCACGCCGGCGCCGGTCGTCGATCGCGACGCCCTCGACACCATCCATGATGGGCTCAAGGCCAAGGGTCTGCTGCCCGACACTCACCTCGTCGATGCTGGTTATGTCGCGGCCGATCAACTCGTCGCCAGTCGCCGGAACTATGGCGTCACGCTCCTGGGACCGGCTCCCCAGAATTATCAGTGGCAGACCCGATCCGGTGAGGCCTTCACCTTGCAGGACTTCCTCCTCGATTGGGATCGGCAAGTCGCGATCTGTCCGGCCGGGCACGAGAGCAGGAGCTGGCTTCCGGATTACTGGCAGGGACGGACTGCCTTCAAGGTGCGCTTCCCGACGACCCACTGTCGCCCCTGTCCGTTGAAGGCACAGTGTACCCGGAGCGACCGGCGGCTTCTCACGCTGCGCCCTCAGGAGGAACACGAGACACTGGAGGCGGCTCGCGAGCGCGAGGTGCAGCCCGCCTTCGCACGAGAGTACCAGCAGCGCGCCGGCATCGAGGGAACGATCTCGGCCGGCGTGCGCGCCCTACACCTGCGGCGCTCCCGCTACATCGGTCTCGCCAAGACGCATCTCCAGCACGTGCTGACGGCAGCCGCCATGAACCTCATCCGACTCGGGGCTTGGTTTGCGGGCACGCCGCTCGCACGAACGCGGCAATCCGCATCCACCAAGCTCATGATGGCTCCCATCCCAGCGTGATGAATTCCTAAGAAACAACCACTGCGGCTGAGGCGGGCCCTGCCTTCTCCAGGACATAGCCGAGCGACCTGGCGCGGCGGCGAAGATTGCTCAGCACCCGCTGCCGGTAGCGTTCCTCGTAGTAGAGGGCCGCGCGCACCGGCACGGCCGGCTCATTGGCCTGCGGCTGCGCGCGACGGGGCAGCGGCAGCGCCGCCGCCGGCGGCGGGTTCTGGGCTTGCAGGCGCTCCAGCACGGCCGCGATGCGCTCGTCGCAGGCGGCCACCTTGGTCTGGTAGACCTCATACAACTCCAGCGCCTGGGCCAGGGCGAAGACGGGCTCCTCCCGGTCGTTGCCGACCAGCGCGGCGCGCAAAGTCGCGAGCGGGGTCTTGCAGCGTCCGTCGCGCAAGGTGGCCAGGCGGTCGGGATCGCGCTCGCCGGCGACAAGGGCCCGGATGATGCGCAGCCCCGTCTGGCCGGTGATGTCGGCCACGGCGTGCTGGAGCTGCAGGTTCATCTGGGTCAGCGCCTTCTGCATGGGCTGGATGTGGGCGGCGGCAGCTTCCAGGAGGCGCTCGCGCTGGCGCAGATAAGCGCGCAGGGTGGCGATCTCGCCTTGCGGCTGGAAGCTGGCCCGCAGGAGCCCGTACTCATGCAGGCGCTGCAGCCACTGGGCGTCGCACACGTCCGTCTTGCGGCCCGGCACCTGCTTGACCTCGCGGGCATTGACCACCACCACCGCGAAGCCGCGCTGGGTGAGGATCTCATAGAGCGGGATCCAGGAGACCCCAGTCGACTCCAGGGCCACCGTGGTGACCTTGCACTGCTCTAACCAGTCGGCGAGGCGCTGCAGGTCACCCGTGAAGGTGCCGAAGGTGCGCACCGGCTCGGGATCGCAGCGGGGCGAAACGGCCGCCACGTGCATCGTGGCGCCGATGTCGACAGCGGCCGCATGGGGGTGGATCGGGGCAAGTTCCCGCTGCAGGCGGGACGGCGACTTGCGCGGCATGGCAGGCTCCTCCTGGGTGGCATCAACGGAGGGCGGGGCTGCGCGAAATCATCACATTCCTAACCGGGATCGCCTGGGCGTCACCACTCTCAAGGGCGCAGCAGCCCGTGGACCATGTTCGCCATCGGGGTTGGGACCACCACATTCACATCGGCCGCTCCCCTCCGCAGCCGATCATAGGGCGCCCTGTTTCTCCCGCCACAGGCGGATGGAAAATCCGCGCCCGTTCGCCAGCAGTATCCTGTTTGAAGCAAGCCCAGGATGATATCGTGGCCGACTGGCTGCTCGATCTGTGGCATCTCGCCCCGACGCCGGCAGCCGCGGCTCGCCTTCGCTCAGCTTCGGTGTCGCGTAAGCTCACAGAGCATCGCATTCGACGCCTCACGGCCGGTGAGGTCCTTGCTATTCTCCGCCAGCCAGCGATCACAGTTGCGCCGGGTACCGCAGAGGCGGCTGTTGCTCATCTGTGGACGCCCCGTCCGACGCAAGCGATTTTTAGAGGCTATAGACACGTAGTCGGATGCTGCCATCTGTCCGGCCTCTAAGTGCAGCATGAACGCTGCGGGCCTGTATGGGAGTTCGCGGGCCGGATCCAAATCACATCCGCGCGCTCGAAGCGCTCTGAGTTTGCCTGGTTCTTCCAGCCCCGTCTCGCCGACTGTTGTGCCATACCCTCCTTCGCCCGCCTACGCCGTCGACAGCCTCGCGCTCGCAGCCAGCTTTACGCCGCTGCGACCGGAGCTCGATAAACTTCGCCCTTCGCCAGTAGGGCCCAAACCACGCGAGCGATTTTGTTCGCCAGCGCGACCGTGACCAGCATGCGCGGCTTGCGCGCCAACATCTGGGCCAGCCACGAGCCGGCGGGCGCTCCGCGCTTGCACGCCTGATGCACCACGGCGCTGCTACCGATGATCAGCAGCCGCCTCAGAGTTCGTTCGCCCATCTTCGAGATCGCCCCGAGCCTCTGCTTGCCGCCGGTCGACTTCTGCAAGGGCGTGAGCCCCAGCCAGGCGGCAAAGTCCCGGCCTTTGCGGAATGTTTCCGGAGGCGGGGCCAGCGCCGTGATCGCGGTGGCCGTGAGGGGGCCGATCCCGGGAATGGTCATCAGCCGGCGGGCGACCGGATCCTCGCGCGAGCGCCGGGCAATCTCGGCATCCAGACCGGCGATCTGCGTGTCCACCACCTTCAGGCTGTCGATCAGCACCTTGAACACCGCCCGTGCGCTCTCCGGCAGCTGCGAGGCAGGGTCCTCGATCCATGCGATCAGCCGCGCCACGTGCGCCGGACCCTTTGGCACGATCCATCCATATTCCGTCAGGTGACCGCGCAGAGCATTGATCAGCTGGGTCCGCTGCTGCACCAGAAGATCACGCGCCCGGAAGACAACGGTCCTGGCCTGCTGCTCCTCATCCTTCACGGCCACGTACCGCATATTGGGCCGCTGAGCCGCCTCGCAGATCGCCTCCGCATCCGCCGCATCATTCTTATGCCGCTTGACGAACGGTTTGACATACGCCGGCGGGATCAGGCGGACCGTGTGACCCAGTTGGGTGATCTCGCGGGCCCAGTAATGAGCCCCGCCGCACGCCTCCAGGGCCACCAGGCACGGCGGCTGCGAGGCCATGAACGCGATCAGTTTCGCGCGGGTGATCTTCTTGCGAAAGACGACATGACCCGACGCATCCGCTCCATGCGCCTGGAAAACGTGCTTAGCGATGTCCAATCCGATTGTGCTCACCTGACCCACAGACGCCTCCTTCAACGGGTGTTCGACACCCACTCTGCCACAGCGAGGCCGTCGGGGGCGTCCACCCCATCACATCCGGATGCTGGCAGCCCGTGTCCGGCTGGTGAACGGTCAGCTCAAGGAGACCTCTCGCAAGCTCGACGAGCTGTGCGACCAGATCGCCAGCCCTGGTCAAGAAGACGGTCCGGACGCACAACCCGGTGATGCCGCTATCCTGCGGTCTCTTCCCGGGGTAGGCCGAATGGTGCTGGCGACGTTCCTGAGCGAGGCCTCGGATCCCCTCAGCCGACGAGATCACCAGGCCCTGCGCAACCTCTGCGGTGTGGCCCCTGTGACCCGCCGCAGCGGCAAACGCTGCATAGTGAGCATGCGCCGGGCCGCCCACGTGAGGCTTCGATTGGCACTGTACCACTGGTCGCGGGTTGCGATCCAACACGATGCGGCAAGCCGGAGCCGGTATGCTCAACTTCGCTAACGCGGTCATTCTCATCCACGTGCCCTGCGCAGTGTGGCCGACCGTCTCCTGAACGTGGCCTGCGCCATGCTGAGAGACGGTACGCTCTTCAACCCTGAGGCCGCCCGGAAGCTTCCTTCCAGCGCATAAGTCTAGGCCGACACAATCACTCAGAACCGGCTTGCTAAACAGTGGGGTGTCCCATCAGTACTTTTTTCAATGTCGTCGGGCGATCAATCGGTTTCCTGTTCTTCGTTCAGGAGGTTGCGCTTATTTTGTTCAATTGTCTCAAGGCGCAGTCGAACCATAGACCAAAGGCGCTGGCAAAGTGTCAGCGCGATCATTTCGACGATGGCATTGACACCCAATAGGGTACCCCAAGGCGACATCGCCTCAACCTCGGCGCGGAAAACATATGTGGCGAATTCGGCAGCTTCGGACATCCGTTGGTCTGTAAACACGATAACGGTACATCCGCGCTGGGAGGCTATACGGGCCGTTGCCAGTATATCAGCTTGGTAACGCCGGATGTCAAACACAGCCAAAATGTCCCGCTTGCCGATGTCTGCAATGCGGCCAGCACGTGCGTCAATCTCGACGGGCAAATCGAACACAAACCGTCTCATCTTACGGAGGTGGTAGGAGAGCTGAGCGGCAGCGCTCACCGTAAAGGCTCCCCCGAGAACGTAAACGTTCCGCCGTTCATCGGAAAAAAGTTCCGCAACGCGCTCGACTTGCTCGCGATTGAGTTCCACGAGAGTGGACCGCACTACATCCAGCAATTCATTGAGGTGTTCGCTGCCAGCACCCGTCACGCCGCTGCGCCGTATCGTCAGCGGGTTTTCGCGGTTTGCGTCCAGTTCATCAAGGAGCCCCCGGCGGAATTCCGGATATCCGCAGAATCCAAGTTTGGCAATAAAGCGAAGTACAGTGGGTGCGCTGACTTTTGCCTGTTTGGCGAATGCAGTGACGCTTCCGAGCCCAACGACGGGATAGCATGCAAGTAGCACGCGCGCAGCACGCTTTTCCGAACTGGTCATCGAACTCATAACCGCTGAGATGCGGTCGGCGATCTTGCATTGCGATTCTCCCATCGAATTTTACCTCTCGAATCCGCCCAACTTGCCGGATCGCATCGCTATTCTCACAGCACCCTCAAATGGTAAGAAATAACCAGAAAACTGCCTCGACAGCATTATTGTGAAGAATTCATAGCTGGTTCGGAGATGCGGAAGGCTCATGTGACGATGCGGCGATGATCACCTCTTCCTTGGCGCCACCTGCTCTGATGGAGGGAGGTGAGGGCCGCAGATTATTCCTCGCCAAGGGTCAGAAACGGTGTGATCGACCAACCGATTAAGTCGACGGCGCGCTGAAGTATCGCCTCGGTCTGAGCACGGCCAGATGACACGGCGATGACATATCCGATGCGGTCTCGGTCATCGCCTTTCCTGACGATCGGCGTCTTGGGTTCAACATCGAATTTCACCTCTACGACACCGGGTATAGCGGCCGCCCGACTGGCGCCATCGATCCAATCGAGGGTGCCATCGCGATCAGGAAGTAGGTTCCGCCAGGCCGCAATCTGCGAGCGCCTTCTACGCAAGTCGAATTTGACACCGACGACAAGCTTGATGTGCTCAGTGACGAGATCGACACCGTAAGCCAGCTGAACCAGTTGAGGACCGCCAGCAAGACGCGGATTAACTTCAATGACGACTGGGCCACGTTTCGTCCACCGGAGTTCAATGTTCGTGGGTCCCCAGCCAAGGTCGAGAGCTCGCAAACAGCTCAGCGAAATATCGGCAATACGCTCATGCTCGTCATCAGTCAGCAGGGCCGGAAAGGTAGACTCACGAAAGACGAAATGCGGTGGGCAGTCGAACTCAGCGGCCTCAATCCCAATGACGTCATGTCCCATTGTATGAGCAATATAATGAGGGCCTTGTGCGAATTCTTCGACCAGTATCCGCGGCGAACACCGCCATATGTGTGTCCCGCCCAACAGATAGGTCGTATGTTCAGCTACCTCATCGACATCGCGGCACAATCGGACACCGCTGCTGCCGCTACCCGCAACTGGCTTAAGAATCAGCGGCAGGCCGATCTCCGCGGCGCAGCTTTCTACGTCCGTCGCATTCGCTGCCACGCGATAAGACGGCATGGGAACGCCGGCCTCCGCGAGGAGCTGACGCTGAGCGAATTTGTCATAGCATTGTTCAATCGCTGCGGGGTCCGGTCCCGGTAGATCGAAGTGCTGGCACAGCTTGGCAACGGTCGCATAGACCGAGTCCAAGGAGCCCGTAATACCAGCAATGTCGTAGGTCGCACGCAGCCGGGAACATTCGTAGATCAGCGCATCGAGATCGTGGGTGTCGACCCGGACGGCCTCAATCCTTTCCGCCGCAAGACAGTCGTATTGAGCCGGCTCAGCCGACAGGATAACTGGATGAAGGCCAAGACGCTGGGCCGCTTGGATATATAGCAGACCATTACCCATTGGACTGCCTTCAACCAGGATGAGTACTCTAGTTGCCATTTGCGTTGGCCTTTCGTTGAATGCGATGCGGTAGTCTGGCCCTAGATCGGCATCTGCTTCTCATCCGGACCCGACCTCAGATTTTTCGGTCAGACTGCCATTAGATTGCCAGGCCTTTCCGCTGGATCGGCGGTTCGGGAAGGCGCGGTCCTCACTGTAGTGACGGCATTTTCGATGAGTTGGATCATGAGACGAGTTCTCCTCAGTCTGTGACGCGTTCGCAGCTCGGCGTGTATTGCCAAGCATGTACTGTGCCAAAGGAAAAGTCGTTTCTAAATAGTGTGATGGGCCTTATCTACTATGTCGCATGTCCGACATCGTCGGACATCGGACAACGCGACGTGCGGTTGGACGACGTGTGAGTTCCGCTTTCCCGCGGAGCATTCTTTCCGCCATTCCGAGACAAACGTCGGCCCGACACCCGCTGTCGGGTTTGTCGAGTCCGTGACACGGTGGTGCTCCGCCTCGCTTTCAGCATTCTCATTGAAGCTCCTGAACAAGAAGCAGAACATTCCCTCTTCGGTTCGATCCGCCAAATTGGCACGAGTATTGAAACTCTCTCGTCGCGGGGCGGCAGGAGCTGCCGACCGATATTCATGTCGTGGGTGACATCGCGATCGATGGACCGAAGGAAGGAGAGCAACATGTCAGGACAGCACCATCACTTTAAGCCGAGAAGCGCTCTTTCAGGCCCTCCCGGCCAGCCCTGAGCCATTGTAAGGACAGCGCCGGGGCTCCCGGCCGAGATGATCAACAAGGCACGTCGACCCGTTGAGTCGACAATGCCAGTAGGATACCCCATCAACTCAGAACCGAGGAGTAACAGCATGGCGCGCGTCACATTGGTTACCGCCGGCACCCGCGGCATCGGTGCCGCGATCTCAAAAGGCTTGCAAGACGCAGGCTACACGGTTGCCGCGAACTACGGCGGCAATGACGAAGCCACCAACGAGTTCCAAGCGGAGACCGGCATTCCGGTCTTCAAGTTCGATGTTTCCGATGCGACCTCCTGCGAAAGCGGCATCCAGGCGGTCGAAGCCGAACGCGGGCGTTGTGCTCGGCGAGCACGTCAGCGAAAGGATCGCAATTCTCCTGTCGAATCATCTCAAGTAGATCCGACCTAAGGTTTATCATCTTTCGCCAACGCTGAGCACCGGCCGGAACTGCTGCTGGCAATGCGCAAGCAAGATGTCCTGAACATGTTCGACTTTCGTCACTTCCGGGAGACCTAGCATCTCTCACGGTGATCGTCGCAAAGAGTGTCGGCCGCCAGTTGTGCTGATCACCGACAAGCAGTTGTTGCCAGTCGCACATCATAGCGGCGACCCCGTTTTCGTACCACCGGTCGAAATCGCATCTTTGGAGGAAAAGGATGATCACTGAGGAAATGGTTATTGCCTGCTGCACCGATCTTGCGGGCAAGGTTCGAGGCAAGGCGTTTCCTGCCACACAGTTTGAGACGCGTATGAAAAGAGGGATCGGCTGGACGCCGACCAACGTCCAAATCACCTGTTTCGATACCATTGCCGAAAGCCCGTTTGGTTCGCTCGGCGACCTAGTCCTCATTCCTGATCAAGCAGCGAGGGTGCGGGTAGCACTTGGTGACGATGCGCCAACAGAGCATTTCGTGCTCGGTGACATTTATCACACGGATGGTCGACCATGGGAATTCTGCACTCGCTCGATCCTCAAGGGCGCTCTCGACCGTCTTGATCGCGTTGCCGGCTTGACGCTGTTTGGCGCTTTCGAACACGAGTTCCAGTTTCGGGACGGCGCGCCTAGAATTGGAAGCGCGTACACTGCTAACGGTTTTCGTGCCGAGCGGCGTCTAGCTCAAACGCTAGTCGCAGCAATGCGCACGGCAGGTTTGGAGCCTGACACTTTCATGAAGGAGTTCGGCGCTGCTCAGTATGAAGTCACGATGGAGCCATCGCGTGGGATTGCCATAGCGGATCAGTCGACGATCGTATGCGAGCTGGTGCGTCTAGTTGCAAACGCCTCCGGGAAAGAGGTTACGTTCACACCAATTCGCGACCCGGCCGGCATAGGCAACGGGCTGCACATACACCTCAGTTTCCTTGATGGCGAGAAGCCGGCAACCTGGGATCCGAGTGGCAAACATGAGCTTGCCAAACCCGCTGGCCAATTCATCGCTGGCATTCTTAAGTATCTCGACGCGATCGTCGCGATTACCGCGCCGAGCGTCGTGTCCTATTTTCGGCTAACACCGCATCGCTGGAGCGCGGCCTTCAACAATCTCGGCTTCCGCGATCGCGAAGCTTCAATACGTATCTGCCCCGTTTCTGATTTAAGCGATGTCTCCAAAGCGGCTCAATTCAATTTCGAGTTCCGCGCAGCCGACGCTACCGCGAGCCCGCATTTGCAGCTTGCGGCTATCGTACACGCGGGGGTTCAGGGCATTGAAGAAGAGCTGCCAACACCCGATGTGACCACCGACGACCTCTCGCTCCTTAATCCATCAAGTTTGCTGGCGCGGGGCAGTGTCCGCCTGCCGAAGTCGCTGCCCGAAGCACTTGATTGCATGTTGGGGAGTCCGACAGTCATCGGATGGTTTCCTGCAGGGTTTGCTGACACGTACGCAAAGCACAAGAAGGGTGAGATGGCGTTCCTTGAGGGAAGGTCCCGAGAGGAGATCTGCGGCTTGTATGAGCAGGTTTACTGAACAATAGAAGGACCAACGTGGTGCTGTAACCCTATCTCTTCGGCGAGTATGTTTGGTAGCTGTGGGTGATGAGCAGCGCCGCCCCAACATACTAGTGATCTTCACGGAAGGCCTGCAACGGAGAGGCCTGCGTGGCGAAAGAAGCTGACGATCAACTCGGGTCAGCGCTGGAGGCGGACGAACTCGCGGCGGGCCAGCCGGTGCAGATCGGTGTGTTTCGGCATGCAATGTTGGGTCTGACGCAGTTTTGGTGCAGTTGAGGACTGAACTAATGCTGTTTTCCAGAGGCCACATCATGCACCGAAGCCTGCGCCCCTCAGCTCTGATCCCGCCTGGCCTGATCGTGGATCAGATCCACGCTGATCCACAGCAAGTAACCATCGCGGTCCATTCCGGTCACCGATCTGCCGCATGCCCATCGTGCGGCACACTCTCCTCGCGGGTGCATAGCCACTATCTCCGGCACGTGGCGGATCTGCCGCTGGCCGGTCGACCCGTCCAGTTCCTGATCTGGGCACGGCGTTTTCGCTGCGATGCTGTGCGGTGTGGGCGGCGGATCCTTACCGAACGCTTTGCTCCGGACGTGATCGCCCGCCATGTCCGGCCTACAACCCGGCTCGAGGGCATTGCCCACCATCTCGGCTTGGCTCTCGGCGGACGACCCGCCACGCGCCTGGCCCGGCGGCTGATGCTGCCTGTGAGCAAGGATACTCTTTTGCGCATTGTGCCCCGGCATGCCCACCTTCCGTCCGAGCCGCTGAGCATCATCGGGGCCGATGATTGGGCCTGGCGCCGCAATCACCGCTACGGCAGCATTATCTGCGATCTCGAACGGCGGCGAATCGCATCGCTCCTCCCGGATCGGGAGCAGGCCACCGCACAGACGTGGTTGGCCAGCCACCCGGAGATTTCGGTCGTCGCCCGCAACCGCGCGGAGGTCTAAGGCTAAGTAGGTCGCCAAAAGTTCTGCAACAGCTTTCTGAGCCAGAAGTGTTTGGATGCCATGCCAGCCTTGCGATGCGCCTGTTGCGGCGTCAGCATCAGAACCCAAGCCGCGGCGTCGGCGGCCAGAGCATCGATGGAGGCGGCCTGCCGGTTGGCGGCGATGAGCCGCTTGAGCTCGCGCCAAAGCTGATCCATCGGGCTCAGTTCGGGCGCCTGCCGCGGCAACCACACGAAGCGAATGCGCAGCCGGTCTGCCAGCGCTTGGGTCTGCGGGGCGGTGTGGGCACTCGCCCGGTCGCTCAGCAGCCAGAGCCAGCCGGGGCCGCGATAGCGGCGCCGCAGCGCGCGCAGAAACTCTTGAGCGTCGGCCTGACCGGCACGTTGGCGAATCAGCACCACCCGGCGCGCGCTTCCCAGGTCGATCGCCCCATATGTGGACGGCCCCCTGCTTGCAAGGGTGTTGAACAGAATTTTGGATCGGATCGTTTGCGGTCATATGTCCGGCCTGTTGTTGCGGTCGCACCTGACCGCGGCCAAGATGGCTTCCGCGACACGCGTTCCAAACAAACTGGCGGCCTGTCACTGCCGTGGGGCGATGCGGAGTTTCGCGTGTCTTGGATCGATCGATCACACCATCTGCTCGTGTTCTTGCAAGTCCGGCATCAGATCAGCACGGGAGAGTTGCGGGTTGTTCCCGTGTCCGACTGATCTCTATCCTGCGCACGCCACCTCGGTCGATGCTGCTTGCGCGCGATAGCATTCACCCGACACCATCAGCTTCCAGGCAATCCGGGCGATCTTGTTGGCCAGCGCCACCGCAACCAGCTTCGGCGGCTTGCGCTTGAGCAACGCGATCAGCCAGGGCGACGCCCTGCCGTGTCTCCGCCGCGCATGCCGGATGACAGCGGTGGCGCCGACCACGAGCACACTGCGCAAGGCCTCGTCCCCGGCGCGGGTGATCACGCCCAGCCGGACCTTGCCGGCGGTGGAGTGATCCTTGGGTGTCAGGCCAAGCCAGGCGGCGAAGTGGCGGGCCGATCGGAAGATCTCGGGGGCCGGCGCCTTCATCACCAGCATGGAGGCGCCGATCGGCCCGATGCCCGGGATCTTGGCCAGACGTCGGCTGCACTCATCGGCCCGATGCCAGGCCATCAGCTTGTCTTCGACCTCCTCCAACTGCGCCTGCAGCTGCGCGGTATTCCGTCTCGTGGATCACGAAGAGCTCCCGCGCTAAGGCTGGCAGCGTATCGTCCGCTTTGATCCGCTCCAGCAGCGGCTCGATCCGGCAGATCCCCTTGGCGGCCACTAGGCCGAACTCCGCCGCATAGCCGCGGATGGCATTGGCGAGTTGGGTGCGCTGGCGGATCAGCCGGTCGCGCAAGCCTATCAGCATCAGGGCGGCCTGCTGGTCTGCGCTCTTGACCGGCACGAAGCGCATGGTCGGCCGGCTCATCGCCTCGCAAATCGCCTCGGCATCAGCGGCATCGTTCTTGCCGCGCTTGAGGTAAGGTTTCACGTACTGGGGTGGGAGCATCCTCACCTGATGGCCCAGCGACTGCAGCTGGCGCGCCCAGTTGTGGGATCCACCACAGGCCTCAATGCCGATCACCGTCGGCGGCAGCTTCGTGAAGAAGGCGATAAGATCCTGGCGCCGCAGCTTCTTGCGTAGGACCGGCTCCTCGGCGGCATTTACCCCGTGCAGCTGAAAGATGTGTTTTTTGCGGTAGGGACGCCCGTTACCAGGCGCCCCCCGCTCAGATCCCGGCGAGCCCAATTAAGGCACCGGGCTCCTACCTTGGGTGTTTGACGGCGAAGCGCACGTCGGGCCATGGATGAAGGATGCGTGGCTTCGGGAGCCAGTGGTCTGCCACTTTTGTGGTCCGGTCCCATGTGAATCCGTCCTTCTGGCTACGCCGCCGAAGCGTGCGCCTCCAGAGTTCTTCCACATGGTGCCGAAACGCGGCTAATGCCCGCGCGTTTGTCGGCACCGCGAAGTAGGCGAAATGCCCATTCACGATCTGCTTGAGCCATTTCCCCTGTTCGGGTATGGGCCAGTGCAGCCGACGCCACAGCTCCTCCTTGATGGTCCTGAGCTTCGTCCGCATGCGATCGCCGCGGGTCTTCCGTTGAAGCTGGAAGCGCCCGCTGCGCGATTTGCCGCAAATGAACGTGAACCCGAGGAACATGAAGGTCTCCGGTTTTCCGAGCCCGCTCTTCCTGCGGTTGGCCGCAGCACGGCGGCCAAACTCAATCACACGGGTCTTGTCCGGATGGAGCGACAGCATGAACTCCTCAAGCCTCGCACGCATTGCATCAAGGAAACGTCGAGCGTCGTCCTCATGCTCAAAGCCAACGACCAGATCATCGGCATAGCGCACGATGATCATGTCGCCGGTAGCCTCGCGCTGTCGCCAGCGCTTGGCCCAGAGGTCGAGAACATAGTGGAGGTAGATGTTGCCGAGGAGCGGTGAGATCACCGAACCTTGACCCGTCCCCTTATCTTCCACAGTCACGACCCCGTCTTCGAGGATACCCGCCTTCAACCATTTCTGGATCAGACGGATGATGCGCTTGTCACCGATCCGATGCTCCAGGAAGCGAACCAGCCATTCCTGACTGACAGCCCCAAAGAAGTTTTGGATATCGGCGTCAATGATCCAGCTCACTTTCCGATGGTCGATCGCGACGCACAGCGCATCCAGCGCATCGTGCGGGCCCCGTCCGGGCCGAAACCCGTAGGAGAAACCGCAGAAGTCGCCCTCATAGATGGCGTTGAGCACCATGACAGTCGCTCCCTGGACGATTTTATCGTCCAGGGCTGCAATCGCCAACGGCCGCTGGCTGCCGTCTGCCTTCGGTATATACGTTCGGCGTGACGGCTGCGGGCGGTACGCTCCTCGACAGACCCGGTTATGCAGATCCTCGAGCCGGGGCTCAAGCTCTGCCTCGTAGTCCTGCCACCTCATGCCATCCATCCCGGCGGCGGCCTTGCGCCTGAGCGCGTAGAACGCCGTCCGGAGTGCGTCGACAGTGATATGGTGGAAGAGCGCAGTGAACCTGTCCTTCTTCCTCAGCCTTGCGGCTTTCCGTACGCGATCCAGCGACTGGGACATGCGATCCCGGCCCTGTGTCCGGTGCATGCGTTGCTGTCCCGCGTTCCCCTTGGTCCCCGGCCTTCGCTCCGCCCACTCCGCCACCGGTCGCCCGGCTTTGTTCGTCGGCTTCACGGCTACTATGCCGAGGTCAGACTTCTCTGGATCGTTCATCAGCGGCTACGGCTCCTCGCCTTCCCCCTGCGGACCATCCACCCTAAGGACGGGTTGGGTGGCCAATCCAGAGATCTCCCGGTTCCCGAACAAGGAGCTTCCGTGCATGCCAGGGTCTCAGACCACGCCGGGTCGGCTGAGCGCTCGCGTAACGCGCTCATCCGTGTTGCCTTCCGGAACGTCAACGCCGTCGGCACCCGGGAGTTTGGACTTTCGCGGCTCAATGGCTGGCCTGCACGCTCCCCTACCGACGCTTCGCCGACATCCTCACGGTTGCCTGCGCACGGCTTGGGGCCGATGTGGGTTGCTAGCCCTTCATCGTGGGGGACTTTCACCTCCTACTCCTTGCCGGTCTCCCGGCGCACTGACGTATCCATTCCGATGCGAATAATCTGGTCCACGGACGGTCTCCTGTCTTTGAGATCGGCAACGACCTCATTCTGGCACAGCGATGCCGTAAGGGGGCCGTCCACCCCAACAAACAGCACCCGCTTGGCATTGCGGCCGGTGATCGGCACAACCGCCTGCCTGCCCTTGAGCGCCCAGGTCGCCCGCAGCGGCGGGAACAGCCGCAACAGCGTCCAATCGAGGCACAGCAGCCGATCGCCTCTGTGCCAGCCCGCCTTCAGACGTCGGGTGATCCCCCTCATATGAGGCCTATCGCGTCAAGGGTGGTGCGCAGCGACGGGATCGCTTGCAGACGACATCAGGATCGGCCTCGCGGTCAGCTGTGGAGCAAAAGTCCACATCACCTCATATCCGGTCGGCTCACCAGGAGCCTGCACCCATATCCCGCATGCACGGGTCAGTCTGCGAGGCCAGGAGGGATGGAACCCATCTTTTTGACGGCATCAAAGCCCTGGGGGGCATACGGTCCACATCCATCCTGCTTCGTCGCGAGCAACGCTGGTCACTACGCGTCGAACTCTGAGCTAGCCCTTGATGACCGCTCCTTCCGGCACCAGCCCTTGCGTCACATACCGCCACAGGGCGACCATCAACTTGCGGGCCAGAGCTACGATCATTGTGCGGCGGATGCGCCCCTTGCCGGCGCCGACGCGCTCCTGGAACCAGCGGGCCAGATCGCTCTCGGGTTGGTGCCGCAGCCACAGCCAGGCCAGCTCAATCGCGGTGCGGCGCGCGCGGGGGTTGCCGGATCGCTGAAGGCCTTGATCGCGGCTGACCGCGCCGCTGTTCCAGGGGCTGGAGGCCAGGCCGAGATAGCCGGCGATCTCGCGCCGGTTCTGAAAGCTGCGAAAGAAGACCTCGTCGGCCAGGATGCTGGCGCTGGTCAGGCCAATGCCGCGCAGCCGGCTTAGCTGGACGGCCCCGGTGGCCGCTTTCTCAGCGGCGTGAACCTGTTCGGCCTCAACCTCTGCAATCATGCCGATCACCTGCCACAAGCGGCGGCACTCCCGCTCGATCTCGGCCGTCAGGCAGGCGGCGAGAGCCCGCCCATCAGCCGTGCGCAGCTCTGCAAGCCGCTCGCGCCAATTGCGCCGCGTGGGCGCAAAGTCGCGGATGCCCTGGGTCATCAGCAATCCCTTGATCCGGCTCGCATGCTGACCCCGCTCGTTGACAAGCCGGGCTCGCTCCCGGCTGCGCCGGCGCTCATCCTCGTGCTCCGGACTGGGAACCCGCACCACGCGGCAGACCCGCGGCTCCCCGCGGTCGAGGGCCATCAGGGTGCGCAGCAGCGCCGCAGCATCGAGCCGATCTGTTTTGGCCTGGCGTGACCGGCGGTCGACCAGGATACTGGCCGCGTCCAGCACCCGGTTGTCGAGACCGGACGCGCACAAGAGACGATGCAGCCAGAACCCGTCATAGCCTGCCTCGTAGCACGACATCACGTGCACCGGACGCGCCAGGGCGGTTTGCGCCTGATCGCGCTTGCGGGCGATCAGCGTGAGCAACTCCTGCGTGTCGCCCCCAGCCAGGCGATGCAGGCTGACCTTGTCGGCCGCTGGCGAGTGGAGCGCGACAAGCCAAGTCGCCTTGCTCAATTCCAGGGCCACAAAAAGTGTGGCAGGCTTCTCGCTGACGGGCGGCAGAGCAACGGTTGAGAGGTCCATGAGGCGTCTCCAGGGTTCGGATGTCGGACCCCGAAACCCTACCCGAGTTCCGCTGTCCGTCGCCTCATAGGATCTTTTTTCTGCGGCAGATGAGCTGCGCGCTCGACATAGACATAGCGCGGCCGCTTCCAGCGATAGCCGGCCTCGTGCAGCCGCCGCCGCAGCGTCTGGGGGCTGACGGCGAGGCCCTTCGCGGCCAGGTCGTGCGCCAGCAGCGGCACCGTCCAGCTCGTGGCCTGGTAGCCGCAGCGGCGTGGGTCGCGGGCCAGGGCCGCCGCCAGCCGCCGCGGCGTGAGGGTGTGGTGAAGGCGTGGACGCCCGCTGCGCGGCCGGTCGATCAGGGCCGTGGCCTCATGCTGGTCTTGCTTCGCTTAAGATACTGCTGGCGAACGGGGTGGAGCGATTGAGGCAGGCTCGGCGTTCAGGCTGTAGGGGGCTTGGGTTCAGACCTGGAGGGTTCTCATGTCGCTCCGCCCGACTTTGAGTGGGAATGTCCCAGCGTCAACCGCAACCGTTGCCCGTGCGGCCTTTCCCCGTGGCAATCCCTATCTGCGCTTGCGTGACCACCTCGGGACGATTTTTACCGACGCCCAGTTCGCACCCCTCTTCGCCCCTTGCGGGCAACCGGCGGAATGCCCGTGGCGGCTGGCGCTGGTGACCCTGCTCCAGTTCGCCGAGAACCTGCCCGACCGGCGCGCGGCCGATGCGGTCCGCGGTCGCATCGACTGGAAGTATCTGCTCGGCCTGGAGCTGACCGACCCTGGCTTCGACGCTTCGGTTCTGAGCGAGTTCCGCGGCCGTCTCGTGGCCGGCGGCGCGGAGGAGCATCTGCTCGACACGCTGTTGGCGCTGTGCCGTGACCTGAAGCTGCTCAGTGCCCGGGGCCGGCAGCGCACCGACTCGACCCATGTGCTCGGAACCGTCCGTTCCCTGAACCGTCTCGAATGCGTGACCGAAACCCTGCGCGCGGCCCTGAATGCCTTGGCGATAGCGGCCCCCGAGTGGCTGCGCGCTGAGGCGGATCCTGCTTGGCTGGAGCGATATGACCGGCGGGCTGGCGATCATGACGTGCCGCAAGGCGAGACGAAGCGGCGTGCTCATGCCGAGCAGATCGGCCGCGATGGTCATCAGTTGCTTGCGGCCATCATGGCTCCTGGCGCTCCGATATGGCTGCGTCAGATCCCGGCCGTTGAGTTGCTGCGGCAGGCCTGGCTCCAGAATTTCTCCATCATTGGCGATGTCCCGGCCGCCGGATCTAAGGCCACTCCCCTGGTGCGATGGCGGACCGAACAGGAGGGATTTCCACCCTCGCTGTTGATGCTCGCCTCGCCCTACGATCCGGAGGTGCACTACGCCAGGAAGCAGTCCACGATCTGGATCGGCTACAAGGTGCATCTGACCGAGACGTGCGATGAGGGCGGACCACACCTGATCACGCATGTGGAGACTACGCCGGCACCTGTCGTTGATCGCGACGCGCTCGAAGACATCCATGCAGCGCTCGAAGCCAAGGGCCTGCTGCCCGGTACTCATCTGGCCGATGCCGGTTATGTTGCGGCCGACCAGCTTGTCGCCAGCCGGAGGAAGGGTGTCGCGCTGTTAGGCCCGGCTCCCAAGGACTACCAGTGGCAGGCCCGTTCAGGCGAGGGCTTCACGGTGCAGGACTTCCGCCTCGATTGGGAGCGGGAAGTGGCGACCTGCCCGGCCGGGCATCAGAGCAAGAGCTGGAGTCCCGACGACCATCAGGGACGGACCGCCTTCAAGGTTCGTTTCTCGACAACAGATTGTCGACCTTGTCCCCTGAAGACACAGTGTACCCGAAGCGGGCGGCGACTGCTCACGCTACGACCACGCGAGGAACACGAGACGCTGGAGGCGGCTCGCCAGCGCGAGGGGCAGCTTGCCTTCTCAAAAGAGTATCGACGGCGCGCTGGCATCGAGGGAACGATTTCGGCAGGCGTCCGGGTCATGCATCTGCGGCGCTCGCGCTATATCGGTCTCGCCAAAACGCACCTTCAACACGTGCTGACGGCAGCCGCCATGAACCTCATCCGACTCGGGGCTTGGTTTGCGGGCACGCCGCTCGCACGAACGCGGCAATCCGCCTTTACCAAGCTCATGATGGCTCCCATCCCAGCATGATGAATTCCTAAGAAACAACTACTGCGGTTGAGGCGGGCTCTGCCTTTTCCAGGACATAGCCGAGTGACTTGGCGCGGCGGCGGAGATTGCTCAGCACCCGCTGCCGGTAGCGTTCCTCGTAGTAGGACGCCCCGGGATCGGCATAGGTCATGCCGTGGCTCAGCGTGTTGTAGACCAGCACCGCGATCTTGCGCGCCGTCGCGGTGATCGCCTTGGCCTTGCCCACCCGCGCGGCGAGCCGCCGGTAGAAGGCGCCCAGCGCCGTCTGGGTGCGCCCGACCGCGCCCGCGGCCAGCCGCAACAGCGCCGCGACCCGGCTGCCGGAGCGGCGCGTGCGGCTCGACAGCACCTTGCCCCCGGAGATCTTGTTGTGCGGCGCGAGGCCGAGCCAGGAGGTGAAGTGCTGGGCGCTCGGCCAGGCCGCGAGATCCGTGCCGCACTCGCTGACCAGCTTGAGCGCCAGGTCGGGTCCAATCCCATCGATCTGGGTCAGGTCGACCCCGAGGATCGCATGCAGGGCCGCGCGCACCGGTACGGCCGGCTCATTGGCCTGCGGCTGCGCGCGACGGGGCAGCGGCAGCGCCGCCGCCGGAGGCGGGTTCTGGGCTTGCAGGCGCTCCAGTACGGCCGCAATGCGCTCGTCGCAGGCGGCCACCTTGGTCTGGTAGACCTCATACAGCTCCAGCGCCTGGGCCAGGGCGAAGACGTGCTCCTCCCGATCGTTGCCGACCAGCGCGGCGCGCAGAGTCGCAAGCGGGGTCTTGCAGCGCCCGTCGCGCAAGGCGGCCAGGCGGTCCGGATCGCGCTCGCCGGCGACAAGGGCCCGGATGATGCGCAGCCCCGTCTGGCCAGTGATGTCAGCCACCACGTGCTGGAGCTGCAGGTTCATCTGGATCAGCGCCTTCTGCATGGGCTGGATGTGGGCGGCGGCGGCTTCCAGGAGGCGCTCGCGCTGGCGCAGATAAGAGCGCAGCGTGGCGATCTCGCCTTGCGGGTGGAAGCTGGCCCGCAGAAGCCCGTACTCATGCAGACGCTGCAGCCACTGGGCGTCGCACACGTCCGTCTTGCGGCCCGGCACCTGCTTGACCTCGCGGGCATTGACCACCACCACGGCAAAGCCGCGCTGGGTGAGGATCTCGTAGAGCGGGATCCAGGAGACCCCGGTCGACTCCAGGGCCACCGTGGCGACCCTGCATTGCTCAAACCAGTCGGCGAGGCGCTGCAGGTCGCCCGTGAAGGTGCCGAAGGTGCGCACCGGCTCGGGATCACAGCGGAGCAAGACGGCCGCCACATGCATCCGGGCGCCGATATCAACGGCGGCCGCATGGGGGTGGACCGGGGCGAGATCCCGCTGCAGGCGGGATGGCGACTTGCGCGTCATGGCAGGCTCCTCCTCGAGACATCAACGGAGGGCGGGGCTGTGCGAGATCATCACATTCCTAACCGGGATCGCCTGGGCGTCACCACTCTCAAGTGCGCAGCAGCCCGTGGACCATGTTCGCCATCGGGGTTGGGACCACCACATTCACATCGGCCGCTCCCCTCCACGGTCGATCATAGGGCGCCCTGTTTCTCCCGCCACAGGCGGATTGAAAATCCGCGCCCGTTCGCCAGCAGTATCTTTTTCGATGCAAGTCCATGCTCAGCCTTGTACTGCATCAACCATCGGTGGACGCTGGAGCGGTTGACGCGGCAGCGGCGGGCCGCCTCCGCCATAGAATGCCCCTCGGCCACCAGCAGCAGCGCTTCGAGGCGGCGATACACACGAGCCTCACGGGCGCCAGCAAGCGCTGCGGCCAGCCGCTTGCGATCCGCCTCGTCGAGCCCTGTCCCGGGAGAGTGATCATGTCGTTGCATGCTCCCCAGGAAACACCCGCAGCCCTCGCGTTGCAAGACTTTCGGCGACCTACTTAGGGTGTGCGCCAGGGGGCTCCTACCGCACTGCATGTTGCCGATCGCTGGCGTGTGACCTGAGGGTTATTGGGAAACACACCTTCCTGATAACCCGCAAGGTCTGGTGATGGAGTATCCTATGAAGGACCCTTGTCCACGCAAGTGCTGCTACCCAGACATGCGAAGGAGCAATCCAACGTATGAAGCTCTGGGAACAACGGCCATAATCTGGGAGCACCGATCCGGAGGCGGCCCAGCAGAGGATGGGAGGCTGAACGCAAGTGAACGCTCGTTGTTAAGGTCCGGCATCGGCAACCGGCCTAAGGTGCTGACAGGTCGGCGCCAAAATGGCACGCAGGTCGGATCGTCGGTTGCCAGCCCCGACGACGGTGGCACGAAGACCTGTCGGACTATACGGCGCAGCCGCCCCATCCGTTTCTTCACATCAGACAACAGGGTACGCCCCATTCACCCCGTCTGCCGCAAAGCGACGGTATTCTGACCGCAAGGGAAGAGACGGTGAAGGGGGTAGAGGAACGGCGGAGAAAGCGAAGGCCATCTTGTAATGGGATGGACAGGGCCTCGGCAAGGAGGACATAACCCAGCCCGAAAGGGCGCAGACTTCCGCCATGGTCTCAACGGTCGAACCCTCTTGAGACGCTTGGGATTGCCGGAGACGTTGGATGGTACAAACCGAATAGACCGGTGAACGACGGCCGAGATCGGCGTGGTCCGAGATCAGTTGGACTGCAACGGAAGCCGTCGTGAAGCGCCTTCAAGGACGAATCTACATTGCCGCGGCGGCCGGGAATGGGCGGCAGGCCAATAACCTGCAAAAACTCCTGGTTCGCTCAACATCTGCGAAACGACTTGCGGTCCGCAGGGTCACCCAGCAGAACGCAGGCCGCAACACACCCGGCATTGACGGCGTGGAGTGCAAGACGCCTGAAAGCCGGATGAGGCTGATCAATGATCTGAGCCTCAAGAACTACCGTCCCCAGCCAGTTCGTCGGGTGTATATCCCGAAAGCGGATGGCCGGAGTCGGAAGACCGAGCGGGCGCTTCTTCCCATCTTTCTTGGGGATATACGTCCGTCTCGCTGGGGGCCATCGGTAGGCTTCTCGGCGCAGTGTGCCGATGATGCCGTCGATCTTCTCCAGTGACATGGCGTCGACGGTCTCAGCCGTGACGCCAGGGGTCATCGCTCCGTCGTTGCGGTGGATGCGCCCATAGGCGCGTAGGTAGAGGTCCCGGCTGTAGAGTTGCCGGTAGACACCTTCGAGTGGCAGGCCTCGCTTGCCACGATCAGAGTAGACGGCCATGACTGTTTCGGCGCTTGCCATTTCGGCTACCTCATAGCTTTGACCATCAAGGCACCTGCGGTCCTTCGCCATGTGGACGGCTTTCCCGTCCTCGAACTACTACGACCGCTCCGTCGCCATGGGCCTCGCGGCCGGTAGGCGATCCCGTGTCCGTGCGAGTCGAACGTGTTAGCGCGACGTAGGTCCCCCGTTCGTCCCCTTGAACAGCCTCATTGGCCGTCGTTCGGCAGGGGGAGTTTCGGGCGGCGAAACGTAAACCGTCCTATCCTGCCGACCGCGCCCTGACATGCCGTGGCGCGGGATGTGACGTTCCATCGCTGGAGACTAGGGTTCAAGCAATCCAGCCTTAACCTTATCGCGCAGGCCTTGCGGGGCGTTGGGTCTGGCATGTTCGCCCAGCCCCCGCTTTACCACCATGCTCTTGTCCCTTGAGGCTTTCGCCATCCGGTAAGGTGGTTGACCCAGAAGCATTTCTCCCGGCTCCTCTCATCTTGGATGAGGATTCGACTCGCCGTTTTCACGGCGCACGATTGCTCGTCATCCGGCTCAAGCCTCAGCCGCCCGATACCCGACCTGCTGATGGTGTTGACGGTGGCACCATCGATGCAGGAGGCGCAGGTTCCCCGTCTCGTCCCCGCCACCTGTGTGGCGAGGCTGGGCATGATGCACGTCCATCATGTTGATGTTCTCATCCGGATCGAAAGGGACACCACATGCGGCACAAGCATAGCCCTGGGCCCGCAGGAGCGCCTGCCGCCGTCTGGAGATGCAGCACGCCGCCAGTCGTGTCCGCCGCCGCTCGTCCCAGTAGGGTTGGGCGTCAGGATCAAGGGGCTGGCGCGCCCCTTGACCTTGATGTGGCGGACAATCTTGGTGTCGCTGTACAGGGCAGCATCGCCGTCCCTGGGATGGCCGCGTCAGCGAAGTTCCACACCCGCGTCCGGGTCGGCCTGAAGTAGCGCGCCTTGACCCATCGTCTGCTCTTCTGCGGGTGCCGCCGCCTGGCCCACGCCCACAGCATCTGCCAGACCCGATGATCGAGATAGGCAAAGGTGGTGGCGGAACAGGCGTGGCGGTAGTACAGCGTCCAACCCCGGATCATCGGAGTCAGAGCCCGCACCACCGCTCCGGCGGGAACCTGTCGATGGGCGTCGAGATACGCTTTGATCGCGCGCAGGTGTGCGCGGACCTTGGCCTTCTCGGGCATGATCAGCAGCTTCCCATTGCGGACCTTCCGGATTGTGAACCCAAGGTGCGCGTTCCAGGCGATTGTGATCACGGATTCCAGAGGATCGTGATCATCCGTTCCAGGGCATCGTGATCATGGTTTCCAGAGGATCGTGATCGCTCATTCCAGCGATCGTGATCGGTTCGTGGAGCCGTGAAGAGGTGCTTCCCGCTGGCAGTCCGCAACCCACGGTAATCTTGGCTTTTGCTCCCTGGCCGAGGACCAAGATGCCGACCGAGAGACTGTCGATGCGCCACATCCGTGAAGTCTTACGCCTGCACCACAGTGTCAGGCTCTCCCAGCGTGCCACCGCCACCAGCCTGGGCCTGGCCCAGGGCACCGTGAGCAAATACATCAACCGCGTCCGGCGGGCCGGCCTGACCTGGCCGCTGCCGCCCGAACTCGACGACGATGTCCTGTTGGAGAACCGGCTCTATCCGCCGCCCTCCGATCTCCCCGCCGAGCAGCGCAGTCAGCCCGATTGGGCGCTGGTCCATCGCGAACTGCGCCGGCCGGGCGTGACGCTCATGCTCCTGTGGGAGGAATACTGCGACAGCACGCCCGAGGCCTTCAGCTATTCCTGGTTCTGCGAGCGCTCCAAGGAATGGGCAAGCCGGCTCAAGCCCACCCTGCGCCAGGTCCATGTCGCCGGCGAGAGGCTCTTCGTCGACTAGTCCGGCCACACCATGGAGGTGATCGACGGGCTCACCGGCGAGGTCCGCCCGGTCCAGATCTTCGTCGCGGTGCTCGGGGCCTCCAACTACACCTATGCCGAGGCCAGCTTCACCCAGAGCCTGCCGGACTGGATCGGTTCGCACGTGCGCACCTTCGCCTTCCTGGGCGGCGCCACCCGCCAGACGGTCAGCGACAATCTCAAGGCCGGGATCACCAAGGCTTGCTTCCACGAGCCGATGGTCAATCGCACCTATGCCGACGCGGCACGCCACTACGGCACCGCCATCGTGCCGGCCCGGCCCTACAAGCCGCGCGACAAGGCGAAGGTCGAGGTCGGTGTTCAGGTGGTCGGGCGCTGGATCCTGGCCCGCCTGCGCAACCGCCGCTTCTTCTCGTTGCCGGCCCTCAACGACGCCATCCAGGATCTGCTGCGCGACCTGAATGAGCGGCCCTTGCGCGGTTGGGGCCGCAGCCGGCGCGAGCTGTTCGAGACGCTCGACCGTCCGGCCCTCCTGCCGTTGCCGGCCGAACCTTACGAGTATGCGGAATGGAAGCGCTGCCGCGTCGGTCTCGATGATCACATCGAGATCGCCAAGCATTACTACAGCGTGCCGCACAGCCTCGTTCGGCAGGAGGTCGAGGCGCGGATCACGGCGACCAGCGTCGAAGTCTTCTGGCGCGGCAAGCGCGTGGCCTCGCATATGCGCTCCCACCGCCCGCATCGGCCGACCACCGTGGCCGAGCACATGCCGAGTTCGCATCGGCGCTACCGCGACTGGACGCATGAGCGCATCCGCCGCGAGGCGGGCAAGGTCGGAGCCGACGCGGCCACCTTGATCGACGTCATCTTGCGCTCCCGGCCGCATCCCGAGCAGGGCTTCCGGTCGGCGATCGGCATTCTCGGGCTGGTCAAGCGCTATGGGGCGGAGCGGGTCGATGCGGCCTGCGCTCAGGCTCTGGCGATCAACACCCGGTCCTACACCTCCGTCGCCGCCATCCTGAAGAGCGGGACGCACAAGGCCTCTCAGCCGGCGCAGGACGCGCCGGTTCTCGTCCACGCCAACATCCGTGGCCCCGGCTACTACCACTGATCAGGAGATCCTCATGCTGCTTCATCCTACCGTCGAGCGCCTGCGGGCCCTTGGCCTGACCACCATGGCCGACACGCTGATCGAGTTGCAGAACAACCCCGACGCGGCGGCAATGGTGCCGTAGCTGATGGTGTTGGAATTCGGCGGAGCAGCCTCCGGTAGGTTGAGCTTATCGGTTCAAGCGGCGAGGTCAATCTGCTGATCGAGGGGCTTCATAGACAACGTCTGCCAGCCATCGATTTTGCGCATCGAGATTTGGCCGGACGCCATCAGGGCCCAGAATAGCATTGCCGCAGTGATCAGCGCGTCGGCCGCCATCGTGCGCCGCTGGTAGGCGCGCAGGGCCTTGCTCTTCCACTCCGCCGTCTTACCGTCGCCAGCCTCAAGGCGTGCCCGCGGCACCGCAATCTCGGTCGCGCCGAAGGTGCCCGTTAGCGTCCGTGTCCGACGGCCGTGGCGATGGCCGGCAATTCCGGCACCTTCATCCGCCGGCGGCCGGCCATAACGCGGACGGGCCAGCACCGCCTCCAACTCTGTCTCGAGCATCGTTTCGATGAAGCCGCGCACCCGCTCGCGCAGGCCTGCTTCGATCGGATCAAACCAGTTGTCGAAAAGATAGCTCGTCGCCTCATCCCCAGGATGATCGGCTTCGGCATTCATGGTACGGCTTGCCATGGCGTGGTCTCCAGTCCGGCGCTCTAACGTCGGATGATTCGAGGTTGATCACCCCGGAGACTACGCCAACCCTCAATTCCTACCACTCCTACGACGGCACCCGAATGGCTGCGGGAGGGCAACAGAACCGTGTTGCGACGACCGCTTGAATCCGGCAGCGACGGCTGCAGCTGAGGCCGGAACATCATGGCATGGGGCCGGACGGAGCGACATGAAAGACCTCCGGGATTGCGGTGCCTCCCCCGAATCCAGAATTCCGATCACGCCTCAAGGGCTCCAACCAATTCGCCAGCAGAATCTTTTTCGAAGCAAGTCCAGTAACCCCATCCGACACTATTCTGTCGCCTTTGTCGGGTCCGAGACACCGGTTTGTTGAGCCCGTCACTTGTTGCGCCTCAGGCTAAGTAGCTGAATAGCAATCGCAAAGTTCGTTCTTCGGTTCGATCCGCCAAATTGGCACGAGTATTGAAACTCTCTCGTCGCGGGGCGGCAGGAGCTGCCGACCGATATTCATGTCGTGGGTGACATCGCGATCGATGGACCGAAGGAAGGAGAGCAACATGTCAGGACAGCACCATCACTTTAAGCCGAGAAGCGCTCTTTCAGGCCCTCCCGGCCAGCCCTGAGCCATTGTAAGGACAGCGCCGGGGCTCCCGGCCGAGATGATCAACAAGGCACGTCGACCCGTTAAGTCGACAATGCCGCGCAGACGGATACTCAGTACGAGTTCGCATTCAAGGAGGAGGACAATATGCATGACACCACACTGCTCTCGGCCGCACGAGAGGTTCTATCCAAGACGCATTTAGTTCTTCTTGCTGGAGGCTCATCAACTGAGCGCAGGTGCTCACTTGAAACTAGAGATGCACTATTGCCATACCTGCAAAAGCTTTGCCGTTCAGTTGAAGTTGTGGACCCGAACGATGTAGACCACATGCTCCGCGCCGTCCGCCAATGCGACTTCGTGCTAGATGTTGTCAATGGCGCAGGAGGCGAAGACGGTACGATGCAGGGGTTCCTTGACATCCTGCGCGTTCCCTACTCCGGGCCATCAACCCTGCCCTCCGCAATCGGAATGAACAAAGAGATCTTTGTCTCCTTGCTTCGGGATTGGGGCTATCCAGTCCCACACGGCTGCTTAGTAACAGCCCTTGGAGATCCGCGCTCCTGGCCGCGCGAACTCCAGCAATCGCGGGTACTGGTCCTCAAACCGATTGACGAGGGGGACAGTCTTGGAATCAAGATGCTGGATGGCCAGGCTGCAGCCGTGGAGGCAATTACCCGAATCGAACCTACTGACCGCTCCAGATGGCGCCTTGAAGAATTCATTGAAGGGCCATTCGGTACCATCGGTATCTTTCAAGTTGGCACAGAGCTTGTCATCGGCGATGCCGTACTATTCGACCTTCCAGACGGCTGGCGCTTCTACGATGACCGGCTGAAACAGAAATTGGTCGATGAGCGTGCCTCATCCAAGATACTCCATGGACCGGCGGCAGAACGTATCCGCGATGATGCCCTCAGGCTTTATAGGCAAATGAACTACAAAGGGCTTGTACGCTTCGACTTTATCTATAACGACGGCGCCCCCGTCTATCTCGAGGCTAACACCATCCCAGCACTGGACCCTGAAAGCGATGCGGCACTCTCCTTCCAATCACGGTTCTCATTCGAAGATCTCCTCACACTGAGCACTGCTGCGCAAATTCCTGGGCAGCTAAAATGAGACCAAGGTTCAGGAGATATCCGGCACACTCCAGCAGCGCTCGCCAGCTAAGTACCGAAGAGGACCTAAACGCGGGTCCGCTTCAGCCGCATCGCGGCGAAGGCAAGTTTCGTCGTTCTTTGGCCTTGGCGCGGACACTCACATTATTGATCCGGCTTGGGTGATCTTGAATTACGCGGCATAACGGAAAGATGGATGCCTGAAGTAGCTGCGGATCCGGTCGGGCAACTTGGCGAGCCGGCGCATGTGGCTGATGATGGCGCGCTTAAGTTCGGGCTTGCTGCGGGCCGGCGGCTTGCGCGTCACGGCGTGCTTCAGGTCGGCGTTCAGGCCCTCGTCCGGGTTGAGTTCTGGGCTGTAGGGAGGCAAGTGAAAGACCTCGATCTGCTCTGGGCGCTCAGCCAACCAGTCCTGCACCGCCCGGGCCCGATGGACCGGCAGGTTGTCCCAGATCAGAAACACCTTGCCGTTGGCATCCTCGATCAGCCGGCCGAGAAAGCGGATCAGGCTCGGGGCCGTGACGGCACCATTGAGCACCATCCAGCGCAGCTCGCCCTTGTTGGTCACAGCCGAGATCAGGCCCAGCCCCGCGCGCCTGTGGTTGGGGCGGACGACAGGGGTGCGGCCCCGCGGGGCGAAGCTGCGGCCGCGCACATCATCGGAGCGCAGGCCGGTCTCGTCCCCCCAGAAGATCGAGCCCTTCTCTCTTCTGGCTTGCGCCACGATGGCCGGATAGTCCTGCCGCAGCCAGTGCCGCACCGCCTTCGGCGACTGCTCGTAGGCCCGTCGGAGCGGCTTCTGGGCCGTGAAGCCCCAGCGCGCCAGGTAGGTGCTCATCGTGCGCACCGCCAGCCGGACCCCACAGTGGCGCTCGATCAGCATCCGCACCGCCGCCCGGCTCCATAGGGCGAAGGGCAGGCCGAGGTCGTCGGGCGTGTGCCGGCGGATCAGAGCGCGGACCTGCGCTTCCTGCTCGGCCTCGAGAAACCGTCCCGTGCCGGGCGCCGGGCCGCGCGGCCCGCTGGCCAGTCCGGCCAGACCCTGCTCGGCGAAGCGGCGGCAGATATCGAACACGCCGGTGCGGGTCAGGCCCACCTGGGCGGCGATGGCATCATACGTCAGACCGCTCTCGCGCAGGCCGATCACCTGCCGGCGGCGCTCCTCTTGCGCGGCTGCGGGCAGCTTGCGCATGTCAACATGTTTCATCCCGTCAAACTGGATCACCCAGCCGCAGATTTCAAGAGCACCCAAGCCGGATCAATAAGTGTTTAGATGGGGTTGTCTAATCGCAGCCTCTTGATCAAGTCCTTTATCGAATTGCATGGACGATGCCATTACCGATTGTTCGACGGATTGCGAACAGAGGGGTGATATTGTGATCGCGTTGCCTGTTCTTCTTGGCGCCAGTGATGGTCGCTTGCCGGGAGCACGGTTGTCTTCGCGGTCGACACCAGTTCGCCGCATGATGGTCTTCGCAGGTGGGGCCTTCCAATGTATTCGACGCAGTCTGCGGGTCGATGACGCGCACCTGCAGTCCCATCAACGGAATGACCTGACCTACGTCCCGGCAGGGACGTCTCGGCGCGTCCGGCGAGCGAGCGCAATCTGGCAGTGGCTCAGCTTCCGATCATAGCCGGTCACCCAGGCTGCGGTGCGCTCTCATGCGCTCGTGCTGGCGGACCGATCAAAGAACTCGCCGGTTTTCAGCATCGTGTGCATGATGACGACGTGTTGGACAATGGTGCAAAGTTCGCCCTGTCTCAGGTGGATCTGAGACGCCGGGATCAACCCGGAAGATCACCCGAACCACATCTTTGGCGACCTCGATGCGCTTGACGAGGGTACAGATGATGTCGCGCTTCGTCGCCCAATCCGTAGCCCCGAGCCGCTCGCGCACCAGCGCGGCAAATAGGTCCAGCTTACCTATGACGAGGTGCAGCGACCGGATTTGCTCATCGGCTTCCTGGTGAGCCTTGGCTTCAGCTTCCAGCCGGGCTGTCCGGCGGCGCAACGCGGCCAGGCGCGGCTCGAATTCAGGCTTCTCGATCAGGCCCTCCGTGTAGCTGTCGATCAGCCGCTCGATCGCGCGGCGGGCCTTGGCCCGTTGACGTTCAACAGTATCAAGTTCGAGCCGATGCGGCGTGGCCTGCACGGCGTCCAAGCGCCGCTGATACTCGGCGATCACCCGCGTCGGGTCGTCGAGCAGCCGGCAGACTTCGTTCCACACCGCCTCATCGAGCAACTCCGTGGCGACCAGCCGGGCATCACACCGGAACGCACCGTGAAAGCGGCTGCGGTCCGTGCCGCAATAGCGATAATACCGCCGTGGTCCGCAGGGGTGATACCCGGTAAACCCATAGCCGCACTTCTGGCAGACGAGCAGACCGCGCAGCAGATACTGGACGCCCGCAAGCCGCTCGCGACTGCGTCTGCGGTTCTCCTCCAACTGCTCGGCGACACTCACAAACAGGTCTTCGTCAATCAGAGCCGGAACCGCAATGCGGATGTGCCGCTCAGGCGGGGCGAGCACTTGCCGCCAGGACCGCCGCGGCAGGCCATCGTGGCCGCGCGGCGGATGCAGCGGCGGCCGCCATGGCACGCTCTGGCGGCGACCATAAAGCGCCTGTCCCGCATAGGCAGGGTTGAGCAGCATGCTATGGATCATCGCCCGGCTCCAGTGACGCCGCCCAGTCGGACTCGGAAGTCCGCTGTCGTGCAGGTGCCGGCAGACCCCCGCCAGCGTCAAGCGCTCGTGCCCGACCCAGGTGAAGATCTGGCGCACAATCCGGGCGGCCTCCTCGTCAATCTCGTAGCGGGCGTCTCCCCCGCCAGCCTCGCGCGTGATGTAGCGGTAGCCGAAGGGCGCCCGGGACAGGACACTGACGGCCCCGGCTTGGGCGCGATGGCGCTTGCCGCGCCGGCTGCGCTCCAGCACTTTGGCTCTCTCGTACTCGGTGAACATGACCTGCAGTTGCAGCAGCAAACTGTCCTCGGGCGTGGTTCCGATCGGGCGATTGAGGAAGACCACCTGCGTGCCGGCTTGGGAGAACTCCTCGAGCAACAGAACCTGATGCGCATAGCTGCGGGCGAGACGATCCGGGGCATGGACGTAGACGAGATCAATTGCCGACAGCGCCACGAGATCGCGCAACCGCTCCAGGGCGGGACGGATCAGGCTGGCACTGCTGTGGCCGTTGTCGATGAACCGCAGATCGTCTCGGATACAATGGCCATCCTGTTGTGCCCGTGCGGTCAGCTCCGCCAACTGGCTGTCGATGGTGTGATGCTCAGCCTGCTGGTCGGAGGAGACCCGGGCTGATCTTCCCCCGATTGCGTGGACGCCGGGTTAGCTTGCGTTCCTTTCGGCCTGTTCAGGTGTGAGATACCCGAGGGCCGAGTGGATGCGCTGGCGATTGTACAACGAGGTTTGAGAACACCCACAGGACCACTCGACGTGAAGTTCTGTATTGGCTTCACCCCTGGGCCGGCCGCGAGGTGGCCATCCATGCGGTGATCGATAAGGCGGATGGCACTGTTTTCCGTTGCACGCCCGACGGATCGGAGACCGAGCGATGGCTTGAGATCCCGGCGTGGATGTTCGACCGAGCGTCGTGTGCCCGGGATCAGACCCTGACGACGTGTCCCTTTGTCGGCCTGGATGCGCTGATGGCCCTGTCTGCGCTTCTCGATCTGTCGATGAAGATCGCCAGCCGATCATCGAATCCCCGGCTTTCGGGCGCATGGGGAGTCTCTCGCGATCAGAATCGGGGAGAGATCCATGGCACGGAAGATGGGGGCATCCGCGGATGCGGATCAACGCAATCGGCGGCTCGGTCCGCAGCAGTTGGACCTGTTCGGCAGCAGCGCGTCACACAGTGTCAGCGGCGCGCCGGCGTGGCGCGAGCTGCCGCGGGAGGCGCAGGCGACGGTGGTGAGCCTGATGATGCAACTCATCCTGGAGCATGCTCAAAGGCGCGCGGTGGCGCCGGGGACCATGGAGGGCAGCCATGATCACTGACAAGGTCCGCCCTCACCACCTGGAGCGCAAGGCGATCCTCTATGTGCGCCAGTCCTCCACTCATCAGGTGCTGCACAACCGCGAGAGCAGCGCGCTGCAATACGCCATGCGGGACCGGCTGATCGCGCTGGGATGGTCCGAGATCGAGGTGATCGACGATGATCTCGGGCGCTCGGCCGCCGGCGGGGTCCAGCGCGCCGGCTTCGAGCGGATGGTGGCGGAGGTCTGTCTCGGGAAGGTTGGCGTGGTCTGCGCGCGGGAGGTCTCGCGCTTTGCCCGCAACAGCCGGGACTGGCAGCAGTTGATTGAGATGTGCCGCGTCGTCGACACGGTGCTGGTCGATCAGGAGGCGATCTACGCCCCACGGCATGGCAATGACCGGCTGCTGCTCGGCCTCAAGGGCAGCTTGAACGAGTACGAGCTTGAGCTGCTGCGACAGCGCTCGCTCGCCGCGCGCTACGAGAAGGCCCGCCGCGGCGAATTGGTCGTCACAGCCCCCGTCGGCTTCGTGAAGGCCGGCGACCGGTATGAGAAGGACCCGGATCGGCGGGTGCAGGAAGCCATCGCTCTCGTTTTTGACAAGGTCGAGGAACTGGGCAGTGCACGGCAGGCGCTCTGCTGGCTGCACGAGCACGATCTCGCTCTGCCGGTGAAGCAGGCGAACGGCGACACGGCCTGGCGCAGGCCGAGCTATGCCTCTATCCACCGGATCATTGAGAACCCGGTTTACGGCGGCGCCTATGCCTATGGTAAGACTGCTGCCTCGGCAGGGTATGGTGCTGATGGGGTGAGTGTGACGATCCATCGGAAGGCACGGTCGCAGTGGCTGGCGCTGATCCCCGAGGCCCATGAAGGCTATGTCAGCTGGGAGAGGTTCGAAGCGATCCGCACGATGGTCTCAGGCAACGTTCCAACCGGCAAGCATCACGGCGCGCCCAAGCATGGCGATGCGCTGCTGGCCGGGCTGATCCGCTGCCGGCGATGCGGTCGGAAGCTGACGCTTCGGTACACGGGCACACGGCACCGCATTCCGCGCTACAGCTGTAGCCGTGCCTGGATGGACAATGGTGGTCCCCATTGCATCGCCTTTGGCGGTCTGCGGGTTGATGATGCCATCGAAGAGGCGCTGCTCGGCGTCGTCGGACCTGGCGCCATCGCCGCGGCGACGGCCGCGGCCGCCCAGGCCACGCACCAGAGGGACCAGGTGCGCGAGGCCCTTGGCCGCGATCTCGAAGCGGCGCGCTATGCCGCCGACCGGGCCTTCCGGCAGTACGACGCCGCCGATCCGGCGAACCGGTTGGTCGCCGGCGAGCTTGAGACGCGCTGGAACCGCTCGCTTGCCCGTGTTGCCGAGGTGGAGAGCAAGATCGCCGCGCATGAGGCGGCAGCCGTGCCATCGGCCGTCGCCCCGGAGGCTCTCGGTGACCTGGCCGAGAACCTCAAGACGGTCTGGTCGGCGCCAACCACTGATGCGCGCCTGAAGAAGCGCATCGTCCGCACGCTCATCCACGAGGTCATCGCCGATATCGATGACGCAGCGTCCGAGATCGTGATCATCGTGCATTGGGTAGGCGGTGTGCATAGCGAGATGCGGTTGCCAAAGCGCCGCCGCGGACAGCGCAACAGCACGTCCGCCGACATCCTTGAGGCGGTGCGCCGATTGGTGCTCATCGCCAGCGATGATCTGATCGCAGGCTTGCTCAACCGCAACGGCCTCAAGACAGGCAACGGCAACCGCTGGACCCGCGAGCGCGTCACCTCTATGCGATCGAACTACCGGATCCCGGTGTTCAAGCCGGCATCAGACGGCATCGAGCCCTGGCTCAATCTCGGCCAGGCCGCCAGACTCCTGAAGGTTGCGCCCAAGACGCTCCGTCTGGCTGCCGAAGCCGGCGAGATCGAGGCCATCCACCCTCTGTCGGATGGACCGTGGATCTTCGCGCGCGCGGCGCTGACGACAGAGGCGGCCATGTCAATCACCGAGCGGGCGCGCCAGAACCCAAAATACCCCGCGGGATCGCATCCCGCGCAACAAAGCCTCTTCTCTTCAATGACATAGACAGATGGGTGTTGTGATGCAGGGTTGTAGAACCCATCGATGTAGCCGAACAGGTCGCGTCGCGCCTCTTCGCGTGTCGTCCAACGGCATTGATGGACTAGCTCCACTTTCAAGGAATGGAAGAACGACTCCATCGGGGCGTTATCATAGCAGCATCCTGTCCGGCTCATCGACGCCTTGGCCGTCATGGAAGCCAGCTGCCGGATATAAGCCTCGGCCGCATATTGGCTGCCCTGTCGGAATGATGGATCAGCCCCTCACCGGGTCTTCGGATCGCCAGAGCCTTGCGCAGCGCCTCGAGCGCCAGTTCCTTGTGCAGCCGGTCACTCACCGCCCAGCCAACCACCCGGCGAGCGAAGAGATCCAGGACCACGGCTAGGTAGAGCCAGCCCTCACCCGTCCACACGTACGAAATATCCGCGTTCCATTTCTGGTTCGGGCGTGTGGCTGAGAAGTCCTGCTCGAGCAGGTTGGGCGCGATCGGAAAGGCGTGATGGCTGTCGGTGGTGCGCTTGAACCGACGCTTCTGCCGGGCCTTGAGCCCATTCTCGCGCATCAGTCGAGCGGTCCGACGGCGCCCGATGGGCAGGCCCTGATCCTGGAGTTCGCGCGTCATCCGTGGGCTGCCATAGGTGCCATTCGACTCTCGAAAGGCGGATCGGACATGGGCGAGCAGCACCAGATCCTCGCGCTGACGCTGGCAAGCCGGACGACTTCGCCAGGCAAAGTACCCGCTCTGGCTCACCTCAAGAACTTGGCACAGGCGCTGGATGGGGAATTCCGCTTTCGCCGCATCGATGAACGTGAACCTCATCGACTTCCCTCCTTGGCGAAAAAAGCGGTCGCCTTCTTGAGGATGTCGCGCTCTTGGCGCAGCACCTCGTTCTCGCGACGCAGCCGCTTGAGCTCGGCCATGACGTCCTCATGGGGCGGGGTGGCCGACGAGGGCCGTGTGTCCGGGTGCTCCGCCATCCAGCGCGCGAGCGTCGAACGGTTCACCCCAAGATCGTCGGCGATGGCACGTTGGGAGCGCCCACTCGTCAAAACCAGGCGGACGGCCTCATCCTGGAACTCTCTCGTAAAACGGCTCTTCGGCATGGAGATCCTCCTGCTTCATACAGAGCTCTCCACTTTTTCGATACTGCTGGCGAACGGGCGCGGATTTTCAATCCGCCTGTGGCGGGAGAAACAGGGCGCCCTATGATCGACCGTGGAGGGGAGCGGCCGATGTGAATGTGGTGGTCCCAACCCCGATGGCGAACATGGTCCACGGGCTGCTGCGCACTTGAGAGTGGTGACGCCCAGGCGATCCCGGTTAGGAATGTGATGATCTCGCACAGCCCCGCCCTCCGTTGATGTCTCGAGGAGGAGCCTGCCATGACGCGCAAGTCGCCGTCCCGCCTGCAGCGGGAACTTGCCCCGATCCACCCCCATGCGGCCGCTGTCGACATCGGCGCCCGGATGCATGTGGCGGCCGTCTTGCTCCGCTGTGATCCCGAGCCGGTGCGCACCTTCGGCACATTCACGGGCGACCTGCAGCGCCTCGCCGACTGGTTTGAGCAATGCAGGGTCGCCACGGTGGCCCTGGAGTCGACCGGGGTCTCCTGGATCCCGCTCTACGAGATCCTCACCCAGCGCGGCTTTGCCGTGGTGGTGGTCAATGCCCGCGAGGTCAAGCAGGTGCCGGGCCGCAAGACGGACGTGTGCGACGCCCAGTGGCTGCAGCGTCTGCATGAGTACGGGCTTCTGCGGGCCAGCTTCCACCCGCAAGGCGAGATCGCCACGCTGCGCGCTTATCTGCGCCAGCGCGAGCGCCTCCTGGAAGCCGCCGCCGCCCACATCCAGCCCATGCAGAAGGCGCTGATCCAGATGAACCTGCAGCTCCAGCACGTGGTGGCTGACATCACTGGCCAGACGGGGCTGCGCATCATCCGGGCCCTTGTCGCCGGCGAGCGCGATCCGGACCGCCTGGCCGCCTTGCGCGACGGGCGCTGCAAGACCCCGCTTGCGACTCTGCGCGCCGCGCTGGTCGGCAACGATCGGGAGGAGCACGTCTTCGCCCTGGCCCAGGCGCTGGAGCTGTATGAGATCTACCAGACCAAGGTGGCCGCCTGCGACGAGCGCATTGCGGCCGTACTGGAGCGCCTGCAAGCCCAGAACCCGCCTCCGGCGGCGGCGCTGCCGCTGCCCCGTCGCGCGCAGCCGCAGGCCAATGAGCCGGCCGTACCGGTGCGCGCGGCCCTGCATGCGATCCTCGGGGTCGACCTGACCCAGATCGATGGGATTGGACCCGACCTGGCGCTCAAGCTGGTCAGCGAGTGCGGCACGGATCTCGCGGCTTGGCCGAGCGCCCAGCACTTCACCTCCTGGCTCGGCCTCGCGCCGCACAACAAGATCTCCGGGGGCAAGGTGCTGTCGAGCCGCACGCGCCGCTCCGGCAGCCGGGTCGCGGCGCGGTTGCGGCTGGCCGCGGGCGCGGTTGGGCGCACCCAGACGGCGCTGGGGGCTTTCTACCGGCGGCTCGCCGCGCGGGTGGGCAAGGCCAAGGCGATCACCGCGACGGCGCGCAAGATCGCGGTGCTGGTCTACAACACGCTGAGCCACGGCATGGCCTACGCCGATCCCGGGGCGTCCTACTACGAGGAACGCTACCGGCAGCGGGTGCTGAGCAATCTTCGCCGCCGCGCCAGGTCGCTCGGCTATGTCCTGGAGAAGGCAGGGCCCGCCTCAGCCGCAGTGGTTGTTTCTTAGGAATTCATCACGCTGGGATGGGAGCCATCATGAGCTTGGTGGATGCGGATTGCCGCGTTCGTGCGAGCGGCGTGCCCGCAAACCAAGCCCCTAGGCGGATGAGGTTCATGGCGGCTGCCGTCAGCACGTGCTGGAGATGCGTCTTGGTGAGACCGATGTAGCGCGAGCGCCGCAGGTGCAGGCCCCGAACGCCTGCCGAAATCGTTCCCTCGATGCCGGCGCGCTGTCGATACTCTTTCGAGAAGGCAAGCTGCTCCTCACGCTGGCGAGCCGCCTCCAGCGTCTCGTGTTCCTCGCGTGGTCGGAGCGTGAGCAGGCGCCGCCCGCTTCGGGTACACTGTGTCTTCAGGGGACAAGATCGACAATCTGTTGTCGAGAAGCGAACTTTGAACGCGGTTCGCCCCTGATGGTCGTCGGGGGCCCAACTCTTGCTCTGGTGCCCGGCCGGGCAGGTCGCCATTTCCCGATCCCAATCGAGGCGGAAGTCCTGCACCGTGAAGCCTTCTCCTGAACGGGCCTGCCATTGATCATCCTTGGGAGCCGGCCCGAACAGCGTGACGCCTTTCTTCCGGCTGGCGACAAGCTGGTCAGCCGCAACATAACCGGCATCGGCCAGATGAGTGTCGGGCAGCAGACCTTTGGTATCAAGGGCCGCATGGATGTCGTCGAGCGCGTCGCGATCAACGACGGGTGCCGGCGTGGTCTCCACAGGCGTGATCAGATGCGGTCCGCCCTCGTCGCACGTTGGACTTGCATCGAAAAAGATACTGCTGGCGAACGGGGTGGAGCGATTGAGGCAGGCTCGGCGTTCAGGCTGTAGGGGGCTTGGGTTCAGACCTGGAGGGTTCTCATGTCGCTCCGCCCGACTTTGAGTGGGAATGTCCCAGCGTCAACCGCAACCGTTGCCCGTGCGGCCTTTCCCCGTGGCAATCCCTATCTGCGCTTGCGTGACCACCTCGGGACGATTTTTACCGACGCCCAGTTCGCACCCCTCTTCGCCCCTTGCGGGCAACCGGCGGAATGCCCGTGGCGGCTGGCGCTGGTGACCCTGCTCCAGTTCGCCGAGAACCTGCCCGACCGGCGCGCGGCCGATGCGGTCCGCGGTCGCATCGACTGGAAGTATCTGCTCGGCCTGGAGCTGACCGACCCTGGCTTCGACGCTTCGGTTCTGAGCGAGTTCCGCGGCCGTCTCGTGGCCGGCGGCGCGGAGGAGCATCTGCTCGACACGCTGTTGGCGCTGTGCCGTGACCTGAAGCTGCTCAGTGCCCGGGGCCGGCAGCGCACCGACTCGACCCATGTGCTCGGAACCGTCCGTTCCCTGAACCGTCTCGAATGCGTGACCGAAACCCTGCGCGCGGCCCTGAATGCCTTGGCGATAGCGGCCCCCGAGTGGCTGCGCGCTGAGGCGGATCCTGCTTGGCTGGAGCGATATGACCGGCGGGCTGGCGATCATGACGTGCCGCAAGGCGAGACGAAGCGGCGTGCTCATGCCGAGCAGATCGGCCGCGATGGTCATCAGTTGCTTGCGGCCATCATGGCTCCTGGCGCTCCGATATGGCTGCGTCAGATCCCGGCCGTTGAGTTGCTGCGGCAGGCCTGGCTCCAGAATTTCTCCATCATTGGCGATGTCCCGGCCGCCGGATCTAAGGCCACTCCCCTGGTGCGATGGCGGACCGAACAGGAGGGATTTCCACCCTCGCTGTTGATGCTCGCCTCGCCCTACGATCCGGAGGTGCACTACGCCAGGAAGCAGTCCACGATCTGGATCGGCTACAAGGTGCATCTGACCGAGACGTGCGATGAGGGCGGACCACACCTGATCACGCATGTGGAGACTACGCCGGCACCTGTCGTTGATCGCGACGCGCTCGAAGACATCCATGCAGCGCTCGAAGCCAAGGGCCTGCTGCCCGGTACTCATCTGGCCGATGCCGGTTATGTTGCGGCTGACCAGCTTGTCGCCAGCCGGAAGAAAGGCGTCACGCTGTTCGGGCCGGCTCCCAAGGATGATCAATGGCAGGCCCGTTCAGGAGAAGGCTTCACGGTGCAGGACTTCCGCCTCGATTGGGATCGGGAAATGGCGACCTGCCCGGCCGGGCACCAGAGCAAGAGTTGGGCCCCCGACGACCATCAGGGGCGAACCGCGTTCAAAGTTCGCTTCTCGACAACAGATTGTCGATCTTGTCCCCTGAAGACACAGTGTACCCGAAGCGGGCGGCGCCTGCTCACGCTCCGACCACGCGAGGAACACGAGACGCTGGAGGCGGCTCGCCAGCGTGAGGAGCAGCTTGCCTTCTCGAAAGAGTATCGACGGCGCGCTGGCATCGAGGGAACGATTTCGGCAGGCGTTCGGGGCCTGCACCTGCGGCGCTCGCGCTACATCGGTCTCACCAAGACGCATCTCCAGCACGTGCTGACGGCAGCCGCCATGAACCTCATCCGCCTAGGGGCTTGGTTTGCGGGCACGCCGCTCGCACGAACGCGGCAATCCGCATCCACCAAGCTCATGATGGCTCCCATCCCAGCGTGATGAATTCCTAAGAAACAACCACTGCGGCTGAGGCGGGCTCTGCCTTTTCCAGGACATAGCCGAGCGACCTGGCGCGGCGGCGAAGATTGCTCAGCACCCGCTGCCGGTAGCGTTCCTCGTAGTAGGACGCCCCGGGATCGGCGTAGGCCATGCCGTGGCTCAGCGTGTTGTAGACCAGCACCGCGATCTTGCGCGCCGTCGCGGTGATCGCCTTGGCCTTGCCCACCCGCGCGGCGAGCCGCCGGTAGAAAGCCCCCAGCGCCGTCTGGGTGCGCCCAACCGCGCCCGCGGCCAGCCGCAACCGCGCCGCGACCCGGCTGCCGGAGCGGCGCGTGCGGCTCGACAGCACCTTGCCCCCGGAGATCTTGTTGTGCGGCGCGAGGCCGAGCCAGGAGGTGAAGTGCTGGGCGCTCGGCCAAGCCGCGAGATCCGTGCCGCACTCGCTGACCAGCTTGAGCGCCAAGTAGGGTCCAATCCCATCGATCTGGGTCAGGTCGACCCCGAGGATCGCATGCAGGGCCGCGCGCACCGGTACGGCCGGCTCATTGGCCTGCGGCTGCGCGCGACGGGGCAGCGGCAGCGCCGCCGCCGGAGGCGGGTTCTGGGCTTGCAGGCGCTCCAGCACGGCCGCAATGCGCTCGTCGCAGGCGGCCACCTTGGTCTGGTAGATCTCATACAGCTCCAGCGCCTGGGCCAGGGCGAAGACGTGCTCCTCCCGATCGTTGCCGACCAGCGCGGCGCGCAAAGTCGCGAGCGGGGTCTTGCAGCGTCCGTCGCGCAAGGTGGCCAGGCGGTCGGGATCGCGCTCGCCGGCGACAAGGGCCCGGATGATGCGCAGCCCCGTCTGGCCGGTGATGTCGGCCACGGCGTGCTGGAGCTGCAGGTTCATCTGGGTCAGCGCCTTCTGCATGGGCTGGATGTGGGCGGCGGCAGCTTCCAGGAGGCGCTCGCGCTGGCGCAGATAAGCGCGCAGGGTGGCGATCTCGCCTTGCGGCTGGAAGCTGGCCCGCAGGAGCCCGTACTCATGCAGGCGCTGCAGCCACTGGGCGTCGCACACGTCCGTCTTGCGGCCCGGCACCTGCTTGACCTCGCGGGCATTGACCACCACCACCGCGAAGCCGCGCTGGGTGAGGATCTCATAGAGCGGGATCCAGGAGACCCCAGTCGACTCCAGGGCCACCGTGGTGACCTTGCACTGCTCTAACCAGTCGGCGAGGCGCTGCAGGTCACCCGTGAAGGTGCCGAAGGTGCGCACCGGCTCGGGATCGCAGCGGGGCGAAACGGCCGCCACGTGCATCGTGGCGCCGATGTCGACAGCGGCCGCATGGGGGTGGATCGGGGCAAGTTCCCGCTGCAGGCGGGACGGCGACTTGCGCGTCATGGCAGGCTCCTCCTGGGTGGCATCAACGGAGGGCGGGGCTGCGCGAAATCATCACATTCCTAACCGGGATCGCCTGGGCGTCACCACTCTCAAGGGCGCAGCAGCCCGTGGACCATGTTCGCCATCGGGGTTGGGACCACCACATTCACATCGGCCGCTCCCCTCCGCAGCCGATCATAGGGCGCCCTGTTTCTCCCGCCACAGGCGGATGGAAAATCCGCGCCCGTTCGCCAGCAGTATCCTTTTCGAAGCAAGTCCACCCCGACGCCGATCAGACCTAGCGGACACCAGCCGCTGCCGAGCGTCAGCCGTTGCGAAACGTGTAGCTGTATCCGTTGATCGCCGGCGCGCCGCCGAGATGCGCATAGAGGACCCTCGATCCGTCCGGAAAGAAGCCTTTCTGGACGAGGTCAATCAGCCCTTGCATCGACTTGCCCTCGTAGACGGGATCAGTAATTATCCCCTCGAGCCGCGCACACAGGCGAATGGCCTCCTTCGTTTCCTCGGACGGAATACCGTAACGCGGATACGCGTACTCCTCGAGCAACACCACGTCATCCTCGACGATTTCCGCGCCACGGTCGACGAGCTTCGCAGTATGCTGGGCAATGTTGAGCACCTGCGCCTTGGTTTGGGCGGGGGTGGCGGAGGCATCGATCCCGATCACTTTGCGCTGTCGCCGATCCTTGGCGAATCCGACGACCATGCCGGCGTGCGTCGAGCCCGTGACCGTGCAAACCACGATAAAGTCGAAGGCCAATCCAAGCTGCTTCTCCTGGGCGCGCACCTCCTCCGCGAACCCGACGTAGCCGAGACCGCCATATTTGTGAACGGAGGCCCCGGCTGGGATCGCATAGGGTCTGCCGCCCCTTGACTTGACCTCGTCGAACGCCTGTTTCCAACTGCGGCGGATGCCGATATCGAAGCCCTCCTCGACTAGGCGTACCTCTGCTCCCATGATGCGGCTCAAGAGAATGTTGCCGACTCGGTCGTAGACGGCATCCTCATGTGGTACCCAGCTCTCCTGTATCAGGAGGCATTTCATACCGATCTTGGCGGCAACCGCGGCGACCATCCGCGTGTGGTTGGACTGCACGCCGCCGATGGAGACAAGCGTATCGGCCTTTGACGCGATCGCGTCGGGGACGATGTATTCGAGCTTGCGGAGCTTGTTGCCGCCGAACGCGAGACCGGAGTTGCAGTCCTCACGTTTGGCGTAGATTTCCACCTTTCCCCCGAGATGCTGGCCGAGGTGGTCGAGCTTCTCGATAGGCGTGGGTCCAAAGGTGAGCGGGTGGCGTTCGAACTTTTCCAGCATGTTCTCCCCAGCGGTTGGCGATTGAACTGAAATTGGCAATTCGCAAGTCATTGTAAGAGGCGTGTTTGACGTGAGGTCAGCTGCGTTCTCCGATGTCCCAGAAGAGCCCCGTCATGATTTCCAGATCCTCCTTTCCAGACAAAGCAGCCTGGTCAGAAGGAGCACGCTTCCGAAATAGCCTACCTGAAGAAGCAGCGCACAGGCCACCGTTGTGACGATTACTGTGCGAATGGCATGCGGGACGAAGCAGACCATCAGAGTGTTGGTGTACAGGGCCAGCTGCAGGACGTGATCAAAGATCCTGAAGGGCACGCCGTTCTCGCGGGTTTGTCCGTCAGATCATGCAGGCACCGTGTCGGCCGCAACATGGGTCTGGCAGTTCTTCGGGCAGACACGGGCGCAGGCTCCGCAGCCAATGCAGCGGCCGGGATGGTCGATGACCATGATCATACGATTGAGCTGGCCATCGAAGTCGTCGTCCTCGCCGTCGCAGACGCCGAGGATTTCACCCGTGTCATCGATGCCGTAAAGGTGCATGACCTCGCGCGAGCAGACCTTGAAGCAGCGGCCGCAGCCGATGCAGATCGTGCCATCGATAGCGGTCAGATAGTCCGGTATCCATCTGGAGCCGTCGCGGGTGAGAAAATGGTTCGTCATCGTAAACTCTCCAACGCAGCGAGCTCCCTCTTGGCAGCGTCCAACTCGGCAAAAGCGTTGAACGTTTTCTCGGCGACCGCCTTGATCTCGGTCCAGCTGACCGGCAGGTCCTCGGCAAGATCGTGCAATTCCATCTTCGCAGTTCCCGCGCGCGACTGCAGCTTGCGGACCTTCTTCTGCAGCTCTTCAACGTCCGGCATGATCCTTTCCTCGAAAACCGGTTTCATCACGCCCGCGCCACGTCGGGATAGGCTTCGATGACGGTGATCGCATCGTCGACCAGTTTCGTACCGGCCGCAGCGAGTTTCCAAAGCGTCTCGAAGCCGAACCGGTGGACGTCGCGCAGGGATTTCGACAGAACGACCAACCGCCCGGTCGTGAGAAGCACGCACCCGAAGCCCTCATGGCTCATCTCCATCATCGGCGATGCCATCAGGCTGGAGCGCTCCTCGATCGCAAGCCCGACGGCGGTGTAAAAAAGGTCGAGCCGCCACAACACGTCCGGATCGGGATCGCCAATGATTGGGATCGCACGGCGCTGCTCCTTGGTGACGATGAAGTCGGCCAGCAGCTCGGCATCCGATTGGCCTTCCCATGACCCATAAGAATCCTGAGCGCGGATGAGCCGCACGAGGCATTTGACAAAAGGGGTGGCATGGGCCGTTTCGTCCTCGTTGACAGCAGGGCTAACTGCGGCATCGGACATCTCGCGTCTCCTCATTTCAGTCCTCGAAGGACGGTTTCTTGTCGGGGACGCCTGCTTCCGCCAGCACCTTGCGCAGCCAGGGCGGAGGAGCCGTCCTGAGCATCGTCTGGGTGCGCGACAGCACCTCTTCGATGGGTTGAGGATGCGGCACTTTGACCGGATGAATGTTTGCCGAAACAAGCTTGGCTGCCGAAGGCCCGCCGATAGCCAGGCAAAACAGGAGATGGCAGCCCTTCAACGCCTCCACCTTCGGGGTGATGCGGTCGTCGCCCTCGGTCCGATGCTTCCCACTCTCGTCGGAAACGTCATCGAAGGCCACGGCTTCCACGAAATTCCACGCGTCGGGCGTCACGTCGTAGACGGCAAAGCGCTTGGCCGACCCGAAATGGGCGTTGCAGCCTTTTATGTCTTGTGTGGCGATCGCTACGCGCAATGCGCCGGCTTGCCGCTCCGGCATCAATGCGTGAACCGCGTCAGTGACGAGCGAGAGGCGACGAACGAGAGCCATCTGGCATGTCTCGGTTACGGAATGGATCAAGAGTCTCAGGCGTCGGCGCGTCCTGGTTGGCCTGGAAGATGTTGGCGATCTCGAAGATCAGGTCGCGCGTCCCTTGATAGAGGATTGTGAGCTTGTGCTGACTGCCGAGCCGGTCGAAGATCGGGAAGCCAACGCGCATGAGCGGAATGCCGAGGCGCTCCGCCGCTTGGCGTCCGTGCGAATGGGTGACGAGAAGATCAGCGCCGGCGGCAAGACCTTCCAGATCGCCGAGATCGCCGACCTGGACCGATTCCGCCGGCACTTGCTCGAGAATTTTCGACGTATCGGTCGTGGTGACGGCGGCCGCGATGTCGGAGCCCATGCCGATGAAGAAGGTCGCAAGCTGGTAGAGCTGGTCTGGTTCGGCGGCGATCGCAATTCTCTTGCCGCCGAAATGGAAGTGTCCGTCGAGCAACGCATCCAGCAGTTGCGCCCGGCGACGGCGGAGCTTGGCCGGCACCGCGGCGCCCGAAATCGCGGACAGCAGCGAGACGAACCGGTCGACGCCTTTCAATCCGGTCAGCGACTGGAACAGCACGTAAGGCACGCCGGTCAGCCGCTGCAGCACCTCAGCCGGGCGGCGCATATGCTCGCCGATGGCGATGCAGTGCGCCACCGTGCCAAGCTCGCGGATCTCGTCGATGGTCGTCCCGCCATATGTGGTCGGAATCCAGCGATCAGGAACCGTGCCGTCGAGTGCGCCGGAAACATCCGGGAAAATCACCGCTTGCAGTCCAAAGCTCTCCACTGTCTCGTGTAGATGCTCGATATCGGCCACGGTCAGATTCCAGCCGGGCAGGATGGCGATCTTTTTTGTGTCTCGCGCCTGTTTGCCTGACCGCGTGATGGTCTCGATCATGGCCGTGACGGCCGTGGCCCAGCCGTCTTCGATCGCGCCGTGGAAATCCGGTGTGTTGGCCAGCACGACTTTCGTGCCGGCGAGTTCTTCGCCACGTTTCGCTCTGATATTGGCGATGTCGCTTGCGAAGTCTTCACCACGGGTTTCCACCAGTGCCGTCGTGCAGACCCCGATCAGCTTCGGATTGGTGCGGGTCTTGAGGTTGAGGATCGCCTCCTCCAAATGGTCCGCCCCACCGAGGATCGTCGCGACCTCATCCATCGCCGTTGTCTGCAGCGGGATCGTCTCCTTGAAGTGCCGCACGAAGAGCACCAGCGCGAAGCTGGTACAGCCTTGGCTGCCGTGAAACAGCGGCATCGCACCCTCGACGCCAAGAAAGGCGAAGGCCGCGCCCAGTGGCTGCGACGACTTCAGCGGGTTGACCGCCGCCGATTTGGTCTGGGGAAGGATGCGGACCATCGGCTTACCTCAACACTCGCCGAAGTCGCCGGCCGTCGTGCCGGCGAATTTTTTGAAGGCGTCGACGGTAGCTCTTGCTCCCTCTTCTCCCAGCATCTCGTCCTCCACGGCAGGCAGGTAATCCCACGGTGCCGGCTCCCGCACTCGACACCAGATCGGGTTGTGAATGGCGAGGTCGATCTGGCGTACGAGTTCCACCATGCCGTCATAGCCGGCATAGGGATGGTGACGCTCCTGGTTGATATCGAGCCAGGGGATCTTGGCCTTCAGCGCGATGAATTGCGTGCGCCCGCCCGACAGCATGATGTCGGCCTTGTGCTCTGAGAGCATGGCGTAAAGCTCGCGCGGCGCCATCGACTCGAACATGTGGTTCTCGTCCTTGAGGATCTGTTTGATGCGCTCCTTGTCTTCCACCGTTGATTTCTTGACCGAGGTGCCGACGATCTCAATGCCGATTTCCATCAGCGCATGGACGACCGACCAGGACTTCACACCGCCGGTGTTGAGCAGCACGCGCTTGCCTTCGAGCCTCGGCCGGTAAGCCTCAAGCTTCTTCCACGCAATTGCCTCCTCCTCTGCAATCAGCGCCTCGGTGCGGTCGAGGATCTCCGGATCGGCGCCCTTCCTCACGAGCAGGTCAGCGATCTGCCGAAGTGCTTCCGAGGTGTCGGTAATGCCGTAGAAGGAGCCCTCGAAGAACGGGATGTCCCAGCGCTCCTCCATCTTGCGGGCGAGATTGATGAGCGCGGTCGAGCACACCATCATCGCCGCCCGGGCGCAGTGCGCGGAGGCAACGTCGAGGTAGCGCGCGTCGCCCGGAATGCAGGCACGCACCCGGATGCCGAGCTTGTCCAAAAGCGGCTTCACCAGCCAGAACTCGCCGGAGAGGTTGAATTCGCCAAGGATATTGATGTCGTAAGGGCCGGCATCGTCGGGCTCCACCGTGCCGATGACATGATCGAGCAACGCCTCGCCGGCGAGCTTGTTGCCGAGGTTCTTGGAGCCGACGAAGCCTGGCGCATTGATCGGCACCACCGGCAAGCCGAACTTTTCCGCCGCGCGCTTGCAGACGGCCTCGATGTCGTCGCCGATCAACGCCGTCACGCAGGTCGAATAGACGAAGATCGCCGGCGGCGCATACGCTTCCTTGATCTCGCGGATCGCTTTGAAGAGCTTCCGCTCACTCTGCCCCATGACCATGTCGAGTTCGCTGAGGTCGGTCGTGAAGCTTGTGCGCCACAGCGTTGGCCCGGACGAAGCCGCGCCGCGGTTGTCCCAGGAATTGCCCTCGCAGGCGAGCGGCGCATGGATCAAATGCGCGATGTCGGTGATCGGCTGCAGCACAATCTTGGCGCCGTCGAAGGCGCAGCCGCCGGCTGCCGCCCCGGGGGTCAGCGGCTTCGAACAGCCCTTTTTGCGCGCCTTGGCATCCTTGCCGTGGTTCTTCTCGCAGGCGGGCTCGTTGAAGACATCCTGGATTTTGGCACTGAGCGAGGACATGGCGCCGGTCTCCAAAGGCCATCGGAAGACGGCCGGCCTCGACGAAGGCCGGCCGCCACTCTTAGCGGGTGAGATCGTACGAATAGTCCGTCACGCCCGGCTCGATCGTCTCGCGATCGAGCTTGTCGAAGATCTTGTCGAGGATCGTCGTTAAGACGCGCAGCCCGCCTTGGTAGCCCATGAGCGGGAAGCGATGGTGATGGTGCCGGTCGAAGATCGGAAACGTCAGCCGGATCAGCGGCGTACCGGTGTCGCGCTCCAGATACTTGCCATAGGAGTTGCCAATCAGCAGGTCCACCGGCTCGGTGAAGAGTAGCGAGCGCATCGCCCAGAGGTCCTTGCCCGCCCAGACCTGGGCATCCTTGCCGAAAGGCGAGGATGCAAGTAGTTCCTTCATCTCGGCTTCCCAGGTCGCCGTGCCGTTGGTGGCGAGGCAGTGGGTCGGCTCGCCGCCGGTCTCCATGATGAACCGGGTTATGGCGTAGACGAAGTCAGGATCGCCGTAGATCGCGTATTTCTTGCCGTGCAGCCAGGACTGGCTGTCTGCCATGGCGTCGATCAATCGGCCGCGTTCCAGGCGGATGGCCTCGGGGATTTCCTTGCCGGAGATCGCCGACACCTTCATCAGGAACTCGTCGGTCGCCTGGACGCCGAGCGGGTAATGGAACGAGGCCGTCGTCTGCCCGACTTCCGCGCAATAGTTCAGCGTATGGCGGGTGTTGTAATGCTGTAGCGACAGTGTCGCCTCGGCGTTAAGCGCCGCCTTCACGTCCTCGATCTTGGTGCCGCCGTCATACATGCGGAACTCGCCGTCCGACGGCGTGTCGAACTGGTCAGAGGCGTCCTGGATGAAGATGTAGGACACATCCATCAGGTCGAGCAGGCGCCTCACTTCCCGGTTGTTGCCGACGCAGAAGCCGTCGAAACCCGGAATGATGTTGATGGTGCCAGCGGCTTGCGTGCGCTCCTTGCCATCCCAAAAATGCTCCAGCACGCCTTCCACCATGCCGTCATAGCCATCGATATGGCTGCCGACGAACGCCGGCGTGTGAGCGAAAGGCACATCGAAGTCACGCGGGACTGAGCCTTCGTTCTTGGCGTTCTCAATGAAGCCGTGCAGGTCGTCGCCAATGACCTCCGCCATACAGGTGGTCGAGACGGCGATCATCTTTGGGTCGTAGAGCGTGTAGGTGTTGGCGAGCCCGTCAACCATGTTCTTCAGGCCGCCGAACACTGCCGCGTCCTCGGTCATCGAGGAGGAAACGGCGGACGCAGGTTCCTTAAAATGGCGCGACAGGTGCGAGCGGTAATAGGCCACGCAACCCTGGCTGCCATGGACGAAGGACATCGTCCGCTCGAAGCCCGCGGCCGCGAACACTGCGCCGAGCGGCTGGCAGGCCTTGGCGGGGTTCACGACGAGCGCTTCGCGAGCGAGGTTTTTTTCGCGGTATTCCCAGGTCTTGGTGAACTCGCGTTGATCAGCAACGACCTGATCCGGGTGCGGACATTCGAAATTCAGCTTCTTCGCGGCGAGCATCTGCCTGTATTCCGGCTCGCGAAACAGGGGAGCATGATCGAGAACTTTTTCGGCCGACTGCGGCATGGTGGTCACCTCTTCCATCTGGCCGCGCCATACGGCGGCACAGGGATGTCGAGACGTTTCAGGTCTCCCGCGGATCAAAGCCCGCGGGCGTTCATCGGCCTCCCTGTCTCTGGGAGGCTAGGTTCTCATTCGGCTGCGATCGCTGCCGGCGGCACGGCCTTTTTCTTCCAGGGGGCGTCGTAGAGGTCCCAGACCGGGTAATTGATGGCCAGATCCATGTCGCGGGCGAAGATGGCAAACCCGTCATAGCCGTGATACGGGCCGGAATAATCCCAGGAGTGCATCTGACGGAACGGGATGCCCATCTTCTGTACCGGGTACTTCTCCTTGATGCCGGAGCCAACGAGATCAGGGCGGATCCCCTCGATGAATTTCTCCAGCTCGTAACCGGTCACGTCGTCATAGATCAGCGTACCCTTCTTCACGTAATGGCCAGTGCGCTGATAGTCGTCGTTGTGGCCGAACTCGTAGCCGGTGCCGACGATCTCCATGCCGAGATCCTCGTAGGCCGTGATGACGTGACGGGGACGCAGGCCGCCGACATAGAGCATCACCGTCTTGCCCTCGAGGCGCGGCCGATACTTGGCGATGACCGCATCGACCAAGGGCCGGTACTTGGCGATGACCGCCTCGGTCTTGTCCTCGATTTCCGGCCCGAAATGCTTGGCAATCTTGCGCAGAGAGGCTTCGATCTGGGAGGGGCCAAAGAAATTGTATTCCATCCAGGCGATGCCGTACTTTTCCTCCATGTGCCGGCAGATGTAGTTCATCGACCGGTAGCAGTGGATGAGGTTGAGCTTAGCCTTCGGCGCGCGCTCGATCTCGGCGAGCGTGGCGTCCCCGGACCAGTTGCCGACCACGCGCAGCCCCACCTCCTCGAGCAGGATGCGCGAGGCCCAGGCGTCGCCGCCGATATTGTAGTCGCCGATGACGTTGACGTCGTAAGGGCTGGACTCGAACTCGACTTCCTTCTTGTCGAAGACCCAGTCGCGGATCGCGTCGTTGGCGATGTGGTGGCCGAGCGATTGCGAGACGCCGCGGAAACCCTCGCAGCGCACCGGCACAATCGTCTTGTCGTGCTCCTTGGCCTTCTTGCGCGACACCGCCTCGATATCGTCGCCAATCAGGCCGATCGGGCATTCGGACTGCACGGTAATGCCCTTGTTCAGCGGAAACAGTTCCTCGATCTCGTCGATGACCTGTTCCAGCTTCTTGTCGCCACCGAAAACGATGTCCTTCTCCTGGAAGTCGGAGGTGAACTGCATCGTCACGAACGTGTCGATGCCCGTCATGCCAGTGTAGTAGTTGCGGCGCTGCGACCAGGAATATTGACCGCAACCGACTGGCCCGTGCGAGATGTGGACCATATCCTTGACCGGACCCCACACCACACCTTTGGAGCCGGCATAGGCGCAGCCGCGGATTGTCATCACGCCCGGAATGGACTTGATGTTCGATTTGACGTCGCATTCGGACAGGACCTTGCCCGCCTCGCCGATCTCATCCCTGCGCGTGGCAACACTGAGGTGCTTCTTGCGGCGCTTCGCCGCCTTATCTGGATATTGCGACAGCACTTCCTCGATGAGCTTCTCATGGAGAGCGCCGTTATTCTCGTGGTCCAGGCTCATGGGCCCTGCCCCTTTCAAGGTTCGGGTGACGCCTCGCCGACGAGGCGCCGTTCGTGGAAAGGCACGCCGGGTCAAGGTCGGCGCCTCCTGTCGGCAGCGGCGGTTACCGGGCGGCCGCCCGCGTCGCTTCCTTGGCCTGAAGCTCGGCAAGCATCTGCTCGTCGGTCTTCATGATGCCGAAGTCGAGCAGCATGTCCTCGAGCTCTTCCATGGTGATCGGGGTCGGAATGGTGCCCTGGCCCGAATTAGCATGGATTTTCTCGGCCAGCGCGCGGTATTCCCCGGCCTGCTTGGAGTCCGGCGCGTACTGGATCACTGTCATCTTCCTGAGCTCGGCGTGCTGGACGATGTTGTCGCGCGGCACGAAGTGGATGAGCTTGGAATTGAGCTTGGCCGCCAGCGCCTCGGCGAGGTCGAGCTCACGGTCGGTCTGGCGCTCGTTGCAGATCAGACCGCCGATCCGCACGCCGCCCGCATGGGCATATTTCAGGATGCCCTTGGCGATGTTGTTGGCGGCATAGAGCGCCATCATCTCGCCGGACATGACGATGTAGATTTCCTGGGCCTTGTTCTCGCGGATCGGCATCGCGAAGCCGCCGCACACCACGTCGCCGAGCACGTCATAGGAGACATAGTCGACATCGTCATAGGCGCCGTTCTCCTCGAGGAAGTTGATCGAGGTGATGACGCCGCGGCCGGCGCAGCCGACGCCCGGCTCGGGGCCGCCGGACTCCACGCACTTGATGCCTCGGTAGCCGACCTTGAGTACGTCCTCGAGTTCGAGGTCTTCCACCGAGCCTTCCTGCGCCGCGAGATGCAGGACGGTGTCCTGCGCCTTCGCGTTCAGGATCAGGCGGGTGGAGTCGGCTTTGGGGTCGCAGCCGACGATGAGGATCTTCTGCCCGAGGTCGACAAGGGCGGCGAGCGTGTTTTGGGAGGTGGTGGATTTGCCGATACCTCCTTTCCCATAGAATGCGATCTGACGCAGACCTGCCATGTTGCTTCCTTCTCTCGTTTCATCGATCGCGGTTACCCGCGCCATGCATGTCGATCGGCAGCTCCTGCCGCCCCGCGACGAGAGAGTTTCAAAACTCGTGCCAATTTGTCGGATCGAGCCGAAGAACGAACTTTGCGATTGTTTTTCAGCTACTTAGCCTGAGGCACAACAAGTGACGGGCCCAACAAGCCTGTGTCGCAGAGCCGACAAACGCGACAGAAGGTGTCGGATGGCGTGACCTGCGATCGCTATACGTTGACCTCGCTGGAGAGCCATAAGGGCTGGCGATCTGTCAGCGTACGCACAGCTGGATCAACGAGCGTCGAAATGGAGGCCTTTGCACATCCAAGCTCCGCCAGTGGAGAAGTCCTCATGCCGGATATCTGTTGCCTTTCCGTTTGCGGAAGAACGCAACGAGCGAGATCGCCACCAGACGGCATCGGGACCTGACGATCTTCACAACGCTTCGACTGCCCAGTCATCGAACTCAGCAGTGCCCGCCGGTGGCCAGAGCTGCCCGATACCAAACGGTGCCACGCCCATGGTCGTCTATTCGGAGAATGGCGGCTTCAGGAACTCGGTCGGCACAGACGACTCGCATGGGCTTGGTGTCGCTTACCAGCAATGGTGGCACACTCCTTATGTTGGCCTAGGCGCGACCTATGCGACCGGATCCTGGCGTGTGACCCGTGAGGTTATCACCAGTCCGTTTGTGGTTGCGGAGGACAAGGACCATCATAACCAGCGGGACCTCCTATTCACCGAGGATTTCGCTCCCGATTGGATGGTTGGCCTGAGCCTTGGTGCTGAATACGCCGTCTCGGTGCGCTTCTCGCTCACGACGAAGCGCGGATGCCTCTCGAGCCAAGCCTTCACTTCGGGTGCTTGTGGGTCGCGTCATTGTCGACAATCAGGTGCAGGTCGAGGCGCTTGTCCGTGACCCGGTCGATCTCGCGCAGGAAGCGTAAGAACTCCTGATGGCGATGCCGCTTCATGCAGGTGCCCAGGACCGTGCCGCTCGCCCCATCCAGAGCGGCAAACAGGGTCGTGGTGCCATGCCGTTGATCGTCGTGGGTCATCGTGCCGGCGCGCCCCTTCTTGAGCGGCAAGCCCGGCTGGGTGCGGTCAAGCGCCTGGATCTGAGACTTCTCATCAACCGAGAGAACCAGGGCCCTGTCCGGCGGATCGAGATACAAGCCGACCACGTCCTGAACCTTCTCGACGAAACGTTTGTCAGTGGAGAGCTTGAACGTCTTGACCAAGTGCGGCTTGAGGCCGTGGGCGTGCCAGATCCGCTGCACGCTGGTGTGGGACAGGCCCACGGCAGCCGCCATCGAGCGCACGCTCCAGTGGGTCGCTCGCGGTGGTTTCTCATGCAGGGTCATGTCGACAACCCGATGGATCACAGCGGTCGAAAGAGGCTTGCGCCCCGGTGGGCGAGAGGCGTCCTTGAGAAGCCCCTCCACGCCAGCCTGCGCATAGCGACGGCGCCAGCGCCGGACGGTCAGAGTGCTCGTGCCAACGCGGGCGGCCACCTCGGTGGCGCGCAAGCCCTCGCCCGTCAGCAGAACAATCCGAGCCCGCCAGACAACCTTCTGGGGCGTATTGCGATCCCGGACCAGGTTCTCCAGGCGATCCCGATCAGCCGTCGGAACCTCAATGCGTTCGATCTTACCCATCCTGGCAGGATCGCATGTTGCACTGGATTTCGGAATCACCCGTCAGTGACAGAACACTAGCGTGAGAGTGGGCGGTGTCGCAAGGCTGGTCTGCGCCACAGCCACCTTGTCGAAGGCCAGACGGCTGGCGGCCGAGCCCGCCCCGGCAAAGTGGACGCCGCGAGCTTCGCACAGGGCGGCCAACTCGCCGCTTTCGGCCATCCCGCCGTGGAGACCGAGCACCAGAAGCCTGTGCTCTCGACTGGCACGGTCAAGCGCCACCTCAAGGCTGCCGATCGCCTCGCCCGTCACTGGCAGGTCCACCTCGAACGGCCGCGCGTGCCCCATCAGAACGTCACGGGAGCAGACCTGGACGAGGCCGTCGCGGCGCCAGAACCAGAGCTCAGCCTCCGGTAAGGCTTCCGCCAGCGTCTGGGCGCTAGCGACCGACACGAAGTGCCGCGGTTGGTGCCGCCAAAGAGGATGGTGGTGAGAATGAGGTTGGAAGCCGTTGGGAGGGAGGGATCAGCCCACAATACGTTGACCTGCCGGATGAACAAGAGGGCGCGTCAGAAACGGGTGGACTGAAGCCCAAGGTGGCAGGAGCGATGGCGTAACCGACCCGATCAATGCGCCACGTCCTGCGGCTGCCTGAGCCTGGGCAAGATCTTCCCTCCCTGCTGTCGTGAACACCCATCGGCCATCAGCCGTCTTCCGCCTCTGGTCTGATCCATCACCGCAGAAGCAGCGTGGGGTTTCGGAGAGTGCGCCCATCTCAGGAGAGCATAACGAACCGTAGGGCAACATTGCCCACCAGGACCGTCGGCGGGCTCGTGGTGACGGAGCAGATCGCTGTCGCGGTCGCGCCGTTTCGGCTCGGAAAGGCAATCCTCACGGCCGCATCCTCACCGGCAAGGCCTTTGCCGGGAGAAGCGCTGGGGCATTGCAGGATAGTTATAGTCTTTCGTCTCCGCAGCCGACGCGGCTCTCCAGTTGGGAACCTCTGAAGGCACCGTGGCTATGGGAGCGGAGCATTCAAGCGTTACATTCATATGCAGTACACTTTCATATCTCTGAAGAAATGCGGCGTTTCCCGAGCGCGTAGACCGGGTCATCCGGATACGATGCTCCGAGCGGCTGCCAGGGGCCGAACCGCTCTGTCTCGGAGGCCGCCGGCGGGGTCTGCTCCTCGAGCCAATCGTAGACCACCGTGCGTTCGGCAATCCGCCATTCCCCTGCCCTCTTCTGAAACAGATCGCAATAGCGGCCGCAGAGGAGCACCTGGCGTATCTCTCCGGCCTCGTCTGGTCCGCGTTGCAGCGCGGTGAAGTAGCTCTCGACCGCGGCCTCTGCCGGGCCGATGAACTCGATCAGGACGTTCGTGATCTGATGGATGTTGCGCGGTCCGCTCTTGAAGACACCGAGCGCAAACTGGATGAAGCCCTCGGCCGAGCCAGAATAGGCCCCGTGATGGTCATACGCATCGGGCCAGTACGAGCTGCGCAGCGCCGCCTCGTCCGCGCGGTCTATCCCACGGCAGTACCGATAGAGGCAGTCGCGGATCGCCTCCCGGTCGTGTAGTTCGGAAGTCCTTGCCTGGTTCATCGGCTCTGTCGCGAATGCTGAGATTGGTCAGGAAGAGGCGTTTTCGCGCCTCCGGTCCGCTGCAACGATTTCGAACGGGTCGGCGATTGAAGGAGCCGGACTGTAAGGCGAACCTCGCCTGCCGTTTGCGTATCAAGTGGAGCAGCTCGATACCGGAGAGGATGACCCCACTGCCCAGTTGGACGAGGACGGTGGCAGGACAGAGGCCGCGCGCCGTCCTTTTCGCTGTGCGGCCAGGTCGGGCTGACTGCAATTTAAGCCTGCTTGACTCTCGATTGAATAAACACCGATTCAAGCGCAGCGGCTGTGCAATCAATTTCGAGTGCACGTTCGGGGCAGGCTTGCGCGCCTCGTGACGCGAGCAGTTCGTACCCCTCCTCAACTTTAATGTCACCGGGCAGGATGTAGCCCTCGTCATCAAGCTTGAAGATGTCCGGCGCTTGCGCCCAGCATCGCGCGTGACCCTGGCATGTGGCATGGCGGACGATGATGCGCATGGCGCTACCTCCATTTCTGTGCTCCGATTCGGGTGGCCTTGGTCAGGACCAGTCCAGGATCAGATTCTCGATCCCGAACACATGGCCACCATGGGTGATGGGCGCCGTACCGTCCTTGATCCGGAAGCCCGGAATGCGCGCCAGCCACTCCTCGAGGCCGATGACAATCTCCCGCCGGGCAAGGTGTGAGCCAAGGCAACGATGCGGGCCATAGCCAAAGGCAGCATGGCGGTTGTCCTCTCGCGCAAGATCGATCGTGTTGGGGCATTCGAATTCCGCCGGGTCACGATTGGCAATCATCGTGGCGCAGGAAATATAGTCCCCCTTACGGATCGGCGCGCCTTCGAAGTCGATATTTTTCGTTGCCACCCGGATCATCTGCACGGTTGGATAGGCGCGCAGCAATTCTTCGGCTGCGAGCCCGATTCGATCCGGTTCGCTCCGCAGCAAGTCCTGGTCTTTGGGATTGCGCGCGAGATGGGCCAAGTCAAAGCCTATCGCTGCTGCAACTGTGTCGAGTCCAGCGACGAACAGAAGCACCCCGGTGCCACGGACTTCCTCGTCGGTCAGCGGACGGCCCTCGACCTCTGCCTGCACGACGAAGGTCATGAAATCGGCGACTGGTTCCTTGCGGCGCATGGCTGCAAGTTCGTCGATGAACGCCACAATCATCCGGGCCGCCGCCGGTCGTTTGACATTGTCGCCGTGGAGCAGATCATTCGCCCAGCCGACAAATGTATCGAGGCGGTCATCCGATAGCCCCAGAAAGCCAAGGAAGATGTTGACTGTGAAAGGAAAGGCAAAATCCTTCATAACATCGCAGCTTGTGCCCGATGCGGCGATCCTGTCGATCAGCGCGATCGCTCGCTCCCGGACAGCCGGTTCGAGCACCATCACCCGCTTGGGCGAGAACAGCGGATTGAGTAGTGAGCGAAAAATGCCATGGGCCGGTGGATCGAGTTCGAGCGGGATCATCGGCCAGTTTTCGCCGAGGGCGGAGGCGAAGATGCTGCGATGGCTGGAAAAGGTTTCGGCGTCCTGCAGCACCCTGCGCTGGTCTCTGGCGCGCGTAATGACCCAGGTCCCCCGGCCATTGCGTGTGTTGTAGGGGGAATAAAAGATCGGTGGCCCGGCATGGACGCAAGCGACAGCTGCGTGCGGATCCCCGTTGGGCGTCGGCAGCATGCCAGCCGACGTGAACAGGCTGAAGTCCCTCACCATTTCGGGTGGGACATGATCTGGAACCGGGTTGCTCGCCACTTGGTTTCTCCTCATCTTCGGCTAGACCTTGGCGGTCGTCTTGACCGGCTTGATGCCCCTGATCACCCATTCGCCGCCCGAGGGCCGGCGGGCCATGCCCTGGAGGGAGGAGGACGATCCGTTGATGAGAGCCGTGAAGTTCCGGCAGATCTGGTCGTCCTTCACGAAGGGAGCGCTTGTGGGCGTGAAGGTGCCCTTCCGGTCGGAGGCCGGATTATCCCAGGAGACCTGGGTGCCGGGCCGCTGCGGATCGAGCGCCACGGAGAGGGCCGCCTTGGCCCGGCGCCAATCCTCCTCGTTGAGGTCGGGCGACAGGGGCACGGCCGTCCGGCTGACCGAGTCCGTGACCTGCGGCTCCTCCTCCTGCAGTCCCACGGTCCCGAAGGAGAAGCTGCAGGCGCCCGCCGACAGGGGGATCATCCCTACGGCGAGCATTTTCATGGCTTCGCTCAGGAAGGCGTCTGATTTATAACGGCGCGCATCGGCCCTCATGGCGCGTCGGGTCTCCAAGAACGAAAAAGTCACACCTAATGACTCCCTAGGTTGCGCGGCATAGCGTTCGCCATCCGACAAGATTGTAAGCCTCTTCACCGGGCAGCGGCCTGGCCGGAAGAGCGGATTGCGCGCCTTCCCGAGCGAAATCTTCGAGACCCGGCATTTTCCTACCTCGAACAGCGCGAGGAGAACGCCCGAAGATGTGCTGTCCTACATGACATCGTCGTTCGGCTCGAGGAAACCGACATGACACTGCGCGCCGCACCCTCACAAAATACCGCAAGGTGATGAACATCCCCTCCTCCGTGCAACGCCGCCGGGAAAAGCGCCTGTGGATTTAGACGAATGGCGATCAAGACTGGCGGCCTTGTCCTGCTGGCGAAAGCCACTCTTAATCCAAGGCGAGCCCGTTCTTGATCCGTGCGTGGAGGCTTTCGCCCTCCTCCGGGCCGAAGCAGCTGTCGAATTCGTTGCATTCCCGGCAACTGGGCGCGGCGCAGAGCGAAAAACCTTCAGCCTCGCAGAGCTTGCGGTAAAAGTACTTCTTCCATTTCATGTTTTTGGTGTTGCCGGCCGCCAGCACCGGAAAATGCGTGGCAAGCAAGCGGCTGAGCGCGGCCCGGTTGAAAAGGCCGAGGTCCTGCCAGAGATGGTTACTGCACAAGGCACGCCGGGCGATGATCTTAGCGAAGCGGGCACTCACTGGGTCGCCCGGCCGGGCATGCGCGAACAGCAGGCCGCGCAACAGCTCTTCCTCCATATCCGGCTCGCGGTCGTTCACCTCTTGCAAGGCGAAAGCGCTGACAGCGATAATAGGGAAATTGCTGGTCAGGACATCCCGCAGCTCGGCACGCGAAAGGCCAGTTGCCCCCGTCGCCGTCGCCTCGCCGGCCTCGACCTCCTTGAGCGCTCGTGAGAGGACACAGGCAAGCACATGCTGGTCGAACCCGGTCTCCAGGTCGATCGGCCATCGGCCGATGCTGCGCGATTGTGAGTGTCGTCGCTCGTCGGACCAAAAGGACATTCGGAGTCCACGAGGGATACCTGTTTCCCACAGACTGCGGTTCTGACGCAGACCTGACATGGTGCTCTCCTTCCTGCGGACCATCGATCGCGGGTACCCACGATATAAGTGTCGGTGGGCAGTTCTCTCGACTCCCGACGGAGGAGTTTCAAAAGGCGTGCCAATTGCGTAGAAAGCGCCTCAGGAATAATTTTCTGCATACGGGTCAATGGCTTGAGAGTGCAGCAGGAAGCCGGGCTGCACGCTACCGTGTCGCGGACCCGACAGACCCGACAGCCGGTGTCGGTTGCCTGACGTTGTCCCAGGAGTGGCGGACAGGATTGCTCCGCGGGAACAGGGCCGTTCACCCGACATCCAACCGCGCTCCGCATGGTCCGATAGTAGACAATGTCGGACAGGCGGCATCGCAGCATTAGAGCCAATATATTGTTTTGCAATGAGTTTTTTCCTTGGCACGGGACATGCTTGGTTCTCTGTACATGCGTCGCGGAGTGAGGAGACGGGCTTTGTCGCAAACTGATTGGCACCGTTTATCCGGCGTGAGTGCTCCTCGTTTGCACACGCCGGCGCCATCAACGCGCCCCCTGCGCAACACCGCCGCTGTTATTGACCATGCGGAATCGCATTTCCGGCAACCGCGCGATGACGGATCGATGGACGTTTACGGCCGTCCGGGAAACGGTCGGACCATCCGTCTCGCGCGCGGCGACCATGCCGGTCAGGACGTCGTCGATTTCGTCCGATGTTCCTATCCCGGCCTCGATAACCATCCTGACGTGATTGCATTGCCCGCTTTTCTTCTCGAGGAGCACCATTGATGACCGTTAATAAGATGGTTCCCTTCGTCACATTTCGCACCCGTGTTCGCGATGAGTCCATCGAGGGGCCAAACCCCTACCGCTGGGAAGACAAGACATCCGACTACTATTTCAGCGGCAAGCGCGTCGTCCTGTTCTCGTTGTCTGGCGCCTTCACCCCGACCTGCTCGACCTACCAACTGCCCGATTTCGAAAAGCTCTATGACGAGTTTGAAAGGGAAGGAATTAACGCGATCTACTGCATCTCCGTCAACGATGCCTTCGTCATGAATGCGTGGGGCAAGGCCTTGGGGCTGCGAAAAGTCAAGCTCATCCCGGACGGCTCGGGTGAGTTCACGCGTAAGATGGGCATGCTGGTCGCCAAGGAGAATCTCGGCTTCGGTATGCGCTCCTGGCGGTACGCTGCCGTGATCGATAACGGCGTGGTGGAGCAGTGGTTCGAGGAGGACGGCTTCTCCGACAACTGCGAAACCGACCCTTACGGCATCTCGTCGCCGCAGAACGTTCTCGAAGCGCTGAAGGCCTTTCAAACCGCGGCCGCCGCACGACCTGGACGAATCAACATCTCACAGATCCCATGATGCCCGACCAAGTGCGTCGCTTGACAGGAGTTTCACCATGAGATTCTCAGCAAGCCAGCTTCAGCGTCAGAAGCAATCTCTGAGTATAACACCTCAACTCATTGAGTCGATCCGCTTGCTGCAACTGACGCATGCCGAACTGCGTCAGTTCGTGGAGCAGGAAATCGAAAAGAACCCGCTTTTGGAGCTAGCGCCAAACGATGGCGGGGCTCTAGGCGATGTTTTGTCGACTTCGGCCGAGGATCCGCACATCGGCGCACGCGAAAACGACGTTGATGAGCCGACCAGGACCGGGGCCCCGGAACAGCTCATGCAATGGAAATCAACGCGCGACACAATCAATATCCCGCCCGGGCAAAGCCTTGCCCTCGGCGAGTTTACCGCCTCCACCGAAACATTGCACGACCATGTCGCTCGTCAGATCGCTCTCACCGCATACACACCGCAGGAGCGGCTGATTGCTCGCGCGCTTTCCGATCATCTGGAAGACACCGGGTATCTTCAGGTAGACCTTTTGGAGCTGGCCGGGAGCCTAAATGTCCGGGAGGCTGATGTAGAACGGGTTCTCAGAACCTTGCAGCTCTTTGATCCACCGGGAATCTTTGCGCGTACTCTCAGCGAATGCCTCGAGATACAGTTGCGCCAGCGAGACCGGTTCGACCCGGCGATGGCAACTTTGGTTGCCAATCTTGAGATGCTTGCGCAGCGCGATTTTCAAGCATTGAAGCGGCATTGCGGGGTCGATGAAGACGACCTTCTCGACATGCTGCATGAAATCCGTGCGCTCGACCCCAAGCCGGGAAACCGGTTCCAGTCCGGAGGCCCGGAATCCATCATTCCCGACGTCTGGGTCCAACCCTCGCCCGGAGGTGGATGGCAAATCGAACTTGAGCCGGATACGCTGCCCAAGCTGCTGATCAACCAAACCTATTTCGCCGAAGTCTCACGCGCGACCGCCCACAATTCGAAAGATCAGGCATTTCTCAACGAATGCTTCCAAAACGCGAACTGGCTAATCCGCAGCCTCGATCAGCGCGCCAAGACAATCCTTAAGGTAGCGGCTGAAATCGTCCGCCAGCAGGATGCCTTTTTTGAACATGGCATCGCCCACCTGCGGCCTCTCAATCTCAGAACTGTCGCTGACGCGATCAACATGCACGAGTCGACGATAAGCCGGGTGACGTCGCACAAGTACATGCTCACTCCGCGCGGCGTGTTCGAACTGAAGTATTTTTTCACTGTCGCAATCGCCTCCTCCCAAGGTGGCGACGCGCACTCCGCCGAGGCTGTCCGCCATCGGATCAAGGCGATGGTCGCCGTGGAATCGCCTGATGATGTGCTGTCCGACGATGACATTGTCGTCCGACTTAAGGAAACTGGCATCGATCTTGCGCGCCGCACCGTCGCAAAGTATCGCGAGGCGATGAACATCCCCTCCTCCGTGCAGCGCCGCCGGGAAAAGCGCTTGTGGGCCTAGGGAGGGCTGTTTGGTGGCGGAAGGTTGTTGGGATCGGATGCGTTGGGCGATTGAGGAATATATTTGGCGCTTTGACGGCCTGCGACGCCGAACCCCTCATCGAAGGAGGACGTGATGCTCTCCATTCATCCGCGTGCCCGCACCACCCCAGCCGTTCGCGAGGAGATCGCCCGCTCAGCCGAGCCCACCGGCGTGCTGGCCAACCGCTTCGGCGTGAGCACCGAGACCATCCGCAAGTGGCGCAAGCGCGGAGCCCATGACTGTCAGGATCATAGCAGCCGGCTGCACAAGCTGCCCTGGAAAGTCACCGAGGAAGAGCGGGCCATTGTCTGCGCCCTGCGCCAGGCCACCGGCTTTCCGCTCGATGACCTCACCTTCGTGGTCACGCACTTCCTGCCGCATCTCAACTGCGATGCGGTCTACCGCATCCTCAAGTCTGAGGGGCTCGGCCGTTACATCGACGGCTTCTACAACCCTGTCCGGCGGCATTCGACGCTCGACTATGTCAGTCCGGTTCAGTTCGAAAGGCACGCCGAATAGACAGCAAAACACTCTCCACTAGACCGAAGCAAATCCAGTCAGTCAAGCACACGTGGCCGTGTCGGGCGCGTGTGAGAAACGGAGTCAAAATGACCATGTCTCGCCTTCTCCTTGTTGCCGCTTTGTCCGGAACGATGCTCGCCGGCGCCACATCTATCGCCCAGGCTTCTGATTTGATTGGCCGTAACAAGGCGCCCGCCGCTCCAGTTGTCGCTGTCAACACCTTCCGCCCCTGGATGATCCGTGGACGTGCCCTCGTCGTTCATCCGCAACCCAATGCCGATTTGAACGTAGGCGGCGACGTCGACATCTCGACCTCGGTTGTGCCCGAACTGGACATCTCATACTTCTTCACGCCCAATTTGGCGGCCGAACTCATCCTCGGCGTGACGCCTCATCGGGTGAAGGGGGCTGGAAGCCTTGAGAGTGTCCGGATCGGCGATGTGTGGCTGCTTCCGCCGACCCTCATGCTGCAATACCACTTCACTGATCTCGGCATGGTCAAGCCTTACGTCGGCGCGGGCATTAACTACACCTTCTTCTTCGACGAGAAGGCGAAGGGCAGCTTTGAAAAATTCAATCTCGCGAACACGATCGGCTTCGCCCTACAGGCCGGTGTCGATATCATGATCGACAAGCATTGGGGCATCAACCTGGACGTCAAGAAGATCTTCCTTGAGCCCGATGTGAGTGTCAATGCCGGCGCGATCGATGGCAAGGTCAAGATCGACCCGTGGCTGATCAGCACCGGCGTGACTTATCGGTTCTGAGCTGGCTGACTTTCAGCTCGAATCTCCGGAAGAGGCTTCAAAATTGGAGTCTCTTTCGCTCTGTGGGACACACTCTGTGGCTGCAGCTTGATCGAGATCATGTTGCAATCCTTACGAGAGGTCTGTTCTTTTCCGCGACGATCGCGGGAGATTGATGGGCCAGGCGGCCTATCGGGACTTCGTGATCGAGATCGCGCGTAGGCTATCCGAGCAACAGAGCTTTCAGCCGCTGCCACGCAGGTGGGTGGTTGAAGTAGTCCTTACGCAATGGACAAAAGCGGACGTGCTCACTCGCAAGGCTGATGGGCAGCACATAGTGGATTTCGACCTCGTCGCTCGTGACGACGACACGGTGAACGAGCAACAGCACAAGCTGCCGGCGCTGCTCGAAGGTGGCCTTCGCCAGCCCGTGCTGCAGCCGCTCGCGAAAGGCCTCCAGGGAGGCTGCGATACCGGCCAGTTGCTGCTGGCGCTGCGCATCGTTGCGCAGGAGCTCCTCCTGATCAGCCAGCGCCTCCTTGCGCTGCTCCAGGTCGCGGCGTTGCTCGTACTCGTCGAGTGGGAGGACTGGTCTTGCTCCGCTTTTGATACTGCTGGCGAATTCATCATGCTGGGACGGGAGCCATCATGAGCCTGGTAAATGCGGGTTGCCGGGTTCGTGCAAGTGGCGTGCCCGCAAACCAAGCCCCGAGTCGGATGAGGTTCATGGCAGCCGCCCTCAGCACGTGTTGAAGGTGCGTTTTGGCGAGACCGATATAGCGCGAGCGCCGCAGATGCAGGACCCGGACGCCCGCCGAAATCGTTCCCCCGATGCCAGCGCGCTGTCGATACTCTTTTGAGAAGGCAAGTTGCTCCTCGCGCTGGCGAGCCGCCTCCAGCGTCTCGTGTTCCTCGCGTGGGCGTAGCGTGAGCAGTCGCCGCCCGCTTCGGGGACACTGTGTCTTCAACGGACACGGCCGACAATCTGTTGTCGAGAAGCGGACTTTGAACGCGGTTCGCCCCTGATGGTAGTCGGGGGCCCAACTCTTGCTCTGATGCCCTGCCGGGCAGGTCGCCACTTCCCGCTCCCAATCGAGGAGGAAGTCCTGCACGGTGAAGCCTTCTCCTGAACGGGCCTGCCATTGATCATCCTTGGGAGCCGGCCCTAACAGCGTGACGCCTTTCTTCCGGCTGGCGACAAGCTGGTCAGCCGCAACATAACCGGCATCGGCCAGATGAGTATCGGGCAGCAGGCCCTTGGCCTCGAGCGCCGCATGGATGTCGTCGAGAGCGTCGCGATCAACGATGGGTGCCGGCGAGGTCTCCACATGCGTGATCAAGTGTGGTCCGCCTTCATCGCACGTCTCGGTCAGATGCACCTTGTAGCCGATCCAGATCGTTGACTGCTTCTTGGCATCGTGCACCTCCGGATCGTAGGGCGAGGCGACCATCAGCAGGGAGAGTGGAAACCCCTCGTGATCGGTCCGCCGCCCATCAGAGGCAGAGCCTGAGGTCGCGGGTGGAGCTTCACTGATCAGGCAGAAATTCTGCACCCAGACCTGCCGCAGCAGCTCAACAGCCGGGATCTCGCGCAGCCATATCGGTGCGCCAGGGGCTGTGATCGCCGCGAGCAACTGATGGCCATCGCGACCGATCTGTTCAGCGTGGACCCGCCGCTTCGCTTCGCCCTGCAGGACATCATAGTCGTCAGCCCGCCTGCCATACCGCTCGAGCCAGACGGGATTGGCTTGAGCGCGCAACCACACGGGCGCAGCGGATGCCTGGACATTCAGAGCCGCCCGCATGGTCTCGGTCACGCAGGCAAGACGGTTCAGGGAACCGACCGCTCCGAGCACATGCGTGGAGTCGGTTCGCTGGCGGCCACGGGCGTTCAGCAGCTTGTGCTCCCGGCACAGTGCCATAAGGGTATCGAGCAGGTGTTCTTCCGCGCCTCCAGCGACAAGACGACCGCGGAACTCGCTTAGAACCGAAGCGCCGAAGCCAGGATCGGTCAGGTCCAATCCCAGCGGGTACTTCCAGTCGGTGCGACCGCGGACAGCATCGGCCGCCCGCCGGTCGGACAGGTTCTCGGCGAACTGGAGCAAGCTCACCAGCACCAGCCGCCACGGGCATTCGGCCGGCTGTCCGCAAGAGGCGAAGAGGGACGCGACCTGAGCGCCGGCGAAAATCGTCCCGACACGGTCGCGCAAGAGCAGAGAGGGATTGCCACGGGGAAAGGCTGCACGGACAACGCTTGCGGTCGATGCTGGGACATTGCCACTCACGGTCGGGCGGAGCGACATGAAAGATCTCCGGGATGGTGGTGCAGCCCCCAAAACCCAGAACGCCGATCACGCCTCAAGTGCTCCAGCCCATTCGCCAGCAGTATCTTCCGCGAAGCAAGTCCAGCGCAGTCCTGATGCTTTGACGAAGTGGGCATCGGATGAGCGCACCGGATCGCGGTAGATGCCTTTGGCTGCAATGCGCTTGCCGCGGCGGCGCTCAATGGTGTCGTCGAGACCGAGGATCACCGGGCTAGCCGGGACAAAGGTGTCAATCAGTAATCCAAGGAGCAGGTGAGCGGCGCGGCGGCTGTTCCATCCTGCGCGATTGAGAACGCGGTGATAATTGACGAAGTGGCGCTCGCGGCTGAGCCAGTGATCCGCAGAAGGCTGGTCACAGTGCGTTTGCCGGGCGCCAGGATGACGCCGACGAGCAGGATCTCGGCATGGTGCCACGTCCATGGCGAAAGAGCGGCGCGAAGGATAAAATGATTGCGGCGAAGCGGGCGGGCAGGTCCGGCATGGCGGTGTCTCTTGGCGGAAACTCCGCTACCCTACTGCATCGTTCGCTTCGCCGCCCCCGCGCTCGCAAATCACCCGTTAGAAATGGCCAAATTCAAACTAAGATGCGGATCCACTACTGAACTATCTGCGAATGCGGATCAGCGTCCCGTCCGGTTTCCGTCTGTACATTACCGAGCCAATCACAGAGTTCCTCCAACGAGGCGAAGATATGTTCGATCTCAGTGAAGGGTGCAGGCCTGCGAGCTGGAGCTAAATCCTCAAGCAGTTCCGCTGTCCAAGTGTAAGGCTGGTATGAGCTGCTGCGCACCACGCTCCCCACAACCTCCCCATTCAGGAGGAGGTCATAGGCGCCGGGCGCCAGCTGGAACAGGCTGTAGGTCATACTGGTGTCTTGTCAGATGCAAGCTGTCGATCAATCCACTCGTAGGCCTTGGCGATGGCAGCATCGCGATCGAGAGCCATGATCAAGGTCGGGCGCTGTTTCGGCAGTGCCACGAAGGCCATCCATTCCAGGCCAGTTGGGCTGAGGCGGATCTGATAGCCGCGGTGCTCCAGCACCTCAGCTTCTGCGGCTGCACGGGTTTCAGCCATTGGACTTGCCGGCGGCTCTGCGCAGGGCTGCGCTGATGCGCTCCTGCCAGCCTAGGCCGCCCTCTTGAAAGTACGCGAGCACATCCAGGTCGATATGCAATTTGAATGATTCCTTTTCGTGCTCGGGTCGCATGGAAGTAAGGACCAAATGTTCTGTCTGATGTCTGATCATCGATGTTCTCCCTATCTAAGCGCCAATGCCGGAGGCGAAGCTACGACCTACTGGATCAAAGGGATGCCCATGGATTTCTCGAAATGACCGAGAATGGCATTGGCCACCGAATTGGCCTCTGCAAAGGGTTCGGGCCGTACATGGTACCGGCCGAGGATTTCGCGGCGTCGCACCGGACTGCCCAGATTGAGGCAGTACGGATCGCAATCGATCCGATGCTCGCCATATTCCCTCAGCCAGGACAGATTGATGCTGTCGGCCAGGGCTGCGTCGCGATTCGGCATGATGTTGCGGGCGGAAACATCGCCTGCGTATTTCGGCAGCTCTTCCCGGATTGGCATGCCAAGATAGATATCCAGCAACCAGTCATAGCACCCGCATGTCGGCCGATTCCATCCAGGCTGTTGTCGATCACTTCGACGAGGTCTTCGAGAATAGCACAGGGTTCTTGCTTCTCCAAGCCACGATCAAATTTCCTGGCAGCAACAAGGCGCAGTTCTTGACGGGGCGGGCGCAGAAGAGAAAACCGCCGCCATGCTCGAATTCCTGCGCCAGAAAGGCCTCGTCGGAGGCGATGCCGGGAAGCTGCTCATAGGCCCAAAGCAGTCGTGGCCGAATTGTGGCATAGTCTTCCGAGATTCAATGGCACCACCAAGCGACAGATACGGCAACTTTGTCGAGGTCCGCGGCCATACTTCAGTTCCGTCCGCTTTATAAAGCATTTCGATCTCCCTGCGATTTCAGAAGTCATCAGATTTTCGACATGGCAAAACTCAGCCATTATCCGGATTGCTCCGCAATCCGGACCTGTTGCCCTCGCACAGATAGGTGGGCAGCTCCTTCGGCTCCCGACGGGGGAGTTTCAAAAGGCGTGCCAACTGCGCAGAAAGCGCCTCAGAAATAATTTTCTGGATCGTGGTCAATGGCTTGAGAGTGCGGAAGGAAGCCGGGCCGCACACCACCGTGTCGCGGACTCGACAAACCCGACAGTCGGTGTCGGTTGCCTGACGTTGTCCCAGGAGTGGCGGACAGGAGTGCTCCGCGGGAACAGCGCAGTTCACCCGTCATCCCACCGCGCTCCGCGTGGTCCGAGAGTCGACAATGTCGGACAGGCGGCATCGCAGCATTAGAGCCATTATATTGTTTTGACATGAGTTTCTCCTTTGGCACGGGACATGCATGGTTCTCCGCACCTGCGTCACGGAGTGAGGAGAAATCGTCCCATGATCATGCTCACCGAAAACGCCATCGCCGCGGTGAAGACTGCGCTTTCCCGCGCCGCTGAGCCGGCGGACGGCTTGCGCATCATGGTCCGGGCCGGCGGCTGCGCCGGCTTCCAGTACCTGCTAGGCCTGGAAAGCATCTCGCGCGAGGGCGATGCGGTCATGGATGTAGACGGGGTCAAGGTGTTCGTCGACGTAGGCTCCCAACCCCATGTCGCCGGCACGACCGTCGACTTCGTCACGGGGTTTGAATCCTCCGGCTTTGTCTTCGACAATCCCAACGCGCGCGAGAAGTGCGCCTGCGGCAAGTCCTTCGGCTGATCGCCTGAGACAGGGAGAAGGGCCATGTGGGACTATAGCGACAAGGTCAAGGAATACTTCTTCAACCCGAAGAATGCCGGCGTTCTGGAAACGGCCAATGCCGTCGGTGAGGTCGGCGCCATCTCTTGTGGCGATGCGCTTAAGTTGATGATCAGCGTCGATCCGGTGACGGAGACGATTACTGCCGCGACATTCCAGGCCTTCGGCTGCGGCGCCGCGATCGCCTCCTCGTCCGCGCTTACCGAACTCATCATCGGCAAAACCGTCGATGAAGCCCTCCGGATCGCTAATCAGGACATAGCGGACTTTCTCGGTGGCCGGTCGCCGGAGAAGATGCATTGCTCGGTGATGGGTTATGAGGCACTGCAGGCTGCGATCGCCAACTACCACAGCGAGGAATGGGGCGACGATCACGAGGACGGTGCCCTCGTTTGCAAATGCTTCGGTGTCAACGAAGGGGTGATCGAGCGGGCCGTCCGTATCAACAGGCTCTCCACCATCGAGCAGGTCACGCACTACACAAGGCTGGCGGCGGCTGCCTCACATGCTTCGAAGCCATCGAGGAAGTGCTTGTTCGGGTCCACGCAGCGATGGTCGCCGAAGGCCTCATTGCGGCAGAACAGACCTATACGGCCGGCGCAACGGATGTCCGCGCCCTCAAGAACAAGGCAAGGTCGAAGTCGATTCCGGAATCGGCGATCGCGTCCGGTAGGATGCGGAGAACATTGCCACCCGAAACAGTTCAGCTTCCAGCGGGACCGAAAGCTGCCAGCCGTCAAAGACGACGCGGCAGCGAATTCGACTGATCGAAAACGCTGTCGAGGACATGCGTTCTTACCTGCGGGCTGACGGCGGGGATTGCGAACTTGTGGATGTCGACGGTGACCAGGTCTCCGTCAAACTGTCGGGCGCCTGCACCGGCTGCCAGCGCGCCTCGGTCACCATCAACGGCATGCGCCAGAAGCTCAATGAGGCGACGGTCTCGCGCTTCGCGTCCTTCCGGTCAGCTGAGGATCGCACCCATGAGGCCTATCTATCTCGACAATAACGCGACGACACGAGTCGACCCTGGAGTCGTTCAAGCGATGCTGCCGTTCTTTACGGATCACTTCGGCAACCCCTCGTCGATGCACGGTTTTGGTGCCTCCGCCGGTGCGGCGGTGAAGGAGGCGCGTCGGCAGGTGCAGGCGCTGATCGGCGCGGAGTGCGACCATGAGATCGCCTTCACATCGGGCGGGACGGAAAGCGACAATGCGGCGATCCTTTCGGCACTCGAGGTGATGCCTCGCCGCACAGAGATCGTGACGTCCGCGGTCGAGCATCCGGCTGTGCTAAAGTTTTGCGCGCATCTTGAGAAGATGCGCGGCGTCAAGGTGCACAGGATCCCAGTGGATCGTCAGGGCCGGCTCGACCTCGACGCCTACAGGGCCGCCCTCACCCCGCACGTAGCAATCGTCTCGATCATGTGGGCGAACAACGAGACCGGTACGATCTTCCCCGTTGTCGAGCTTGCTGAGTTAGCCAAGGAAGTCGGCGCCCTTTTCCATACCGACGCAGTGCAGGCGGTCGGCAAGCTTCCGATGGACCTGAAATCGACCGCAATCGACATGCTGTCGCTCTCCGGCCACAAGCTGCATGGCCCGAAAGGGATCGGCGCACTTTATGTTAGGCGTGGCGTGCGCTTCCACTCACTGATCAAAGGGGGGCACCAGGAGCGCGGCCGGCGGGCGGGCACAGAGAATACGCCCGGCATAGTCGGGTTTGGCAAGGCGGCCGAACTCGCCTTGAACTTCATGGACGACAAAAACACACGGGTAAAGGCGCTCCGTGACCGTCTGGAAAAAGGACTTCTCCAGCGCATCCCGAACGCCTTCGTTACCGGCGGTCCGCTGGAGCGGTTGCCGAACACCGCAAACATCGCCATGGCATATATCGAAGGCGAGGGCATGCTGCTTCTCCTCCATCGCGAGGGCATTGCCTGCTCCTCCGGCTCGCTGGAGCCGAGCCATGTCCTGAGGGCGATGAACATCCCCTATACCGCGGCACACGGGGCAATCCGCTTCTCCTTTTCGCGCGACAACGGCGAGGCGGATGTCGACCGGGTGCTCGAGGTCATGCCCGGAATCGTGGAGAAGCTGCGTGCTCTTTCCCCCCTCAGGGCCGGGGGACGAAGTGCCGAAGAGCTTCGATCCGGTCTAGGCCTGAGGGGCAGAAGAGCCGACAGCCGCTCATGAAACGTCCGGTTTTTCTCAACGATACGACCCTGCGCGACGGCGCGCAGGCACCCGGCGTCGCCTTCACGACGGCCATGGGCGCCGACGAGATCGAAGCAATTTGCGCCGCGGGCGCGCTGCGTCTCCCGATTCGGCTCACAGCCCTAGCTGTATCAAAACTCAAACTGGCCCGATCTTGGCGCACTATTTGTACGATTTCATGCGTCTGCACCGAGAAGTATTCGGCCAATCCAGTCCTGCACGACACAAAATTGCTTCAACGAGTGACACGTCAGCGTTTTTACGCAACCAAGGCCTGGTGTCGAATGAGGTCGGAGGATCTCAACGCAGCAATCGAGAGCGGTATCGCCGCCGTCAATCTGTCGCTGCCTGCATCGGACGTCCAACTCACCGCCAAGCTCGGCCTTGATCGGGCGGGAGCGCTTCAGGTCATCGAGCACATGGTCGCCCGCGTCCGCCGCAAAGCGGCCCAGACCAGATCGGCCGTCACCGCAACTCAGCTGGTCGAGCTCTACGACAGACTGCGCAGCGAGGCGGCCGGCCAAACCCTTGAAATCGGGTGAGGCCGGCGATGTCGTTTATCCTCGCCACCACTTCTTCCAGCATAACAGCCGCGCGGCGCGGCGCAAAAGCCGTTCCGCCATCTTTGATGGCCATGCTCCGTGAGGACATCGCCTGCGGGAAGGCGCGCGATCCGGCCGCGCGCAGCACGCTCGAAATCGTGCTCACCTATCCCGGCGTCCACGTCATCGTCTGTCACCGGCTCGCTAATCGTCTGTGGCGGCGAGGCTTCCGCTTCCCGGCGCGCTTGCCGTCCTGGGCGGCCCGCCTCGTGATGAATGCCAACATCCATCCGGGCGCGACGATCGGCTGGCGCTTCCTCATTCATCACGGCACCGGTTTCGTCATCGGCGAAACCGGCGAGGTCGGCGACGAGGTGACCCTCTATCACGGCGTCACGCTGGGCGGCACGTCCTGGGCGCCGGACAAGTGCCATCCGACCCTCGAGAGCGGCGTCCTCGTCGGTGCCGGCTGCCGGGTCGGCGCCGATGCAGTTTTCATCGAAGACATCCCGCCCGGCCTGACCGTGATCGGCATACCCGGCCGCATCGTTAATGGCCGGATCGATCTCGACCATCACCTAATATCCAACCCGGTTGGCGATGCGATTGCCTCGTCGTCGACCGCATCTCATTCCTCAAGCTGCGAATTTCACGGCTGCAGCGTCAGCTTGCGGCGAACGCACCCGAGACCACCGTTTCCGAGAGGGAGAATGCAATGAGCAGTGATTCCGCTGACAGCCGTCCCATCGAGGTCACCGACATCCTCGCGCGGCTGAAGGGCCTGTCAGCTGCGGAGGAGTTCTTCGCAGTCCTTGGCGTCTCCTATGACCCGAAGGTGCTCAATGTCTCACGGCTCCATATCATGAAGCGCATGGGGCAATACCTCGCTGAAGTGGATTTCTCCGATCTCTCAGACCGGGTAATCGCCGCGCGGGTGCGCATCACGCTGGAACGTGCCTACGAGGACTTCGCGACGTCCTCGCCGCTCACGCACCGGGTCTTCAAGGTGCTTAGAGACCACGATCCGGACAAACCCGCCACGCTGGGCCGCACCATCGTCCCGTTCGACTCCGTCCTGACGCTGTTCGGGCAGGAATGAGCGCGACACGGTTGCGACGCGACAATGTCGAGAAGCCGACAAATCCGGTCACCACGATGGCGCCTTCAGAACAAAACAACCGCATTTCAAAGGCATAGGGGAACGCAAAACGGTTGGCACGAATGATGCTAGGAAGACGATGAACCACCGAGCCCGCATCCGGATAGGAGCCTGGAGAGACCGCCATGCACATCGTAGTCTGTATCAAGCAGGTGCCGGACTCCGCGCAGATTCGCGTCCATCCGGTGACGAACACGATCATGCGCCAGGGTGTGCCGACCATCATCAACCCTTATGACCTGTTCGCCCTTGAAGAAGCACTCAGATTGCGCGATGCCCATGGCGGCGAGGTCACCGTGCTTACGATGGGTCCGCCCATGGCAGAGGACGCGCTGCGCAAGGCGCTCACCTACGGCGCCGACCGCGCGGTGCTCTTGACCGACCGCTATTTTGCCGGCTCCGACACGCTGGCCACCTCCTTCGCTCTCTCTCAGGCTATCGCGAAGGTCGGCGAGACCTTCGGCACGCCAGACATCGTCTTTACTGGCAAGCAGACGATCGACGGCGACACCGCCCAGGTCGGGCCCGGCATCGCCAAGCGCCTCGACCTCCTGCAGCTCACCTATGTCGCGAAGATCGCCTCCATTGATCTCGATGCGCACGAGATCACGGTCGAGCGCCGCTCGGAAGGCGGCATGCAGATTCTGAAGAGCAGGCTCCCTTGCCTCATCACCATGCTGGAAGGCACCAACGAGATCCGCCGCGGCTCACTCGACGACGCCCTGCGCGCCGCGCGCAGCCAGATCGTGAAGTGGAGTGCGGCCGACGCCGGCATTGAGGACCTCACTAAATGCGGCCTGCGCGGCTCGCCGACGGTCGTCAAGCGCGTTTTCGCCCCTACCAGTCGGGCGGAAAAGGCGGCGCAAATCGACACCACCGATAAGTCGCTGCGCGATCTCACTGACGAGCTGATTGCCGCAATCTTCACCCGCCAGCCGGCGTTGGAACAGGAACTCGTCGTCGACGGCGGCGCATGACGGCAAGGAGCAGACGATGTCGACCGCGAACCGAGAAACCCCTCCTCCCGCCGCCAGCCGTGCCGGCATGAAGAAGAAGCTGCCCGAGCAGTTCAAGGACTACCGGCACGTCTGGGTCTTCATCGAGCTGGAGCGTGGCCAAGTCCATCCCGTCTCCTTCGAACTACTCGGCGAAGGCCGCAAGCTCGCCGACAAGCTTGGGGTAGAGCTCGCTGCCGTCGTGCTCGGCCCGCCCGGCGAGGCGACGTGGCATGCGGTTGCCGAGGCCTTCGCCTATGGCGCCGACCTCGCCTACATCATAGAGGACCCGCTGCTCGCCCATTACCGCAACGAGCCCTTCACCAAGGCGATGACCGACCTGCTCAACACCTACAAGCCCGAGATCCTGCTTCTGGGGGCGACCACGCTTGGCAGGGATCTTGCCGGCTCCGTGGCGACGACCTTGCTGACAGGGCTCACCGCCGACTGCACCGAGCTCGACGTCGACGCCGACGGCTCGCTAGCCGCGACGCGGCCGACCTTCGGCGGCTCACTGCTCTGCACAATCTACACGATCAACCACCGGCCGCAGATGGCCACAGTGCGACCGAGGGTCATGGCCATGCCGCAGCGGGTGGACAAGCCGGTGGGCCGGGTCATCCAGCACACGCTGGCCATGGCCGAGGAAGACGTCGTCACCAAGATCCTCGGATTCCTGCCCGACAGCCAGTCGGCCAAGGCCAATCTCGCCTATGCCAACGTCGTCGTGGCCGGCGGCCTCGGCCTCGGCGCGGTGGAGAACCTGCAGCTTGTGAAGAATCTCGCGCGGGCAATCGGGGCCGAATATGGCTGTTCGCGCCCGCTGGTCCAGAAGGGCTGGATGCCGGCTGATCGGCAGATCGGCCAAACTGGCAAGACCATCCGGCCGAAGCTTTACATAGCGATCGGGATTTCCGGCGCTATCCAGCATCGGGTGGGCGTCGAGGGAGCCGATCTGATCGTGGCCATCAACACCGACCCGAACGCCCCGATTTTCGATTTCGCCCACCTCGGCATTGTCATCGATGCGATCCGCTTCCTGCCGGCGCTGACGGAAGCCTTCACGCGGCGGCTCTCGCCGCACAACCGCGACAAGCTCGCTAGCTGACGGAGACGGCCATGAGCGTGGAAAAATTCGACGCAATCGTCATCGGGGCCGGCATGTCCGGCAATGCGGCCGCCTACACCATGGCGAGCCGCGGCATGAAGGTGCTGCAGCTGGAGCGCGGCGAATATCCGGGCTCTAAGAACGTCCAGGGTGCCATCATGTATGCTGATATGCTGGAAAAGATCATCCCGGACTTTCGCGAGGACGCCCCGCTGGAGCGCCACCCCGTCGAGCAGCGCTTCTGGATGATGGATGATACCTCCCACACCGGCATGCACTACCGGTCGGACGACTTCAACGAGGCCAAGCCCAACCGCTACACCATCATCCGCGCCCAGTTCGACAAATGGTTCTCGCGCAAAGTGCGCGAGGCCGGCGCGACCGTGCTCTGTGAGACCACCGTGACCGAGCTCGCCCACGACACCAAGGGCAAGGTGATCGGCGTGCGCACCGACCGCGCCGGCGACGTCATCTTCGCCGACGTCGTCGTGCTTGCCGAAGGCGTCAACGGCCTTTTGGGCACCCGCGCGGGACTGCGCGAGATGCCGAAGCCGGAAACGGTAGCGCTCGCGGTCAAAGAGATGCATTTCCTGCCGGAAGAGGTCATCGGAGAGCGCTTCGGCCTGAAGGGCAATGAAGGCTGCGTGATCGAAGCCGCCGGCACCATCTCGCGCGGCATGACCGGACTGGCCTTCCTCTACACCAACAGGGAGTCGATCTCGCTCGGCATCGGCTGTCTGGTCTCCGATTTTGCATCCACGACGGAGAGTCCCTACGCGCTTCTTGAAGCCTTCAAGCGCCATCCGTCGGTCCGGCCGCTGATCGCCGGCTCGGAGGTCAAGGAATATGCTGCCCATCTCATTCCCGAGGGCGGCTACAAGGCGATCCCGCAGCTCTTCGGCGACGGCTGGCTCGTTGTCGGCGACGCGGCGCAGCTCAACAATGCCGTGCACCGCGAAGGCTCCAACCTCGCCATGACCTCCGGCCGCATCGCCGGCGAGGCGATCTTCCAGGTCAACAGCCGCAGGGACCCTATGACCAAGGAGAACCTCGCCCTCTACAAGACCATGCTGGACAACTCCTTTGTTGTCAAAGATCTAATGAAATACAAGGACATGCCGGCCCTGCTCCACACCAATTCCTGCAATTTCTTCATGACCTATCCGCAGTTGATATCGCAGGCAGCGCAGAACTTCCTGCGCGTCGACGGCACGCCGAAGATCGAGAAGGAAAAGGCGACCACGGCCGCCTTCATCAAGGCGCGCTCGCGCTGGGGCATAGTCAGCGACGTGGTCCGCCTGGCGTTCGCTTGGCGCTAAATGAGGAGCGACGAGATGACGATCGCAGTGGCCGAACTCCGCGTCGAGGACAAGCTCTTCCTGAACCGCTACTTGGTCGATGCCGGGGGCCCGCACATCAAGGTGCGGCCGCACGAGAAGCCGGGTCCCAATCTTATCGCACTGACACGCGTCTGCCCGGCCAAGTGCTACGAGCTGAACGACAAGGGCCAGGTCGAGATCACCGCCGACGGCTGCATGGAATGCGGCACCTGCCGCGTGCTCTGCGAAGCGTCGGGCGAGATCGAGTGGAACTATCCACGCGGCGGCTTCGGTGTCCTCTTCAAGTTCGGATGACTGGCGTACTGGATCAATCGCCGATCTCCACCGCTTGGCGCGCCGAGAGTTCTGTCGCCAGCAGCGCCGAACCGAGATGATCGTCAGCTTCTTTCGGCACGCAGGCCTCTCCGTTGCAGGCCTTCCGCGAAGATCATTAAGCGGCTCGGTCTGGTGACTGACCGAAAATATAATGTTCCCCTCGTGTCTCCCCGCAGGGGAGAGAAAGGCTGCTTCATGAGCCTGGACCTATCGTGATCGTGCTGATTGGAAGCCTGCTCGGACGTCGCTCAACAATCTTGGCTGTCATCTGCTGAAATACCTGATCCGACAAGCCGAACCGCGGCTTCACTTGTCGGCATGTCACTGACCGTGATTGCGCTTGCTGCAAGGAAACGGCGTTCGTTTTTGGTCAGCGTTGCCGCATCAATTACCGCAAAATGGGCCTTTGGAGCACTTCATGATCTGTCGGGCGTAGGTGCGCAGCACCTGATCATCGAAGCGGCAGCCGACGAAGAAAAGGCCACGATTGGTGCGCCGTTCCTTCACCACGTCAGGGATCGGCGTCTGAACAGCGGTTTCGGTCAGGACTTCGACATAGTCGGAATCGGCGACGAGGATGTTTGCGGCCGGCCTCATACTGCCGTGACGCGTATGGAGAACTCTGTCTTTGCCGCTGATCCGGGTTCGAGTTCCCTTCCAGACAAATCGTAGGTTTTCGTCCAAATGTCGCCGATTTCGTTCGCCCGCGTGACGCCTTGTATCTCGACGACGTCCCTTCGGCCAGTTTCTGCCAGGGCCGCGCGCATGGCGCCATCGTACCAGCTGTCGACGATGAGGGACAGCGGCAGCGTTGCGAGCCAGGCGTGGAGGACGGTCGGTGCCGCCGGCACCGCCAATAGCTCGGCCATCCAAGGTTGAAGCGTCCGACGATGCCGGCGCCGTTCGATGAACTGCGCCACCGACCACATATTGGTGCGGATCTTGGACGGGGCTGGCGCCCGCGTGTTGAGTGCCGCGGCGATGGCGTCCCGCGTGTGCGGTACAGGCGGTTCCACGGAGCTGAGCCGCAGGCGCCCCAGGCCGAGATAGGAGGATGATCTCATCGGCGGCGAGCGCTTCCTTCAGCAGGTCAAGCCGCTTTTCGGCATCACTGTTTTGCATGACGAAGAGATGGCCCGAGAAGGGATATGTGGCGCGCCACATATCCGTTCTTATGCGTCGTGAGAGATTATGTGGCGGCGGGATCACTGACGGTGGAGTTCCAGCGCTTTGCGGTTCCTGGCCGCTACATAATCTGAGCCATTTCTCCAGTGGGCGTCGGGCTATCCGCGCTCGCATGGAGAACGCACATGCTGGAACGCTACTTCAAGTATCCGAGGGTCCTGCATCGCTTGAGAGGCGGCGGCCTGGGCGACGAGCTCGATTGCATCGCAACCTATCTTTTCGAGAACGACTATCGGCACGCTTCAGCGAAGATCTACCTCGGCCGATTGGGACGGTTCGGTGGAGTCGTATCGCGCGCAAAGCCGATCACCCAAGTCATGATCGATGGCTTTGTCGCCGGTTGTCCGACCGAGGCGTCACGTATCGCCGCACGCACCGCGATCGCCCTGGCCCGGAGGATCGTTCCTCACCGCTTCGAGATTCGCCATCGCGAGCCCGATCCACATGAGCCCCTGCTGACAGGCTATTCCAACTACCTGCGTGAGGTGCGTGGTCTGGCCGTGAAGACGCGGGAGGGGCAGGTTCTCGCCGCGCGGCGGATGCTTGCCTGGTGGGACCGGCATCACGCCAGCGAGCCGCTCTCGGCCATGACCGGCATACATGTGCTGGCGCTCACCGGTCACCTCATGGGCCTGTCGTCCATGGATAACACGCGGGCAGCGACCGGGTCCTATATGCGCCGGTTTCTGAGGTTCCTGCACTGGGCCAACCTCAATGACCTGGACCTTGCGCGGTTCGTGCCGCGCACGCCATGCTACCGTCTCGCGCATTTGCCGCGGCAACTGGGTTGGGAGGATATCCGGAAGGCGATCGACGCCATCGACCCTGCGACCCCTACCGGCAGTCGCGATCGGGCTATCCTCCTGTTGCTGGCCACGACCGGCATCCGCAACAAGGAACTTCGCTCACTCGTCCTCGAGGATATTCGCTGGCGCGATGCGCAGGTTCGGATACGCCGCACTAAGGCGAGGCGCGATCGGAGCGTGCCCCTCACGCAGGAGGCGGGCAAAGCGCTCGCCGATTATGTCTTGCGGGCCCGGCCCGATTGCCGCAGCCGTCGCGTGTTCCTGGTGCACCTCCCGCCCGTGCGCCCGATCGACGGCAGCACCAACATCTCCCGCATCGTCCGCTCCGCACTGCAGCGCGCCGGCATCGTGCTGAACGGTCCCATCGGCGCCCATCTCATCCGGCATAGCTTGGCGACCCATCTCGTCAACCGGCGACGACCGATCAACGAGATCGCCGACCTGCTCGGCCATCGCAGCATCGATACGACCGCCATCTACGTGAAGGTCGCGGTGTCGCAACTCGCCGAAGTCGCCCTTCCTTTTCCCGGAGACGCGTGATGAGCACATTCTCCAGCAGACTCAGCAAGCATGTCGAGGCCTATGTCGCGCTTCGACGCTCGCTCGGCTTCTCGCTCAGCAAGCAGGCCGCGATCCTGCGCGCGCTCGTCGCCTATGTCGATGGCGAACAGCTCGATGGTCCACTCTGCCGCCAAACGGTGCTCGGCTTCATAGGCTCCTGGGCGGGCACGGCGAATGGACGGGCCGTTCGCTACGGCGTGGTTCGCAGATTCAGCGAGTATCTCGCCATCTTCGATCCGCGCACCGACGCGCTTGACCCCAAGGCCTTTCCCAGGAACCGAGCCATCCCGCCACCCAGGATCCTCACCGACGAGGAACTCACACGGCTCATGGCGGCATGCCGCTCGGTGTCGCCCGATTATCCCGAGCGCCCCGGGTTCCTGACGCCGCTCGTCGGCCTGCTCGCCAGCACCGGCCTGCGGTCCGGCGAGGCGTTGCGCCTCGATCGCGGTGATGCCGATCTGGCTCAGGGGATTCTCCACATTCGAAGGACCAAGTTCCGCAAGGATCGCCTGGTTCCCGTCCATCCTTCGACGCTGGCGGTCCTGCGCGACTATGCAAGACACCGGGATGGGGCCTTCCCAAGGCCGGACATCCCAGCATTCTTCGTCAGCTCGCGTGGGACGCGATTGTCGAAGTCTGGTCTGAACGCCGCCTTCGGCGCGGCGCGCTCCCTCGCCGGCCTCGATCGCGGCAAGCCGGTGCGTCTCCACGACCTGCGTCACCGTTTCGCGGTCAGGCGGCTGGCGAACTGGCACCAGCAAGGCGCCGATGCGCGTGCGATGCTGCCGCTGCTCGCGACCTATCTCGGCCATGGCCACTACAGCGACACCGCCTATTACATCACCGCGGACGCCGATCTTTTGGCCATGGCCGCCGAACGGGCCTTGGCCTGGGGAGAGACGCCATGAACGGCCGCTTCTCCTTTCCATCGCTGTTGGAGTCCTTCTTCCGCCATCGTATGACCCGGCAGCGCAATGCCACGCCAGCAACGATCGCCAGTTATCGGGATGCCCTTCGCATGCTGATCCTGTTTGCCGCCGATAGGACCGGATGTGGGCCATGCGAACTCACCATCGGCGACCTGGATCGCGACACCATCCTTGCCTTCCTCGATCACCTGGAGGTCTCGCGCGGGAACAAGGTCCAGACACGCAATGCGCGGCTGGCGGCGGTGCGATCCTTCTTCCAGCACGTCGCCGCCAACGACCCCGCCTCGCTTGGCATCGCCCATAGGATCCTCGCCATCCCGCTGAAGAAAGCGCACACCGAGATCACCCATCACCTCACGCGCGCGGAGCTGGATGCGCTCGTCGCGGCGCCTGATCAACGGACCGTGCGGGGCCGCCGCGATCGAACCTTGCTGCTGTTTCTCGGCCGCACCGGTGCCCGGGTCACCGAAGCAACGGGCGTTAATGTCGACGATGTCCAGCTCGACCGGACCAGGCCCCAGGTGCTTCTGCGCGGCAAGGGGCGCAGGGAACGTGTTGTGCCAGTCTCGGCCGATCTCGCTCAAGCCCTCAGAGCCTTGATCGCCGAACATGGCCTCAACCATGATCCGCTGGGTCCCATATTCCGCGGCGTCCACGGTGAGCGGATGACCCGGTTCGGTGTGACGCATGTCGTCCGGCGCGCGGTGGCCGGGGCCACGGCCACGCAGCCGGGGTTGGCGCGCAAGGTCGTCTCACCCCATGTTCTGCGCCACACCCTCGCCATGACGCTGCTGCAATCGGGTGTCGACCTGCTCACTATCCAGGCCTGGCTCGGTCATGCCCAGGTCGCGACGACGCATCGCTATGCGGCCGCCGATGTCGAGATGATGCGCCGCGGCCTCGACCACGCCGCCATCTCGGGCAAGCAGCCCGCCCGGTTCAAGGCAAAGGACGCGGTGCTTCAACTGCTCGAGAGCCTATAATTATGTGGCGGCTGGGAGCCGCAAAATGCTGGAACTCCACCGTCAGCGATCCCGCCGCCACATAATCTCTCACGACGCATAAGGTCAGGATCGTGCTCATGCTCGCTTCCTCTTGCCGCTGTCATCCTGTCAACCCACAGCCTCAGTCCTCGTCGGAAATCTTCCTTGCCTCGACGGTGATCGGCAGACGCGTACCCTGCGGAAGGTCGGGCAAGACGAGCCGCCAGCCGTTCCTGAGCGTTATGGCCCCGCCCCACAAATCTTCATTCTCGACCGCGATGATCGGCTCTTCGAGATCCTTCTTGGGAACATACGCCGACAAGCCGGCGCCGGTCCTGCGAATCATGACCTTCATCTGGCTGTTCCTTCACTGGTTTCGGCACTGCAAGGAGACCCGGCTTTGTCGAGGCTCATCAGTTCACCCGCGCGCATGCCGACGACGGTACCACGATCGACCCATTCGACCGCATAGATGTAGAACTGCTGGAGGAAGGTGCCGACGTCGCGCACATAACCGTCGTCTCCCTTTCGCACGAGGTTTTCGCCGATCTCCCTGCCAGGATAGGTTCCGTCATTACTGATGTTGCGTGTGGCACGGACCCGCTCCCCCGGCATAAATCGTGGAGGCTTGCGGATTTCGACCTCCTGTTCGCGTCCGAGGCCCATGGCCGTTCCTTTCTGGCAGCTGCAGCTTGTCAATAGAGAAGTTCAAAGCCTCCTCAGGAGGCGACCCCAACCGTGTCGGTCGCCGAATTGGAGGTCGCGGGAACACAGGTCTTCGGCACCGGACAAACCGAGGCGCATTGCTGCGTATCGAAGACCCCCTCGCATTCAGTGCACTTGTCCGGATCGATCACGTAGGTTTCACCCTTGAGCTTGATCGCGCCGGAGGCACATTCGAATAGGCAGGCACCGCATTGGGTGCATTGGGATGCAATGATCTTGAAGGCCATTCTTCGACTCCGGTTTTGGTTGGTATGAGACCGCTCATGCCGTCGCCGCCAGAGGTTCGACCCCAAACTCGGCGGTGTAAAGCGCGCTGATCGCGGTCTCGATGTAGTCATAGCCATAAGCGTCCGTTGCTCGGATTCCGGCTCCCGTGAGCTGATCCTTGGGGCAATCTCCAATCTTGGCGCACAGCACGATGTCTATGCCTTCGAGCGCAGCGATGACGCCGTCGAGGGTGGCGTCCTCGCCCCAGCCGCCGAGGCAATACTGCTCGACCTTGCGATGCCCGACGAAGCTGATCCCTGTCGGCGAGGCCTCATAAATCTGGAATTCCTTCGAATGGCCGAAGTGTTCGTTGACGCGGCCGCCACCCTTAGTCGCCACCGCGACGAGCAGCGACTTGCCGGAGCCGGCTGCCTTGACCATCCCGGTCGCCGCACTCTTAGCCGCCACGTGATCACCGCGCTCACGCGCGACCACCTCCCGATAGGCCTCGCGTTTGCTGGCATCGTAGGTGACCTCGCCGGGAATCTGGTCGAGCGTGAATTCCTGACCACGATCCGAGACGAGCAGGCCGACGGCATCGGCCCGGCACTGCCGGCAATGGCGCATCAACTTGGCGCCACCTTCGAGACTATCCTGAAGAGCCTTTAGCTCCATCGCATTTGGGCCGCGCTGCCCAGTCAGGCCGTAATATGCACCGTGCGCCGGGTCGGAAATCAGCGGCATGACGTTGTGCAGGAACGCGCCGCGCTCCTTGACCCATTTATTCACCTCGATCAGGTGCTCGTCGTTGATGCCAGGGATCATCACCGAATTGATCTTGGTAAGGATGCCGCGCGCGGTCAGCATCTCCAGGCCCAACATCTGTCGCTTGTGCAGGATCTGGGCGGCTTCGATTCCGGTGTAGCGGCGGTGGTCATAAAAGATCCAAGGATAAATCTTTGCGCCGACTTCCGGGTCGACCATGTTGATGGTGATCGTCACGTGATTGACATTCATGTCGGCAAGCTCGGCGACATGGTCCGGCAGCGCGAGCCCATTGGTGGAGATGCACAGCTTGATGTCAGGGATTTCCCTGGCGACTTGTTCGAAGGTTGCCTTTGTCTTCTTCCAGTCGTAACAGGCATCGCCCGGTCCGGCGATGCCGAGCACGGAAAGCTGCGGCACTTCGTTGGCGACCGCCATCACCTTGCGCAGCGCCTGCTCGGGCGTCAGCTTTTCCGAGACAACCCCAGGTCGGCTTTCGTTGGCGCAGTCATATTTGCGATTGCAATAGTTACACTGGATGTTGCAGGCTGGGGCGACCGCGACGTGCATGCGCGCAAAATAGTGGTGCGCTTCCTCTGAAAAGCAGGGGTGATCCTTGATCTTCTCCCAGATAGCCGAGTCCATGTCGTCCGGCTTTGCGGACGAGCCGCAGGATGAAGACGCGCAGCCACCGGATTTCGCGGTCGCCAGCAACTGGTCGAAGGATTTCGTGCTGGTCAGGCTCTCGAGCGAAATCATCGGTTCGGACATCGAGCGGCTCCATTGCTGGGTGAGCGTCGCAGTTCAAAACGCAAGAGCGATGCCACCCCTAAAAAACGGTTCAATTCAATGTGTTGGCTTTTCGTGTCCGATTCTGTCGGGTTGCTCCGACACAATTTTGTCAGGCTTCCGACAATGGTCAAACGAACTGCGTCGCGAGAGGCGACGCGTCTCAGGCACACAGAGCGCGACGAGGGGCAGCTCCAGCCTGACGTTTGATGTCCTCAGGACGTTTAGAATTTTCTCAGCTTGATACCATGGCGGCGCAGAGCATAGCCGACCTGCCGCGGCGTGAGGCCCAGGATACGAGCCGCCTTGGCCTGAACCCAGCCGGCTGTCTCCATCGCGTCGATCAGCCGGTGGCGTTCCGTCAGACGCGGGCCCATTGCGCGCCAAGCGGGTTCGTTCGGATCGCCGACCTTGGCGGGCGATGCCGTGCCTTCCGAGGCGCCGATGCGCCTGGCCGGCGGCGGCGATCCAACCGGCATCATGTTGCCCCGGGCGAGCTCGCCGGTGGCATTGCCGCCATGCGAACGGTTGGCGCCTTTCCAGAGGAGAGAAGAAAGGCACTGGCTGTTCTTGCAGGCGAAATCCGACGGAGCGATCATTCTTGAACGCGCAAGTGTAGCCGTCCTTCGCACGCAGTTTTCCAGCTCACGGACGTTACCAGGGAAGTCGCATTGCGAGAGCACATCAAGCGCCGACGGCGCAAAGGTGAACTGGCGCTCGTTCTCCCTGTTGAACCGGTCGAGGATTCGCGCCGGGAGGCGGCCCTACCGGCAGCGCTGCACCAGAATCGCTCCAGGACCATCCCGCCGCGACCGTGGCGGAGCCTCCCGACCGAGACCCAGACGCAGATGGCGCAGCTTCTGGCCGAACTTCTGCGGCGGATGCGCCCGGGGCCGCCGATCCGGGAGAGCACAGATGGTGACCCCTCCAACCCTGTCTGACGACCACCTCACGGCCGCTCGTCGGGCCAAGCTAGTGTTGTGACTCTAACGCTTGTTTCGCACGAAAGACCTTTTCGAGGATAGTGGCGGCAGAAGCCGTCCAGACGAAGGGCTTCGGATCAGCATTGTGGTACTCCAGGTATTCCATGATCGTGGCCTCCAAGTCAGGAACGCTGGTGAAAGCGTTGCGGCGGATGCTCTCTTGGGTGATCAGGGCGAAGAACCGCTCGACCTGGTTGAGCCACGAGGCCGATGTCGGCGTGAAGTGCAGGTGGAAGCGAGGGTGCTTCGCCAACCAAGCTTTCACCTTTGGGTGCTTGTGCGTCGCGTAATTATCGACAATCAGGTGCAGGTCGAGGCGCTTGTCGGTGTTGCGATGGATGACGCGCAGGAAGCGGAGAAACTCCTGATGGCGATGCCGCTTCATGCAGGTGCCCAGGACCGTTCCGGTCGCCACATCGAGAGCGGCAAACAAGGTCGTGGTGCCATGCCGTTTATAGTCATGGGTCATCGTGCCGGCGCGCCCCTTCTTGAGCGGCAAGCCCGGCTGGGTGCGGTCAAGCGCCTGGATCTGAGACTTCTCATCAACCGAGAGAACCAGGGCCCTGTCCGGCGGATCGAGATACAAGCCGACCACGTCCTGAACCTTCTCGACGAAACGTTTGTCAGTGGAGAGCTTGAACGTCTTGACCAAGTGCGGCTTGAGGCCGTGGGCGTGCCAGATCCGCTGCACGCTGGTGTGGGACAGGCCCACGGCAGCCGCCATCGAGCGCACGCTCCAGTGGGTCGCTCGCGGTGGTTTCTCATGCAGGGTCATGTCGACAACCCGATGGATCACAGCGGTCGAAAGAGGCTTGCGCCCCGGTGGGCGAGAGGCGTCCTTGAGAAGCCCCTCCACGCCAGCCTGCGCATAGCGACGGCGCCAGCGCCGGACGGTCAGAGTGCTCGTGCCAACGCGGGCGGCCACCTCGGTGGCGCGCAAGCCCTCGCCCGTCAGCAGAACAATCCGAGCCCGCCAGACAACCTTCTGGGGCGTATTGCGATCCCGGACCAGGTTCTCCAGGCGATCCCGATCAGCCGTCGGAACCTCAATGCGTTCGATCTTACCCATCCTGGCAGGATCGCATGTTGCACTGGATTTCGGAATCACCCGTCAGTGACAGAACACTAGCACCGAGTTCCCACAATCCGCGACCTTTGGTCGTTCACATCGCCGCCTGGCACCGCACATCTATTCAGAGCAGGAGATTTGCGATCTTGTGGCTGCCGCTTCGCGCCTGGCCCCTAAGGGCGGATTGCGGCCGGCAACCTACGCGACGATCTTCGGGCTGATCGCCGCTACGGGTCTGCGCCGGTCAGAAGCACTCCACCTGCGCTGCGGTGATGTCGATCTCGACGGAGCGTTCCTTACGGTTCGGAACACAAAGTTCCGCAAGTCCAGGCATGTGCCCATACACGCCACCGTCGTAGCCGCGCTACGGCGCTATCTGGCGGTTCGGGCGCGTCATGGCGCGCCCACCGAGGACTCACCGCTGTTCCTGTCCCCCGCGGGCGGATTCATCGCGAAGCGGAGGATCAATAAGGTTTTCCAGAAGCTTCGCACCACCCTTGGTTGGACCGTGCGGGGCGGCCATGGCGAGGTGCGTATTCACGACCTGCGCCACACCTTCATTTGCCGCCGGATCCAGCTCTGGCACGAGCATGGCGCCGATATCGACAATGCCATGGCGGCGCTCTCGACCTACGTCGGCCACGCCAAGATCTCCGATACTTATTGGTATCTGACGGGCGTCCCGGAGCTCATGGCGGTCGCGGGCAAACGGTTCGAGCTATTTGCCTCTACGATTGGAGGGGATCATCATGACTGATCCCAAGCTGACACCGTCCTTCCCCATCCTGCTTCAACGCTTTTTCGTCGAGCATCTGGGCAATCAGCGAGCCGTCAGTTCGCGCACCATCGCCGCCTACCGGGATACCTTCCGATTGTTGCTTGACTTCGCCGAGGCGACGATTGGAAAGGCGCCCACCCGGCTGATCCTGGCCGACCTCGATGCGCAGTTAATCCTTAGCTTCCTCAACCACTTGGAGAAGGAGCGGAGCAACGGCGCCCGTACTCGCAACGCTCGCCTGGCGGCACTTCGCACTTTCCTTAAGTATGCCGCCCACTACGACCTGACCGCGCTCCCCGTCATCGAACAGGCGCTGGCCATTCCGATGAAGCGATTCGACCGGCCGGTCCTGGGGTTTTTGTCCCGCGAGGAGATGCAGGCGATCCTTGACGCGCCGGATGCACGGACCTGGGCAGGTGAGCGCGATCGTGCACTGTTCAGCCTGATGTACAACACCGGCGCCCGCGTGTCTGAAGCCATCGGCCTGCGCGTCGGCGAGGTCGTCGACAGCCCGGCGGTCGCGCACTTGCGTGGAAAGGGGCGCAAAGACCGCAGCGTGCCGCTCTGGCGTACGACCGCCAACCTGATCCGCAACTGGAAGCGCCGATTGGACTGCGCGGGCGAGGAGAGTTTCCTGTTTCCGAACCGGGGCGGAGGGTGCATGGCGCGTTCGAACGTCACTCAGCGCCTTGAACTTGCGGTCTCGGCCGCCGCGGAACGTTACCCGCAACTCGCGCGTCGCTCGATTTCGCCTCACACTATCCGCCATACCACAGCAATGCATCTTCTGCAGTCCGGCGTCGACATCAGCGTCATCGCCCTATGGCTGGGTCATGAGAGCCCCGCCACGACGCACATGTACCTTCAGGCGGATCTCGCCATGAAGGGTAATTACCCACGCCCTTGTCAGCAGGCGCAATTCCTGAATCCATGGGGAGATGGATCGCACTGATTTGCAGCGCCTGACGAAGGAAGAACTGATTGAGTTGGTGCTGCGGATGCAGCATCCGCCGAAGACCTCGCGCACGTCCTCAAAGCCGCCCGCGACGGATCGCAAGCAGCGTCGGGATCAGGCCAAGCCTGGCGGTGCCAAGCCGGGACATGAAGGCCACAGCCGGATCATCAGCGCCACGCCCGATGAGGTGGTCGAGCATCGTCCTGATCGGTGCTCGTGCTGTTCGGCTGTCCTGATGGCGGATTTGCCGGGGGAGACGATCAGCATCCACGAGCAGATCGATCTCCCGGAGATAACGCCCCATGTCACCCAACATTGGCGCCTGGCGGTGCGCTGCCCCGCCTGCGGCAAGCGGGCCGCCGCCCCCGTGCCGGATGCCGCAAAGGGGACGCCGTTCGGGCCGCGGCTGCACGCCGTGGCCACCTATCTGAAGACCTTCCAGGCCCTGTCCTACGAACGGCTGCAAGCCGCATTGGCCGACCTCTTCGGTCTCACGCTCAGCCAGGGCGGGCTGATGAACCTGCTGCAGCGGGCCCAGGGGCGCTTTGCCGAGGGCCGGGCAAAGGCGGTGGCGGCACTGCGCCGGGCTGCGGTCGTCGCATCGGACGAGACCGGCGTCCGGATTGAGGGCTCTAACGCCTATCATTGGGTGTTTCGCTGCGCCGAGGCGGTTGTCCATCACGCCTCCCCGACCTGGGGCGCCATCGTGGTCCGGACCGTGATGGACGGGCATCGGCCCGCAGTCTGGTGTTCCGACCGCTACAGCGCACAACAAGGCCATGCCGACGCCCACCAGACCTGTCTGGCCCATCTTTCCCGCGACGTCGCCTATGCCGATGAGATCAGCGCGGATGTCCTGCCCTCCCGCCTCCAGCTGTGGCTGCACCGGGCCTTCGCCCTGGCGGAGGGTGTCGCAACGCTTGCCGCCTCGAGCATCGCCCGCAAGCGCCGCGTCCTGGAGCGCAGTCTGGACGCTATCCTGGCTGCGCCGACAGCCTGTGATCTGGCCCGCGACCTGCAGACCAAGTTCCGGCGTGCCCGCGATCAGCTTCTGACCTTCGCCCACTGGCCCGGCATGGTTGACGCGACGAACAATGCCTGCGAACGCGCCCTCAGACCCGCCGTCATTCAGCGCAAGGTGACCAACGGCTATCGCGCCATGTGGGCCGCCGAGGGCGAGGCGGACATTCGCACGGTCGTTGACACGGCTCGTCTCGGTCCGGGAACCAATGCGTTCAACACAATCCTTCAGACTGTGTCCGTCTGAACCTCAGTGCGAAATAGGGCGTGGGTAATTACCATGAAGGAGCGTACGCTCAACCGATTACTGCCCATGACGGCCAGTCAAAGCCGGTATCGGCCGCCGGACCAGCTCATGCAGTTCCTGTTGAGCCTTTAAAAATTATGCGCAGTCCGCCAGCTGGACATCATCCGGGAAACCGATGGTTATACGCTCCTGTCCCGGTGAGCTGCGCATAATTATCGGGTGCGCATAATCCCTCACGTAGGTCCAGATCCAGCCTGTCGTGGTCTTACCCTTCGCGGGGATCGGCACCGTGGTGTTGTCGGCATGCAACCGCTTGGCTTTGAGCACATGCGCGTCGCTCAAGGCGTGCAGCGGCTGAAGGGCTGCCGTGCAGGCGCCGACTTGGTCGGACAGTGTGGAGACGCTGAGATCGATTCCTTCGCGCTTGTAGCGCTCGCTCTGGTGGTTCAAGAGCTGATGCTGGCTGAACTTCTCGAACAGGATCTGAGCCAAGAGGTTCGGTCCGGCAAAGCCGTGCGGCGTCACGTCAAAGGGCGCGGGCGGCTGGGTGATGGTCTCGCATCGCCGGCAGTAGAACTTCTCGCGCACGGTCTGGATCACCTTCCATTGCTGGGGAATGACCTCCACCGTCTCGGGGATGTCCTCGCCGAGCTTCGAGAGGCGATCCGACCCGCAGCATGGGCAACTCGCAGGAACGGGGATCACCGCACGCTCGCGCGGCAGATGCTCGGAGAAGACGCGGCGGGCGGATGGCTTGAGTGGCCGAAAGCGCGCCTGCCCATCTCGGAAAGCCGCAATCTCTGCCACTTCGGTATCCTCGCTGGCATCAGCAGCGAGTTCCTCAAGCTGCAACTCCATCTGGTCGAGCAGGCGCGCCTTGCCCTCGGAACGCACTCCGTAGAGTTCTCGCCGCAGCTTCTCGATCTTAAGCTTCAGGTGCGCAATGAAGCCTTCCCGGCTCGACAGACGGGCTTGAGCCGTCGCATCCTCGGCGCGCGCATCCGCAAGCTGGCTTTCCGCAGCACGGCGTTCCTCGCGTTCGGCAAGGATCATCGCGTGCGCGGCAGCTAAGTCAGTCGGGAGAGGGTTGGGAGTCGAGAGTGTCATATCGCCAATGGATCAGATCCGTCGGAGATTGCAACACAATTCCGCTAGCCGGCCTTGCACGGCCGCCAGGGTTGCCGGGGATGGCACCAATCGATACCCTCAAGTGACTGTGCGGAGTAATGCCCTGTCTAAGTGGTGCATCCGGCAGGTTGCGGGGTATAATGGCAGTCCCTTCTGACCTGCTGGGGAAGGTGACCGATGGCACCAGTCTGCATACGGGAGATGACTGCTGCGGAACGTGCGGCGGTCCAAAAGTTGGCTCATTCACGCACGGCTCCGGCCCAGAGCGTGCAACGCGCCCAGATCATCTTGCGGGCCAGTCGCGGAGAGAGTGCATCAGCCATCGCAACTCGGGTCGGCCTTGATGGCGAGACCGTGCGCAAGCGCATCCGGCGCTTCAATGCCGAGGGACTGGGCGCTCTCAAGGACCGGTATCGGTCGGGCCGCCCGCCCACCTACACATCTGAACAAACCGCCACCGTGATCGCCACTGCGCTGCCAAGCCTCAGACCCTCGGGCTGCCGTTTGCCGCCTGGACGCTCGACCGTCGGGCCGCCTACCTGCATGAAGCGAAGGGTATCGCAATGCGGCGCAGCCGCATTGCGATACCCTACTCCACGAAGGCCTGCGCTGGCGCAAGCACGAGACCTGGTTTGGCGAGCGGGTTGATCCGGCGTTCGCCGAAAAAAGATCTCATGGGCCAGGGACCGCCAGATTGGTGAAGTAAGGCGGTCTCCTCACCTCCGGAGGTCGCTCATGTTCCACTCTCCATCAGCCGACGCTTCCTTCTCGGGCAGCACCCACACGATCTATCTCGCTCTCGAACTCAGCCGCCGCTCCTGGCTGGTGGCGCTGCATGCGCCCGATGCCGCCAAGATCGAGTTGCATCGGCTCCCCGCCGGTGACGGACAGGCGGTGCTCGAGCTGCTCGCCCGCATCCAGACCCGCGTGGAACGCCGCACCGGCGTGAGCCCGCACGTGTCATGCTGCTACGAGGCCGGCCGCGACGGGTTCTGGCTGCACCGCCTTCTCGCGGCGCACGGTGTCAGCAGCCATGTCATGGACCCGAGCTCGCTGCAGGTCGACCGCCGGGCCCGGCGGGCCAAAACGGACCGCCTGGATGCCCAGGCTCTGCTGCGGGCGCTGATGGCCTGGTCCCGCGGCGAGCCGAAGGTCTGCTCCATGGTCCGCCCGCCGTCGCCGGACGAGGAGGATGCGCGTCGCCCGAGCCGCGAGCGCGCCACGCTGCTGCAGGAGCGCATTCGCCTCGTCAACCGGATCCAGGGGCTGTGCGCCACCCAGGGGATCGCCGACTACGAGCCGCTGCGGTCGGATCGCCGCCCGCGCCTGGCGCAGCTGATCACGGGGGATGGTCGGCCCCTGCCACCGCGACTGTCGAAGGAGATCGCCCGTCAGCTCGACTGGCTCGAACTCGTGCTGCGCCAGCTGGCCGAGGTCGAGACGAGGCGCGATGCCGAAGCGGCGGCGGCCGCGAAAGCAGCGTCCCCGTCCAAGCTCGGGGCCTTGCTGCACGTGAGGAGCATCGGGCCCGAACTGGCAACCGTCCTCGCCAAGGAGGTGTTCGACCGATGCTTTGCCAGCCGGCGCCACGTGGCTTCCTATGTGGGGCTGACCCCCAGTCCGTTTGCGAGCGGGCGCCGATCGCGCGAGCAGGGCATCACCAAGGCGGGCAACGCCCGCGCCCGCAAGGCGCTGATCGAACTCGCCTGGCTGTGGGTGCGCAACCAGCCTGACAGTGCGCTCGCGGTCTGGTTCCGCAGCCGTGTGGGGTCGGCCACCGGTCGGGTCAGACGCATTGCGATTGTGGCCTTGGCCCGCAAGCTGCTGATGGCGTGTTAGACAATGGTGCAAAGTTTCCGCTCAGTTTTGTCCATACGATTGCCCGCGCGGCTTTGCGCCATCGTACGGCGGGTCCGACGTTGAAGCCTTTAGCCGGATCTGGATAGGCCAGACCGGCGAAGGAAGAGGACCACGATGGCCAAGCTTTGCACGAGGCGCCGACCTCTGCGCCTTGAGGTCGGCTTCGAGGTCAGACGGGGCAGTCGCGAGGCCTTGGGACGCGCCTACGAGCGCCTCCTGCCCCTGCGTACCTGTTCCCTGTCATCGAGCGCGCTAACACCCATTTCTGAGGGAGCAGGCGATGAGAACTCCGCACCTGAGAGCCGTTTCGGCCCCACAGACCCTGCAGGTCGCCATTTATGCCCGCGTCTCCTCCGACCAGCAGGCTGAGCATCACACCATCGACAGCCAACTGGCCGAGTTGACCGCCCGAGTGGCCCAGGACGGCCACGACGTGCGGGAGGATTTGCGGTTCATCGACAACGGCCACAGCGGCGCCAGCCTGATCCGTCCGGCCCTGGAGCGTCTGCGCGATCTTGTGGCTCTGTCGGCGATCGATCTGGTCTACATCCATGCCCCGGATCGCTTGGCCCGCAGCTATGCGCATCAAGCCCTGCTGATCGAGGAGTTCTCCCAGGCCGGCACCCAGGTTGTTTTCCTCAATCGCGCGATCGGGAGCACGCCCGAGGACAGCCTCCTGCTGCAGCTTCAGGGCATGTTTGCCGAGTACGAGAGGGCCAAGGTGATGGAGTGCAGCCGGCGCGGCAAGCGCCACCGCGCCCAAAGCGGTTCGGTCAGCGTCCTATCCCGGGCACCTTTTGGCTATCGCTACATCACGCGTGAAGCTGGTGGGGGAGCCGCACGCTACGAGATCGACGACGAGGCTGCCCGGATCGTGCGCCAGATCTTCACCTGGGTCGGGCATGAGCGCTTGACGCTGGCCGGGGTCGGCCGGCGCTTGTACGCCAGCGGGGTTCCCAGCCCGACCGGTCGACCGCACTGGAGCCGGGCGATGATCTATACCCTGCTGCGCAACCCGGCCTATGCCGGCCAGGCGGTCTATGGTCGGCGCCAATGCGTGCCGTGGCAGCCACCGCTTCATCCGCCGCGTGGCCATGAGGGCCTGCCGCGGCGGCCCTACCGGCAAGTGCCAGCCGCCGCCGAGCAGCACATCAGCATTGCGGTGCCGGCCCTTGTTGATGAAGACCTCTTTGCGCGCGTCGCCGAGCGGCTGGAAGAGAACCGGAAGCGTCATCGCGAGCGTCTTGCGGGCGCTCAGTACCTGCTGCGAGGTCTGCTTGTCTGTCAGAAATGCGGCTATGGCTTCACGGGGCAACGATCGAGCGGGCCGTGGAGCTACTATCGCTGTTGCGGCACCGACCGGACCCGGTTCCATGGTGCCCGGCGATGTGATGCTCGGCTGGTGGCGGTTGATCAGCTCGATGAGGCGGTCTGGAGCGAGGTCTGTCGGCTGCTCGACGACCCGACGCGGGTGATCGAGGAGTATCAGCGACGCCTGGATGCGATTCAAGCAACGCCGCAGCGGTTCGAGCTCGATGCTCTCGGCCGTCAGCTGGCCAAGGCGCGCCGCGCGATCGAGCGGCTGATCGACAGCTACACGGAGGGACTGATCGACAAGCCTGAATTCGAGCCGCGCCTGGCCGCGTTGCGCCGCCGGACAGCCCGGCTGGAAGCCGAAGCCAAGGCTCACCAGGAAGCCGATGATCAGATCCGCTCGCTGCACCTCGTCATTGGTAAACTCGACCTGTTTGCGACGATGGTGCGCGACCGACTGACGAGTGCAGATTGGGCGACGAAGCGCGATATCATCTGTACTCTCGTCAAGCGCATCGAGGTTGCCGATGATGTTGTCCGGGTGGTCTTCCGGGTTGATCCCGGCTCATCGGGTACGTCCGAGACTCGCCGGAATTTGCACCATTGTCTAACACGCCATCATCAACTTGCGGGCCAGAGCTACGATCATTGTGCGGCGGATGCGCCCCTTGCCGGCGCCGACGCGCTCCTGGAACCAGCGGGCCAGATCGCTCTCGGGTTGGTGCCGCAGCCACAGCCAGGCCAGCTCAATCGCGGTGCGGCGCGCGCGGGGGTTGCCGGATCGCTGAAGGCCTTGATCGCGGCTGACCGCGCCGCTGTTCCAGGGGCTGGAGGCCAGGCCGAGATAGCCGGCGATCTCGCGCCGGTTCTGAAAGCTGCGAAAGAAGACCTCGTCGGCCAGGATGCTGGCGCTGGTCAGGCCAATGCCGCGCAGCCGGCTTAGCTGGACGGCCCCGGTGGCCGCTTTCTCAGCGGCGTGAACCTGTTCGGCCTCAACCTCTGCAATCATGCCGATCACCTGCCACAAGCGGCGGCACTCCCGCTCGATCTCGGCCGTCAGGCAGGCGGCGAGAGCCCGCCCATCAGCCGTGCGCAGCTCTGCAAGCCGCTCGCGCCAATTGCGCCGCGTGGGCGCAAAGTCGCGGATGCCCTGGGTCATCAGCAATCCCTTGATCCGGCTCGCATGCTGACCCCGCTCGTTGACAAGCCGGGCTCGCTCCCGGCTGCGCCGGCGCTCATCCTCGTGCTCCGGACTGGGAACCCGCACCACGCGGCAGACCCGCGGCTCCCCGCGGTCGAGGGCCATCAGGGTGCGCAGCAGCGCCGCAGCATCGAGCCGATCTGTTTTGGCCCGGCGTGACCGGCGGTCGACCAGGATACTGGCCGCGTCCAGCACCCGGTTGTCGAGACCGGACGCGCACAAGAGACGATGCAGCCAGAACCCGTCATAGCCTGCCTCGTAGCACGACATCACGTGCACCGGACGCGCCAGGGCGGTTTGCGCCTGATCGCGCTTGCGGGCGATCAGCGTGAGCAACTCCTGCGTGTCGCCCCCAGCCAGGCGATGCAGGCTGACCTTGTCGGCCGCTGGCGAGTGGAGCGCGACAAGCCAAGTCGCCTTGCTCAATTCCAGGGCCACAAAAAGTGTGGCAGGCTTCTCGCTGACGGGCGGCAGAGCAACGGTTGAGAGGTCCATGGGGCGTCTCCAGGGTTCGGATGTCGGACCCCGAAACCCTACCCGAGTTCCGCTGTCCGTCGCCTCATAGGATCTTTTTTCTGCGGCAGATGAGCTGCGCGCTCGACATAGACATAGCGCGGCCGCTTCCAGCGATAACCCGCCTCGTGCAGCCGCCGCCGCAGCGTCTGGGGGCTGACCGCGAGGCCCTTCGCGGCTAGGTCGTGCGCCACCAGCGGCACCGTCCAGCTCGTGGCCTGGTAGCCGCAGCGGCGCGGGTCGCGCGCCAGGGCCGCCGCCAGTCGCTGCGGCGTCAGCGGGCGATGCAGGCGAGGCCGCCCGCTGCGCGGCCGGTCGAGGAGCGCGCTGGCCTCAGGCTCGGCCCGGTACTGCATCAACCATCGGTGCACGCTGGAGCGATTGACCCGGCAGCGGCGAGCCGCCTCGGCCATGGAATGGCCCTCGGCCACCAGCAGCAGCGCCTCGAGGCGGCGATACACACGAGCCTCACGGGCGCCAGCAAGCGCTGCGGCAAGCCGCTTGCGATCCGCCTCGTCGAGCCACGTCTCGGGAGAGTGATCATGTCGTTGCATGCTCCCCAGGAAACACCCGCAGTGCTCGCGTTGCAAGACTTATGATGACCTACTTAGCGGGGTAGAAATGATCTTCGGACACAACGAGACGGATGAGGCACTAGATCAGAAGCGCCACGAGGTGAATGAGCGCTTGGCTCACGAAACCCGAATTGGCTGGCCCATTCTGGTTGCCACTGTCGCTCTCATTATCGTTGGCGCAGTAATCGTTGCTTACCTCTTTCTCAACACAGGGGGTAATCGCTGGCAGCGCCCCTTCACTGGCGAGCTCACCAGCACCTTGTCTGAGCTCGACTTTGGCCATTTATGCTGGATAGCAGAGCGCTGCTGTCATTCGTTTCAGAACATCGATTTGGGATTTTGTCATGTTGGCGGGCCGGCGTGACGCATTGGAAACTGCGGCGGCCCAGAGCGAGCGTCGGACGGCTGCCAGAGCATCGCTGAAGGTGATCGTGTGCTTGTTGTACCAAGCGGCACACCGCGGGCGAGCCAAGCGCCGAATGGCGGGATCATCGGTCCAGAGGCTGACCAGCGAGAACAGCCCCAGCAGGGCTGGTGTCGTGCGGGCGATCGCCTTGTCCGACCATTGGCGCTGCGTCTCCATCCCCAGGTGTCTGCGAACCTCGGCAAAGGTCACCTCGGTGCTCCAGCGCCGCACAAACCAGCGCACAATCTCAAGAGGATCGGCCTCGAGGTCCGTGCACAGAAACGCCTGAGGCTTGAGCAAGCCGGCCACGTCGCGCACCAGAACATAGCGGATCGGCACGTGCTTGCCGGGATGGTGCCAGATCGCCGTGCCGGAGACGAACTCGATCAGGCGTTCGTCACCGCCGTACCAACCGTCGACCCAGACACGCCGCCATGCCGTTTTGGGATTGGCCAGGCGTTCAGCCAGGCTCGGAAGACGCTGCCCGACAATGCGGGGGCGCCCTCGGGTTCCGGGCCGACGGCGCGGAGCCGGCGTGAACAGGCGCGCATCCAGACGCAGGCGCGTGATCATGCACAGGCGATGCCGAACCGCATTCAACAGGTCAATTGGACTTGCATCGAAAAAGATACTGCTGGCGAACGGGGTGGAGCGATTGAGGCAGGCTCGGCGTTCAGGCTGTAGGGGGCTTGGGTTCAGACCTGGAGGGTTCTCATGTCGCTCCGCCCGACTTTGAGTGGGAATGTCCCAGCGTCAACCGCAACCGTTGCCCGTGCGGCCTTTCCCCGTGGCAATCCCTATCTGCGCTTGCGTGACCACCTCGGGACGATTTTTACCGACGCCCAGTTCGCACCCCTCTTCGCCCCTTGCGGGCAACCGGCGGAATGCCCGTGGCGGCTGGCGCTGGTGACCCTGCTCCAGTTCGCCGAGAACCTGCCCGACCGGCGCGCGGCCGATGCGGTCCGCGGTCGCATCGACTGGAAGTATCTGCTCGGCCTGGAGCTGACCGACCCTGGCTTCGACGCTTCGGTTCTGAGCGAGTTCCGCGGCCGTCTCGTGGCCGGCGGCGCGGAGGAGCATCTGCTCGACACGCTGTTGGCGCTGTGCCGTGACCTGAAGCTGCTCAGTGCCCGGGGCCGGCAGCGCACCGACTCGACCCATGTGCTCGGAACCGTCCGTTCCCTGAACCGTCTCGAATGCGTGACCGAAACCCTGCGCGCGGCCCTGAATGCCTTGGCGATAGCGGCCCCCGAGTGGCTGCGCGCTGAGGCGGATCCTGCTTGGCTGGAGCGATATGACCGGCGGGCTGGCGATCATGACGTGCCGCAAGGCGAGACGAAGCGGCGTGCTCATGCCGAGCAGATCGGCCGCGATGGTCATCAGTTGCTTGCGGCCATCATGGCTCCTGGCGCTCCGATATGGCTGCGTCAGATCCCGGCCGTTGAGTTGCTGCGGCAGGCCTGGCTCCAGAATTTCTCCATCATTGGCGATGTCCCGGCCGCCGGATCTAAGGCCACTCCCCTGGTGCGATGGCGGACCGAACAGGAGGGATTTCCACCCTCGCTGTTGATGCTCGCCTCGCCCTACGATCCGGAGGTGCACTACGCCAGGAAGCAGTCCACGATCTGGATCGGCTACAAGGTGCATCTGACCGAGACGTGCGATGAGGGCGGACCACACCTGATCACGCATGTGGAGACTACGCCGGCACCTGTCGTTGATCGCGACGCGCTCGAAGACATCCATGCAGCGCTCGAAGCCAAGGGCCTGCTGCCCGGTACTCATCTGGCCGATGCCGGTTATGTTGCGGCCGACCAGCTTGTCGCCAGCCGGAGGAAGGGTGTCGCGCTGTTAGGCCCGGCTCCCAAGGATGATCAATGGCAGGCCCGTTCAGGCGAGGGCTTCACGGTGCAGGACTTCCGCCTCGATTGGGAGCGGGAAGTGGCGACCTGCCCGGCCGGGCATCAGAGCAAGAGCTGGAGTCCCGACGACCATCAGGGACGGACCGCCTTCAAGGTTCGTTTCTCGACAACAGATTGTCGACCTTGTCCCCTGAAGACACAGTGTACCCGAAGCGGGCGGCGACTGCTCACGCTACGACCACGCGAGGAACACGAGACGCTGGAGGCGGCTCGCCAGCGCGAGGGGCAGCTTGCCTTCTCAAAAGAGTATCGACGGCGCGCTGGCATCGAGGGAACGATTTCGGCAGGCGTCCGGGTCATGCATCTGCGGCGCTCGCGCTATATCGGTCTCGCCAAAACGCACCTTCAACACGTGCTGACGGCAGCCGCCATGAACCTCATCCGACTCGGGGCTTGGTTTGCGGGCACGCCGCTCGCACGAACGCGGCAATCCGCCTTTACCAAGCTCATGATGGCTCCCATCCCAGCATGATGAATTCCTAAGAAACAACTACTGCGGTTGAGGCGGGCTCTGCCTTTTCCAGGACATAGCCGAGTGACTTGGCGCGGCGGCGGAGATTGCTCAGCACCCGCTGCCGGTAGCGTTCCTCGTAGTAGGACGCCCCGGGATCGGCATAGGTCATGCCGTGGCTCAGCGTGTTGTAGACCAGCACCGCGATCTTGCGCGCCGTCGCGGTGATCGCCTTGGCCTTGCCCACCCGCGCGGCGAGCCGCCGGTAGAAGGCGCCCAGCGCCGTCTGGGTGCGCCCGACCGCGCCCGCGGCCAGCCGCAACAGCGCCGCGACCCGGCTGCCGGAGCGGCGCGTGCGGCTCGACAGCACCTTGCCCCCGGAGATCTTGTTGTGCGGCGCGAGGCCGAGCCAGGAGGTGAAGTGCTGGGCGCTCGGCCAGGCCGCGAGATCCGTGCCGCACTCGCTGACCAGCTTGAGCGCCAGGTCGGGTCCAATCCCATCGATCTGGGTCAGGTCGACCCCGAGGATCGCATGCAGGGCCGCGCGCACCGGTACGGCCGGCTCATTGGCCTGCGGCTGCGCGCGACGGGGCAGCGGCAGCGCCGCCGCCGGAGGCGGGTTCTGGGCTTGCAGGCGCTCCAGTACGGCCGCAATGCGCTCGTCGCAGGCGGCCACCTTGGTCTGGTAGATCTCATACAGCTCCAGCGCCTGGGCCAGGGCGAAGACGTGCTCCTCCCGATCGTTGCCGACCAGCGCGGCGCGCAGAGTCGCAAGCGGGGTCTTGCAGCGCCCGTCGCGCAAGGCGGCCAGGCGGTCCGGATCGCGCTCGCCGGCGACAAGGGCCCGGATGATGCGCAGCCCCGTCTGGCCAGTGATGTCAGCCACCACGTGCTGGAGCTGCAGGTTCATCTGGATCAGCGCCTTCTGCATGGGCTGGATGTGGGCGGCGGCGGCTTCCAGGAGGCGCTCGCGCTGGCGCAGATAAGAGCGCAGCGTGGCGATCTCGCCTTGCGGGTGGAAGCTGGCCCGCAGAAGCCCGTACTCATGCAGACGCTGCAGCCACTGGGCGTCGCACACGTCCGTCTTGCGGCCCGGCACCTGCTTGACCTCGCGGGCATTGACCACCACCACGGCAAAGCCGCGCTGGGTGAGGATCTCGTAGAGCGGGATCCAGTAGACCCCGGTCGACTCCAGGGCCACCGTGGCGACCCTGCATTGCTCAAACCAGTCGGCGAGGCGCTGCAGGTCGCCCGTGAAGGTGCCGAAGGTGCGCACCGGCTCGGGATCACAGCGGAGCAAGACGGCCGCCACATGCATCCGGGCGCCGATATCAACGGCGGCCGCATGGGGGTGGACCGGGGCGAGATCCCGCTGCAGGCGGGATGGCGACTTGCGCGTCATGGCAGGCTCCTCCTCGAGACATCAACGGAGGGCGGGGCTGTGCGAGATCATCACATTCCTAACCGGGATCGCCTGGGCGTCACCACTCTCAAGTGCGCAGCAGCCCGTGGACCATGTTCGCCATCGGGGTTGGGACCACCACATTCACATCGGCCGCTCCCCTCCACGGTCGATCATAGGGCGCCCTGTTTCTCCCGCCACAGGCGGATTGAAAATCCGCGCCCGTTCGCCAGCAGTATCTTAAGCGAAGCAAGACCAGAGCAGGCATCGCGCGATCTCGCGGCTGGACCACTGGTTGCGGTTGAGCACGCGGTGATAGTTCGTGAAGCTGCGGGTGCGGGCGAGGCCGACAACGGTAAGCATGGCGGTGACGGTCCGACGCCCTGGGGTGAGAAGAGCCCCCATAACGAGCACGAGGGCATGGCGGAAGGTTGGTCCGGTCAGGCAGGACCGGAACGGAACCAGCCAAGTGGACAGGAGGTCAGGAACATGGGGCTGGACGGGCATGGCCACGATCTCCCACAATCAGGCCTGAGAGCCTGGGAGGTCGCCATGGCCGAAATGGGTCGGACCGAGATCCTGACGCGCTACCGTCATCTGCGCGCGATCAGCACCCACCATCACAACGAGGCCCTCCGCTTTGTGCCGGATTCGGCTCTGATGGAACAGGCGCGTCGCTTAGGCCTCACGGTCGGCAAGATGCTGGTGGCCGAGAGCCTGGACGAGGTGACGTTGGCGTACGACCTGGCCCTCTACACCGCGGCGCCGGGCCGCTCGCGCGGGATGGACCGCTATGTCCGCAACGCTGCCGCGACGCCCGGCTCGGATGAGGACGTGATGTTGCAGGCCCTGCTCCGGGCCCGCTTCTCGGTCTGGCGGATTGAGCGCCGGCATGAGACGGCCGGCTTGGTGGTGCTGGATCTCATGCGCCAGGAAGAGGCTTGGCTGGTTGACGAGCATCTGGAGCAGACGGCTCATCCTGGCACCTCGCTCGCGATGCGACTGAGCACACCGGAAGCTTTTGCGATGACGTGCGGGGTTGTTGTGCCTGTGGATGCGGAGATGATGGAGGAGGTGTTCGATACCATGCTGGAGCGCGTGCATGGCGATGCCGACGCGATTGCCAATGATCGCCGGTTTGCCACCGCGATCTACCGCATTGCCGTGATGGACGCACTCATGAGCCTGGTGAGATTTGCCGATCCGGACTGACCCGCAGATGGCCTATAGACCCACCAGAAATGGCCAAACTCGAGCTGAGGAGCGGCGGATAAATACCGAGGCCCGAGCTGTCTTGGAGGTGCCCAAGGCCGGGGAGAGTTTGCTCAGAACTGTTGCTTTCCCGACAGACGGCAGAGAGCGCAATCGCCTACACATGGATGCCGCTTCTTTTTGCTTCTACGGACCAGTAGTCTGAGCGCCCATTGAGGTGGAGCCGATCACTTTTTGGCAGCACCCAGGCTCGGCGCTCCCCCAAGTTCAAGGCGTGTGGCCGGACCGTCCAATTCAGGCACAACCCTCACTCGAAGCTCGTTGCTATGTGTACTATTGATCCGGCCCTCATTGTCTTGAACGAGCGACAGGCAACCCCACCTCGATTAGCATGAAGCACGTGGACATGCGTAAGCTGCCGGCAGCGGCTCCAGAGGAGCGGCGGCGTCAGGTGCTTGGGTTGCGCGAGCGGGGGCTGACCTACGGGGCGATTGCGGCGCAGGTCGGACTGTCACGGACCGGGGTATTTGATATCTGCAAGCGGTTTGCGGCCGAGGGCGCCAAGGGGCTGGTGAGCCAGCCGCGCGGGCGCAAGCCCAATGAGCAGCGGCTGCTCGATGTGGCCCAGGAGGCAGCGGTGCGGCGGCTGATCTGCCGGCATCCGCCGGACGAGTTGGGGCTGCCGTTTGCCTTGTGGAACCGGGCAGCAGTTTGCGAGGTGATCCGGCAGCGCTGCGGGGTCGCGCTGGCCATACGGACTGTGGGCAAATACTTGGCGCGCTGGGGCTTCACGGCACAGAAGCCGTTGCGGCGCGCTTACGAACAGAACCCGGCCGCAGTGCGGTGCTGGCTGCGGCGGGATTACCCGGCTATCGTGGCGGCGGCCCGTCGGGCGCACGGCACCATCTTCTGGGGTGACGAAACCGGTCTGCGCTCGGACGACGTGCGCGGCCGCGGCTACGCGCCGCGAGGCCGGACGCCGGTGGTCCGGGTCTGTCACCGGCGAGCCGGGCTGAGCCTGATCTCTGCCGTGAGCAACCGCGGCGCATTGCGCTGGATGGTTCTCGATGGGGCCGTGAACGCCGCGGCCTTGATCCGCTTCCTCCAGCGCCTTATCCGGGACGTCCGGCGCAAGGTGTTCTTAGTTCTGGACCGGCTGCAGGTGCACCGGGCCGGCCAGATCCGCGACTGGCTGGCCGCGCACAGGACCAAGATCGAGGTGTTCTACCTGCCCGCCTACAGTCCGGAGTTGAACCCAGACGAGGGGTTGAACGCTGACCTGAAGCAGGCTGTCACGCGCAAGCCCCCGGCCCGCAGCAAACACGACCTTAAGCGCAGCGTCATCAGCCACATGCGCCGGCTCTCCCAATCGCCTTCCCGCATCCGAAGCTACTTCCGCCACGAGCCCGTCCGCTACGCCGCATGAGCCAAGACAATGGAGGCCGGATCAATAATTCAAGAACAAGCTGCCGGAAGCACTCGGCCATTACACTATCGGTGACTACCGGGGGATTGCCCAAATGCGAGGAAAACCCGGCTTTGCCCCGATGCATTGCAGCGCTACTCCCCGCCACCTCGCGTACGCGTCGCACCAGCAGCTCCCGACGCTCGGGACTGCTTGTACTTATTGTGCTCGTGATGGCAACTGAGGGGCAAATAATGTTTGTCGCGTGCCCACCATTGATAGTACCGATGGTTACGACTACGGCATCGTTGCCCAGCATCTCGCGCAACACGACCTTTTGGACCTCGTTAATAAAGAGGTCCCGGTGCCGACTGTGGTGGACCCGGCCGTGTTTGAGTCCGCTCAGATGCAGTTGCAGGAGAACCGCCAGCGCAAGCGGGAAGCCCGGACAGGGCCGCGCTGGCTGCTGCAGGGGCTGACGAGTGTGCCGCCGCTGCGGCTATGCCTCTTATGGCAAGACAGCCCCGCAATCGAAGCGGGATCCTGCCAAAGGCGTGTACTGCTACTATCGCTGCATCGGAACAGACGGGCATCGGTTCGACGACCATGCGGTGTGTGACAATCCTCAGATCCGAGGCGATCATCTGGAGCAGGCGGTCTGGGACCGGGTGCGCGCGCTGCTGGAGGACCCCGATGGATGCCATGTGAATATCACCGGCGCTTGACGCAAACCCAAGACCACACAGGCAGTTGTTCCGACGTACTCCAGCTTAGGCGCCAAATCGCGCGTCTCCAGTGCGGGATCGGGCGCTTGATTGACAGCTACGCCGAGGGGATGATCGAACCTGGCGAGTTCCAGCCGCGCATCGCGGGCCTGAAGGAACTATGGCGGAAACTGGGTGATGACGGTGTGAGAAGGGCGGCGTATCGAGGCGGGTGTCGAGCCTGCCAGAACCTCTTCGAGAGAGCGATACGCCATGAACGAGACTACCAATGTTTTGCGCCTGCGTCAGCCCGATGCAATCGATGATCCCCTGACGGATATCTTGCGCGCTGGCGCCCGCCAGCTGCTGGCCCAGGCGACTGGGAATGAGGCTGAGGCCTTCCTGGCTCAGATGCGCGACCTGAAGCTGCCGGATGGCCGCGACCGTCTGGTCCGGCATGGCCATGGGCCGGAGCGAATGCTCCAGGCTGGCATCGGCCCGGTGGAGGTCAGCCGGGTCAAGATCCGCGATCGGGGCGCCACCGGCGAGGACCGTATCCGCTTTTCCTCCACCATCCTGCCGAAATGGGCGCGACGGTCGAAGAGCCTGGATGCGCTGCTGCCGATCCTCTATCTCCGCGGGCTCTCCACCGGCGACTTTCAGGAGGCTTTGGCAGCATTGCTGGGCAAGGACGCACCGAACCTCTCGCCTTCCGTGATCACCCGACTGACGGGAGAATGGCAGGCCGAATACGATCGCTGGCAGGCCCGGGACCTGTCAGCCCGTCGGTACGTCTATGTCTGGGCCGACGGCGTCTACCTTCAGGCCCGCATGGAGGATCAGGCTGAATGCATGCTGGTGCTGATCGGCGCCACCCCGGAAGGCAAGAAAGAGCTGGTCGGCTTCCAGACCGGCGTGCGCGAGAGTACGCAGAGCTGGAGAGAGCTTCTCGTCGAGATCAAGCGGCGGGGCCTGTCGATTCCGCCCCGGATCGCTGTCGGGGATGGAGCACTGGGCTTCTGGAAGGCGCTCGACGAGCTCTTTCCCGGGACGCACCATCAGAGGTGCTGGCTGCACAAGACTATCAACGTGCTCAACAAGGTGCCCAAATCGGTGCAGCCAGGCATGAAGGCCGACCTGCGGGAAATCTATCTCGCGCCAAGCCGCGCCTCAGCCGAGGTGGCGATCGCCGTCTTCGTCGAGAAATATGCGGCTCGCTATCCCAAAGCCGCCGAATGCCTGACGAAGGATCAGCGCGCTCTGCTCGCCTTTTACGACTTTCCCGCCGAGCATTGGCTTCATCTGCGAACAAGCAATCCGATTGAGAGCGTGTTCGCGACGGTCCGGCACCGCACCGTGCGCACCAAGGGCGCGCTGTCCTCAAAGACTGCACGCTTGATGGTCTTCAAGCTGGTGATGGCGGCCGCGAAAGGCTGGCGCCGGCTGATGGGCGAAAACCAGTTGCCGAAGGTGATCGCCGGTGTCAGATTCCAGGACGGCACCGAAGTCATCCCGATGCCGACAAACAGCGCCGCCTGATCGGCCCCGTCACCCAAAATCTAGCATAGGTCCTCGAGCCATCACCTTGAGGAGGCTCGGTTTGTCTGAACAGGGTTTTCGGACGGATAAGTGGAGGCTCTGCCGTGTTAAGCTGCCACGAGTTGCGGCAGCGGGGTAAAGTAGGCCTGATCGGGTGTCTGCCGGTCAAGGCTCGAATGAGGCCTCCGGCTGTTGTAAAAAGTCAGATATCGGCCGATTGAGGCGCGGGCCTCGGATACGCTGTCGTAGGCTTTCAGATAGACCTCCTCGTATTTGATGGACCGCCAGAGCCGCTCGACAAAGACGTTGTCGCGCCAGGCGCCCTTGCCATCCATGCTGATCGCGATCTCGTTCTTGAGCAGCACGCTGGTAAAGTCGTGGCTGGTGAACTGACTTCCTTGATCCGTGTTGAAGATCCCCGGCCGGCCATAGCGGGCCAGCGCTTCCTCCAGGGCCTCAATGCAAAACGCAGCCTCCAAGGTGATCGACAGCCGCCAGGCCAGAACCCGCCGGCTGAACCAGTCGACTACCGCCGCCAGATAAACGAAGCCGCGCGCCATGGGGATGTAGGTAATATCCATGGCCCAGACCTGATTGGAGCGGGTGATCGGCAGCTTGCGCAGCAGATAGGGATAGATCTGATGCCCGGACGCTGGCTTGGAGGTGTTGGGCTTGCGGTAGATCGCCTCCATGCCCATCCGCTTCATCAGCGTGGAAACATGCAGGCGTCCGACCGTAAAGCCCTCCGCGACCAGCAGATCGCGCAGCATCCGACTGCCCGCGAACGGATAGGCAAGATGCAGTTCGTCCATGCGCCGCATGAGGGCCAGATCAGTCGCCGAGACCGGCTGCGGCTGGTAATAGAGGCTGCCCCGGCTGATCCCGAGTTCCTCGGCTTGCCGGGTCAGCGGCAGGTCATGCGAGCGATCGATCATCGCTTTGCGCTCGGCCACGTTCCGACTTTGGCGAGCGCGTGTTCTAAAAAATCATTGGCCAGGGTCAGCTCGCCGATCTTGGCATGCAGCGTCTTCACGTCCACAGGTGGCGTCGCTGCCTTCTCGGCCCCGAACACGCCGACCGCTCCGTCGAGGAGCTGCGCCTTCCACTGGGTGATCTGGTTGGGATGGACATCGAACTCTGATGTTCGTTGTCAATGATGTCGGACGTGGGTGTGCGCTCCTCTGCAACGATCAGGGCATACAAGGATGAAGCAATTGCGCAGGGCCGGAGGCAGAGCCGCAAGACGACGGTTGAGCAGACTCTGATGCGCGGGTTGGTGACCGCATTTCCGTGTGTTCGTCCGGGGCTGCCTCGATCTGTTGACGGGCGTCAATGGTGTCCCATCGGCCACACAATTCGAACGAGGGTTCCCCACCGAGGCCCTGCCTCCGGTGCTGCGCAATCACAGATGTCAGGCGAACGTGATCCAGGTCTTTGTGAGATCTTGTCTTTGTGCACCTTTAGGCGGCCAAACGGGGTTGGATCTCGCGCCCGATCGCCCACAGGAACGCCGCCATCTCCCGCGCAATCGCGGTTACTACCACGGTCTGGCGCTTGCCGGCCGCCATCAGCCGGCGATAACGCGCGCACAGCCGCACCTGCGCCTTCCAGGCAATCGCCCGCACGATCGCTGGTAAGCCCTCCTGGCGCTCCTGCAGGAAACGGCTCATCCGGGCCGGAAAGCGATAGGTCCAAGCCCCCTCGATCAGCACCCGACGGACCCTTGTGTTACCGGCCTTGGTGATGCCGCCCCGCCGCACCCGCTCACCGGTCGAGCTCTCACACGGCACCAGGCCGAGAAAGGCCATCAGCTGCCGTGGGCTCTCGAAGCGGCGCACATCACCAATCTCTGCCACAAAGGTTACTGCAGTCAGAAGCGCTACCCCGCGCAGGGCCTGATAGGCCTCGACCACCGGCGCCATCGACCAGGTCGCGACTATCTCGGCGACTTGCTGGGTCAGCCGCTCCAACCGCGCCTCGGCATCCGCAATCGCCTGCCGGTATTCGCCCAAGACCAAGTACTGAGCCGGATGCTCGAAGACGAGCTCCGCAAGCCAGCGGGCATGCGCCCGGGTCCAAGGCTTGCGGCCGGAGAAGATCCGCCCATGGCGCAGGAGGAAGGATTGCAGGTACTGGCGCTTCTCGCGCAAATCCGCCATGGCCGCTTCGCGCGCCCGCACCGCCTCATGCCCCGGATCCGGCACCCAGATGGCGGTCAGCTCGCCGGCCCGGTGCAGCCGGGCCAGGGTCAAGGCATCGCGCCGGTTGGTCTTGACCCGTTCGCCCGGGCGTTTGGGGATCAGGGACGGGGCGATGACCGCACAATCGTATCCGAACGCGCTGATCTGGCGCTGCAGGCCATAGCCGGTCGGCCCCGCCTCATAGCAGAACAACAATTCGCTGTGTCGGCTCGCCAGCTTGTGGACCAGACGCCGCACCGCCTCGGGGGTATTGTCGATCTCGCCGAGAAAGCGGACTTCGCCCTGACGGCCGTCCTCGGCCACGGCGCCCGAGATCTTCAGTTTCGAGATGGGATATTCGGCCGGCTGCGGAGCCCTCCACTGGTTGATGGGGGCAGTGCGTCAGGCCAATGATACAACGAGAGCAGTTGAGAACGACTTCGGGTCTTAGTAGAGGAAGCGCAGCATGAAGCACTACGTGGGTCTGGATGTTTCGGTCAAGGAGACATCGGTGTGCATTGTCGATGAGACAGGGAGGATCTGTCGCGAGTTGAAGGCTCCCAGCCATCCGGAGGACCTTCTTCAGGTCCTACAAGATCCTGCCTGGCGGATGGAGCGGATCGGCCTTGAGGCGGGCCCGCTCTCCCAATGGCTCTTCGATGGGCTCGCCAGGGCAGGCTTGCCCGTCGTGTGTATCGAGACCCGGCACACCAAGGCCTTCCTCAAGGCCCAGGTCAACAAGACCGACCGGAATGATGCCCGCGGCATCGCCCAGATGATGCGGGTCAACCTGTTCCGACCGGTTCACGTCAAGACGCTGGCGAGCCAGAAGCGCCGTGCGCTGCTGACCGCCCGTAAGCTCCTGCAGGAAAAGGCCATTGCCATCGAGAATGATTTACGCGGTCTGCTCCGCAACTTTGGCCTCAAGGTCGGAGTTGTCGGTGCGCTCAAGTTCGAGGAGCGTATTCACGAACTGGTGGCTGGCCTGCCGGACCTGGCCGAGATCACCAAGCCGCTTCTGGATGCTCGCCGGACCCTGCGCGAGCACTTTGCCAGCCTGCATCGCAAGCTTCTGGAGATTGTGCGTGGCGACGAGGTCTGCCGCCGGCTCATGACCGTCCCTGGAGTAGGGCCTGTGGTCGCTCTGGCCTTCGTCGCCACCATCGACATCCCAGCCCGGTTTCGGAATTCCAAAGCGGTGGGGCCGGCTCTGGGCCTCACGCCCGTGCAGCATCAGTCCGGCGAAAGCAAGCGGGTTGGCAGGATTTCGCTGTGTGGTGATGGCATGATGCGAACGCTGCTGTTTGAAGCCGCTCAGACGCTGCTCACGCGAGTGACGAGATGGTCGTGGTTGAAAGCATGGGCGATGAACGTGGCCAAGCGGCGCGGAGCGAGAAAAGCAATCATTGCGCTGGCCCGGCGCCTGGCTGTCATCCTGCATCGCGTGTGGAGCGACGGAACCGAGTTCCGGTGGGCGAAGGCGGCATCGGCCGCCTGACACACGATCACGATTCAAGAAAGTCTCGGAACTTCGCCGGCTGGCGGAGCGGTCTCCCTCGCGGGACGACGAATGAAGTGAGTTCGCTGGATACCTGGTCTCCTTCGCAAGTTGCGAGAGAACGCTTTAGAGATTGTTCCACTTCATTCTTCTGATCCCATTATGGAAGGGCTTTGATGCCGATTCCGGAAAGAAGCGAGAGCCTGCAGGGGGCCACTGCACCGAACGCCGCGATGGATTTAAAGACGCTTGACTGGAACTAGCCGAATAAAGAAGGTATCCAGACCGACAAACACTTTGCTCTTCTGCTGCATGGCTCGTCCCCTGTGCGGGAGGCTCGGCGCCGGCCCATCCGGCGCAACCCTCGCTCGCCGCATAGTGTGGACGAGCCACCTCCGCTGGCAACGAACATACGGTCTGTTGCGCCAACTCGGCCAGGGTCTTCTCGCCTCTCAAAGCGACCAGGGCCACTTTGGCCTTGAAAGCCGGTGAGTGATTGCGGCGGGGTCTCTTGCTCATCGTTTCTCCTGTTCGGCAGCCATTCTGGCCGCTCTCAGGCAGAAACTCCACTTGTCCCGCTGTTCAAAT
>NZ_CP173039.1:5222500-5437670 GCF_044784385.1 Microvirga sp. RSM25 | reverse complement strand
AACACCTATTTCGAAGAATTTTCCCGAAATCGGCGCCCCCAGCCTACCTACTCAGTATTCAGACAAGCTCCAGCGTTCGCAGAAGCGTATTCGCTTCTGCGTGAACATCATTCGGATCGATCCAATCCATCCGAATGCTTCTCATTGTCGTCAGAGGAGCCGCGGGGACATGCCATATACTGGCGTCCATGGCTCGTGCCGTTGATCGGGATCAAATGAGATCGCGATCGGGACCCAAACGATCGGCGAGATCCGGGGATCTCGGCAGCGTCGGCGTCGTGTGAGAGTGAAGCTTGCCCGAACCAAGTTCCGGCGGGGCTGCGGATATGTCGATTCCCGGATCGTTTGTCAACACCCGCAAACCCGATTAATGGCAAACGGCTCCCGGGAGCCCCGCTCCCTTCGAAGAGCAGCCTTCAATAGCAGCCTTCAATACAAGTGCTCGCCAGGAAAGTTGGAGCGGGCGATGGGAATCGAACCCACGACATTCAGCTTGGGAAGCTGACGTTCTACCTCTGAACTACGCCCGCGTTCCTTATTCATATCCGGCATTGCCGCGATCCGGCAAGAGGGTCGACGGGGGCGTCGCAAAAGCTCAGCGGAAGTGCTTGGAGAGTTTCAGGCCCTGCGCTTGGTAGTTCGAACCGGCGCCCGCGCCGTAGAGCACCTTGGGGCGCTCGGCCATGCGCTCATAGACGAGGCGCCCGACGATCTGCCCATCCTCGAGGATGAAGGGAACGTCGCGCGAGCGCACCTCGAGCACCGCCCGGGCCCCCTCCCCTCCTGCTTCCGCGTGACCGAAGCCCGGATCGAAGAAGCCGGCATAGTGGACCCGGAACTCGCCCACGAGAGGATCGAAGGGCACCATCTCGGCGGCGTAATCCGGCGGCACATGCACCGCCTCCTTAGAGGCGAGAATGTAGAACTGGCCTGGATCCAGGATCAGGGTCCTGCTGGCTTCGGCATAGAGCGGCTCCCAGAAATCCGCGACGCGGCAGGAGCCGGGCTTGTCCACATCGACCAAGCCCGTATAGCGCTTGGCCCGATAGCCGATGAGGTTGTCGGGGCCGAAGCCCGAAAGATCCACGCTCACGGCGACACCGTCCTGAATGGACGGCTCAGCGGAGGTCACGACCCGCTCCCGCTCGTGAACTGCCTGGAGTTCGGCATCGCTGAGGCGCACGTCTCCCTTGCGCAGGCGCAGCTGCGACAGCCGCGTGCCGGTTCTGACCAGCACCGGGAAGGTGCGCGGCGAGATCTCGGCATAAAGACGGCCGCGGTAACCGGCGCCGATCGTGTCGAATTCCTGGCTGCGATCGGTGATGACCCGGGTGAAGACGTCGATGCGGCCGGTCGAGCTCTTGGGGTTTGCGGCAGCCGACAGATCCTCCGGCAGGGCCAGCTCCTCCTGCAGCTCGGCGATGTAGACGCTGCCCGTTTCCAGGATGGCGCCCTTGCTCAGGTCGATCTCGTGGAAGCTCAATTGGTCGAGCCGGTCTTGCACCGTATGATTGCGCCCCGGCAGGAAGCTGGCGCGGACCCGGTAGGCGCGGCGCCCCAGCCTCAGATCGAGGCTTGCCGGCTGGACCTGATCGGAGGCGAAGGGCGTCTCCGCTCTGATGGCCCCTGCCTCAGCAAGGCGCATGATGGCATCAGCCGATTGAATCCCGTCCTTCAACGCAACCATGTTCGTCTTCCGAGGGGGCCGCCCTCATTGAATTGTTGAGCCTGGCAGTATCTCTAGAGCATCGGACCCAAAAGTGGAAACCGCTTTTGGGATCAAGCCGATGCCCGCTTATTTTGGATGAGCGCATCGTCGGGAGCGGAAAACCGGGACCCCTTTTCGCTGACGCGGCCTCCTGGTTCCGCACGATGCACGAGGGGTGTTACGGAATTCTCAATCGCTTTCCTTGCCCGGGGTTTTCCGACGAGCAGGCCGTCGGCGGGCGCATTCCCGTCCCGGTCGATTGACGAGGCCCCAAGGCCGCCGTACCACGGGCCAATGGAACTCCACGACCGGCATGAGGCAGGCTCATGTATCAAGCTGTGACCCGCGGCATCTCTGTGACGGTGACACCCCGCTACATGCCCGAAGAATCCTCCCCCGAGCAGAGCCGCTATTTCTTTGCCTATACGGTCGAGATCATCAATGCGAGCCTGGAGAGAGTTCAGCTTCGCGCCCGTCATTGGCAGATCACCGACGAGCATGGTCAGGTCCAGGAGGTGCGCGGCGCAGGCGTGGTCGGAGAGGAACCCGTGCTGGGTCCCGGCGAGAGCTTCAGCTATACGAGTGGATGTCCCCTGCCGACGCCGAGCGGCACCATGCAGGGGACCTATCTGATGGAGACCACCACCGGCGAAACCTTCGACGTCGAAATTCCCGCCTTCTCGCTCGACATTCCCCGCACCAAGCGCGTGCTGCACTGAGGTTTTTGATGTCCCCCGACAATCAGCGGCTGACGCCGCTCGACATGCTGGCGAAGCTGGTTTCGTTCGATACCGTGAGTTCGAAGTCGAACCTGCCCCTGATCGACTTCGTCGAGAGCTATCTGGAGAGCTGGAACGTGCCTTATGTGCGCGTGCCGAACGAGACGGGCGACAAGGCGGCGATCTACGCCACGATCGGGCCGCAGGACCGGGGCGGGATCGTGCTGTCCGGCCATACGGACGTGGTGCCGGTGACGGGCCAGGCCTGGACGTCCGATCCTTTCACCCTTCGCGTGGAGAACGGGCGTGCCTATGGACGCGGCGCGGTGGACATGAAGGCATTCGACGCGCTGGCGCTCGCAATGGTGCCTGAGTTTCAGGCCGCCCATCTCACGACGCCGATCCACATCATGCTCTCCTATGACGAGGAGACGACCTGCCTCGGGGTCGTCGACACCATCCGCCGTCTCGGATACGATCTGCCCATGCCGAAAGCCGCCATCGTCGGCGAGCCGACGATGCTGGAGGTGGTGGACGCGCATAAGAGCGTCGTGACCTTCTCCACCACGGTGCATGGTTTCGAGGCGCATTCGTCAAAGCCCTATCTCGGCGCCAGCGCCGTGATGACGGCCGCCGAACTGATTGCGGAACTGAACCGCATCGGCGACGACATGATGGAGCGCGGCGACTCCAGCGGGCGCTTCGACCCGCCCTACACGACAGTGCATGTCGGCACGATCTCAGGGGGCACGGCGCGCAACATCCTGTCGAAGACCTGCAGCTTCCATTGGGAGTTCCGCGGCCTGCCGAGCCTCGATCCGCAGGAGATTCCCGACCGGCTCAACCGGTTCGTCGAGGAGGTCGCCTTGAAACGCCTCAATCGCTTCGGCGCGTTCGGACGGATCGAGACCGTTCTTCATGCGGATGTGCCGGGCCTCGCGCCGGATCCCGGCTCGGCAGCGGAAGTTCTGGCCCTGCGCCTTGCCGGCAAGAACCACACGCAGACCGTGCCCTTCGGCACGGAGGCCGGCCATTACCAGGCTGCCGGAATTCCCACCGTCGTCTGCGGACCCGGCTCGATCAATCAGGCGCATCAGCCTGACGAGTACATTTCCCTGGAACAGCTCGAGGCCGGTATGGCCTTCATGCGCCGTCTTGCGGCGACCTGCGCGAATTCGTGAATGGCATCTCACGTCATGGCCGTCCCCGGACTTGATCCGGGGATCGGTCCCGGCCATCCCGATCAGGAGATGCATCACCCTTAAGCCCTCATCCTGAGGGCCGCCGATGGCGGTGTCTCGAAGGACGAGTGCGTCTCCCGTGCGCTCTGGACCCTCCTTCGAGACGCCTGCTCCGCAGGCTCCTCAGGATGAGGCGAGAGGCAAGGAAGATCGGGATCACCGGCACAAGGCCGGTGATGACGGGGGTTGATTAAAACTGCTCAACGGTCATTCCGAGGCCGCATCGCGGAGCCCGGGATTCATAAACGCTAACATTGCAGGATCATGCGCAGCGCCAGCCGCTCTCCTTTTGCTGCAACCGCCGTGGCTATGGATTCCCGCCTGCGCCGGGATGACAATGGAGAGCTGGCTTCTGGTTATGCTTCCGACTTGGCGATCTCGGCCTCGACCTCCGCCGGGTCCAGATCGTAGAAGCGCGAGCAGAACTCGCAGGTGATGCCGATGCGGCCGTTGTCGCCGACCATGTCGCGGCGATCTTGCGGAGAGAAGCGGCGCATCATGCCCATGATGCGCTCATGCGAGCAGGTGCACTCCTCATGCACGTGCTGGCCCTCGAAGACGCGCACGCCCCGCTCGTGAAACAGGCGATAGAGAAGCGTCTCACTGGACACGGCCGGATCGATCAGTTCGTGATCCTCGACCGTCCCGACCAGGGACTTGGCTTCGAGCCAGGCATCGTCCTCCGAGGGCGATGCGAGATCGTTCGAGGGATGTCCCTCCGGGATGTCGCCCGGATGCAGATCGGCCTGCCGAAGGCGCTCCGACGAGGAGGGCAGGAACTGGATCATCAGGCCACCGGCGCGATAGGTGTGGCGGCCATCCTCGAACTGCTCGGCCACGGCCAGACGCACCTGCGTCGGGATCTGCTCGGACTGGCGGAAATACTGATGCGCCGCCTCCTCGAAACCCTGGCCCTCGAGGGCGACGACGCCCTGATAGCGGCTGCGCTCGGAGCCCTGATCGATGGTCATGGCGAGGTAGCCGGAGCCGAGGAGTTCGCCCGTTCCCGGCGAGATCGACCCGAGAGCTTCGAGCCTGTCCTTGTCGAAACGGGCCGTGGCACGCAGGCGATCCGGTGCGTTGAAATCGACCACCACCATGTCGATGATGCCATCGGTCTTGGTCTGCAGCTGGAAGCGTCCCTCGAATTTGAGGGACGCACCGAGCATGACCGTCAATGCGGCCGCCTCGCCGATGACGCGGGCCACCATGTCGGGATAGCCGTGCCGGGCCAGGATGGTGTCGATGGAGGCTCCGAGACGCACCACGCGCCCACGCACGTCGAGAGGTTCGACTGCGAAAGGCAGAACGACGTCATCGTTTCCTGCAAGCGAAGCTGAACTCATGCGTTTGCTGCTCCGAGGCACCACGCCAGGATGCCCTTCTGCGCGTGAAGCCGGTTCTCGGCCTCGTCGAAGACCACCGATTGCGGACCGTCCATGATCTCGTCCGTGACCTCCTCGCCACGATGGGCGGGAAGACAATGCATGAAGACGGCGTCCTTGTCGGCAACGCCCATGAGCCTGCCGTTGACCTGATAAGGCTTCAGCAGATTCTGACGGCGGAACTCGTCGTCGTCACCCATGGACACCCAGCAATCGGTGATGACCGCATGGGCGCCCTCGGCGGCCTCGAACGCATCGGTGGTCACGCTGATCTTGGCCCCTTCCTGTTTCGCCCAGGACAAAAGCTCCGGGCGCGGGGCAAGTTCCGGCGGGGATGCGATCTTGAGCCGGAAATCGAGACGCGCCGCCGCGTGAACCCAGGAGGCGAGCACGTTGTTGGAGTCGCCCGTCCACGCAATCGTCCGGCCTTCGATGGAGCCGCGATGTTCCTCGAAGGTCATGATGTCGGCCATGATCTGGCACGGATGCGTCATCTTGGTCAGGCCGTTGATCACCGGGATCGAAGCATACTGGGCGAGCTCCGTCACCATCGCATGATCGAGGGTGCGGATCATGATGGCGTCCACGTAGCGCGACAGGACGCGCGCCGTGTCGGCGATGCTCTCGCCGCGGCCGAGCTGCATCTCCTTGCCGGTGAGCATCAGGGTCTCGCCGCCGAGCTCGCGCATGCCGACATCGAAGGAGACGCGGGTGCGGGTGGAGGGCTTGTCGAACACCATCGCCAGGATCTTGCCTTCGAGCGGCCGATCCTTGGCCTTCTCGCCGCGGCGGCGGTTGGACTTGATCTCCAGGCCGACATTCAGGAGGTGCCGGATCTCCGCGCCGGAAAAGTCGCTGAGATCGAGGAAATGGCGGGTCTTCATTGAACGGCTCCCGGCGGAACGGCGGTTTTCTGCTTAGCCTCGATGGCCGCGCAGGCGGCATCCAGACGATTGATGGCTTCTCCGAGATCGGCCTCCGTGATGATCAGCGGCGGCAGAAGACGGACGACGTTGTCGCCGGCCCCGATCACGATGAGCTTCTGATCGCGGGCAGCGCTGACGAAGTCCGTGTTGGGCACGACGGTGCGCAGGCCCACGATGAGCCCCTGCCCCCTCACCTCGGCGATGATGCTCGGATGGCGGTCCTTCAGCTCGGCGAGGCGCTGCTTGAGCAGCAGGCCCTTGCGTTCGACGCTCTCCAGGAAGCCGGGTTCCAGGATCACGTCGAGCACGGCGTTGCCGACCGCCATGGCGAGCGGATTGCCGCCGAAGGTCGTGCCGTGGGTGCCGAGCGTCAAGCCCTTGCCGGCCTCTGCCGTGGCAAGGCAGGCGCCCAGCGGGAAGCCGCCGCCGATGCCCTTGGCCACGGTCATGATATCGGGCGTCACGCCGCTCCATTCATAGGCGAAGAGCTTGCCGGTGCGGCCGACGCCGGTCTGGATCTCGTCGAAGATCAGGAGCAGGCCTTGGCTGTCGCACAGGGCGCGCAGCTCGCGCAGGAAGGCGTTCGACACCGACCGGACGCCGCCCTCGCCCTGGATCGGCTCGATCATCAGGGCCGCCGTGTGCGGGCCGATGACGGCCTTCAGGGCCTCGAGATCCTCAGGCGGAACCTGGTCGAAGCCCTGGACCTTGGGGCCGAAGCCTTCCAGATACTTGGCCTGTCCGCCAGCCGCGATGGTGCCGAGCGTGCGGCCATGGAAGGCGCCCTCGAAGGTGACAATGTGGAAGCGCTCGGGATTGCCGTTCACATAATGATAGCGGCGCGCCATCTTGATCGCGGCTTCGTTCGCCTCGGCGCCGGAATTGGCGAAGAAGACGAAATCCGCGAAGGTGCTGTCGACGAGGCGCTGGGCGAGGCGCTCGCCCTCCGGGATCTGGAACAGATTGGAACTGTGCCAGATCTTGGAGGCCTGCTCGGTCAGCGCCTTGACGAGGTGCGGATGGGCGTGGCCCAGGGCGTTCACGGCGATGCCGGCGCCGAAATCAAGGTATCGCTCGCCATCTCGGCCGTAGAGCCAGGGGCCCTCTCCCTTCTCGAAGGAAAGCTCGGCACGGGCAAAAGTCGGCAGCAATGGCGATGTCACGGGTTGTCTCCGCCTAGAGAGAGGCCCAAGGTCGCACCCGGGCCCGAAAAAGAAACGCCGCCCCAGCGAGGGCGGCACGGAGAGGGATTCTAACGAGGTGCGAGACCCTGTCAATTCAAGAGAAATGAAGTCACTCATCACAAGGAATTTTTGCCCCAGGCGAGTTCCTTGGGGAAAACGACGGGGCCTGTTCGGGGACTCTTGCGCCGGAGTCCACCCATCCTGTAACTTCGGGTCAGTCGAGTACGGCATTCGTGCAGCGGCTTTCACCCTCAGGAGCGACCTTCGCAACGCGGTCGGACACAAAAACCCTGTCCGCGAGGCATCTGGGATTCTGGGCTGAAGCCAGCCACGATGGAGGCAAGTTTAAAAATGATGGATGCGGGCGGAACTTGGACGGACGAGCGGGTCGAGCTTCTCAAGAAGCTCTGGACCGATGGTTTGAGCGCGAGCCAGATCGCCGCCGAGCTTGGAAACGTGACCCGCAATGCGGTGATCGGTAAGGTTCACCGCCTCGGCCTCTCCGGCCGCGCCAAGGATGCGAAGCCCGCCGGCTCGGCCGCTGCCCGCCCGCGCAAGGCGACCCGCGCGCCGAGCGCGCCGGCTCCGATTGCGCCCCAGCCGCACAACAACAATGTGGTGTTGGCTCCGATCCCGCTGCAGCCCGTGGCCGAGGAGCCCGTGGTGTTCGCCGACGACGACATCGCCATTCCCATGTCCGAGCGCGTGACCATCATGGACCTGCGCGAGTCCATGTGCCGCTGGCCCATGGGCGACCCGACGAAACCCGAGTTCCGCTTCTGCGGCGGCCGATCGATCACGGGCCTGCCCTATTGCAACCATCACGCGCGCATCGCCTACCAGCCGGTGGCCGATCGCAAGCGCGAGCGCAAGCTCATCCGCGCTTAAAGGCATTTATTCCATTAAAAAGGCCGCGCTGTCGATTTCAGCGCGGCCCTTTTGTTTGTCTGCCTTTTGAAGCTTCAGGCGCTCACGGCCTGCTCCTCGCGGGCGAAGGTCTCGTCGAAGGAGTAGCCGGCGCCGCGCACGGTGCGGATCGGATCGGGCCGGCGCGGCAGGTTGATCGCCTTGCGCAGGCGGCCCACATGCACGTCCACGGTGCGCTCGTCGATATAGACGTCGTGGCCCCAGACCGCGTTGAGCAGATGCTCGCGGCTGAAGACGCGGCCGGGGCTCTGCATCAGGAACTCCAGCAAGCGGAACTCCGTCGGCCCCAAATGCAACTCCTGGTCGGCGCGGCGCACGCGATGGGTCTCGCGGTCGAGCTCGATGTCGCCGGCTCTGAGAAGCGTTGCGATATGCGTCGGCTTCGCCCGGCGCAGGAGCGCACGCACCCGGGCCAGGAGTTCCGGCACGGAGAACGGCTTGACGATGTAGTCGTCCGCACCGGTGGAGAGGCCGCGGATGCGGTCGCCCTCCTCGCCCCTGGCCGTGAGCATGATCACCGGCAGGCGCTCGGTTTCCGTCCGCGCGCGGATGCGCCGGCACAGCTCGATCCCGGAGAGACCGGGCAGCATCCAGTCGAGCAGCACGATGTCGGGCACCTGCTCGCGCAGGCGGATCTCCGCCTCGTCACCGCGCGATACGCCGTCGACCTCGTAGCCTTCGGCCTCGAGGTTGTAGCGCAGGAGCAGCATCAAGGGTTCTTCGTCCTCGACGATCAGAACGCGAGGTCCCATGATCAGGCTCCGGTCCCGATCGTCGTGTCGATGGAGTGATCGTTCTTGGGCCGGTCGATGGCCAGCGTCTCGGCCGTGACGAGGTAGTGAACGGTCTCGGCGATATTGGTGGTGTGATCGCCGATGCGCTCGATGTTCTTGGCGCAGAACAGGAGATGCGTGCAGAACGAGATGTTGCGTGGATCCTCCATCATGTAGGTCAGGAGTTCCCGGAACAGCGAGGTGTAGAGCGCATCGATGGCGCCGTCCCGCTTCCAGACATCCAGCGCCTTCGCCGTGTCCTTCTGCGCATAGGCGTCGAGCACGTCCTTGAGCTGACCGAGCACGAGATCGTTCATATGCTGCAGTCCGACGACGATCTTCTGCGGTTGGAAATCGTCACCGATGGCCAGCGCCCGCTTGGCGATGTTCTTCGCCAGATCGCCGATGCGTTCGACATCGCCCGCGATACGGATGGCCGAGATGGTCTCACGCAGATCGACCGCCAAGGGCTGGCGCCGGGCGATGGTGAGAATGGCATTCTCCTCGACCTCACGGTGCAGGACGTCGAGGCGAGGGTCCAAAGCGATCACCGCTTGCGCCAGCGGCTTGTCGTGGCGAGCCAGTGCGACAAGAGCATCGACAAGCATCTTCTCGGAGATGCCGCCCATCTCGGAAATCCGCTGCCGTAGCCCCTGCAGGTCGTTGTCATAGGAACTGACGATATGCTCCGCCATGAGATAGGTCTCCCCTTGAAGCGCTTCGATCAGCCGAAGCGGCCCGTGATGTAATCCTGGGTTTGTTTCTTGGTCGGGTTCATGAACATCTTGGTGGTGGGCCCGAACTCCACGAGCTCGCCGAGATACATGAACGCCGTGAACTGCGAGATTCGTGCCGCCTGCTGCATGTTGTGCGTGACGATCACGATGGTGAACTCCGAGCGGAGCTGCTCGATCAGCTCCTCGATCTTGCCGGTGGAGATCGGGTCGAGGGCCGAGGTCGGCTCGTCGAGCAGGATCACCTCCGGCTTCTGCGCGATGGTGCGCGCGATGCACAGGCGCTGCTGCTGGCCGCCAGACAGACTCATGCCGGATTGGCGCAGCTTGTCCTTCGCTTCGTCCCACAGGGCCGCCTTGCGCAGGGCCTCCTCGACACGCCCGTCGAGCTCGGACTTCGGCAGCCTCTCATAGAGTTTGATGCCGAAGGCGATGTTGTCGTAGATCGACATGGGAAACGGCGTCGGCTTCTGGAACACCATGCCGACCCGTGCGCGAAGCTCGTTCACGTCGATCGACGGCGAGAGCACGTTCTGCCCGTCGAGCAGGATCTGGCCATCGGCGCGCTGCTCGGGATACAGGCTGTAGATGCGGTTGAAGGTGCGCAGCAGCGTCGACTTTCCGCAGCCGGACGGGCCGATGAGGGCCGTGACCTGCCGGTCGTAGAAGTCGAGCGAGATGTCCTTCAGGCTGCGGAAATCGCCATAATGGAAATTGAGGTTCTTGACGGCGATGCGCACCGGCGCGCCGGTATCCGCAGCCGCCGCGTTTCCGATGGCGCTGCTCGTGTTGAGGGCAATCGTGCTCATCGGACTTTATCCTTCCTCAGGAGCAGGCGCGCCACGATGGACAGCGCCAGGATCGACATGGTGATGATGAGGGCGCCGGCCCAGGCGAGTTCGCGCCAGTTCTCATAAGGCGACAGGGCGAACTGATAGATCATGACCGGCAGGTTCGAGACGCCGCCCATCAGGGTCGGGTTGAACCAGAAATTGTTGTTGAGGGCCGTGAAGAGAAGCGGCGCGGTCTCGCCGGCGATGCGGGCCGTGGCGAGCAGGACGCCGGTGACCATGCCGGCGCGGGCGGCCTTCCAGCTGATCTTGATGATCACCGTCGACATGGGCGCGCCGAGCGCCGCTCCGGCTTCGCGCAAGGAACCAGGCACGAGGCGCAGCATGTCCTCGGTGGTGCGAACGATGACGGGAACCGCGATGATCGCCAGCGCCACGCCGCCGGCCCAGCCGGAATAGCCGCCCATCGGCTGCACCATGAGCATGTAGACGAAGAGGCCGATGAGAATGCTCGGCGCGGCGAGCAGGATGTCGTTCACGAAGCGGATGATCTCGGCAAGCTTCGAGCTCTTGCCGTATTCGGCCAGATAGGTGCCGGCCAGCACGCCGATGGGTGTGGCCACGACGATGCCGAGGACGGTCAGGATCAGGCTGCCGACAAGAGCATTGGCGATGCCGCCGCCCTGGCTTCCGGGGCCCGGCGTCGTCTCGGTGAAGACCGCAGGCGAGAGGCCGCCGATGCCTTCGACGAGCAGCATCAGCAGGATCCAGCCGAGCACGGTGGCGCCGAGGATCGTGAACAGGGTGCAGACGATCTTGAGGGCGCGGTCGGCCACATGGCGGCTGCGGCGCACCCGTCCCCAAGGAGCCGGGGCAGGCGTCGTTCCGGCCGTCACGCGGGTCTGGAGAGCGGTATCCATCATCAACCTCCTACCCGACCTTCACGCGCGCCACCAACAGGCGGGCGAGCACGAGCACGGTGAACGTGACCAGGAACAGGATGCAGCCGAGAGCCATCAGCGCATTGAGCTGCAGGCCGACGGCCTCATTGAATTCGTTGGCGATGCGCGACGCGATGGTGGAGCCAGGATCGAACAGCGAACCCGACAACCGGTTGGCATTGCCGACCACGAAAGTCACGGCCATCGTCTCGCCCAGCGCGCGGCCGAGGCCGAGCATGACGGCGCCGATGATGCTGACGCCTGCCTGCGGCAGGAGCACGTTGCGCACCACCTCCCAGGTGGTGCAGCCGATGCCATAGGCGCTCTCGCGCAGCACGGACGGGATCTGATCGAGGATGTCGCGCGAGATCGACGCGATGAAGGGAATGATCATGATCGCCAGGATGATGCCGGCCGTCAGAATGCCGACGCCGGAAGGCGTGCGCGCATAAAGGATGGTGCCGACGATGGGCATGCCCTCGACGATGTTGGACACGGGGATCTGCACGTAGTTCGCGAAGAGAGGCGCGAAGACGAAGAGGCCCCACATGCCGTAGATGATGCTGGGCACGGCGGCGAGCAGCTCGATGGTGGTCGCCACAGGGCGCTTGAGCCAGGGCGGGCAGAGCTGCGTGAGAAAGATCGCGATCCCGAGGGAGAGAGGAACGCCGATGACGAGGGCGATCAGAGCCGTCGACAGGGTGCCGACGATGGCGACCCACGCGCCGTACTGATCCTCGTTGACGTTCCAGACGCTCGACGTGATGAAGCCGAGGCCGAATTCCCGGAAAGCGGGCAGGCCACCGTAGATCATCGACCCGATGATACCCAGGAGCACGATCAGCACCAGGAGGGCCGATCCGAGGCTCGCGAGACGAAAGAGCCGGTCGAAGCTCGGTTGAGAGGATCGGTGAGCGGGAGCATCCGCGCTCGACACGAGACGTTCTTGCGAGAGAGCCACCATTCGCCGATCCGCTTTGTTGTGCACGCGAGGTCAGATTACTGATTGAAGACGGGCTGGCCCGAAGCGTTCTTGATCTCGCTCGCCCAGGTGGCGCGAACCTGATCCTTCAGCTGGGTCGGGAGCGGCACGTAGTCGAGTTCGACAGCCATCTTGTCGCCATTCTTGAAGGACCAGTCGAAGAACTTCAGGGCCTCGGCCACCTGCTCGGGCTTCTCGGGGGACTTGGGCACGAGGATGAAGGTCGGAGCCGTGATCGGCCAGGCCTCGTCGCCGGGCTGGTTCGTCAGCGAGACGCCATAGCCGGGAGCCGACTTCCAGTCGGCATTGGCAGCGGCGGCCTGGAAGGTCTTGGCTTCCGGCGACACGAACTTGCCGTTCTTGTTCTGGAGCTGAGCGAACGGGATGTTGTTCTGCTTGGCATAGGCGTATTCGACGTAGCCGATGGAGTTCGGCACCTGCTTCACGAGAGCGGCGACGCCCTCATTGCCCTTGCCGCCCTGGCCGACCGGCCACTGCACCGAGGAACCGGCACCCGGTCCGCTCTTCCAGCCTTCCGAAACTTGGGACAGGTAGGTGGTGAACACGCTGGTGGTGCCCGATCCGTCGGAGCGGTAGACCGGCGTGATCGACGCGTTGGGAAGCGTCACGCCCTGGTTGGCCTGGGCGATCTTGGGGTCGTTCCATTTGGAGACCTTGCCGTTGAAGATGTCGGCCAGAACCTCGCCCGTCAGCTTGAGCTGGCCGGCGCCCTGGACATTGTAGACGGCCACCACGCCGCCCATCACGGCCGGGAACTGGACGAAGCCGTCCTTCTGCAACTCCTCGCCCTTGAGGGGGGCATCGGTCGCACCGAAATCGACGGTCTTGGCCCGGATCTGGCGGACGCCGCCGCTGGAGCCGATCGATTGATAGTTCATGCGGTTCCCGGTTTCCTTGTAATAGGCCTCGGCCCACTTGGCGTAGATCGGAAACGGAAAGGTCGCGCCTGCGCCGGTGATGTCAGCAGCAGTTGCCGTGGTCGTAAGGCTCGCGACGGCAAGGCCGGCCGCAATGGCGTAGGACATAATCTTCACGATAAGTCTCCTGTTCCTGCAAGCGCGACAGGCGGCTTAGAAGCCTTGGGCCGTGTCTCGCGATGGGACAGCTAGGCCCTGCGGATGTCTCCTCTACGACAGTTGGATGACAATTAAATGACACCCTAAAAGGATCCCTCGGGAGGGGTGGAACCTTCACGTCATGGCCGGGCTTGTCCCGGCCATCTCGATAAGGTGAGGCTCGGCGCTTCTTGGACCGGGATCACCGGCACGAGGCCGGTGATGACGTCGCGGGTGTCACCGCCACGCCTTTTCCTCTCCCGGCCGGGAGAGGGGATTCCGTAGCCCCTACGGGCGAGGCCCCGCCTCCGGGAACCGCACCGTGAAACGGGCGCCCTGCCCCGGATCGCTGGCGATATCGAGATGACCGCGGTGGCGGTTGACGATGTGCTTGACGATGGCCAGCCCGAGGCCCGTTCCGCCCTTGTCCCGGCTCTGCACGACATCGACCCGGTAGAACCGCTCGGTCAGGCGCGGCAGGTGCTCGGGCGCGATGCCGGGGCCGTAATCCTGCACGGAGAACGCGACCTGGGGCACCGGCCCCTCGGTGCGGGCGACCGCGACATCCACCTTCCCGCCGCTCTCGCCGTATTTCACGGCGTTCTCGATCAGGTTCTCGGCCACCCGCAGAAGCTCGTCCCGGTCGCCGAGCACGAGGACGGGCCGATCCGGCAGGGTGGCCTTGACGACCACGCCCCTCTCCTTGGCCAGCGGCGAGACAGTCTCAACCATCTGGGAGGCGATGGTGGCGAGATCGACGGTTTGCGTGGGTGAGAGGTGAGCGCGCATCTCGATGCGCGACAAGGACAGGAGATCGTCGATCAGGCGCTTCATGCGCTGCGCCTGCCCCTTCATGATGTCGAGGAAGCGCTCTCTCGCCTTGACATCGTCGCGGGCAGGACCCTGGAGCGTTTCAATGAAGCCGAGAAGCGAGGCCAGCGGGGTGCGCAGTTCGTGGCTCGCATTGGCGACGAAGTCGGCCCGCATGGCCTCCAGGCGCCGGGCCGAGGTGAGATCGCGGAAGAACAGGACGACGCCCGCGTGGACATCCGCAACATCGGACTGGAGAGGGCCGATATGCACCTCGAAGGTCCGCTCCGTCGGAATCCGCTCCGAATACTCGACCTTCAGAGGCTCAGCCGTCTCCAGCACCTCCTGGATGCCGTCGAGCACGTCCGGGGTGCGTAAGGCAAATGACAGAGGATGACCCGTCTTCAGCCCTGCCAGGAGCTCGTAGGCGGCCCTGTTGGCCTCGATCACCACCGCCCGCTGGTCCACCAGAATGACCGGATCGGGGATCTGGGCCAGGACCGCCTCGGCGACGCTGGAGCGAGGATTTGTCCTCGGCTGCGGCGTGATCCTGGTTCCGAGCCCAAGGCTGCGCTTGGGTCCCGCGACGAGAAATCCGGCGAGAATGGCCACGGCGGCCCAGAACAGAAGCCACGCATCCCCGTAACCCCGCACCAGCGCAACGGCGACCAGCACGAAACTGGTCACGACAGTCCCGCGCAAAGCGGCGTCACGGATCGGCGTGGCGCTCTGCCGGCCGGGGTCCGGCGTGAGGTCGTCGGGGTCGCTCATGGCGGGATGACTTATGGGAGGAGGTGTCTCGGAGGCGCTGCCTGTCTTCTTTAGGCGAGGCACGCGCAGGTGTCATCACCCGCCGAGCTCGACGTCGCCCTCGTCTGGCTTGAAGGCCAGCCGGGCGGACCGGATGCGGTTGCGGATCTCATAGGCGCCGAGAATGGCAAGGGCGATCACGAAGGGGACGAGGTAATAGCAGAGGCGGTAGAGGAGCAGCGCTCCGAGGACGGGTTCGCGCGGATAGTTCGACAAAGCCAGGAGAATGGTGGCCTCGAAGACCCCGAGCCCGCCCGGCGCATGGCTCGCCACGCCCAGCATGACGGCAAAAATATAGACGGCCAGGAAGGTCTCGAAGCTGAGATTGTGGCCTCCGGGCAGGAGCACGAAGAGCACCCCGGCGCCGGCACAGACGTCGCCCGCGCCGATCAGGATCTGGGCGAGGGACAGGCGAAAGCCCGGCAGCTCCAGCTTCCAGCCCTGGATTTTGACGGCGCGGCGCTTGATCGAGACCCAGATCATGTAGCCGACGACAAAGGCGGCGGCTCCCAGGCCCACCAACTGGTTCATCCAGATATGGGTATAGACCAAGGTCGCCAGCTCATCGGCGTTGCTGATCAGGCTCCAGGAAAGGACCAAGGCCATGCCGAGCCAGAAGGTCACCCCGGCGATCACGGTGAGGCTCGCCACCCGTCCCGGGCTCACTCCTTTCGGGGAATAGATCCAGTAGCGGACCGTGCCTGCCGTCAGCAGAGGGAACCCGAGGGTGAAGCTCACCGCATAACTCGTGAAGGAGGCGAGAGCGGTCGTCCGGTAGGGGATCTGCAGCTTGAGCTGCCGCAGGGCGATGGCATCGTAGCAGGTCAGCAGGCCGTAGCTGATGGCCGTGAAGAGGACGGCGAGACCGATCTGGCGCAGGCTTGCCGCCGTGAAAGCGGATTTCAGTTCGTTGACATCGATCTCTGACACGATGTGCCAGAGAACTACCAGAGATGCACCAAACAGCAGGATGCTTGCCGCCATCCCGATCCAGGCGAACCGGCGGGAGCGTCGCTCCTTCGGATGAAGGGCTTCGGCTGAGGACATCTCCGGCGGAGTCACCGGACGGGGGCTCATATCATTCATGAAAACGGTCAATCAGCCTCAGCGTAGAAAAGGTCGCATCGGGGTCCGAGGGCTGTCCTGCATCTATGCGCTGGCGGGAGGAACCGCCAGACGTCGCCGGCCTTTTAATGGTTTCGCAAGGCTGGCGCTACTCTTTCGCCTGAGAAATCGCCGCTGGTGTCCGATGTGGGTTGTCAGCCTCGAAAAAGGCCTACAACAATGGTCCCCTCGCTATCGGAGACTTGGCTGCAGGGGCGGCCCTGGGAGTTTTGAGTGGATTTCAAGGAAACGGAAACGCAGTTTGCTGTTCTGGCGGAGTCTCTGCCTCAACTTGTCTGGTCGTCCCGCTCTGATGGATCTGTCGACTACGTGAATCGCCGGTGGCGTGAGTTTACAGGACTTTCCGGAGAGCAATTTATAGAAGATGGCTGGGAAGTGGTCATCCACCCGGATGACTTGCCCCAGGTCCGGGAGCACTGGCGCCGATCCGTCTCAACCGGACAAGCCTATGAGTGGGAGTATCGGGTCAGGAACGCCGCGGGCGATTACGAGTGGTTTCTCAGCCGGGCCATTCCGATCCAGGATCTGACAGGAAAAATCACCCGCTGGTTCGGCACGAGCACCAATATCAATGCCCAAAAGACCGCCGAGGAAGCCGTCCGCATGCTCGAGAGCCAATACCGGCTCGCCCTCGAAGCAGCCGATCTCGGGATCTGGCAGATCGATCTGGACAAGCACCTGATCACCTGGGACGAAGGCTCCTGCGCTCTCTATCATCTTCCGCACAACGGATTGTACAGCCTCACCCTCGAAGAGGCCTGGGCCATGATCCATCCGGACGATGTGGATGAGGTCAAGGGGCGGATTGCAGCGGCAGCCGCTCCCGGATCCGATGGCAAGTATGACAGCCAGTACCGCGCTATTCTGCCGGATGGGAGGCTCCGCTGGTTCCGCTCGCACGGACAGGCGCTTTATACGAATGAGGGCGGCTCGCATCGGGCCATCAGCCTTTATGGCGTCGTCAGCGACATCACGGAGCGCCATGGGTTGGAAGAGGGTCAGAAGCTTCTGACGCGAGAACTCAACCATCGCGTGAAGAACCTGTTTGCCATCGCCAACGGGATGGTCTCGATGACCGCCCGCACGGCCAAAGACACCAAGGATATGGCCAATGCCCTGCGCGGGCGCCTGAGCGCTCTGTCACGGGCGCATGAACTGGTTCAGCCTGTCTCAGCGAGCGAGATGGGCGCAGGCCCCGACGTGGAGTTCGCCCGGCTGATCGAAGCGGTCCTCGAGCCCTACCGGCAGTCCGGCCAGAACAGGATCGCAATCGAAGGGCCGAGCGTGCTCGTCGGGTCCAACACGACGACGAGCCTTGCCCTCGTCCTGCACGAATTAGCCACCAACGCCGCCAAGTATGGCTGCCTATCATGCCCGGAGGGCGAGCTTGTCATTCGATGGGCCCTGCAGGATGAGAACGTCGATCTACTCTGGACCGAGAGCGGCGGACCACCCATCGAGAGCCCTCCGACCTTTGAAGGGTTCGGCACCCAGCTGTCGCAGCGAAGCATCACCGGGCAACTCGGCGGGACCCTTGAGCGCGAGTGGAGACTGGAAGGCTTGCGCGTCCACATGATACTGCCGCTCAACCGCCTGAGCGCCTGAGCGATCATGAGCATCTATCGCCGCGTCCTGGTCCTGGGCGGAGCACGCTCCGGAAAAAGCCGCACCGCCCTGCAACTGGCCGAGAGCGCATCCACAGAACGGATCTACATCGCAACCGCTCAGGCCTTCGACGGTGAGATGCGCGAGCGCATCGCTCAGCACCAGGCCGAGCGCGACGGTTCCTGGCGAACGGTGGATGCTCCGCTGGATCTCCCACAAGCCGTTCAGGCGCAGACAGCTCCTGGAAAAGCCGTGCTGGTCGATTGCCTGACGCTCTGGCTCTCCAACATCGTCCTGGCCGACCATGATCCGGCCCGTGAGGCGGATCGGTTGGTTCAGGCAGTTCGGGACGCACGAGGCCCGCTTATCCTGGTCTCGAACGAGGTCGGCCAGGGCATCGTGCCCTCGACACCCTTGGGGCGAACATTCCGGGACGAGCAGGGCCGCCTCAATCAACGGATCGCAGAGGCTTGCGATGCGGTCGTCTTCGTCGCGGCGGGCTGCCCGATCCTCCTCAGGCCGGCTCCTCCCCTGCAGCTGCGGCTGGAATAGGCTTGTGTCCCGATCAGCGCAACCTGACCTGCACCGCGGCGCTCAACATGTCGATAGCGACAGGCATCGAGGGTCCTCCGCAGATCGTGAGCCGGCCAGGCAGTGCCAGACGCCGATCCAGGGGCACGGCCCCTGCAAGGGCAGGGTTCGCGAAGAGCGCCGTACCATTGTCGACCGCCTGGCTTGAAGCCGCATCGACGAGCATGAAATCCGGCGGCATCGTAACGATGGTTTCGAGACGCGCGACCCCTCCCTGGCCCAGTCCCAAAGCTTCCTGATGCAGCCTGAAGCCCATGTGAACCAGAATCTCGTTGAGCGGCGAATGGAGAGCCATGACCCAGCCGCCTCGTTCATAAACCAGGATGCTGCGCCTGACCGGGACGATCCCCCTCGCCCGCTCCAGGGCCGCATCAATCCGGGCGATCAGAGCCTCGCCGCGATCCGGATGCCCCAGCCTGCGGGCCAGGGTGCGAATTTGCCCACGCCCATCCTCCAGGTCCGCCCAGGGCCCGAGGGACAGCACCTCCAGCGCCTGCCCTCTCAGAAGAGCGATCTGTTCCTGCTGACCATAGGTGCCCGTCAGCACGAGGTCCGGCCGTTCGAAGAGGATCGTTTCGGCGCTGCCGTCATTCATGGGCAGCCCGGCGGCTTGGTCGGCCAGAAACGAGATCGAAGTGTCCTGGGCGAGACGGCTTAAGGACAAGATCTGGCTGCGATCGGCCAGAGCCAGAACGAGCTGATCGGTGCAGAGGTTAAGGGACGCGACCCGCGACGGCCGGGATTGAGCCTGCGCTGCCCCGGTGATGAAAGCCGCCAAGCACGTCAGCAGAGCCAGCGCTGCATGGGAGCTGGCGTGTCGGTGGAGCATCATGAGCGCTTTCGGTCCGCAGTCCGCAAGTTCTTTATCATTCGCTGACACAGTCACGAAAATCGCCAGCCGGCCCGGCCCGGAATACGGTCTCACCCAGGATCGGTCTGAGGCAAGGCGCAGCCGTCATTCGGCCTGTCAGGGTACCTTTACGGTGCGCGAAGCGCAGTATTACGTTGCGTAAGATCAAGCAAAGTAAGCTATATCCAGCTCATCAAATCGTATTATTAACCCTGCGTCATCTCGCCACCAGTCATGCTCATCAAAAATTAAGCTTTTTGTTGAGAAACAAGGCTTCTTTGAAGATGAACCGCTTTGAATGAACAAGCGCGAATGGTCGCACCCTGGAACATAATCGAAGTTTTAACGCCAAGCTGACCTATTCTGGACATATCGACCTATCACATACTTGCCCCTGTTGAACGAAGAACGCCCGTGCAACCGCCATGGCGGAGAAGCGGCGCATTCCTGGGGGCTTATTCATATGCAAATCGCTCTGACAGCGTTTCAGGACGCATGCCAGCAGACGGCCATTTGCCTTAAAAATGAAACGAAGACCGGGCTCAAGTCCCGTGTCGTATCACGCCAACGCTCGCGCTTGCAGGGAGGCAGAACCCTGCTCGACCTCACCAAGTGCTTCGGTTTCGGCGCGTGCCTGACGATCGTCATCGGCACGGCGGCCCACACGCACCCCGCCTCGGCTGCGGAACCGTGGACGACCCTGCCGGCCGCTCTTGACGTCGGTCGCAATGCCATCCAGGTGCCATTCGACCAACCGGCGATGCCGTTCACCATGTCCACTAAGGAAGCCGCCCCAACCGATCCGCTCGAAGCCATCGTTCCGGTCCCGACCGTGGAGGCGACACCGGCCGAACTGCAGAAGCAGATCATCCTGTCGATCCCCTTGTCCGATTCACCGGCTTCGGAGGGCAGCAAGGACGAGGAACCCGTTTCCCGCGAACTCACGGAGTTCATGGAGTTCGAAGAAATGCGCGTTCCCGTCTGGATCGTCGACACGATCCTGCGGGCCTCCAAGCTGACCGGCGCCGATCCCGTGTACATGATGGCCCTAGCGGACAAGGAATCGAGCTTCCTGCCCGGCAACAAAGCTTCGACATCCTCCGCCGTCGGCCTGTTCCAGTTCATTTCCAGCACGTGGCTTGAGGCCGTGAGATCGTTCGGCCCCTTGCATGGCTTGGTCGCCGAAGCGCAAGCGATCGTCGGCTCGGGTGCGAAGATCGATGTCGCGGACGGAGCGATGCGCCAGCACATCCTCGGCCTACGCCGCAACCCTTACATCTCGGCCCTCATGGCCGCTGAGATGATGAAGCGCGACAAGACGAAGATCGAGACAAAGCTCGGACGCAGGCTCAGCCGCTCGGAATTCTATCTGTCCCACTTCTTCGGGGTCGACAGCGCGAGCAAGTTCATCGCGCTGGTGGACGACACGCCCAAGAAAAGCGCGCCAGATGCTTTCCCGGCCGCCGCAAAGTCGAACAAGTCCCTGTTCTTCACCAAGGACGGCAAGAAGAACCGCCAGCTCAGCGTGGCCGAGGTCTACGACAAAATCGACGACATGATTGATAAGCGCCTCAACCGTTACGAGGCAGTATCGGCCCGGGCCACGGAAGACGCATCCGCCTTCTGACCGGGTTCTTCAGCCTGGCGCGAATTGTTCGAGGCGGAGACCTGATCCTCGACAGCTTTGATGTCTGCGCGGAGCGTCAGGCTCCCCGTGGCAGAGCTGGTGGGCGCGATATCCGCAAAGCCTCCCCTGGTGGGCGAACGCTGCACCTGGAGGATCCGCACCACGATGAAGATGACGAGCCCGAGGGAGGCTATGGCCGAGTAGATGAAGAGCCCCTTCGGCCCCATCATCTCCATCGCTGCCGCGCCGAGCAGGGGCCCGACAGTGACACCGGTGGCCCAGGAGAACAGCAGAGTGCCCACGGTGGAGACGATCTGTCCCGGATCCACGATATCGCAGGCATGGGCCACGCAGACGGAGTAGATGCATAAGGCCAAACCGCCCCAGGCTGCGAAGGACCACAGGATCAGCAGGTTCGCGCCCTGCGCGCTCGCCCACAGGATCAGAAGCGAAACGAGGCTGGTTCCTGCAGCGAGCCCCGCAATCACATAGCGCCTGTCCGACCGATCAGAGAGCCACCCGAGCGGCCATTGCATCGCGAGGCTGCCGGCCTGCAAGGCGAACAGAAGGGCGGCGGCCTGATCCTGGCCCAATCCGATGCTGACGCCGAAGACGGGCGTGATGGCGATGACGGGACCATTGACCAATCCGACCACGAAGGCCCCGATCACGGCGGACGGGGCCTTCGCGAACAGCTTCCGAACCTCGATCCGCACCCCCTGCGGCGCAGCCGGCTCCTTCGTAGTCGTCGCGGCGATCGGGAGAAGCGAGAGCGAGATCAGCGCGCTCACCGCCATGAACAATCCGTCCGTGCGGATATTCCCGAAGCCGATTCCGAGCGGGGACAGCATCAGGGCGACCTTGGTGCAGATCATGTAGATCGACAGAATCCGCCCGCGATGGCTTGATGTGGCGCGGGCGCTGATCCAACCGTCCGTGACGGTGAAGATGCAGGCCAATGTCACGCCTGTCAGCCCGCGCAGGATGATCCAGGCCAGAGTCGAATGAGCCTGGGTCATGACGAGCACTAGGACTGACACCACGGCCGCGAGGCTGGCGAAGGCCCGGATATAACCCACATGACGGATGAAGCTCGGGGCCAGAAAACAGCCCGTCGAGAAGCCGAGTCCGTAGGCCGCCGCTACGACGCCGATGGACGCGACGGAGATCCCCTCGGCCTGCATGCGCAGAGGCATCAGCGCCTGAAGCAGACCATTGCCGGCCTGCAGCAAGGTGGTTGCGGCCGTGATGGTCCAGATGAGAGCGAGGGAGGAGTTCACAATCGAATCGGTGATGCAAAGCGGCGGGCGCAAAGATCAGCAAGATAGAAAGCAGGTGCCGCCCAAGATCAAGGGTCGATCCGAACCGTATCGATGTTCTTTAGTCGATCGGGCATGCCCGGCCGATGAGCCGGACATACGGGAAAGGCCGCCAGTCCCTACCGGCCGGGACGGTCCTTCTGGAAGCTGGCGAAAAGATAAAAACCGTTGAAGCGAACGCCTTCCACGGCTGCCCTCCGGTCGAAGCCGAGGGGCGCCTCCTGGTTCTCGATCCGCCCGCCGAACTGCCAATGCGGCCCGACGACGAAAGAGGGAACCGAGCGCTCTTCCGGAACAGCACAGACAAGTCCGTCCGGTTGCGTACTTCGGAACAGATTATATGAGTACATGTCCCTGCTCCTATGTTCGCGTCACGAATCGCACCCTGCAGGAAAAGAGTGACAGGAGTGTGATATTGCAGCGCAACAAAAGCAAAATTTCTTCTTTTCCTTGAATTGAGGGAAGTGGCGCAAAGGGATGATCCTTTGTTAGGCTCACCTGAGCCCATAGGGTGCAACGACAGAAGAGGGAGATTGTCAGCATGATCACTCGGAGCGCCCTTCGGCGAGGTTTCTTCGGCCTCGGCCTTCTTGCCAGCCTTCCCTTGTCTGCGCCGGCATTCGCCCAAGCTCTCGCTCCTGCGCCCGAAGCCCCCACAGGGCGTACGTTCAAGCCTGTCGGCACGGCGACGAAAGACATGGTTGCCGCGGCCAATCCCCTGGCCGCGCAAGCGGGCCGGGAAATCCTGGCAGCCGGCGGCAGCGCCGTCGATGCGGCGGTTGCCGTTCAGCTGGTTCTCAATCTCGTCGAACCGCAGAGTTCCGGCATCGGCGGCGGCACCTTCATGGTCTTTTGGGATGGAAAGACCATGGCCACGCTCGACGGGCGCGAAACGGCCCCTGCCGCAGCCAAGCCCGAACGATTTCTCGGGCCGGACGGCAAGCCGATGAAATTCTACGATGCCGTGGTCGGTGGCCGCTCGGTCGGCGTGCCGGGCACGCTGCGCCTTCTGGAGGCGGCACACAGGAACTGGGGCAAGCTGTCCTGGCCTCAGGTGATCGAACCTGCGGCTCGTCTCGCCGAGGAAGGCTTTGCGATTTCACCGCGCCTCAACGGCCTTCTGACGCAGGAGAAGTATCTCCAGAATGATCCGGTGGCGCGTGCCTATTTCTACGAGGCCGACGGCAAGCCGAAAGCGGTCGGGACCGTTCTCAGGAATCCGGCCTTGGCCAAGACCCTGCGCACCATCGCCGACAAGGGAGCCGACGCCTTCTACACGGGGGAGATCGCGCAGGACATCGTGACGACCGTGACCGGTCACGCCACGAACCCGGGCGACATGACCCTGGACGATCTGAAAGGCTACAAGGTCCAGGAGCGTGATGCCGTATGCGGCAATTACCGCACCTATCGGATCTGCGGCATGGGCCCGCCGAGCTCGGGTCAGGTCGCGGTGCAGCAGATCATGGGCATTCTCGAAGCGCAGGACATGGCGTCCCTCAAGCCCGGACCGGATGCGGTTCACTGGATCGCCGAAGCGGGCCGCCTCGCCTATGCGGACCGGGCGCTCTTCCTGGCCGATCCCGCCTTCGTGAATGTGCCGGTCAAGGGTCTGACCGATCCGGGCTATCTCAAGAGCCGTGCGGCTCTCGTCGATCCCAACAAGTCTATGGGCAAGGCAAAGCCCGGCGATCCGCCCTTCCAGAAGACCTTCCTGTGGGGTGCGTCGGACGGCATCGAGTTCGGCACGAGCCACATCTCCATCGTGGATCGCAACGGCAACGCAGTCTCGATGACGACCACGATCGAGGACGGCTTCGGCTCGAGGCTGATGACGAAGAGCGGCTTCCTGCTCAACAACGAATTGACCGATTTCTCCTTCGCCACGACGGAAGACGACAAACCCATCGCCAACCGGGTCGAAGCCGGCAAGCGGCCGCGCTCATCGATGGCGCCGACCATCGTGCTCGACGGCAGCGGCAAGCTCTATGCGGTCGTGGGCTCGCCGGGCGGCAGCCTGATCATCAACTACGTGGCCAAGACCCTCGTCGGCATCCTGGACTGGAAGCTCGATCCCCAGGTTGCCGCCGATCTTCCCAATGTGGGCAGCCGCAACGGCCCGACCGAACTGGAAGCCGGGACGGAGGCGGAAGGATGGAAAGCTGCGTTGGAGGCGAAGGGCCACGAGGTCAAGCTGATCGACCAGAATTCCGGCATCCATGCTATCGTCGTGACACCGGCCGGGCTGGTCGGCGGCGCCGACAGCCGCCGCGAAGGCGTTGCCATCGGCAACTGATCTTGCCTGGGCGGCCCTGTTCCGATAGGGCCGCTCGCACCATCAGAGAGGATTGCGGGATTCCATGCGTATCATCGTCGTCGGCAAGGAGGGACAGGTCGCGCGCGCTCTGGCGGAGCGTGCACGGGCGCATGGTGCGCAAGCGGTGCTCGTCGGCCGCCCCAAGCTCGATCTTGCCGACCCGTCAGGCATCGAGGATGCCCTGATCGAAACCGGCGGCGACGTGATCGTGAATGCCGCCGCGTACACGGCCGTGGACCAGGCGGAATCCGATCCGGAACTGGCGGAGGCCATCAACGGCATCGGCGCAGGCGTCGTGGCCGGCGCGGCAACCGCCATGAACGTGCCCGTCATCCATCTGTCCACCGATTATGTCTTCGATGGCACGGCCGACCGCCCCTACCGCGAAGACGATCCGGTTTCTCCGCTGGGAGCCTATGGTGCCTCCAAGCTTCTGGGCGAGGAGGCCGTGGCTGCCGAGGCGGAGAACCACGTCATCCTGCGCACTGCCTGGGTCTACAGCCCCTTCGGCAAGAATTTCGTGAAGACCATGCTGCGCCTCGCTGCCGACCGCGAGGAGCTCGGGGTAGTAGCTGATCAATACGGATCGCCCACAAGCGCCCTCGACATCGCCGATGGCATTTTTGCGGTCAGCCGCAATCTGCTCGAAAAGCCGGAGGACGGGAGCCTGCGTGGGCTGTTTCATATGACGGGAACGGGCTTTGCGAGCTGGGCCGAATTTGCCACGGAGATCTTCACCCTCTCTGCCCGTTTCGGCGGCCCCTCGGCGAAGGTCCGGTCGATCGCGACGGCGGATTACCCGACGCCGGCCAAGCGGCCCGCCAATTCCAGGCTCGATTGCGGCAAGCTGAAGCAAGCCCACGGAGTGGTTCTCCCGCCCTGGCGCTCCTCCCTGGAGCCTTGCGTGAAGCGGCTGATCGAGGAGGCCCGCAAGGAAGTCGCTCGCTGAGAGCGGGATCGGAGAAGGAAATTGCGAGACTTTCCGCGAAAGAAGACGATTGTTCTTTTTAAAGAACAATCGTAGGATCGCCTCATGACCTCGCCTCAGCACCCCGATCATCATCTGGAAACCCGCCTCGTTCACGAGGGCTATCAACGCACGCCTTTCGGCGAGACGTCGGAAGCGCTCTTCCTGACCCAAGGCTTCGTCTACGAAAGCGCGGAAAGTGCCGAGAGGCGGTTCCTAAACGAGGAGCCCGGCTACAGCTACAGCCGCTACTCCAACCCCACGATCGATGCCTTCGAGCAGCGCATCGCCTCCCTCGAAGGAGCCGAAGCGGCCCGTGCGACGGCGAGCGGCATGGCCGCAGTGACGGCCGCCATGGTCGGGCAGGTTCAGGCCGGTGACCATGTGGTTGCCGCGCGTGCCCTCTTCGGTTCCTGCCGCTGGGTCGTAGAGGATCTCCTGCCCCGCTTCGGCGTCGGTTGCACCCTCGTCGACGGAGCAGATCTCAAGCAATGGCGTGAGGCGGTCCGGCCGGAGACGAAGGCTTTTCTTCTCGAGACACCGACCAATCCGAGCCTCGACATCATCGACATCGCCGCCGTCGCGGCCATCGCACACGAGGCCGGCGCAACACTGACCGTCGACAACGTCTTTGCCACACCGCTCTTCCAGAAGCCCCTGGCGCTGGGTGCCGATTGCGTCGTCTATTCCGCGACCAAGCACATCGACGGACAGGGACGATGTCTCGGCGGCGTCATCCTGGCGTCCACCGAATTCATCGAGACGAAGGTGCAGCAGTTCCTGCGCATGACGGGACCGTCGATCTCGCCCTTCAATGCCTGGGTGCTCCTGAAGGGATTGGAGACGCTTCCGCTTCGCGTCGAGAAGCAGACTGCAACCGCAGGCTATCTCGCCGATGCTCTCCACGATCATTCCAAGCTTCAGCGTCTCATCTATCCAGGACGCGCCGATCATCCTCAGGCCGAGCTGATCCGACGCCAGATGAGCGGCGCCTCCACCATGATCGCCCTCGAGGTGAAGGGTGGAAAGGCCGGTGCCTTCCGGTTCCTGAATGCGCTGAAGCTCATCCGAATCTCGAACAATCTCGGCGATGCGAAAAGCCTCGTCACGCATCCGGCGACGACCACTCACCAGCGCTTCACGCCCGAACAGCGGGCCGAGATGAACATCCCGGATGGCCTCGTGCGCCTCTCCGTCGGGCTGGAGCACCGTGACGATCTGCTGGCGGATCTTACCCGTGCTCTCGAGGGCGCATGAGCCCGGCCTGTTCTTGCTGCAAGACGCCGGTCGCACGTTGACCTGAGCGCAGGAGAAGCCAGCCGGCGATCAGCATAGCGGCGCCCCAGATCAGAAAGCCCAGGTCCCAATAGATCCATTGCTCCCGTGGCACGGTTTCGTTGACGTGATGAAGGCCGAGAAGCTGATGGTTGACCATGCCCTCAACCACATTGAACAGACCGAAGCCTATCAGGAGAGTGCCGAAGAGCAGCTTGCTCGACCAGCGGAGATGGGTGCGCCGTGCGGCCCGCCAGAGAAGTCCCAGCCCAATGGCGACGAACACGTAGGTGAGCGCATGAAAGAGCCCGTCCCAGAACGTGTTGATCTTCAGGTTCTCGAGGCTGTCGGGCGGATAGCCGGCAGCCGTGACCATATGGTGCCACTGCAGCAATTGATGCAGGACGATCCCGTCGAAAAAGCCGCCGAGGCCGAGACCGAAGAAGATGCCGGCTGAAACAGGAAAGCTTGCACGTTCTCGAGCGATCTCGCGGTCCATGGCGCCTCTGGCCCTTGGGCGCCTTTATTGAGGCGACTGAGAAGGAGCCGGAGTTGCCGGCGGCCTCGTGGTCGTTCCCTGCTGGGATTGTATCCGGTCGAACATCCGCAGAGCGGCATCGACACAGGCTTGTGTGGACTCTCGATTGCCACAGACGATGCGAAGCTGCGTGTCGCCGCTGCGCAGGAAGAAACGAGCGCCACGCTCAGAACGCTCACTCCGGTCGTCCTCGTCATCGTCCCGCATGATCGGGCCGCTGCGATGATCCCTGTCGCGGTCCCATCTGTCTCGCCCTTCACGCCAACTTCCACGGTCGTAGCCATCACGATCTCGCGATGATTCCTGGCCGAAAGCACCTGTCGCGAAAAGAGCGAGACCGGCAGCCAGAATGAAAGCACTTTTCATATGAAGCTCCATTCGGAGACACTCGAAAGAAGAACCTGATTTCCTTTTCGAGGCACCCTGACAAATACGTGTCGTCACGCATGGAAGTGAACAGGCCACAGGGCTCATGGTTCCTGCTGCAGGACCTCAATCCGTTCTTCGGGCCTCGCCTGCACGCCGAGGCACCTACGACTAACGTCGTAGCATCTGCATAGTGTTTGAAAGTAAAACTCCCTCTTGGAACCGGCATACCGAGGTTTCATCCGCGGCCACTTGCACGACCTGCCAAAATGACGCACCATCGATCAAGGAATAACGCGTTCCAGCACAAGAAAACGCGATCCTTCACAATAAAGAGGGGTGAGGGAGGAAGCTGTGAAGAAAGACAACTCGTCTGCGCCAAAGACTTCGCGTGAATCAAAGCAATCGCGCCGCCGGTTCCTGCAGGTGGCCGGCTTGGGAGCAGCAGCAACGGTAGCGGCTCCCCAGATATCCAGAGCCCAGACGGCCACGTGGAAATTCCAATCGACTTGGCCGAACCGGGACATCTTCCACGAATTCTGCAACGACTTCGCCAAACGCGTGAACGACATGTCCGGAGGGCGTCTGAAAATCGACGTTCTCGCCTCCGGGGCGGTCGTTCCGGCCTTCCAGCTCCAGGATGCGGTTCATGCCGGCATCCTCGACGGCGGCCACGGCGTTGCCGCCTATTGGTACGGCAAGAACAAGGCCTTCGCGCTCTTCGGCACAGGTCCATCCTTCGGCTGGAACGCCAATTCATTCCTGGGATGGATGAACTATGGCGGCGGCTACGATCTCTACAACGAGTTGCAGAACCAGATCCTGAAGCTCAACATCGTCGGCTTCGTATCCGGTCCCATGCCCGCCCAGCCTCTCGGCTGGTTCAAGAGCGAAGTGACCTCCGCCGATGTCTTCAAGGGCCTGAAATACCGCACCGTCGGACTTGCCGCCGACCTCAACCGCCAGCTCGGCGCCGCAGTGACCATTCTTGCAGGCGGCGAGATCGTGCCGGCGCTGGAGCGCGGGGTTATCGATGGAGCCGAGTTCAACAATCCGTCCTCGGATCTGGTGCTCGGCTTTCCCGACGTCTCGAAGAATCTGATGCTCCAGAGCTATCACCAGTCCGGCGAGACCTTCGAGCTCATCTTCAACAAGACGAAGTATGATGCGCTTTCGCCCGAGTTGAAGGCCATCATCAAATATGCCGCCGAGTCGGAATCGGCGGACATGTCCTGGAAGGCGCTCGATCGCTACTCGAAGGATCTCGAAGCCATCCGCGCCCGCGGCGTCAAGGTGGCGAAGACGCCCGACTCGGTGCTGAAGGCTCAGCTCGACGCCTGGAACAAGGTCATCGACGAATTCTCGAAGGATCCTTTCTTCAAGAAGGTGATCGACAGCCAGAAGGCCTGGGTGCAGCGCACCTATGCCTATGAGCGTCTGAACGAACCTTCGCGCGACATGGCCTACGACCACTTCTTCAAGACGACCTGAAGAATGGCGCGGGAGCCTATTCCCGTCTGAAGAACTCCTTTCAAAAACGAGGGCGGCAGGTGAAATGCCGCCCTCGCGACACGTTCCGAAGGCTCGTGAAAGGGCTTCGATCCATGCGCTTCGTCTACTTCATCGACCGCATCAACACCTTCATCGGAAAAACGGTCGCCTGGGCCATCCTCGGTCTGACCTTCGCGATCTGCTACGAGGTATTCTCGCGCTATGTGTTGCGGTCGCCGACCGAATGGGCGTTCGACGCGAGCTACATGCTCTATGGCCTGCTCTTCATGGTGGCTGGGCCCTACACGCTGGCCCGCAACAACCATGTGAGAGGCGATTTCCTTTACCGCAATTGGCAGCCTCGGCGGCAGGCGGGGTTGGACCTCGTGCTCTATTTCCTGTTCTTCTTTCCCAGCATTCTTGCGCTCGTTTATGCCGGTCTGCCGTTCACGGAGATGTCCTGGATGATGAACGAGCATTCGATGAACTCGCCCAATGGACCACCGATCTATCCGTTCAAGGCGCTCATTCCCATCGTGGGCGTACTGATGGCGTTTCAGGGTATGGCGGAGGTCATCCGCTGCATCGTCTGCCTGCGCCAAGGTGAGTGGCCGCCGCGTCTCCATGACGTCGAAGAAACCGAAAAGCTCATTCTCGAACAAGCCGAACAACAAGGCCTTACCAAGGGGACCGTCTGATGCTGGCATCGTGGGGGCTGGGAAATCCCGAACTGGGCGTGCTGATGCTCGGCCTGTTCGTGGTCTTCATCATGTTCGGATTTCCCATTGCGTTCACGCTGATGGCTTTGGGCTTCGGCTTCGGCTACTTCGCCATGGGCGACATCGTGTTCGCCCTCGTGGTGCAGCGTGCCTATTCGGTGATGACGAACGATACGCTCGTCGCGATCCCGCTCTTCGTCTTCATGGGCTACATCATCGAGCGAGCGAATATTCTCGATCGCCTGTTCCACTCGATCCAGATCGCCGTCGGCGGACTTCCCGGCTCGCTCGCCATCGCGACGCTGATGACATGCGCCATGTTTGCCACCGCGACGGGCATCGTCGGCGCGGTCGTTACCCTCATGGGGCTTCTCGCTTTCCCAGCCATGCTGCGCGCCGGCTATGACGTGCGCCTCTCAGCCGGCGTGGTCTGCGCCGGCGGCTGCCTAGGCATTCTCATCCCGCCCAGCGTGATGCTGATCCTCTACGGGGCGACCGCGGGCGTGTCCGTGCCGAAGCTCTATGCCGGCGCCCTCTTCCCAGGACTGATGCTCGCCGGCCTCTACATGCTCTACGTTCTTATCCGCTGCGCGCTCAATCCAAGCCTCGCACCCAAGCTGCCGCCGGAGCAACGCAAGGTTTCGTTGGTGAAGATCTTCTGGTCCCTCACCACATCGTTCTTCCCGCTGGCGCTGCTCATCCTGTCCGTTCTCGGCGCGATCTTCTTCGGCATCGCAACGCCGACCGAGGCCGCCGCCGTGGGCGCGCTCGGCAGCCTTCTGCTCGCAGCCGCCTATCGCTCGCTCTCGTTCGGCAAGCTGAGGGAATCGGTGATCCTGACTGCGCGCACATCAGCCATGGTGTGCTGGCTCTTCGTCGGGTCCTTCATCTTCTCCTCGATCTTCGCCTTCCTCGGTGGACACCAACCGATCGAGGCCTTCGTCACACAACTGAACCTGTCCCCCTTCTGGTTCCTCATCCTGACGCAGGTGATCATCTTCGTGCTCGGCTGGCCATTGGAATGGACGGAAATCGTCGTGATCTTCGTACCGATCTTCCTGCCGCTTCTCGATAATTTTGGCATCGATCCGATCTTCTTCGGCATTCTGATCGCGCTCAACATCCAGACATCGTTCCTGTCGCCGCCTGTCGCCATGGCGCCCTTCTATCTGAAAGGCGTCGCGCCGCCGCATGTGAACATCAACGATATCTTCGCAGGCGTGATGCCGTTCCTGCTGCTGGTGATCGTTGCCATGGCGATGTTCTACATCTTCCCGGGAATCGGCCTCTGGCTGCCGCGTTACCTCTATGGCTGAGATCGAAGAGCCTGATGTGTCCGAAGCTTCGCCATGAAGCAGTTATCTGAGAGGCGGAACCCTGACTTCGCCTCCACGTTGGCCTCCTGTTCATGCTGCAAAGGAGGCCATCATGAAGTGCCAGTTCTGCCAACAGGAGATCGAGAACCCTTGCCATAATGCTCAGGAGATGCAGCAGCGTGCGGCAAGCCATGTGGAGCGTTGCGAGCATGCTCTCCAGGACCGGCAAGGTATGGGATCCGGCTCACATCGCAGCGATATTCAAAGCGGCGGGTGAAGTCATGGCCGGCAAGGCTGAAGACCACGCTCAAGGCTTGGCCGAGCGGAGCGTGAACACCAGCATCGTGCATCCAACCGAGGGCAACCCCGATCGTCGGATTCGAGACGACCGTTCCGCAAGCGACCACCACCTGACCGAGAACGATCAACGCGAAGGCATGGAGAAAACCGATCCCGGAAATCCGAAAGCGTAAGACCGCATGAAGCCGTGGCAGTGTGCCGGTCGCTCAGAAAGCCTGTATGAGATCGTCTTTGAGCAAGGCGAAAGGCCGGAAGCAGAAGACATCGCGCTCTGGGTCACCCAACGCTGTTAGCCTCTGAAAGAGTTGCTTCGACGGCCCGCAAACGCGGGCCGTTCCTTTGTAGGAGTTCATCGCATCGCAGACGACGCGATAGACCAGCGAAACCACTGGCAATATTCGCTATTTAATAACGTTTAGTCTTCTAAGTAACCTGGAATATTTATTGTGATTTTCCACACATCGGACATTGTGCTCGCGGTTGTAGTGAAAACGTAAACAAACCAACCGGGGAATACTTTCAGGAGGACCTTTATGACCGCGTCGTCGCTCAGCTTCAAACTTGCTGTTTTGTTCGTCATTGCAGGAATGGCGATGGGAATCGGGATGGCGGCTTCCCAGGACCATTCGATCATGCCGGCCCATGCGCACTTGAACCTGCTCGGGTGGGTGTCGCTGTTCCTCTTCGGCATTTATTACGAGCGCCGCCCGGCCCTCGATACGAGCCGCCTGGCCCTGGTCCAGGTCATCGTCTGGTCTGTCGGCACCGTCATCCTGACCATTGCCGTTGCCGCCCTTCATCTCGGCTACACGGCTTTCGATCCGGTTGCCGCGATTGCATCGTTGATCGTGCTGGCCGCAATGGTACTGTTCGCCTATTTCGTCTTCAGGCCGGTTCGTAGCATCGCTTCGTCACCGACAGCTCGCCTGACGCCCGCCGAGTGAAAAGCATGCGGACGGGGCGGCGCCTGCCGCCCCGGAACCATCGCTGCTGTCGCCAAGTCTCAATTCGCGCCTGCAGAACCTGCCGCTCTTTTGAGCGCAGCTGAATTAGCCATGTCCAGAAAAGCAAAAGCCTCGCACGAGGCGAGGCTGGCTTATCGAACCTTTGGCGCTCCCTAGGGGACTCGAACCCCTGTTTTCGCCGTGAGAGGGCTAATACACAGCTTTCAGCGCACATTCGTGGATATCAATAGACGTAAGCGCCACAGGCATTTAATCTATATTCGTGCGTCGGCGTCCATCGAGATTTGCCCGCGCATTCTCGACAAATTCGGGGACAAATTAAATGGCGCGGACTGTTCGTGATGCAACGCTTGAGACAAGAGCGGCCCGGATGCGACTCCCGAATGGGAAGAAGCACTGGCGGTCCATCGAACAGGGACTGCACCTCGGCTACCGGCGGGGACCGCGAGGCGGCGCCTGGCTCGGCCGCCGATGCGTCGATGGCAAGTACCCCGAGACCGTCCTGGGGATCGCAGACGATGCCACGGATGGGGATGGCACGACCGTCCTTGACTACCGTGCTGCGCTGAAGGCTGCGCGGGAGTGGTGGCAGGCGGAGGAGCGGAAAGCCCTAGGCATCAGCGACACCCGCCGCGGCGCCTACACGGTAGCGGACGCGCTTGCAGACTATGAGAAGCACTACGAGGCTCGGGGCGGGAAGGATCTGACCAACCTGCGTTCGATCGTGACCAGCCATATCCTCCCTACCCTCGGGGCCCTTGATACAGCGAAACTGACAACCCGCCGCCTGCGGGACTGGCACCATGCGCTCGCCACCGCCCCAAAGATGGTTCGGACCGCAAAAGGCGCCACGGAGCGCAGGACCCAAGAGTTCGACCCACGCGACCCGGAGGCGGTGCGCCGGCGCCGATCGCGGGCTAACCGGATCCTGACCGTCCTGAAGGCAGCTCTGAACCACGCTTGCGCGGAGCACCATATCGCGAACGATGATGCCTGGGCCCGTGTTCAGCCTTTCCGGGATGTCGACCAAGCCCGCATCCACTATCTCTCAACGGCCGAATGCACTCGCCTTCTCAATTCCTGTGAGCCGGATTTCCGGGCTCTGGTGAAGGCAGCGCTCCTAACAGGGGCCCGTTATGGGGAACTCATTGGGCTCAAGGTGCGCGACATCAACCTTGAAGCTGGCTCCATCTTCATTGCTGAGAGCAAGAACGGGAAATCCCGTCATATCCCGCTGACGGACGAAGGCATTGATCACTTCAGGGGGCTGGCACTCAGCAAAACAGGATCCGCACCGGTGTTCCTGCGGGCCGATGGCGCAACCTGGAAAGCCTCCCATCAGGCCCGCCCCCTCGCGGCGGCTTGTGGGCAGGCGAAGATTGAGCCGGCGATAACATTCCACGGTCTCCGGGATACATACGCCTCGATGCTGGCGATGCGTGGCGTTCCAATGGCGGTGATTGCTGCAGCTCTCGGACATGCGGACACCCGCATCACTGAGAAGCACTATGCTCACCTCGCGCCCTCCTACGTTGCAGATACGATTCGGGCGAATATGCCGAGACTTGGGCTTGAAGAGCAGACAAATGTCGCCTCGATCAGGAAGGCGAGTTGAGCCATGCAGAAGTCTGAGCTCAACACCCGAGAAAGCACTGGCCCCCTCGGTCTCTGGGAATTCGCTAAGCAGATAGCAGGCCGCGAGTGCGACGCATACCTAGCCTGGCACGACGCGACCCCAACAAGCATGGGAGCGATCTATTACGAACGTGCAATCAAATCTGTTCAAAGCATACGGCCAGATTTGCTGGATCCGCGCCTTTTCCACCTCGAGAATCAGGCGCTCGACCGCAAAGCTGGGCAACTCAGGGGTTGGGCTGCACATCTTCTTGCGACGGTCATTCCATCGAAAGTGCGGCGCGAGCTACTCAAGGGCAATCACCTCATTACTGGTCGCAATAATGCCGGCGAGCGCGTCCCTATAACGATCGATGACTTGGCCAGCCTTGAGATCGATCTCAGCTCACATAGCCTGATTGGTCCGGCTGCTGCATATACTGGCGTGTCTGTGCGACCCGTTGAGGGGCAATGCTCCACAGAGCTGCCTCATGAACTCGGGCAAGAGGCAGATACTTCGGAAGCACCCACAAGCCGGGATTGCCGGCCGGGACCAAAGCCGCCCCACGAAAAATCCCTAAAAGTTCTTGTTGCCGAGATTGCTTTTGAACTCGTGGAGGCACAAGCCCCAAAGACACCACGCGGATGGAGGACAGCTATTCACGGACAGATTGCCGGGCGCTTGGCCAAAGACTACCCCAAACTCTCCCGATCGGTCATTGAGAAGTATTCTCGGTATACCCTAGATCAGTGGGAATTTGGGCCTTCCGGAAAATAGGCCCTCTTTCCTGGAAACGTCCAGTTTGTTTTCCAGTTGGTAGCGGACGAGCATGAACCGTCACAAAAGAGGACGGATCACCGCAAATGACCGCAGCAAGTATATCAGACCACAAATCAGCAAAGCTCGGCCTCTCTGTCGAAGAGGCCTCGGAAATCGCAGGCATCGGCCGCTCCAAGCTTTACGAGGCAATGAGAGACGGCCTGTTGCAAGCCCGCAAGTTCGGGCGCCGCACCATCATCTTGCGAGATGATTTAGAGCGATTTCTCACCGCCCTGCCCAAAGCCGCCTGAAAAAGAAAAACCCGCGCTCGCAGACCACGGGACGGGAAACGTGTGTCTAGGAGGCGGGTCTCAGAAGAGTGTTTAAGCACATGTACCATGAGTCTCCTCCCGTTGAACGTCAAGAGCCTACTGCTGGTCCGCGCGCATCCCGCGGGCGATACCTCAAAAATCAGAGCGGGTTCTGGTGGCTTACAAAGCCCGATGATCCGAACGACCCGGGCGATTGGCTATCCAATCCTCTGAAGGCATGTGCCCGCGTCTACATAGAAGGTCCTCCATTCGCAGGCGGAGGAGAATGGGCCCTGGAGATAGAGGCCACTCTGACAAATGGGGATGCACGGCGTATTCTCATTCGTTACGGCCACCTGCACGTCGCTAGTCGCGAAGTAATCGCAAACCTCGCACGTGCAGGGTTTCGGATCACGGCCGACCGCAAGGGACACGAGCGCTTCCTTAGCTATCTCTCCCGCGTCCAGCCTCCAGCCTTGCTGCGGCTGGGAGAACTCACAGTGCAGCGTAAGCCAGGCATCCTGTGCCTGCGGGCCTTCAATGTAGCTCCTGATGGTGGGGCGTACGACCCTGAGTCCTTTGATTACGTCGAGATCTACGACGGCGGACGGAAGCTGCCGCAGGTGGTCCGCATCCTTGATCACGAGGAGGACGTGATATGAGGGGCGCCCTGCACAGCATCTCCCCTCCTGAGGATCAAAGGCCTCTGCTTCGCGTCATCGCGGGACAGCTTCCCGACATTGCAGACAAAGCAGAGCGCATCTTGATCGACCAAGCCATAGGATACAGGCGGGGAACTTCGCTCGTCCGCGTGGTGACACTCGAAGGAGCCGGCACTCAGCGAGATGGCATCAAACGGGCGGATGGAGCTTCCGTCATCGTCCCTTTCGAAAGGCATGCCCTGATCGATGCTCTGACCCGCGCTGCTAGAGTCGAAAAATTCGACGGTCGGAGCGAAAACTGGAAGCAGACGGACTGTCCCTCAGCCTTGGCAGAGGTGGTGATTGCCCGGCTCGGCGCCAACTTCCCGGCGCTGAACGCCGTCGTCTCGTCTCCCACGATACGGGCAGACGGAACTCTTATCGAGAAGCCTGGCTATGATGCTGCCACAGGCATCCTGTTTCAGACAGGGATTAAGTGGCCCGCAGTCCCCGAGCACCCGACACAGCAGGACGCACTCGCGGCGCTGGATTTGCTGACCCGGCCAATCCGGAACTTTCCCTACGTATCGGACGCAGACCGATCGGCGGCACTGGCTATGATCCTGACAGCGCTTGTCCGTCCCTGCCTTCCTACGGCACCGTTGTTCGGTGTCACCGCTCCAACGCCTGGAACCGGCAAGTCATTTCTAGTGGACTTTGCCGCCATTCTGGCGACAGGGACAACAACACCTGTCGTGGCGGCCTCAGGATCTGACGAGGAACTGGAGAAGCGGATCGGTGCCGCCCTTATGGCAGGCGATACGGTCCTTAGCCTCGACAACGTAGAGCGCCCGCTCCGGTCGGATTTCCTCTGCCAGATTCTCACCCAGGAGAGCGTTAAACTCCGGGTTCTCGGGCAGAGCCGCAACCTGGATCTGCCAACTCGGGTAATGATGGTGGCCACCGGCAACTCCCTGCGCTTTGCGGGCGACCTTGTCCGGCGCGTTGTGCTCATCAGGCTTGATGCCGGTGTTGAGCGGCCGGAGGAAAGGTCATTCGATTTCGATCCTCGAGCCTGGGCAAGACGCGATCGTGCAAAGCTCGTCGTAGCGGCGCTGACGATCCTGCGGGCGTTCGTTGTCTCGGGAGCCTCGCCAGTGCGGCCCGCCCTGGGTGGCTTCGCGGAATGGTCGAATCTGATCCGCAGCGCGATCGTATGGCTCGGCCTGCCTGATCCGCTATCCAATGCCGATCGCGTGCGGACCGATGACCCGGAGCGGGAGCGGAACAGCGCTATCTTGAGCGCACTCCCCTCGGAGCCTTGGACTGCCCAAGAGATTGCCCGCAGGGTGGATGTGGCAAAAGGCTACGACGTAGCGAGGGCTTATGGCGATGTCCCAGACCAGGATTTGATTGATGCACTCTCAGACTTCATTGGTCGAGACGGGCGGTTGGACAAGCGCGGGTTCGGGAACTGGTGTCGGAAGCATCGCGATCGGATCATCGATGGAAAGCGGCTCATTCAAGCTGGATTGAACAGCCATACAAAGGTGATCAGATGGCAGATCGTTTAGATTTGCGGGGTCTGCGGGGTCTTGCGGGGTCACTTTCAGTCAATGTGGGAAAATGTCAGACGACATTTCTATATAGCGGGCCGAATTCGACCCCGCAGACCCCGCAGACCCCGCAAGTATCGGAATCAGTCCCTGTCACAGTCGGGAGCATCGTACACCTGCTCGAGGACGGGTTGGCCTTCGCCTTGAGCCTTGGAGATGCCGAGGCTGCAGTAGAAGCGCTTATGGGAATGGCGGCCGTTCAGGGATTAGCGGCGGATCGAATCGAAGTGATGGCAGCTGTGGCTGATGAGTTGAGAAAGCTTGAGAAATAGAGATGGCAAGAGGCAAAGGTAAGAACCTGGGATCCCCTGTTGCGGGCCCGCTTGATGAGGACGATCTCGGGCCAGGCAATTGGACCGATCGGCAGCGCCGGTTCGTTCACCGCTACATGCAGCACCGGAATGGAGCTCGTGCTGTCCGCGAGGCTGGGTACTCGTGCAAACCCGAGAACGCCGACCGGATTGCCTGGGCGCTCCGGAATGAGCCACGGTTCGCCCATGTTCGGGAGGCGGTAGAGCGGCTCGAGACAGACCTGCAGGCGCGGCTCAAGATTGAGGCCGAACAGGTGTTGGAGGAGATCAGCAAGGTCGCGTTCTTCAGCCTGGCGGACGTCGTGGTGATCCAGGACGATGGCACAGCCCGCCTGGACCTAACTGAAGCCGACGCCGCTCACCTGGCGGCCCTCTCCGAGGTTCAGATCGAGGAGCGGACGATCAAGGGACGAGACGGCACCCCTGACGAGGTGCTGCGAACGATCAAGATCAAGGCGCACTCCAAGCTGGACGCCCTGGAGAAGCTCGGGAAGAACCTGAAGCTCTTCACAGATAAATTGGAGATGAGCGGCGGGCTAGACATCGGAGCCCAGCTGACTGCCGCGCGGCGGCGGGCGAGAATAGCTGCGGATACGATCCGGACAGATGAGAATGATGGAGATGCAGCCGCGTAGGGTAGCTTCAGGGAGAGGCGGGTCAGGGATTTGCACTTTCGGTCCACCTTGCCGACTTGCCGAAATGCACGTTCCCTGACCACTCCTGAAATTTCGCGCCGGATGTGCTTAATGGGTCGTATTGAGCCAATCAGGCGCGGGTTACATGGCCGGGCATTTCGGACACGACATACGTGTCGGTCCCGGGGGGCGCCTTGGTTGGCTCATTCGTCTGCACGATTGCGCCCAAGAGAACTGCGACAATGAAAAGTGTGCGGAGCATAGCAGGTCCTTTCCTATGATCAGAAGCCGGGCAGGTTGAGGCTCGCGTCGTCGGGGAGCGAGCCCAGTGGGAAGCCGCCGACATCACACCGCGCGGCCAATTTCTTCTCCAGCGCATCGCGCCGGCGAGCCTCGACTTGGTTTGCCAAGTTGAGTGCAGTCGCGAGGACCGGGATCATGCCTAGCGAGGTCTCATAGCCCACGGGATGGTGTTGTGGGAGGTCGGCGGCCTTGATGTCCAGTATCTCGGCGGCATCGCACAGCAGTTCGGCCGCAAGATCATCCATGTCGTGTTCGGCATGAGCTTCGCCCACGTTGATGAGGAGACGAGAGTCGCCGACAATGACGGCAACGTCCCTGACAACGCGGACGAAATCCTCCTGCGTAAGGGTCTGGGACACATCCACCTTGGGCTCAGCCTTATGGTTCGCGAAGTACCAATTGATCATCGAGCGAACGAGCAGCACACGCGCACCAAGGCGAGCCATCTTGTCTTGGGCGGGGGGAGCTTTTTCGGAGAAAGCTTCTTTGAGGCGGGAAAGAGATCTCTCGAAGGCCGCCGCGGCAGCTTCGTACCTGCCGCAGTACAAGTTTAGCTGGCCTTCGAGAGAGGCAATCGCAGCCCGGACGATCGCTCGCTCAAAGCGCTGTTCAGCCGCCCTCCAAGTTATTCTGTTGTAACATCTTCTCAGCCGGGCAAGCAGATTCCATCCTTCGGCGATCCTCTTTTGCAGCGCCTCACGGGAAGCTTCCGGCGTTTTTCCTTCCGCGAGATCGTTCGTCATTTGCGCGTGGAGCTTGCGCAGATCGCATTCCATCAGTTGCGCCTGAAGCGCGATCTCGAAATCGTCAGGGAACAGGAGGGCCAGAACAGCCGGCGCGAGACCCGCGAGATCCCGTTCTCCATGCCGCACGAGTGAAACCGCCGATACGGTAGTGTCGAGGAAGTCCGCCACTTCAGCACCGTTCTTCAGACCGAAGCCTTTCTCACTCTGAAGGATGTTGAGCCAAGCAACATTGTCCTGCCAGGCCGGCTTCTTGCGACTAGCCCTCGAGGGCTTCTTGGCTTCACGCGTCATTCGTCTCTCCCTCCGATTTACAATACCTGAAGATATAGTAACGGTTCCGACGATCGGCATTTTCCAAAACGGAAATTGGCGGCGTGACTGCGAAGGACCAGCGCACGGAGAGCGGGGAAGGGTAGAGAAGCGGAAACCCTGCCAGGTCGGGAAACCCGGCAGGGCGTCAAGGGCAAGGCCCCGAAGTCCGGTCGTCAGGCTGCCTTGCGCGTCCCAGAGGCCATGAGCGCGGCGTCGGAGACGGTCGCCGTGAAGACTGGTGCGTAGGCGTTCTGCGTCGGATCATAGGCGAGGGTCAGCGTCTCCCCGGCAATCACCACGTCGAGTTCGAAGAAACCTTCGGTCACGCGATCCGTAATCGTGATCGAGTCCAGGTTTTCGGTGGCGATGTAGCCGCCGTAGGCATAGATGCCACCGACCGCGAGGTAGGCGATGTCGATGAAGGCACCGGTGTGAAAGAACACCGCGAGCTTCGTGGCATCCCCCTTGGTGGAGGCTTCCAAGTAGTGGGCCGACAGGCTGCCCGAACGAACAGCGGCGAGGGGGGTATAGGGAAGGATCATATCCTTCACATCGTGCAAGGCCACGCGCTCGAACTCGCGAGCATTCACGATCTTACGATTAAAAACAACAGTGGTAGTCATTCTTAGCACCTCATACCTTGAATCAATACCTGCCGAATTGCTTCGACGGCGACGTAGAGGGCGGACATCGCTCTCTATGACTTGATTATACAGGTGATATCGGGTGCCTTTTGCAGGCTGGAAATCCTCCACTTCCTGCGGATCGTGCCCTTGGCTCTTACCTATTCATCCATAGACGACAGCAGATCTCAGCCAAATCCCGCAAAGACTAAGGCCTGGACAGCCCTGAAGATGTCCAAGCAGGAGCAGGATGTGTTCTTCAATGGCCGAAAGGATGCCGACGGCAGAACGACTAACAGGGCGCGGTTACCATTCGAGGCGTGAGGGAGGCCGAGGTGCATTTGCTCCGGCCCGCACTGGAAAACAGCTCTGACTATCGACGTTGACTGGCCTGCTCCGGCTTCTCTGAGGCGGCTTCGCTATTGCCGGGCACAACAACCGCCGACGGCAATACTTTACCATTGACGACGATCTTTACTCTCTTCGAGAGATCCTTGACGAGCATGGGTCACCCTTGACTGTGTTGCCTTTCCCAACGCCCATTCAACTCGCCACGTTCCGCTAGCAGGTGGATTACCCCAAGGAAGCCGCTCAATCATTCACCAATGCGTTGCCCGACGTGTCCGTGAAGCTTGTCTGCTCGCCCTGTGGTGGCGGTTGGATCTTGACGATACCGCATTGGAATGAGAGCGAGCGGCACCGGCGGCACGGCCAAGGACGTTTGATACCATGTAGGGTCAATGTCCAACGCCCATAAATGTCATCCACGCCTCTATTACTTTCCAGAGGAACGCGGCGAAGGTCACTATCGCGAATCCGACATTTATCATGATCCGATGCTTCAATGTCCTGCCAATCCAAGTCATTGCTTCGCGCTTCTGATCACGCTCGACCAACCGAAAATAAAGAGATGAATACCAAAGAAAGACAGCGCCAATAATAAAAAAGGCAGCCATTCCTACCAGTATGCCAGGAGTTAAGGACTTGAGGTCGCCGTAAGCAGCGATGGCGTACAAGACGGAAGCTACCCCAATTACGAGTGCTGCCGGGTACAAAAACCAAGCAACTCTCTTCCGGCCTTTGTACCTCAGACCTCTCCGCGCATTCTGATCCATCCCGGGCTCGAAGTATTTTCGCACAAAGTAAGCTACATAGAGGCGCTCTGCGCGCATCATGGCCATCATAGCACTCGAAAGCGCGACGGCGATTAACGCGATTTGAGATAGGCTGCTAATGGTTCCAGATACATCCACAATACACCCCCCTTGGCTGTGGAGCGTGTATTATTCTCTGTGAGGTCTAGGTGCACTATGATCTGGCTGTTAAGGTTGATTTGCCCTGGGAGAGGCTTTCCAGCATAGACGCGAACAGCCTCTAAGAAAAACAACTTCGCTTTTCGGGTACCATGACTCGTAATTTCTGGACTGCCTTTTGGAATGGTCCCGGCGCTACCTCTTACAAGCCTTGTACGGGTCACCCAACGCGTCGCGTATTGCCATGGGATTGGGTAACTTCCGTATAGTCGCCTGGGTCACCTTGCAATGTGCCGGCGTATCCGTGCGGAAATACCTGAAAGTGCAGTACTCATAACTCTGAGTAGACGAGGCGCCAACGTTTAGCCCCTCCTTGAACCGCTGGCGGATCTCCTTTGCCGCTCTGGGGACCTCAATCGCACAGTCAAACAACGACATCGGGCCGAAGACCTCATCAGAGGTTTCGACGTGCAGGATTGCCCTTTGACGCTCAAGCGAAAGTGCCTTGAATTCGTTGAGGTTGCGCTCCGCTTCAGAGGGTTCGGCCATTGCGGGCAGAGACTACAATGCAATCAAAGATAGGCAGAGCCCAATCGGTATGATCCTCATAGTTTAGTTTTACCTACCATTTTCGGTGGTCAATTGATCCGGCCGCCTGCCTTCGTCGGGGTTCATCTTTCTGAGCCGCACACCTGGCCCCTGCTCATTCTCATCAATGAAGATCACTCCAGCACCCTCAAATGCCCGCCGCATCACGTCTAACGTTGCATTCTGTGGTGAGGACCGGCCGCTCTCGAAATTTCGTATGGTTGCATTCCCAATCCGCGCCGCTTCCGCAAGCTGCTGTTGGGACCAATCTAGGAGAGCGCGGGCGGCGCGGCACTGGGCTGGTGTAATCATGGCGCGACATTAACAGAGCCCTTGCTGAATTTCGATAGCTGTAGCGAAAATCGCTTGTATTACCCCTAATGATCGCTTAAAGCTATCTATAGCGAAAACCGCTACTTCTCTAACCATCCCCGAGGCACCAAAATGTGCAATCACGACAGCACCCCTTATGCATCATGTGACCGCTGCGGCTGGCACGGGCAGTACGAACAGTTAGCCCACAGAGCCGAGGGAGGATCTTGCTGCCCGCAGTGCGGATCATGCGATGCCTTTGGAACAGCAGATGAAACCCGCGAGGAGGTTCACCGGATGCGGCGCGTGGCCCAAATTGGGACCATACAGGCCTTGGCAGCGAGAGCTATTAGCGGCACGGCCGAGGATGCCAAGCAGGCCCTTGAGGACATACTGACCATAACGTCGTTGGCGAAGGCCGCCTGATCTGCGGGCGGTTAAAACGGATCGAAACCACTCGCTCCGGCCAAGTCGTGATGATGACGTCTTGGCTGGAGCCTTGTGCGGCGGAATGCCTAACCAAGCGCTAGGTGATCATTCCCTTAGCCTGTGCCGCGGCCGTCACGACATCCCTAAAACTGCTCTCCTCGGACAGCGCTACAGCTGGTGGCTCTAAGTCGACATCAAATTCAGAAAGCAGCTCAGTAAAGGCATCCAGAAGCGGTATGTCGTCTTCGATAAAATCGTCTGTATTTCGGGCCTTTCCATAGCGCATCAGGCGATCGCGAAGGCTTGCCGCAGACCCGGTCACATAGGCATCGAAGACAGGAACGTTAGCCTTCTCGAACAACAAGTAGTTTTGTGCGAGCAGCTTCACATATGGAGTTTGCCCGCAGAACAGCACTCGAAAACTTGCCTTGCACTCTTGCAGTGTAGCAGTGATTTTTGGGGTGAGGAGCATATCCGTTCCTCCAGCGTTTGTTGTGACCACGAAGTGATCAACGTTTGCCAAGAGGTCACTCTCGAAGGCTTTCCACTCATCAAGGCCCAAAAACAGGCCTGTCGGGCAGTCAATAAAAACCAGTCCATTGTTTGGGCATGCAGCTTCGACCGCTGCTCGGAACTCCCTCTGGGACGTGACTACAATGGCTTGAGAAGGTAGCGCCTCCTTCGCGACGTGTAGATGGTAGCCATTGGACAGAAGCTTGCCATTCGTTGGGTCGAGATAGACGGCCGCGATGCCCATAGCTCGCGCTATCGCCATCAGAAGCATGCTATTGGACGATCGTCCTGTGCCGCCCTTACCAATAACAGCCACAACGATCCGCCGAGAGAGCTCAATCTTACGGCTCTTTAGCAGGTCTAGAAGTTTGCTGCGCAGCAGCGCTTTTACTGGAGCGGGAACGACTGTCGATCCATTTGCCCACCTTGTGTAGGTGCTCCGCGCTATAGACTCACCCTCTCCACCTTGAGCTGAGTTTATGAGGCGAAGCAGATCCTCCGGCTTCATGCGGAGGAGTTGGAGGGACAATCGTAGGGCTTCGGCGTCATCCATGGCGACGATATCCTTGTGCATATTGCATAATGTTTCTGTTCATAATGCACAAAAGTGATAGAGTCTAGCTTCGGGAACTTAGGACCTTCGGGTGCACTGCCCACGCGGTTAGCGTCAGGCAGCATGTGGCTAGGAGGTCTCGAGAAATTGGCATGTCGAGAATGACGGGAATCTCAGGGACGCACGCAGGTCGAGGAGTGGATGTACCGCTACGGCCCGATCTGCTCACCATAGTTAGAGTGAGAGATTCCAATGACAGTAAGCGTAACGAGTGGACGTTCCCAGCAGTGGACCGCAGATGGCACTAACCGGAGTTGGCCCTACCCCTTCAAGGTCCTGACCGCCGATCATATTCGGCTCAAGGTCACGGCTCTGAATGGGACCACAAACGAAGTCTCCAGCGGGTTCTCTGTGCAGGGCGCGGGAACAGATGCGGGCGGACAGGTGATCTACCCGCTTGAGCCTGCGGGCCCTCTCCCTTCCGGGACCAAGGTGCAGGTTATTCGCCGGGTCCCTCTTTCTCAGCCGAACCGGATCGGCAACCAGGGCGGGTTTCACGCGCGGACGCACGAGGACACGTTCGATCTGGTGGTGATGCAGGCGCAGCAGATCCAAGAGGACGGCATCGCACGCGATGCGGAGATCCTGGGGCAGGCGCAAGATCTGATCGAGGCGCATACCATCGTCGTTCCAGGACACGCAGAATACGCCTCAAAAACCGTGGCGATCACTGCCCAAATTCCCTCGTCCGTCTCGTTCCTGCGTACGGCAGGACGCGCAGCGCCTGGTGATGGTGGCACCGGATTGCATAAGCGCGTTGCAGCACCCAACATCGTCAAGCCATGGCACTTCCAGAGCGCGGACAGCGCATGGTGGGAGTTCGCTGAGGATGTACCGACCCTGAAATATTTCGGGGCAGTCTCCGGAGGGGCGGCGGCGGCCAACCGGCAGGCGTTCCGGGACGCCGTGGAATTCGCCAAGTACAAGGGCGGCGGCCATGTCAATCTCGGACCTGGCTCGTTCGAGATCGACCAAACTGTCATACTCGATTACACCGACCGACCCAGCGAAAGATTGAATGGGATCGTAGGGCTCCGCGGGGCCGGCGTGAACGGGACGGAACTGATCTGGGCCGGAGCCGCCGACCAGCCAATGATCCTGCTCAAAGGCGAACCGGACGGCGCCGACTCCTCGCCGGACATGAAGATCGGCGGGTTTAAGATGCGGCCCAAGGTGGCGGGCCAGGGCACGGGAATTCAAACCCTGATTGCGGCCTATGTGCAGTTCAACGACATTCTCGGATTCGAGTTTGACACCCACTTCCACCTGATCGACGCCGTGTCCTGCAGGTTCTTCGATGTTGAGATGCGGTGGGGTCGGAGGGGCCTGTGGGCTTACCGCAACGCATTTACGATGCCAAATGCCATGAGCTTCTTCGGATGTTCGGTTGGCGGCATGTCTGAATGGGGGCTTATTGTCGAACGGGGCTCGACCTTGAACTGGTATGGCGGCTCGATCGAAAATAACGGGCAGGGCTCGACCAGTTCGCCGCGCGGCAGCGTCATGCTTGTTACACCTGGTGGGGAAGGTGCTTGCGCGGCGAACTTCCAAACGCACTTCGAGGCCACGAGCGGAACGGCCGATATCCATGTGACCGCCGGTGTCGACCCGTTCACCTTGAACGCTATGGGATGCTCGTTCAACCGCGGTGTCCTCCCGTCAACCGTGCATAACATCTACGTTCAGGGCGACACGGGTTCGGGCAAGGTGGTTGTGAATGTCCAAGGCTCAGCCTTCCGTCACTTTGATGGAGGGCCGACCCCCTACACTCCAAGCGCATCGACCAAGTACATCCATCTCAATGCGGTCCCTAAATGGGAACTGCATGATGAAGGAGCGTACTACCACAGCGCCGTTGAACGCCCTGATGAGGCAGGTGGTGCTGCGGCGGCCAAGGTGATGTTCAACGGCACCAATGGCGCCATCACGCGGCAGCGGGGCGTCTCATCCGTCCAAAGGCTCGCGATGGGCAAGTACCGCATCAACTTCCGCAACGGGGTGAGAACAGCGGACGCCTATCATGCAACCATGGACGGTATTGGTTTCCATGCCCTCCAGGCATTCACGACCGACTACCTGGAGATCTGCACATACAACAGTTCCGGGACTCTAACTGACTTCAACCGGGTCACTGTCACGATCGACGACTAGATTGCCATAGGTGGATTAGAGACAGACATGGGCCGCGCTGAATTCTTGGATCGCACTCCTGGAGTTCAGCCGGTTCATGGCTCCCTTTTGGCAGTGTTCAATCTGGCGGCTATCGAGACCTGGGCGGAGCGTCCGCATACGCCTCGGCTGATTGCCAAGGCATTCTTATGAGATCCAAGTGGATCCCGTGAACCAGCGCTCTGCAAGTATAAGAGCCACCTGGACCTCCGAGTGGCTCGGTTTGAGCTAAATGGCAAAGAAGTCTTTATGCGTCAATTTCAGGTTTTTCGAGAGCGTTGCAATCTGTACCTGAGCCTGGGAACCTGTGCCGTCAGCGTCGTAGAACAGGACACCAGCCTTCTTGTTGTAGATCAGGTGGTCGTCCCCATCATGGGCCTTGGTCCCCGCATAGAAGTAGCCGCTCTTGAGTGCTCCAGGCTTTGTTTCCGAGCCCTTTCCAATCTTGAAGATGGCGTTCTCCAGATAGACCGAGTCATCCTTCACGTTGAAGTCCATGATCTTATCAATGTTGGACAACTTATTTGGTTTTTTATCGAAGATGAAAACATCTTTACCAGCGCCCCCAGTCAGGGAGTCTTTACCGGTTCCACCGAAGAGCCAGTCATTCCCGATCTCACCGAAGATTGTGTCGTTGCCCGCGCTGCCAAACATTCTGTCATTGCCACCGCCACCATAAAGAGTATTGGCGAGCTTGTTGCCGGTGATTTTGTTCGCCCCCTCGCCACCGACGATGCTCTCTTGGTTGGGGGTGAGCGTGAGGTTCGGTCCCGACGCAGCGGTGACGAAGTTCTCGTAGCTGAGGGTGTAGGTTTCGGTGAGCGTCTGTTCTACAGCCTTGCTGTTGCTGTACAGATCGACCCTTGCGCCGCCGCCGATACCCAGCGAGTCGTCGAGCAGGCTGAAACCTCGCGACCAGTTCTCCCTGATACCAAACCCACTAACGCTCACATCGACTCCGGCGTAAACGTCTCCAGTCAGAACCTTGTAGTCGAAACTTGACCCCAGGTCCAAGTAAGTCGAGGAGATCACCTCTCCGTTCAAGGTGTACTTGGCAGTAACATCAAACTTGCCTGCGCCCTCAGGGGTTTTGAACTCGAATTTGTCACCGATCTTCCCAGTGAGAGTTTCCCCGAAGCTAGAAGTCATTTCGACTTCGATGTCACCCGGTTTGAATGTCACGTCCTGTCCGAGAGACGCGCCGCCAGTCAATTTGGCATCGAGCAGATTGTAATTGACCCCAGCCTTCAGCACCCCCCAGTCGAACCCGATGTTGCCGCTCAACGTATTCGGCGGCAGGCCAAACAGGGCGAGCAATGCCGCGTCCACATCGACGGCCGCCGTGGCGAAGGGCTTGGTCGTCCCGGAGACGCTCAGCGAGCCATCGCCACCGAGCGACGTGGTTTGCAACTTGAGGGCTTCCGGGAGTTGGGCTGTGAACTTCGCATACTGGAGGTCCAGTTCCCACGGCTCGATATCTTGACCGTCGAGGCTGATGAGCGGGATCGTACCCTTCGTATCCACAAGCGGAGTGTTGAAGTTCCAACTGTCGCCGACCCTTGGATGGGCGATCACGTTGCCAAAGATGGGTGCTCTAATGATGACGCCTGCCTCATAGGAGAATCCACCGCGCAGACCAGCATAGAGTTCACCACCCAGCCCGAGATCGATGCTGCTCTTCGACAGGTCCACCCCATTCGAGAGCAAGCTTCCCGAATTGATCTTGAAATTCTGGGTATCGATGGAGGCGGTGAGGCTCTCAAGAGAATCGTTTTGAATCCGCGCACCGGGATCGATGCTGTAGGCGATATTAGTGCCGCCGCCTTCAATATGTGCGTTGCCGACGAGACCGAAGCCCAATGTGTAGTCGAGGTTGATGTTGGCGTTGGCGCCTGCGTGGATGTCGCCACCAACACTGAACCCGATATTGGTGCCCGGCGATCCCGACGTTTTAAAGTAGAAATCCTTAGAGAAGTCGTAATCTATAGAATTTCCGGACTCGGATGACCACACATTAGTGTTGATAGAGTACGAAAGCATACGTCTCCTCCTCGCGTCCGATGTCGAAGCAGTCGATCTTGGAGAAAATAGTTATCTCTAGTAAATAGCGTCAATATATAAAAAGTAGATGCAAGCGGTTATCTGGTCGTCCATTCCGAGGTATCTATCAATGATACTGACATTCTTGAACTTTATGCAGATACCCGCCGCCCTAATTTATATGCGAAGGATACTCATTAAGATATTCTGATGTAGGTACCTCGTCCGTTACTCTCTCATAGATATAAGCACTTTATATTTGTAGGGTATGGATTTATCACTACGTGATAAATCCATAATTCATTAGAAATACCAAATCCTGCTGATCAGAGCCCGTGCGCCCAATCATGCAAGCCGCTGGGCGTGATAGTCTAGGCTCAGGACTCGTTAATTGAGGTAGAAGGCGACGGCAGCCGCGATGCAGATGGCCGAGAAGAAGGTGTGAGCACAGCGATCATAGCGGGTCGCAATCCGCCGCCAGTCCTTGAGCTTTGCGAACATGTTCTCGACCTTGTGCCGTTGCCGATACAGCATCTTGTCATAGGCGATGGGCACCTTACGGCTCTTGGTCGGCGGAATGCACGGCGTGATGTCCTTCTCGACAAGAGCTGCCCGGAACCAGTTGCTGTCGTAGCCTCGGTCGGCAATCAGAGTGGAGCCTGCTGGCAGCGCCCCCAAGATGAGCCGAGCGCCCTTATGGTCGCTCATCTGGCCCTCGGACAGCAGCAGGATGATCGGCTTGCCAGCGCCGTCGCAGACGGCATGGAGCTTGGAGTTCAGGCCGCCTTTGGTGCGCCCGATACGACGGGGAACATCCCCTTTTTGAGCAGGCTGGCCGCAGTGCGGTGCGCCTTCAGGTGCGTAGCATCGATCATGATCCGCTCGGGCTTGGGACCCTCACTGGCAAGCGCGGCAAAGATCCGGTCGAAGACGCCCAGCCGGCTCCAGCGCATGAACCGGTTGTAGAGCGTCTTGTGGGGCCCGTACGCCGTCGGGGCATCCTTCCACTGCAAGCCGCTGCGAATGACGTACACGATCCCGCTGACCACCCGCCGGTCATCCACGCGCGGCACTCCGTGGGCCACCGGGAAGTACGGCGAGATCCGCGCCATCTGGCGCTCACTGAGCAGAAACAGATCACCCATTCAGAGCCTCCTCAAACGGAGGCTCTGAATCACAACTCAGCTTAAATTAATAGGTCCTGAGCCTAGGGTAGATCAATGAGCTTGTTCCAGCAGCACGCCAGTGATCGAGAGGGTCGTTGTAGGAAGTGACGACCCGTTAGAGAGCCAGTTCTCACGCATGAAGTGCCAGATATTCTCGACTTGGTTCAACTCGGTGGCTTTCGTCGGCAGCGTGAGCATCGTGTTGTTGGCCGGTACCTTCACTCTGGTCGAGATATGCTAGCCGGCTTGGCCGAGGTGACCTTCCGACCTTGATGATGAAGGTTGTGACGTTGTCGGCTGACTTAGAAATCAGGCATGTGGATTTGGCTGACAGTGCCATTGTTATTGCCCTGCGGCCGCCTAATGGACAACAGGGGCGGGCGGCAGCGGCAGCGAGGCGGGAGAAGAACCCGCCAAGCCGATGCTGACCAAGGAGGTGGCCTGCAGACGGATGCGAGGCACCCTGCGGGCGTGATCGGAATGCTACTCGGCTCCCGATCGAGCACATGGCTATGAACGCCAACAACGTGTGGCGTCATAGGGCGGTGAATGATCTGCAGGTGGAGGCTCAATTGCGTGCCCTTGCTCGCTGCCGGGTCTAGTTGTTCCCGCCAAAGATAAGCCCGAGGAGGATGATCCCAATGAAGAGCGCGCTGGGTCCAACTGACCAGCACCATTTCATCCAAAGCTGCCGCCTTAGTCTGGCGAGCTCCTCTTTCGAAGGCGTTAGATGGTATAGGAGCCCACTGGGATCTGCATGGTAGTCGCGGGTTCCGCTCTCCCAGGCAGCAGCCGCCTTAACTGTCTCGTGAATTGGCAGCGATTGCTTCCGAAGTGCGGCAGAGACCAGAGCTTTGGCTTGTTCATTCAATGAGTCGCCCAGGTATTGATAGTGATTTGCCTTAGCATTGGCAGCGCGGATTTGGCGCTGAAAATCGTGTTCTGCATTTTTCAGCGTGCCCCGCAGTTTATTGATCGTGGAGAGGTTTTCCCTCTGGGAAGATAGCAGCACCTCTAGGGCGCTAGCTATTTCAACGCAGAATTCTTGATCACCATCCGGAAGCTTCTTAGCGAACTCTCTAAAAAGACGAGGCAAAGCTTGGTGTCGTTGGTGCTCCAGATAGCCCTTCGTGAAGATCGGCTCACTCATATGCCCCAACCATGCCCGAGTTATTTCTTCGAACCCTAAGGCGCTTTCGAGACGAGCATCCGTTCCAGAGAGTTGGTGCGGCAATCCCGTAGCCATGCGTCCTTGGATGTGCACTATAATGCGTCGCAATAAAGTGCACAATCTGGCCGCATTCGCCGCATGTCGAAGGATGTGCGAGTGCTGGTTGGGGAGAACGTGCGGCGGTATCGCACCGCTGCGGGCATGTCTCAAGCAGAACTCGCGGAGCGGATGGGTGTCGATCGGGCTTACATCAGCGGTCTTGAGAGTGGGGCTCGAAACCCGACGGTCCTCACCCTTTGGCATACAGCGGTAGCGCTCGGGGTTGATGTCTCATGCCTGCTAGTCAATGAGGCCCGCAAAATGGCCGGGAAAGGTCCGAGCCGGGCATAGCCGCAAGAAAGCTTCCGCCGGAAAGTGCCAAGCAAAAGAGATTTAGATGCACGCTGTACGATCTCGGTCGGTCTAGCGACCCTCTCTAACTTAGGACTTTATTGGCTTGACGATTTCGGCAGCTAATGATCGTCTGATCCTATCAAAAGCCTGGGGGCACCATGAGCGTAGAAGAAAAGCTCCGCATACTTGCGGAAAGGGTTAAGTCTCATTCAAGCGCGATGATCACTGAGGAGGCCGTTAAGACAGCGGTGATTCTGCCGTTCTTGAGTGCCTTGGATTACGACGTTTTCAATCCGCATGAGGTCATCCCCGAATATACAGCGGACGCAGTCGGCAAGAAAGGCGAAAAGGTTGATTATGCTATTAGGGTCGACGGCGCGATCCGAATACTAATTGAATGCAAACCGATTACGACTAATCTGGATAAGGTTCACTTGGCGCAGCTTTACAGATACTTTTCTGTAACAGAGGCTAGGTTTGCGATCTTAACTAATGGCCGGACCTTTCACTTCCACACGGACCTTGAGGCACCCAACAAGCTTGATGAAAGGCCATTTCTCACGTTCGATCTGTCTGATCTGCAAGGGCAGTTGACGCACGAGCTGAAGAAATTTGCTAAGAGCGAGTTCAGCATCGACAATATTCTGCAAACCGCCCACCAGCTGAAATATACCTCGGCAATCAAGAAAGAGATTGTCGCGCAGATGGAAGCACCTTCCGAAGATTTCGTCCGCCTTGTTACAGCGAATTTGCAGCTTGGACGTTTTACGGCTGCTATCCGTGAACAGTTCACGCCAATGGTGAAGACTGCCTTTAGAGAGATCATTCGTGACTCAGTACAGGCGCGGCTCTCGACTGCACTTGCTGATACTGAGACGGCCGATGTAGCCGCTGAGCCACCACCAGTTGAGGCTGATGAAGTCATCGCGACGACGGAGGAGGAGCGGGAAGGCTTTATGATCGTGCGCGCGATCGTCCGGGATATCCTCAAGCCGACTCGGGTCGTGATGCGTGATCAGAAGAGCTACTGCGGGATCTTGGTCGACGACAACAACAGGCGGCCGCTGGCTCGTCTGCATTTCAACCGGAGCGTCAAATACATTGGCTTGTTCGATGGGGAGAAGGAAGAGCGGGTCAAGATCGATACGCTAGATGAAATCTATGAACATGCCGAACGGCTAAGGGCGGCGGCTCAGGTTTATAGCGCGTCTTAAGGAGCCACAGCTTGCCGGGGCCCGCTCGCTTCGGCTAGCGGGCTTTCTCTGTTTTGGAAATCAAACTTCGTAGATTGGCTCCGGTTTCCGGCCGTTGTTCACATCGATAAAGAACCGGCTCTCACACCCTTGCCATTCTGGCAGAAGGGGAAGGCAGTACATGGCTCACGGGTGCAGGACATAGGCCGGCATAGCATTGGGCTTGTCACCCTCCCAATCTCGCGTCAGTCGGCCACGACCTGATAGACCGAATAGGTCTCACCGAGTTTCTCGATGAGTCGCGCCTTGTCGAACCTGCCGCGCCGCCTGCATTTGATGCATTCCACGACAAGCTTCGGGAGAGCGCAGTGCCTGAGCTGGGAGGTTCGATCGTAACGTTCTTCCGTCATTGCCTTCTCGGTGGCATGGGCAGGTCTTTGAAGGTCTTGCCGAGCACTGCATTGGTGATGGTCGAGCGGCTGATCCGATAGGCTGCGGCAAGCTTCCTGAAGTCCTGCTCCCCAGCCGCATAGCGCAACCTGGCCTCCAAGACCTGCTCAACTGTCAACTTTGAAGTCTGCGGCATGCTCTGTCCGACTCACTAAGAACGAACAGAGAACATGTTCCTGGCGTACGTGACGTGTCGAGTCCTGGGGCTAGGTGTCTGCGAGTGCTTGTGGAAACAGTGGATAGAGGCGGCTCTACCGCTTCGCCTCTCAAACGGCCTGCAGCTGCTCCATGGTGGCTTTGATGGCCTCGGCAGCCTGCAGGCCCCGGACAGCGATCAGCCCACGCTCAATGGTCTTCCCATTCTCGTCCTTCCGGCCATTGAAGAACCAGTCCCGCTCCTGCTTGGACATCTTGAGGATGGCTCGGGCTTCGGTCTCAATCCGTCATTCCTCAGACCATGTGCTGACGGGTTGGCCAGTAAGCTCGGAGATGGCGGTGGTGTCGCGGGGGTAGGTCATGGGCAAAGATTGAAGCTTGACGTTCGGGCAAACAAAAACCCCGGCGTCTCGGCCGGGGTCCTCAAAACACCTTAGGTGCCAGCAGCTTAGGCCGCCTTCTTACCCGCCTGTCGCTGGCTCGACATGAACAGGGACGTAGCTTTGAAATTGCCCAGGCCGATCTTGTTGATCGTCGCGGCAATAGCAGTCCTGATCTCGGCCTTGGCTTGGGTCAGCTGGGTAGAGGTCACGGGCACACTCCTTTGGGGGCTATTCAGCTTCTTATAACGCACAGGTTTATATTTGGTTACTAGCCATACGGATAGGTAGAGGGGCTACTTTTTTGTGATGTATAGCCAAGCCCCCCGGATTTGAACAGACTCGAAAATGCCCGTTCTGCCGAGTGGCCCTTCAAGCATAGCAAAAAACTGACGATCCGCTGGGCTCTGAAGGTGGAACTTAAGGTGCTGGCTTTTCATATCAATATCAGAGAGCGCCATGCTGGTAGCGAACACCCCAGCCAAAACGTCGGAATATTGATCCACGCCGAAATCGCCAAAGTCATACTGCGGCGCTAGTGTCATAAAGCGGACGCGAAGGACAGGCCCTGTATATCCTGGTAGAGGGGTGCAGTTGGCCTGAAAGATAGCTGCGTGCTTCCCGCCGTCAAGATAGGCATAAACGCCGGCGTCCGGCTCACTATTCTCAGCAAGCGGGGTGAGAACAGAGAAGGTCCCCTGAGCGTAGGAGTCGAAATCTTCGCCATAGCTGGAGCATTGGCCATGCCATTCGGCCTTGAGAGCCTCCCAAGAGCCGTCCTGGGCGGAAAGTTTGCGATAGTCAGACATTTAGATCCTGGGAAATTCGAGGAAGGTGAATTCCATAACCTTGCAGACGCCTGCAGGCAAATGCCCTGATACCACTCATAGGCGACCGATAGCCCCATCACTCCCCTCCCTGTCCAGGAGAGCGGAGAGAGGCTCTCATATCCTCTACGCTGGCTAAGCTCTATCTTGACTGTTCATCAGCTCTTTTCATGCGGGCACCTGACCGCCGATCAACCTCAAACGCCACTTCTGACCAAAAGCTAAAGCCCTGCTCGCTTCCTCTCCTGCGGCAATAGAAGGCCTGCTGCCGGGCTCGGGTGTATGCAGCCCTCCCCTCGTAGGCAATCAGGCAGACAGCCTCCGTCTTGGCGCCGGCGTTTGGTCAGGCGAGCCGGGAGGCTGCGGATGTAACTGATCAGAAGCTTCATCGTGGCCACTATGGACACGGGATCCGGCAGGTCAATCAAAGGCCTCTGCCTGTCGAACCCTCAACCAGATGATTGCCTGAAGTCAGGATAAAAACAGAGGCGGACGCCCCTGTATTCTCGACAAAATCTGGGACAAAAACACAAAAGCCCCGCGTCGGGGCGGGGCTAAGTACTTGAAACCTTTGGCGCTCCCTAGGGGACTCGAACCCCTGTTTTCGCCGTGAGAGGGCGACGTCCTAGACCGCTAGACGAAGGGAGCTAGCAAGGTTGAGGCCGCTCGTATAACCACCCTTCTGAATCCCTTCAAGTCCTTTTGCTGAAAAAAGCGAACGGCCCAGGTGAAATGAGGATGCGGTGAACGACACGACTCAACAGGAATGGCTCTTGGAAGACGGCACGGCGGCCGAGCGGCTGGATCGGGTGCTGGCACGCCTTCAGGCAGATCTGTCGCGGAGCCGCCTGCAAGCGCTCATTCGTGATGGTCAGGTTACCGTCGATGACACGCCGGTCCTCGATCCGAACCGGAAGGTGGCAGGCGGTGTTCGGATTACCCTGACAGTGCCGCCGCCCGTTCCTGCAGAGCCCGCCGGCGAAGCGATCGATCTCACCATCGTCTACGAGGACGACGACGTGATCGTCATCGACAAGCCGCCGGGCCTCGTGGTTCACCCGGCGGCCGGGCACGATTCCGGCACTCTGGTGAACGCCCTCATCGCCCATTGCGGCGAGAGCCTCTCGGGGATCGGCGGCGTGAAGCGGCCCGGCATCGTCCATCGCCTCGACAAGGACACGTCGGGCCTGCTGGTGGTCGCCAAGAACGACCTCGCCCATCAGGCGCTCGCGGCGCAATTCGCCGATCACGGCCGGACCGGCCCCTTGAGCGCGCCTATCTGGCGATCCTCTGGGGCGTGCCCGAGCGGCGGCGGGGAACCGTGGAGGCGGCGCTCGCCCGCAGCACCCATAACCGCGAGAAGATCGTCGTAGTGGGAGAGGATCGTGGTCGTTATGCCATCACCCACTACGAGGTCCTGGAAGGCTTGCCTCCCGCCAACCCTATCGCAAGCCTGGTCCGATGCGAGCTGGAGACGGGCCGTACGCACCAGATCCGGGTTCACATGGCCCATCTCGGCCATCCCCTCCTGGGCGATGCGACCTACGGCTCCGGCTTCAAGACCAAGGCGAACCGTCTCTCGGAGCCGCAGAAGGAGGCGCTGAACGCCCTGAATCGACAGGCCCTGCATGCCGCGATCCTCGGCTTCGAGCATCCGCGCAGCGGAGAATTCATGCGTTTCGAGAGCCCCCTTCCCCTGGATATGGCAGCGCTTCTCCAGGCTTTGCGAGTTGCAATCTAGCGTCAATCGGTCGCAAAATCAGGTTACGCTGGCACCCTTGCGACTCTGGAGCGTTCACCACGTCTTGAAGCCTGAGGCCTCTATTCGGACAACGTTGAACCGCTTATATAGAGGGCAGGGTGGCCGGCCATGGAGGGGGGCCGCCCCAGGCTTGCCTCGTGTTGAGGGAGCCAAAGGAGGAGACAATATGGCTGCAGCGCTTCCAGTGCTTGCCAATGAAGGGGGCCTTTCGCGCTATCTCGACGAAATCCGTCGCTTCCCCATGCTCGAGCCGCATGAGGAGTACATGCTCGCCAAAAGCTGGCGTGAGCATGGAGATCGCGAAGCGGCCCATAAGCTCGTGACTTCCCACCTACGCCTGGTCGCCAAGATCGCCATGGGCTATCGCGGCTATGGCCTGCCGATCGGCGAAGTGGTGTCGGAAGGCAATGTCGGTCTGATGCAGGCCGTCAAACGCTTCGAGCCCGACAAGGGCTTCCGCCTCGCCACATATGCCATGTGGTGGATCAAGGCGGCGATTCAAGAATACATCCTGCGCTCCTGGTCCCTCGTGAAGATGGGCACCACCGCGAACCAGAAGAAGCTGTTCTTCAACCTGCGCAAGGCGAAGGGCCGCATCTCCGCGTTCGAGGAAGGTGATCTTCGCCCCGATCACGTGAAGCAGATCGCCACCCAGCTCGGCGTGACCGAGCAGGACGTGGTGGACATGAACCGCCGCCTCGGAGGCGACGCCTCCCTCAATGCGCCCTTGCGCGACGAAGGCGAAGGTGGCGGCGAGTGGCAGGATTGGCTCGTCGACTCCGGCCAGAGCCAGGAGCAGGTGCTCGTCGAGGAGGAGGAGGGCCAGAACCGTCTGACCGCCTTGCGCTCGGCGCTCTCCGTGCTCAATCCGCGCGAGCGCCGCATCTTCGAGGCGCGCCGCCTGTCGGACGATCCGATCACGCTCGAAGAGCTCTCCACCGAGTTCGGCGTGTCCCGGGAACGCGTCCGTCAGATCGAGGTGCGGGCCTTCGAGAAGATCCAGGAAGCGGTCAAGAAGAACCTGACCCAGATCGAGACCTCGTCGGCCGACGCTTAAACCGCCGACAGCGGAAGCATGAAAAAGCCGCGCATCGAGCGCGGCTTTTTTGTTGTCGGAGACTGGTTCGTCTTACTGCCACTGATTGAAGGCGTCGTTGAGGATCTGGCTGCCGGAGCCGCCTTTCTCAAAGCTCAGGATCGCGCGCTGGCCGGACGCCATCCGCACCGGCAGGTCGATCCAGTTGCGGCGCACGAACAGCTGGGTGTTGCGTGCCACATCGACCTGGAGATTGGAGAGGCCGATCAGGAACAGGTTCTCGCGCACCGGCACCGGAAGCCCGGCGACCGGGGTTCCGCGAGCGGCTTCCTCATCCTTGAACTGCAGCAGGCCCACATCCCGGATGACACGGTTCGTGTCGCCTTCGCGGGTGGTGAAGGTGAGTTCGACCGTATGCGAAGCGGGCAGCGTCGCGTCGAGGTTGCGCCTCAACACCATGCGCATCGTCAGCCCGGCATCGGGCACCTCGATCTGGGCGCTGACCGCTTTCTCGAGCGGCTGACCCTGACCGGGATTCACGTCCTCGAGACGCCACGTCACGCGACCGACCTGCGCCTTCGGGGTCTGCGGACTGGTGGGATCCTCCTCATAGAAGACCGCGCGCTGCACCACACCCGCCTCTTGGCGGGGCGCGGGAGTGGGAGCGGTCGTGGGAGCAGCCTGACCGCCGACCCGCTCGTTGATCTTAGAATCGGCAGGAGCCGGCTGCGGGGCTGCCGCGACAGGTGTTTCGGGAGCCAGATCTTCGGGCTTGTCGCGCCACAGGAAGGCGAAGGCGGCGATGGCCGCGATCACGAGCGCCAGAACCGATCCGAAGATGATGGTCCGAGCCCGCCCCTTGCCCTGCATGGCCGGATGAGGACGGCTGTCGACCTTGGGCCGCGCCACCGCGGGCTCGGCATAAGTGTCCCCGGCCTCTTCCTCCGCGGCGGCTGGAGGAGCGGGAGCGCGCAAGCCATGGACCGAGCCTGTGTTCCGAGGCCCCTCGGGCGCCGGCTGATCGTCGGCCAGCATGTTCGAGAAGGCATCGGGATCGAACCCGGCCGCAGGCACGGTGTGATCCGCCTCGACTCGGGCGATGGCTTCGTCGAGGGAGCGGCTCTCCTGCTGGATCTCCGGCTCGCTCAGAGGCGGGTCGAGAGAACGCAGCTGCGCGATCAGAGCCGTGCGGGCACGCTCATACACGGCGTGCCGCTTGTCGGGCGTCTGCTCGGGCAAGCCTTCGACGGCTCGTGCGATGAGAGGGTAATAATCTGCCATTTCTCTTTGGGAATGACCCGCCGTGGCTCCGTCGTCAACCCTCAAAGGGGTTCTTCATGAGGATTGTGTCGTCACGCTCCGGCGAGGTGGAGAGCACGGCGACGGGCGCTCCGATCAATTCCTCGACGCGGCGGACGTATTTGATCGCCTGTGCCGGAAGGTCAGCCCAGGAGCGCGCTCCTGCGGTCGAACCGCTCCAGCCTTCGATCTCTTCGTAGATCGGCTCGACGCGCGCCTGAGCGCCCTGGCTCGCCGGGAAGTAATCGATGGTCTCGCCATCGAGCTTGTATCCGACGCCGATCTTGATCGTCTCGAAGCCATCGAGGATGTCGAGCTTAGTGAGGGCGATGCCGTCGATGCCCGAGGTGCGCACCGTCTGGCGCACGAGCGTGGCATCGAACCAGCCGCAGCGGCGCTTGCGGCCTGTCACCACGCCGAACTCCTTGCCCTTCTGGCCGATCAGCTCGCCAGTCTCGTCGAACAGCTCGGTCGGGAACGGCCCCTCGCCCACGCGGGTCGTATAGGCCTTGGCGATGCCGAGCACGTAGCCGACGCCGCCCGGGCCGAGGCCGGAGCCGGTCGCCGCCTGGCCGGCCACCGTGTTGGAAGATGTGACGAAAGGATAGGTGCCGTGATCCACATCGAGCAGCGCGCCCTGCGCGCCCTCGAACAGGATGCGCTTGCCGGCGCGACGCTCCTCGTCGAGCAGGCGCCACACGGCGTCCATGTACGGCAGGACCTTGGGCGCGACGGAAGCCAGCTCGTCATAGATCGTCTTGGGTTCGAACTCGTCGAGACCGAAGCCGCGGCGCAGGGCGTTGTGATGCGTGAGCAGCCGCTCGATCTTCTCAGGCAGGGCCGAGAGGTCGGCGAGGTCCATGAGCCGGATGGCACGGCGGCCGACCTTGTCCTCGTAGGCCGGGCCGATGCCGCGCTTGGTGGTGCCGATCTTCGTGCCGGCGCTGCCGCTTTCGCGCAATGCATCGAGCTCGCGGTGGATGGAGAGAATCAGCGTGGCGTTTTCAGCGACGCGCAGGTTCTCGCGGCTGATCGAGACGCCCTGCTCGCTCAGACGCTGCACCTCGCCGGCGAGCGCATGCGGATCGAGCACGACGCCGTTGCCGATGACGGAGAGCTTGCCCGGACGCACGACGCCGGAGGGCAGGAGCGAGAGCTTGTAGACCTTGTCGCCGATCACGAGGGTATGGCCGGCATTGTGACCGCCCTGGAACCGCACGACCACGTCCGCCTGTTCGGACAACCAATCGACGATCTTGCCCTTGCCTTCGTCGCCCCACTGGGCGCCCACGACAACCACGTTCGCCATCGCTCAAGCCTCACATAAAAAAACCCCGGCGCAAGGCCAGGGTTGGGTAAAAACCTTGCAAACCCTCATCGTGGATCGCGCGCCTCAGGTCAAGGCGGAATGAGCCTCGATTCCTCGATCATATGTGTCGTGAAGGGCGGGAATATGATTTTCCGTCGGGCAGAGGGCAGGAACGTTGCTCGTCGGCGGGGAACGGGCCCGGGTGCAGTCTGTCGCACACTCTGTCCCCTCGCGGGGAAGGATCGAGGGTCGGGTCGTGACCTCGGAGCAAGCGCGTGACGAATATCGTCATGGCCCGCTTCTCCCCGTCATCTCCCCGGACTTGATCCGGGAATCGGTGCCGGTGATCCCGATGAAGGGAACGCGGCGCTCGTCTGATCGGCATGGCCGGGACCGGCCCGGCCATGACGGCGAGGAAAGCCGCAGATTAAGGCACGCCTGAGGAGCGAAGCGTCGCGCAGGACACCGCGCTTCCGGTGCTCTCCGGAGCCTCCTTCGAGACGCCGCTTGCAGCGGCTCCTCAGGATGAGGGCTGTGAGACTGACAGCGTGAATCGGTGGATACGTTCTGCCCTCGCACCCTCCGACCGCACCCTCCGACTGCACCCTCCGCCGTCATCACCGGCCTCGTGCCGGTGATGACGGCGGATTGAAGCGCCGCGCGCGTCTGATCGGGATGGCCGGGACAGGCCCGGCCATGACGGGAGAGGGTGTGATGACAGGCGCAGGGACGATGTGTCTGTCCAAGAGCCAGCACCCATAGGCCCAGGGCTTGGGAGCCCTGAGCCGTGTGGTGATCGAGGGTGGTGCGCTGGGCAGCCCGGCTCGATGGGTATGGGAATGGGAAGAGCCGGACGGCGCCTCGCACGCGGGACTTTTAGGCGTTTAGACTTGGACCAGCACAGGGCTGCCAAGGGCCTCCCGCCAACCGGCGTGCGAGGCCTGCTGCAGGACCGCTCCCCGCCCCACATCTGCGACGCCCCGCGAGCGCGCCCCCGTCGGGCCGGGATGCACAAGGTCTAGCCCAGATGATACACGGCGCCAAGAACAAAGTAAGAACATTACACACACGCTCCAGACTTGCCGTCATCACCGGGCTCGTCCCGGTGATCCCGATGATGAGAAGCGCCGCGCCTCACCGGATCGGGATGGCCGGCACAAGTCCGGCCATGACAAGGAGAGCGGCGGTCCGGGATGGTATCGTCCGGTTCTCCTTCCCTCTGACCTCCTCAGGATGCGGCTGGAGAGACGGGAAGGCAGACGGGAATGGCGGCGCAGCCATCATTTGACAAACACGATGCGGTGTAGGAGCCTCGGCCCATCATGTTGAGCCTTCTACGCCATCGTCGCGGCCTGCATCGGGCAGGCAACCTCATCGCGGGCCAGTAGCCCCGAGCTCAACGCGCGTCTGCGCTCCGAGCTCGGGGCGCCCATCCGATCTGAACCACTGGACAACGCGTGAGGCTGGATGCCGGCTGAGCCGGCGCGGCGACACTGGTATCGCGGCTTCATGCGGGCACTCCGTGCCGCGAAGGCAGGATCGTCCACAGTCAGACGAACTCAACCGCACTCCTCCGCCTGCGAAGGCCCTGATCGGCGGGACCACCACACAGCCCGGGACGCCTATGCCCGCGCCCCGCAATCCATCTCACGACCGACCGGAATCCAATGGCGATCCCGGTACCTGTTGCAGCGTCGCGCGCTGCAGCATCTTCAAAAAGGAAATATCGAATGACCAAGAGAACAAGCGGCACGGCGAAGCCACGGATCACTCTGACGGCGGCCGATCACGAAAAACTCTCAACCCTTGCCGCGGCGGCCCTGCACACGATGCCGGACGTGGCACGGGAACTCGCAGAGGAACTCGATCGGGCTCATATCCTGCCCGAGGGAAAGCGACGCGCAGACATTGTCTACATGGGCTGCGAAGTCGATTTCCGCGATGACACCGCGGGCCGCGTGCAGACAGTCACCCTGGTTTATCCGCACGAAGCCGACATATCGAGGGGGAAGATCTCGGTGCTGACGCCGATCGGGACCGCTCTCATCGGACTTCCGCTGGGACAATCGATCGGCTGGACCACCCGCACGGGTGAATCGAAGCGCCTGACCGTTCTGCAGGTGAGCAACGCCGCCGCGGCGGAACAGGAGCCCGTCTGAGCAGCCACGCCTGAAGACACCCTGCTCGTTATGGCCGGGCTTGTTCCGGCCATCCACGTCCTTGTCGCATCGAGGTCTTCAAGACGTAGGTCCCCGGGACGGGCCCGGGGATGACGGTAGAGGACGTCGGCCCTGCCGAAGCGCGTGTGCGAACGTGACGAGCGAGAAGCCTCATGCCCGTCCGCGCGCGCTCTTTTGCGTCTTCACGCGGTGCTCGATGAAGTTGCGGATTTCGCGGATGCGGCGATGGGGGTCGAGGATTTCTGCATCGATGCCGTGCCGCCAAGCGAGGTCGAAGCGGGACGGATCCTTGTCGAGGGCGGATAGATCCTGCGTATAGGCAACGGCCTCTTCAGCCGTCCGGCAGAAGCCCTCCCTCACCAGGATGTCCGTCCGGCGGCTCAGGATGGCGGCGAGTTCGCTTAAGGAGAACTCGGGATGATACTGCACGCCCCAGAACACGCCGCCATCCTGGCGGATCTCGGCGGCCTGGACCGGCGAGATGGCATTGCTCGCCAGCACCGTGCAGTCGCCCGGCAGGGCCGTGACCACGTCGAGATGAATGGCGGGCGCATCATAGGCCGCGGGACGTCCCTCGAGCAGAGGGTGAGTGCGGCCTGCCTCGGTGGCCGTGAGCTTGCGCGCGATGCCCACTTCGCGCCCGAGCGGATTGGGCCGCACGTCCCCGTCCGCCGCGACAGCCGCCACCTGCAGGCCCCAACAGGAGCCGAAGGACGGGGTGCGGGACGCATAGACCGCCCGCATCAGGTCGATCTGGCGTAGGATGTCGGGCGTGCGGTCGTAGATGTTGAGATGGGAGCCGGTGAGCACGATGCCGTCGTAGGATTCGAGCCCGGCCGCATCCGGCAGGTTCGCGCCCTCGTCCGTCGGAAAGGCGATGTCGCAGACGGCATCGCCTTCGATGCCGTGAATCACCTCCGCATAGGATTCCGAGAGCGTGAGTCCATAGGCTTCCCTGTGAGCCTGCCTTGCACCCCGCGTATTGCCCTCAACCACCAGAAACCGTAAGGCCATGCGTGTCACCCGCTTTCTTTCGTGCCGGTTTAGCCGAACGGCACGCGGCGGCAAGCGCAATAAGGTCCGGCCTCCGATGAAATTTCTGAATTCACTCCGGCAAGGCCTTTGGGGGCGGGCCTATGTTCTCCTGGTCCTCACCACGCTCATGTGGGCCGGCAATGGCATCGCCGGCCGGCTCGCCATCGGCGAGGTCTCGCCCATGGTGCTGACCTGCCTGCGCTGGATCGTCGTCGTGGCGATCCTGCTGCCCCTCGTCGGGCGGCAGCTCGTGACCGAATGGGCGAAATTCAAAGCCCGCTGGCTGTTCACCCTCGTCATGGGTGTCTTCGGCTTCACCGCCTTCAACGCATTGTTCTATGCCGCCGCCCATCACACCAGCGCGGTCAACCTCACCATCTTCCAGGGCTCGATTCCCGTCTTTGTGCTCCTCGGCATGATCCTCGTCTTCCGTGCCCGCGTGATCCCGCTGCAGATCCTCGGCATGATCGTCACGCTGATCGGCGTGATCATGGTGTCCGTCAAAGCCGACTGGGAGATCCTGAAGACCCTGGCGATCAATATCGGCGACGTGTGGATGCTGATCGCCTGCGTGTTCTATTCGATCTACACGCTGGGCCTGCGCTATCGTCCGGAGATGCCGGGCCTCGTGTTCTTCGCCGCCATGGCCGTCGTGGCCTTCGCCAGTTCCCTGCCCCTCGTAGGCGTGGAGATGATTCAGGGCACGGCGCAGTTCCCCACGTCGAAGGGCTGGCTCATCCTGCTCTATGTGGCGCTCCTGCCCTCGCTGCTCTCACAGATCTTCTTCATCCGCGGCGTGGAGCTGATCGGCCCGGCACGAGCGGGGCTGTTCGTCAATCTCGTGCCGGTGTTCGGCGCCTTGCTCGCGGTGGTCCTTCTCGGCGAGCCTTTCGCGACCTATCACGCGCTCGGTCTGGCGCTGGTGCTCGGCGGCATCTGGCTGGCAGAACGGCGGCGGTAGGCATTGACGCCCCATATCCCGACTCTCCGCGTCATGGCCGGGCTTGTCCCGGCCATCCCGATTGTTTGAAGCGCCGCGCCTCAGCTGATCGGGATCACCGGCACAGGACCGGTGATGACGTCGTAAGTGTGACAGCCCGCTGCCTCTAATCCGCGAACACCACCGTCTTGCGGCCGTTGAGCAGGATGCGGTCTTCCAGGTGATAGCGCACAGCGCGCGCCAGCACGCGGCGTTCGATGTCGCGTCCCTTGCGCACGAGATCCTCCGCCGAGTCGCGGTGCGTGATCGATTCCACGTCCTGCGTGATGATCGGGCCTTCGTCGAGATCGGACGTCACGTAATGCGCGGTCGCGCCGATCAGCTTCACGCCGCGGGCATGAGCCTGATGGTAGGGCTTGGCGCCCTTGAAGCTGGGAAGAAACGAGTGGTGGATGTTGATGCAGCGTCCGGCGAGCTTTGCCGCGAGACCGTCCGACAGCACCTGCATGTAGCGCGCGAGCACCACGAGATCGGCCCTGGAGTCGCGGATGACCTCCCAGACCCTGGCTTCCTGTTCGAGCTTCGTGTCCTTCGTGACGGGAAGGCAGTGAAACGGAACGTTGCCGAGATCCACATGACTGTAGGTTTCGGCCGGATGATTGGCGATGACGCCGACGGGCTCGAAATCGAGCTCGCCGATACGCCAGCGGTAGAGCAGATCCGCGAGGCAATGATCGAATTTCGAGACCAGCAGCATAACCCGGCGCTTCTCGCTCGGATCGCGCAGGGTCCATGTCATGCCGAAGCGCTCAGAGAGCGGCACGAAGCCGCTCTTCAAGGCATCGATGTCGCTCTTCCCCGACACGGGGTCGAAGACGACACGCATGAAGAAGCGATCCGTCTGCGTATCGTCGTATTGCTGGGCGTCGAGGATGTTGAGACCCGCATCCGACAGATGCCCCGCCACGGCGGCCACTATACCGGGACGGTTCGCGCAGGCGAGCGTCAGGACGAAGCGTTGCGACGGGACATGGGTCATCATGCTTACCTCAGCGTCTTACATGTCGCATCTTCCGGCAAACCGGCATCCACTTCGCCGGAAGAGGCGTTTAGAATCGCACCGCGCGGGCGCGCTTGACCTGCGGGATCTCCTCGATCTTGCGCAGGAGTTCATCGGAGACTGGCTGATCGACCGACACGAAGCAGATGGCGTCGCCGCCCGGCTTGTCGCGCCCGAGCGCGAAGGTCGCAACGTTCACGCCCGACTCGCCGAGCAGCGTGCCGAAGCGTCCGATGAAGCCGGGCTTGTCGTCGTTGCGCACATAGATCATGTGCGGCGCGAACTCCGCATCGACCGCAATGTCGCGGATGTCGAGCACGCGCGGCTTGCCGTCCTGGAACACGGTGCCGCCCGCATGGCGCGGCATGTCCTCGGCATCGACGATGATGCGGATGAAGCTTTCGTAGTCGCGGACCGCGCTCTCGCGCTTGACCTCCTCGACCGTGATGCCGCGCTCGCGTGCGACAACCGGGGCGGAGACCATGTTGATGTCCTGCAGGAAGGGACGCAGCACGCCGGTCACAGCCGCCGAGGTCAGCGCGCGGGTGTTCATTTCCGCCACGGCGCCCTCGTATTCGATGCGGATGCCCTTGATCGAGGCTTCCGTGAGCTGGCCCAGGAAGGAGCCGAGCTTGTCGGCAAGCGCGACGAACGGCTTCAGGCGCGGCGCTTCCTCCGCGGTGATCGAGGGGAAGTTCACCGCGTTCTGGATCGCGCCCTGCAGCAGGTAGTCCGACATCTGCTCGGCGACCTGCAGCGCCACGTTCTCCTGTGCTTCCGTCGTTGCGGCGCCGAGATGCGGCGTGCAGACCACGTTGGGATGGCCGAAGAGCGGGTTGCTCGTGGCCGGCTCCTCGATGAAGACGTCGAAGGCCGCGCCCGCCACATGGCCGGAATCGAGCGCGGCGCGAAGCGCCACCTCGTCGACGAGACCGCCGCGGGCGCAGTTGACGATGCGCACGCCCTTCTTGGTCTTGGCGATGTTTTCGGCCGAGAGCACGTTCCTCGTCTTCTCCGTCATCGGCACGTGCAGCGTGATGATGTCGGCGCGGCGTAAGAGATCGTCCAGCTCCACCTTCTCGACGCCGAGTTCGACCGCGCGCTCCGGCGACAGGAAGGGATCGTAGGCGATCACCTTCATGCGCAGGCCGATGGCGCGATCGGCCACGATGGACCCGATATTGCCGCAGCCGATGACGCCGAGCACCTTGGCCGTCAACTCGACACCCATGAAGCGGTTCTTCTCCCATTTGCCGGCCTGCGTGGAGGCGTCGGCCTGCGGGATCTGGCGCGCGAGCGCGAACATCATCGCGATCGCATGCTCGGCGGTGGTGATGGAATTGCCGAAGGGCGTGTTCATGACGATGATGCCCTTCGCCGTGGCGGCAGGGATCTCGACATTGTCGACGCCGATTCCGGCGCGGCCGATCACCTTCAGGTTCTTGGCCTGCTCGAGGATCTTCGCCGTGACCTTGGTGGCGGACCGGATGGCAAGGCCGTCATACTCGCCGATGATCTGGCTAAGCTTGTCCTTGTCCTTGCCGAGATCAGGCTGGAAATCGACATCGATGCCGCGATCCTTGAAGATCTGCACGGCGGCGGGAGACAAAGCGTCGGAAATGAGAACGCGGGGAGCGGGCATGGGTTGAACCTCATGGCGTGATGGCCGGGCTCGTCCCGGCCATCCACGTTTGCCGGTATCGCAAGCTCAGCCCTCGAAAGGCGTGGATCCCCGGGACAAGCCCGGGGATGACGGGACAGGGGTAAGTGAGCGTTACGCCGCTTTCGCGAGCTTCGCCTTTTCCTGCGCGAAGGCCCAGTCGAGCCAGGGCGTCAGGGCTTCCAGGTCGCATTGCTCGACCGTCGCGCCGCACCAGATGCGAAGGCCGGAAGGCGCATCGCGATAGGCTCCGATGTCGAGGGCAACGCCCTCCTTGTCGAGCGCCGTCGTGATGCCCTTGGCGACCTGCGCCACGGCCTCGGGACCCTGTGCGACCACATCCGGATCGGCGATGACGAGGCAGACGCTGGTGTTCGACGCGGTGGCGGGAACCTTGGCGAGATTGGCGATCCACGGGGTCGTTGCGACCCAATCGTGAATGACCTTCGCGTTGGCATCGGCCTTGGCCACGATCGCATTGAGTCCGCCGATGGACTTCGCCCATTCGAGCGCGTCGATGTAATCCTCGACGGCCAGCATGGACGGCGTGTTGATCGTCTCGCCCTCGAAGATGCCTTCGATGAGCTTGCCGCCCTTGGTCATGCGGAAGATCTTCGGCAGCGGCCAGGCCGGCTTGTAGGTCTCGAGCCGCTCCACCGCGCGGGGGAGAGAATGAGCATGCCATGAGCCGCTTCGCCGCCGAGAACCTTCTGCCAGGAGAAGGTGACCACATCGAGCTTCGCAAAATCGAGCTTCTGCGCGAAGGCCGCCGAGGTGGCGTCGCAGATGGTCAGCCCCTCGCGGTCGGCCGCGATCCAGTCGGCGTTCGGCACGCGCACGCCGGAGGTGGTGCCGTTCCAGGTGAAGACCACGTCGCGGTTCTTCGTATCGACCTGCTTAAGATCGGGAAGCTCGCCATAGGGCGCATTGACGACGCGGGCGTCGGCAAGCTTCAACTGCTTGACCACGTCCGTGACCCAGCCCTCGCCGAAGCTCTCCCAGGCCAGCATGTCGACCGGGCGAGCGCCCAGCATCGACCACAGCACCATCTCCACGGCGCCGGTATCGGAGGCGGGCACGATGCCGATGCGGTAATCGGCCGGCACCTGCAGCACCTCGCGGGTGAGGTCGATGGAAAGCTTCAGGCGCGCCTTGCCGAGCTTCGCGCGGTGCGAGCGGCCGAGGCTGTCGGTCTTGAGGTTCTGGAGAGACCATCCGGGGCGCTTCGCGCAGGGGCCGGACGAAAAGTAAGGCGCGCGCGGACGCGCGGCGGGCAGGTTTGTCATGGTATCCATCCTTACAGATGGGCGCCTCTCGGTGGGGAGAGGTGTCCCGCCGACCGGTATGACGGAGGCAAGGACCACGGTCAAGGCACGCATCGCCGGGGCGAGTGTTCAGATTACGAAATCGTAATACAAAACATCGTGTTTGCTGCGTTATGTTCACAGCGCTTGGCATATATTGTGCTAGGACACCTTCCGACAATTGTGACCGAAAAAGCCAATAAGGCCGAGAGACTGAGTAAGGAGCGAGCATGCGTGTGTCCGGTCAACTCGCTGTCATTGCCGTGCTGGGGGCAGCAGGCTTTGGCGGCTGGTACGCCTACAAGGGCGGCCATCTGGCCCAAGTGCCCGTGATCGGCGCCTATGTGAGCCAACCCGCAGACCAGCAGGCCGCTGCTCCGGGAGGTCGCAGCCGGGCCGGTCAGTTGGGGCCAGCGGCGGTCGACGTGGACACGGTGAAGACTGGACGCATCGTCGAGGTTCGGGAATCGGTCGGTACGGTGCGTGCCTATGAATCGATCACAGTGACCGCCAAGGTGGCAGGAATCATCGGCCAGATCGGCTTCGAGGAAGGCCAGAAGGTCAAGGCCGGCGATACCCTGATCCAGTTCGATGCCGCCGAGCGCCGCGCCGAAATCGAGCAGACCATCGCCGAGGCGAGTCGCGCCGAAGCTCTCAAGAACGAAGTCGCCATCAAGCTCGAGCGCGCCCAGGCGTTGAGCCGCACCGGAGCAGGCACTGGCGCCCAGGTCGATGACCTGACGGCCCAGATGAAGTCGCTGGAGGGCTCCATCGCCTCCGTCCGCGCCCAGCGCAAGGCCGCCGAGGCTCGCCTCGAGGACCTGAACATCCGGGCCCCCTTCGCCGGCCGCGTCGGCGTCCGTTCGGTCTCGCTCGGCGCCTATGTGGCACCGGGCACCCGGATCACGTCGCTCGACGACCTGTCGAAGGTGCGCCTCGACTTCGCGGTGCCGGAGAACCTCCTGGGCCGCCTCAAGCCGGGCCAGACGGTCAACGCCACCTCGGCGGCCTATCGCGGCCGCACTTTCAAGGGCACCGTTGCGACCATCGATACACGCGTCGATCAGACGACCCGCACGGCGCGCCTGACCGCCGAGTTCGACAATCCGGACGAGGCCTTGAAGCCCGGCATGTTCCTGTCCGTGGCCCTGGAGGTTTCGACCAAGGACGACGCCGTCGTGGTGCCGGAGGAGGCCGTCGTCAGCGAGGGCCTGCGCCATGTCGTCTATCCGGTGAAGGACAGCAAGGTGGAGCGCCGCGTCATCACCATCGGCCAGCGCCAGGGCGGCAAGGTCGAGGTGGTGGACGGGCTGAAAGCCGGCGAGACCATCGTCGTGCTGGGCGTCCAGCGCGTGCGGCCCGGAGCCGAGGTCGTCGCCCGCCCGGTGGGCTCGGGCGCGCCGGCCGCGCCTGTCCCGGCGGCGAACCGGGAGCAGCCCTCCCGCTCCTCGCTGAACGTCCCGCAGGCCATCGGCGCCGCCCAGGCGGCCGAGCGCAAGTGACTTCTCTCCCGCCTCCGGCGGGAGGTTTTCGTTTACAGACTGGTATAGAGCCGAACCACCATGCAGGTTTCAGACCTCTTCATCCGCCGTCCTGTCTTCGCCGTCGTGGTCAGCCTGCTGCTGATCGTGGGCGGCCTTGCCGCGCTCATGAACCTGCCGGTTCGCGAATATCCGCAGACCGACCGCCCGGTCGTCTCGGTCTCCACCGTCTATCGCGGCGCCTCGAACGAGGTGATCGAGAGCCGGGTGACGGAGATCGTGGAAGGCGCGGTGGCCGGCATCGAGGGTATCCGCCAAATCACGTCCCAGAGCCAGAACGACCGCTCGTCCGTCTCCATCGAGTTCGAGGTGTCCCGCGATCCGGAAGCCGCGACCTCCGACGTGCGTGACGCCGTTTCCCGCGTCGCCGGACGGTTGCCTGACGGAGCTGATACGCCCGTGGTGCGAAAGGTGGATGCGAACGCCTCGGCCATCTTGTGGGTCGGCGTCACGTCCACCACTCTCGATGCGCTGGAGCTCAGTGACTACCTCAAGCGCGTCTATGTGGATCGCCTCTCCACCGTTCCGGGCGTGGCCAACGTCAACCTGAGCGGCGAGCGGCGTTTTGCCATGAGGATCTGGGTCGACCGGCCGGCGCTCGCAGCCCGCGGCCTGACGGTGCAGGACCTGGAAACGGCTATCAAGCGCCAGAACGTGGAGCTGCCCGGCGGCAGGATCGAGTCCAGTCAGCGCGAATTCACCGTCAAGACCGATTCCCGCCTCGCCACGCCCGAAGAGTTCTCGCAGGTGATCGTCACCAACAAGAACGGCTATCTGGTCCGGCTCGGCGAGGTGGCTCAGGTCGAGGTGGGGCCGGAAGACACGCGCTTTGAATTCTACCAATCGGGCGAGACCGCCATCGGCATGGGCGTCGTGCGCCAGTCGACCGCCAACACGCTCTCCGTCGTCGATGGCGTGCGCAAGGAACTGGACGAACTCAAGTCCTCCCTGCCGCCCGGCACCATCGCTGAAGTGGCCTATGACGAGAGCCAGTTCATCCGTGCCTCCATCGACGGCGTGCTGCACACGCTCGTGGAAGGTGTGGCGCTCGTGATCCTGGTGATCCTGATCTTCCTGCGCGACTGGCGCTCCACCATCGTGGCCATGGTGGCCATCCCGGTCTCGATCACCGCAGCCTTCATGGTGATGAGCTTCTTCGGCGCGTCCATCAACGTGCTGACCCTGCTCGCCATCGTGCTCGCCATCGGCATCGTGGTGGACGATGCGATCGTGGAGATCGAAAACGTTCACCGGCGCATCGAGGAGGGCCAGCCGCCGCTGCTCGCCTCCTTCGACGGCGCCCGCGAGATCGGCTTCGCGGTGATCGCCACCACGGCCACGCTGATGGCCGTGTTCGTGCCGCTCGCCTTCATGACGGGCAATACCGGCAAGCTCTTCCGCGAATTCGGCATCACGCTTGCCGCCTCGATCTTCTTCTCCGGCGTCGTGGCACGCACGCTGACCCCGATGCTGTGCTCCAAGCTGATGGTCCCCGCCCACGGCCGGATCCAGCGCATGACCGAGCCGGTGTTCGAGAAGATGAACAACGGCTACCGCTGGCTCCTCTCCCGCGCCCTGAGGGTACCGGTGGTCATCCTCTTCATCGGCTTCCTGGTGTCGCTCTCGGCCTACGGCCTGTTCCAGTCCCTGCCGAAGGAGTTCGCGCCCACCGAGGATCGCGGCGCCGTCATCGTCCGCCTCCAGGCGCCGGAGGGCGCCAGCCTCGACTACACCCGCGACCGGGTGAAAGAGGTCGAGCGCGCCCTCATGCCCCTGCAGGAGCAGGGCCTCGTCGCCTCGATGCTGAGTCAGGTGGCCCCCGGCTTCGCACGCCCCTCCCCGGTCAACGAAGGCATCGTGATCGTGCGCCTCGTGCCTTGGGAAGACCGCACCGAGAGCCAGCAGGACATCGTGCGCCAGATGACGCCGAAGGTGTCGAGCTTCCCCGGCGCGCGCGTGTCGTTGGTCAACCCGCCGGCCTTCGGCGGCGCCGGCGGCTTCGGCCAGCCGATCCAGTTCGTGCTTGGCGGCCCGGATTACGAGACGATCCGCGGCTGGCGTGACATCGTCATGCAGAAGGCCCAGGAGACGGGCAAGTTCGTCAACATGGATTCCAACTATCGCGAGTCGCAGCCGGACATCCGCGTGCAGATCGACCGCCAGCGCGCCGCCGATCTCGGCGTCTCGGTGGAGGATATCGGCCGCACGCTCGAACTGATGTTCGGCGAGACCGAGGTCTCTACCTTCGTCAGCCGCGGCGACGAGTACCCGGTGATCATGCGTGCCCGCGCCCAGGACCGTGCGACGCCCAACGATCTCACCAACACCTTCATCCGCGCTGCCAACAGCGAGCTCGTTCCCCTCTCCTCCTTTGTGACCCTGACGGAATCGGCTGCGCCTCAGGCCCTGAACCGGTTCGACCGCCTGCGCTCGATCACGATCCAATCCTCGCTGTCACCGGGCGTCTCCATCGGCGAAGGCCTGGAGATCCTCCAGCAGATCGTGCGCGACAACCTGCCGGCGGAGGTGCGCATCGGCTATAACGGCCAGTCCAAGGACTTCCTGGACTCGACCGGAGCGATCTACGTGACCTTCACCATGGCGCTGCTGGTGGTGTTCCTGGTGCTGGCGGCGCAGTTCGAGAGCTGGATCAACCCGTTCATCATCATGCTCACCGTGCCGCTTGCGGTGACCGGCGGATTGCTGGCTTTGTTCGTCACCGGACAGACGCTCAACATCTACAGCCAGATCGGCATGATCCTGCTCATCGGCCTCATGACCAAGAACGGCATTCTGATCGTCGAATTCTCGAACCAGCTGCGCGAACGCGGATACTCGGTGCGGGACGCGGTGCTCGAAGCCTCGGTGCTGCGCCTGCGTCCGATCCTGATGACCTCGATCGCCATGATCGGCGGCGCCGTGCCGCTCGCCTGGTCCACCGGGGCCGGGGCCGAGGCGCGCAACGCCATCGGCTCGGTGATCGTGGGCGGCGTCACCGTCTCGACCATGCTGACCATGCTGGTGGTGCCCTCGATCTACCTGCTCCTCGGCGGCTTCACCAAGCCTGCCACTTACGTGAGCGAAATGCTCGACAAGCTCCGCGCCCAGACCGGCCAGCCCGCTCATGGCGACGACCTGCCGTCGCGGACCAAGCACGTGCCGCCGGCTCAAGCGGCGGAGTGATCCGGAGCGGACGCCTTCTCCCTTGAGCCTCATCCTGAGGAGGGCCGTCAGGTCCGTCTCGAAGGACGAGGGCGGGTCCAGTGCTCTCTGAATCCTCCTTCGAGACGCCTGCTGCGCAGGCACCTCAGGATGAGGTTGAGAGACACACTACCAAGAAGACGGAAAACAAAAGCCCCGGCGATCATCTCGCCGGGGCTTTTGTTTTGAATGCGAAACGGAAGCCGTGCTTACGCAGCGGCCCTCGAAGCGGCCTGGGTGACGGCCTCCACCACGTCGTCCACCACGCGGTTGACGAGGTCCTCGTTGTCACCCTCGCCCATCACGCGGATGACGGGCTCGGTGCCGGAGGGACGGATTACGAGACGGCCAGCGTTGCCGAGGGTCTCGCGGCCGGACTCGATGGCCTGGATGACCGAGGCCTCCTGCAGCGGCTTGCCGGACTTGTAGCGCACGTTCTTGAGCACCTGCGGCAGCGGCTCGAAGCAATGGCAGACCTCCGAGACCGGCTTGCCGAGGCTCTTCACCACGGCGAGGAGCTGGAGAGCCGCCACGAGGCCGTCGCCGGTCGTGGTGTAGTCGGACATGATGATGTGGCCCGACTGCTCGCCGCCGAGATTGTAGCCGTGGGCGCGCATGTGCTCGAGCACGTAGCGGTCGCCGACCGCGGTACGCACCAGGCCGAGGCTCATGCCGTTCAGATAGCGCTCCAGGCCGAGATTGGACATGATCGTCGCGACGATGCCGGGCTGCGCCAGGCGGCCGTCCTCCTTCCAGGAGCGGGCGACGACGCCCATGAGCTGGTCGCCGTCGACCCGATGGCCCTTCTCGTCGACGATCAGCACCCGGTCCGCATCGCCGTCGAGGGCGATGCCCACATCGGCGCGCAGTTCGCGCACTTTGTGGATCAAGGCGTCGGGCGCGGTGGAGCCCACATCGTGGTTGATGTTGAAGCCGTTGGGTTCAACGCCGATGGACACGACTTCAGCGCCCAGCTCCCACAGGGCCTCCGGAGCGACCTTGTAGCCGGCGCCATTGGCGCAATCGATCACCACGCGCATGCCTTCCAGATCGACCTGGCGCGGCAGGGTGCGCTTGGCGAACTCGATATAGCGGGCCTGGACGCTCTCGATGCGCTTGGCGCGGCCGAGCGTGGACGACTCCGCCAGACGTCGCGTCAGGTCGGAATCGATCAGAGCCTCGATCTGAAGCTCCATGTCGTCGCTGAGCTTGAACCCGTCGGGGCCGAACAGCTTGATGCCGTTGTCCTCGTAGGGGTTGTGGGAGGCCGAGATCATGACGCCCAGGTCGCAGCGCATGGAGCGCGTCAGCATGGCGACCGCGGGGGTCGGGATCGGACCCAGCAGCAGCACGTCCATGCCCACCGAGGTGAAGCCGGCCTGAAGGGCGGATTCGATCATATAGCCAGAGAGCCGCGTATCCTTGCCGATCACGACCCGGTGGCGGTAATCGCCGCGCTGCTGAAACATGAGACCGGCCGCCTGTCCGACCCGCAGGGCCAGATCCGGCGTGATGATTCCGTTGGCGCGACCCCGAATTCCATCGGTTCCGAAGTATTTACGCACGTGCTTTGTCTCCGCATTCCGTAGCGCCAATGCGCGCCTTGGCTTTTTCAAAGCAACCTCCCTGAATTAGGTCAAGGCACCTGAGCCAATGTGCGCCATCACAAGTGATAAGCGATTGTTACAAGCCTTAAACCTGGTCCTTAGGGATTATTAGATCTTTGAGGTAAACAAAAAAGAACGCCCGCCGGGAAGCGGGCGTTCTGAATTTTACAGGGACCGGCGTTTTCAGGCCTGCGGCTGGGGCTCCATGCCCCCGTCAGTCTCCCGCGGACGGCCACGACCGGCGGTGGGCACGGCGGAGCCGCGGCTGGGGCTTATGGCCTCGCCGGTATCGCGCACCGGAGGCTGTCCGTCGAGGAGATGGCGGATCTCGTCGCCGCTCAGGGTCTCGTATTCGAGCAGGCCGCGAGCCAGAGCCTCGAGTTCGTGCGCCTTCTCGGTCAGGATGCGCCGGGCATCGTTGAGCCCGTCCTCGACCAGGCGGCGGACCTCCGAGTCGATCTTCTGGGCGGTCGCCTCGGACACGTTCTGCTGCCGGCCCATCTGCATGCCGAGGAACACCTCGTCCTGGTTCTCGCCATAGGCGACGGTGCCGAGTTCGGGCGAGAAGCCCCACTTGGTCACCATCATGCGGGCGAGACGGGTCGCCTGCTCGATGTCCGACTGGGCGCCGGAGGTGACCTTGTCCTTGCCGAAGATCATCTCCTCGGCGATGCGGCCGCCCATCATGATCGCCAGGCGCGAGGTCATCTGCTCGTAGGACATGGACAGCTTGTCCCGCTCAGGCAGCTGCATGACCATGCCGAGCGCGCGGCCGCGCGGGATGATGGTGGCCTTGTGCACCGGGTCGGTCGCCGGGACGTTGAGCGCCACGACGGCGTGGCCGGCCTCGTGATAGGCGGTCAGGCGCTTCTCGTCGTCGGTCATGACGAGGGTACGGCGCTCGGCGCCCATCATCACCTTGTCCTTGGCGTCCTCGAACTCCTTCATCGTGACGATGCGCTTGCCGCGGCGGGCGGCCAGCAGCGCCGCCTCGTTGACCAGGTTCATCAGGTCGGCGCCCGAGAAGCCGGGGGTGCCGCGGGCGATCACCTTCAGGTCCACGTCGGGAGCCAGCGGCACCTTGCGCACATGGACGCGCAGGATCTTCTCGCGGCCGGTGACGTCCGGGTTCGGGACGACGATCTGGCGGTCGAAGCGGCCCGGACGCAGCAGCGCCGGATCGAGCACGTCGGGACGGTTGGTGGCCGCGATGATGATCACGCCCTCGTTGGCCTCGAAGCCGTCCATCTCGACGAGGAGCTGGTTGAGGGTCTGCTCGCGCTCGTCGTTGCCGCCCCCTAAGCCGGCGCCGCGATGGCGGCCGACCGCGTCGATCTCGTCGATGAAGATGATGCAGGGAGCGTTCTTCTTCGCCTGCTCGAACATGTCGCGCACCCGGGAGGCGCCGACGCCGACGAACATCTCGACGAAGTCGGAGCCCGAGATGGTGAAGAACGGCACGTTGGCCTCGCCGGCGACCGCGCGGGCGGTCAGGGTCTTACCGGTGCCGGGAGGGCCGACGAGCAGCACGCCGCGGGGAATGCGGCCGCCGAGGCGCTGGAACTTCTGCGGATCGCGCAGGAACTCCACCACCTCCTGCAGGTCTTCCTTGGCCTCGTCGATGCCGGCCACGTCGTCGAAGGTGACACGGCCATGCGCCTCCGTCAGCAGTTTCGCCTTGGATTTGCCGAAGCCCATGGCTCGGCCGGCGCCGCTCTGCATCTGGCGCGACAGAAACACCCAGGCGCCGATGAAGAGCGCGATGGGCAGGATGTTCATGAGGACCGCGATGAACCAGGGGGTCGAATCCGACTGCGGACGGGCCGTGATCTGCACGCCCTTCTGCTGCAGCTTCGTAACCAGCATGGGATCGCTCGGCGAATAGGTCGTGAAGGTGCGACCGTCCGTATAGGTGCCGCTGATCTCCGGTCCGGAGATGACCACGCTGGTGATGCGCCCGGCATCGGCCTCGCTGAGGAGCTGGCTGTAAGCGATATCGCTGCCGCCGCCCCGTTGGCCTGGGCTCTGGAAAAGGGTCACGAGCGCCAGCACCAGGAGGAAGATGACGACCCACAAGGCGAAGTTGCGGAAATTTGAATTCATCGGATCAGGTTCTGCCCCAGAGGGAGATGAAGCGCGAGGAGATCTCCCCGTGCGGTTAAACTCAATGTAGGCACACCGTCTCGCCTTGCCAAGGGAATGCGGCGCCCATGCGGCGCGATCCAATAACGTTAGCTAAGAGATTTGGCTAACGGCCCCGGCGGCGTGGCGGTTCCGGGCCAACGGATACTCGTCCGGAGCGCTCCAGCCGGACGAGCGCACCGGCGATGGTGAGACGTAACGCCTCCCCTGCCCTGGCGGTCTCCCGCAGGCGCTCCGTGCAGGCTTCGAGCCGATGGAGGCGGCTGTTTTCGAGCCCTGTCATGGCCACGGCCTGCTCCAGCACCCGCAGGGCAATTTCGAAAGGCTCGTTTGCAAGGATGCCGGCCTGGAACGAGAGATTGCCGCCCTTGAGAACGGGTTCGGCTTGATCCAGCGCTTCCCGCGCCTTGAGGTCGAGGGCCTCGTCGGCCTGGGCGGCACGCTCGGCGAGGCGCGCCAGGCGCTCGGCATCGAGCCCTTCCGCGGCCAGGAGCGGCATGAGCTTGCGCCAGCGGACGCGGGCATAAGCTTCGTCGCTGTTGGACGGATCGCTGACGAAGCGCCAGCCCTGTCCCCGGCACAGATCGAGAAGAATTGACTTCGGCCGATCGAGCAGCGGCCTCGCATGCAGGATGCCGCGCCTGTCCGTCTCCCGGCGCATGCCTGCGAGCCCGGAGAGGCCCGAGCCCCGGGCAAGGCGCATCATCACCGTCTCGGCCTGATCGTCGAGGGTATGGGCGGTGACCAGATGCGACGCGCCTGCCTCGCCGGCATAATCGACGAGAAGCCGGTAGCGCGCCTCGCGCGCGGCTTCCTGGATGCCGGTTCGAGGCTTGTCCCCCGTCCAGGCCAGAATCCGATGCGGCAGGCCGAGAGCGACGGCCTCCCGCGCGACGAAGGCGGCCTCCTCGGCGGCTTCGGGCCGCAGGCCATGGTCGACCGTGGCAACGTGAACGGGAGGTCGCGATCCGACGGCGTGCCAGCGGGCGAGGAGATGCATCAGGGCCATCGAATCCGGCCCGCCCGAGACGGCGGCGACGATGCCCGAGGCTTGGTTCAAGGTCTCAAAAAGGTACCCCAGCCCTTCATCCGAGAGCACATCGTCGGGAGGCGGAGGGGCGGCCATTGCTTGGCCCTTCATAAATTTCGTCAGCAGCTCAGCTGCACTTGATGCGCTTCTGCTCGCGGTCGGATGCCTGGCGAACGGGGGCCGGGGCCTGGGGATACTTGCGGTCGAGTTCGGCAAGGACCGCGCAGGCGCGATCCTTGGCCCCGAGACCGTTCAGCGAGATACCGAGCCGCAGCAGGGCATCGGGCGCCTTGGCGGTATCGGGATGCTCGGCCGAGACGTTCAGGAACTGCTCCGCGGCCTCGCGGTACCGGTTGCGCTGGAGATAGGTCTCGCCCAGCCAGAAGGTCGCCTCGGGCACCAGCTTGTCGCGCGGATTGGACTGGAGGAAGCGGCGAAAGCCCATCTCGGCCTGATCGTACTGCTTCTGGCTGAAAGAGGCATAGGCGGCGTCGAAATCGGACCGGGGATTGCCGACGCTCGTCGCCGCGACGCTCGGGCCCGGGCGCTCGGCCATGGCGCCTTGCGGCAGAGCAGCCATGCGATCATGCCCGCCACCATCCATCGGAGCACCGTCGAGGTCGTCCTGCTCGATCAGATCACCGATCCCCGCGAGCTGCCCGCCGGGCAGCGGCATGGGACGGTTCGCATCTGCCGCCAGAGGTGCCGACGGCGCCGTGGTGCCGAGCGGCCGAGGAGCGCCGGGAGCATCCGGCGCTTCGGAGGGGTCGAAGAGGTCGCTGCGGCGCTGCGGCTGGGCCGGCGGCTGCGCGGGGCGCGAAGGCGTGGTCGTGGGCGACGACGGCCGGGAGCCCCCGCGGCCTTCCTGGAAGCGGAACTCCACGTCCTCCTGGAACTTGCGAAGCTGCTCCTTGAGCTGGCGGTTCTCGTACTGAAGCTGCTCCATCTGGCCGGAGATCTGCCGAAACTGGCTCTCGAGCCGGTTCAGGCGCACGATCGCATCGGCGGCATCCTGCGCGGCGGCAGGGGCAGCCAGAGATGCAGCCAAAGCCAGGGCAAAGGCGAAAAAGATAAACAGGCGTCGAAACATGCTGGGATACCGTGAAGGTCCTCGATTGAGGAGGCCGATAACACAAAAGCGCCGCCACGGCGAGAATGTGGCGGCGCCTTGCGATTTCACGAGGGCTTGAGCTTGAGCATCGGACCCAAAAGTGGACCCACTTCTGGGGGCAAATCCGATGCTTTCCCTCTTGGCTGGCGCATCGTTCGGGCGGAAAACCGGATCCACTTTTCCTCACGATGGGCTAGGTGAGGCTTTATGCCCCGGCGCCGCCGCCGAGCACGGTGACCGCACGGCGGTTCTGCGACCAGCAGGAGATGTCGTTGCAGACCGCAACCGGACGTTCCTTGCCGTAGGACACGGTGCGGAAGCGGTTGCCCGGGATGCCGCGGGAGATCAGGTAATCTCGGACGATCTGCGCGCGACGGGCGGAGAGCGAGTAGTTGTACTCGCGGGTGCCGCGCTCGTCCGCATGGCCTTCGAGGATGAAGGTGTATTGCGGGTAACGCTGCAGCCACTGCGCCTGCTTGTCGAGGGTCGCAGCGGCCGTGGGGGTCAGGTCGGTCGAATCGGTTTCGAAGAACACACGGTCGCCCACATTGACGACGAAATCCTGGGCGCTGCCCGGGGTTGCGGCACCGCCGGCTCCGAAGCCTCCGGCCCCATCGGCCATACCATCTTTGTTGGAAGAACACGCCGCCGCCCCGAGGGCGAGGACGATAGCAGCGGCGAACTTGACGGCGCGCAGCGTCATCATTGGCAGTACTCCTTACACATACGTTTGCCGAACGTTGTGTCTTTCATATCGGGAGGATGGTTAAAGGAGGGTTCCGTCAACCGTGAGGACACACGCGGGATTAAGGTGAATTATGGCCAAGTTGAGGAAGTTGGGATTACGGTTAACCGGCAGTAAACGGCATCGTGCTGCGTCGTATATTCCTACCGCAAGGGAAGGCAAATGAAGCTAGGCTGCTGCCGATTGTCGGTTTCAAGCGTTGAGAGGTCATGAATATCGTGACGACCCAGCCCGGAAGCCTCGGACATCCCTATCGCAAAGCCCTGGACGATCTCCGCCTGGAGAGGGGTTTCACACGCATCGCCGACAGCGACCTGCGCCACGGCAACGCCGTTGCCCTGCTGCGGGACTCGCGGGAAAACTACCCGGCCTGGCTGGAGGCGATCCGGTCGGCGCAAACCGTCGTCCATTTCGAGAATTTCATCATTGCCGATGACGACACGGGCCGCCAATTCGCGGAAGCCCTGATGGAGCGGGCGCGCGCCGGTGTGCGGGTGCGGGTGCTCTACGACTGGCTCGGCTCGTCCATGCGCGCCCTGCCCCATTACTGGAGGCGGCTGCGCGAGGCGGGCGTCGAGGCCCGGGTCTTCAATCCGCCCCGGCTCACGGACCCGTTTTGGATTCGCCGCAACCATCGCAAGCTGATCACCGTCGATGGACGCATCGCCTTCGTGTCCGGACTTTGCATCTCCGACAGCTGGGTGGGCAAGAACGGCACGGAGCCGTGGCGGGACACCGGCCTGTCCCTGCAAGGACCGGTCGTCGCCGATCTCGATGCCACCTTTGCGGAAAGCTGGGTGCTCGCGGGCATGAAGGCGATCCCGAAATCCGAGTTGCCCAACGCGGACCTGATCCCGCACGCCGGCTCGGTGCCGGCGCGGGTCATCAGCGGCGAGCCCGGCATGTTCCGCACCTACCGGGTCGACCAGTTCATCGCTGCGACGGCCCAGCGCAATCTCTGGCTCACCGATGCCTATTTCGTCGCCACCACCTCCTATGTGCAGGCCTTGGGCGAAGCGGCGCGTGACGGGGTGGACGTGCGCATCCTCGTTCCAGGGTCGAGCGACGTGCCCGCGCTGCAGCCCGTGGTGCGGGCCGGCTACCGCTCGCTGATCGAGGCCGGCATCAGGGTCTATGAGTGGAACGGCTCGATGCTCCACGCCAAGACTGCCGTGGCGGACGGACGCTGGGCCCGCGTCGGCTCCACCAATCTCAACATCGCGAGCTGGGCGACCAATTGGGAGCTCGACGTGGTGGTCGAGGATACGGGCTTCGCCGAGGCCATGGAGGCGATGTATCTGGAGGATCTCGCCAACGCGACCGAGATCGTTCCCGGCTGGCAATCCCGGCGCCGTCAGGCCAGAAACATGCGCTCGCGCCGCGGCCATCGCTTCGCGAAAGGCGGCGTCCGCAGGCTCGCGGCCGGCGCCCTGGCGCTTTCGAGCACGGTCGGCAAGGCGGTCGGCTCCCGCTCGCTGACGGCGACGGAGGCCAGCAGCATCGCCATCATCGGCTTCGCGGTCCTGGCCCTTGCCGCGCTGATCACGTTCTTCCCGGTTCTGATCGTATCGCCGATCGTCATCGTCCTTGCCTGGCTCGGCATCGCACTCCTCATCCGCGCCTTCCGGCTCAAGCGGCGTGTGCGCCTGAGACGGCGAAAGCTTGCCCTGCGGCGCAGGCTGACCAAGATCAAGGAGAGCGAGGCTTCGCCAGGAGAGTAGGACCCGCGAAGAATAAAAGGAAACCAACGGTCAAGCTTGGCGTTGACCTCGAGCGAGGCAGTGCGTCCCTTTTCGAGGAGGACTCCTATGGCTACAGGCACAACCGGATCTTTCGACACCCTTGATCGCACCCACGCCATGAGCCAGCTTCTGGCGCAGAACTGGTGGGCCCTGGCGCTTCGCGGCGCCTTCGCGATCATCTTCGCGCTCATCGCCTTCTTCTCGCCCGGAGCCACGCTCCTGTCCCTGGTCTGGGTCTTTGCGGCCTACATGCTGGTTGACGGCGTGTTCGGCATCGTCTCAGGCATCAGGGCTGCCTCCAACAACCAGCGCTGGGGCCTTCTGATTCTCGAAGGCATCCTGAACATCCTGGTCGGCATCATCGCCTTCCTGATGCCGGGATTGACGGTTCTGTTCTTCGTCACCCTGATGGCCGTGTGGTCGCTGATCACCGGGGTCCTGATGATCGTCGCCGCCTTCAAGCTGAACCCGACCTACGGCCGCGGCTGGCTGATCTTCAGCGGCATCGTCTCGGTGCTGTTCGGTGTCGCGCTCCTGCTTGCCCCGCTCGTCGGCGCCGTGGTGCTGACGTGGTGGCTAGGTGCCTATGCGCTCGTCTTCGGCATCTCCCTTCTGGTGCTCGCCTTCAAGCTCAAGAGCCACAAGGACGAAACCAGCGCCGCAGCGCCGATGAGGGCCTGATCGAAGAAAAGGGCGCCTGAAGCGCCCTTTGTCATTCCGGCCGGCTTTGGTCGGAGTGCCTGCACCCGCAACGTCGTCACGGGCCTTGTGCCGGTGACCCCGATCAGGATAGGCGCGTGCTACCGCGCCTCGCTCAACAGCGGCGACCAGGTCGGGTCGGACGCGAAGGACGGGGTCGGCACGGGCTGCTCGACGCGGCCAGTGATGTCGACCATGTAGAGCTTGCCGCCGGCCTGTCCGCCCGGATCGCGGAAGAACAGGATGTATTGGCCGTTGGGCGCCCAGGTCGGGCTCTCGTTGTGGAAGCCTTCCGTCAGGATGCGCTCGCCCGAGCCGTCCGGCTTCATGATGCCGATGGCGAAGCCGCCCGCGCGCTGCTTCGTGAAGGCGATGTAGTCGCCGCGCGGCGACCAGGCCGGCTGCGAGTAGGAGCCGTCGCCGAAGGAGATGCGGCGCTGGTTCGAGCCGTCCGCGTTCATGGCGTAGATCTGCTGCTTGCCGCCGCGATCGCTCTCGAACACGATCTGGCTGCCGTCCGGCGAGAACGACGGCGAGGTGTCGATGGCGGCAGTCGAGGTCAGGCGCGTGGTGGCGCGCGAGCCCAGATCCATCATGAAGATGTTGGCGTTGCCGCCCTGCTGCAGGCTCAGGACGATGCGCTGCCCGTCCGGCGCGAAGCGCGGCGAGGAGGCCATGTCGGGGAAGTTGCCGAGCACCTGGCGCGAGCCGGTCTCCAGGTTGATCACCTGGACGCGCGGCTGCTGGCCTTCGACCTGAGCCGAGTAGGTGATGTCTTGGGTCGCGGGAGAATAGCGCGGCGTCACCACGGAGGTGTCGCCTTGCGTCAGGTAGCGCACATTCGCACCGTCCTGATCCATGATCGCGAGCTTCTTGCGGCGGTTCTCCTTCGGTCCCGATTCATCGACGAACACGATGCGCGTGTCGAAGAAGCCGCCAAAGCCCGTCACCTTGGTGTAGACCGCATCGGAGATGATGTGGCCGACGCGGCGCCAGAAGTTGGCGTCGGTGACGTATTGCTGGCCGGTGAGCTGCTGGCCCGACTCGATGTCCCACAGGCGGAACTCCGCGCGAAGACGGCCCGACGGATCGCGCGAGACGCGGCCCGTGACGAGCGCCTGGGCGCCCGCCATCTTCCAGGCGTCGAAGCGCGGCGCGGCGTCAAAGGACGGGCGCTCCGGGAAACGCGACTTGTCGAGCGGCGCGAAATAGCCCGAGCGCTGCAGGTTGTTGGTGATGATGCCGGACACGCGCTGCCCGAGATCGCCCTCCCCGGAGAAATCGGCAATGGCGATCGGCATGGGCTGGAACTGTCCGCCCGGTCCGACGCGGAACGAGAGCTGCGCCTGGGCGGCAGGAGCCAGCGCCATTATGGGCACGACAACGGCCAGCGCGACAAGAAGACGGGATACGAAGCGAGTGATCATGAGGTGATGTCTCAAGCTTGATGGGCTTTAAGAGAGAGGAGGATCGAACTGGACGTTCAATACTTTCCAGTCCGCGTAATACGGGACGAACTTCGCAGGGATCTCGAACTGGCGGCACTTGCGAATGGCTCGAACAGCCGCATCGGCAACCGCACGATCGGTCGAGCTGCTCCCCGATTGGAGAATCCTGGGCTCAGTGCTGAGCGACCCGTCCTGGTTCAGACGGATATCGAGAATGGGAGCCGTGACTTGGCCGCCCGAAGCCGCAATCGGAGCGCTGTAGCATCGCTCGATCTGCGAGACCAAGAGACCGATGAGCGCATCGCGCAGGCTCGGGGAGAGCTTCGCCGCCGATCCCGTCGCGGTGCCGAGCGCGGCAGTCTTCTGGACCTCCGCCCCGGTCGCCCCGGTGGACTGGTTCTTTTCCTTGCTGTCGAGGAACTGCTTCAGGTCGCCCATGTCGAGCTTCTTGGCGATCTGGGCTTCCTTGCGCGCCTTGGCCTCGGCTTCTTCCTTGGCCTTCGCTTCGGCAAGCTTCTTCTCGGCGTCCGCTTTCGCCTTGGCTTCCGCCTCGGCCTTCGCTTTGGCCTCGGCGATCTTTTTCGCTTCGGCTTCAGCCTTGGCTTTGGCCTGCGCTTCCGCCTTCGCCTTGGCTTCGGCCTCGATCTTCGCCTGCTCGGCTGCCTTCGCCTTCTCGATGGCCTCGGCTTCAGCCTTCTCGACCAGCTTCTTTTCTTCCTCGGCCTTGGCCTCGGCGGCAGCCTTCTCTTCCTGTGAGCGGGTCGGCGGCGCGGGCGGCGGAGGCTGGGCGGCCACCGGCTCTTCCTTTTCGGCGACCTTCATCTCGGCCGGACGCTTGGGAGGAGCCGGCGCATCGCGCTTGTCCTCGCCCGGATCCTTCAGCTCGGTCTTGTCGGCGACACGCTCGGCGCGGGGCTTCGGCTGCGGGGCCTTGGCGTTCGTCTCGCCCTTGGTGATCTGCGAGAGCTGGTTGTCGGTGATGATCTCGACCGGGATACCTTCCTGGGCCTCGGGGAATTCGACACCGACCGAGAGGCCGATCAAGGCGGCCGCCAGCAGCGACACATGCGTGACGCCCGAGACCCAAAGGCCCGGCTCGGAGGTGTTGAATTTCAGCTTCAACGCCACGTGTGTTTGCCCCTTGTCCTCATTCCGCTCAGCGCTGGTCGACCTCGGTCACGAGGGCGACGCGCTTGTAGCCCGCCGTGGTCACGATCGACATCACCTGCGCGACGCGGCCGTAATCCACTTTCTTGTCCCCGCGCACGAAAATGCGCTCGTCGAAGCCCGACTTCGCCGCTTCCGCGAGCTTGCCGACGATGGCCTCGTCCACCAGTTCGGTCTCGCCGAGGAACACCTGGCCCGTCGCCTTGATGGAGAGCGTCACCGGTGTCGCATCGGAATTCAGCGGCGCGGCCTTGGTCTGCGGCAGGTCGAGCGGCACGCCGGCCGTCATCATGGGGGCAGCCACCATGAAGATGATGAGCAGCACCAGCATGACGTCGATGAACGGCGTCATGTTGATCTCGTTAATCGCGCCCGGTGTCCGGGAGCGCCTGCGGCGGCGTCCCCCGCCTCCTGCTGCCCCTGCCATCATGGCCATGCCGAGCTCCCCTTACGCAGCGTTGGCGGGGTGGTGACCCGCATGGCCGATGCGCTCGTCGATCTGGCGCGACAGGATGGCCGAGAACTCGTCGGCGAAGCCCTCGAGCCGTGTCTGCAGCTTGCCGACTTCCGATTGCAGCTTGTTGTAGGCGAGCACCGCCGGAATCGCCGCGAACAGGCCGATGGCGGTGGCGAACAGCGCTTCCGCGATGCCGGGCGCCACGACCGCAAGGCTCGTGTTCTTGGAGGCCGCGATGGACGTGAAGGAATTCATGATGCCCACGACCGTGCCGAAGAGACCGATATAGGGGCCGGCCGAGCCGATGGAGGCCAGGACCGTCAGGCGGGAATTGAGCCGCTCCACCTCGCGCTGGATGGTCACATCGAGCACCTTGTCGATGCGCTGGGGCAGGCTCTGGAACGAGCGGCCCGAGCCCTCGAAGGAGCGCTTCCACTCGCGCATGGCGGCCACGAAGACGGCCGCGAGCCCCGTGGCCGGGCGGCTCTGGAGGGAGCGGAACAGCTCCTCGAGCGACTGGCCGGACCAGAATACGTCCTCGAAGCGGTCCATGGCGCGCTTTGTACGGGCATAGAGCAGGGTCTTGTCGATGATGATGGCCCAGCACCAGACGGAGGCCGCGAGCAGACCCAGCATCACGAGCTTGACGATGAAATGGGCCTGCCAGAACAGGCCAAAGAAGGACAGGTCGTGGGCCACAGGAGCGGCCTGGGCCACATCAGCCGGGTTCATAATTCTCGTCCTCGCTCTTCGAGCAGCCTTGGGAAGCGGTCCAAGGCCCACCGCAGAATGGTCTAGGAAAATCTGTTCTTGTATTACTGCTCGTTCGCCCCTGAATCTGTCGAAAGTAAGGGCACAGGGTAACAAGACGCGAGATCGTCTCAGACCGTTACCTGTTAGGCACAGAGTAAGGTTAAGGTCTGGTTTAAGGGTACCGCCGAAGGACCACCGAAGGGCGGAATCCCCTGAAATTGATATGAAATTCTGGCTGGCATGCACTTGAGGCAGGGCTCATGCGCGCCCTGCCCATACGGCACGGCCTAAGCTTATGGGTTGACCGTCAGTGCTGCCCGAAGCTCGTCCGGGATCCGCACGGCCCGCCCTCCCCGGACGGCCGCGACCATCACGTCGGCCGTCACCAGCACCTCGTCGCCGCGCCGGACCTCCTGGGCGAGCGTCATCGAGGCACCGCGCATCTCCTTCGGGCGCGTCACGATGGTGAGCACATCGTCCATGACGGCCCCACCGAGGAAGTCGATATTCATCCTGCGGACCACGAAGGCGAGCCCATCCATATCGGTATGCAAATCCGACTGGGCCACCTCGACCGCCCGTAGCAGCTCGGTACGTCCGCGCTCCATGAAGCGGAGATAGCTCGCGTGATAGACGCGGGCCGAAAAATCTGTGTCCTCGTAATAGACCCGGAGGGGAAGATGATGTGCGCCGTCCCGCATGAAGCCGGAGAGATGGGCCTCACTCATCCCCGTCCCCGTTGAACAGCCCGAACTGCGCCGCGGTCTCGCGGGTCGGCTCGGGAATGCCCAGGTGCTTGAAGGCGTGGGGCGTGAGGATGCGCCCTCGCGGGGTGCGCTGCACGAAGCCCTTCTGGATCAGGTAGGGCTCGATGATGTCCTCGATGGCGTCGCGCGGCTCGGAGAGCGCCGCCGCGATGGTCTCGATGCCGACCGGGCCGCCGCCGAAGGAGTTGGCGATCATGGTCAGGTATTTGCGGTCCATGAGGTCGAGGCCGATGGGGTCGACGTCGAGGAGGCGTAAGGATCGGTCGGCGAGATCGCGTGACACCGTCTGGACGCCATCGACGATGGCGAAGTCGCGCACCCGGCGCAGGAGCCGCCCGGCGATGCGGGGCGTGCCACGGGAGCGGCGGGCAATCTCGTTGGCGCCCTCCTCGCTCATGCCGAGGCCGAGCACGCGTGCGCCGCGGCGCACGATCAGCTCCAGCTCGTCGACAGTGTAGAATTCGAGCCGGATCGGAATGCCGAAGCGGTCGCGCAACGGGGTAGTAAGCAGGCCCGCACGGGTGGTGGCGCCCACCAGGGTGAATTTCGGCAGCTCGATCTTCACCGAACGCGCGGCCGGGCCTTCGCCGATAATCAGATCGAGCTGGTAATCCTCCATGGCGGGATAGAGGATTTCCTCCACGGCCGGGTTGAGGCGGTGGATCTCGTCGATGAAGAGCACGTCGCGCTCTTCGAGATTGGTCAGCTGGGCCGCGAGGTCGCCGGCTTTCGCGATCACAGGGCCGGAGGTCGAGCGGAAATTGACGCCGAGCTCACGCGCCACGATCTGCGCCAGCGTGGTTTTCCCTAGCCCTGGAGGACCGACGAAGAGCACGTGATCCAAGGCGTCGCCGCGCGCCTTCGCCGCATCGATGAAGACCTGGAGATTGGCCCGCGCGGCCTTCTGACCCGTGAAATCGTCGAGCGAGAGCGGCCGGATCGACGCATCAGCATCGTCCTCGCGCTTTTCAGGGCTGAGCAGTCGGCGGGAATCGGTCAAAGAGGCTTACCTTCCAGAGGCTTCATATAAGCGATCAGGCTCTAATACGCCATTCTTAATAAGATCAAAACAGGAACATGCGCGCTGCGTAACGCTTACCGCGCCAACTCCCGCAGGCCCAGCCGGATGAGCGTCTTGGCCTCCGCCTCGTCACCGGCCTGCTTCATGGCGGCGGCCACGGCGGCAGAGGCCTGGACCTGGGGATAGCCGAGATTGACCAGGGCCGAGATGGCGTCCGTCACTGGCGCAGGCGCGCTCCTGTCCTCCACCGCACCGGTAAGGCGGATGAGGGCCGGATCGACGGCGGCGAAGGCCGGAGCCTTGTCCTTGAGTTCGGAGACGATGCGCTGGGCGAGCTTGGGGCCGACGCCGGGACCACGGGCCACGGAAGCCTTGTCGCCGGTGGCGATCGCCGTGGCGAGGCTGCCGGGATCGAGCACCGAGAGGATGCCGAGGGCCACCTTGGAGCCGACGCCCTGGACCGACTGGAGCAGCCGGAACCACTCCCGCTCGGAATCCGAGCGGAAACCGAACAGGCGGATCATGTCCTCGCGCACGTGGGTCTCGATGGACAGGGTCGCCGCCTCGCCGGTGGGCGGCAGGTTCTGGAGCGTGCGGGAGGAACAATGGACCACATAGCCGACCCCGTGCACGTCGAGGATCACGAAATCCTCGCCGTAGGAATCCACCACGCCTTTGAGTTTGCCGATCACGTTTCTTACCCCCTCCACCGTCATCCCCGCGAAGGCGGGATCCATAACCGCTGACGGCTCTTCATTCTGCCACGCCAATGTTCATGGGCTCCGGGCTCGGCTCCGCCGCCCCGGAATGACATAGGTATTTCTGTAACAAATTAGTAACTCGCCGCCAAAGCGCGGGCCTTGCGGTGATGAGCGTGGGCGATGGCGATGGCGAGGGCATCGGCCGCGTCGGCTTTCTTGAAGTCGGCTTTGGGCAGCAGGATCTTCACCATGGCCTGAACCTGGTCCTTGTCGGCGTGTCCCACGCCCACCACGGTCTTCTTGACTTGGTTGGCGCCGTATTCCGCCACCGGCAGGCCGTGGAGGGCCGGGACCAGCAGGGACATGGCGCGGGCCTGGCCGAGCTTCAGGGTCGCCTGGGCGTCCTTGTTGACGAAAGTCTCCTCGACGGACACTTCGTCGGGCGTCCAGGTCCTGATCACGTCCGTGATGCGATCGTGGAGTTGCTTGAGCCGCAAGGCCAGGTCGAGGTCCCCGTCCGAGGTCACGACCCCGCAAGCCACGAAGGAGAGTTTCGTCCCCTCGATGGTGATGACGCCCCAGCCCGTGTTGCGCAGGCCAGGGTCGAGGCCGAGGATCCGGACGCGTTCGCTCAAAGACTATTCTCCACCGTCATGCCCGGGCTTGCCCCGGGCATCCCCGTCTTCTTACCATGCTAAGGCGTGGATGGCCGGATCAAGTCCGGCCATGACGAACGGTTTATTACTCGGCCATCTTCTGCATGAGGGCTTCCGAGAGCTCGAAGTTGCCGTAGACGCTCTGGACGTCGTCGTGCTCCTCCAGCGACTCCATCAGCTTCATGAGCTTCTCGCCGGTCTCGTCGTCGACGGCGACTGGGGTCTGGGGCTTCCAGACGAGCTTCGAGGCCTTCGGCTCGCCGAACTTGTCCTCGAGCGCCTTGGTCACCTCGTTGAGGGAGCCCTGGTCGCAATAGATCTCATGACCGTTCTCGGAGGAGACCACGTCGTCCGCACCGGCGTCGATGGCAGCGTCCAGCACGGCGTCGGCATCCGCCGCCTCGGGGCCGAACTCGATGTAACCGACCCGGTCGAACATGAAGGAGACGGCGCCGGTTTCGGCGAGATTGCCGCCGCTCTTGGTGAAGTAGGAGCGGATGTCGGAGGCGGTGCGGTTGCGGTTGTCGGTCATGGCCTCGACGATGATGGCGGCGCCACCGGGGCCGTAACCCTCGTAGCGGATCTCGTCGTAGTTCTCCGCGTCGCCGCCGGAGGCCTTGTTGATGGCGCGCTGGATGTTGTCCTTGGGCATGTTCTCGGCGCGGGCGGCGAGGATCGCGGCACGCAGGCGCGGGTTCATGTTGGGATCGGGCATGCCCATCTTGGCCGCCACCGTGATTTCCCTGGCGAGCTTGGAAAACACCTTGGACCGCACCGCGTCCACCTTGCCCTTGCGGTGCATGATATTCTTGAACTGTGAATGCCCGGCCATGGCGGCCTCCGGAAAGTTCGACCGAGGGCAGCTTGCACTTCAAGCGCCCATCAGGCCGGAAAAGTTGACGATGGCAGGCTTATAAGGCGGCGAAGGGCTTCAGGCAAAGCCCTTAAAACCCGAACCAGGACGGCAGGTTGTGAATGGCCGCCAGGATGAGGTGATAGGAGGCGCCCAGCACCGTGACCGTATAGGCGAGACCCGCCAGGCCGATGAGGTAGCCGACGATCAGGAGATACCCGTCCTCCTCCATGATGGCGATGGAGGCGATGACCAGCGCGATGGAGGGCGGGAAGTTGGTGCCCGGGAACGGAATCAGGACAGAGACGGCGACCAGGAAGGCGAAGAACCCGACCACCCGATCCCCGAAGGGGCCGAAGAGCTGGAGCAGACGGGGCTTGCAGAAGCTCTCGAGCTTCTGGAGCTTGGGCTCCGCGATGTCGATGAGGCGCTTGAACTTCGACAGCGAAACCGTGCGCCGCAGGATGAAGCCCGGCAGCCAGGGCCGGGTATGCCCGAGCATCATCTGGATGCCGAAAATCAGGACCGGCGTGCCCACGATGCCGGCGATGCCGGGCGGGGCCGGGACGCAATTGGGCAGGGAAAACAGGATCAGCACGAACCCGAAGGCGCGCTCGCCGAAGGCTTCGATAATCGCCCCGATGGAGATCGTCTCGCCCTCGGCCTCATCGATCACGGCGCGCAGAACCGCGGAGGCGCTCTGGTGCTGGTGCGCCCGGTGGAACTCGCTCTCCTCGCGATAGGGGCTTTTCCTCGCGCCGGTCGTGTCTGTCTTGGCGTCCACCGATCTCCTCCGTGACGGGAGAGATGGGAACGGCGACGCTCCACGCCAAGAGAGTCGTGCGCTATCAAGAGCGTCCCTTCCACCCAACCCCACGTCATCACCGGCCTTGTGCCGGTGATCTCAGTCGGAAAAGCGCTGCGCCTCACCGTATCGGGATAGCCGGGACGAGCCCGGCCATGACGTCAGAGGGCGCCACTCAATCCCAGAAACGGGGCCAGGTTTCTTCCAGGTTGGGACCGAGCCGTACGGCAGCCACCCGTTTGGCGAGCCCGGTACGGTCGTCGGTCTCGACGGCAATGCCGGAGAGCGTGCCTTCGCCCAGGCCCGGCTCCAGGCGGGTGCCCGGGGTTTTCTGAAGAAAGCGGCGGATCGACTCCTCCTTCTGCATGCCGAGCACGGAATCGTAATCGCCGCACATGCCCGCATCCGACATGTAGGCCGTGCCGCCCGGCAGCACCCGGTGATCGGCGGTGGGCACATGGGTGTGGGTGCCTACGACGAGGCTCGCGCGCCCGTCGAGATGATGGCCCATGGCCTCCTTCTCGCTCGTCGCCTCGGCATGGACGTCGACGATGATCGCATCGGCGACCTGACCCAGGGGACAGGTTTCGAGCTCCCGGTCGATTGCCGCGAAGGGATCGTCGAGCGGGTCCATGTAGAGGCGGCCCATGACGTTGACGACGAGAACCCTGTGTCCGGTACGGGTGTCGATGAGGTTCGCGCCGCGCCCCGGCGTTCCCGGCGGGTAGTTCACGGGGCGAAGCAGCCACGGCTGGCGCTCGATGAACACGAGCGTCTCCCGCTGGTCCCAGGAATGATTGCCGAGCGTGATGGCATCGGCGCCCGCATTGAGGATCTCGTCGCAGATCGCCTCGGTGATGCCGAAGCCGCCGGCGGAATTCTCGCCGTTGATGACCACGCAGTCGAGCTGCCAGCGGTCGCGAAGCCCGGGCAGGCGCTCGATCACGGCGTTACGGCCGGGGCGCCCGACGATGTCGCCGAGGAAGAGAAGACGCATGATGGGTCCTTACGCGGAAGTCGTCCGAACGAGTTCGGCTTCGGTGATGATAATATCGAGGAGCCGATCGTGGGGCTCGACCGGCACATCGTCGATCTCCTGAACCGCATAGGCGAGCCCGATCGTCAAGACCGGGTGCTGCGCTTCCAGCGCCGCGATGGCCCGGTCGAAGTGCCCCTTGCCGTAGCCGATGCGCCCGCCCCTGCGGTCGAAGGCCACCAGGGGAACAAGCAGCGCCTTGGGGAAGATCTCCGGCGCATCGGGGCCGGGCTCGCGCACGCCGAAGCCGCCCTTGACCAGAACATCGCCGGGCCGCCAGAGGCGCCAGCTCAAGTGAGGATGGAGGATCTGGGAGAGGGCGACATCCTGCCCGCGCGCGATCAGCGCCTCCATGAGCGGACGCGGATCGACCTCGCTGCGGATCGGCCAATAGGCCCCGACCGGCGTGATGTCTCGAAATTCGGAAAGGGCGAGGGCACGCCTGGCAATGCGGTGCGCGGCGTCCTCGCGAAAAGCGCCGTCGAGGGCGTCACGACGCGCGAAAACCTCGCCGCGCAGGCGCTCTTTCAATGCGGAAGGGGGGGGAGATTGCATAAGGTGCGGAGCCACGAAAAGCCGTCGGAGAAGCGATCCCGGGAACCTACAAAGTAGGTGGGCGCCGTATATCCCGGTCCAGGGACCGGGTCAGGGACAGCTCCCTTCAGGATCGATAAGGCCCCGGGGAATATGAACTCCTAACGCGCCCCGCAGCCCCGCCTTCTCTATGTAGGGAGCTTGGGGGCCTGTTGGAAGGGGAAAAGTCGGGCGTCCTGAAATCTTTGTTATCCAACAGACGAAGCAGTTCTTCCCTCCGGGACATTACGGGCTGGCCTTGGCCGCAGAAATATTCTCCACTGCTCCGGTAGGGGATGCGCCATCCATCATCGGAGGAAACATGGTTCATCTGAAACACAACAAATATAACGAACTCCATCGTAAAGACTGCGAAACCTCTCCCAGTGTCGATTCCATGATGCGGGAGGTGCTGCACATGCTCGGCAACATCGACTTTGAGCATGAAGTCGAACTGGACAAGGTCGAGAGGAACCTGACCGACCAGGAGCTGAAGAGTTCCATCAGGAAGAAGATCGAGACCGCCCATCGCGAGAGGCGAGAGCCCTATGTGGAGCTGTTGGCCCAGCTCCGGCAGCGCCAGCACCGGCTCGCTTATCAAGCTTGATCCATGATCCCGTCATCCCGGGGCTGTGCACCAGAAACCGGGATCGCCGGACGAGAAGAATGCCTGATCCTGCCCCCGATCCCGGATCGCCCGACGGCGTCCGGGATACATGAGGCACGAGGGCTAACCCTGCCCGGCCCCGTTCAGGCTGCGCGCCAGCCCTCGATCCGCTCGGCCGCCATCTGGACGCCCTCGGCGAGCCGGGCTTCGATCCGTTCGAGGCGTTCGTCCCTGGAGGCGTTGACGCTGTTGAGCATCGCCACTTCCGATTCCAGCGCAGCGATCCGCCTTTTCGTCTCATGCAGTTCGTCCGCCTGGGCGATGGCCGCCATCACGTGGAGGCGCAGGTCGCCGATCTCGCCGAAGGAAGTGCGCATCTGCTCGATCCGGGTGTCATAGGCGGCGGCCAGACCTTCGAGATGCCCCTCCTCGCCCTCGGCGCAGGCCATGCGGTATGTTTTTCCGGCAATCGTCACGCTCACCTGGGGCATCGCCTATCCCTCCTCCGGCTCGAGCTGGCCGGCCTGAGCGAGAACGGTCTGGACGGCGCCGATGGCTTGGCGGACCCGGCGGCCGACATCATCGGCCGCCGCCTCGAAGCGGTGAAGCCGGGTCAGTGCGCCGTCGAGCTCCACGGCGAGGCGGGCCCGGTCGTCCTGCATGAGCTGGAGCTCGGTTTCCAGGCCGCCGCGCCGCTTCTCGGCCTCCAGACGACGGGAGACGGATGCCTCGAGAAGCCCCAAGGCCATATCCAGCCGCTTCATTGCTTCCTCGAGTGTGGGCGCCATCATGCCTCCTGAATCGCGGATGACACTAGCGCATCGTGCGGAAAAGTGGACCCGGTTTTCCGCATTGACGATACGCTCTTAAGGGACTGGGCGTCGGAATCCGCAGGCGTCGCGGCCGACGGTCCTAAGGGGATTACGCCCTTCCAGTCTTTGACTCGCCCAGCCTGCGTGTTAAGGAGCCCACGCCTTTTCCGGACAGACCGCCCCGTTGCGGGGCCCTCAAGACTTGTGGATCTCGCCGTGCAAGATACCGTCTCCGCCGATCGCGTCACCCATTCCGATCTGGCGAACGCCGTGCGCGTCCTCGCCATGGACGCCGTCGAACAAGCCAAGTCCGGCCATCCGGGCCTGCCCATGGGCGCCGCCGACGTGGCGACCGTGCTGTTCACCAAGTTCCTGAAATACGACGCCACGGACCCGACCTGGCCCGACCGCGACCGCTTCATTCTCTCGGCTGGTCACGGCTCGATGCTGCTCTACTCGCTCCTGCACCTGACGGGCGTGAAGGGCGTGACCATCGACGAGCTCAAGAACTTCCGCAAGCTCGATTCCAAGACCCCGGGCCATCCTGAGAACTTCATGACGCCCGGCGTCGAGACCACCACGGGCCCGCTCGGCCAGGGCATCGCCACCGCCGTGGGCTTCGCCCTCGCCGAGCGCATGCTGAACGCCGAATACGGCGACGATCTCGTCGACCATTACACCTATGTGCTCGCCTCCGACGGCGACCTGATGGAGGGCATCAGCCATGAGGCGATCGCGCTCGCCGGCCACCTGAAACTCAACCGCATGATCGTCCTGTGGGATGACAACGGCATCTCCATCGACGGCCCCCTGACGCTCTCCGACTCCGTCGACCAGGTGAAGCGATTCCAGGCCTGCGGCTGGAATGCGGTCCGTATCGACGGCCATGACCCGAAGGCGATCCAGCGCGCCGTTGCCCGCGCCCAGAAGTCGGACAAGCCGACCCTGATCGCCTGCAAGACCACCATCGGCTACGGCGCCCCGAAGAAGGCCGGCACCTCCAAGGCGCATGGCGAGCCGCTCGGCGCCGAGGAACTCGCCGGAGCCAAGACTGCGCTCGGCTGGAGCCACGCGCCCTTCGAGATCCCGGACAATATCCGCGACGCCTGGGCGAAAGCCGGCAAGAAGGGCCGCCGCCTGCGCAAGGCCTGGGCGGACCGTCTCAAGGCTCTTCCCGCCGACAAGCGCGCGGAATTCGAGCGCCGTGCGACGGGCGTGCGTCCGCAAGGGTTGGCCGATGCCATCGCCAAGCTGAAGGACAGGCTCGTGGCCGAGCCGCAGAACGTCGCCACCCGCAAGGCGAGCGAGATCGCGCTCGAGGTCATCACCGAGGCCGTGCCGGAACTGGTGCTGGGCTCGGCGGACCTGACCCCTTCCAACAACACCAAGACCAAGAACCTCAACGCCGTTTCGCCCGGCAATTACGCCGGCCGCTACATCCATTACGGCATTCGTGAGCATGGCATGGCGGCGGCCATGAACGGCATCGCGCTCCATGGCGGCTACGTGCCGGCGGGCGCGACCTTCCTGGTCTTCACCGATTATGCCCGTCCCGCCATGCGCATCGCGGCGCTCGCCGGCATTCCGGCGATCTACGTGATGACCCACGACTCGATCGGCCTCGGCGAGGACGGCCCGACCCACCAGCCGGTGGAACATCTGGCGGCTCTTCGCTCCATGCCGAAGATGCGTGTGTTCCGCCCGGCGGACGCCATCGAGACGGCGGAAGCCTGGCAGCTCGCCCTTGAGCGTACGGATGGACCGAGCACCCTGGCACTCACCCGCCAGAATCTGCCGCAGGTCCGCCGGGATGGCGGCACCGCCAACCTCTCGGCCACGGGCGCCTACGAGCTCTCGCCCGCCAACGGCAAGGCCCGCGCGACCATCTTCGCCTCGGGCTCCGAGGTCGAGATCGCGCTCGCGGCTCAGAAGCTTCTCGATGAACAAAGCTTCGCCGTACGCGTTGTATCGGTGCCTTCGCTCGACCTTTTCCTAGCTCAGCCCGAGAAAGTCCGCGCCCGCATCATCGGCGATGCGCCGATCAAGGTTGCGGTCGAGGCGGCCGTGCGCTTCGGCTGGGATTCGGTCATCGGCCCTGACGGAATTTTCGTCGGCATGCATGGGTTTGGCGCCAGCGCGCCCTACAAGGACCTTTACAAGCACTTCGGCATCACCCCCGAGGCCGTGGCGGAAAAGGTTCTCCGGACACATAATCTCTGAGGCTCGAGAAGACCTTAGGCCTCGTTACACAAGGGAGCTACGACTATGACGGTGAAGGTCGCGATCAACGGGTTCGGTCGCATCGGACGCAACATCCTCCGCGGCATCGTGGAGAGTGGCCGCAAGGACATCGAGGTGGTTGCCATCAACGATCTCGGTCCGGTCGAGACGAACGCTCACCTGCTCCGCTTCGACTCCGTCCATGGCCGCTTCCCGGCCGACGTCGCGGTCGACGGCGAGTTCCTCGTCATCAACGGCCAGAAGATCAGGGTCACGGCCATCAAGGATCCGGCGACCCTGCCGCATCGGGAACTCGGCGTCGATATCGCGATGGAATGCACCGGCATCTTCACCTCGAGGGAGAAAGCCTCGGCGCATCTGACCGCCGGCGCCAAGCGCGTCATCGTCTCGGCTCCCGCGGATGGCGCCGATCTCACGGTCGTCTACGGCGTCAACCACGATAAGCTGACGAAGGATCACGTCGTCATCTCGAATGCCTCCTGCACCACGAACTGTCTCGCCCCCGTGGCGAAGGTGCTTCATGATGCGGTCGGCATCGAGAAGGGCTTCATGACGACGATCCACTCGTACACCAACGACCAGCCGACCCTCGATCAGATGCACAAGGACCTCTACCGCGCCCGCGCGGCGGCCCTGAACATGATCCCGACCTCGACCGGCGCCGCCAAGGCGGTGGGCCTCGTCCTGCCCGACCTCAACGGCAAGCTCGACGGCTCGTCGATCCGCGTGCCGACCCCGAACGTCTCCGTGGTCGACTTCAAGTTCGTCGCCAAGAAGAACACCACGAAGGAAGAGATCAACGACGCGATCAAGGCTGCTGCCGATGGCCCGCTGAAGGGCATCCTCGGCTACACGAACCAGCCGAACGTCTCGTCCGACTTCAACCACGATCCGCATTCCTCCGTGTTCCACCTGGATCAGACCAAGGTGATGGAGGGCAACTTCGTGCGTGTGCTGTCCTGGTACGACAACGAGTGGGGCTTCTCGAACCGCATGGCGGACACCGCCGTCGCCATGGCGAAGCTCATCTAAGGGAGGCCGCTTCATGACCGCCTTCCGCACGCTCGACCAGGCAGAGGTCAAGGGAAAACGCGTTCTCGTCCGGGTGGACCTCAACGTCCCGATGGAGAACGGCAGGGTGACGGACGCGACGCGCATCGAGCGCGTGCTTCCCACCATCCAGGAAATCGCCGACAAGGGCGGAAAGGTGATCCTTCTCGCCCATTTCGGACGCCCGAAGGGACGCGATCCCAAGGAATCCCTGAAGCCTGTCGCGGAAGCGGTTTCGAAGCATCTCGACAAGCCCGTGGCCTTCGCCGATGACTGCATCGGCGAAGGCGCCGCCCAGGCCGTCCGCTCTCTCAAGGACGGCGATGTGCTTCTTCTCGAAAACACCCGCTTCCACGCGGGTGAGGAGAAGAACGATCCGGCCTTCGTTCAGGAGCTGGCGAAGCTCGGCGATCTCTATGTCAACGACGCCTTCTCGGCAGCGCACCGGGCCCATGCCTCGACCGAAGGCCTCGCCCGTGTGCTGCCCGCTTATGCCGGCCGCGCCATGCAGGCGGAGCTCGATGCCTTGACCAAGGGCCTCGAGGCGCCCAAGCGCCCGCTCGTCGCCATCGTCGGCGGCGCGAAGGTTTCGACCAAGATCGACCTGCTCGAAAACCTCGTGACCAGGGTCGATGCCCTCGTCATCGGCGGCGGCATGGCCAACACCTTCGTCCACGCCACGGGTCTCGGCATCGGCAAGTCGCTGGCCGAGAAGGATCTGGCGGCGACAGCCATGCGCATCATCGACAAGGCCCGGGAAGCCAACTGCGCCATCATCCTGCCCGTCGACGGCGTCTGCGCCTACGAGTTCAAGGCCGGCGCGCACAACCACACCTACGGCATCGATGCGATCCCCGAGGATCAGATGATCCTGGACGTGGGCTCTCAATCGGTCGAGCGCATTTCGGCTGCGATCAATGATGCCGCGACGCTGGTGTGGAATGGTCCCCTCGGCGCCTTCGAGATCACACCCTTCGATCAGGGCACTGTGGCGGCAGCCCGCCATGCGGCCCAGCGCACCAAGGAAGGCAAGCTCGTCTCCGTCGCCGGCGGCGGCGATACGGTGGCGGCCCTCAACCACGCTGGCGTTGCGGACGACTTTACCTATGTATCGACTGCAGGCGGCGCCTTCCTCGAATGGCTCGAGGGCAAGTCGCTGCCCGGCGTGGAAGCGCTGAGAGCTTGAAGGACCGTTCTCCGGCGAGGGGGTTAACCCCTCCTCGTAGGGGAAACGCGCTCCCAAGTTCGCTTAAGCTACGGTTCAGTTTCGGCGCGCTTAAAAGAACGCGCCCAATAAGGAGGACGAAATGGCTCGCATCACCATGAGGCAGCTTCTGGATCACGCCGCCGAGCAAGGCTATGGCGTGCCTGCCTTCAACATCAACAACATGGAGCAGGCGCTCGCCATCATGGCGGCGGCGGGCGAGGTCGATGCGCCGGTGATCATCCAGGCGAGCCGCGGTGCGCGCTCCTATGCCAACGACGTCATGCTCAAGCACATGATGGACGCGGTCACCGAGATCTATCCGCATATTCCGGTCTGCGTGCATCTCGATCACGGCAACGAGCCCGCCACCTGCATGACGGCGATCCAGGCCGGCTTCACCTCGGTGATGATGGACGGATCGCTCAAGGCCGACGGCAAGACCCCGGGCGACTGGGACTACAATGTCGGCGTCACCAGGAAGGTGGTCGAGATGGCCCATCTCGGCGGCATCTCGGTGGAAGGTGAGCTCGGCGTGCTCGGCTCGTTGGAGAGCGGTGAAGGCGAGGCCGAGGACGGCCACGGCGCCGAGGGCAAGCTCTCGCACGACCAGCTGCTGACGAACCCCGACGAAGCCGTGAAGTTCGTGGCCGAGACCAAGGTCGATGCACTCGCCATCGCCATGGGCACCTCGCACGGCGCTTACAAGTTCACCCGCAAGCCCGACGGCGCGATCCTCGCCATGCACGTGATCGAGGAGATCCACAAGAAGCTCCCGAACACCCACTTGGTGATGCACGGCTCCTCCTCGGTGCCGCAGGACCTGCAGGACATCATCAACCAGTACGGCGGCCAGATGAAGCCGACCTGGGGTGTGCCGGTGGAAGAGATCCAGCGCGGCATCAAGCACGGCGTGCGCAAGATCAACATCGACACCGACAACCGCATGGCGATGACCGGCCAGATCCGCAAGGTGCTGACCGAGAACCCGGGCGAGTTCGACCCGCGCAAGTATCTGAAGCCCGCCATGGAGGCAATGACCAAGCTCTGCAAGCAGCGCCTGCAGGAGTTCAACACCGCCGGCCAGGCCTCCAAGATCAAGCGCGTGTTCACGCCGGCCGAGATGGCCAAGCGCTACGCCTCCGGCGAGCTCGACCCGACCTTCGGCGCGAGCCGTCAGGCGGCGGAGTAAAGGTGGTTCCGACCCTCGATAAACCCGCCACGTCATCACCGGCCCTGTGCCAGTGATCTCGTTTCGAGAGGCGCCGCGTTTTTCCTAATCGGGATGGCCGGGGACTGATCCCCGGATCAAGTCCGGGGACGGTCATGACGAAAGCGGGAGCGTCATTCATCGATCGGGCTTTCGCCTTAATCATGATCGACAAGCGGGACCTCGCAAGATGGCCCCGTTTTCGTTATGGGAACTCTGTCTTTCCTTTTTCGTGACCCGTGATCCATGGCCGATACCGCCGCCCGCCTCTACCTCATCACCCCCGTCCTGGAGGATGCCTCCTTCGCACCCCGCCTCGTCGAGGCCTGCGAAACCGGCACTGTCGCGGCCGTCCTGCTGCGGCTCGCCTTCGCCGACGAGCGCGGCCTCACCAATCAGGTGAAGGCTCTGGCTCCCTTGGCGCAGGAGCATGGGGCAGCCGTGCTCGTCTCGGTCGAGGGCAAGGCGGATCTCGCGAATGTCGCCACCCGGGGCGGAGCCGACGGCGTCCATGTTCCGGGCGATCCGGCCCGCGTGCGCGACCTGCGCGACCGTCTAAAATCCGAGCGCGCCATCGGGGTCGGCGTGATCCGCACCAAGGACGACGCCATGATGTTGGGGGAAGCCGGAGCCGATTACCTGCTCTTCGGCGAACCCCGTCCCGACGGATCCCTCCCCTCCCTGGAGAGCGTAGTGGAGCGGGCCTCCTGGTGGGCCGAGATCTTCGAGACGCCCTGCGTTGCCTATGCCCCGAGCCTCGACACGGTCGAGGCCCTGGCGGCCACGAACGCGGAGTTCGTTGCCCTGGGCGATGCGGTCTGGTCTCATCCGGACGGTCCCGCTGCCGCGTTGAAGGCAGCAGTGGAGATCCTGGAGCGGCAGGAGGCATCGCGCTGATGCGGTTGTCCTGGATCATCGGCGGCGCTCTTCTGGCGGCGTCCGCAACGTCAAGCCATGCGGCGGGACCCGATCTCGCCTTTGGCGCCTATCAGCGCGGCCTCTATCAGACAGCCTTCCGCGAGGCGAACCTGCGGCTGGAGAAGAACAACAACGATGCCGCCGCCATGACCCTCCTGGGCGAGCTCTACAATCAGGGCCTCGGCGTCGCCATGGACCCCAAGAAGGCCTCGGAATGGTACCGTCTGGCAGCAGGGCGCGGCGACGCCAATGCGCTCGCCTCCCTCGGACTCATGGCCCTCGACGGGCGCGGCATGGCCAAGAACGCCGCGCAGGGCCGGGCTTGGCTCGAACAGGCTGCCGCGAAGGGCAACCCGCTGGCCTCTCACAACCTTGCCCTGCTCCTTCTGACCAGCGGCAACGACGCAGACTTGCAGAAGGCCGTCGAGCTGTTGAAGAAGGCGGCCGCGGCTGAGATTCCGGACGCGCAGCATGCCCTCGGCGTGCTCTACCTCAAGGGCCGGGGCGTTACCCAGAATGCATCCGAAGCCGCGCGCCTTTTCGAGCGGGCCGCCCGCAACGGCAGTTCGGTCGGTGAGGTGGAATACGCGATCCTGCTCTTCAACGGAGACGGGGTTCAGGCCAGCGAATCCCAGGCCGCGCGCTATTTCCGCCGGGCTGCCGCCAAGGGCAACGCCATCGCCCAGAACCGCCTGGCCCGCCTCCTCGTCGCCGGTCGCGGCGTGCCCGCCAACAAGGTCGATGCGGCGGCCTGGCATATTCTGGCCGCCGCTCAGGGCCTCGCGGATCCCTGGCTCGACGACGCGCTCAAGGACATGAGCGCCGAGGATCGCAAGCGCGCCGAGAAACTGGCGGCGGAACGCCTCGGCATGCGCTGAGCGCATGAAAACCCGAGAGCATCGGGATCATTCGCGCAGCTGCTCGGTTGACCACCCGCTTGACGCAAACCGTCCCGTGGTCCATCGACCACACTTCTCTTTGAAAATTGCTCTTTGCCAGGACCTGCCCCATGATCCGTTCGCCCCTCATGACCGTCATGACCGATGCCGTGATGAAGGCCTCGCGCTCGCTCAAGCGCGATTTCGGCGAGGTCGAGAACCTGCAGGTCTCTCGAAAGGGCCCGGGCGATTTCGTCTCGGCCGCCGACCGCAAGGCGGAGAAGATCCTGCGCGAGGCGCTCGAAAAGGCGCGTCCCGGATACGGCTTCATCATGGAGGAGGAAGGCGTCGTCGTAGGCACCGACCCGAGCCATCGCTGGCATATTGACCCGCTCGACGGCACCACGAACTTCCTGCACGGCCTGCCGCAATTCGCGATCTCCGTCGGCCTGGAGCGTGACGGCCAGATCGTCGCCGGCGTGATCTACGATCCGGCCAAGGACGAGCTCTTCATCGCCGAGCGCGGCAAGGGCGCCTATCTCAACAACCGCCGCATCCGCGTGGCGGCCCGAACCGAGGTGCCGGACGCCGTCGTGGCCTGCGGTCTGCCCCATATCGGCAAGGGCGATCACGGCCTCTTCCTGCGCGAATGCGCCTCCGTGATGGGCAACGTGGGCGGCATGCGCCGCTGGGGCGCTGCCTCCCTCGACCTCGCCTATGTGGCCTGCGGACGCTTCGACGCCTATTGGGAGCGAGGCCTGAACTCCTGGGATATCGCCGCCGGCATCCTGATGATCCGCGAGGCGGGCGGCTTCGTTTCCGACGCGGACGGCGGCAGTGATCCGCTCGCCAAGGGCTCGATCGCCTGCGGGAACGAGGTCATGCACCGCGAGCTGCTCAAGCTCCTGAAAAAAGCCAAGGGGTGAGATTTCTGTTCGTGCAGGTTGAAGACGGCCATGGTCGCGCTTGATCCTTCGGACAGGCGCGGTCACATTGGTTCAGGCCCGAAGCACGAATGCACAGGATAACAATGGCGGACCAACCCCTTACCCCACCGCGGATTTATTTGATCCGCATGGCGGTCTTCCTGGTTCTGGCAGGGTTTGTCGCCTTCATCCTCTATCGGCAGATCTGGGAAGCCTTTCAGGCCAATCCCGGCCTCAATGCCCTGATTCTGGGCGTGATGTTCATCGGCATCGTGCTCGCGATCCGGCAGGTCTGGCGGCTCTTTCCCGAGGTGCGCTGGGTCAGCACCCTGCGGCAGACCGAAGAAGGGCTTGTCGCCCCCTCCCCGCCGGTCCTGCTGGCGCCTCTGGCGGCTCTCCTCGGCAATCGACCGGGCCAGTCCGGCTTTTCCGTTGCGGCGACACGGTCTGTCCTGGACTCCATCGGCGCGCGCCTCGACGAAAGCCGCGAGATCGTCCGCTATCTCGCCGGCCTCTTGGTCTTCCTGGGCCTGCTCGGCACCTTCTGGGGCCTCATCGATACCGTGGGCTCGGTCGGGCGCATCATCTCCTCGCTCCGCACCGGCCAGGATTCCGCCGTTCTCTTCGACGAGCTGAAGAACTCACTCGCCGGACCCCTGCAGGGCATGGGTCTGTCCTTCTCCGCCTCCCTTTTCGGTCTGGCGGGTTCCCTCGTTCTCGGCTTCCTCGACCTTCAGGCCGGCCAGGCCCAGAGCCGCTTCTACACGGAGCTGGAGGACTGGCTGGCCATCTCCACCATGGACACGCCCGCCGATACGACCCTGCGCACCGGCGCCACCCAGCATGACCTGACGGTGGCGCTCAACCGGCTGACCGCCGCCGTCAATGACGGTGCAGGCGGCCGGGCCGCGACCCAGGCCATGGCCAACCTGGCCGAGGGCGTCCAGGGCCTCGTCCAGCATATGCGGGCGGAGCAGCAGATGATCCGCGACTGGGTCGAGGCCCAGGCCGCCCGCGAAAAGGAGCTGAAACAGGTCCTCGATCGCATTGCCCATGAAAGGCTGCCCTGATGCCGATCTCGAGCGCGGGTGGACGGCGGCGCGGACGCGGGGGCCAGATCAATTACTGGCCGGGCTTCGTGGACGCCCTGTCGACGCTGCTGCTCGCCATCATCTTCCTGATTTCGGTCTTCACCGTCGGCCAGTTCTTCCTGTCCCGCGAACTCTCGGGCCGCGACACCGTGCTCGACCGTCTGAACCGCCAAATCTCCGAACTGACCGATCTTCTCTCGCTCGAGCGCTCGAACCGGCGCAATACCGAGGATACCGTGGCCTCGCTGCAGACGACACTGCGGGCCAACGAGGCCGAGCGGGCGCGCCTGCAGGGACTCCTGGACAGCGGGGGCGCGGCGCAGGTCCAGGCGCAGGAGCTGGGCACGCAACTCGAAACCGAGCGTCAGGCTACCGGGCGGGCTCTCAGCCAGGTCGAGATCCTCAACCAGCAGATCGCCGCTATGCGCCGCCAGCTCGCGGCCTTGGAGGAAGCGCTTTCCGCCTCCGAAAACCGGGACAAGGAAAGCCAGGCCCGCGTCGCCGATCTCGGCAGCCGCCTCAACGTGGCGTTGGCCCAGCGAGTACAGGAGCTTGCCCGCTACCGGTCCGATTTCTTCGGGCGCCTGAGGCAGATCCTCGGCAACCGCCCCGACATGCGCATCGTAGGCGACCGTTTCGTGTTCCAGTCCGAAGTGCTCTTCCCGGCAGGCCAGGCCTTCCTGCGTCCGGAAGCCTCCGGCGAGATCGATCGCATCGCCTCTGCCCTGGTCGAGCTGGAGCGCCAGGTCCCGCCCGACATCCCCTGGGTGATTCGCGTCGACGGCCACACCGACCAGCGCCCCATCAACACGCCGCAATTCCCGTCGAACTGGGCCCTGTCCTCTGCCCGCGCCATCGCCGTCGTGCAAGCCCTGATCGCCCGCGGCGTCCAGCCCCAGCATCTCGTCGCTGCCGGCTTCGGCGAGTTCCAGCCGCTCGACAACGGCACCACGGAAGAAGCCTTTGCCCGCAACCGACGCATCGAGCTGAAGCTGACGGAGCGTTAAATTTGAGAGGCTGAGTTCACGCGAACCGATCCGTTGCAGCGACGATGCTCTCCGTCATGCCGGGATCGCGCGCATCGTGCCCGGCCTCGCCGGCGACAATCAGCTCGCTGCCCGGCCAATGCCGCTGAAGATTCCAGGGAGTGGCGAGAGGCCCGCCAAGATCCAGGCGGCCATGAATCAGGATGCCGGGGATGCCGGCAAGGTGGTGCGCATCCCGCACCAGAGCGCCATCCTCAAGCCAGGCCCGGTGGCGCCAGTAATGGGTCACCAGGCGCGCGAAGCCCAGCCGGAAGGCCGGGTCCTCGTATCGGGGATGGGGCTTGTGTCCGGGATGTACTGCGACGATGGCCGTTTCCCACTCGCACCAGTCCCGCGCCGCCTTCTCGTGAACGACGGGATCGGGATGCATGAGGAGGCGATGATAGGCCTCGACGAAGCTTCCGTCCCGATCCGCCTCCGGGACGGCCGCCCGAAACCGGCTCCATGCCTCGGGGAAGAACGTTCCGACACCGCGGGTGATCCACTCGATTTCCGAGGCCGTGGTGGTGGCGATGCTGAACAGCACCATTTCGGTGACCCGCTCGGGATACTGTTCGGCATAAGTCAGTGCCAAGGTCGAGCCCCACGATCCGCCCAGCACCAGCCATTGCCCGATCCCGAGATGCCGCCGCAGACGCTCCATATCGGCGATGAGATGGGCGGTCGTGTTGGTGGAGAGGTCGACGTCCGAAGAGCTGGCATGTGGTACGCTCCGTCCGCTACCGCGCTGATCGAACAGCACGATGCGGTAAGCGCTCGGATCGAAATAGCGCCGCGCATTCGCGGTGCAGCCGGTACCGGGACCGCCATGGAGAACGAGGGCGGGCTTTCCGGCCGGGTTCCCGCAGGTCTCCCAATAGACGCGATGCCCGTCTCCCACATCGAGCATGCCGGAATCGTAGGGCTCAATAGGAGGGTAAAGATCGGGCATGGGCCCTGTTTATCACGCCCGCACTGTCGCGCCAGATCCGACCAGACGATACGCTACAGGAGTTCCGCCTACATCTTCCCCAAAGCCTGCGCGACATCGTGGACCTGATCGCCGACGCGGCGGATGGCGTCCACCACGTGCTGGCGCGGCACGTTCCACCGGTCGGACCAGTACTGGAGATCCCATGGCTCAAGGACGTTGATGCGGGTCGAGTCCTGGGGATGTCTCCTGCTGACGCCCATGGCTGAGCTCCCGGCCAGTCCCAAAAGCTGTCTTCGATCCGACGCCACTCTTCAAATCAGATGGGATCGGCGCGGGGGAAATCAGCCCGCCGACATGCATCTTTTTAAGGCACCGTCCTACTCCGCCGCCGCGATGCGCTCGTGCGCGCTCGTGAACTGGAGCCGGGCGAGGCGGGCATAGAGGCCGCCCTGGGCAAGCAGGGTTTCGTGCGTGCCCTCCTCCACGATCACGCCCTTGTCCATGACCAAGATGCGGTCGGCGGAGCGCACGGTGGCGAGGCGGTGGGCGATGACGAGGGTGGTGCGGCCTTCCATCAGCCGGTCGAGGGCTGTCTGGACCTTGCGCTCGCTCTCGGCATCGAGGGCCGAGGTGGCCTCGTCGAGGAGCAGGATCGGGGCATCCTTCAGGATGGCGCGGGCAATGGCCAGACGCTGGCGCTGGCCGCCCGACAGGGTCACGCCGCGCTCGCCGATCATCGTCCGATAGCCCTCCGGCAGGGCCTGGATGAAGCCGTCGGCGGAGGCGAGTTCGGCGGCACGGCGCACCTCCTCCTCCGTGGCCTCCGGACGCCCGTAGCGGATGTTGTCGAGAACGCTCGCGGCAAAGATCGTCGGCTCCTGCGGCACGAGGGCCATGCGGGCGCGCAAGGCGAAAGGATCGGCTTCTTGGATCGCCACCCCGTCGACCCGGATCATTCCATCCTGAGGATCGTAGAAGCGCAGCAGCAGCTGCAGGATCGTGCTCTTGCCGGCCCCCGAGGGCCCGACGATGGCGACCCGCTCGCCGGATCTCACCGCAAAGTTCAGGCCGTGGACCGCACGCTGGTCGGCCCGGGTTGGATAGGAGAAATGCACATCCTCGAAGGCCACCGTGCCGAGCGGCGGCTCCGGCAGGGGCCGGGGATCGCGCGGCCGCTCGATGGCAGGCTTGGTGGCGAGGATTTCGCCTAAGCGCTCCGCAGCGCCAGCGGCCTGGGCGAGTTCGCCATAGACCTCCGAGAGCTGGCCTAAAGAGCTTGCGGCAAAGACCGCGTAGAGCACGAACTGCGACAGGCGCCCGCCGGTCATCTCTCCCGCCAGGACGTCCTGCGCGCCGTACCAGAGCACCCCGACCACGCTCGCCGAGACCAGGAAGATGCCAGCGCCGGTCAGGAAGGCCCGCATGGTGGTGGAGAGCCTTGCCGCGTCGAAAGCTTCCTCGGCAGCCGCAGCGAAACGGGAGGCGGTGAGGCTTTCCATGCCGAAGGCCTGCATGGTCCGTACCGCGCCGATGGCCTCCGCCGCATAGGCCGAGGCATCGGCCAGGCGATCCTGTGCCGCCCGCGAGCGCCGCCGCACGGCGCGGCCGGAAAAGACCAGGGGCAGGACGATGACCGGGATGGCGAGAAGCACGAGCGCCGAGAGCTTCGGGCTCGTGATGATCATGAGCACGGTCGCGCCCAGGAAGAGGAAGAGATTGCGCAGCGCAATCGAGATGCTGACCCCGAAGGCCGCCTTGACCTGGGTGGTGTCGGCCGTGAGCCGCGAGACGATCTCGCCGCTCTTGGTCTGGTCGAAGAAGGCCGGATCGAGGGAAGTCAGGTGCCGGAACACGGCGGAGCGCAGATCCGCCACCACCCGCTCGCCGAGCGTGATGACGCAATAGTAGCGTAGCGCACTGGCTAGGGCCAACACGCCCACCACCACGATCAGGAGGACGAAATAGGCATTGATGTAGGCGCGGCCCTGCTCCGAAAAGCCGAAATCGATGACCCGACGTACGGCGATGGGCACGACGAGCGTAGCAGCAGAGGCCATGGCCAAGGCGACCAGCGCCGCCGCAATCCGTCCCCTGTAAGCCAGGCCGTAGGGAATGAGCGGCTTCAGAGCGCTGAGCGCAGCCTTGGGGCGATTCTGCCCTTGGGAATGGTCGGCCATGACACCTTCGTTTTTCCGGAATCGCGACATCGGGCGGTTTAGCACCTTTGCCCCGGCTTGTTTCAAGGTCTTAAGTGAGGTATAGGCGCGCATTCATCAATTCAGGCTCGATCTTACGTTGCGGGCTGACCAGATCTGGCTGGCCGCAAGAAGGACTATGGCAATGGCGCGCAAAGAAACCGATCATCCCGACTACCACTTCATCAAAGTGGTCATGACCAACGGCACCGAGTACACCACCCGCTCGACCTACGGCAAAGAGGGCGATACCCTCAACCTCGACATCGACCCGAACACCCACCCGGCCTGGACCGGCGGTTCGCAGCAACTGCTCGACCGCGGCGGCCGTGTGTCGCGCTTCAACTCGAGGTTCGGCGGCCTGGGCCTCGGCGGCAAGAAGTAATCCGGCGCCCTGCTCGGATTGTTTCAGACCAGAATGCAAAAAGCCCCGCTTCGGCGGGGCTTTTTTGTTGCTCAATTCTCCAGCGCCGACTTGTCTCCAGCGCCGACTTGGTCCTGAGAGGCAGGCCCGAAACTGACACATCCCCAAGCCCTCGTGCTGAGGAGGTCAGAGGCGGATGCCCCAGCCTCTCAGAAGCAGGGGATGCCAAGGGATGACCGTTACTCCGTCACCCCGAAAGCCCGCTGCAGCATGCCGAGCTGGGTGGCGACCGGGTTGGGGGCCGAGAGCCGGGGGGCCGATTCCCCCTCCGAGATGAGGCGCTCGAGATGGAGGATCCGGGCGTGGAGTCTTGTCGCGAGGCCTATCAGCTCCCGCAGGCGGACGGGCAGCGCCTCGTATTCGGCCATGGTCGTGGCGGTGTCGTGCGCGTTCAGGCGGACGCGGTTCTTCTCGGTCTGGGCCTGATCGGACGAGATCTCCCCTTCCGCCACGGCCCGCTGCAGCAGCAGCCAGGAGGCGACCTGCATCAGGCGGGTGGTGAGCCGCATGCTCTCGCTGGCATAGACGAGGCTTGCCTGGCGCGGCAGGTTGCGGGATTCCTCACGGCCCGGCCCGTCGAGATAGGCGGCCGTTTCCTCGATGAGCTCCATGCCCTCCTGGAAGAGGGACCTGAAGGCCTCGGAACCCACGAAGCTCTGCCCGAATCGGACAGGATCGACGTCGAGCTGGATCACGTCGGGTTCGTTCACGCACATCTCCCAAAAGCCTATCCCCCGCCTCGAAGGGCGTAGGTTCTGCAATTCATGGGCTGATTATAGGACGGACTGGCCGGGCTTGCCTCGGTAACCTCTTCTTAAGGTTAAGCCGGGGAATCGTGCGGAACCTAAGGTCCGCGTCAGCGAAAAATCGCACCGATTTTCTGCGCTCACCGATGCGCCAGCTCAGAAGATGACGACCGGATCGCCTCCGAAAGCGGAGTGAACTTTTGGGTCGATGCTCCGAAAGCCCATAAAAATAGAGCCGCTCGAGGCGGCTCTTCAAGTCTAACAGGGAAGCGTCGAACAGAGTGGGCTATGAAGCCACTCGGCATCCAGGGAGAGACCTGGATGCCTTCACTCCTATCCGGGAATGGTTAATGCACCGTTAAGGACGTTTCTTCGTTACAGTCGCCTCAACCCTGGCCGAGCTTGAAGAAGGCGCTCGCGGCGGCGCGGGAATTTTCCTTTCGGGCCCTCGCCTCCCTAATGCGCGCGATCTCCTGCTCCAGCATCTCGACGCGCTCGTCGAGTTCGTCGATGGAGAGCATCGAGAGATCCTGACCGATCTCGTGCCCGCTCATGATCTGGCGCGGTTCATCGGCGAAGGGATCGAGGGCCATGGCATTCTCCTCTTCAACGGTTGGTCATCAACGTAGTCCGGCATGTATTCCTTGCCAACGGGGCCTATATCCCGTGAGCTTGTTGACCAAAGGAGGGAAAAATGGGGCAGATTCCGGACATGATGCGCGCCGTCATCGCCGAAGGGAGCGGCGGGCCGGAGGTTCTCAAGGTGATCCAGCGCCCGGTTCCCAAGCCCAGGGAGGGCGAGATCCTGGTCAAGGTGAAGGCGGCAGGCGTGAACCGCCCGGACGTGATCCAGCGGCAGGGCGGCTATCCCCCTCCTCCCGGAGCGCCGGATATCCTCGGGCTCGAGATCGCAGGCGAGGTGGCGGCCACCGGCCCTAACGCCGCTCGGTTTGCCGTCGGCACCCCGATCATGGCCCTGGTGCCCGGCGGAGGCTATGCGGATTACGCCGTCGTCCATGAGAGCAACGCCCTTCCAATTCCCGCCAGCCTGTCCTTCGAGGAAGCAGGCGCCGTCCCGGAAACTTATTTCACCGTCTGGACCAACGTGTTCGATCGGGGACGCCTGCAACCGGGTGAGACCCTCCTCGTGCATGGCGGGACCTCCGGCATCGGCACTACGGCGATTCAGCTCGCCAAGGCCTTCGGCGCCACGGTCATCGCGACCGCGGGATCGCAGGAAAAATGCGACGCCTGCCTGCGGCTCGGCGCCGATGTCGCGGTCAATTACCGGGATCGGGACTTCGTGACGGCCACCAAGGAGGCGACAGGCGGCCGGGGCGCGGACGTGATCCTCGACATGGTCGGCGGCGACTACATCCCCCGCAATTACGAGGCTGCGGCGCAGGATGGGCGGATCGTGCAGATTGCCTTCCTTCAGAGCCCTAAAGCCGAGGTCGACTTCCGCCGCCTGATGGTCAAGCGGCTCACCCATACGGGTTCGACCCTGCGCCCTCGCTCGCCGGCAGAAAAGGCCGGCATTGCAGAGGCGCTCGAGGACAAGGTCTGGCCGCTTTTGGCGCAGGGCCGGTGCAGGCCGGTGATGGACTCAACCTTTGCCATTGAGGATGTGGCCAGGGCCCATGCCCGCATGGACGGAGGCGTGCATATCGGCAAGATTGTGCTGCGCCTTTAAAATTTGCAACATCCCGGCACGATCCCTATAATCATCTCGTTTCCCTCACATCGTGAGACGAGATGCTCCGGTCCGGACCGGTTCGGAGCGCGAGAGAGTTTTGCCGTGCGGCGCCGACATCCGGCGCCCGGCCTGAAGGAGGTTCACATCCATGTCCCAGGGACCGTTGATGCCGAAGGCGACAGCCGTTTGGCTCGTCGAAAATACATCGCTGTCGTTCGACCAGATCGCCGATTTCTGCAAGCTGCACCCGCTCGAGGTGAAGGGCATTGCCGATGGCGAAGTCGCGGCCGGCATCAAGGGCTCGGATCCCATCACCACGGGCCAGCTGACCCGTGACGAGATCGAGAAGGCCCAGAAGGATCCGAACCATCGCCTCCGGCTCGCCGAGTCGCGGGTGAAGCTGCCGGAGCAGAAGCGGGTCAAGAAGGGACCGCGCTACACCCCGGTGTCCCGCCGTCACGACCGCCCGAACGCGATCCTCTGGCTCGTGCGCAACCATCCCGAGTTGAAGGACGCGCAGATCATGCGTCTGGTGGGCACCACCAAGACCACGATCCAGCAGGTCCGCGAGCGCACCCACTGGAACTCGGCGAGCCTTTCGCCGATGGACCCTGTGACGCTGGGCCTGTGCTCGCAGATCGATCTCGATTTCGAGGTGCAGCGTGCCGCCAAGGACCGTCCGCAGGTCGAGCCCCAGGAGCAGGGCGGCACCCTGATGCCGGCGGAAATCTCCACGGCTCCCGAGCGGGTCGATCCCTTCGCGGACATGAGCCGTCCGAAGCCGGCCCCGGAAGAGCACATCGACGTCAACTCGGTCTTCGCCAAGCTCAAGCAGCTCAAGCGCGACGACGAAGACGAGGAATAAGGTTTACGCGAAAGGCCCGGAGCGATCCGGGCCTTTTTATTTGGTCCCGTCCGCCTGCCCTTGGCGCCTGGGCTGCCGCCGGCGCGGCTTTGATGGTTTGTCACGGCTCCGCTCAAAGCGTATCTTCGCTCCGACGGCGTCAAGCCGAGCCGCGTTGTGCAGATCCTTGGCAGCCTGATGGACCAATGCCTTTTCATCGTCTCCGAGGGCCTGCGTCAGCAAAGCTTCGAAGAGCGCCTGCTCATCCCCGGTCGGCTTTGTCATCCGTGAACCTTTTCAACCGGCAAGCCCCCTCGCCTTCAGCGCGTCCCCGATCTCGGTCAGGATCATGGGATCGTCGATGGTTGCGGGCGTCGACCATGCATCGCCATCGGCGATCTTCTTCATGGTCCCGCGCAGGATCTTGCCCGAGCGGGTCTTGGGCAGGCGAGCGACGGTGATCGCCAGCTTGAAGGCGGCGACGGGCCCGATCTTCTCGCGCACCAGGCCCACGAGTTCCGCCTCGATCTCCTCCGGCAACCGGTCGATGCCGGATTTGAGCACCACGAACCCGCACGGCACCTCGCCTTTGAGCGCATCCTTCACACCGATCACGGCGCATTCCGCCACCGCCGGATGGGAGGCCAGCACCTCCTCCATGCCCCCCGTCGAGAGACGATGGCCCGCGACGTTGATGATGTCGTCGGTGCGGCCCATGACCCAGATATAGCCGTCCTCGTCGAGATAGCCCGCATCCGACGTGTTGTAATAGCCGGGATAGACCGAGAGATAGGATTGCCTGAACCGCTGGTCTGCCTGCCACAGGGTCGGCAGGGCGCCGGGCGGCAGAGGCAGCTTGATGACGATGGCGCCCATGGTGTTGGGCCCGACCGATCTGCCGCCCTCGTCCAGCACGTCGAGGGTATAACCCGGCATCGGCACCGTGGGCGACCCGTGCTTCACCGGCAGGGCTCCGAGCCCGAGCGGGTTGCCGGCCACGGGCCAGCCGGTCTCCGTCTGCCACCAATGGTCGATGACGGGCACCTGCAGAATGTCCTCGGCCCATTTGACCGTATCGGGGTCGGCCCTCTCGCCCGCCAGGAACAGGGCGCGGAATGACGAGAGATCGTATTTCTTCAGGAGTTCCGCCTTCGGATCCTCCTTCTTGATGGCGCGGAAGGCGGTCGGCGCGGTGAAGAGGGTCACCACCCCGTGGTCCGAAATCACCCGCCAATAGGCACCGGCGTCCGGCGTCCCCACCGGCTTGCCCTCGTAGAGAATGGCGGTGCAGCCGTGAAGCAGCGGCCCGTAGACGATGTAGGAATGGCCGACCACCCAGCCCACGTCGGACGCGGCCCAGAACACCTCGCCCGGCTTTACGCCGAAGAAATGGCCCATGGACCATTTGAGCGCGACCATGTGGCCGCCATTGTCGCGCACCACGCCCTTGGGGATGCCGGTGGTGCCCGACGTGTAGAGCACGTAGAGCGGATCGGTCGCCGCAACCGGCACGCATTCGGCCTTGCGACCCTCGGCTCTCGCTGCCTCGACCGCGCTCGTCCAATCCCGGTCGCAGCCTTCGTTAAGAGCGCAAGCAAGTTGCGGCCGCTGGAAGACGAGGCAGGCTTCCGGCTTGGATGAGGAGAGTGCAATCGCCTCGTCCAGAAGCGGCTTGTAGGGAATGACGCGGGCGCCTTCGATGCCGCAGGAGGCGGAGAGGATGATCTTCGGTTTGGCATCGTCGATGCGCGTCGCCAGTTCCTTCGCCGCGAAGCCGCCGAAGACCACGGAATGGATTGCCCCGATCCGGGCGCAGGCCAGCATCGCAAAACTCGTCTCCGGGATCATCGGCATGTAGATGACGACGCGGTCCCCCTTGGCGACGCCCATGTCCTGGAGCACGGCGGCGAGCGTCGCCACCTCGTCCTGCAGTTCCGCATAGGTGATGCTGCGTTTCGTGTTCGTGACGGGGCTGTCGTAGATGATCGCCGCCTGATCGCCGCGCGTGGCGACGTGCCGGTCGACGACGTTGTAGCAGGTGTTGCATTCCGCGCCGACGAACCAGCGACCGTAGATGCCGGCCTGCGGATCGAACACCTTCTCGGCAGGCTTGATCCAGTCGATCTCCCGCGCCGCCTCTTCCCAAAAGCGCACAGGATCGGATTGCCAGCCGGCATAGACCTCATGATAGCGGCTCTGAGCGGATGGCATGGTGTTCCCCGTTGCGTTCTCTGCATGAGACTTCAAGCGCTTGCTGTGGTAGCAGGCCACCAAGCCGTGGTCAGGGGCGACTTTCGGCGAGTCGACTTTCGGCGAGTGTTTTCGTGATTACCGATCCTGTCTTCTATGCCGTCGCCATTCCCGCCGTGATCCTTCTGGGGCTTGCCAAGGGCGGCTTCTCGGGGCTCGGCATGCTCTCGCTGCCCATGATGGCGCTGGTGGTGTCGCCCGTGCAGGCGGCCGCCATCACCCTGCCGATCCTGATCGTCCAGGACGTGGTGTCGGTCTGGGCCTACCGGCATGCCTGGGACCGCCGCAACGTGGTCATCCTGCTCCTGGGAGCCATCTCCGGTATCGTGACGGGCTATCTCCTCGCGGCTCAGGTCTCCGATGCGGCCGTCAAGCTGGCAGTCGGGATCATTTCCGTAGCCTTTGCCCTTCGCCGCATGGTGGTGGAACGCGGCGGGCGGCAGCCGAAGCCTGCGCCAGCCGATGTGCCGCGCGGCATTTTCTGGGGCTGGGTGACCGGCTTCACCAGCATGGTCGCCCATGCCGGCGGCCCGCCCTTCCAGATCTATGTCATGCCCCAGCGGCTGCCGCGGGATATCTTCGTCGGCACGGGCGCCGTGCTCTTCGCACTCATCAACTGGATCAAGGTTCCGCCCTATCTGGCGCTCGGCCAGATGACCTCCGAGAACATGGCGACGGCGGGTGCCCTGTTCCCGGTGGCGATCGCCTCCACCTGGGCCGGCGTCCTGCTCGTGCGGCGCGTCTCGGGCCAGAGATTCTATACGGCGGTCTATATCCTGCTGGTCCTCGTCGGCGCCAAGCTCATCTATGACGGCGCGACTGCGCTTTTCTGAAACGTCCACGAAAAAGCCGCCGCTCCTTGGATGAAGCGACGGCTTCTTCAGGTGGGGAATGTCGACGAGCCGAGCGGCTAGTGCACCGCCGTTTCGGAGCTTCTCAGCCGTGTGATCTCGTCCTTGAGTTGAAGCTTCCTTCGCTTGAGTTCTGCCAGCCTCATGTCATCTGCCGACGGTCTATTGAGGGTATCCTGGATTTCGCGCTCGAGAGCCCGATGCTTCCGTTCCAGTTCCGTCAGGTGATTCTGCAGCGGCATGTCAGTTCCTCCTATTCGATCTACTGACCGGCCGATTGTGGCAGACAGAGTGTGGCGAGTCGAAGGCCAAATTCAAAGAATCGAGAGTAGAAGATGCTTGAGCGATCTTGCTCTCCACAGGGCCTAAGAGCATACTTCCGCCCCTCTTGGCCCGGCGGCCGAAGGCAGCTTGGCATCTTAGGTATTTTCAATGAACGAATTGGCTGAACTGGAAACGGAATTGGCCCGTCTCAAGCAGGAACACCGTGATCTCGACATGGCCATCGATGCCCTGGAAAGCATGGTCGCCGGGGACCAGTTGCAGGTCCAGCGCCTGAAGAAGCGTAAGCTTTTTCTCAAGGACCAGATCATCCGGCTCGAAGATCAGCTGACCCCCGACATTATTGCCTGAGAAAGCTTGGCCTTTTCGGGAACGGCCTTGCCTGCTTAGGACAGCTTCGTTATTCCCGCTGGACAGTTAAGGCCTTGAAGCCGGAGCCACGCCATGGCGCGTCCCCCTATTGCCATCATCATGGGCAGCCAGTCCGACTGGACCACCATGCGTCATGCCGCCGAGACGCTCGACGCGCTGGGCGTTGCCTATGACTCCCGCATCGTCTCGGCCCACCGCACTCCGGACCGGCTGGTGGCCTTCGCCAAGGGCGCCAAGGCGGAAGGCTTTCAGGTCATCATCGCCGGTGCCGGCGGGGCCGCCCACCTGCCCGGCATGACCGCCGCCATGACTCCCCTGCCCGTTTTCGGCGTACCGGTGGAATCCAAGGCACTGTCGGGCCAGGACAGCCTGCTCTCCATCGTCCAGATGCCAGCCGGCATTCCGGTGGGCACGCTTGCCATCGGTCGTCCAGGCGCGGTGAATGCGGCCCTGCTCGCGGCCGCCGTGCTGGCCCTGCACGATCCTGCCTTGAGCGATCGCCTCGACGCATGGCGCCAGCGCCAGAGCGAGAGCGTGGCCGAGCGCCCCTCCAACGAAAGCTAGAGAACCTCATGATCCGTCCCGGCTGCACCCTCGGTATCCTCGGCGGCGGACAGCTGGGCCGCATGATCGCCATGGCGGCGGCGCAGCTGGGCCTGAGGACGCATATCTACGCGCCGGAGGAAAACAGCCCGGCCTTCGAAGTGGCGACCGAATATACCATTGCTGCTTACGAGGACGAAGCGAACCTGGTGCGTTTCGCCAAGGCCGTGGATGTGGTGACCTACGAGTTCGAGAACGTGCCGAGCGAGACGGCCGCCACCTTGAGCGCCCATGCGCTGCTGGCTCCTAATGCGCAGGCGCTGGCTGTGTCGCAGGACCGCTTCCTCGAAAAGAGCTTCATCGCGGGCCTGGGCATTGCGGTCGCGCCCTTCGCGCCCGTTTCCACCGAGGCCGAACTGGCTGAGGCGCTCGAACGCATCGGCAGGCCCGCCGTGCTCAAGACCCGCCGCTTCGGTTATGACGGCAAGGGGCAGGTGAAGATCACGCCCGAGACCGATCCCGTCGCGACCTGGGAGGAGATCGGACGCGCCGCCTCCATCCTCGAGGGCTTCGTGCCCTTCGAGCGGGAGGTCTCGGTGGTCGCCGCCCGCACCGCCGCGGGAGCGTTCGCGGCCTATGATCTGTGCGCCAACGAGCACCGCCATCACATCCTGGACACCACCCGGGTTCCAGCCGGCGTTTCCTCCCAGACGGAGGAGCAGGCCTTCCGGATCGCCCGCTCCATCGCCGAGGCTTTGGATTACGTGGGCGTGGTCGCGGTCGAGCTGTTTCTGGTCACCGAGGACGGCACCGAGCGTCTCGTGGTCAACGAGATCGCCCCTCGGGTACATAATTCCGGCCATTGGACGCTCGGCGGCGCCACGACCTCGCAATTTGAGCAGCATGTGAGGGCGGTCTGCGGCTGGCCCTTGGGCGATACCGCTCGTCTCGGCCGGGTCGAGATGAAGAACCTGATCGGGCACGATGCCGATGCCTGGGAGGAGATCCTGGCCGAGCAGGGCGCGCACCTGCACCTCTACGGCAAGACGGAAGCCCGGGCAGGCCGTAAGATGGGGCACGTCACGCGTGTTTTCCCGGAGGCGAGCTGAACCTTTTAAAACCGGAGCCGTTGTCTCCCTGGACCGACGCTTTTCTTGAGAAGCAACCCTGGACAGGCCAGGCTTCTTCTGATATCGACGCCGCCCAGATAGAGGTGCGCATGGCGCGCCTCGTTGTTTTTTATCACAATCGAAACGGTTCAAATACGAGGAATTCGCGTGCAGGTTCTTGTCCGGGATAACAACGTCGATCAGGCGCTCCGCGCTCTCAAGAAGAAGATGCAGCGTGAAGGCATCTTCCGCGAAATGAAGCTTCGTGGCCACTACGAGAAGCCGTCCGAGAAGAAGGCCCGCGAGAAGGCTGAGGCCGTTCGCCGCGCCCGCAAGCTGATCCGCAAGCGCATGCAGCGCGAAGGCCTGCTGCCTTCGAAGCCCCGTCCGACCCGCTAAGCTCTTCTGAGCAGGCCTGAAAAGGCTAGCCTATCGGTTGTGAACCAGCGCCCGTCGCGCAAGCGGGGCGCTGTTTGCATGTCTGGGGCCAGCTTCCTCCACCCAGTGACGAAACTTAGTTGCAATATCACTTGCATCGGCGCCTTTTTGATGCCTTGTTTCACGGCTGTTAAGGATTTCCCGCCAGAGTGCCGCTCCCTGGTATCCGTGAGTAAATAAGCTGGAGACGAAGGTGTTCGCCCCATCGATTCGCCATTTGGCCCCCTTGAGCCTGACCCTCGTTGCCCTCGGCCTCGCCGCCTGCAGCACCACCGGTGGTGGCCCCGCCCAGCGCATCGCCGTTGTGGAAGAAGACACGCAGGGCACGAGCACGGTCAACATCTCTTCCTTGTCGGACGTGATCCAGCGCAACCCGAACGATCCGAGCGCCTATAACACCCGCGGCGCGGCCTATGCCCGCGTGGGGAACTACAGCAGCGCGATCTCCGACTTCACCAAGGCGGTGCAGCTCGATCCGAACTATGCGCCGGCCTATACCAACCGCGCACTGGCGCTGCGGCAGACGAACCGCAACGACCAGGCGCTCGCCGACTTCACCCGCTCGATCCAGGCGGATCCGAATTACGGTCCGGCCTATATCGGCCGCGCCAATCTCTATCGCGCCCAGAACCAGTACCAGGAAGCCCTCAGCGACTTGAACATGGCGACCCGCCTCCTGCCCGAATCGGCCGAGGCGCTTCACTCGCGCGGCTTGCTCTATCAGCGCCAAGGGATGCATCCGCAGGCGATCCTCGACTTCGACGCCACCATCGACCGCAACCCCTTCGTCGGCGCTCCCTACGCCGCCCGCGGCCAGAGCTTCGTGGCGACAAACCAGTTCGACAAGGCCATCGAGGATTTCAACGCGGCGCTGAACGTCAACAACAAGGATGCCGATTCCTGGGCGTGGCGTGGCGTGGCCCTCGAGCGCAAGGGCGACCGGAGCCAAGCCCTCGAAAGCTATTCCCGCGCTCTGGCCCTCGACAACGGCAACAGCGTCGCCCGCCAGGGCAGCTCCAGGCTCCAGGGCGGCGTCGCAGGCCTGTTCCGCTCGTAAGAGCGGTTGGAGGAAGGGGCATGAACCCCGCCCCTCCCCTGCGGACCATCGCCGATATCGAAAGACTTCTGGAAGCGCATGCGGACCTGTATGCGCTTCTTCTGCATGTGGAGAGCCTTGGGCTTCCCGATTGCTGGATTGGGGCCGGTTTCATCCGCAATACCGTCTGGAACGTGCTGCACGAACGGGAAATCGATGTGTCCCGTCTCAACGACGTGGACGTGATCTTCTTCGATGCGAGCGACACTCGAAGGGAGCGGGAAAGCGACCTTGAAGACCGACTCCGCGAAACCGCTCCCGGCGTGATCTGGTCGGTCAAGAACCAGGCGCGCATGCATCGTCGCAATGGTGATGCGCCGTATCGCGACACGTTCGAGGCCGTCGCTCACTGGGCGGAAACCGCCACCGCAATCGCGGCGCGATCACTCCGCGGGAAGATCGACGTGATGGCTCCCCATGGGGTGAGGGATCTTCTGAACCTGATCGTACGGCCGGCACCGGCCTTCGAACGAAAGATGGCAGTCTATCGCGAACGAGTTCTGAGCAAGCATTGGTCGGCTCGCTGGCCGAAACTGACGATGCTCATGACATGGGGCGAGGCTTATCCGGCCCCTCACAGTTCCTTCGACAGGATCGAGACGTAAGGCTCAAAGCCGAAGGCGCGGTAGGTGCGCTCAGCCCGTTCATTGGCGACGAGAACGCCGATAAAGAGGCGCTTCAGGCCGGCCTCCTTGGTCAAACGCTCGGCCTCCTTCAGGAGCATCTGGCCGATGCCCCGACCACGCCAGTCGTTGTGGACGATCAGATCCGTCACCGTGCCATGATTGCGAAACCCGTCGGCCACATAGGCCGCATCCTGATCGAGCGAAAAGCCCATGGCGCCGACAGCGATCCCGTCTGCCTCCGCAAGAATGATGCGGCCGTTGCGCCGGGACAGGCGCTGCATCAGCTCGTCGTAATACTCAGTCGCCGCACCATAATCGCGCCGTCGGTCGCCGATCAGATCGGCCTCGAAGACGTTGAGCTGGTGGATCAGCTCAATGACGGTATCCCGGTTGGTAGGAAGGGCGGTGCGAAGAGTAATCGGCGACATGACAGGGTCCGGGCAAAGCGCATCGGGGCTCGCGTTAAAGCAGATTTTGCCGGCTTCGTCATCGTGGGCGTCCTGCCACTGTCATTCCGGGCCCGGCTCTAACGAGCCGCCCCCGAATGGCAGTGGAGATGTTGATCCAAAAAATGCCCGGCACTGGCCGGGCATCGCATCGCTTACTGATCCTCGGATCAGAGATTCTTCAAAATCTCGTCGACCACCTTCTTGGCATCGCCGAAGAGCATCATGGTGTTGTCGCGGAAGAACAGCTCGTTCTCGACGCCCGCATAGCCGGAACCCATCCCGCGCTTGATGAACAGCACGGTCTTGGCGCGCTCCACGTCGAGGATCGGCATGCCGAAGATCGGCGAGGACGGATCGGTCTTCGCCGCCGGATTCGTCACGTCGTTGGCGCCGATGACGAAGGCGACGTCGGCCTGCGCGAACTCGCCGTTGATGTCCTCGAGCTCGAACACCTCGTCGTAAGGCACATTGGCCTCCGCGAGCAGCACGTTCATGTGGCCTGGCATGCGGCCAGCCACCGGATGGATGGCGTACTTGACCTCGACGCCTTCGGCCTTCAGCTCGTCCCCCATCTCGCGCAGCGCATGCTGCGCCTGGGCGACCGCCATGCCGTAGCCCGGCACGATGATGACCTTGGAAGCGTTCTTCATGATGAAGGCGGCATCATCGGCCGAGCCCTGCCTCACGGGCCGGGTCTCGACCGCACCGCCGGCGGCAACCGCCGTCTCGCCGCCGAAGCCGCCAAGAATCACGGAGATGAAGGACCGGTTCATGCCCTTGCACATGATGTAGGACAGGATCGCGCCCGAGGAGCCGACCAGCGCGCCGGTGATGATGAGCGCGAGGTTGCCGAGCGTGAAGCCGATGCCCGCCGCCGCCCAACCGGAATAGGAGTTGAGCATCGACACCACCACCGGCATGTCCGCACCGCCGATGGGGATGATGAGCGTCACGCCCAGCACGAAGGAGACCAGCACGATGAGCCAGAAGGCTGCATGGCTCTCGGTGCGGATGAAGGTGACGAGCAGAAGCAGCAGCAGGAGGCCGAGGCCGATATTGATCAGGTGACGGCTCGGCAGCAGGATCGGCTTGCCAGACATGCGCCCGTCAAGTTTCAGGAACGCGATCACGGAGCCGGTGAAGGTGACGGCGCCGATGGCGACGCCGAGCGCCATTTCGAACAGCGAACCGCCGTGGATGGTGCCGACCGAGCCGATGCCGGAGGCCTGCGGCGCGTAGAGGGCGCCTGCAGCTACCAGCACCGCCGCGAGACCGACCAGCGAGTGGAAGGCGGCCACGAGCTGCGGCATCGCCGTCATCGGCACCCGCTTGGCGATGACGGCACCGATGCCGCCGCCGATGGCGAGACCGAGGATCACCAGCGCCCAGCCGCCGAAGCCGTTCGGCGGGGACACGAACAGGGTGGTGAGGATGGCGATCCCCATGCCCACCATGCCGTAGAGATTGCCCTGCCGGGAGGTGGTGGGGTGCGACAGGCCCCGGAGGGCCAGGATGAACAGGACGCCCGAGACGAGATAGAGGATCGAGGCTAGATTGACCGACATCGCCTCACCCCTTCTTGCGGTACATGGCGAGCATGCGCTGGGTCACCAGGAAGCCGCCGAAGATATTGATGGCCGCCAGGACGAGGCCGATGAAGCCGAGCACCCGGGCCCAGATCGGGCCTTCGCCGAGGCCGGGCGCCACGTCGACGCCCACCGCCAGCAGCGCGCCGACCACGATCACCGACGAGATGGCGTTGGTGACCGACATGAGCGGCGTGTGCAGCGCCGGCGTGACCTGCCAGACCACGTAATAGCCGACGAAGATCGCCAGCACGAAGATGGCAAGGCGGAACACCGTCGGATCGACGGCTCCGTGGGTGACGGCGGCGGCGGCGGCTCCTGCCGCGTCGGCGACCTGGTCGGCAATAGTCTGGGCCGCCTCGGCCGAGCGTCGGGCGGCCTCGGCCGCCGCTCGGGCCTGCTCGACGGCCTGTTCGGGCGTAAGCGTTGCCATGGTGTCCTCCCCTGGACGGTTTAAGCGGTCGGCTGGAAGGCGGTGTGGACGATGGCGCCGTCACGGGTCAGGCAGGTGGCCTTGACCAGCTCGTCGTCCCATTTCACGGCCAGGGCCTTGGTTTCCTTGTCCACCAGCGTCTCGACGAAGGCGTAGAGGTTCTTCGCGTAGAGGCTGGACGCTGTAGCGGCGAGGCGCCCGGGCACGTTGAGGTGGCCCACGATCTTCACGCCGTTATGCTCCACCACCTGGCCGGGCACCGCCACCTCGCAATTGCCGCCGCGCTCCACCGCCAGATCGACGATGACCGAGCCCGGCTTCATGGATTCGACCATGGCGCGGGAGACGAGCTTCGGCGCCGGCCGGCCGGGGATCAGGGCCGTGGTGATGACGATGTCCTGCTTGGCGATGTGGGCGGCGACGAGATCGGCCTGCTTGGCCTTGTAGGCGTCCGACATCTCCTTGGCGTAGCCGCCGGCCGTCTCGGCCTGCTTGAACTCCTCGTCCTCCACGGCGACGAACTTGGCGCCCAGGCTCTCCACCTGCTCCTTGGCGGCGGGGCGCACGTCGGTGGCGGTCACCACGGCGCCGAGACGGCGGGCGGTGGCGATGGCCTGGAGACCGGCGACTCCCGCGCCCATGACGAAGATGCGGGCGGCGGGCACCGTGCCGGCAGCGGTCATCATCATCGGCAGCGCGCGGCCGTATTCGGCGGTGGCGTCGATGACGGCGCGGTAGCCGGCGAGATTGGCCTGTGAGGAAAGCACGTCCATGACCTGCGCCCGGGTGATGCGGGGCATCAGCTCCATGGCGAAGGCGGCGACCTGCGCATCGGCCAGGGCCTTGAGGGCCGCTTCCTGGCCGTAGGGGTCCATGATGGCGATAACGAGGGCGCCGGGCTTGGCGCCCTTCAGCTCGCCCTCTGCGGGGCGACGGACCTTGAGGATGACATCGGCATCCTTCAGGGCTTCCTTGGGCGTCTTGGCGATCGAAGCGCCTGCAGCCTCGAGCTCGGCATCGGGAAAACCGGCCTTGGCGCCCGCCCCGGCCTGGACGACCACGTCCGCGCCGAGGGTTTTGTATTTCTTGACGGTCTCAGGGGTGGCGGAAACGCGTGTCTCCGCTCCATCAGTTTCGGAGAGAACGGCAATCCGCATATTTGTCCCCCTGCGATGTGGTCAATGGCTTGAGATCAAGCTCTTATCTCGCTTCTATCAAAGGCCACCCGCTGCTCAGTAGAAGATGAGCGCCAGCAGGAGGAGGACGCCGACGGCTGCCGGAGCCCGCACCCCGACGGAGGGTGCCATCGCGCCGATGCCGCCCGCGACGAGCGAGAGGATCACGCCGAAAATCGCCGTCAGCCAGGCATGCTTGATGCCGCCAACGGCCAGCGCCAGCACGTGGCAGATGATGACGGCGGTCGCGATTTCGGCGAACTGGACAAATCCGTGATAGGTCGCCTCATGAGCGCGGCTGTCCATATCCGGACTGTAGCCCCCGTGCGGCGCATGTTTTGTATCGGCCATGTGTCTAAGCCCTGTTCAGCGTCACTTGTTAACTGCTGCGTTTAACGCAAGCGGTGAGGAGCCGCAATCTTTCGAATGGCTCCAAATGAAAACTTTATGAATGCTTCTTGCGGTCATTTGATCCCGAGAAACTCTCGCCACTGGGGCAGGCAGACGGTCTCGTAATCATATTTCGCAACCGCGATCCGGCGAGCCTCCGCGGCCATGGCGGCGGACTTGTCCCTCTCGGCCAGCGTCTCGCGCACCCGCTCCGCCAGCGCCTTCTCGTCGAAGAAGGGGGAAAGGCGTCCGTTGACTCCGTCCTGGATGACCTCGCGCACTGGATCGGTGTCCGAGGCCACGATCCGGCATTCGAGCGCCATGGCCTCGATGGACGACCAGGACAGCACGAAGGGATAGGTCATGTAGACATGGGCCGAGGAGACCTGCAGGACCTTCACGAACTGATCGTAAGGCAGATTGCCGACGAAATGGACCCGAGACCAGTCGACCGGGCGCTCGATCCTGGACTTGAAGACCTCGAACCAGGACTGGCCGTTCGGCGCGGAGCCGGAATAGCTCGTTCCCTTGCCGCCGATGATGACGACGCGAAGCTCGGGGTCGATGTCGAGCAGATGGGGCAGGCTCTTGAAGACAATATGCGCGCCGCGCATCGGCTCGATGTTGCGGGTCACATAGGTGACGACGGGCGTCTCGCGGGTGAGCTGCGGCCCGCCCTCGCCGAGCTGGATCCTGACATTCGGATCGGGCAGGAGCTTATCGGTGTCGATGCCGTCATGGATGACAGCGAGGCGGTCGCGCAGATAGGCCGGGAACGTGTCTCGCTGGTAGCGGGTCGGCGCCACGGCGGCATCGGCGGCGTCGAGGGCGCCGAGCTGCATGGAATTCTTCAGGCGCAGGCGCCAGATCACCTCCTCGTTGGTGACCGGGAACTCGGGATCGAAATCGAGATCCTGCCCCTTGGCGTGATAATAATACTCGAAATAGGCCACATGGCGGGCCTTGGGCCAGATATCCTTCAGAAACAGGTTCTCGCCCCAGCCGGTATTCACGACCACCACATCCGGCTCGAAGCCTTGGCTGGCAAGCTCGCGGGCCCTATAGGCAACGCCATAGGCGCGGCGCAGGCGCGGAATGACGGGGGAGTAGCGGTTCTGATAGGGCGCATCCTCCGGACCCGGGACGGCATTATAGGAAAAATACTTCACGCCCGGAACGGAGCCTTGCTTGACCATCCCGAGGCCCACGACCTCATGCCCCTCGGCAACGAAGGTCCGGGCCAGACGCAGGAATTGGCCCGGGAAATTCTGGTGAACGAAAGCGATCTTCATCGGCTGCCCCTAACGCTCCGTAAGCCTCTAGGGCCGCAACGAGAAAGATGCAACCTCATTACACAGGATTTGGTAAACCGGAAGCGGCCAAGACCTGTTTCTGTTTCTGCTCTAGGTTCTCCAGGGAGAAACGCTCAATCTCGTTCTCGAACAGCCGATGGTAGTTCAGCTCGGCCTTCAAGTGCAGGAAGACCGCGCCTAAGCCGACTGCCGCCCGGTCCATGAACACGAACTCGCGCGGGACAGTGACGGGACCCTTCTCCTTCAGGGCCTTGTGCACCTCGAAGGCTTGGCGGCGGCCGTATTCGCCGGGCTTCACCCCGTCGGCCACGGTACGGACCCGATCGTCGAGGAGCGGGGCGTAGATGAAGCGGGCCCAGATGTTGAGGATGTCGATCAGCTCGTTCGAGAGGCTCTTGAAGCCCCAGGTCTCGTAGGCATGGACGACGCGGGCCCGGTCGTCGGTCTGGAGGCCGCGATAAAGATCGACCACGCCGCCGACGAAGCGCGGGTGGAAGATGCGGATGCAGCCGTAATCGAGGAGATTGATCCCCCTCGCCTCCCCACCCTCGGAGAACACCGTGTAATTGCCGAGATGCGGATCGCCGTGGATGACGGCCGCATGGCTGAAAGGGTGCCACCAGGCCTTGAACATGGCGACCGCCAGCCGGTTGCGGATCTCGACCGGGACCTCGGTGAATTGCAGGATCTTCTCGCCTTCCAACCATTCGAGCGACAGAAGCCGTCGGGTGGAGAGCTCAGGGTGAACCCGCGGGACGCGGACTTCCTCCACATCCGCAAGGGTCCGGGCGTAGAGCGCCGCGTGCTTGGCCTCGCGCTCGTAATCGAGCTCCTCGCGCACCCGCTCGCCGATCTCCTTAGCGATCTCGCGGGTATCGATGGCGGGATCCATGCGGCGATGGAGGGCGAAGACGAGCTCGAGCTGGCTCAGATCCGCTTCCACGGCGGATTGCATGTCGGGATATTGCAGCTTGCAGGCGATCCTCTCGCCGTCCTTCGTGCTCGCCCGATGAACCTGGCCGAGCGACGCAGCCGCGGCGGGGTTGAGATCGAAGGAGCCGAAGCGGCTCTGCCATTGCAGCCCCAGTTCCGCCTGCATGCGCCGCTTCACGAAGGCCGCCCCCATGGGCGGGGCCTCGCTCTGGAGCTTCTGCAGCTCGGCGGCATATTCCGGCGGGATGAGGTCGGGGATGGTGGCCAGCAGCTGCGCCACCTTCATGATCGGCCCCTTGAGCCCGCCGAGCGCCTGCGCCAGCACCGCCGCATTGGACGCGTCGCGGGCATCGCCCCCGAACAGCCGCGAACCGGCCATGCGGGCCGCGACCCCACCCATGTTGGCGCCCACGCGCGCATAGCGGGCGGCGCGCGCGGAGAAGCGGTTCGCTTCGCGGTCGGAATCGGCCATGACGTGGGATCTCTTGCTCTGAACTGGAGAGCTTAAGATATGACGTGCTGCGCCAAGTGCTAGGCCGTGTGGGCGGATTCGACCAAGATCACAGCATATGCAAGCGCAGCGGTGAATCAGCCGCGGGCAAGCATCGCTGCCTGCTCCAGGCTGATGCGATGGACGAGCGGATCAGCATGCCGATGCACCAGCTGCCATTCGGACCCTTCACGGCGATAGACCTGGGTGACGCGCAGCGACCACTCCTGATTCGGCAGACCGCCCACCTCGCCATGCTGGCGCTCGATCATCACAAGAACCACGAGGTCGCCTGATGCATATGTTTCCGCCACTTCCAACGTTGCCTCGCCGGCTTTGAAGTAGTCAGCGACCTTCAACAAGCTCTCGCTTCGGTCATCGTAGCGAGTAGGCTCTCCGCCGAAAGGGTTCATCAGCACGAAGCCGCGAGCGTGGGGCGTCAATGTGAGATAGCGATGCATGTCCCCGCCCATGAACGCCGACGTGGCCTCCTCTGTGCGCCGGATGAGCGCGGCAAGCTCCTCGTTTGTGATGCTTCGGTGTGTCATGGCCGCATCCTATGATCCCGCCTCGTGCCTGCTGACAGTCGCATGTCACGAATATTATTCGACCCCGCGGAAGCCCTCACGCAGCCGAGGGCGAGCCTGTCCCTAAGACCCGATACGCCTCGTCCATACCGGCTTGGTTACAGCAGGAAATCGCCGGATTTCAGGCTGTGAATCCCGGCAAGACGGATGGTGCCTTCCGCATCATGGTCGGAATCCGTATTCAGGAAGACCCGTGCCTCGGAGCCTGCAACCTCGTACCGAACCTGACCGGCTGCCGTGAACTCCCCTTTGCCGATGAAAGCGAAGGCCTGATTTCCACCGCGTAGAGCGTTGGCATCGATCCTCGACAGATCCAGATGATCCTGGGCACTATGGCTGAAGTCACGCACGACATCCGCGCGGCTCTGAGCGGACCCGACAGCACCGATGGATGGCCAGCGGAACACATCGGCCTCGGATCCGCCGGACAGCCAGTCCTTCCCAGTGCTGCCGAGGATGGTGTCCCGACCGGCATCGCCATAGAGCCTGTCGTCGCCCGCATTGCCGGAGAGGCTGTCGTTGCCGGCGGCGCCGCGAAGCGTGTTGTGGCCTGTAGAGCCTTTCAGCACATCGTCGAACGCGCTGCCCCACACGCCCTCGATGCTGGAGAAACGGTCGCCGGAGGCATCGCTGCCAGCCTGCGTCCTTTTCAGGAGGTCGATGACCACACGCCCCGGGGAATCGCGGTAATCGGCATAATCGAAGCCGCTGCCGCCCGACAGGAGATCGGCGCCCGGCCCGCCCCGGAGATGATCGTTGCCGCTGCCGCCAGAGAGCGAGTCGTTGCCGCCGCCGCCATAGATCCGATCATTGCCGCCGCCGCCCCTGACAACGTCCGCGGCATCCTCCTTGAGATCGGGACCGCTGCCGGACCTGAGGTCCAGACGGAACACTTTGCCGCCGTAATCGACGATGTAGAGGTTTCCGGATCCATCCTCCCCCATGGATGAAACGGAACTGATCGGGCCGCCTCCCACTGCGACCTGTCCCGTCAGATCCTTGAACGACCACGAGCCGGAGGCGCGCTGCAGGGACCAGATCCTGCTGCTGACGAAATCGGAGAAGAAATACGTTCCCTGAAAATCCTGCTCGGGGCCGCGATAGACATAGCCTCCGGTGACCGCCTGACCGAGACTGCGGTCATAAGAATGGATCGGGTTCGTATAGTTCGGGAACGCTCCGGGATTGAACGGTCCCTCGGTGGCACTCCAGCCGTAATTGGCGCCAGCCCTTCCGAGATTGATCTCTTCGTAGGCGCTCTGGCCGACATCGCCGATATACATCTCGCCGGTCAGACGGTCGAAGCTCACGCGCCACGGGTTGCGCAGGCCGGCCGCATAGATTCCCGTTCCCACTGCACTGCCTGCGAGACCATCGATGGAAGCCGGATTGTCCACCGGCAGGGCGTAGTTCTTGGTGGCATCCGCTGGGAAGGTATCGGACCTCACGTCGAGCCGCAGGATCTTGCCCAGTTGGTTGCCGAGGCTTTGCGAATTGGCTCCGTTTGCGCCGTCGCCGGTCGCCACATAGAGATAGCCGTCAGGACCAAAGCCGATCCACCCGCCGCGATGGTTGGTGGACGACGGGTAATCGATCCGGTCGATGAGCCGCATGCTGCTGGCATCTGCAACGAGGGGGTTGGACGCCAGCGTCTTGTATTCGCGGATCTCCACATCGCCGGCTGTCGTGCTGAGATAGACGTAAAACGTCCGGCTCGTCGCAAAATTGGGAGCGAAGGCAAGGCCGAGAAGACCCTGCTCCCCATCGGTCGCGACCTGGGTGGACACGTTGAGGAAAGAGGTGCCGAGGGTCTGGCCCGTGACGGTGTCATAGACCTTCACCAGCCCGCGCTTCTCGAGGATGAACAGGTGCCTTGCATTGCCCGGCGCCGCCGTCAGGTAGAGAGGATTTTCCAGGCCGGACACGATCATGCTGGCCGCCGCCGTGGGCGGGGTTCCGGCGTTGGGATCGTAGCCGTAGATCACATCCGCCGCGCCGGTGCCACTCAGCCTGTCTGCAGCCTGACTCCCGATACGAGCTGCCATGGTCGACCTCCAGGTCTGGCCCCAACACGGCGATCGTTATGTCGTTCTTGACGGTCCGGCTGCCCTGGGCGGCGGGATAACCAGTCGCTCAGGGCAGGATGTTCACGCCGTTTCTTTCTCCATCGCCTCCAGCTCGCCGATCAGGCGCTCGATCATGGACAGCCCGATCTGCCAGAAGGATGGGTCGCTGGCATCGAGACCGAAGGGCGCGAGAAGCTCCGAGTAGTGCTTGGTGCCGCCTGCGGAGAGGAGCGCGAAATAGCGGTCCACGAAGCCTTCGTTGGAGCGTTCATAGACGCCGTAGAGCGAGTTCACGAGGCAATCGCCGAAGGCATAGGCGTAGACGTAGAACGGCGAATGGATGAAGTGGGGGATGTAGGTCCAGAAGCTCTCGTAGCCGGGACCCAAGCGGATCGCCGTCCCGAGGCTCTCGTCCTGAACCGACATCCAGAGCTCGCACAATTTGTCCGCCGTGAGCTCGCCGTTGCGGCGCTCCAGATGCACCTTGCGCTCGAAGGAATAGAACGCGATCTGGCGCACCACCGTGTTGATCATGTCCTCGACTTTCGCCGCCAGCATCGCCTTGCGCTGGACCGGATTGGTGGTCTGGTCGAGGAGGCGGCGGAAGGTGAGCATCTCGCCGAAGACGGATGCCGTCTCGGCCAGCGTCAGGGGCGTGGGCGCCATGAGCGCGCCGTTGGGGCCGGCCATGACCTGATGCACGCCATGTCCCAGCTCATGAGCCAGCGTCATCACGTCCCGCGGCTTGCCCTGATAGTTCAGGAGCACGTAAGGGTGGGCCGAGGGCACCGTCGGATGGGCGAAGGCACCGGGCGCCTTGCCGGGACGGGTCGGCGCATCGATCCAGTCCTCGTCGAAGAAGCGCTGCGCGATGTCGGCCATGCGCGGCGAGAAGGCTGAATACGCCGAGAGAACCGTGTCTTTCGCCTCGTTCCAGGCAATGGTGCGCTGCTCGACCTTGGGCAGGGGCGCGTTGCGGTCCCAATGATCGAGCTTGTCCTTGTTGAACCACTTGGCCTTCAGGGCATAATAGCGGTGCGACAGGCGCGGATAGGCCTCGCGCACGGCGGAGACCATTGCCTCCACGACCTCACGCTCGACTCGGTTCGCGAGGTGACGGGAATCGGCCACATCCTCGAAGCCGCGCCAGCGGTCGGAGATCTCCTTGTCCTTGGCGAGCGTGTTGGTGATGAGGGTGAAGGTGCGAAGATTGGCCTTGAAGGTCTTGGCCAGGGCGTCCGAGGCGTCCTTGCGCACGCTTTCGTCCGGATCCTGCAGCTTGTTCAGGGTCGGCTCGATGGGCAGCTCCTCACCGCGCACCGTGAAACGCAAGGACGCGATGGTCTCGTCGAACAGGCGGTTCCAGGCCGAGCGGCCGGTGACCGACTTTTCGTGGAAGAGCTGCTCGATCTTGTCCTCGAGCTGGTAGGGCTTGTCCTTGCGCAGATCCTCGATCCACGGCTTGTAGTGAGCGAGCGGCTCCTCGCTCTTGGCCCTGTCGAGAACCTCGTCGTCGATGCGATTGAGTTCGAGACCGAAGAAGAGCAGCTCGGTCGAGGCGGCGGTCAAGCGCTCCTGCGTGTCGCCGTAGAACTTCGCGCGGACCGGGTCGGTGGTGTCGCCGGAATAGACGAGGCCCGCATAGGACATGAGGCGGCCGAGAAGGTCTTCGAGCGCCTCGTATCGCTTCACCACCTCGTCCAGTCGCACGGACGCCTTCTCGCCCCGCGCCATCTCGTCGAGCTTGCCGCGATAGGCGGCGGCAAACGCCTTGCACTCGGTTTCGGCCTTCGCGAGATCCCGCTTGAATTCCTCGCTGTCCATGCCGGGATAGAGATGGGACAGGTTCCATTCGGGCAGCGGCCCAAGTTCGGCCTGCGCGGCGGCAGAGGATGGATGGTGCAAGGGGGAAGCTTTCTGAGGGGTCACGGACGACAGCCTGATTGGGATCGGTCTAACGGAATGGTTCTGCACACATATTGGCCGCCGCGCTCTCAGGATCAACCCATATCGGCGGAGGGATTAATTCCGCTCCCGCCCTCCGTTAAGAGCCGGTTTACCCTTCTCGACCAGCATCGCCCGAACGATTCTCGGATATTCCTTAAGCCTTCATGCCCCTGTCCCAACTCCTTGCAGACGACATCCACGCCCTTCGTGGGGATGCGGCAGCCCTCGATGGAGGTTCGGAGCGGGAAAGGATTGCAAGGCTGGCGGATCGAGCAGCCCGGTCTGCCCTGCCGGTTCTGATCGAGGGCGAACCGGGAAGCGGCGCACGGGCGCTGGCCCGTGCGATCCACGATTGCGGCGAGCGGAAGGAGCGCCCCTTCCTGCGCCTGCCTGCCGGGGAGGCGCCCGTCCAGAGCGAGAGACCCACAGGCGTTTCGGGTCTTCTCAAGGAGGCCATTGGCGGCACGCTGTTCATTCAGGATGTCGAATGTTTGGGCGGTGAAGGGCAGAACGACCTGCTGGATTGCCTTTACCGTCAGGATGCAGGGCGCGCCCACCGTCGGCCCGATGTGCGAATCATCGCATCGGGCTCCGATCTTGCCAGCTCGGTGCGGGAAGGCCGTTTTCGGGAAGATCTCTTCTATCGGCTCCAAGCCCTGCCCATCACCCTTCGCCCGTTGAGGGCACAGCGAGATGCCATCCCTGAGTGGGCCCAGCTTTTCATCGGCCGTTTCGCTGCCGACGAGGGCAAGAGAATCAGGGGCCTGTCAGCCGATGCGGCAGCCTTGCTCGCTCGTTACGATTGGCCCGGAAACCTGCGGCAACTGGAAAACGCGCTCTACCGCGCCGTGATTATGGCCGAAGGGCCGTTTCTCACGTCGACGGAATTCCCGCAGGTTGCATCCCATCTGCGAGGAATACGCATCGACATCCCGCCGGTTCCCGTATTACGCGCATCCTCGTCGACGAGGCCTGCTCCTGCTCCCGAGAGCGAGCACGTTGCAAGACGCGACCCCCATGCCCTGTCGCTCATCAACGATGCGGGCGAGATGGTGACCCTCGCCGATCTGGAGGCCCGGGCGATCCGGTTCGCGCTCGCTCACTACCAGGGCCGCATGTCGGCCATCTCCCGTCATCTCGGCATCGGTCGGTCGACCCTTTACAGAAAATTGAAAGAACTTGGCTTAGACGATGAAGCCGCATGACGTTTCACGCGTTAAGCGTAACAGAGCGTGTGCGGGAACACTGACGAAATTCATTTGATGGAGGAATCTCCCATCCTCCACTTTCATTGCGACGAGGAGCAAGGTCATGCGTGACTTGCGCAAGACGGCACTTTGGCTTGGTCTCATCGGATCAGTCTCCCTCCTCCCCCTGTCCGCCCTGGCGGAAGATGTGGGCAGCCCCCAGACCAATATCATTCAGTCCGTTCCTGCGGAGCCCTCCTTCCATGATGTTGCCGTTGAGGGGGCATCCGCGCAGAAAGACGTGGCCTCGCAGGCCGTCCCGATCCCTGAGACGGCACCGGTCACCATCGAGTCGGTCGATCTGAAGCCGGCCCCGTCCATCGACATTCCTTTGCCCGATGCGGCCCCCGTCGTGGCCCTGATGCAGACGGATCTTTTCCGCATGGCCGTGGAGGGCTTGTTCGCGGACGATGCCGCCATGCGAGAACTGCGCGTGAGCGGCAAGGACCGGGAAGCTTTGTCCGCCTTCTACGCGCAGGCCCAGCGCCCGATGATCTGGGCGCAGGACGGTGCCTGGTCGCCCGCTGCCCAGGGGGTGATGGAGCGCCTGAAGGCCGCTGACGAGGATGGCCTCGATCCCGCCGATTATTTCCTGCCCGACAGGGGATTGCGCAAGAATGCGACGCCGGCCCAGTGGGCCCAAGCCGACGTGAAACTCTCCCTGTCCGTGATCCGCTATGCTCGCGATGCCCGCGGGGGGCGCATCGATCTTGCCCGCCTTTCGCCTCTGGTGACCCCGAAGCTCGCCCTGCCGGCGGTCGACGAGGTGCTGAGCAAGGTCTCCTCCGCCGGGGATGCGGGCGGGGCCCTCGAGGCCTACAACCCGCCTCATCCCGGCTACAAGGCGTTGAAGGAGCGGCTGGCGAAACTGCGCGAGAGCCATCCCTCGCAGCCGAGCGTGCGCCTGCCCCGGGGACCGATCCTGCGCGTGGGCATGAAGGATCCGCGCGTCCCCCTGATCCGCGCCCGTTTCAATCTCGCGAAGGGCGCGGACAATCAGACCATCTATGACGAGCGCGTTGCCTCCGCAGTGGCTGAATTCCAGAAGGAGAAGGGCCTGCCGAATACGGGCGTTCTGAACGCCCAGACGGTGGCGGCCCTCTCGGGCCCCTCGGTGGCGCAACGACAATCCGACCTGATCGCCAATATGGAGCGCTGGCGCTGGCTGCCCGTCGATCTGGGGCAGCGGCACATCATGGTGAACGTGCCCGAATTCCGCCTACAGATGGTCGAGGGACGCAATACAGTCTATCAAACGCGCGTCATCGTCGGCAAGGAACAGTCGCAGACGCCGATCTTCTCCGAGAACATGAAGTATCTCGTGGTCAATCCGTCCTGGACGATCCCGCCGTCGATCATGAAGAAGGAAATCCTTCCGGCGCTGGCCAACGATCCCTATTACGCTGCGCGCAAGGGCTACAAGATCATCCGCCGGGGGGACCGGATCACGGTGCAGCAGCCGCCGGGGGAGCGCAATGCGTTGGGCTTTCTGAAGTTCATGTTCCCCAACCAGCATGCGGTCTATCTGCACGACACGCCGAACCGCAATCTGTTCTCGGCCAGCAAGCGCGCCTTCAGCCATGGCTGCGTGCGCGTCGACAAGCCCTTCGAGCTCGCGGAAGAGATCATGGGCAAGGATGGAAAATGGACCGAGGAGAGGCTGCGCGGGCTCATCGGCAAGGGCGAGCGCACCGTGCACCTGACAAATCCCCTGCCCGTACATCTGACCTACTTCACGCTCGCGGTCGACGAGAAGGGCGATGTAAAGCGTTTCGAGGATCTCTACGGTCTCGACCGCAAGGTCCGCGCCGCCCTGAACCTGTCCGAATAGCTCCCTCTTCCCACCGCCTTTTCAGCGAATTTCTTTCTCTCACTTAACGGGAAGGTAACCGTCCTCGGCAAAGATCCTTTCACCATAAGGATTGCTGCATCCACGGATGCGGCCCGGTAAAGACGAGTATCACAGTGAGAGTATTGCGTACGGACCGCCTGGCGCGTCGCGCCGGCATTGGTCTTGCGGCCTTTCTGGCCGTCATCGTGGGCGGGGCGCGCGGCACGCAGGATGCCGTCGCCAATGGCGATACCCGCACACTCAGCCTTTACAACAACAACACCAAGGAAAGCCTCACCGTCACATTCCGACGCAACGGCCAGTACGATTTGGGCGCCCTGCAGCAGCTCAACTGGTTCCTGCGCGACTGGCGGCGCGACGAGCCGACCCGCATGGATCCGCGCCTGTTCGACACGGTGTGGGAGGTCTATCGCGAGTCCGGCTCGAACGAGCCGGTGCGTGTGAATTCGGGCTACCGCTCGCCTAACACGAATTCGATGCTCCGTCGGCGCTCCAGCGCGGTGGCCAAGAACAGCCAGCACATGCAGGGCAAGGCCATGGATTTCTACCTGCCGGATGTGTCGACCGTGCGCCTGCGCGCCATCGGCATGCGTCTCCAGAACGGGGGCGTCGGCTATTATCCCAATGCCTACACGCCCTTCGTCCATCTCGACGTGGGCAGCGTGCGCGCATGGCCGCGCATGACCCGTGCCCAGCTCGCCAGCATCTTCCCAGACGGCAAGACCGTGCACATCCCCTCCGACGGCAAACCCCTGCCCGGCTACGACGAGGCGCGCGCCGAGGTGCTCGCCAAGGGCGGCACGGTCGCTGGCTACACGGCGTACGCGGATGCGGAGGAGGCCATTGCCAACCAGCCGCGCCGCAAGAGCTTCTGGGCCACCCTGTTCGGCATCGGCGACGACGAGGAGGAGGATGCGGAGGAGATCCGCGTGGCCTCGAGGCCGGGCCGGGCGTACATCGCCTCCCGCCAGTCACAGCCTTCGCAGAACTATTACGCCAGCGACGACAATTCATCGGTCTATGCAGCGCTGCAGCCGGGCCAGGCTCCGGAGCCGACGCGCCGGGCCCCGGTCGCGATCCAGCCGCGGCCCGAACCGCCCACTCCTGCGGTCGTAGCGGCCATGGGACCGGCCCTGCGTGAGGATCTGACGCCCCCAGCCTCCGCGCCGCTGCCGCCGACCCGGATCAACGGAGCGCCCGGCACCGTCCAGACGGCATCGGGACCCGCCCTGGGGTGGCAGCAGGGGCCGGAAGCCCAGTCCGAGATGTCCATCGCCAAGGGCATGGCCTTTGCGCCGATGCCGCCACGCCGTCCCGATGCGGACGATGCGGGCGTCGAGCCCATCGCGGGCACCGTTGCCCTGGCCTATGCCCCGCTTCCGCCGGCCCGCCCGGGTTCGCTCGCGGCCACGAACCCGATCCCTGGCGTTCCGGAATTGCGTGGCTCCACCGAAGTGGCGGCGGTCCAGCATCCATTGCCGCCGCCGCGTCCAGACCTGCGTCCCATCGTGGTCGCCGCCGCGAGCCCGGTCGACATTCCGATCACCGGCTCGACCCCCAGGGAACTGGCGAAGGCAAGGCCCGCAGCGGTTCCCGAAGCCAAGGCTCCTCCGGCCGCGAAGAAGCCGCCGACGACGGCGCTGAGCGCCCTGATGTCGGCGGAGCCCAGCCTGCATATGGGCTTCTCGAGCAAACCCGTGGGCGATCTGGCAACGAATCGCTTCACGGGACCTGCGGTCAAACCGCTCCCCGTCATGCGCTAAGAAAAGGGCTCCTTTCGGAGCCCTTTTTGTTTGATCAGGTCGCGGACCGGAAGGCAGGATCACTCACTCGCCGTGCTGCCCGTCGTAAGGATTGCGCGCCGGCGAGGTCCAACCTTGCGGCGGCGCCTTCGGCCTGTAGACCTCCACCAGCAGGGGGTGGCAGACGGCCGCGTCGCTCGAATGCTCCGCGCTGCAATCGCCGCCCGGGCAGGCGGAGAGCGCGCCCAGCAGATCGATCTCGGCGAAGAACTCCAGGTAATCGCCCGGCCTGACGGGGCTCGCCTTCATGAAGTACTGCCCCGTGTCACGCGTGAATCCGGTGCACATGAAGACATTGAGCACGTCGTGCACCGCCGGCTCGACAGCCTCCTTGGGACGATTCAGGCGATGCGCAAGCGCACGGGTCAGGTTCGAGTGACAGCAGTAATGGTAGTCGTGGCCCGAGAGCAGCCGGTGCGTGTAGGGATCGCAGCGCGTGCCGATCACGTCGTGCACGGAGCCGCCGTACTCGTCGAAGCCGTACCAGTCGAGTGTGTCGTGGGTGATCGTCGCCATCGGCCGGAGATACGGTAGGGACGACCACAGCTGGTCTCCGGTCGACAGATGCGTGCCGTTGAGGGCCCTCGTCTTGCCGGAGAAGAAGCGCTCGTCGAGATCGTTCGCCGACCAGAGATTGAGGTCTCCCACCTGCGGCCCCTCGATGCTGACGATTCGGAAAAAGCAGCCCGCGGGCACATTGAAGGAGCGCGCGTCGCGGGGCGGCACGATCACCTCCTCGACCTTCTGCCAGCCCTCGCGAGCCGCTCGATACGCGGTCAGATCAGGTCGCGGCAGGGTCTCCACGGGGTAGCAGATGACGGGAGCGATCTTGCGACGCGCATCTGCGTCGACGGGTTCGGACACTTGGTCCCGGGCCAGCTTCATGCCTCTCTCCAGCGTTTGTGGTCGGTTCCTTATAGGAAACCGGATCGTCGCAAGCGAGCGGGAAGCATGCATGGCAGATAGGCGGATACGGGAAAGAGCGCTTTTTGCTTGAGCCGTCCGCTCTCCCTTATGGTATGGCCGCTCCACAAGGACGGCCGCATGACAGACCCGAACGCCCACCGTACTCTGGAGGACTACCCGAGCCGGACCTCCGCCGATATCCGCTATTCCGATCTCGACCGGCAGGGCCACGTCAACAACGCGGTCTTCGCCACCTTCTCGGAAGTGGGCCGAGTCGCTTTCATGTACGACCCGGAACGGCCCCTCGCCATCGAGGGCAGGAGCTTCGTCATCGCCCGCCTGCTGATCGATTTTCGGGCTGAGCTCTTCTGGCCCGGCACGGTCGACATCGGCACTGGCGTTCTGAAGGTGGGGCGCAGCTCATTCACGCTGGCACAGGGCCTGTTCAGCAAAGGTCATCTCGCGGCAGCCGCGGAGGCGACCATCGTCATGGTGGACAAGGAAACGCGCCGCTCGACGCCATTGCCACCGAGGACGCTCGATCTCCTGCGAAGCCTGATGCTGACGGACAATTGCCGGACATGAGAAAGGCCCCGCAGGTCGATCTGCGAGGCCTTTGGAAGGCTTAATCGGAAGGAATGGTTCAGACCATCCCGAGCGCCTGCATGTAGAGTTCCAGGATCGCGTCCTCCTCCTGGCGCTCGGCGTAGTCGCGCTTGCGCAGGGAAACGATCTTGCGCAGGACCTTGGTGTCGAAGCCGTTGCCCTTGGCCTCGGCGTAGACGTCCTTGATGTCGCCTGCGATGCCGGCCTTTTCCTCCTCGAGGCGCTCGATGCGCTCGATGAAGGCCTTGAGCTGGTCGGCTGCGACGGATTCGGTGTTGAAAGCTGCGTCATCCATGAGGAAAGCCCCTTACTTGTGGTATTGGCGCCAGTGTTATGGCCATTTGGTTGAAGCCGTTTTAATGCCCCGGCTTCGACTTCTCAAAATTCTCGATCTGGGAAGGCTTTGCCTCGCGCTGGTGGCGGTCCTTCCATTCCTCGTAGGGCATGCCGTAGACGTGGGTCCGGCTCTCATCCTTGGAGAGCGCGACGCCCCGCTCGTCGGCGGCCTCTTTCAGCCAGTTGGACAGGCAGTTCCGACAGAAACCCGCCAGATTCATGAGATCGATGTTCTGGACATCGGCCCGTTCCCGCAGATGCTCGACAAGCCTGCGGAAGGCGGCGGCCTCCAGCTCGACCTGAGTTTTCGCGTCGATATCCTTCATGAGCCTACCCTCCATGCTGGCGCAGGCGGTCGCGCGTGCGGGTGCCGAAAATCTTAGGCGCCCGAAGCTCCTGCCGGCCGGCGAGCGGCTCGAGCAGCCGCGCGAAGCGCTCGGCCCATTCCTCAGCGCCCTCCTCCGACGCGATCAGATCCTGCCGGATCTCGATGAGCGCATTGGCGAGGCCCCGGATGGTGGCGTGACGGTCGACGGTATCGCCTGCAAGGGCTCCATCATAGGGCTCGTTGTCGCCGACGACGAGTCCGTCCTCGGCCTCCAGCCCTTCCAGAAGCGGCCTGGCGAAGCGATCGTCCGCATCCCACAGGATTCCCACATGCCAGGGCCGCGGCCAGCCGCGCCAGATCGGCGTGAAGCTGTGGACCGTCACGACGACAGGCGGATGTCCTGCCGCCATCGCCTTGTGGATCGCGTCCGCAATCGCATCGTCGTACGGATCGTAGAACCGGGCGATGCGCCTTTGCACCTCGGCGTCGTCCACTTTGGCATTGCCCGGCACCACCGCGCCGTCGGACAGGCGCATGACCAGCGTCGGATCGTCCCGGCCTCGATTCGGGTCGATGACGAGCCGCGAGAACTGGGTCAGAATCGCCGGAGCGCCCAAACGGCGAGCCAGAGAGCGGGTCACGGCAGCGGCCCCGATGTCATAGGCGATGTGGCGCCCGAACTCGGATTCCGGCAGGCCCAGATCGCTTAAGTCAGGCGGCACGGCGTTGGACGCATGATCACACAGGATCAGGATTCCCGATTGGACGGAGCCGGGAACGACCTCGACAGGATGAGGCTCGAGGGAAGGCTCGTCGAGCTTGAGCGCGGCGGAAGTGGACATAGCGAGGGATGGATTTCAGGAAGGATGGATTGAACGGCGGAGGAAAAGCCTTACCCTGCCCCTCCAACCCTGACAACGCGACGTTCCGCGCAACACACTTTCACAACGATCATGACCGCCCCATCCACAACGGCCCGGCTCGAACCGGGCTTCGCCTCCGCTTTTGCCGCGCTTTGTCTGGGCGCCGTCGCCATGGGAATTTCCCCGATTTTCGTGCGCTTCGCCTCCGCCGACATGGGCGGGGCGCCGGCCGATGTGGGGCCCTTTGCCAGTGCCTTCTGGCGCGTCTCGCTCTGCCTGCCCCTGCTCTATGCCTGGATGCGAGATCGAGGAGAAGCGCGCACCCGCCGATGCGCCTAGGGTGCGGTTCTCCAAGGCAAGCATCTTCGGCGGCATCGTCTTTGCGGGCGATCTCTTCTTCTGGCATCTGGCGATCCTCAAGACGACGGTGGCGAACGCCACCTTCTTCGCCACCATGGCTCCGCTCTTCGTCGTGCTGATCGTCTGGCTCGTGCTCAGGCAGCAGGTGTCGCGGGGCACCTTCATGGGTCTTGCCCTGTGCCTTCTCGGCGGCGCGGCTTTGATCGGCCAGAGCCTTCAGGCGGATCCCGCCCGGATCGAAGGGGATCTCTACGGCGTCGCCACGGCCTTCTTCTTCGGCCTTTATTTCCTGGCCGCAAGCCGGGCGCGCAAGACGGCAGGCGCCGCGCGGGTCACGTTCGAGGCTGGCCTCATCACCTCCGCCATTCTTCTGGTCATCGCGCTACTCTTCGACACGCGAGTGATCCCGCAGACGGCGCAAGGCATCGCGGCGCTTCTCGCCATGTCCTATGTCAGCCATGCGGGCGGCCAGGGGCTTCTCGCCATCGCGCTCGGGCGATTGCCTGCGGTCTTCTCATCGCTGGTGATTTTCCTGGAGGCGATCGCAGCGGCCGTGTTCGGCTGGGCGATCCTCGGCGAGGAGCTGACGCTGATCCAGAGCCTGGGTGGCGCCTTGATTCTGTTCGGCATCTGGACCGCGCGGCCCAAGGTCCCCAAGGCCGATGCGCTGGACGAGTGAGTCCCGGATCCTCTCCATATGAAGAGTAAAAATCGGCCGAAGGCTCTCCGACCGTGTCGGAAAGGCCATGCGGCCTGCAAAATCTGCAGCATCCCTGCTGTAAAGTCTTGCCCCGGCTTAACTTCTGGCAGACAACGATTCGACATAGTTCTCACAGCATTGTGCGATTTCATTCCTTTCGATTCGATCATACCGCATCCATGAATGCCGTTCTCCTCACCTCGTCTCCCCGTTGGCGGCGAAGCCTTGCACTCGCATCGTTGCTCGTCGGTGGGTGCCTTCTGGCCGCATCGCCCGCGAAGGCGGACCTGCGTCTGTGCAACATGACGTCGAGCCGGGTCGGTATCGCGCTGGGCTACCGGGACGCGCAGGGCTGGGTGACGGAAGGCTGGTGGAATCTCACGGCCCGCGCCTGCGAGACCATGCTCAAGGGTCAGCTCGGCGGACGCTTCTATTATATCTACGCCATCGATTACGACCGGGGCGGCGAATGGAGCGGGCGCTCCTTCATGTGCACCCGGGAGCGCGAATTCACGATTCGCGGAACGGAAGATTGCCTCGCCAGAGGCTTTGATCGCAGCGGCTTCTTCGAAGTCGATACAGGTGAACAGAAGAGCTGGACAATCCAGCTCACCGAAACGAACCGGCCAGGGGGGCCATGACGATGAGACGCGACCGGCGCACGAAGATTCTTGCAACCTTGGGACCGGCTTCCGAGAACCCGGAGATGATCGCCAAGCTGTTCCAGGCCGGCGCCGACGTCTTCCGCCTCAACATGAGCCACCTGCCGCGCGAGAAGCTGAAGGAGCGGGTCGAGATGATCCGCGCCGTCGAGGCCAAGTTCAAGCGCCCCATCGCGATCCTGGCCGACCTGCAGGGTCCCAAGCTGCGCGTGGGTGCTTTCGAGGGCGACAGCGCCATGCTGGTGCCGGGCCAGAACTTCACGCTCGATGCCGACAAGACTCCCGGCACCAAGGATCGCGTGCACCTGCCCCATCCGGAGATCCTGTCCTCCCTCGAGCCGGGCCACACGGTGCTGATCGACGACGGCAAGCTGCGTCTGCGCGTAAAGAGCGTGAAGCAGGGCTCGGCCACCACATCGGTCGAGGTCGCGGGCAAGATCTCGAACCGCAAGGGCGTGAGTCTGCCTGACACCACGATTCCCGTTGCCGCCATGACCGAGAAGGACCGCTCGGATCTCGAAGCGGCGCTCGATGCCGGCGTGGACTGGATCGCCCTCTCCTTCGTGCAGCGTCCCGAGGACGTGGCCGAGGTGAAGAAGGTCGCCCGTGGCCGCGCGCTCGTGATGTCCAAGCTCGAGAAGCCGCAGGCCATCACTCGCCTCGACGAGATCATGGAAATCTCGGACGCGGTCATGGTCGCCCGCGGCGATCTCGGTGTGGAAATGCCGCTGGAGAAGGTGCCTGGCATCCAGAAGCGCATCATCCGCGCCGCCCGCCGCCTCGGTAAGCCGGTGGTGGTGGCGACCCAGATGCTGGAATCGATGATCACGTCGCCGGTGCCGACCCGCGCCGAGGTCTCCGACGTGGCAACCGCCGTCTACGATGGCGCGGATGCGGTGATGCTCTCGGCCGAGAGCGCCTCGGGTCAGTATCCGATCGATGCGGTCGCCACCATGAGCCGGATCGCGGAAGAGGTGGAGCAGGACCAGAACTACTGGTCGATCATGCGCACCCTGAACGCAGCGCCGGAGGCCACCGGATCGGACGCCATCGCGGCGGCCTCCCACCAGATCACCGACACGCTCAACATCAAGACGGTGGCGGCCTGGACCTTCTCGGGCTCGACGGCCTTCCGCATTGCCCGCGAGCGACCGAACTCGACGGTCATTGCGCTCACCCCGAGCGTCAACACGGCCCGGCGTCTGGCTCTGGTGTGGGGCGTGCATTCGATCCGCACGAAGGACGCCAGCGATATCGACGACATGGCCTTCCGCGCCTGCAAGTTCGCCCTACGCGAGGGATACTCGTCGGTGGGCGACCGCATCATCATCGTGGCCGGCATGCCCTTCGGCACGCCCGGGGCCACCAACATGGTGCGCATCGCCTTCGTCAACCAGGAACACGCTGCCCAGGCTTAATCCACCCCGATCCTGGCCGGCGCGACCCGTTCGGCCAGGGCCGCAATGGCGGCAAGGACCGTCTCCTGATCGGCATATTGCGGCATATGGCCGATGCCCGGCATCAGGATCAGCTCCGCACCCGGCACCTCCCGCGCGAAGGAGACGCTGTGGAGATCGGTCCAGACGATCTCGTCCCGGTCGCCCGCTACCACGGTGACGGGCAACCGGATCTCCCGGTAGCGCATACTCTGCCGCAGGACCGCATCATACATGGCGGCGAAATCCTGCATGTTCGCTTCATAGGTTCTCGGCCGGAAAGCCAGGGGAATGAAGCCCTCCGTCACGATTCCCCGCGGAGCTGCCTGCGGCCGAAATGTCTTTCTCTTCATCGAGGGCCGGAGCATGAGAAGAACCGGCACGGCAAGCGTGCGCATGAACAGCCATCCTGCCCGGGAAGCGATCAGACGCCGGTACCAGCCGATATAGCCTCCGGGCCAGGGAGACGTGATACCGGAAAGGACGAGGATCGCTCCCGTCACGTCGGCATGATCGAGGGCGAGGTGCGGGATGATGGTTCCCGACCAGGAATGCCCGACGATCACTGCATTCCGAACGCCCAACTGCCTTAAGGCACCCGCGATAAGCACCGCCTGGCGGGCAGGCTCTGCTTCGCTCAGGCCCGGTTTGCGCTCGCTCCAGCCGTGTCCAGGACGATCGAAGGCGAGGACCCGGTAGCTTTGCGAGAGAGACCCGCCAAGGCCCAGCATGGATTCGACGAGGTTGGATGAGGCGCCGTGCAGCAGGACGACGGTCCCGCGCGCCGGCTCCTCGTTAGGCCCCTCCTCCCGGTAATGCAGCCTGCAGCCGTCGACCTCGACGAACCAGCCGGTCGGCGGGAAGCGCCTCTCGATGGTCCAGGCATAGAGATAGGTGAAAGCGGCTCCCAGGGCGAGGAGCACGACCGGCACAACAACGACGAGAAGCAGGGTCATCCCCGCAAGCTGGGTTTAGAGGTCCTGCCCGTCAACCTCGGGGCTGAGGCGGTTCACGATGGTCTTCACGTCGGACATCTGCGGATTGATCGTGAGCACCCGGCGATAGGCCTCGAGGGCCCGCGCCTTGTCGTCCGAGGCCATGAGGATGTGGCCAAGCCCAGTCCAGGCGTTGAAGTGGCGGGGTTCGATCTTGATTGCCCGGTGCAGGTCGGCCATGGCGCCCACCGGATCGTCGAGCTGGTAGAAGACGGTCGCCCGCTTGTACCAGGCTTCCGCCCAGTTGGGCTGGAGCGCCAGAACGCGGTCGATCAGTTCGATGGCGAGCGGAAAGTCCTTCTTCCCGTAGGCCTCGGCCGCCCGGTTCAGGAGAAGATCGGCCGTATCGGAGCCGGACCGGGCAAAGCGCCGTTCGATCAGGGAGGAGATGCCTTCCGCCTCACGCTCGGTCTGAGCCTTGCCCAGGCGCTCGAAGAGCTCATCCAGCGTGGAAGCCCGGGGGCGCGCCTGAGGCGGCTGGGCCTGCTCCTTCGGATCCTTGGGACGCGCAGGCTCCTGCGCACTGAGCGGGAGTGCGGCAAAGCTTAAGGTGAAGGCCAGCAGGCACGCGAAAAAACGCATGCCGGGATTTTAGGGTCCCGGCATGCGCGGTCAATTCAGATTCTCGTGTGCGGCATCGCCGCACGCGCTGACTTAGCCCTGACGAGCCTTGTAGCGCTTCTGGGTCTTGTTGATGATGTAGACCCGGCCCTTGCGACGAACCAGCTGGTTGTCGCGGTGGCGGCCGCGGATCGACTTCAACGAGTTACGGATCTTCATATCCGGTCTCCTGCGGCCCTTCGGGAAGGCCGGAAAAAAGAAAATGGTGGGCGCGGCTGGGATCGAACCAGCGACCCCTACGATGTCAACGTAGTGCTCTCCCGCTGAGCTACGCGCCCGGGAAACGGTGATTTTGACGTCCCGCTTCGGCTGTGGGGGCGATATACCCACAAGCGGGCTTTGGCGCAAGCCTGATGACCGGCCTTTTTTAGGCCGCCATCATTTTATCGACTTCGCTCACCAGATCGCGCAGGTGGAACGGCTTCGACAGGACCTTGGCATCGCGCGGGGCCTGGGAATCCGGGTTGAGCGCGACGGCGGCAAAGCCGGTGATGAACATCACCTTGATTTCCGGATCGAGCTCGGTCGCCTTGCGGGCAAGCTCGATGCCATCCATCTCCGGCATGACGATGTCCGTCAGGAGGAGCTCGAAGGGCTCCTCGCGCAGGCGGTTATAGGCGGAAAGGCCGTTATCGAACGAGGCAACGTCATAGCCTGCATTCTCCAGCGCCTTCACGAGGAAGCGGCGCATATCGTTGTCATCTTCGGCAAGAAGGATCTTCATCGGTTGCCAGTCCCGAATCGTGGCGGATGTGCTCGCTCCTTCATGACGGATCGAGGGTAAACAAGCCGTGAAGGTCGGACGCAGCCTTGCTACGATATTGTCATGGACAGGCGGCGGCGCTGCCTTACACTAGCGCGGAGACCTGCTTCTTTTCCAACACACCCAAGATTCTGATGCGGCCAGCCATCGTTGATGAGTTCGACCCCCCTTCACCGTCACCGAACCTTCGGCGCAGACGATTCCCTTCGTCTTCAACGTGCCGCATGCGGGTGCCGTGTACCCGGCCTCCTTTCTGGCTGCGTCCCGCCTCGATGCCATTGCCCTGAGGCGATCCGAGGACGCCTTCGTCGACGAGCTTTTCGGCTCGATGGCGGATCTTGGCGCCCCTCTCATGACCGCGCGCTTCCCGCGGGCCTATCTCGACCTGAACCGGGAGCCCTACGAACTCGATTCCCGAATGTTCGACGGACGCCTGCCGCCCTTCACCAACACCCGCTCCATGCGGGTGGCCGGAGGCCTCGGGACCATTCCCCGCATCGTGGCGGACGGGCAGGAGATCTACCGCTCGCGCCTCCATGTGGAGGAGGCCCTGCACCGGATCGAATGGCTCTACAAGCCCTATCACCGGACCCTTCGGCATCTCGTGCGCCGCACGGCCCAGCACTTCGGGCATACCATCCTGATCGATTGCCATTCCATGCCCTCCTCCAGCGTCAGCCGCGAGGACGGGGCCAAGGCCGATATCGTGCTCGGGGACCGCTACGGAACGAGTTGCGCCACCCTTCTGATCGACTTGGTGGAAGCGGCCTTGAGAGGGCGCGGCTACACGGTGGTCCGCAACAAGCCCTACGCGGGCGGCTTCATCACCGAACATTACGGCGAGCCGGCTCTGGGCCGGCATGCGCTTCAGATCGAGATCAACCGGGCGCTCTACATGGACGAGCGCAGCATGCATAAGAAATCCGGCTTTGCGGTTTTGGCAGGCGATCTGATGCAGGCCTTTGCTCAGGTGATCTCGGATATCGAGGGCGAGCTGACGATCCGGTCTGTTGCGGCGGAGTGAGCCTCAACGCCTTGCTCTCTAGAGCCTCGGATCAAAAAAGCGGCCCCACCCTTGGGGTCAATTCCGATGCCTTTCGCTGACGCGGACCTCGGCTCCGCACGACGTGCCAATGCCAGACAAGAAAAAAGGCCACTGTTACCAGCGGCCCGAAGTTTAGGGAGGAAACGCCCAAGAAGGGCTACGATAAGGCGACGCCATCGCCATATCGCACTGCAATAATTACGCCGCATCGCACAAAGCGCAACTAAAATCTTTGTTTCTGTCATGCTTTGTACGCATGTCTGCTTGGATGCGGGTCGATGGCTCTGACGTAGAAGGCGAGGCTGAGCAACAGCCAGCCGGCGAGAGCGGCAAAGACGAGACGATAACCCTCCGGCCGGTAGAGCCCCTGATCGGACCGTCCCATGAGATCGATCAGCATTCCCGTCACACTCTGGGAGAGAAAGGCCCCTCCCATGGTGCCGATGTTCATGAGCGTGATGCCTCGCCCCGTCAACGTTGACGGGAACAGCGACTTTCCATGGCTGGTCAAGATCGGCGTATAGGCCACACAGAGGCCGAAGAGCGGGAACCAGATGGTTGCGGAGGTCCGGTCGAGAGGCACGAGGACCAGAACGACGAGGAGCAGAATCGTCGCCGTACTGCCGATGAGAACGGGCTTCTTGTAGCTGCCCCAGAACCGGTCCATCGCACCCCAGAGCAGCATGCCGCAGATCTGGGCCGTCGCGCCGAGCAGCAGGATGTTCCCTCTCATGCCGAGATCGGCCCCGTGCACGTCCGACAGCCAAGGGCCGCCCCAGAGCCCGATGACGGAGGCAAAGCATCCATAGGTGGTCAGGTGCATAAAGAAGACCGGCCAGAAGGAAGGGACCTTCAGGGCGGCAGCCACGCCCCGGAAGGCGGCAGCCCAGGTTTCATTCGGCCGGTTCGAGCCGGCATCCCGCGGCACGACCCAAGCGATTGCAAGCACGATGACGACCGTCAGGATAGCCACCGCAAAGAACGAGGCGCGCCAGCCGAAGACGGCGGCCGAGGCCGCCAGCGGAGCCGTCGCCGCCAGGGTGCCCATATTGGCCAAGCCCATCTGCAGGCTCGTGAGCCCGGCGAACCGTTCCGGCGGAAAGCGCCGGGCATAGATTACGAGCGGCGCCATGAAGAAGGTGGAGCAGCCTAATCCCATGAGGGCCCGCGCCGCGATGAGCATGGGGGCGGAAGGAGCAATGGCGAAGAATACGGTTCCCACCACCGTCAGGACGGCCGTCGCCAGCATCGTCCTTTTCGGACCGTAGCGGTCGATGAGGATGCCGATGGGGATCTGAACCGCCGCGAAGGCGAAGAAGAAGGCGCTGGAGAGAAAACCCGTCTGGGTGGCCGTAAGATGAAGCTCCCGGGCCAGATCGTTGGCGATGACGCCGATTGAATTGCGCAGGAATTGGCTGACCGCATAGAGGGCGGCGAGCACCGCGATCAGGAACACGGCCGTTTCCGAGCGGGTCGTGCCAAGCTTGGGCGCAATATTCATCGATGCCGTATCCCCTGGAGCACCTTGACTTGCGCAGCATTCGGAGGGGAAAACCGGGTCCACTCTTCCGCACGATGCGCCAGACGCCGCCGCTCTCTTGCCGCGCGCCAAGCGCTTGATAAAAGCTGATCGCGAGCGGGCCAAGGCCGCTCGTACTAGTCTTTAAGGGGATACGCGCGTCATGGGGCTCATCGACTTCACGCTTTTCGTCAACGAGCTCGCGACCCAATCGGGGCAGGCGATCCTGCCCTTCTTCCGCACCGCCATTGCCACGGAGGACAAATCCCGCGGCGGCGCCTTCGACCCGGTGACGGAGGCCGACCGAGCGAGCGAGGCGACCATGCGCCACCTCATCAAGCGCAGCTTCCCCACCCATGGCATCGTCGGCGAGGAATTCGGCGCTGAAAACGCGAATGCGGATTACGTGTGGGTGCTTGACCCCATCGACGGAACGCGGGCCTTCATCGCCGGGCTTCCCACCTGGGGCACGCTGATCGGGCTGACCTACAAGCGCCAGCCGGTCTTCGGCATGATGCACCAGCCCTTCACCGGCGAGCGCTTCTTCGGCGACGGGGGCAGCGCGACCTATCGGGGACCGGGCGGAGAGCGCAAGCTCATGGCGCGCCGCTGCGCCTCGCTGAAGGATGCCGTCATTTCCACCACGAGCCCACGCCTCTTCGCCGGTGACGAGCTGCGCGCCTATGACCGGGTGGAGAGCGTCGCCCGCCTCGCCCGCTACGGCTGCGACTGCTATGCCTATTGCATGCTGGCCGCGGGCCATATCGACCTCGTGGTCGAGTCCGGGCTGAAGCCCTACGACATCGCGGCTCTCGTTCCGATCATCGAGGGGGCCGGCGGCGTCGTCACCACCTGGGAGGGTGGCTCAGCTGCTGACGGCGGACGCATCGTGGCTGCGGGCGACCGCCGGGTCCACGCCGCCGCCGTCGAGCTGCTCAGCCGCTAGACCGACCGCTGCCAGATTCCGCTTGGCTCCTACCTCTGGATCGGGAGTGCCGGGGATGAAGGCATCGAAAGCGGCCCAGAACTGCTCGCGGATCACATCGCGCTCCATCAGGAGCTCGTGCCGGGCGCCCGGGATGACGATGACGGAGCCGGCCTTGAGCCGCGCGGCAAAACGCTCCGTGGCCGGCGTGGCGCAGACCGGATCGGCGCCGGCCGCCACGATCAAGGTCGGCAACCGGATCTTCACGGCATAGCGCGGATCGGCGAAGCGCTTCATGAAGCGGAAGGCGCTGTCGAGCCAGGCCACGGTCGGCGCGCCCACCGCACCGGCCCGGATGGCATGGGCCGCATCGGCGTTGCGGGCATAGCGCACGGGATCGCTCGTCAGGCGGTTTCCCTTGAACGGCATGGTGGAGATGGATGTCTCGCCGCCGCCGGGCACGAACATCTTGCCCATGCCGAGAAACCGCAGGACCCGCGCCAGAAACGCGGAGGTGCGGGTGCTCTTGACGATGCACAAGGCGATCATCGGCGTCGTGGTCACGAGACGGCGGAAGGGCAGCCAGGTTTCATAGGCCGCGTTCAGTGCGATGGCGCCGCCCATGGAATGGGCGAGGCCGAAATGCGGCTGCGGCATGTGCGGCACCAGGATTTGGTCGCGGATCGCCTCTAGGTCGTGCCGGAAATCGGCAAACCTCCGGACATGGCCCTTGCGCGGATTGCTCACCTGCCGCTCGGACAGTCCCTGCCCGCGCCAGTCGAAGGCGACGACGGCAAAGCCCCGGTCGAGCAGCTCGCCCACCACCTCGAAGTACTTTTCGATGAATTCCGCCCTGCCCTGCAGGATGCAGACCGTCCCCTGCGGCTCCTCGGTCTCCGGCATCCAGGTGGCAGCCCGAAGCGTGAGACCGTCGCGGGTCGTGACGCTGACGAGCTTGGGCTCGCCGGGCACGGGATTGTCGGGGGTGGTGATGAATTCCACGGGAGGTTCCAGGATCGAGGGCTCGACCTTCAATATAGGGCATCTTGGCTGAGGGAAACGAGCCTCTTGAATGCCCCCGCATCTATTCCCACATCGGGTTGACGTGCCGGCCATGACGGCGGCACGTCAACCCGGATCCAGCCTCTTCAAGGTGGATTCCTATTCTGCATGTTGCTTCAAGCGGAGGATATGCCATGCGACAGTACGATCTTGCCCCTCTCTACCGCAACACGGTCGGCTTCGACCGTCTTTTCTCGATGCTCGACCAGCTCGTCAGCGTCGATGCGGCCCCGAGCTACCCGCCTTACAACATCGAGCGCACCGGCGAGAATGCCTATCGCATCTCGATCGCGGTTGCCGGCTTCACCGATCGCGACCTGACCATCGAGGTCAAGGAAAACACCCTTTCCGTCCGCGGCGAGCGCAAGCCCGACGAGGAGCGCAAAGTCGACGTGCTCCATCAGGGCATTGCGGCGCGCAGCTTCGACAGGCGTTTCCAGCTGGCTGACGGCGTGCAGGTGACGGGTGCGGCCCTCGAGAACGGCCTGCTCCATCTCGACCTCGTGCGCGAGATCCCGGAGGCCAAGAAGCCGAAGCTCATCCCGATTTCCTCGAACGGCACTCGGACCATCGAAGCCAAGCAGGCTGCGTAACGGATTTTCTGAAGTTCCAAACGAAGAGCGCCCCGGTTCGGCCGGGGCGCTTTTTTATTGTCGGAACCTGGTCCTTGGTCATCCCGCTGGGGCTGGAGGGGCCCCGTCGGTCAAGGGTCTCTGGAGAGAACCAATCGCGGGTGATTGCGGCAGGGTTAGGGCAATCACTCGGCGGCTTGGCGCGATACCCCCGAAGAGGCAAGCTCCAGCAGCCTGCGAACGTCCTCTTCCCTAGAGGCCCAGGATGTGACGAGGCGGATCAACACCTCGTGATGGGCAATGCGCTCGGTTTCCGGCAGGCTCAGGTCCGTCCACAGATGGTAGAGGATGCCCGCGGCTTTCAGCACCTGGTCCAGGGTCTTCGGGATGATCGGAAACACCTCGTTGGCCTCGGTCGGCCATGCCAGACGCACGCCGGGCAACTGCCGGAGCCCTTCAGAGAGAAGGGCCGCCATGCGGTTGGCATGGCGCGCATTGTCGAGCCAATGGTCGTCCGCGAAATAGCCCTCGAACTGCGCCGCGACGAGACGGCCCTTGGAGATGATCTGACCGGCGCGCTTCGACCGGTAATCGAGCGCTTCCGCGAGTGCCGGCTTGAACACCACGACGGCCTCGGCCATGAGGCCGCCATTCTTGGTAGCGCCGAAGGAAAGAATGTCGACGCCGCGCTTCCAGGTCATCTCGGCTGGAGTGCAGCCCAGCGAGACGAGCGCGTTGACGAAGCGGGCACCATCCATGTGGAAGGACAGGCCGTGGTCGCGGCAGACCGCTCCAAGCGCCGCGAGTTCATCAAGGCCATAGACCAGACCTCCCTCGCTCACCTGCGAGATCGAGAGCGCCTTCGGCGGCATCTGCTTGACCGCCTTGGGCAGGCTTTTGAGATAGACGTCGACGTCTTCAGCCTTCAGCTTGGCGCCGACACCAGGCAGCCCTGCAAGCTTCGCCCCGTGCATGAAGAATTCCGGCGCGCCGCACTCGTCATCGATGACGTGCGCTTCCCGGTGGCAGACGCAGAGGCCGTAAGGAGGCACGGCGGACGAAAGGGCAAGCGCGTTGGCGGCCGTTCCGGTCGTGACGAAGAACACGGAGACTTCACGCTCGAAAATCTCATTGAAACGCACCCTGATGCGCTTCGAGATCTCGTCGTTGCCGTATGCCGCCATGGTACCGGCATTGGCCTGCATGATGGCTTGAAGAACGGGAGCGCTGGCTCCCACGATGTTGTCGCTCGCGAAGTTCATAAAGGGCTTCCTAGAGCATCGGCTCGGAAAGGGGAATGCCCGTTCTGGGCATGGCCCGGATGCTCCTGCCATCTAGGTAAGTGCTCGCTCCGGCCAGCCGCGGCAACATGTCAAGATCATTGACCCATCGGCGGAGACTTTCGTTCCTAAGCCCCAAAAGCTGCTTTTGTTACATTCGGAGTCATCGACTTGTAACTTTTGTCTAAAATATTTCTAAACCCTCTTGTGCACTGCGCTGAACTCTGGCACCTTGCCTCTATTAGGACAGCGATGCTGTCCCTTTTGGAGTGTCTGCACTCCTTACCTTTCGCCCTGGGGTTTTCTTGATGCTTCGCCTGACGCGAACGAAACGAGATACCAACAAAGCCGCCCGCAAAACGTGGGCGGAACGGGCGACTCTGGGCTGAACTCTGAAAGCCCAAAGGATGCCCGCGAGGAGCGGGCTCCCCTGCCGGACCCAACCCTCGAAAACCCGAAGAAGCGGCGGGCGCCCGGACGATCCGATCATCCGGCGAGCCCAAAAGCCGCCTCAAAGAACCTTGAAGACGTGTTCGGATGTGAGGATCTGCCATGAGCGACGAGCCGACTAAGAGCCTGGAAGCCCAAGTGCCAAGCCGTACGGCCACGATGGCGGATACGGTCAAAGTGGTGCGTGATCCGGGCCTGCCGGCCGCCCAGGGCCTCTATAATCCTTCGAACGAGCAGGATTCCTGCGGCGTCGGCTTCATCGCCGACATGAAGAACCGCAAGACGCACGATATCGTCGAGCAGGGCCTGTCCATCCTGCACAACCTCGACCATCGTGGCGCGGTGGGCGCCGATCCGAAGATGGGCGACGGCTGCGGCATCCTGGTTCAGATCCCGCACAAGTTCTTCGCCGCCGAATGTGCCAAGGTCGGCATCTGGCTGCCCGAGGAAGGCCAATACGGCGTCGGCCATCTGTTCATGCCCCGCGATCCGGAGGGCTTTCAGCTCGTCGAGGAGATCGTCACCAAGGCGATCACCGATGAGGGCCTGCAGGTTCTCGGCTGGCGCGAAGTGCCGGTCGATTCGAGCGATCTCGGCGAGAGCGTGAAGGCCACCGAGCCGCAGCACCGCCAGATCTTCATCGGCAAGGGCAAGGGAATGGACGATGCCGAGACCTTCGAGCGTCGCCTGTTCATCGCCCGCAAGGTCATCTCCAACGCCGTCTACGACATGAAGGACGCGCGCACCGCCGGCTACTATCCGGTCAGCCTGTCCTCGCGCACCATCGTCTACAAGGGCATGGTGCTCGTCACGCAGCTGCGTGACTACTACCTCGACCTGCAGGACGAACGCTTCGAGAGCGCCATTGCCCTCGTGCACCAGCGCTTCGCCACCAACACCTTCCCGACCTGGCAGCTCGCACATCCCTACCGCATGGTCGCCCATAACGGCGAGATCAACACCCTGCGCGGCAACGTGAACTGGATGGCGGCCCGTCAGGCTTCGGTCGATTCCGAACTCTTCGGCAACGACATCTCGAAGCTCTGGCCGATCTCCTACGAGGGCCAGTCCGACACAGCCTGCTTCGACAATGCGCTCGAATTCCTGGTGCGCGGCGGCTATTCCCTGTCGCATGCCATGATGATGCTCATTCCGGAAGCATGGGCCGGCAACCCGCTCATGAACGACGATCGGCGTGCATTCTACGAATATCACGCGGCCCTCATGGAGCCGTGGGACGGCCCGGCCGCCGTGTGCTTCACCGACGGCAAGCAGATCGGCGCGACGCTCGACCGCAACGGCCTTCGTCCGGCCCGCTATCTCGTAACCGATGACGGCCTCGTGGTGCTGGCGTCCGAGATGGGCGTTCTGCCGATCCCGGAGGAGAAGATCGTCGAGAAGTGGCGCCTGCAGCCGGGCAAGATGCTTCTCATCGACCTCGAGGAAGGCCGCATCGTCTCCGACGACGAGATCAAGCAGCAGCTCTCCAACGCCCATCCTTACAAGGAGTGGCTGAAGCGCACGCAGATCGTGCTGGAGGACCTCAAGCCCGTCCAGGCGCGCGAGTCCCGCACGGACGTGTCGCTCCTCGACCGCCAGCAGGCCTTCGGCTACACGTCGGAAGACCTGAAGCTGCTCATGCAGCCCATGGCCGTCACCGGCCAGGAGGCCGTCGGCTCCATGGGATCGGACACGCCGATCTCCGCACTCTCCGACAAGCCGAAGCTGCTCTACACTTACTTCAAGCAGAACTTCGCCCAGGTGACGAACCCGCCGATCGATCCGATCCGCGAGGAGCTCGTCATGAGCCTGGTGTCGTTCATCGGCCCGCGTCCGAACATCCTCGATCTGGAAGGCACATCGCGCCGCAAGCGGCTGGAGGTGCGCCAGCCGATCCTCACCAACGAGGATCTGGAGAAGATCCGCTGCATCGGCCATTTCGAGGACCGCTTCGACACGAAGACCCTCGATATCACCTATGACGCGGAGCTCGGAGCCGCCACCCTCGACGGCGCGCTCGACCGTCTCTGCGACCGGGCGGAAGCGGCGGTGCATGGCGGCTACAACATCATCATTCTCACCGACCGCATGGTTGGCCCGGATCGCATCCCGATCCCGGCGCTGCTCGCCACTGCGGCCGTGCACAATTACCTGATCCGCAAGGGTCTGCGCACCTCGGTCGGCCTCGTGGTCGAGTCCGGCGAGCCGCGCGAGATCCATCACTTCGCGTGCCTGGCCGGCTACGGCGCGGAAGCGATCAATCCGTATCTCGCCTTCGAGACCATCGAAGCCATGCTTGAAGCCGGCGAGCTGCCGGAGGAAGTCGACGCGGACGAGGCGATCAAACGCTACATCAAGTCCATCGGCAAGGGCCTGCTCAAGGTGATGTCCAAGATGGGCATCTCCACCTATCAGTCCTATTGCGGCGCGCAGATCTTCGACGCGGTCGGCCTCCGGTCCGACTTCGTGTCCCGTGACTTCTTCGGCACGGCGACCACCATCGAAGGCATCGGCATGGATGAGGTGGCGGAAGAGAACGTGCACCGCCACCGCGACGCCTTCGGCGACGCGCCGATCTACCGCAACGCGCTCGATGTCGGCGGCGAATACGCTTACCGCCAGCGTGGCGAGGTGCATGCCTGGAACCCCGATACGGTCGCGACGCTGCAGCACGCCGTGCGCCTCAACGCGCAGGACCGCTACCGCGAATATGCCCGTCTCGTGAACGAGCAGGACAACGAGCTCAAGACGATTCGCGGTCTCTTCCGCATCAGGAAGGCGGAAGAGACGGGACGTGCGCCCGTTGCCCTGAGCGAAGTGGAACCGGCCCAGGAGATCGTGAAGCGCTTCTCCACCGGCGCCATGTCCTTCGGATCGATCTCGAAGGAAGCGCACGAGACGCTGGCGCTCGCCATGAACGCCATCGGCGGCAAGTCCAACACCGGCGAGGGCGGCGAGGAGCCGGAGCGTTTCCGTCCCCTGTCGGATGGACGCTCCAAGCGTTCCGCCATCAAGCAGGTGGCTTCCGGCCGCTTCGGTGTGACGACGGAATATCTCGTCAATGCCGACATGATGCAGATCAAGGTGGCCCAGGGCGCCAAGCCCGGCGAAGGCGGTCAGCTGCCCGGCCATAAGGTCGACGCCAAGATCGCCCGCGTGCGTCACTCGACTCCCGGCGTCGGCCTCATCTCGCCGCCGCCGCACCACGATATCTACTCCATCGAGGATCTGGCACAGCTGATCTTCGACCTGAAGAACGTGAACCCGTCAGCCGACGTGTCGGTGAAACTCGTGGCGGAAGTCGGCGTCGGCACGGTGGCGGCAGGCGTTGCCAAGGCGCGCGCCGATCACATCACGATCTCGGGCTTCGAGGGCGGCACGGGTGCGTCTCCCCTCACCTCGTTGAAGCATGCCGGCTCGCCCTGGGAAATCGGCCTTGCCGAGACCCAGCAGACCCTGGTGCTCAACCGTCTGCGCGGCCGCGTGGCCCTGCAGGCCGATGGTGGTCTTCGCACGGGCCGCGATGTCATCATCGCAGCACTCCTCGGTGCCGACGAATTCGGCTTCTCGACCGCGCCGCTGATTGCAGCTGGCTGCATCATGATGCGCAAGTGCCATCTCAACACCTGCCCTGTCGGCGTTGCCACGCAGGACCCGGTACTGCGCAAGCGCTTCAAGGGCTTGCCCGAGCACGTGATCAATTACTTCTTCTTCGTCGCCGAGGAAGTGCGCGAGCTGATGGCCGAGATGGGCTTCACCACCATCGACGAGATGATCGGCCAGTCCGATCTGCTCGACAAGAACTCGGCCATCGATCACTGGAAGGCGAAGGGCCTGGACTTCACGAAGCTGTTCCACAAGCCCGAAGCAGGACCGAACGTGGCGATCAGTCACCAGGAGCGTCAGGTTCACCCCATCGCCAACGTGCTCGACCGCGAGTTCATCGCGCAGGCCGGTCCTGCGCTGGAGAACGGCGAGGCCGTCACTATCGAGGCGCGGGTGCGCAGCTCCGACCGCACCGTAGGCGCCATGCTCTCCGGTGAGGTGGCGAAGCGCTACGGCCATGAGGGACTGCCCGACGACACGATTACCGTGAAGCTGAAGGGCACTGCAGGCCAGAGCTTCGGCGCTTGGCTTGCGGCAGGCGTGACGCTCAACCTCGAAGGCGAAGCCAACGACTACGTCGGCAAGGGCCTCTCGGGCGGCAAGATCATCATCAGCCCGTCGTCTGCCTCGAAGGCGGCGCCGGAGCGCTCCATCGTCGTCGGCAACACGGTCATGTACGGCGCGATTGCCGGTGAAGCATATTTCCACGGCGTCGCGGGCGAGCGTTTTGCCGTGCGCAACTCCGGTGCCATCGCGGTGGTCGAGGGCACGGGCGACCACGGCTGCGAATACATGACCGGCGGCCTCGTGGTCGTGCTGGGACAGACCGGACGGAACTTCGCGGCAGGCATGTCGGGCGGCATCGCCTACGTGCTGGACGAGGACGGTACGTTCACGAAGCGCTGCAACCTGTCCATGGTCGATCTCGAACCCGTCGAGGAGGAGGAGGACCTGATGCGCCGCCTCCACCATCACGGCGGCGATCTGGAGACCAAGGGCCGCATCGACATCATGGCCAACATGTCAGGCCCCGATGAAGAGCGTCTGATGCAGCTCATCACCAATCACCACACCTATACGGGCTCGGCGCGCGCCAAGGAGATCCTGGACAACTGGACGACCTACCGCACCAAGTTCGTGAAGGTCATGCCGGTCGAGTATCGCCGTGCGCTCCAGGAGATGGATCGTCTCCGGACCCTGCAGGCGGCGGAATAAGGATTAAGGGGCAAACCCATGGGCAAGGTCACAGGCTTTCTCGAATACGACCGGCAGGAGCAGAAGTATCAGCTCGCCGGTGAACGCGTGCGCCACTTCCGCGAGTTCACGCTGCCGCTTGACGACAACGACCTGAAGAAGCAGGCGGGACGCTGCATGGATTGCGGCATCCCGTTCTGCCACGGTCCGACGGGCTGTCCGGTGCACAACCAGATTCCCGACTGGAACGATCTGGTCTGGTCCGACGACTGGGAGGAGGCTGCACGCAACCTCCACACCACCAACAACTTCCCCGAATTTACGGGGCGCATCTGCCCGGCTCCGTGTGAGGAAGCCTGCACGCTCAATCTCGAAAACCAGCCGGTCACCATCAAGACCATTGAGCAGGCCATCGCCGACAAAGCGTGGGAGATGGGCTTCGTAAAGCCGGAGCCGGCCGATGTACAGACCGGCAAGCGCGTGGCCGTGATCGGATCGGGTCCTGCCGGCATGGCAGCGGCCCAGCAGCTCGCCCGCGCCGGCCATGAGGTGCACGTGTTCGAGCGCCAGGCCAAGCCCGGCGGGCTGCTGCGCTACGGCATCCCGGACTTCAAGATGGAGAAGTACCACATCGATCGCCGCGTGAAGCAGATGGAAGCGGAAGGCGTGATCTTCCATTGCGGCGTCAATATCGGCGTCGACAAGAGCTTCGCCTCGCTCCACAACGAGTTCGACGCGGTGCTGTTCGCCGGCGGCGCGGAAGATCCGCGCAACCCGAACCTGCCGGGGCAGGATCTCGTCGGCGTGCATTACGCGATGCCGTATCTGACTCAGTCCAACCAGCGTGTCGGCAACGAGGACGTCACGGCGGAACCCATTCTCGCCAACGGCAAGCATGTGGTGGTCATCGGCGGCGGCGATACGGCATCCGACTGCGTGGGCACCGCCTTCCGTCAGGGCGCCCTCTCCGTGACGCAGCTCGACATCCGTGCGAAGCCCCCGGAGCGCGAGGACAAGCTCACCGTATGGCCCTATTGGCCGACCAAGATGCGCACCTCCTCATCTCAAGCTGAAGGCGCGGAGCGCGAGTTCCAGGCTGCGACTCTCGGTGTCGTCGGCAAGAAGGGTCGCGTGAACGGCGTGCAATGCGCCCGCGTGGACGAGAAGCGCCAGCCCATCCCAGGCAGCGAGTTCGTGCTCAAGGCGGATCTCGTCTTCATCGCCATCGGCTTTGCCGGCTCGATCAAGGAAGGCCTGCTGGACGAGTCGGGCGTCACTATCGACCGTCGCGGTAACGTGGTGGCCGACGACAAGAGCTACCGTACGTCGAGCGAGAAGGTTTTCGTCGCCGGCGACATGCGGCGCGGTCAGTCGCTGGTGGTATGGGCCATCCGCGAAGGCCGCCAGGCCGCCCGCTCCATCGACACCTTCCTGATGGGCTCCAGCACCCTGCCGGTCTGATCCATCCGTTTGCCGAAACGAAAGCGGCGGTTCATTTCGCGAAATGAACCGCCGCTTTTTTGTTGTCTGGATGTCTTAAGGATTGGGCCAGCGGAAATCGTCGGCCCGACCGGGCCGGGAGCCCGGTGCGATTCCCACCCGCAAGGCCCGCTGGACCGTATAGGCATTGTCCCCAGTGAGCTTCGGCGGTGCCGATACCAGCGTCCCTCCTGGAGCCACGTCCTGGCGGGTCAGCGGCAGGACAGGTCCGACCAGCGGCTTTGATGGCAGGGGGATCGGTGCAGCCGCATCCGGCGGCGCCGGGAGTGCCGCCTCGATCGAGGGAGCGACAGACCCATCCGCAGGCGTGATATCGGCCGGACCGGGAGCCGCCGCCGTTCCACCCTGCCCCAGAATGCGCTTGATCTCGGTATCGGCGAAGAAGGCGACCTTGCGCGAGCCGGCGCGGGTGAAGAACATGCCCTCGTTGGTGCGCAGCTTGGCAGGCTCGCCGTCCACATCGGGCCCCTCGGCCGTGTAGCGGTTCTCGTCGTCTACGAAACCCGGCCAGATATCGACGTAAGCGCCGCCGCCACGCTGGACGCTTTCCTTGTAGATCTCGTTGATGGCGACCAGATCCTCGGACGCCTTGCTGTTCTTCATCGGCGGCAGGCCGATCCAGACCACGGGAATCTTGCGCTCCTTGAACGTGTTCACGATCGCATCGACGCGCTGGCGGTAGAGGTCCTTCCACCGGTCGGTCAGCGGCTCGACGGACTCCTCGCCTTCCTTGATCGCCTGCCGGTCGCTCGTACCGAGCATCACCACGGCAACGCTCGTCTTCTGTCCGCTATCAAGGGTCGAGTTGATGAAATTGGGCCAATCGGCCGGATCGGTACGGACGAGGCTTGTATCCCTGATCTTGGGAACGACCGCCACATCCTGGTTTTCGGCGAAATGCGCATCGAGCCCTTGGCGGGCAAATCCGGCCAGGGCGTCCCCGAACACCACCACGTAGGTGCTCGGATCGACCTTCGGCTTTTCCTGTTTCGCAACGACCGCCGGTGACGGAACGGACTTGCGCGGCCGCGCGACGGGCGCGCGCGTCGGCTGAGACGGCTCGTCCGGGGCCCCGAAAAAGCGCCTGAGGCTGAAGCCCTGCTGCGGCTGAGGCTGCGCGGGCTGCACGAGTTTTCCGGGATAATAGCCCGGAGGATAGGCCCGCAGATCGCGCTGGCCCTGCGGCTGGTAGCCGGACTGGGCCATGGCCGCACTGCTCCCAAAGACTGCCAGCAGCAGCGCCAGGGACAATCGGCCAAAGCATTGGGCCCAAAAGTGGAATGCGCTTTTGGGGTCCATTCGATGCGCGCTTTCTTGCCGGGGGCATCGTTCGGCGCGGAAAACCGAGGTCACTTTTCGCTGACGCGGACCTCTGGTTCCGCACGATGCGCTGAGGATCGGCACCATGGTCATAGGCGGTTCCATTTCATTTCGGACCAGCCCTGAGTATAGAGCCTTGCGAGAACTCCGTCAGCGGGTCGCGCGCAACTCACGCAAGACCGCGTAATCGGCATAGCCATCCGGGATCAAACCACGACGCAACTGGAAGTTCCGCACGGCCTCCCGGGTCTTGGAGCCGAGCTTGCCGTCCGTATTGCCCTCATAGAACCCGAGGCCGGCGAGTCGCTCCTGCAATTCCTGACGCTGATCCTTGTCGAGCATAGGCTGGTCCTTGGGCCAGGCGCCCTGGATTGGCGATCCGCCCAGGAGCCGGTCGCCGAGATGGGCAACGCCCATCGCGTAGGCGTCCGAGGAGTTGTAGGCCTTGATCACGTCGTAGTTGCGCGTCACCAGGAACGCGGGACCGCCCGCGCCCCCGGCAGGAACAGGCTGGCCTCGCCCGAGCGGGGCATGGCCCGTCCATCAACGCGCCGCACGCCCACAGCCTGCCATCGGGCGAAATCCTGCCTCAAATGCCGGTAATCGAACCCGCGCGGCAACGCCACCTCGAAGCCCCAGGGCAGTCCCGCCTCCCAGCCGTGCTGGCGCAGGTAATTGGCCGTGGAGGCCATGGCGTCGGGCACCGAGAACCAGATATCCCGAATCCCGTCCCGATTGCCGTCAACGGCGAATTTCATGAAGCTCGAGGGCATGAACTGGGTCTGGCCCATGGCGCCGGCCCAGGAGCCCAGCATCTTGGAGCGGTCGATATGCTCGCCTTCCAGGATCTGGAGCGCAGTGAGCAGTTCCTCCTTGAAGAAATCGCCCCGGTAGCCGGTATAGGCCAGGGTCGCGAGCGCCCGCACCGCATAGATCGAACCGGTGAAGCTGCCGAAATTGGTCTCCATGCCCCAGACGCCGAGAACGACAGAGCGCGGAACCCCATAGGTTTGCTCGACGACAGCCAGGGTCTTGGACCATTCGGCCGCCATCTCCTGGCCGCGCTTCAGGCGCTGGGCCGAGATGGCGCCGTTGATGTAGTCCCAGATCGGGCGGACGAATTCGGACTGCTTTTTCGTGAGAGCGATGATCTTGGTATCGGGCTCGACGCCCCGGAACGCCTCCTCGAAGGTCGCCCGCGACACCCCTCGCGCCTTGGCGGCGGGCCAGAGCCCCTGGACGAAGCGCTGGAAGCCGGCTTGGGAGGATTCCTGCGCCTGCACGGGCGGAACGCTACCGCCTGCACCCACGGTGAGACTCAAACCGAGAAGGAGTGCGCCGGAAAGGCGGCACACCAGAGAAAGCGGCTGGCGCATGGAAGTCGCTCACGAACAGGACAGATCTGCCCTGCCAATGCGACACTAAGCAGGTTAACAGCCGGTTGATAGCTCCCCATGTTGGTAGTGCGTCCTTATGTGTCCACGGGCGGGCAGGCTGACTGGCCTCCTCAAAACCGCCTTTGTTGGCAGCTTAACCACAACACGTCAGCTCCAATTCAGGTCGGGAGCCGCAACGAGGCGCATGCAACGCTGGAACATCAGAAGCACTGCCGCGTTGGACGGTGCCGAAGCTTGACAGTTATCGGTTCCCTTTTCCCGGTCCTGACTTAGATTACCCTTCCCTCTTGATGCTCAATCATGGCCCAATCAATGAAGCGTATCCGCAAAGCAGTCCTTCCCGTCGCGGGTCTCGGCACCCGCTTCCTGCCTGCCACCAAGGCCGTTCCCAAGGAGATGCTCTGCGTCGTCGACCGCCCCGTCGTGCAGCATGTGGTGGATGAGGCGCGCGCCGCCGGTATCGAGCATTTCATCTTCGTCACCGGCCGCAACAAGGCCGTGATCGAGGACCATTTCGACATTGCCTACGAGCTGAACCGCACGCTGGAGAGCCGCAACAAGACGAAGGAGCTGGAGCTTCTGGCCAGGGACCAGCCCCAGGCCGGCCAGACGAGCTTCACCCGCCAGCAGGAGCCGCTCGGCCTCGGCCATGCGGTCTGGTGCGCCCGCGAACTCGTGGGCGACGAGCCCTTCGCCGTGATCCTGCCCGACATGCTCAGCCGCGGCTCCATGGAGCAGATGATCGCGGCCCATGACAAGCATGGCGGCAACATCATCGCGGTCGAGGAGGTGCCCGAGGACCAGACGCATCAGTACGGCATCGTCTCGGTGGGCCAGGAATTCGGCCAGACCTTCGAGATCACCGGCATGGTGGAGAAGCCGCCGAAGGGCACCGCACCCTCGAACTACATCATTTCCGGCCGCTACATCCTGCAGCCCGAAATCTTCGACCTGCTCTCCACCCAGGAGCGCGGCGCCGGCAACGAGATCCAGCTCACGGATTCCATGATCCGGCTGATGAAGCAGCAGCAGTTCTTCGGCATGAAGTACCAGGGCAAGACCTACGACACCGGCTCAAAGATCGGCTTCCTCATGGCCAACGTGGCCTATGCCCTGGAACGCGAGGAGCTGTCCGCCGATTTCCGCCGGGAGCTCGAAGCCCTGCTGCGGCAGAAGTAAGCAAGCTCCAGGGATCCTCATGCAAGGGTTCCTCATGGCCGCCCGTCTGTGCTAGAGGGCGGCCATGGCACTTGCACGAACAGCCCCCCTTTCGCCCGATCCAGCCATCGCCTCGGCCCTGCGCACGCTCGAAACCGAGCGGGACGGCCTGACGATCCTGATGGACGCCATCGGCAACGGCCTCGGCCCCGTCTTCACGGCTGCGGTCGAAACCCTCGCGGCGGCCAAGGGGCGGGTCATCGTCACCGGCATGGGCAAATCCGGCCATGTGGGGCGCAAGATCACCGCCACCTTCGCCTCGACAGGCACGCCCGCCCATTACGTCCACCCGGCGGAGGCGAGCCACGGCGACCTGGGCATGATCCAGACGGACGACGTGATCATCGCCCTGTCCTGGTCGGGAGAGACCGCGGAACTCGCCGACATCATCGGCTATTCGCGGCGGTTCCGGGTGCCCTTGATCGCGCTCACCTCGAACGCGGAATCGACCCTCGGACGCGCGGCCGACATCTGCCTCACCCTGCCGAGGGCCAAGGAGGCCTGTCCCAACGGCCTCGCGCCGACCACCTCGACCACGATCCAGCTCGCGCTCGGCGATGCCCTGGCGGTTGCCCTGCTGGAGAAGCGCGGCTTCACGGCAGAGCATTTCAAGGTCTTCCATCCCGGCGGCAAGCTCGGCGCCCGGCTCAAGCTCGTGCGAGACATCATGCACAAGGACGAACGCCTGCCAGTCGTCCGCATCGACGCCCGCATGGACGAGGCCATCGGCGAGATCGGCCGCAAGGGCTTCGGCGCCGTGATCGTGGTGAACGACGATGGGACGCTCGCGGGCATCGTCACCGACGGCGACCTTCGCCGGAATCTCAAGCCCGACCTCATGACCCTTCCGGTATCGGCGATCATGACGAAGACGCCGCGGACCATCGCGCCAGACGCCCTCGTCGCCACAGCCCTGGAGATGGAGGAGGCCTCTCGGATCACGGCCCTGATCGTGGTCGAGGACGACCGGCCCATCGGCCTCGTGCATTATCTCGACCTGCTGCGCGCCGGCGCGGCGTAGAGGTTCTTGCTCGTCGCATTGCCCAGGCGGCGTACCGGTGTCCACTTCGCCTGAAAATGCTTACGGATCGTCGACGACGAGCGTCGAGCCCTCGACCCGCACCACGCGCACCTTGGCGCCAGCGAACCGGTCGGCGCCGGTCACCCGCCAGGAGCTGTCGTCGACTCGGATGCGACCCTCTCCGTCCTTGATGGGGGTCTCGAGGGTGAAGACCCGTCCGACGAGGGACTGGCCGCGCTGATTGAGCGGCGTGGCCTCGGCATCGGGCTGCGTCGTCGAACGGGTGGCGAACCGCCCCAGGATGACCGCTCCCACGGAGAGCAGCGCGAAGAGGAGTGCCGCAGCCTGCCAGGACAGGCCGAGCAGGGCATCCAGCAATCCGGTGGCGATGGCCGCGAGACCGAGCCAGAGGAAGAACGAGCCTGGAGCGAGAAGCTCGACGCCGATCAGGATGACGCCAAGGATGATCCAGGCCCAGGCGCCTAGGCCGATGAACGCGTCGGCGATCATGAGCGCTCGGCTCCGCCGGCGACCGTGGGAACGCTGCGCACGGGCTTGTTGAGACCTGCCCCGCCCTCGCCGAACACGGATTTGGTGAGTTCGGCGATACCACCCAGCGTTCCGGCAAGCCCTGCCACCTCGATGGGCACGATCACTACCTTCTGGTTCGGCGCCGACGCGAGCGCCCGGATGGCGTCGATGTATTTCTCCGCCACGATGAAGTTGGCCGCGGCGAGATCGCCCTTCGCAATGGCCTCGCTGACCATGCCCGTGGCCTTCGCCTCGGCTTCCGCCTGCCGCTCGCGGGCCTCCGCATCGCGGAAGGCCGCTTCCTTCCGGCCCTCCGCGGCGAGGATCTGCGACTGCTTCTGGCCTTCCGCCCGCAGGATCTCCGCCTGTCGCAGGCCTTCCGCCTCGAGCACGGCGGCGCGTTTCTCGCGCTCGGCCTTCATCTGCCGCGCCATGGCGCCGGCGAGATCCTGCGGCGGCAGGATGTCCTTGATCTCGACGCGGGTGACTTTGGCGCCCCAGGGAGACGCCGCCGCGTCCATGACCCGCAAGAGGCGCTCGTTGATCTCGTCCCGGTGGGACAGGAGCTGGTCGAGATCCATGGAGCCGACGACCGTTCGGATATTGGTCATGGTCAGAACCAGCAGGGCTTGGTTCATATCCGAGACTTCGTAGGAGGCCCGGGCCGCGTCGAGGATCTGGTAGAAGGCGGCAGCATCGATGGTGACGCCCGCATTGTCCCGGGTGAAGGCCTCCTGGCTCGGAACGTCGAGCACCTGCTCCATGACGTTCACCTTTTTGCCGACCTGATCGATATAGGGCACGATCAGGCCGAGCCCCGGAGTGAGCGTGCGCGAATAGCGCCCGAACCGCTCCACCGTATAGGCATAGCCCTGCGGAACCGTTCTGATGCCCATGGCGATCGTCACCACCACGACGAGCACCAGAACGATGACGAAGATATCGAAACCACTCAGCGGCATAAGCCCCCCAGGCAACCGAGTTGCAGAGGGCTCACGCTAGCGCAAAGAGGCTTGGAGTCCTAGATCCAACCCTGAAGCTCGCGCTCCACGATGTGGTTGATCACCCGCATGCCGTCATCGCTGTCGTTGAGGCAGGGCAGATAGGCGAATTCCTCGCCGCCGTTGTGCATGAAGATCTCGCGATTCTCGCCGTCGAGCTCTTCCAGGGTCTCCAGGCAATCGGCCGAGAAACCGGGCGCCACGATGGCCATGCGCTTCACGCCGCTCCTTGCGAGCGCCTCCACGGTCTTGTCCGTATAGGGCTGCAGCCATTCCGCCGTGCCGAAACGGGATTGGAAGCTCATGCGGAACTTGTCCGGTGACCAGCCGAAGGTCTCCCGCATCAGGCGCCAGGTCTTCACGCATTGGCAGTGATAGGGATCGCCTTTGAGCAGGTATTCCTTCGGCACGCCATGGAAGGAGACGAGGATCACCTCCGGCTCGAAGGTGAGCTTCGCCAGCTCCTTCTTCATCAACGAGACCACGGAATCGATGTAGACGGGATCGTCGTGATAGGGCGGCGAGACCCGTACAGACGGCTGCCAGCGCATGTCCATCAGCGCCCGGAAGGCCTGGTCGCAGGCCGTCGCCGATGTGGCGGCCGCATATTGCGGATAGAGCGGCACCAGCAGAATGCGGTCGCAGCCCTGATCCAGGAGCGCCTGGATACGCTCGCGCACCTCCGGCTTGCCGTAACGCATGGCCCAATCGACCGTGATCCTGTCGCCGGCAATGGCCTTCAGATGCTCGGTCACCTTCTCGGCCTGGTTGCGGGTGATGGTCTTGAGCGGACCCTCATTGAGTTCGTTGTTCCAGATCGAAGCGTAGTCGCGGCCCTTGGGGCCGGGGCGCTTGGTCAGAATGATCAGGTTGAGGATCGGCCACCAGAGGAGGCGCGGAGTCTCGATCACGCGCCGGTCGGAGAGGAACTCCTTCAGATAGGCGCGCATGGGCCAGTAGCTGGTGCCCTCTGGCGTCCCAAGGTTCAGAAGAAGCACACCGATCCGCCCGGTTCGAACAGCCGGGTGGTCCACCGGGCGCACACCCTGGCGAAGATCCGTCAGACTCACACTCTCATTCATGAAAAGCCCCTTGGCCGCAGGATCCGGGAACCGAATCCCGCTCTCGATGCCGCCCTAGATAGGATTTTCGGACGGTTCCGCCAACAGGACGCCTCATCGCATCGTCGGGATTGATTGCAAGCCGGTCTTGCGCGAAAGCGGGTCAGACGCCCATCTCCGGGAACCGCGCCTGCTTGAGCACGGCATCGATGGCAACGCGCAATCCCGTCGGATGGAAGTCGGTGTCGACTTTGGCGTTGAGCTGAGTGGCCAGCACCCGGTGGAGCAGGCGCGAGCCGAAACCCTGGCGTGTGGGAGCCGAGACGGCGGGCCCTGCCCGCTCCTCCCAGACCAGCTTCAACCGCGTTCCGTCCTCTGCCGGCTCGGCCTCCCAGGATATGGCAACCTTGCCGCCGGGGATCGAAAGGGCACCATATTTGGCAGCATTGGTGGTCAATTCGTGGATTGCCATGCCGATGGGTACGGCCGCCTCGGAGGGTAGATCCACGGCGGGACCGTTGAGAACGATCCTCTCGCCCCTGGTATCGTTGTAGGGCCGGAGTTCCTTTTCCAGGATCTCGCGCAGGGATGCAGTCTGCCACACGGCTTCGGTCAGCAGGGAATGCGTGTTGGCAAGCGAGATGATGCGCCCGACGAACGCCTGATAGAAGTCGTCGATGCTGACCGCAGAGCGCGCCGTCGCGCCCACCACCGCCTGAACGGTGGCCAGCGTATTCTTCACCCGGTGATGGAGTTCGCGGATCAGCAGGGATTGCTGGGTCTGGGCCTGCTTGCGCTCCTCGATCTCGCTCTGTGCATTGCGGTAGAGGCGGCTGTTCTCGAGCGCGATGGCCGCCTGGGCCGTCAGGCCCGCCAGCAGGCGCTCGGAGCGCCGGTTGAACATTCCCGCCCTCTCGTGCCCGAAGACGAGGATGCCGTGTGTCTCTCCGGTCCGCAGAACCACGGGAACGGCCAGGATGCTGCGGATCACGGGCGTATCCGAAGTGGCATCCAGCGTAAAAGGCGTACCGTCATGTCCCTGCTCGATGGCAATATTGTCCAGGAGGATCGCCTTGCCTTCCTGGAAAGCTGGCGCGCCGATGTCCCGGATGTTCAGGGCGGCGAAAGTATCGCGGAGACCTGCGGGCTCGAATTTCCCGTAATGCTCTTTCCCACCCTGGGATGCGCCGCAGAAGAAGGCGCCGAACTGCGCTTCGGTCAACTCGATTCCGGCGTCGACAACGCTCTCGATGATGCGGTCGAGGCCCAGTTCGGCCGCAAGAACGCTGCCCGTGCGGTTGAGAATTTCCAGCGCTGCGGTTTCCGTGCGCAGCTCGCTTGTCCGCAGCGCCACCTGCCGCTCGAGCAGGGCTGCATCGGCGGCCTGTTCGTGGAACTGCTCGGAGGCCAAGGCCGTCAGCGCGAGCAAGGCAAAAAGGGCGATCAGGGCGAAAGCGCCATAGAGCCGCGTCTGGACGAACCAAGGCGTCCAATAGGCATCCTCCGGCATGCTGACATTGAGATAGAGCGGCATCGCGCCGACCTGACGATAGGCTCCGGCACGCTCCTGACCCATGCTGATGAAGGGGTAGAGGCCGGCCTGGGAGGCTGAACCAAGCGCCGTGTCGAAGGCTGACTTGTCGATGGGTGCGAAGGAGAGACCATCGGGCGGCGGAGGATACTGGGCGATCACCGTTGCATCGGAGGCGCGCAGGAGAGCGACCCGGCTGCCTTTCGGCAGTCGGATCTTCGACCAGTAATCGTAGAAGTAGGACAGGGAGACGGTGACCGCTGCGATGCCGCCGAATTCCGCGCTTCCATTCTGGAGGCGACGGCTGATCATGAAAGTCGGCGTCTTTGTCACACGCCCGAGAATCGGTTCGCCGATGAACAATCCCTGATCGCCCGCCGCCTGAGCGCTGAAGGCATCGCGCCCGGACACGTTCGACGATGGCGTTGGAAACTGTTCCGATGTGAGGCGCAGGCGTCCGCTCGGATCGTTGAGCCAGACATCCTCGATGAAAGGCAGCGCCGCCTGGATGGCATGAAGCTGCTGCCAGAGAGGCTTCGAGGTTTCGATCTGGTCCCAGCTCTGCCCCTGCATCAGGGCAGCGGCCTGTTTCAGGGTCAGGTCCGTGACCTCCAGAAGCCTGGCCGTATGATCCGCCAGGAAGAAGGCTGCATTTCTGAGGTCATCCTCATTGCGCTGGATCAGGCGGTTGCGCTGCTCCCAGGCGATGTAGCCGAAAGTCAGGAGAATGAATGCAACGCCGAACAGGCCCATGAACAGGGTCAGCCGACCGCGCGCGAGGGAACGGCGACGCCGCTTCTGGGACAGGCTGATCGATTCTGGGCGCATGTAATATTGCAAGGAGAGATCGCTTTTGAGTGGGAGATTCGCCGTTGCGCGGCCAGAATGGCACAGCAGACGCCTTTGATGGAGAGGGAATTTACGCCTCGAAATCCTATTGACCAGAGGCGGGCGAACTATCGTGTTGCGGACGGGTAAAAAATGCGCCCGAACGTCACGTCGGCAACATCGTCCCATGAAAATGCCGGAGCTCGTGAGAGCCCCGGCCCAAAGAAGAGAAGTTGTCGGTCGGATCAGCGCAGGACGACGCGGCCCTCGACCTTCGGCGCGACCTTGCCGGCCTTGGCGATGTAGTCGATAACCTGTGTCGCCATGAGCTGGCTGGCGGATACGTCGACGAGCGACTTGGCCTCGGTGAACACTCGGTATCCGTCGCCGCCGCGGGCCATGAAGTCATTGGTGGCAAGCTTGTAGGTCTTGGCCGGATCGAGTGGCTGGCCGTTGATCTTGACCGACTTCACACGGCTGCCGACCGGCTCCTTCACATCAACTTCCGCCACGATGCCGGAGACCTGAGGGAAGCGGCCGCCCAGCTCGCGAACCTGGCTGACGCCGTTCTCGAGCGCAGCCTTGATCTGGGCGCCGGTGACCTCGAGCAGAACGGTGGTGTTGCCGAAGGGCATTTCGGCCAGGATGTTGCGGCGGGTCAGCTTCTGACCGGCCTCGTACTGCTTGTCGGCACGCAGACCGCCGCCATTGGTGATGGCCACATCGGCGCCGACCGAGGCTCTCAGCGCATCGGCCACGAGGTTGCCCATGGCGGCTTCGCCTCCGCGCACCGTGGCGCGGCGGCTGTCGAGGGGCGTTTCCGTCACGCCGACCTCCACGTCGAGCTCCTTGGAAAGCTTGTCCTCATAGCCCTTCACCACGGCCTCGATCTCCGGATCGGGCGTGACGGTGGCGCTGTCGACGATGCGGAAGTTCGGCGTCCAGGTGACGGTAGTCTTGCCATCCTTCGTCGCCTTGGTGACGGCGAGCTCGACCACGTTGATGTAGTTGGCTTGCGATTCCGATTCCGTCAGGGCGACCTTGCCGTCGTAGAAGGCGAGCAGGTGCTCGTCATGGCCGCCAATGATCAGATCCACACCGGCGGAGCGGGCGATGATCATGTCGACTTCGAGCGGCGTATGGGCGACCGCGACGACGATGTCGGCGCCCTTCTCGCGCAGCTCCTTGGCCTTGGCGCGCGCCGTGTCGATGGTAGAGGAGAACTTGATGGTTCCGGGGCTCGACGCGATCGGGGTGTCCTCGGTGGTGAGGCCGAAGAAGCCGATCTTCACGCCCTGCACCTCGACCATCTTGTCGGGCTTTGTGTTGGCCGGTAGGCCATTGCCGTCGACGATGTTGGTAGCGAGCACGTCGAACTTGGCCTCGGCCATGCGGGCGCGGAAGGCTGCGTCGCCGAGGTCGAATTCGTGGTTGCCGGGCGCCATGGCATCGACGCCCATACGGTTCAGGATGTCGATGATGTGGGCACCCTTGTCGAAGCCCGACAGGAGGGAGGGCGAGATGGTGTCGCCGGCATGGACAAAGAAGGCATTGCCCTTCGCCTTCTCCTCCTTGATGACGGTGGCCAGCTTGGCAAAGCCGCCGCGGCCCTTTTCGGCGCTCATGCGGTCGATGTCGTTGGTCTGGACGAAGCGGATGGTCACGGCTTCCTGCGCCAGGGCGGTGCCCGACAGAAGCATGGACAATCCGAGAAACCCGGCGCGAAACGCAGCGGAAGGGCGGCTCTGAAACATCATGAAAGTCCTCGTAGCAGGTTGGAACCATGGGTGAAGGCCATGGAACCTAGACCGGCAACGTGTCACAGAAGTAACATCCTGTCGACGGCCTCAGCGCCCAGATCAGCGGCACCTCTGATGTCTTTTTCAGCGACAGCGCATCGTACTAAAAAGGGGACCCGGTTTTCCGCTTCGAACGATGCGCCGCTTAAGAAACTGGGCGTCGGGTGGGTCCCGGACGAGGATCCAACCGATGCTCCTGCGGCCAACCGATTTAGCCGGCGCAGCCACAGAGCCTGCACCATACTGAAAGGCATGCCTTCTTCATGACTGGCCCCATCAGCCAAGCCCTCGCCGACTTCCGCACCAAGCCCCAGGCTGCCCGGTGGCTTCAGCTGCCGTTCTTCCAGGATGGAAGCGCTGAGACCGTGGCCGCCAAGGTCGATGCCGTCGTTGCCTCGGGCGCGCAGGTGCTGCCTCCGCCCGAGGCCGTGTTCACCAGCATCTCCCTGACGCCTCTCGACAAGGTCAAGGTGGTCGTCCTCGGCCAGGATCCCTACCCGACGCCGGGCGATTCCCACGGGCTCGCCTTCTCCTATCGCGGCTCCCGGCGACTGCCGGCCTCGCTGCGCACGATCCTGGCCGAGATGGCGGAGGATTTGAGCGTGCCGATGCCGAAATCGGGCGATCTGTCGAAATGGGCGAAACAGGGTGTGCTGCTCGTCAACACTTCACTCACGGTCGAAGCCGGACAATCGGGAGCGCATATGAAATTCGGCTGGTCGGCCCTGGTCGATCAGGCCATTGCGGCCATCTCGGCGCAGCAGCCCGCTGTCGTTTTTCTGCTCTGGGGCGGCCCGGCCCGCAAGCGGGCGGCGCTGGTGGACCGGACGAAGCACCTCGTGATCGAGGCCGGACACCCCTCCCCGCTCAACCGGCTCAACGACTTCAGAGGGACCCGTCCCTTCAGCCGCGCCAATGCCTGGCTCGTCGAGAAGGGGCTGGAGCCGGTGGACTGGCGGCTGGACACGTGAGTTTCCATGAAGAACCTTGCCGAGAAGGCACCGGAGGGGCTAGGTCTCGCGGCATGAACGATGCAGCCGCGAACCTGCTGCCGCGACGGTCTTGGAGATCAGCATGACGGAATCCCTGTTCGGACAGGTCGAGGCGTTCGCCGGCGACCCGATCCTCTCCCTCAACGACAGCTTCAAGGCCGATCCTCGGGCCGAGAAGGTCAATCTCAGCATCGGCGTCTATACGGATGAGAAGGGCCGCATCCCGGTGCTCGGCGCGGTGAAGGCCGCCTACGAACGGAGCGGGTTCGCCGAGCGGCCCTATCTTCCCATGGAAGGGCACGCGCTCTACCGCGAGGGCGTGCAGAAGCTCGTCTTCGGCGACAGACATCCGGCGCTTGCCGCGAAGCGCGTCGCTACGATCCAGACTCTCGGCGGCACGGGTGCGGTGGGCATCGCGGCCGACTTCCTGGCCAAGCACTGCCCCAGCCGGACCGTTCTCGTCAGCGATCCGACCTGGGAGAACCATCACGGGCTGTTCCAGCGGGCGGGCTTCAAGACCACGACCTATCCCTATTGGGATCGCACCAACCGGTCCGTTGATTTCGACGGCATGGTCAAGGCGCTCGAGGCGGCGGAGAACGGCTCCATTGTCGTGCTCCAGCCCGTCTGCCACAACCCGACCGGCGTCGATCTCGACGAGCGCCAGCAGGCCGCGGTCAGCGACGTGCTTCTCGCCAAGCGCCACATCGTCGTGTTCGACATGGCCTATCAGGGCTTCGGCACCAGCCTCGACGACGATGCCGCCTTCGTGCGCCGCTATGCGGAGCGCGCCAGCTGCCTCGTGGCCAATTCCTTCTCGAAGAATTTCTCGCTCTACGGCGAGCGCTGCGGCGGCCTGAGCGTCGTCTGCCGCGATGCGGACGAAGCCGAGCGCGTGCTCGGGCAATTGAAGCTCGCCGTTCGCCGCAGCTATTCGAGCCCGCCGATGACCGGTGGACTTCTCGTGGCCACCGTGCTCGGCAACGACGACCTGCGCGCGCAGTGGGTGAGCGAGGTCGAGACCATGCGCGCACGCATGGATTCCATGCGCAAGCTCCTCGCCGAGCAGATCCGCGCCCTGTCGAACGAGGTCGATGTGGGCTTTCTGCTCAATCAGCGCGGCATGTTCAGCTACACGGGGCTGAGCACACAGCAGGTCGACGTCATGCGCGAGCGGGACGGCGTCTACCTCGTGGGCTCCGGCCGCATGTGCGTGGCGGGGCTCAACGAGGCGAATGTGCCGAAGGTCGCGAAGAGTTTTGTCGAGGTGAGCCAGGCGAGGGGTTGAGTTTCTCGCATCTCAGACGTCATCACCGGCCTTGTGCCGGTGATCCCGATGACTTGAAGCGCAGCGCCTCATAGGATCGGGATGGCCGGGACAAGCCCGGCCATGACAAGAACCGTTTTAGCTATCACTCCGCCGCGACCGGCAGTGGCTGCGGCTCGGTGCGGAACTTGGCGAGGAGATCTGCCTCCTCCGCCTTCGCGGCTTTCAGGTTGCGATCCTTGATGTGACCGAAGCCGCGGATCTTTTGCGCGATGTTGGCAAGACCGACGGCCACCGCATGATTGTCGGCATTCAGCTTCGTCACGATTTCCTCAATCAGCCCCTCGAACTCACGGACGAGCTGGCGCTCGGCGCGGCGCTCGTGGGTATAGCCGAAGACGTCGAGCGGTGTGCCGCGCAGGAGCTTCAGACCCGCGAGGACGCGGAAAGCCTTCATCATCCACGGCCCGAAGCTCATCTTGCGCGGAAGGCCCGTGGCCGGGTCCCTCCGTGCGAGCAGCGGCGGCGCGAGATGGAACTCATAACGCAGGTTCTCGCCCTCGAAGGCTGACGCGACCTGGCGTTCGAAATGGCCGTTCGTGTAGAGGCGCGCCACTTCGTATTCGTCCTTGTAGGCCATGAGCTTGAACAGCGAGCGCGCCACCGCGTCGACGAGCGCGGTCGAGCCGGGGACAACCTTGTCCTCCGCCCCGCGGATGCGCTCGACGAGACTGCGATAGCGCCGGCCATAGCGCTGGCTCTGATAGTCGGACAGGAACGCCACGCGCCGCTCGATCACCTCGTCGAGGGTCTCGGACAGTTTGCGCGATTCCGCCGGCGCCTTCAGCTCGCTCATCATGGCGGTGATGAGATCGGGCTCGAACGCCGCACGGCGGCCCCACGTGAAGGCGGCAAGATTCATCTTCACCGCCTCGCCGTTGAGCTCGATCGCCTTCTCGATGGCAGCAGCGGAGAGCGGAACGCGGCCGGTCTGGTAGGCATAGCCCAGCATGAACATGTTGGCCGCGATGGCATTGCCGAGAAGCGCCGTGGCGATCGCCGTGGCATCGACGAAGGACACGCCGTCTGGACCCGCGGCTGACTTGATCGCGCGCTTGAGACGTTCCGTCGGCAGGGAGAAATCGGCATTGCGGGTGAACTCGCCCGGCATCACTTCCGCTGTGTTCACCACGAGCGCCGTCTGCCCTTCCTTCACGGAGGCCAGCACTTTCTTCGTGCCCGTCACCACGAGATCGCAGCCGAGCACGAGATGGGCCGATTCCGCGCTCACGCGGATGGCATGGATATCGTCCTGGTTGTTGGCGAGCCGCACATGGCTGTAGACCGCACCGCCTTTCTGGGCGAGGCCGGCCATGTCGATCATGCCCAGGCCCTTGCCTTCGAGATGCGCCGCCATGCCGAGGATCGCCCCGATGGTCACCACGCCCGTGCCGCCGATGCCGGTCACGATCACGTTGAAGGTGCGGTCGATGGCGGGAATTGCCGGATCGGGCAGCGGCTTGAACGTCACGCCTTCCGCCGAGACGGTTTCGGGAACGGCCTTCCTGATCTTGGCGCCATGCACCGTCACGAAGGAGGGACAGAAGCCGTTGACGCAGGAAAAATCCTTGTTGCAGTTCGACTGGTCGATCCGGCGCTTACGGCCGAACTCGGTCTCCACCGGCTGCACGGCAACGCAGTTCGACTGCACCGAGCAATCGCCGCAGGCCTCGCAGACGAGATCGTTGATGATAACTCGCTTGTCCGGATCCGGGAACTCGCCCCGCTTGCGGCGGCGGCGCTTCTCGGACGCGCAGGTCTGATCGTAGATCATCACCGTCACGCCGGGAATTTCAGCCAGCTGGCGCTGAACGGAATCGAGCTCGCTGCGGTGATGAATCGTCATTCGGTCAGGCCAACGGATCTCCTTCGGATATTTGTGCGGCTCGTCGGTGACGAGGGCTATGCGATCCGCGCCTTCCTCGCGCACCTGACGCGCGATCATGTCGACGGTGAGCCCGCCCTCATGCTTCTGCCCGCCGGTCATGGCGACCGCGTCGTTGAAGAGAATCTTGTAGGTGACGTTGGTCTTGGTGTGGATCGCCCAGCGCAGGGCCAGGATGCCCGAATGGTTGTAGGTGCCGTCACCGAGATTCTGGAACACGTGGCCGCGCTTGGAGAACGGCGCCTCGCCGATCCAGTTCGCGCCCTCGCCGCCCATCTGCGTGAAGCCCTCGGTGGAGCGGTCCATCCACTGCACCATGTAGTGGCAGCCGATGCCCGCATAGGCGCGCATGCCTTCCGGCACCTTCGTCGAGGAATTGTGCGGACAGCCGGAGCAGAAATGCGGCACGCGGGTTGCCACGTCGCCCGTCGTCGCCAGCACGTCCTGCGCATGGCGAAGCCGCGCGACGCGGCCGCGCAGATCGTCGTTGTTGTGATAGGCGAGCAGCCGCTCGCCGATGACGATGGCGATGTCGTTGGAATCGAGTGCGCCCTTCACGGGGAAGAGCCAGCGGCCCTCCTCGTCCTTCTTGCCGATGCAGAGCGGCTGGTTGGCGGTGCCGTAGAGCTCCTCGCGCAGCTGCACCTCGATGAGGGAGCGCTTCTCCTCGACGACGATAACCTTGTCGAGACCTTGCGCGAAATCGACGAGTTCGCGCTGCGAGAGCGGCCAGGGGCAGGCGACCTTGTAGAGGCGCAGGCCCATGTCGTTGGCCTTGACCTCATCGAGGCCGAGCTCGTCGAGGGCCTGGCGCACGTCGAGATAGGATTTGCCGACGGTGATGATGCCGATCTTCGGATTGCGGCCGCCGGAGAGAACGATGCGGTTGAGATTATTGGCGCGGACAAACGCCAGCATGGCATCGCGCTTGAAGTCCTGAAGCCGTGCCTCCTGATCGAGCACGCCGTCGCGGTTGCGGATGTTGAGGCCGCCGGGCGGCATCGTGAAATCATCGGGCAGGACGATCTTCACGCGGTCGAGCGACGCGTCGACGGAAGCGGTCGACTCGATGTTGTCCTTCACGCATTTGAAGGCGACCCAGGTGCCGCAGAAACGGCTCATGGCATAGCCATAAAGTCCGTAATCGAGAATCTCCTGAACGCCTGCCGGGTTCAGGATCGGGATCATCACGTCGACGAAGTGGAATTCGGACTGGTGTGCGACGGTCGAGGATTCCGCCGTATGATCGTCGCCCATGAGGGCGAGCACGCCGCCGTGTTTCGACGAGCCTGCCATGTTGGCATGGCGGAACACATCGCCTGAGCGGTCGACGCCAGGGCCCTTGCCGTACCAGAGGCCGAAGACGCCGTCATACTTGCCGTCGCCGCGAACTTCAGCCTGTTGCGAGCCCCAGATCGCCGTGGCGGCGAGTTCCTCGTTGAGGCCGGGCTGGAAGACGATGTTCGAAGCTTCCAGCCATTTCCGGGCGCGCCAGAGATTCTGGTCGAGGCCGCCGATGGGCGAGCCGCGATAGCCGGACACGAAGCCGGCCGTGCTGAGGCCGGCGAGCCGATCCCGCTCGCGCTGCATGAGCAGCATGCGGATGACGGCCTGCGTGCCGGTGATGAAAACGTTTTCCTTGGAAAGGTCGTACTTGTCGTCGAGCGTTACGTTACGGAGCGCCATATGACCGTCGGTCATTTCCCGTTTCCTCCTGGGGCCTTTGCCCCGCTGCCGGTATGCCGGTCTTCATCTTATGAGATATGTCAGTAATGCTGACATAAATGCCGGAATGCGTCAATCGAGCCTCTCGAGCAGGCGCCTTCGTTTCGCCTCTGTTAACCACGAAACCGGCATATCGCTCCTATGGTCCGGCTTAAGCCGGAAGCGTCGCTTTTCCAGGGTCAACGCATGACACGCCATCTTGGTCTGAAAACCTCCCTGGCAGCCTTAGGCATAGGCTTGGCCTCGCCCGCCCTCGCGCATCCCCATGTGTGGGTGACGGCCAAGGCGGAGGTCGTCTTCGCACCCGACGGGCGGGTGACGGGCGTACGCCATCACTGGACCTTCGATGAGGCCTACACGGCTTATGTGACCCAAGGCCTCGACAAGGACAACGACGGCAAGCTCTCTCCGGAAGAACTCCAGGATCTCGCGAACGAGAATGCCGCATCCCTGAACGAGTTCGACTATTTCACGGTGCTGAAAGCCCGCGGCAAGCCGCAGAGCTTCGATTCGCCGCGCGAGGCCCGGATGAGCATGGAGAAGTCTCAGGTTTCCATGTCCTTCTTCCTGCCGCTCAAGGCACCGGCGGTGCCCTCGGGGGCCGTGTCCATCGAGATCGAGGATCCGACCTTCTTCGTCTATTTCAGCCTGTCGGACGGTCAGGCGGCCGTATCGCTCGCCCAAGCGCCGCAGGGCTGCGTGACGAGCATCGCCAAGGCCAAGCCGCTCGATGCCACCATGCAGCAGATCCTGCAGGACGAGGGCGCGCTCCAGGCGCAGCCGAAAGCCGATTTCGGCGTCGAATATTCCAACAGGGCCATCATCGCATGTCCCTGACGTCGGACGCTCCTGCCCTTCCAGGCACCGGCCGGCCGCCGCTGTGGCGGCGGCTCGGCCTCATGCTGGCGGCCATCGCGACCATCGCCTTGGCCATGGGACTGATCGGGCTATGGATCGGGCCGATCAGCAAGCCACCGCCGCGCAATCCGTTCGGCATGGGCCTGCGCGAGGCGGCGCCCTCGGGGAGCCTCGGGGCCTGGATCCTGTCCGTGCAGTCCGGCTTCTACGGCAGCCTTCAGGCCGGCGTGCGCGAGATGAAGCAGAATGGCTCCGCCCTGTTCCCCCTGCTGCTCGTCGGCTTCGCCTACGGCGTCTTCCATGCGGCAGGGCCCGGCCACGGCAAGGGCGTGATATCGGCCTATCTCGTGGCCGACGAGAAGGCATTGCGCAAGGGCTTTGCCTTGAGCCTGGCGGCAGCTCTCGTGCAGGCGCTGGTCGCCATCGGGATCGTCTTCATCGTCAGCCTGGTGCTGCGCGCCACCGCCTCCACCATGAACAAGCTCGCCATGAACGTGGAGCTGGCGAGCTTCATCGCCGTGACCCTGCTCGGCGCCGCCATCACCTGGCGCAAGGCGGGAAAAGTTCTCGGCGTCATGGCGCTGGCCCGCAATCCTCATGCCTCCGTCCAGGAGGATTGCGACCACGTCCACATGCCGCCGCCCGAAGTGCTCAGCCGCATGACGCGCTGGCGCGACATGGCCGGGGTGGCCATCGCGGCCGGCATCCGCCCCTGCGCGGGGGCCCTCATCGTCCTGGTGTTCGCCCTGTCCCAGGGGCTGTTCGCGGCGGGCATCGCGGCGACTTTCGCCATGGCGCTCGGCACCGCGCTCACCACGAGCGCCATCGCGGCCCTCGCAGTCTTCTTCAAGACAATGGCTTTGAGGGTCGCCGGCGGACGCGGGGCCTCGGGCGCCATCGCCATCGCTGGCCTCGAACTTCTGGCGTCAGCCTTCGTGCTGGTGCTGGGAGCAAGCCTCCTCTACGGCCTCTGGGCGACGGCCTAAAGCCCCAGTGATCCGCCATCCGAGCGCGGATCGTGCACAGCCTCGACGCGCCCGTTGCGCGGGTGCTTCACCAGCATGCCCGCATGACCGACGGCATCGGCATAGGACTTGCCCAACTCCTGAATCGGATGACCGAAGCTCGAGAGCGCCCGCAGCAGGCCCGGATCGAAGCGATGCTCCACCTTCAAGGTTGCGGAGGGCGCCCCCAGCTCTTGCCGAGGAGCCAGCGCGGGGCGTCCACCGCGTCAGCCAGGCTCATGCCGAAATCGGCATAGCGGGTGAAGATCTGGCCGAGGATCTGCGGCTGCCCCTCGCCCCCCATGGTGCCATAGGAGAGCACGCGGCCATCGTTGAAGACGGCAAGCCCCGGATTGAGGGTGTGGAAAGGCTTGCGGCCCGGCTCCAACGGGTTGCGGCTCTTCGGATCGAGGGAGAAGCCGAGGCCCCGGTTGTGCCAGTGGATACCGGTCGCCGGCAACACGCAGCCGGAGCCGAAGGCCCAGTAGACGGATTGGATATAGGACACCGCCAATCCGTCCTTGTCGATGCACCCCATCCAGATCGTATCGCCCTCGGCCGAGCGCGGCGGGTAAGGCGCGGCGCGGCGAGCCTCGATGAGGGCAGCCTCCCGCTCGAGGGCGTCTGGCTTGAGAAAATCCGCCGGATTGCGGGTGAGTTCGCGGGGATCGGTCACGACCCGGTCACGGATGGCGAAGGCTCGCTTGGCGGCCTCGATCAGCCCATGATGGTGCTCCGCCGTCTCGGCCCGGCTCACGTTCAGGCGCTCGAACATCCCGAGGATCAGGAGCGAGGCCAGCCCCTGGCTCGGCGGCGGCAGGTTGTAGACGGTCGAGTGCTTCAACCGGACCGACAGAGGCTGGACGACCCGGGCTCGATAGCTCTCCAGATCCTTGCGCGTAATCGGGCTGCCGATGCGCTCCAGATCGGCGGCGATCTCGCGCCCGACATCGCCGCGATAGAAATCGGCAAGGCCCGCATGGGCGAGCCGGTCGAGCGTATCGGCGAGCCTGAGGTTGCGCCGCGTGGTGCCGGCTTCCGGCAGCTTACCTTCGACAAGGAAGGCCTCGGCGAAGCCGGGCGCCACGAACAGGGCATCCTGCTCCAACAGAGCATTTCGCCCCTCGGCCGCGCCGATGGCATAGCCGTTGCGGGCAAAACGGATGGAATCTCCCAGCAGAAGATCGAGGGGCAATTGCCCGCCGAGCGCCTTGGCTAGCTCCAGCGCCAGCCCCCACCCGGCGATCGCTCCGGCTACCGTGAGCGCCGCATCCGGTCCACGTGGCGGGATGGCGTCGTAATCCTTGTCCCGGTATCGCCCGATGGTCGCAAGCGAGCCCGCCGGCCCCGAGGCATCGAGGGCATGGATGCGGCCTCGCTGCTCCCGCACGAGCCAGAAGCCGTCGCCGCCGATCCCGTTCATGTGCGGGTAGACCACGGCAATCGCCGCCGCCATGGCCACCATGGCCTCGACCGCGTTGCCGCCTGCGGCGAGAATGGCCTGACCGGTCTCGGCGGCAAGCCTGTGGGGAGCCGCGACGGCGGCTGTCGAGAAGACGGGAGTTTCAGCCATGGTCCCTTGAATGTGAGGCGCGACAGAATGAGATTCGGGGAGAACTTGCACCGGAGGGGGCGTTTAGGGTAGTCCCCTTTGCAAGCGCATCGTGCGGAAAAGTGGATCCGGTCTTCGCTGACGCGGATCTCTGGTTCCGCGCCCAACGATGCGCCAGTGAAAAATGAGCATCGGATTGATCCCAATGGTGCAATTCACTTATGGGTCCGATGCTTCAAACGGAGTTAAGCGAAAGTGGCTCAGGCGAAAAGCACCAACTGGCGCAACGTGGTCACCATCATGAGCATCATGGTTCTGGTCGGTGCGGAAGTCTTCGGCGTCGCGATCGCCGCCGGCTGGGCCATTGCGGGCCTGCTCGAGCTCGGCGATTACGTCGGCTACGCGCTCATGGCCCTGTTCAGCCTGTTCGCCCTCTACATCCTCGTGAATCTCTGGCGCCGCTGCGTTGCCGTCGAGCCGCTGACCGGGCGCGCCTAAGAGCCCTCGCACGCCTTCATCACGATCGGATCGGCCGCAGGCGGCACATAAGCCTCCATCGGGCGGCATTGGCCTGAAATACAGATCCGCCAATCCGCCGTCGCGCCCGAGCGTCGCATGATCACCTCTGCTTGAGGCGGCAGGTTCGGTTTCCACGACCAGACACCGTTGGCGAACTTGGCGTCCGGCGGCGGCTCCATGCCGGCCCCTGACCCGCGCACCCGCGCCTCGACGAGCTCGAGCCCCGCCGGGCCTGAGCGCCAGTCCTCCTCCCAGACGATCTTCTCAACCGAATGAGTCCAGGCGAGGGTGATCGCGCCCGCCATCAGGGGCACCATCGTCGAACCGGCCAGAAGGCAGATCATCGGCTGACGGCGGGCGTGGGAACCCGGCGGGAGTGCCAGATATGGAAGCCGACAAAGGCGGCCGACAGCACGAAGCCGATCTCGTCCGTGAGCGGCACCGCCGCCACCAGGAAGGCCGCCGCCACAGCCGCCCAAAGCCGCTCCCACCAAGTCAGGGGTTTCAGGAAATAGCCGACGGAGGCCACGCCCCAGAGCACCATGGCCAGCGTGGCCTTGATGACGATATAGACCACTGCGAGCCAATAACCCGCTCCTTCGAGCCCCGGCACCGGCTGCAGCATCAGGGTGGGGTCGTAGACCGCCATGTAGGGGATGACGAAGCCGGGCAGCGCGATCCTGAGCGCCTGCATGCCGATCTTGAGGCCCGATTCCTTCGCCATCGGGGCGGCCGCGAAGGCTGCCAGCGCCACCGGCGGCGTCAGGTCCGCCATGATGCCGAAATAGAAGACGAACATGTGCGACACGATGAGCGGCACATCGAGCTGCAGCAGGATGGGGGCCGCCAGCGACGAGGTGATGATGTAGTTCGGGATCGTCGGGATGCCCATGCCGAGGATCAGGCTGAAGATCATGGTGAGCACGAGGGCGGCGAAGATGTTCTCCTTGCCGATGGAGATCATCCAGGTGCCGACGATGGTCCCGAGCCCTGTGAGCGTCATGGTGCCGATCACGATGCCGACCACTGCGCAGGCCAGGCCCACGGGCAAAGCCTGGCGCGCGCCGTCCGCCATGGCGTCGACGCAGGCCTGAAGCGTGGTCCGCCCCCGGCCGGAAAAAGCGTTCCACAGGGACAAAGCTGCGACGACGAGCACGACGAGCGTCACGGTCGAGGCGAGCGAATAGGCAGCCACCAGCGCCAAACCGATCCAGAACGCGATGCGTAGAGCCGGAACGGCCAGTCCCGCCACGATGGCGGTGCCGAGGATCAGCGCCACAGTGAGCGACAGGCCGACCGCACCTGCGAAGAGCGGCGTATACCCGGCAAAAAGCAGATAGACGAGCACACAGAGCGGCGCGAGGAGGAACCACTTTTTCTTCATCTCGGTCCAGGCATTCGGCAGTTCGGACTTCGGCAGGCCGCGCAGGTTGCGCTTGCCGGCCTCCAGATGAACCGCCAGATAGCAGGCTGCGAAATAGAGGATGGCCGGAATGATCGCGGCCTCGACGATCTTCGAATACGGCACGTCGATGGTCTCGGCCATGATGAAGGCCACGGCGCCCATGACTGGCGGCATGATCTGGCCGCCCATTGAGGACGTCGCCTCGACGCCGCCGGCGAAGGCGGAGGTAAAACCGAAGCGCTTCATCAGCGGGATCGTGAACTGGCCCGAAGCCACCACATTGGCGACGCCGGAGCCCGAAACGGTCCCCATGAGGGCAGAAGACGCCACGCAGACCTTGCCGGGACCGCCCTGCTTGTCGCCGAAGACCGCCATCGAGATGTCGTTGAAGAAGTCGATGACACCCGCCTTCTCCATGAAGGCGCCGAACAGGATGAACAGGAAGATGTATGTCGCCGAGACGAGCGTCGGCGTGCCGTAGATCCCTTCCGTTCCGAACGACATGTGCTCGATCACCTGCTCCAGTGAATAGCCGCGATGATCGAGGGGAGCCGGCAGGTAATTGCCGAGCAGGCAATAGGCCAGGAACAGCCCGGCCACGATGGGAAGAGCCGGTCCCATCACGCGCCAGACGAGATAGATCAGGATCGCGAGCCCGGCGATGCCGACGACGAGATCGAGTGTGGTGAGCTCACCGGCGCGAACGATCAAGTCCTCGTAGAGCACCCAATGGTAAAGGCCGACCAGGAAACTCGCAAAGCCGACGATCCAGCCAATGGCGCGCAGGGACGATGAGCCGGACCGGTGATTGGCGATCATCGCTCCGGCCACGAGGCACAGGAAGCCCACATGGATGGTGCGCACGACCTGGCTCGGCATGCTGCCGCCGAACCAGAGGACGAGCCCGAACGCAGCGGCAACGGCGATCCAGGCCATGATGCCATCGACGATACTGCGGCGGCGCATGACAAGGCCGATCAGCCAGGCCGCCCAGGCCACCATGGCGACGGCGAGAAGATGCGTGAGGCTCAAGCCCGCGATGAAGGGCTGATCGAGGGGAATGCCGAAGGACGTGATGATCTGGAACGTGGAGAACGAGACGGCAATCCAGAACAGGAGCCGGCCGAGGGACCCCTCGCCGAAGCTCTCCGGCAAGCCGTGTTCCGGATTCACGGATTCGGCCGGCGCTTCCATTTGGGCGAGTTCGGAATTGTTCACACCCTGGCTCATGGCGCGGCGTCTCCTCGATGATTGTTCTTCATTCTCATGAAAAAGGCCGGAGCAGTTCACCTGCCCCGGCCCAGATGTAAATCAGTCGAAGGGTTTAGGAGCCCTGCTTCTTCACGCCCTTCTCGTCGAAATAGCGCTGCGCGCCCGGATGCATCGGGACCGGCATACCGGAGAGCGCACTCTCGAGCTTGATATCCTTGGCGGCGGCATGGGCCGCGGCGAGATCCGGCAGGCTGTCATAGATCGCCTTGGTCATCTGGTAGACGGTCTCGTCCTTCATGCCGGAATGGGTCACGAGATAGTTCACGACGGCTGCCGTCTGCACGGGGGCAGTCTGGCCCCCATAGGTGTTGGCCGGGATCGTGACCTTCACGTAGGGCGTGCCGACCTTGTCCACGACGCTGGCGGGGATTTCCACCACGACGATCGGCACCGAGGTGGCGAGGTCGCGGATCGAGGAGACGCCGAGGCCTGCCGATTGCAGGGTGGCATCGAGCTGGCGGTTCTTCATGAGCTCGACCGACTCGCCGAAGGGCAGGTATTCGACCTTGCCGAGATCCTTGTAGGTCAGGCCCGCGCCCTGGAGGATCGCCCGGGCGTTGAGCTCGGTGCCGGATTTCGGCGCGCCGACGGAGAGGCGCTTGCCCTTGAGATCCGCGAGCGACTTGATGCCGGATTCCTGCGTCGCCACGACCTGGATGTAGTTGGGATAGATGGCGGTGATGCCGCGCAGCTTGTCGAGCTTGCTCTTGAAGCCGGCCTCCTCGTCGCCCGCCCAGCCCATGGCGAGGCTGTCGCCGAGGGTGAAGCCGATTTCGCCCTTGCCCTGCTGCAGGAGCGTGAGATTCTCGACCGAGGCCTTCGTGGCCTGGACCGATGGACGGGAGCCCTGCACCTTGTCGGTGAACACCTTGGAGAGGGCGACGCCGAGCGGATAATAGACGCCGGACGTGCCGCCGGTCAGGACGTTGATGAAATCCTGGGCCTGGGCGGGCACGCTTGCTCCGGCAAGCGCAATGGCCGCCGCGGCGCCCATGACGCGGCGCATGACTTTTCGATACATGGCGTACTCCCTAAATTACGGCACGTCTGTCGCCGCGCCTGTGTGTGGGCCTACTTTGACGGCTGACGAGGATTTCTCAAGAGGCTATGAGGGACTTAATCCTGCCACCTTGGTCGGTAGGGGTGCGTCCTTTCCACAGACACATGCGCTCACCCATGATCAATCGCCGCCGCTTCCTCCAAACCGCAACCGCCACGGCCGCCCTTGCTGCGCAAGGCTTTTCCGGCGAGGCCCTGGCGCAGCAAGGGCTGAAGATGGGAGCCCCCGCCCCCTTCTCGTTCGACGATTTGAAGAAGCGGGCGCAGGATATGGCGCGTTCGCCCTATGTGGCGCCGCAGAGCCCCTCGCCCGAGGTGCTGTACCAGATCGACTACGACGCTCATGGCAAAATCCGGTTCAAGACGGATCTGGCGCTCTGGGCCAATGGCCCGAGCGAATTTCCCGTCACCTTCTTCCACATGGGCCGCTTCTTCCAGAAGCCGGTGCGCATGCACGTGGTCGAGGGCGGACAGGCCCGCGAAATCATCTACGACAGCGACTATTTCGACATGCCGGCGGATTCGCCTGCCCGGAAACTGCCGGACAATTCGGGCTTTGCCGGCTTCCGCTTCCAGGAGGCCCGCACGGGCAAGCTCGACTGGCGCAAGAACGACTGGGTCGCCTTCCTCGGCGCCTCCTATTTCCGCGCCATCGGCGAACTCTATCAGTATGGCCTCTCGGCCCGCGGCCTCGCCGTGGATGTGGCCGTTTTCGGGAAGAACGAGGAATTCCCCGACTTCACCCATGTCTATTTCGAGACGCCGCAGCCGGGCTCGAACACGGTCACCGTCTATGCCCTGCTCGACGGCCCGAGCGTCGCCGGCGCCTACCGCTTCGTCATGCAGCGGGCGGCGGCCGTCATCATGGACATCGACAGCGCCGTCTACATGCGCCAGGACGTGAGCCGCCTCGGCCTCTCGCCCCTGACCTCCATGTACTGGTACTCGGAAAAATCGAAGGCCACCGCCATCGACTGGCGCCCCGAGATCCACGACTCGGACGGGCTCGCGATGTGGACCGGAAGCGGCGAGCGGATCTGGCGCCCGCTCAACAACCCGCCACGCATCATCACCTCGGCCTTTACGGACGAGAACCCGAAGGGATTCGGCCTGCTCCAGCGCGACCGGAACTTCGACCACTTCCTCGACGGCGTCTATTACGACCGCCGCCCGTCCCTCTGGATCGAACCGCAGGGCACCTGGGGCCGGGGCTCCATCCAGCTCGTCGAGATCCCGACCGACGACGAGATCCACGACAACGTCGTCGCCATGTGGGTGCCGGCGGAGCCGGTGCGCGCAGGTCAGGCCCTCGAGCTGCGTTATCGCATGCACTGGGCGGCGGAGGAGCCCTATCCGACGCCGCTCGCCCGGGTTGTCGCCACCCGCCTCGGCAATGGCGGGCAGGCCGGTACCAATCGGCCGAAGGGCGTGCGAAAATTCATGGTGGAGTTCATCGGCCAGCCTCTGACCAAGCTGCCGAGCGGCGTGATCCCCAAGCCCGTGCTCAGCGCCTCCCGCGGCGAGTTCTCGAACATTCTCACCGAGGCCGTGCCCAACAACGTGCCTGGCCATTGGCGCACCCAGTTCGACCTCACCGTGACCGGAACCGAGCCGGTGGAGATGCGCTGCTACCTGCGCAACGAGAATGAGGTTTTGAGCGAAACTTGGCTCTACCAATACCACCCGACGTTCTGAGATATCCTTAAGTAAACCATAAGCTTGGTAGGGGCGTATAAAATACTATACGCCCCTGGAAATGCGGGCCGATCCGGTCTATGTAGGGGGCCATGTCGCATGGCCACCACCATCATCATACCCACGAGCATCAGGTGGTAGCCGCCGCTCCGACCTTTTCGCTCCTGCGCCTCTCGGTCGGGCAGCGTCTGGCTGGCACCGCCGTCGTGCTGGCGGGTTTGTGGCTGCTGGTCCTCGGGGTGATGGGTTAACGCATGTCCGCAAATTCGGCCGCCATCCGTTTCGATGAAGTGACCCTCGGCTACGGCCGCAGGCCCGCCGTGCATCACCTCGACGGCGAGATCCCGGCCGGCAGCCTGATCGCCGTGGTCGGGCCCAACGGGGCCGGCAAGTCGACCCTGCTCAAGGGCATCGTCGGCACGCTCAAGCCCCTCGAAGGCCATATCCGTTTCAATGCCTCGCCCGGCATCGCCTATCTGCCGCAGGCCGCCGAGATCGACCGGTCCTTCCCGCTTTCGGTCTACGATCTCGTGGCCATGGGCCTCTGGTCCCGCTCCGGCCTGTTCGGCGGCATTTCCCGGCACGACCGCACGAAGATCGAGCGGGCGCTTGCCGCCGTAGGCCTCACCGGCTTCGAGCGGCGCCCGATCTCGACCCTGTCGGGCGGCCAGATGCAGCGGGCGCTCTTCGCGCGCCTGCTCCTGCAGGACGCCCCCGTGATCCTGCTCGACGAGCCGTTCACGGCCATCGACGCCAAGACGACCGCCGACCTGCTCGAACTCGTTCGCCGCTGGCACGACGAATCCCGCACGGTGGTCGCGGTCCTGCACGATCTCGACATGGTCAAGCGCACCTTCCCGCAGACCCTGCTGATCGCCCGCGAGCCGGTGGCCTGGGGCGAGACGGGCGAGGTGCTGAGCCCGGAGAACCTTTTGAAGGCCCGGCGCATGGTCGAGGCATACGATCCGCATGCGGATATCTGCCACCGTCGCGTCGCGTAAGAGCGCCCGTCCATGCTCGACCTGTTCTATACGCCCATCGCCGAATTCGAGTTCATGCAGCGCGCCCTCGTGGGCGTGATCGCGATCGCTCTGGGCGGCGGCCCGGTCGGCGTCTTCCTGATGCTGCGCCGCATGAGCCTGACCGGCGATGCCATGGCGCACGCGATTCTCCCTGGTGCGGCCGTGGGCTATCTCGTCGCCGGCCTGTCGCTGCCGGCCATGACCATCGGCGGATTGTTCGCGGGCGTCGTCGTCGCCGTCGCGGCGGGCCTCGTCTCCCGGTTCACGTCGCTGAAGGAAGATGCCTCTCTGGCAGCCTTCTACCTGTTGTCCCTGGCACTCGGTGTCACCATCGTGTCGCTTCGCGGCTCGAACGTGGACCTGCTGCACGTGCTCTTCGGCACGGTGCTGGCCCTCGACGACGACACGCTGCTGCTCCTCGCCTCCATCTCCACCATCACCGTTCTGGCGCTCGCGGCGCTCTACCGCCCGCTCGTGCTGGAATGCGTGGATCCGATCTTCCTGCGCTCGGTGAGCAACGCCGGTACGCCGACCCATCTGATCTTCTTAGGTTTGGTCGTCATGAATCTCGTCGGCGGCTTCCATGCGCTCGGGACCCTGCTGGCCGTCGGCATGATGATGCTGCCCGCCGCCGCCTCCCGGTTCTGGACCAGCGACATCACCGTGATGATGCTGGTGTCCGTCGCCATCGGCATCGTCTCCGGACTGAGCGGCCTGCTGCTCTCGTTCCACGCGGAACTGCCTGCGGGACCGGCGATCATCCTGTCGGCCGGTGCCGTCTATGTGATCTCCCTCGTGCTCGGGCGCGAGGGCGGCCTGCTGTGGCTCGTCTGGCCGGGCAGGCACTTGGAAGCCTGACCCCCTCGCAAAGGATCGAGACCCATGCTGACGCGAAGAGCTGCCGTATCCTTTCTGGCAGGATGCCTCACCCTTGCCGCATCGTCGCTGCCGGTGGCCGCGCAGACTGCCGATAAGCTGAAGGTGGTCGCGACTTTCTCGATCCTCGGCGACATGGTGCGCAACATCGGTGACGAGCGCGTCGAGGTGGCAACCCTCGTCGGTCCCAACGGCGATGCGCATGTCTATTCCCCGACACCTGCCGATGGACGGCGCCTGACCGAAGCGAAGATCGTCTTCACCAACGGCCTGAAGTTCGAGGGCTGGATCGACCGTCTCGTGAAATCCTCCGGCACCAGAGCCGAGAAGGTAGAAGCCGCCAAGGGCGTGAAGCTGCTGAAGGGTGAAGAAGAAGGCCAGGGGCATGGACACGATCATGGCCATGGCGGCTCCGATCCGCATGCCTGGCAGAGCATCGGCAATGCGAAGATCTACGTGGCCAATATCCGGGATGCCCTGATCGCTGCGGACGAAGCGGGCAAGGCCACTTACCAGGCCAATGCCGCATCTTACCTCAAGCGGCTCGACGAAGTGGAAGCGGAGGTGAAAGGTCTTGTCGCCAAGATCCCACCTGAACGCCGCAGGATCATCACCTCCCACGACGCCTTCCGCTATTTCGAGGAAGCCTACGGCATCGACGTCGTCGCGCCTCAGGGCGTCTCGACCGAGTCGGAGGCCTCCGCCAGGGACGTGGCCCGGATCATCCAGCAGATCAAGCGCGAGAAGATCGCCGCCGTCTTCGTGGAGAACGTCTCCGATGCCCGCCTGATGGAGCGCATCGCCAAGGAAACCGGCGCCACGATCGGGTCCCGGGTCTATTCCGATGCCCTCTCGGAGCCGAACGGCCCAGCCGGCACTTACATTGACATGATGAGACACAATATAAGGGCTTTCAGCACGGCCTTATCGAGCTGAAAGCCCCTGATCGCTGCGGCGCTTGGTGTCATTCCCGGCGAGCGCAGCGAGGGAAGGGAATCCAGGTAAGGTTAACCCCCTAAGCCTGGATCCCCTTCCCGGCCTGTACGGCAGGCTCCTGGGGATGACATCCATCAATACTGGAAGTTCCGATGACCGATAAGATTCCCGTCACCGTCCTCACAGGCTATCTCGGCGCCGGCAAGACCACCCTTCTCAACCGCATCCTCACCGAACAGCACGGCAAGAAATATGCCGTGATCGTCAACGAGTTCGGCGAAATCGGCATCGACAACGAACTCGTCGTCGGCGCCGACGAGGAAGTGTTCGAGATGAACAACGGGTGCATCTGCTGCACCGTGCGCGGCGACCTGATCCGCATTCTCGACGGGCTGATGAAGCGCAAGGGCAAGTTCGACGCCATCATCGTCGAGACCACCGGCCTCGCCGACCCTGCCCCCGTGGCTCAGACCTTCTTCATGGATCAGGACGTGTCCGACACCGCCCGCCTCGACGCGGTGGTGACGGTGGCCGACGCCAAGTGGCTCTCCGACCGGCTGAGGGATGCGCCCGAGGCCAAGAACCAGATCGCCTTCGCGGACGTGATCATCCTCAACAAGATCGATCTCGTTTCGCCGCAGGAGCTGGAAGAGGTGGAGGCGCGCATCCGCGCCATCAACCCCTACGCCAAGGTCCACCGCACCCAGAACTGCGCCATCCCGATCTCGGAAGTGCTCGACCGCAAGGCCTTCGATCTCGACCGGATCATTGAGATCGAGCCCGACTTCCTGGAGGAAGGCCATCACCATCATCACGACGAGGAGATGCAATCGGTCGCCGTGCATCTCGATGGCGAGGTCAATCCGGAAAAGTTCATGCCGTGGATCTCGAACCTGACCCAGGTCGAGGGGCCGAACATCCTGCGCTGCAAGGGTATCGTGGCTTTCCCGAACGAGCCGAAGCGCTTCGTCTTCCAGGGCGTTCACATGATCCTGGACGGCGACGTCCAGGGCGAGTGGAAACCGGGCGAGAAGCACACCTCGAAGGTGGTCTTCATCGGCCGCGACCTGAACGAGAAGGCGATCAAGGAAGGGTTCCTGGCCTGCGCGGCCTGATCGCTTGAGAGGCCGGCCCCGGTTCAGCCCGGGGCCGATGCCGCTTTTTTCGCCATGCAGTCGCGCACATGGGCTCTGCGGGCGGCGATGATCTGGTTGCGGGTGTCCTCACCCATGCCGATGCCCTTGCTTCCGGTTCTGTAGATCAGGTTGGCTTCCTGCTGGCAGGTCGCCTTCTGCGCCTCTTTCGCTGACGGTTCCACGCTCTGCTCCTGGGCAAACGCGTGCGCAGATATCGTCGCGGCAAGGGCAAAGGCAGCCAAAGGCAGGGCTCGCATTCAGTGTCTCCTTCATGGAGCGCGCATTGTGAGCCAAATGCCTGGAATGGGCCAAAGCCCAAAAGGCCTAACACCGGGGTCATTGGTAGATCACCCGGCTTTCGGAAAATTCGTTATGCCCCAGCCCCCTTCGTCCGATCTGAGCCAATGCATCGTGCGGAAGGTGGCCCTGGTTTCTTGCCTGTCACGATGCGCTGGTCTGGAAATGAGCATCGGATGGGTCCCAAAAGTGGTGTCCACATTTGGGTCCAATGCTATATGGCAGCGCGCATGAAGGGATCGCTTTGATGAGTACTGGAACTGCTCCGTCCTTGACCCAGAACGTGATGCCTGTGACGGCAGGCGCGCATGTCACGGCCATCGGCTGGCTGAAGGGCACGGCCGCCTTCGGCCTCGGCGACGGCGGCGTACTGCTCAGCAAGGACGGCGAGAGCCATCGCGTCGAGGCGCATCGGGATGCCGGGGTGCTGGTGGCGGCGAGCGACGGCGAGCGCTTCCTCACCGGCGGCGACGATGGCCGCATCGCCGTCACGGGCGCCGACGGCTCCACCAAGACCCTGGCCGAGACCAAGGGCGCCTGGATCGACTCGCTCGCCGTCAATCCCGGTGGCGCCTTCGCCTATGGCGCCGGCAAGCGGGTCGTCGCGCGCGACGACAAGGGCCGGGAGAAGACCCTCGAAGTTCCCTCCGCCGCACGCGGCCTCGCCTTCGCGCCCAAGGGCTACCGGCTGGCGATTTCCCATTACAACGGTGCGACGCTCTGGTTTCCCAATGTGGAGGCCAAACCCGAGGTGCTCGAATGGAAGGGTTCGCATCTCGACGTCACTTGGTCGCCCGATGCGCGCTTCGTGGTGACCTCCATGCAGGAGAACGCCCTCCACGGCTGGCGGCTCATCCCTGACAAGGGCCACATGCGCATGAGCGGCTACCCGTCGAAGACGCGCTCCTTCTCCTGGTCCAGCGACGGCAAGTGGTTCGCCACCTCCGGTGCCGAAGCGGCCATCATCTGGCCCTTCGAATCGAAGGAAGGCCCCATGGGCAAGGCGCCGCGGGAATGCGGCGTGCGTCCGGCCAAGGTCAGCCGCGTCGCCTTCCACCCCAACACCTATGTGCTGGCGGTCGGCTACGAGGACGGCTGCATCCTGCTCATCCGTCTCAACGACGCCTCGGAACTCCTGGTTCGGCCGGCCGTCAAGGACAGCGGCATCACGGCCATGGCCTGGGACAAGGCTGGCCGGCGCCTCGCCTTCGGCTGCGAGGACGGTCAGGCCGGCATCCTGACTCTTCCGACGTGAGATCGCCCGTGGCCCTGTTCGGTGCCTTCTTAAGGGGGTCCTTTGGTCTGCCGAAGCCCGACAAGCAGGCCGTCGACCGGGTGAAGGATCTGGCCCGTGCGGCCCTTCGGGTCTCGCCGGACACCGCCTTCGCCGTCAACGAGATCGCCTGCACCGATCCCGGCTGCCCCGGGATCGAGACCGTGATCCTGGTGATGGAGCCGGGCCAAAAGACCAGGGCCCTAAAGGTCGCCAAACCCCTCGACGAGGTGATGGAACAAGATATCCTGAAGGCTCTTGACCCTTAAACGAGGTTAAGCTTGTCCCGGATCGTTCGCATCGTCGCTTTCGGTTGTGGGCTGTGCGGCGGCATCATCGCCTCGCAGGGCCCGGAATACGCCCAGCAGTACCGTCAGCGCCTCGGCGGTGCGATCGACGAGTTGCGCCAGGTGATCACGCGATTCGATGCGGATGCCCAGGCCAGCGGCGAGAGCCGGGAAAGCGCCATCGTCCGCCTGCGCTCCAACACCGACGATTTCGTCAGCCGCCAGGGCGCTGCCATGCAGGCGAATGTGGAGCGCCTGCGAAACCTTGAGACCCACCGAGAGACCATGATGCAGGCCGGCCCCTTCGCCCGGGTCGCCCTGATGGCGCGCGACGGAGACCGGGATGTGATGGAAGCGGTCTACCGGGATTTCGAGCCCGCCCTGCCGGTCACCGAGGAGGGCGTCCTCTCGACGGCCATCGGCTTCGTCGCGGTCTGGGGCGGCCTTCTTCTGCTGATCGGTTTCGTCCGCAGCCTGTGGCGGCGGCCGCGGCAGCCAGTGAGAGCCTCAATCTGATCCGCCAGAAACAAACTCTCACCTCATCCTGAGGAGCAGACGTAAGTCTGCGTCTCCAAGGAGGATTCAGCGGGCACTGGAACCTCCTTCGAGACGGTCGCTGCGCGAACTCCTCAGGATGAGGTTCGGTGTTGATTGATCGGTTAAGCCTCGCGTTCCGGTTTTCCGGCCAGCACGATGTAGAACCCCAGGCCGTCCTGCGCCGGCAGCGTCTGCAGCCGGTCGATCCAGCCGCGCTTCTTGGCCTCGAGCAGAGCCTTGCCGACCGGCTGGAAGAGGGTCTCGCCGCCGCCTTCCGGCGGCGGGTCGAGGCGGATGGCAACCGACTTTCCTTGAGCGAAGCGGCTGCGCTCCAGCATGTCCTGGATCGACGCGGCTGCCTGCTCACGCGACACGCCGCGTAGATCCAGCACGCTTTCGGCATCGACGACGCCAAGGCCGCCGCGGAGCTTGTCGGCGTAGAATTCCTCGAAATGGGGCATCTCAACTCACTCCAATCGTCATGCCCGGGCCTGTCCCGGTTATCCATGCCTTGCTGCGCTCAGACATCGAAGACGTGGATGGCCGGCTCAAGGCCGGCCATGACGGGTGTCGTTACCGCACCAGAACGTTCCGGAACTGCCACGGATCGGAGGTGTCGATGTCCTCCGGGAAGAAACCGGGACGGTCGGTGAGCGGGGTCCAGTCCGTGTAGTAGCCGTTCACCGGACCGAGATAGGGCAGCTGCACCTCGAGGCAGCGGCGGAAATCCATCTCGTCCGCTTCGACGATGCCGGCATTCGGGTTCTCCAGCGCCCAGACCATGCCGGCGAGCACCGCGGATGTCACCTGGAGGCCGGTGGCGTTCTGGTAGGGCGCCACGCGGCGCGTCTCCTCGATGGAGAGCTGCGAGCCGTACCAATAGGCGTTCTTGCCGTGGCCGTAGAGCAGCACGCCGAGTTCGTCGATGCCGTCCACGATCTCGTTCTCGTCGAGGATGTGCTGCTCTTCCTGCACCTTGCCCGCATTGCCGAACATCTCGTGCAGGGAGAGCACCGCCTCGTTGGACGGATGGTAGGCGTAATGGCAGGTCGGGCGGTAGGCCGCCTTCCCGTTCTCGCGCACGGTGTAATAGTCCGAGATCGAGATCGACTCGTTGTGCGTCACCAGGAAGCCGTGCTGCGGGCCCGGCGTCGGGCACCAGGTGCGCACGCGGGTGGCGGCGCCGGGCTGGAGCAGGTAGATCGCCCGCGCATCGGGACCGAGCGTGCCGGCATTCTCCGGCATCCATTTCTCATGCGTGCCCCAGCCGAGCTCGGCCGGCTGCAGGCCCTCGGACACGAAGCCGTCCACAGACCAGGTGTTCACGAAGGTTCCCATGGGCTTTTCCGACTTGGCGCGCTGCGTGTCGCGCTCGGCGATGTGGATGCCCTTCACGCCGACTTGGCGAGCCAGGCGCGCCCACTCCTCGCGGCTCTTGGGCTCGTCAGAGGTCACGCCGAGATCGCCCGCGATGTTGACGAGCGCCTGCTTGACGAACCAGGACACCATGCCCGGATTGGCGCCGCAGCAGGACACCGCCGTGGTGCCGCCCGGATTGCGCCGCCGCGCCTCCATGGTGATCTCGCGCAGGGCGTAGTTCGTGCGCGATTCCGGACCCTTGCTCTTGTCGAAATAGAAACCGGCCCAGGGCTCGTTGACGGTGTCGATGTAGAAGCAGTCGAGCGAGCGGCACAGCTCCATGATGTCGACGGATCCGGTGTCCACCGAGAGGTTGACGCAGAAGCCCTGCCCGCCGCCTGCGGTCAGCAGCGGCGTGAGCAGTTCGCGGTAATTGTCCTTGGTCACGGCCTGCTGGATGAAGCGGATGCCGCGCTCGTCGAGGAGTTCCTTGTGCTTCTCCTGCGGATCGATGACCACGAAGCGGCTCTTGTCGTATTCGAAATGGCGTTCGATGAGCGGCAGGGTGCCCTGGCCGATCGAGCCGAAGCCGATCATGACGATGGGGCCGGTGATGCGACCGTGAACGGGCCAAGTGGTCATCAGATCTGTCTCCTTGCCAAAGCAGAGATTGAAATGGGTAAACGTCGGATAACGATTTTGGGCGCATCTAGGATTGAGGAGGCCCTGGGGTCAATGCCTGGGGCGGACTGTCGGGCTCGAACGGCAATTTCCCTGCGGATGGCGAACGCAAGATGACAAACACATTCGTGCCATACTGATTTGCGTGCCCTACTGATTTGACGCTCGACATTGCGCAACGAGGCTGCATGATCGCAGGCCCTTCGTCTCTCACCCAACCGCGACCGATGAAATTTCACGAACTTCTCAGGCATTATTGGCGCGTCATCGGCCTCGGCTTCGCACTGACTTTCCTGTCCTCCTTCGGCCAGACCTTCTTCATCTCTCTGTCGGGTCCGAATATCCGCGAGGCCTTCGGCTTGACGCACGGCGCCTTCGGCTCGATCTATTCGCTTGCGACGCTGTCCTCCGGCCTTCTGATGATCTGGGTCGGCAGCGTCATCGACCGGGTCGATATCCGGCTTTATGCCACCATGGCCATGCTTGGCTTGGCGGCAGCGGCCATCAGCCTGTCCTTCGCGCCCAACATCATCGCGTTGGGACTGAGCCTGTTCGCCCTGCGCCTCTTCGGCCAGGGGATGCTCAGCCATGCGGGCGTGATGAGCACCGCGCGCCTGCATGATGGCGTACGCGGCAGGGCGCTGGGTGTGGCGGCGCTCGGCTTTCCGGCCGGCGAAGCGACCCTTCCGGCCCTTGCCCTCACGCTGATCGCGGCTTTCGGATGGACCGGCGCCTGGCGCGTTGCCGCGATCGTGATCGTGGTGGCGCTGGCAATCGGCTGGCTGCTCGGCTTCCTTCTCACGACGAAGGATTCGGACCTCGAGGGATCGACACGGAAAAAGGCCTTGAACGATACGGGCCTGCGCTGGAACGACATCTTAAGCGACTGGCGCTTTCTCGCGCTCATCCCCACCATGATCGGCTATCCGGCGATCATGACGGCGTACTTCTTCCACCAGCGCTTGATCGCAGACCTGAAGGGCTGGTCCCTGGAGCTTCTGGCCAGCAGCATCACGCTCTTTGCCCTGGTGTCCGTCGTGGTCGCCATGAGCGCGGGCAGCTTCGTCGATCGGTTCGGCGCCGTGCGTCTGAGCCATTTCTATCTCGCAGGCATGACGGCGGCATCCGTTTCTCTTGCCACCTTCGACGGACCGCTTCTGCCGCTCGTGTTCTTCGGCCTGATCGGCCTCACGTCGGGCTGCACCAATGTGGTGATCGCAGCCGTTCTGGCCGAGCTGTTCGGCACAACGCATCTAGGCAGGATCCGCGCGCTCGCCGGCGCGATCATGGTGGTGGCCTCGGCCGCCACGCCGGGCGCCATCGGGCTTCTGTTCGATGCCGGAGTGAGTCTCGAAGCGATCTGCCTGGGCTTTTCCGCCTACATGGTCGCAGCCGCCGCCGTGACGTTCGCGCTGCCGAACCCGAGGGCCGCGCGTTTGCAGCCCTCGGAAGGATAGGCGGCGTCAGAGCGCCGTGCGAAGGCCCGCCAGCGCACCCTGCGCGGCAGCGGCGACGAGGGCGCCGAGATCGGGCTTCTGCTCGAAGGAACCCGTCGCGGAGACAAGGCCGCGGGCATTGTCGAGCGCGCCCGCCTCGAGCTCGAGAGCCAGGAAGCGGTTGCGCTCGTACGGCCCGGGCAGCCAGAGGGAGCCGGTCTTCGTCGTAGAGAAGCCGAAGCGCTGGTAATAGGGCGCATCGCCCACCAGCAGCACCGCCTTGTGACCGAGAGCGTCCGTGCGCTTCAGCGCCTCGCGCATGAGCTTTCCGCCGAGGCCGAGGCTCTGCACGGCCGGGTCGATGGCGATCGGACCGAGCATGAGCGCAGGGCGATTCGGACCGGCCGAGACATGCCACAGGCGCACCGTACCGATGATCTCGCCGTCCCGGTCGATGACCAGGGACAAACCGTCGGCCGGCATCCTGCCCTCGCGCAGGCGTTCGCAGGTCTTCTGGAACCGGGCGGGTCCGAAGCAGGCATCGAGCAGCGCCTCGCGCGCCTCGACATCGCGGAAGGTTTCTTCGCGGATCGTGATCATGGCCGTGGCCTCCCAAAACACGTGGGGTGAGCGACAGCCCTCGCACCGACTCGCAGCATCGGACGCAAAAGTGGATGCCGGTTTCGCGGTCATCCGATGCGCCCTTTGAAGCCAGACGGCCGTCCGGGACAACTCTGTTGGGGTTGGTGCCTGCCTCATTTCACGAGGCAGGCGGGACGTGAATCAGATCACGTAGGACTTGAGCGGCGGGAAGCCGTTGAACGCCACCGCCGAGTAGGTGGTCGTGTAGGCGCCCGTGCCCTCGATCAGCACCTTGTCGCCGATCTCCAGCGAGATAGGGAGCGGATAAGGCTCCTTCTCGTAGAGAACGTCGGCCGAGTCGCAGGTCGGACCCGCGAGCACGCACGGCACCTTGCGGTCGTGGTCGCGCTCGCTGCGGATCGGGTAGCGGATCGACTCGTCCATCGTCTCGGCGAGACCGCCGAACTTGCCGATGTCGAGATAGACCCAGCGCACCTCGTCCTCGTCCTGGCTCTTCTTCGAGATCAGGACGACCTCGGTCTCGATGACGCCGGCGTTACCGACCATGCCGCGGCCCGGCTCGATGATCGTCTCCGGAATGCGGTTGCCGAAGTGCTTCGACAGCGCCCGGAAGATCGACTCGCCGTAGGCTTCGACCATGGGAACCGTCTTCAGGTACTTCGTCGGGAAGCCGCCGCCGAGGTTGACCATCGACAGGTGGATGCCGCGATGCGCGCATTCACGGAAGATCGCCGAAGCGGAACCGAGAGCCTGATCCCAGGCTTCCGTGTTCCGCTGCTGCGAGCCCACGTGGAAGGACACGCCGTAAGCCTCGAGCCCCTGACGGTGAGCATGCTCCAGCACGTCCACGGCCATTTCGGGCACGCAGCCGAACTTGCGGGAGAGCGGCCACTCGGCGCCGGCGCCGTCGCACAGGATGCGGCAGAACACCTTCACCTCGGAAGCGTCGATGCCAGCCGTCGCAGCTGCGCGGGCGATCTTCTCGACCTCGGCCTCGCAATCGACCGCATAGAGGCGCACGCCAAGCTCGAGGGCGCGAACGATGTCGCGCTCCTTCTTGATCGTGTTGCCGAAGGAGATGCGGTCAGGCGTCGCGCCGGCATCCAGCGCGAGCTGGATCTCGACCACGGATGCCGTGTCGAAGCACGAGCCGAGCTCGGCCAGGAGCTTGAGCACCTGCGCCTCCGGGTTGGCCTTCACGGCGTAGAACACGCGCGTGTCGGGGAGCGCCCGGGCAAACTTGGAATAGTTGTCGCGCACGACCTCAAGATCGACGACGACGCAAGGGCCGTCCTCACGTCGGTTGCGCAGGAATTCACGGATGCGCTGAGTCATGGCGCTCTCCCCACCAAAGGTTCAATGGAGGTCTTGTGGAGCCTCCGGATTGAAATTCAGACGATCAGGAACTCCTGCCGTCCGGCGTCAGCGAGGGAAGATGGCATCCCGCTTCGTGCGATGGAGACACGAATGGCGCGATGGGCTCTTCACCCGACGATGCTGCCTTGGATTGGATGGGGGATACTCCATCCGCACGCCTGGCAATGATAAACAAGCCTCTTCGGTGTTGACCTTTGGAGGGCCAACGAGACCAAAAAAGCCCGTTCGTCGTTGCTTTAAGTCGCGTCCCCCGTTGAGAACGAGGTGCGCCGGTTTTCGCCTCCGGCTGCCGGTTAGGGGTATCGAGAGCTAGTTCGCTCTCGGGCGGCTGTCCGGCCTCTTGTCCGGATGCCCACCAACCGACACACGACCACAGGCACGTGCGAAATTGGGCAAGGCTGAGATAAGCGCATTCGCCCCCCACCACAAGAGTTTTTCGGACCCCTCCCAGGATTTTTTTAACCCTGCCGGGACCTGTGTCTTGCCGGCATCACCATTCACCTTCCATTAAGCGGGACAGGTACACGGAAGAGGGTCCGGCCCCATATTGCTATCCCTGAATTCCGGCCATTTTCCTCTTGAGACGAGAACGCTCCGCAGCCATGACGAACCTGTCCCGCCGTATCCTCCTGCAAAGCCTGCTCGCAGCCACCGCGCTGCCCGCTTTATACCGGCGGAGCTGGGCGCAGCAGCAGACCGGCGTGCCGGCGCCCAATCCGTTCCGTTACGAGGATGTGGTGCGCCGGGCCCGCGAACTGGCGGCCGTGCCGTATGAGGCCCCTTCGGGACAGCTGCCCGAGCCTCTCAACCGGCTCAGCTTCGACGATTACCGGGACATCCGCTTCCGCCCCGAGAAGGCCCTGCTCGGGTCCGGCAACGGGCCGTTCCGGATGCAGCTCTTCCACCTCGGCTTCCTCTACCAGCGCCCGGTGACGGTGAACATCATCCGCGACGGGGTGCCCACGCCTGTGCCGTATCAGCGGGAGCTGTTCGATTACGGTCGCAACAAGATCGAGCGGCCGCTGCCCGTCAATCTCGGCTTTGCAGGCTTTCGCCTCCACTACCCTCTGAACAATCCGAAGGTGCTGGACGAGGTCATCGCCTTTCTCGGCGCGAGCTACTTCCGCTTCCTGGGATCGGAGCAGAAATACGGCCTCTCGGCGCGGGGCCTCGCGATCAACGTGGAAGGCGGCGAAGCGGAGGAGTTTCCGCATTTCCGCGAATTCTGGGTCGAGATGCCCAAGCCCAACGACGAGCGGGCCATCGTCTACGCGCTTCTCGACAGCCCATCCGTGGCGGGCGCCTATCGCTTCGAAATCTACCCGTCCAAGGAAACGACCCTCGACGTCACGGCGACGCTGTTCCCACGCCAGACCATCACCAATGTGGGTGTGGCTCCCCTCACGTCCATGTTCTTCGAGGGTGAGAACGACCGGAAACCGACGGACGACTACCGCCTCGAAATCCACGATTCGGACGGGCTTCTCATGCAATCGGGCGCGGGCGAGTGGATCTGGCGGCCTTTACGCAATCCGAACGCCAAGACGATCTCGTCCTTCAGCGACAACAACCCGCGCGGCTTCGGCCTGATGCAGCGCGACCGGATGTTCGAGAATTATCAGGATCTCGAAGCCACCTACCATCAGCGTCCCGGCTACTGGGTCGAGCCCATCGGGCAATGGGGCGAGGGCTGGGTCGAGCTGGTCGAGATCCCGACCCCCGACGAGACCCACGACAACATCGTGGCCTATTGGCAGCCGAACCGGCCCTTCGAGCCGGGGCAGGAGGTCGTCCTGTCCTATCGGCTGCGCGCCGCATCGGCGATCGGGGCCATGCATCCGGGCGGCAAGGTGATCAACACCTTCCAGGCGCCTCCCCGCGCCAGCGGATCGAATGCGCCGAGCGACCCCCGGCACCGCCGCTTCATCGTCGACTTCGCGGGCGGCACCCTGCCTTACTATCTCGGCGCTCCGGAGCAGGTGCAGCTCGTGCCCTCCACCTCGGCCGGGCAGATCACCAATACCTTCATCATGCCCAACAGCCACACGAACGGCTTCAGGGCGGCCATCGACGTCAAGCTGGAGCCGGGACAATCCACGGATCTGCGCGCCTTCCTGCGCGCCGGCAACCGAGCGCTGACGGAGACCTGGACCTATCCCTGGTTCGTGGAGTGATCCGCCGCTGACGTCTTGTCATCCCGGCCGTCAGCAGGACCGGGAGGACCGGGAGGAGACCCACGAGCAGCCGCTGAGCTTAGGGATTTCCGTTCCCTTCTCTGCGCGCCTGGCGGGAATGACATCTGCTGGTTCCCGTGCATCCTCTCCCCCGTCATGGCTGGGCTTGTGCCGGCCATCCCGATGCTGAGAGGCGCTGCGCTTGACGGATCGGGATCACCGGCACAGGGCCGGTGATGACGGGAGATGATAACGGGGCGATATGTAATGTTCTCACTTTGTTCTTGACACGATGTTTCACCTGAGCTATATCGTTGCACAGATCTGCTTCTGAGAGGGGCGCGCTCGCGAGGCGTCGCAGTGTGGAAGCAGGCACGGTCCCGTGGCAGGGTTCGCACCCCTGTCGACGGGAGGCCCAGGATGTGGGCGGGTAGTCGGGATCGGTCGCAGGCCCCCGTCGAGCAGACGGACCACGCCTGCGGCGGTTGACTGAGCTTGCCTCTCCTGTCCGCCTAAAAAAGCCGTGCGCGAAGAGGCACTCCGGCTCTTCCATTCCACCATACCCATCGAGCCGGGCTGCCCTTCGCGCCACCCTCGATCAATCTCAGGCTCAGGGCTCCCAAGCCCTGGGCCCACAGGTGCTGGCTCTGTGACACACATCATTCCCGCGCCCGACCTTACACCCACCACGTCTTGGCCGGGCCTGTCCCGACCATCCCGATGCGGAAATGCGCAGCGCTTCGATCCAACGTCATCACCGGGACAAGCCCGGTGATGACGCCGGAGGGTGCGAGGACCGAACGTAGTCCACCGATCCGCGCTTTCAAACATAGCCCTCACCCTGAGAAGCCGCTGCAAGCGGCGTCTCGAAGGAGGCTCCAGTGCACGCTGGAGGCGCCCTCGTCCTTCGAGACGCTTCGCTCCTCAGGGAGAGGGCTTAGGAACGCCGAACCCAGGCCAAACTTGCAGGATAAAGGGCTGGGGAGAGTGCCGAAGAGCGGCCGACCTCTCAGCATGAGGGCAAAGCGCGCGAAGACAGGTATCACCGGCCCGTACCGGGTGACAACGTGGAGAGGGCGTTCCAGTGGATCCTCCTCCATCCCCAGGGCGGCACGAAGACCTTGCCAAGCACGGCTGAACCGCGCAGAAGCTGTGCCTCGGATCGCAGGCCGTTTGTCCTGCCTGGCCGAAAGTGAGTGCCGATGAAGCTGAACGCCTGGATCACGGGAGCGATCGCAGCCTGCTTGGGTGGAAGCGCCTTGGCGCAGCAGCCGCTGACGGAGGTGACCTTCGGCACCAACTGGATCGCGCAGGGCGAGCATGGCGGCTATTACCAGGCCGTCGCCGACGGGACGTACGAGAAATATGGCCTCAAGGTCGCCATCGTGCCCGGCGGCCCTCGGGCCAGCAACCGCATGCTCATGACTGTCGGCAAGCTCGACTTCTATATGGGCGGCAGCATGATCCAGGCCTTCTCGGCGGTGGAGAAGGACATTCCCACCGTCGTGGTCGCAGCCCATTTCCAGAAGGAGCCGCAGGTCCTCCTCAGCCATCCGGGCCAGGGGCTCGACACCTTCCCCGACCTCAAAAAGTCAAATGACATTCTCCTGTCCAAGGATGGTGTCGCCACCTTCTTCCAGTGGATGAAGGCCGAGTACGGCTTCAAGGACGAGCAGGTGAAGCCTTACGGCTTCAATCCGGCGCCCTTCATCGCCAACAAGGCGTCGGTGCAGCAGGGCTATGTCACCTCCGAGCCGCTGACCATCGAGAAGGCTGCGGGCTTCAAGCCCAACGTGTTCCTGCTCGCCGATCATGGTTTCAGCACCTATTCCACCACCGTGGAGACGCGCCGCGAGGTCGTGGAGAAGTATCCCGATCTCGTGCAGCGCTTCGTCGATGCCTCGACCATCGGCTGGTATCATTATCTCTACGGCGACAACACGAAAGCGAAGGAGCTCATCAAGCGCGACAATCCGGAGATGACGGACGAACTGCTTACCTATTCCCGTGCCAAGATGAAGGAATATGGCATCGTCGATTCCGGCGACACCACAAGCCTCGGCATCGGCGCCATGACGGATGCACGCATGAAGGACTTCTTCGACAAGATGGTGAAGGCCGGTCTCTTCAAGGCGGATCTCGATTACCGAAAAGCCTATACGCTCCGGTTCGTGAACAAGGGCGTGGGTCTGAACCTGAAGCAGTAAGAGGAGAGCGACGCCGTTTCCCGTATCGCCGCACCGATGACGCAGCTTTCGCCCGCGCTAGTTTCCTTGAGAGAGATCACGAAGATCTTCTCCAACGGCGTGACGGCGCTTGCCGGCTTCGATCTCGATGTGTTCGCAGGCGAGTTCGTGTCGATCCTCGGTCCATCGGGATGCGGCAAGTCGACGGTGTTGCGCCTCATCGCGGATCTCGCGCAGCCGACGGGAGGAAGCGTCACCTGGCCGGGCTCGACCGGTGACGATCATCGCGGCGAGATCGGTTTCGTGTTCCAGGATCCGACGCTGATGCCCTGGGCCAATGTGGCGGACAATGTGTGGCTCCCCTTGCGCCTGCGCGGCGTATCCAAGCGCGACGCACGGGATCGCATCGCCGAGAGCCTTGCCCTCGTCGGCTTGAGCGACTTCGCGAAAGCCTATCCGCGCGAGCTCTCCGGCGGCATGAGAATGCGCGTGTCGATTGCGCGAGCATTGTCGCTGAAGCCCAGACTGCTTCTCATGGACGAGCCCTTCGCGGCCCTCGACGAAATCGCCCGCTTCCGGCTCAATGACGACCTGTTGCGCCTGCAGGGTGACCTGCGCTGCACGATCGTGTTCGTGACCCATTCGGTCTACGAGAGCGCCTATCTGTCGAGCCGCATCGCCGTCATGTCATCGCGTCCTGGCCGCATCGTCGCGGACATCAGTGGCGAAGCGCCCGGGCCGCGCTCGAAGGAGTTTCGTACCAGCGCGCGCTATGCCGAGCTATGCGCACAGATCTCGCAGGTTCTGCTCGATCAGACGACAGAGGAGCGGTTGTGATGGCCTTCACTCCCGTGCCCGCACGCCGTCAGGGCAATGCCCTGAAAATCGCTCTGCCGCTTGTCGTCTTCGCGGCCGCCATCGCCGCGTGGGAGGCCATCGTGCGCATCGAGGGCGTCCCGCCCTACATCCTGCCCGCGCCGAGCCTGATCGCCAGAACCCTCGAGGCCGATTGGTCGCTGCTCTCGGCCTCGCTCCTGACGACGCTCGAGACCACGCTCGCCGGCCTCGTCCTTGCGGTTCTCGGGGGTGTGGTGCTGGCGGTGCTATTGAGCCTGTCGAGGATCGTCGAATATTCGCTCTATCCGTTCGCCATCGTGCTGCAGGTGACGCCGGTCATCGCCATCGCGCCCCTGCTCCTGATCTACATGCCCCAGGGTGTGGCGGTTCTCGCCTGCGCGTGGCTCGTCGCTTTCTTTCCGGTCCTCTCGAACACGATGCTCGGCCTGCAATCCGTCGATCGGAACCTCATGGAGCTGTTCCAGCTTTATGGCGCCCCCGCCTCGCAAGACCCGCTGGCGCGCCTCCGGGCGCGTTTGAAGGCTCTGTGGTATCTGCGTCGTCCGGCAGCTCTCCCGGCTTTCCTGGCGGGCTTGCGGATTGCGGGCGGGCTCTCCCTCATCGGTGCCGTGGTTGCCGAGATGGCCGCAGGTTCGGCAGGGGCGGGCTCGGGGCTGGCCTACCGCATCATCGAGAGCCAGTATCGGCTCAACATTCCGCGTCTCTTTGCAGCTCTTGTGCTTTTGGCCCTGACCGGCATCGGCCTGTTTCTTGTCCTAGCCGCCCTCAACCATGTCCTCCTGCGCCGCTGGCACGAGAGCGCCCTCGATCGGGAGGCCTGAGCACTTCGCGTTATTTAGCCTGTTAATAGTGCGCCGGCTTGTCATCGTACCGTCATGAGTCCCGTCCATGGTATGAGGGAACGCTTCGAACAGCGAGGGACCATGGATACCGACAACAAGCATCCTGGCGTCAAGAGCGTCGGATGGGCTCTGGTTCAAGCCTCACGCCTGCATCGAAGCCGCACGGGCGACAAGCTCTCGGAACTCGGCCTCTTCGCCGGCCAGGAGCAGGTTCTTCAGGCTTTGGGCAATTCCGGCCCCATGACCATGGGCGAGCTGGCGGCCATCCTGCGCGTGCGCCCGCCGACCGCATCCAAGACCGTCTCGCGCCTTTCCGCCCTCAAACTGGTGGAGCGCCACACCGAACCGGGCGACGCCAGAATCGTACGGGTGAAGCTGACCAAGGAGGGCAAGCGCAAGGCGGCCGCCATCGACGCCCTGTGGGACGAGGTCGAGGGCGAGCTGCTCCAGGGCTTTGATGCCAAGGACCGCAAGCGCCTGCGCAAGCTCCTGCGCAAAGCCGCCAAGAATCTCGCGGGCCTTACCGGAGCCGATCAGACCGGCTTCGAGACCGATGACGAGGCCGATGGGCTGGAAGCCGCCAGTGAGCCGGAGATGGCCGCGACGGCCTGATCACAACCCCTGTGTGCTGCGCACGAGGGTCGTGCGTGGCGGACATTCGCATCGGGACGGCGAAGCGGCTAGCATTCCCTGCATGGCCGATAGCATCCCCATTTCTTCGCCCAAGACCGTCGCGCAGCGCCAGAACCGGATGGTGGGCATTGCCCTCATGTGTGCGGCGCTGTTCTGCTTTTCGTGCCTCGATGCCACGGCCAAATGGGTGAACCGCTCCGTCGATCCCATGGTCACCGTCTGGGCCCGCTACATCTCGGCAGCGTTTCTCACCTTTCTCGTCATCAATCCCCGGACCCAGCCGGGAGCCCTCAGGACGCGCCGGCTCCCGCTGCAGCTCCTCCGCTCGTTCCTGCTCTTCGCCTCGACCCTCTGCAATTTCTTCGCCCTGAAATACCTGCAGCTGGTCGAGACGCAATCGATCATCTTCGCGACGCCGCTGCTGGTGGCACTGCTTGCAGGTCCCCTTCTGGGAGAACGCATCGGCTGGCAGCGCATGGCCGCCATCGGCGTTGGCTTCATCGGCATTCTCGTGATCACACGGCCAGGCCTGGGCACCATGCATCCTGCCGCCCTGCTGTCGCTGGCGGGTTCCGTATCCTACGCCTTCTACAACATCGTGACGCGCATGCTGGCCTCGAGCGATTCCATTGCGACCACGACCCTCTATTCGAGTGTCGCCGGCATCGTCTTCGTCACCCCTGTCCTCCCCTGGGTGTGGTCTACACCCTCCTCGCCTCTCGTCTGGTTCCTTCTCGCGACGACGGGCTTCTACGGAGCCTTCGGCCACTGGCTTCTGGTCCTCGCCCATGCCCGGGCTCCGGCGGCGATCCTGGCGCCCTTCATCTACAGTCAGATCGTCTGGATGCTGGTGTTGGGCTATGTCCTCTTCGGCGACTGGCCGGATTCTTGGACCTTCGTCGGGGCTGGCATCGTCATCGCATCGGGGCTCTATTTGCTCTACCGTGAGCGTGTGAAGCATCGAAAGCCGGAGTCGTCCTCGTGAATGATGCCGCCATCGACACCCTGCCCGGGATCGGTCCCGTCACGCAGAGCAGGCTGGCAGACGCCGGGATCCGCACCGTCGGCGATCTTCGGTCCATGGGATCGGTCGAGGCCTACCGCCGGCTGAAATTCATGCTGCCCCGGCAGGTGAGCCTCAACGCGCTTTACGCCCTGGAAGCCGCTTTACGCAGTTGCCATTGGCTCGACCTGCCGCAGGACGTGAAGACCGCGCTCCAGGAGCAGGCCAAGATCACCGACGAAGCCTTTCGACGGGGCGGCGTCGCACGCTGTGCTCTTTAACCCGACATCACAATAGGAAACGCCATGAGCCGAACCGACATCCTGATGACAGCGCCGATGATGCCGATCGTAATCGAAACGCTCGATGAGGCCGTCACGCTCCACCGCCTGTGGGAGCAGACGGACAAGGAGGCCTTTCTGAAGGAGGTCGGCCCCCGCATCCGCGGCGTGGCGACCAGCACGCTCTTCGGCCGCGTGGACGCTAGCCTCCTCGATCGCCTGCCCAATGTTGAGATCGTTTCGAGCTTCGGTGTCGGCTATGACAATGTGGATGCGGCGGAAGCCGCCAAGCGCAACATCGTCGTCACCAACACGCCCGGCGTCCTCGACGACGAGGTGGCCGACCTTACCCTCGGGTTGCTTCTCGCAACGCTGAGAAAGATTCCGCAGGCCGATCGCTACCTGCGCGACGGGAAATGGCTGAAGGCGTCCTTCCCCCTGTCGGCGACGCTACGCGAAAGGAAGGTCGGCATCGTCGGCCTCGGACGCATCGGCAAGGCCATCGCGAGGCGGCTTTCCGGCTTCGATGTGAGCATCGCCTATCACGGGCGCACGCAGCAGGACGATGTGGCCTATTCCTATTACCCGACCGTCACCGATCTTGCAGAGGCCTCGGACGTGCTGATCGTCATCACGCCCGGCGGCGCGTCGACCAGGCACCTCATCGATGCGGAAGTGCTGAAGGCCCTAGGGCCGACCGGCGTCCTGATCAACGTCGCCCGCGGCACCGTCGTGGACGAACAGGCGCTCATCCATGCGCTCAAGTCGGGCACGATCCTGAGTGCGGGCCTCGATGTCTACGAGGACGAGCCGCGCGTTCCGCAGGAGCTGATCGATCTGGAGCACGTGGTGCTTCTGCCGCATATCGCCTCCGCGTCCGTTCATACCCGCAACGCCATGGGCAAGCTGGTGGCCGACAACCTGATCTCATGGTTCGACGGCAAGGGTCCATTGACGCCGGTGGCGGAGACGCCCTGGCGTTCGAAATAAGCCGATCTCGAAACCCATCGGAGAGACCTGCACGGCGTGAGCCTCATCCGACCCGCGCCCGCGCCAGAGTCTGCCGTGGTGCTTCGCCGAAGGTGTGTCGATAGACGGTGGCGAACTCGCCCAGATGGCCGAAGCCGCAGCGCAAGGCGATCTCGGTGACTGTGACGGTGCTCGGGTCCGACAGCAGCAGCATCTCATGGGCATGCTTCAACCGCAGCGATCGCAGAAATCCCATTGGCGTGGTGTTGCGGAAGTTCTGGAAGCCGTTCTGCAGGCTCCTGGCACTCACGCCGGCATGGGCCGCGATGTCGGCCAGAGACAGGGGCTCGGCAAAGTGCGCCTTGATGAAGGCTTCGGCGCGTTTGACGTAAAAGGGCACGGCAGCGGATTGCGGCCGCAGCAGCGCGTCCGAATAGGTATGGGAGTGTCCGAGCAGGAAGGCCGTGCTGACCATCTGCTCGAGCTGCTGCGCAACAGCCGATACCTGCTGGGTCATGGAGAAGGGATCGCTTAATTCACCAGCGACGTAGCTCCCGAGGCGCCGCCAGCTTTGTCCGGCGCCGCCCTGCAAGAGAGTCTGTCGGTTGAACTCAAGGGGCCGTTCGATCTCGTGACCCAGCAGCTTTGCGCATTGCTCCGCGAGCTTGCCACGGCTGAGCAAGATCGTCAGCGTTTCGCAATTGTCCTGGTAGTGCATCAACAGTTCCGGGCCGGAAGGGAGGATGGCTGCCTGCTCGGCCGTGAAAGCGTATTCCTGCCCCTCCATCTTTGCATGCCCGGCGCCACTCTCCGCGATGACGAATGCCAACCGGTCGTCCATATCAGTCGGATAAACTTGCGCCGTCAGCTCTGCCCCATAGGCGACGGTGAAGATCCCCAGATCCTTTATGCCATGAACGCTGAGCTTACTGTCCGCCTCCTGGATCCGGGATGCACGGGTGAGCCTGTGAGGGGTGACGAATCTGTTGCAGAGGTCCTCGATCTCATCGAGACGGGGCGATTGCAACGAGAAGCCGACAGCACCATTGCTTTGGACAGCAGGCTTGGCCACAGAACTTTCGTCGACCATGCTCGGATACTCTGTTGCCTATTCTTGGGGTATCTTCCTGAAGAATTTCAAAACGGTAGATTTTCCAAGTAAACTTGACAAGTCATAGGCTTTTTCTCTTGCCACAGCGGAATGGCGTCTTCAGCAACGTGCGTGCATGCTGCTTGCGCAGTGGGCCTGTTTGCACATGCCATGCATCCAAATGGTCAGTGTTAACGGCCTTTGTTGTGGCCCAGGCGTCTGGAACACCCTGACGACTTTGCAAAAGGGCCCTTCGAACAGAACATCGTTGAAGCCGTAGGGATTAAGTCGACATTCACGACCTTCCACGGACTGAACACTCTTACGCGTCCTGGCTGCGATGGATTTCTCGCCGCAAACCGGATCACGGAGAGCCTCAGCGATAAACCGTCTTTCCCAAGGCCTGCTTGGGCGTCTCGCCAAAAGTGCGCCTGTAGAGGCTGGCGAACTCGCCCATGTGGCCGAAGCCACAGCTGATCGCAATCTCCGTCACTGTCGTGCAGGCTGGATCCGCCCGGAGGAGAGCCTCTTGCGCCCGCCTCAACCGCACCAACCGGAGAAACGCCATAGGGGTCATCCCGCGGAAACTCTGAAAACCGTTCTGCAGGCTTCTGGCGCTCACCCCGGCCTGCGCGGCGATGTCGGCGAGGGACAGCGGCTCGCTGAAATGGGCTTCGATGAAGGCTTCCGCCCGTTTGACGTAAAACGGCGCCGCAGGGGATTGGGGCTTCAGCAATGCATCGGAATAGGTGTGGCGATGGGCGAGGAGAAGCGAGGTGATCAGGGTCTGCTCGAGCTGTTGCTGGGCTGCCGGCAGAAGCTTCAGCATCGAATGCGGCTCCTGCAACTCGGAGGCGACATATTGCGTTAGGCGCAGCCAACTCTGTCCGGACGCGGACTCGAGGGAGAAATGCGCCTGGAAATCGACTGGTTTCCCGACCTCCCGCCCGAGCAGCTTCGCACAATATTCCGCAATTCTGCTGCGGTTCATCAGCAGCACGCGCGTTTCACAATCCTCTGCGTATTGGAGAGTTTCGCGGGGTCCTGAAGTGATCATCACGCCTTCACTCTGCGAGATTCCGAACTCCTCGCGGTCCAACCGGACTCTGCCCGTTCCCTCGTTCGCCATGACGAAGCCCAGAAGGTCGCCGGCTTCGTAATGCTCGAACTCGACGGCGATCCGACTGCCGTAGCGAATGTCGAAAACCGCGAGGTTTTTCGCTCCGTGAAAATGGAAGGCGCTGTCGACAGATCTGTCGCGGCTTAAGGGAACGAGCTTGTGGGGCGTAATCTGCGTGCTGACCACATGCTCGATCTCATCGATCTTCGAAGAACGATAGGAATGCTCGAGGACCGGCCCGCTGCGCTCCTTCCTGTCACGGGTCTGCTCCTGCGCGGGCGGTGACAGGCCTCTCCGTGGATTGCGCTTCAAGGCACCTGCCATGGCTATACCGCCCCGGACAGGGTCTGCCTTGAGACAAGTTCGACGATCCTGCGGAAGGCGCAACAGGGATCGGCAATCGGAGCTGAAGCACCGCATTCAATCCGCAGATTTTTTTGCCCTGCTCCATGTGATAGCCGTCCGAATCTCAACGTTCTGGAACCGATTCCCGCGGAATCTCGACATTCTGTACGCTCCCGGTTTATGCAATATAATCATGTTATGATCAATATGCTGGGGGAATTGCTCGGGACGAGCAGGTGCTGACGGGTGTGTTGGCACTCGCCACGCTCGCGATTCCACGGCGCGATAGGGAAAGAGGCGGATCCTGCGGCAGACCATGATCGACATGAAGCACCGAGGCTTCCGCTACACCCGCGTTACGCACGCCTGATGATTGAGGAGCTTCGCTTCCAGCAACCATATGTTGCAGGTCGTGGTACGGCGCTATCGACGCCCATGTCTGAAACTTCATCGTCGCGAAAGGAGAAGCGCACCACGATGTCCGAAGTCCTGCTCTCCCGGGACTCTCTGTGACGTTCTAGCGGGCTCGTGCCCGCACCAGAGTCTCGCGGGGTGTCTCGCCGAAGGTGCGCCGGTAGGCCGACGCGAACTCGCCCATATGATTGAACCCGCAGGCAAGCGCGATCTCGGTCACCCTCGCGGTGCCCGGGTCAGCTGTCAGCAACACACGATGCACCCGCTGCAGCCGGACCGAACGAAGGAAGGCCATCGGCGTCATGTTGCGGAAGTTCTGGAAACCGTTCTGCAGGCTTCGCGCGCTCACGCCAGCCTGCGCGGCAATGTCGGCCAGGGACAGGGGCTCGGGAAAATGCGCCTCGATGAAGGCTTCGGCCCGCCTGACGTAGAAAGGCGCTGCAGCGGATTGCGGTCGAAGCAGCGCGTCCGAGTAGGTGTGCGTCTGACTGAGCAGAAAGCCCGCCAGCACCGTCTGCTCCAGCTGCTGACGGGCGGCGGCCATGGTTCGGAACAGGGAATGCGGGTTGGCGAGCTCTGCGGTGGCATACTGGAACAGCCGGACCCAGCTTTGTCCGTTGGCGCTGTTCAGATCGAAGCCGGTGTCGAACTGGAGATCCTGGTCGAGATCGCGAGCCAGCAGCCTCGCACATTGCTCTGCGGCCTTGTGCCGGTTCATCAGGAGAACGGAAATCTCGCAATCGTCGCTGTGGTTCAGTATTTTGAGAGGGCCGGTGGGGAACACCACGCCACGCTCGCCGGACATACCGAACTCCTGCCGGTTCAGGGTGAGTTGGCCTCTTCCCTTGGGTGCCATGACAAACGCCATCCGCTCATCGGGTGACACATCTTCGAGACGGCCCTCCACTGAACGTCCATAGGAGATCGTAAACCCACAAAAATCCTGCACCCCGTGAATCTGCAAGGTACTGTCGAAGACACCATCGCTCGTTAAAGGCCTCAACCTGTGGGATGAGATCAGCGAATTTGTAAGATCCTCCATCTCATCGAGCTCAGTCGACCTGATCACAAGGTCGACCACGGATCCAGCGTGACCGGCAGGCTTTGCGCCGGAGCCATCACCCTCTTTAGGAGGCGTCTTCTCCATCTCCGGATAGGCATTCGTCATGATCGTGCCCGTCTCGACAGCCGTCCCAGGGGCCGTTTGGGTCTATCGATGCTTTTCCCAAAGTGTTCGATGTCTCGGAAAAGTACGATGTCTGCGTTTTTCCGACAAGCCTTGCGCTCCTCCGATTTCCGCAAGGTAATCCCTGTGAGAAATTAAAGGCGACTTCAACAAGTCAAAGCAGAAGAAAAACACTTTTCACCCAAAGACCGCGTTACTACTTTCACTTGAGGCGTCAAATGGCTACTACAACCACAAGTACCAGACAGTCAGTCATGCTCAGTCTTATGGACTTGATGCTCGGTGAAAATGTCCACGTGGTATCTCGCTACAACCCAAGAGCAACCTCTTTGACGACGTTTTTGGTGAAGTTCTATTTTGTTCGTGGAATCGTATTGTATGGCCTCAGCCAGTATAACGGCTCCATCCGAGACTTTAGTTTGGTATTGCGGATGGATTGGAGGCACCGTGGGGCGGCGGCATGGATTGCCAAAGCAGAGCGCGCCAACAGCAGAGACGCGCGGGGGTAAAGCCGATAGGGAACAAGGAACAATCCGCTTTTCATCAAAACCACGGCAAACTGAAAAGGCAGGCTTTACAGCCTGCCTTTTTTCTTTGGTCGATGAGCCTTAAAAACCAGGGCGGTGATCGCCCATCGCACGGGCTTATCTTTCCGATCTCAGGCACCAGGGCAATCGCTTAAAGCGCAAACCCGCCATCGACGAGGTGGATATGGCCCGTCGTGTAGCTTGCCTCGTCGGAGGCGAGATAGACGGCGAGCGCGGCCACCTCCTCGGCCGTGCCGAGCCGGCCCATCGGCTGGCGATCGACGAAGGCTTGGCGCACGGTCTCCAGGCTCTGACCGGAACTCGCGGCAAGCGCCGCGATCCGCTCGTCGAGCGAGGGCGACTGGATCGTGCCGGGGCAGATGGCGTTGGCACGGACACCACGCTTGATGAAATCGGCCGCGACCGCCTTGGTCAGGCCAATCACCGCCGCCTTGGACGTCCCATAGACATAGCGGTTCGGGATGCCGCGCACGGAGGAGGCGCCGGACGCGATGTTGACGATCGAGCCCCGGCCCTTCTCCAGCATGCCCGGCAGCGCGGCCTTGATGGTTCGGTGCATGGATCTCACGTTCAGGTCGAACGAGAAATCCCAGTCCTTGTCGGAGCATTCGAGAATCGTGCCGTGATGCACGAAGCCCGCGGCATTGACGAGAACGTCGAAGGATCCGGCCTCGGCGACGAGTTGCTCGACATCCGCGCTTGAGAGAACATCGAGCCTGCGCTTCTCGGCACCCTCAAGACCCTCCAGCTTCGCAACATCGAGATCCGTCGCCCAGACCTTCGCGCCTTCGCGAAGGAAAGCCTCCGCGATGGCGCGTCCGATCCCCTGCCCTGCCGCCGTGACGAGGGCTGTCTTTCCTTGAAGTCTGTTCATGCCAGCCCCCGTTCCCTTTTTGCAGATCAGTGATTGTCGCGCGGCACGCCGAAAGTCTGCGCGACCTTCTGGTACTTCACCGCCGGCTTCAGGGTCATGCCCTCGGAGAGCTGATCCACCATGGAGCGCTGGATCTCCTGCCAGGGCGTCTGGCTCGCCGGGTAGGCATAGCCGCCCTTGGCCTCGAGATCGGCGCGCCGCCTCTCAAGCTCTTCCGGCGCCAGAAGAATGTCAGCGCTGCGCTTGTTGAGATCGACGCGGATGCGGTCGCCCGTCTGCAGCAGCGCCAGACCGCCGCCCACGGCCGCCTCCGGCGAAGCGTTGAGGATCGACGGCGTGCCCGACGTGCCGGACTGGCGTCCGTCTCCGATGCACGGCAGCGAGAGAACGCCCCGCTTGATGAGCGCACCCGGCGGCTGCATGTTCACCACCTCGGCGGCACCGGGATAACCGATCGGGCCAGCGCCGCGCATGATGAGGATCGTGTGCTCGTCGATGTTGAGCGACGGATCATCGATGCGGTGGTGATAATCCTCCGGTCCGTCGAACACCACGACACGTCCCTCGAACGCGTTCGGATCCTCCGGATTGTTGAGATAGCGCTCCTGGAATTCCGGACTGATCACGCTCGTTTTCATGATCGCGGAATCGAAGAGCGTTCCCTTGAGATTCAGGAAGCCCGCCTTCTCCTTCAGCGGATTGTCGTAGGAGCGGATCACGTCGCGATCCCAGGTGAACTTGCCCTTGCAGTTCTCACCGATGGTGGTGCCGGTACAGGTCAGCGCATTCTCATGGATCTTTCCGGCGCCGATCAGCTCGGCCAGCACGGCCGGCAGACCGCCGGCGCGGAAATACTCCTCGCCGAGATATTCGCCCGCCGGCTGCACATTCACGAGAAGCGGGATCTCGAAGCCGATACGCTCCCAATCGTCGCAATCGAGCGGCACGCCGATATGCTTGGCGATCGCATTGATATGGATCGGCGCGTTGGTGGAGCCACCGATCGCCGCATTGGCCACGATGGCGTTCTCGAACGCCTCGCGGGTCATGATGTCGGAGGGCTTCAGATCCTCCCACACCATGTCGACGATGCGCAGGCCGGTCTCATAGGCCATCTGTCCGCGCTCGCGATAAGGCGCAGGCACGGCTGCGGAGCCTGGCAGGGACATGCCGAGCGCTTCCGCCAGCGCATTCATCGTGGAGGCCGTGCCCATGGTGTTGCAATGGCCGACGGACGGTGCGGACGAGCCGACGATGTCGATGAATTGTTGGTAATCGATATCGCCCGCAGCATGGCGCTCGCGCGCCTTCCAGACGACGGTGCCCGAGCCCGTGCGCTCGCCATGGTGCCAGCCGTTGAGCATGGGACCGACATTGAGCGAGATCGCCGGAATGTTCACGGTAGCAGCCGCCATGATGCAGGCCGGCATGGTCTTGTCGCAGCCGGTCAGCAGCACGACGCCGTCGAGCGGATAGCCATAGAGAACCTCGACGAGGGAGAGATAAGCGAGATTGCGGTCGAGGCAGGCGGTGGGGCGCTTTCCCGTCTCCTGAATCGGATGGCACGGGAACTCGAACGGTACGCCGCCCGCGGCCGTGATGCCGTCACGCACGCGCTTGGCGAGCTCGAGGTGATGCCGGTTGCAGGGAGACAGATCGGATCCCGTCTGCGCAATGCCGATGATCGGCTTCTTGCCCTGCAGCTCCTTGCTCGTCAGGCCGAAATTCAGGTAGCGCTCCAGGTAGAGCGCCGTCATGCCGGGATTGTCGGGGTTGTCGAACCAGAGCCGTGAGCGAAGCTGATCGGGAGTGCGACGGTGAGGCCTCTCAGCCATTCTTCATATCCTTTCGGGCATCCGTAAACGCAGTGGCGGTATTTGATCCAGGACAGGGGATAAGATCAACCGTCCCCTGACTAAAGTAGCTGCCTTTCGATGGGCGGAAACGGTGCCTGGGTTCGGCAGCGATCCAAGATCCGCTTTCCACTTCGGCCGATGACCTGTTATACAATTTCAGCGCCGAGATTTGCCCCGACGCCTCTTCTTCATCTGATAACGCCGGGCGGCCCTGCCATGTTTCGACACGTTGTTCCTTTCGCCGCAACGGCTCTCCTTGCATCTCCTGCCTTCGGCGACGATTGCCCAACGGTACAGACTGCGAAGCTGGGTTTCGTTCTGGAGCGTCAAGGAACGATTGCGGAGGTCCGCCCCGCTTCGGATCACTTCGTCCATGTGGTGAACTCGTATCCCGGCGGGAAAAAACAGGACGTGATCTATTATCGGGGTTTCTTCCCGATCAGCCGTTTCGACGACACAGCCCGGAGCATCAACATTCCCGTCTCCGATCTGCGAACCGTCTTTCCACTCGAACCAAAGGCCCGCCGGGCCCTGACCTATGCCCCGGCCCAGCCGGGCAAGGTGGGCGCCCTGATCTCACTGGAACTGGCGGTGACCGGTCAGGAGCAGCTCCAGCTCGGCTCCTGCTCCTACAACGTCCTGGTGGTGCGCAACCGCTTCCTCAACGCGGACGGCAAGATGACTTCCGAACACACGGACCTCTACTCGCCCGAGCTCGGCTTCGTTCTGGCGAAGCGTTACGAGGAGAAGGGCGGCACGCAGACCACCATCAAGTACCAGAGCATCAAGCCGCTGGGGCGGGTTTCTCCACTCTAGTGCATCGTTTGCAGCGGAAAACCGAATCCACTTTTCGCTGACGCGGACCTTCGGTTCCGCACGATACGCCCGAATGAAGACCGCGCTTTAGCTCAAGCCACCGACCGTATCGTCGATCTGCGAGCGCAGCGCCGGATCGAGGTCCAGCGCCTCGGCCAGCTGATGCAGGAATTCGCGCTCCTGGATCGTGTCGGGATCGATGGCGATGCGGGCGGCCGCATAGACCTGTGCCGCCTTGTCCGGATCGTTGACGTTGGCGGCAAGCTCCTCGACATCTGCGGGCGAGGCCATTTCAGTTTCTAGCCAACGGCTCGCTTCAGGATCGATGCCGGCCTCGGTCAGGCCCCGGACGATGCGCGCCCGCTCGGCTTGATCGATATGCCCGTCGGCAGCGGCCGCCGCCACCATGGTGCGGAGGAAGAGGAGCGCATCGTCCTCCGTCTGAGAAACCGGGTGGAAGCGCGACGTTTCCGGCAGGCTCAGCGCCGATTGGGCGACGGCCTCGTCGGAGCCGGTTGCCGGAACGGCGGACGCATTGGTCCCGCCTCCGGCCGGCGCCTTGGCCGCTTGCTGATTCTGATAAGCCTTGTAGGCCAGCCCACCGATCACGGCGAGACCGCCGAGCTTGACAAGATTGCCGGTCAGCTTGCCCTTCTTGCGCCCTTTGAACAGAAGGCCTGCCAGGCCGACAAGGGCCGTTTGGGTCAGCCCCGGATGCTGGGTGGCGAAATCCTTGGCTTTCTGCAGGAGCTGATCGGGCGACTGGCCCGTGACCTGTGTCACGCTCTTCTCGGCCTGCTGCCTCATACCTCCCTGGCTGGACTGGCCGGAGCTCCGATGATCAGGACGGCCGATGGCTCCAACGAATGCGTCCAAAAGCTTCCTGTAATCGACCATAAGGCTCTCCCGTTGTCTTTAATCCAGCAAAGAACAACGGGAGGGCCGCAGAATGGTTCAGGTTGTCCTGCCGGCGCACCGTGCGGAGCCGAACGATGGGCTGTTCAGGAACGTGAGCATCGGGTCCGACTCCGAAACCGGCCTCCACAACTGGAAGCAATGCTCGAGCGTCAGGCAGGCTTCGGCACCATGGCGGAGCGTGCCCTGAAAAGCTGCGACACGACAACGGGACTTGCCATCACCAATCCGATCAGAGTGGTCTCCACATCGGGTGCGATGATCGGCAGGGAGGCGAGCCCGATGAGCCAGCGCTCCCAGGCCCGCATCGGCGTCAGCCCGTACCCGGCGAAGGCCGCCGACAGGAACATGATTCCGATGACGGCTCCCGTGGTGACGAAGAGGAAGCTCGGCCAGGTGAATTCCGGCGTGACGATGAGCATGGCCGGACCGTACACGAAGACGAACGGCACGAGCGCCTTGCCCAAGCCCAGCCGGAAGGCCGTGTTTCCTGTCCTGAACGGATCGGCCCCCGCCATGCTGGCCCCCGCATAGGCCGCCAATGCCACGGGCGGCGTGATGTCGGCGAGCACCCCGTAATAGAACACGAAGAAATGCGCGACGAGGGGCTGAACGCCGAGAAGCCCGAGCGCCGGCGCGGCGACGGTGACCATGATGATGTAGTTCGCCGTCGTCGGAACACCGCATCCCAGCAGGATGCAGACGATGGCCGTCATCAGCAGGGTGAAGAACAGCGTCATGGCCTTCATGTCGGAGAGGCCCGCCGGCACGAGATCCATGACGCTTTGCGCCAGTTGAGCGGCAAACGACGTGACGATGAAGGAGATCTTGAAGCCGACGCCGGTGAGCGTGACGATGCCGACGATGATGCCGACCGTTGCAGCGGCGGCCCCCACGCCGATGGCGTATTTGGCACCGACGACGAAGGCATCGACGAGGTCGAGCACGAGCGCCTTGCCGGCGTCGCTCTTGAAGAACGTGGTGATCAGAAGCGCCAGCACCAGCCCGAGGAGCGGCGCGACGAAGACCAAATGCGTGAGCATGCCCGTGGCGACCGCCGCCACGATGGCGGCCAGGAACCCGAGCGTGATGGCGGGAACGCGCGAGGCCCCCACCACAAGGCAGGCCGTGATGCCCCAGAAGGCGGCGAGATAGGGGTGAAGCCGGAGAACAGCACGATCAGCAGCACGGCAAGCGGCATGATCGTCTGCCATCCCTCGCGGATGACCTTGGCGGCTTTGGGCAGCTCCTCGGCAGGCAGCCCCTTCAGCCCGGCGCGCCTGGCCTCGAGATGGACCTGCATGAACACCCCGAAGAAATGCATGCATGCGGGAACGATCGCCGCCAGGATCACCGTCTGATAGGGGACGTTCAGGAATTCGACCATCAGGAAGGCGGCGGCGCCCATGATCGGCGGAGTGATCTGCCCGCCGGTCGACGCCGCCGACTCCACCGCCGCCGCGAAATGGCGCTGATAGCCGACGCGGATCATTGCCGGAATCGTGAGGGACCCGACCGTGACCGTATTGGCGATGGAGGAGCCCGAGATCATGCCGAACAGGGCCGAGCCGAAGATCGAGACCTTGGCCGGCCCGCCCGCATAGCGGCCCGCCACGCAGGTGGCGAGATCGATGAAGAGTTTGCCGAGACCGACCCGGGTCGCAAGCACGCCGAAGAGCACATAGTGGAAGACGTACGTGGCGACGACTCCCAGAGCGATACCATAGATGCCCTGGCTCGTGAGGTAGAGATGGTTGACGATGTTCGACCAGGAAGCGCCGGGATGCTGGAGAATGCCCGGCATGGAGGGCCCGAAATGGGCATAGAGCATCACACCGATGGCGATGACCGGAAGCGGCCAGCCCACGGAGCGGCGCGTCGCCTCGAGCAGCACCACGATCAGGATCGTCCCCATGAGCACATCCGTCGGCGACGGATTGCCGACCCGGAAGGCGAGCTCGCTGAAGATCCATGGCACATAGAGGCTTGAGACGGCGGCCGCGATGGCCAGAGCCCAGTCGATCACGGAAATGCTGCCCGGACGCCACCAGGTCGATGGGGCGATCCGCTCCTGATCACTCTTGAAGGCCGAGAAGACGAGAAAGATCAGGCCCAGCACGAAGGCCATGTGGATGCCACGATGGGTAGCCTCCCGCAACAATCCGAATCCTGCCGTGTAGTAGTGGAAGAACGAGAGCGCCAGCAGCAGGCCCGCAACGAGCCAGGCGGTCGTCGGAGGCAGGGGGCGGAAGCGCATCTCGGGATCGAATTTTTCCTCGAGACTGCGGTTCTCGATGATTACATTGGCATCGGGTGAGGACATGGCGGGC